>JBGAHJ010000025.1:0-82478 GCA_044226255.1 Rubrivivax sp.
GGGCAGCTGATGGCTCGGCCGCGCCCGCAGGCGCCCTGGATGGACGCGCTGGCCGCGGGGCCGGCGGTGCAGTGGACGGTCGACGGCGAGGCGCGCGCGCCCACGTCGAGCTGGCTCTACGCGCTGGCCGAGCAGACGCAGGGCCGCTGGCAGCCGGCGGCCGGCCTGCAGCCGCGCAGCGGTGACAGCGTGCTGCAGTGGCAGCGCGGCGATGCGCTGCTCGGCCGCCTGTGGCTGGGCGACGAACGGGTGCTGTGGTGCGACGCGCAGGGCCGCTGCGAAGTCGCGACGCTCGATGCCGGCGTCGGACCCGTGCTCAGGAAAGGACTGGCCCGCTGAGCCCGGTACTGCAGCTCAACGGGGGTCCAAGGTTTGATCGAGAGGCGCCGGGTACGGGTTCCGGAAGTCCGCCCAGTGTTGCGGTCGGTTGTCGCCTGCCGAAACGTTACTGTGCCAGCGTGACGGTTTTGCGAAGCCCCGAACAGCGGGGTCTTGGTGCCCTACTCTCCGCTCAAGCGCCGTAGCGCTGCTCCAGCGTCGCGAGCAGCGTGCGCAGCGTCTGCGCCTCGCCGCCCACCGGCCGGCCCGGGCGCGCGCCGTCGTTCCACGCGAACAGGTCGATGTGCAGCCAGTCCATCCCGGGCGGCACGAAGTCCTCGAGGAAGATCGCCGCGTTGATGGCGCCGGCCAGCGCGCCCTTGCCGGTGTTGACGATGTCGGCGATGTCGCTCTCGATGCCGCCGTGGTAGTCGCGCCAGAGCGGCAGGTGCCACAGCGGATCGCGCAGCGCCAGCCCGCGGTCCACCAGCTCGCGCGCCAGGTCCATGCGGCGGCAGAACAGCGCCGGCAGCTGCGAGCCCAGCGCCACGCGCGCGGCACCGGTCAGCGTCGCCATGTCGATCAGCAGGTCGGGCTTGCCCTCGGCGGCATAGGCCAGCGCGTCGCACAGGATCACGCGGCCCTCGGCGTCGGTGTTGCCGATCTCGATGTGCAGGCCGGCGCGCGTCCTGAACACGTCGCCCGGGCGGAAGGCATTGCCGCTGATGGCGTTCTCCACCGCGGGGATCAGCAGCTGCAGGCGCACCGGCAGCTTCAGCGCCATCACCATCTGCGCCAGGCCCAGGGCGTTGGCCGCGCCGCCCATGTCCTTCTTCATCAGGCGCATGCCGTCGGCGCTCTTGATGTCCAGCCCGCCGCTGTCGAAGCACACGCCCTTGCCCACCAGCGCCAGCTTCGGGTGCCTGGGGCTGCCCCAGTTGAGCTCGATGAGCCGCGGCGCGCGGGTCGCCGCGCGGCCGACCGCGTGCACCGCGGGGAAGCCCTGCTCCAGCAGCTCGTCGCCGACAACCTGCTTGAACTTCGCGCCGTGCTGCTTGGCCACCAGGCGCACCGCCTCGGCCAGCTCGGCCGGGCCCATGTGCTCGGCCGGCGTGTTGACGAGGTCGCGCGTGGCCACGATGGCCCCGGCCACGATCAGCGCACGCTGCGTGTCGGCGGTGGACGGCAGCTGCAGCTGCGCGGCTTCGCGCGCGGCGGGTTTGTAGAGATCGAAGGTGTAGCTGCCCAGCTCCCACGACAGCGCGGCCGCCGCGGGATCCAGCGCCAGCCCGGGCTCGGCCAGGTGGTAGCGGCCCGGCGGCAGCGCCTTCGGCAGGGCCGACAGCGCGAACGGGTGCGTGGCATCGCGCACGCCGGCCCACACGGCGCCCAGGCTGCCGTCGGCCGCGGGCAGCAGAGCGTGGGTGTCGGGGGCACCGCTGAAGTTCAGCGTCTGCAGCCAGCGCCGGCCCTGGGCGTCGAGCGCGGCGGAGAGGGTCTTGAACGAGGTCCGGTCGGTCACGTGCAGCGGGATGCTGCCCTTCGAAGGCTTGGCGAGTTGGACGGTCATGGCGGCAGTCAAGGGGAAGGTCGCGCATTGTCATCCGGCGAGCCGCCCTCCCGTTCGCACCGGCCCTGCCGCAGCTGGCGCCCCGCATCTGCGCTGCGTCGCATCGGGCTCGCCGCCCGGCGGCGGCCCGCCGAAGATGCACCCGTCGAACACACCCCACCAGGAGCCGCGATGAGCCTTTTCCGCACCTTCACGCGCCCCGTGCGCAACATCGCCGACGCGGTGCTGATGCCGCTGAAGGCGCTGTGGATCGTGGCGCTCACCGGCTTCATCAACGCCGTCACCTACAGCGGCGTCTGGTGGTTCAAGTGGGTGGCCTTCGGCATGGCCATCGCGGTGCTGGTGGCCTGGGTGCGCGCGGCCAGGACGCTGGCGCTGCTGGGGCTGGTGGCCTTCGTCGGCTGGCAGGTCTACAAGCGCTACGGCGCGGAGGCGCGCCGTCGCTACGACGAGTGGGTGGCACGCAGCCAGCCGCAGGCCGCCCAGCTGCTGCAGACGCTGCGCGGCCCGTCGGCCGCCTGAGCGCCGGGTCAGGCCTGCGGTGCCGCCGCCGGCGCCGCGGCCGGCTCGTCGGCCGCCGAGCGCTCGATGTGCCAGTCCACCAGGCGGCGCATGTTGCCCAGCGACACCCAGTGCAGGTGGATCAGGCCGAGCAGGCCGCTGCGGTGCAGGCCGCCGACCACGTTGTCGGGCAGCTCGGTCACCTTCTTGTCGTCCACGGTCAGGAATCCGTCCACCGTGTGCTGGCGACCATCGGGCAGCGTGGCGTCGAAGCGCATCTCGCGCAGCACGTCCAGCTCCAGCAGCTTCTGGCAGACCGCGCGCGTGCGCTGGATCTCGGTCTCCAGGTTCTCCAGGTGCGTGGTCATCTGCTTCATCAGCTCGGCCTGCTCGCCGGCGGCGGTGAACAGCGGCTCGCCTTCGAGCACGCTGGTGCCGCCCCAGGCGGTGTCGATGCAGATCGCGAAGCGCTGGTCGTCGATGCGGGCGATGCAGAACGGGTAGGCGCGCAGGATCGCCGGCATGTACTGCGCGCGCCAGCGCTCGCCGCTGACGTACAGGTTCTCGTTCTGGCGCAGGCCGAACACCGCCACCGGTGCGATGGAGTCCTTGCCGTCGGGCTCCTTGCCCGCCTTCACGAAGACGATCGGGAACTCGCGGCACACGTCGCTGAACTCGGCGGCGGCGACGAACATCGCGTTCAGGTCCTTGGCCACCGACCAGTCGGTGATCGGCAGGCGCAGCTTCAGGTTGCGGTGCTTGTCGCTGTCCAGCGCGGCGGGCTGGCGGTGCAGGAACTGGTTGATCATGGGATCGTCTCTTCTCCGGGGTTCTCGATGCGCTCGACCAGCACCTTGTCCACGCGCTTGCCGTCCAGGTCCACGACCTCGAAGCGCCAGCCATCCCAGTCCACCCGGTCGGCCGTGCGCGGCAGGCGGCCGAGCAAAAGCATGATCATGCCAGCCAGCGTGTTGTAGCGGCCGCGGCCCTCTTCGGGCAGTTCCTTCAGCTCCAGGCGGTCCTTCAGCTCGGGCACCGGGATCAGCCCGTCGAGCAGCCAGCTGGTCTCGCTGCGGCGCACGGCCCACGCGTCCTCGTCGCTGGGGGCGCCGAACTCGCCGGTGATGGCCTCCAGCAGGTCGCGCTCGGTGATCACGCCCTGCACGGCGCCGTACTCGTCGACCACGAACACGAGGTCGGTGCGCGAGACGCGGAAGTGCTCCAGCAGCTCCATGCCCGAGAGCGTCTCGGGCACGAACACCGGCGGCTGCATCTGCGCCGTGATGTCCAGCGCCAGGCCCTGCGCCAGCGGCTGCAGCAGGCGCGCAGCGTTGACGACGCCCTGCACGTCGTCGAGCGAGCCGCGGCACACCGGGAAGCGGGTGTGGCCGCTGGCGGCGATGAGCTCCAGCGCCTTGGCCGGCGGGTCGGCCACGTCGAGCCAGACGATCTCGGCGCGCGGGATCATCATCGAGCCGATCTGGCGGTCGTCGAGCCGGAACACGTTGCGCACCATCTGGTGCTCCTGGGCCTCGATGACGCCGGCGTCGACGCCCTCTTCCAGGCTGGCAGCGATCTCCTCGGAGGTGACGGCGCGCGCGCCGTCGCCGCGCATGCCCAGCAGCTTCAGCACGGCGTTGGTGCTGAAGGTGAGCAGGGCGACCAGCGGACGGGTGGCGATCGACAGCCCCTGCATCGGCCGCGAGACCAGGCTGGCCACGGTCTCCGGGAACATCTGCCCCACGCGCTTGGGCACCAGCTCGCCGAAGATGATGGTCAGCACGGTGATCATCACCACCACCAGCCCGGTGGCGCTGATCGACGCGGCGCGCGAGGTCAGGTGCAGGTTCTGCGAGAGCCAGGCGGCCAGCGGCTCGCTGAAGGCGGCCTCGCCGACGATGCCGTTCAGGATGCCGATCGACGTGATGCCGATCTGCACGGTCGAGAGGAAGCGCGTGGGGTTGTCGTGCAGATCGAGCGCGGCCTGCGCGCCGGGCTCGCCGCTTTCCACCATCACCTGCAGGCGCGCCTTGCGGCTGGCGCTGAGCGCCATCTCCGACATGGCGAACAGGCCGTTGAGCAGGATCAGGAAGACGAGAAGCGTGAAGTCCATGTGCACCGCCGCGCCGGCGGTGGAGCCCGGGCGGACAGCCGGATGTGGTCCCGGGCGATGGGCGGCGAGCGTAGCAGAATCGACCGATGCTCCACCTGATCGGCGACGTGCAGGGCTGCGACGAGGCCCTGGGCCGGCTGCTCGCGGAAACCGGCTTCTCGCCGTCGCGCGACCGCATCGTCGTGCTCGGCGACCTGGTCAACCGCGGCCCGGCCTCGCTGGCCGTGCTGCGGCGCCTGGCGGCGTACGGCGGCGCCGCCACCTGCCTGCTCGGCAACCACGACCTGCACCTGCTGGCGGTGGCCTACGGCGTGCGTCCGCTGAAGCGCGGCGACACCATCGCCGAGGTCCTGCAGGCGCCCGACCGCGATCACTGGCTGCGCTGGCTGCGCGCGCAGCCGCTGGCGCACCAGGAGGCGGGCTGGTTGTGCGTGCATGCCGGGCTGGTGCCGCAATGGGACTCAACCACCACGCTGAGCCTCGCCGCCGAGGTGCAGGCGATGCTGCAGGGCCCGGAGCTGCCGGGTTTCCTGCAGGTGATGTACGGCGACGAGCCGCGGCGCTGGCGCGACGACCTGGCGGGCGCGGAGCGCTGGCGCTTCGTGATCAACGTGCTGACGCGCATCCGCTTCTGCAGCGCCGACGGCACGCTCGACTTCAAGGCCAAGGACGGCGCCGCCGCCGCGCCCGCGGGCTTCCACCCGTGGTTCGACGTGCCCGGCCGGCGCAGCGCCGGCATGCCGGTGGCCTTCGGCCACTGGAGCACGCTGGGCCTGGTGCAGCGCGCCGATGTGCTGGCGCTGGACACCGGCTGCGTCTGGGGCGGCTGCCTCAGCGCGATGCGCGTCGACGGTGGCCGGCGCGAGCTGGTGCAGGTGCGCTGCGAGCAGGCGCAGAGGCCCGGCGCCTAGAATCGAAGGCCTTCCAGGAAGCGTGGCCGAGCGGTTTAAGGCACCGGTCTTGAAAACCGGCGATGGGCAACCATCCGTGAGTTCGAATCTCACCGCTTCCGCCAGCGGCCGCCGCGGCCGTGCGGCCGAGGAGCCCGCCGCTCAGGCGCGCAGGAAGCGCCCGAACCAGCCTTGCAGCAGGCCCGGCGCCCGCGCGGGCGCTGACGGCAGCTGGCGCAGCGGCGCCACCGGCGGGGTCGCCACCGGGACGGGGCGGCTGGCCTGTTCGACCGGACGAATGGGTGCACGCGCCTGCCGTTCGGCCCGCGCGCCGTCCACCTGTGCGGCCTGCAGCCACTCGACGATGGGTTGCCATTGCTCCAGGTCGGCCGCCACCTTGGCCGGCGGCAGGTCGAACAACGTCAGGCCCTGCTCGGCGGCGCGCACGTAGACCTGCGCCTCGCGCAGGCTGCCCACGTAGGCGTGGCCGCGCTCCTCGGCCCAGGCGCGCAGCTCGGCGGCGGCGCGGGTGCGGGAGTCCAGCCGCATGCCGACCAGGCCGACGCGGCAGCGCCCGCTGGCCACGCGCGGCAGCGCGCGCAGTTCGGCCAGGCAGGCCTCGGCCGATTCGCGGTCGAAGGCCGATGCGGTCAGCGGCACCAGCACGGCGTCGGCGGCCATCACGGCGCGCGCCAGGGCCATGCCGTACAGCCCGCCTGGGGTGTCCAGCACGACGTGGGTGACGCCGGGCGGCGGCCGCAGGACGCCACTGGCGGGGTCGATGGCCCAGCCGATGATCTCGGCGCCGGCGGCGGCCGGCTGCGCAGTGCGGCGGCGCAGCCAGGACAGCGAGGACTGCTGCCGGTCCACGTCGCCCAGCATCACGCCGGCGCCACCACGCGCGGCCTGGGCGGCGATGTGGGTGGCCAGCGTGCTCTTGCCGCTGCCGCCCTTGCGGTTGATGACGGCGACGACGGGCATGGGTCGGCGGTCTGGGGCGAAATCGGGCCCCGATTACATCACCGCCACCGCCCGGCCAAGGCCCCGACAGACCCGGAAGTACCCGCCTGTTTGTGACGATGCGCGTCCGGTCCGCCGCGCGCGGCCGAACCGCTGCAGGTAGCGGCCCCAATGAAAAACGGCCCCGGGGTCTCCCCGGGGCCGCTGTTCGGCACTGTGCCGAGAAGGGATCAGCCGCGGCGGCGGCGGGCCATGAAGCCGACGAAGCCCAGGCCGGCCAGCAGCATCGCGAAGGTCTGCGGTTCCGGCACCGCGGCGGCGACGCCCATCGTCAGGTTATTGACCGTGGGCCACAGGAAGCCGGACACCGGCTGCACCGAGGTGACGGTCAGCGAGGTCATGGCGCCGTTCGAGACGAAGCCCAGGAAGCTGGACGAGCTGGTGGCGTCCAGCGTCTGCGTGACCGTGCCGCTGGCATCGGTGGCGGTGATGGTGAGACTGCCGGCCAGGAACGCGCCGTTGATGTCGCTGCCGAAGAAGTTGCCGCCGACGCCCTGCACGCCGCCCGAGAAGGCGTTGAAGGTGATGGTGTCGGTGGCGGTGTTGGTCGACAGCCAGACATCGGCGGTGGTGCCGGCCTGGAAGAACGAGGTCGTCGAGACCGCGCCGGTGTAGCTGTAGGGGCCGGCGTTGCGGAAGATCGGGCTCGGCACCGAGCTCAGCGCCATGTTGTCGAAGGTGTCGACGCCCACGTTGGAGATGGCGGCCAGGAAGGCAGCCTGGGACGTGTACACGGTGACCGTGGCCTGCGACGCGCCGGCTACGGCCAGCAACGCCGCCGCCGCCAGCGGCTTGATCAGGAACGACTTGGAGAGCATCAGCGAACCCCTTGTGTGCGGTTGAGTGTGAGGCGCATGGATCACAGGCGGCCTCGTCATCTATTTGACTTATGCAGTCTCATTGCATTGGTTGCATGCCGCAACCCCCCGACATGAGTGGCGCGGCCCTGCGACGCTGTTTCAAGTCCGACACACGCGGCCTCAGCGCAGGCTCACGGTCTGGCTCTTCCACAGCGGGTCCTGCCAGCGGGTGAACAGGGCCAGCGCCTGGGGCGCCGCGGCCTGCTTCTCGGCGGCGAAACTGTCCAGCGACACCACCTCGAAGCTGCGCCGCACACGGCCCTCGCTGCGCGCCTCGCGCGCCACCAGCATCCTGCGGCCGCCCGGCACCCAGCCGGCGAACTCGGCATAGCCGAGCCCGGGCTCGCTGGCGGCGGGCGGCAGCACCTGCAGCTGCCAGCCGTCGGCGGTGGCGCGCAGCACCCAGAGCTCGGTCCACGTGGCCAGGGGCTGCACCGCCAGCGCGACGCTGCGCCCATCAGGGGCAACCCTCAGGGACGCGGGCCAGACGGTGGCGAAGGTGCAGCGGCGCCACAAGGGGTTGCCCGCGTCGCGGGCAGGGTCGCTGAGCAGCACGCAGGTCTGTCCGGGCTCGCCGGGCTCGACCAGCAGCTTCAGCGCGGACTTCGCCACCACCGGCGGCAGCGCGGCGGCATGGCGCGAGGCGCCGGTGCGGATCGCCGCGTCGGCGTATTCGCCCTGCTCCTCGTCGCCCAGCTCGCTCTTGTTGACGGCGGCCAGCTCGTCGATGGCACGTCGCGCGGCGGCCGCGGCATCGCCGCCGTCGCGGCTGCGCGCGTGCGCGAGCGCCGCCCACACGCCGGCGCGGCGCAGGCGCATCCGGTTGCGCGTGGGCTCGGACAGGCGCGCGAAGGTCGCGCCGTCGATGCGATCCAGCAGCTCCGCCCGCCACCGGTCCAGCGCCTGGCGGCGCGGGGGCGTCAGCGCGGGGTCGATGCAATCGTGCCGCGTCAGCGCCAGCGCGGCGCGCGCCAGCGCTTCCGGCTCGGCCGTCATCGCCAGCACGCGGCGGAAGGCCTCGCCGTCGTAGCACAGCTGCACCGCACCCTCGCGCTCGAAGCTCGCGAACTTCACGCCGTAGCGGCCGGCCGCTTCCAGGTGCGCGGCCACGCTGTCGCCCGGTCGCCCGCCGCGTGCCGATGCGCGCCGCGCCAGCCGCTCGCTCATCACGCCCAGGGCGTCGAAGGGCTCCGCGGTCAGCGCCGCCGCAGGCGCCGCCTTCAGGTAGGCGGCGACATAGGCGATGCCCAGCGGCTCGGCGCCCGGCGTGTCGCGCAGGAAGCGCAGCACCGCCAGCAGGTTCGGCGCATCGGCCTCCTGCAGGCCGAGCGGCCGCACCTGCGTCGCCTTCACGTAGCCGGCGCGTTCGCGCTGGTGGTCGTAGACCTGCAGGTGGTCGAGCCGCTCGCCGCGCACCTCGAGCAGATCGCCCGCGGACAGCAGGGCCTGCGTGGTGGTGGTGCCTGCCGGCGCGGCGCGCAGCGGCGTCGGGTCCTGCGTGACGATCGCCAGCCCGAGGCTGGCTGCGGCCAGGGTGGCGAACATCACTGCGCCTCCGTCTCGGCGGTTTCGGCCTGGACCTGGGCCTTCGATGGCGCCGCTCCGCCCACCAGGCCGGCGAGCAGGTGGCCGCCGGTGCCCGGGGGCGCCACGATCACCTGCACCTTGTCCGCCAGCTTGTCGGCCAGCGTCTTCTGGATCAGCAAGGGGTGCTTGCTCAGCAGCGCGCCCTCGCGGCCCATCTGCTGCGCGTTGGCTTGGCCCACGCGGTCGAGGCGGTAGACCTCGGCGTCGGCCAGCTTCTGGCGCGAATCGGCCTCGCCGGCGGCCTCGATGCGGCGCGCCTGCGCGGCGGCTTCGGCGTGCTTGATGCGCGCCTGCTTCTCCGCCTCGGCCTCGTACTGGCGCTGCTCGATCTGCTTCTGCTTGAACGGCAGCACATGCTTCATCGCCTCTTCCTGCGCCTGCGCGGCGATCACCTGCTCGCGCGCGGCCGCGGCCGCCTGCGTCTCGCGCCGCACCTTCTCGGCCTGGGCCTCGAGCTCGGTCTGCTGCACCTGCTTGGCCTTCAGCTCCAGCGTGTAGCGCATCTTCTCGCTCGCCAGTTCCTCGGCCAGCAGGCGGTCCATGCCCTGTCGGTACTCGGCCGGCAGGTCCACCTTGCCGATCTGCACGCCCTTGAGCACGATGCCGTCGGCCGCCAGCCGGGCCTTCAGCTCGGTCTCGATGGCGGCCTGGATCTCGGCGCGCTTGGCCGAGAAGATCTCGCGCACGGTGTACTTCGTGCACACCTTGTAGATGACGCCCTGCACCGCCGGCTCGACGACCTCGCCGTCGATATCCAGCGGCAGCACACGCGCCATCTGGCCGATGCGGGCCGGGTCGAGCGCGTAGCGCACCGCGAGGTCGATGCCCAGCGACAGCCCTTCGACCGACTGGAACGGCGCCGGGCCGCTGGCCTCGCGGCCCTGCTCGGGCCGGTAGAGCTGGTCGCGCAGCGGCAGCAGGCGCAGGCTGTGCAGCGCCGGCAGCACCAGCACGGGGCCGGCGCCGAACTCGCTGCTGCCGCCGGTGAGCTGGTTGGTGCGCACGCCCACCTCGCCCGGCTCCACCTGCTGCAGCGGCGGGTGCACCACCAGCGCCCAGGCCGCCAGCGCCGCGACACCGGCGGTGGCGACGAAAGCCAGCGACGGCAGCTTCGGCAGCACCGCCGCGGCCTTGCGCGTGGTGCGGGTGAAGGCGACGCGCAGGGCGCGGGTGATGTGGCTGAGGCGCTGGTTCATCGTCGTTCTCCGTGTGTGTGGTTGACGGTGAAACCCATTCTTTGAATCGAGGCCGGAGCGCTCAAGAAGCGCCGCGGGCGACTTCACTCCGGGCTCCGGAAGAAACACTCACACCGGCCTGCGCGGGGGCCCCTCGATAATCGTCCGCATGACCCGCGTCGCCGTCATCGAGGACGACCTGCCCACCAGCAACCAGCTCAAGGGCTGGATCCTGGCCGCGCGCCCCGGCATCGAGGTGCAGCAGTGGTTCACGCGCGACGAGGCCGAGGCCGCCATCGCGCGCGAGCGCTACGACGCCGTGGTGCTGGACATCGAGCTCGGCCGCGAGCGCCACGCCGGCGTGGCGCTGATCAACGCGATCAACAAGCGCGGCGCGGGCACGCCGGTGCTGGTGGTGTCGGCGATGCCGGCGGCCATCTACCGCAGCATCATGAAGGCGCTGGACGCCTGGGACTACCTGCAGAAGACCGCCTTCGAGGAAGCCGATTTCATCGACACCTTCCTCGAGATCCTGCGCACCGCGCGGCCGCAGTCCGCCGAGGCCGGCGGCAAGGCCGAGCTGAGCCTGGACCCGCTGCGCCAGAGCGCGGCGCTGTGGCGCGGCCAGCGCGTGAACCTGCCGCTCACCGCGCAGCGCATCCTGGCGGCGCTGCACGCGCGCGCCGGCGAGGTGGTGAGCTACGAGGATCTCTACGCGGTGGTCAAGAGCGGGCGCAACCGCGACAACATCCGCAAGCACGTCAGCACCATCCGCGACGCGTTCCGCGAGATCGACCCCGACTTCGACGGCATCGAGAACGTGCCGATGCGCGGCTTCCGGTGGTCGATCTCGCGTCCCTGAGCCCGCTGTCCCAGCTCACGCGCGTGCCGCTGCGGCTGCGCGTGTTCTTCCGCGGCGCCTTTGCGCTGCTGGCCCTGGCCACGCTGGCGCTGGCGCTGGGGGTGCTGGTCGACGAGAAGCAGCGCGGCCTGCGCGGGTACGCCGACGGGTTGAAGAAGAGCGCCGCCCAGGCCGCGGCGCGCCTGCGCCACCCGACCGGCCAGCTGGCGTTGATGAACCCCGGCGCGGCCGAAGGTGGCGTGCAGCTGGCGCGGCCGCTGCTGCTGCCCTTCTCGGCCATCGACTTCGACGACCGCGGCAAGGCGCGCCAGGCGGTGGAGATGGCCGGCTGCGCCTGGCAGTACCCCGACGGCGCGACGCTGTGCCTGGCGCTCGGCAGCAACCCCTACGCCGGCGGCTTCGTCTACGCGGTGGCGCGCTTCGCCGCCGGCGGCACCTGGGTGGCGCACGAGCCGGGCGACCTGGAGATGGCGGCCTCGCACCGCGTGGCCATCGACGTCGACTACCGCGGCGGCCACTGGCGCTGGGTGGCGCCCTACGAGGTGGCCGCCGACGGCCGCGGCCGCCTCGTCGGCTTCGAAGGCTTCGAACCCGGCCAGGCGCTGCCGCGCGGCACGCGCGCGCAGCGCGACTTCCGGGGCTGGGTGTGGCAGGAGGGCCCGACCACCTTCCTGTCGTTCCGGCTGCCGATCGAGCCGTTCCGCGAAGCCCTCTCGGCACGCACGCCGCAGTGGCCGCCGCCCGACCTGGACCGGCTCGCGATCCGCGTGCGCGCACTGCCGGCGGGCGACGCGGCGCCGCTCTTCGACAGCCGCACCGCCGGTGCGACGCTGGCGTTCTCGCTGGCCGACCTGCGCGAGCTGCTGGGCCCCGGCGAGACGCTCACGGTGCGGCGCGGCGGCGACAAGCGGCCGCTGCTGGCGCTGCGCGGCGCGCGCGAGACGGCGGAGCCGATCGCGCCCTGGCTCGCGCAGCTGATCCGCTGGCTGCCGGTGGACGGCTACGACGCACCGGTGGTCGCTGCCGACACCATCGTCACGCCGCAGGGCCGCTACGAGATCGAACTGCAGGGCGACGTCCGCTCGGTGAACCAGCGCCTGGCCGCGGTGGCCACGCGGCTGTCGGGTTTCGTCGGCGCCATGCTGGCGGCGGTGCTGATCGCCTGGCTGGCCATCGAGCTGCGCATCATCCGACGCGTCACGCTGCTCACCCGGCGCGCCGCCGCCGTCTCCACCGGCGTGCGCCGCGCCGACGGCAGCGCCGGCGAGCTGGCGGCGCTGGACCTGAGCGACCTCGGCGGGCGCGACGAACTCGGTGTGCTGGCGCAGGGCCTGAAGGACCTGCTGCAGCGCGTGAACGACGACGTGCGGCGCGAGCAGATCCGGGCCCGGCAGGAAAAGGACATGTGGCACGCGGTGGGCCACGAGATCATGTCGCCGCTGCAGTCGCTGATGGCGCTGCACGGGCGCAGCGGCGACCCCGCCGAGCGCTACATCACGCGCATGCAGCAGGCGGTGCGCGTGCTCTACGGCCAGGCCTCGCCGAGCGAGGCCTTCGAGACCACGGCCCTCTCTTTGCAGGCGGTGGACCTGGACGCCTTCCTCGGCCACGTGGCGGGCAACGCGGGCCACATCGGCATCGCCGACGTGCAGTACACCGCGCGCGGCACGCCGCTGCCGGCGCGCGCCGACGAGTACGCGCTGGAAGACGTGCTGACGCACCTGCTGCGCAACGCCGCGCGCCACCGCACGCCCGGCACGGCGATCCGGCTCGCCCTCGGCGAGGAGGCCGGCGCGGTGCAGCTCGTGGTGCACAACGACGGCGAGGCGATCGCGCCCGAGCTGATCGGGCGCATCTTCGAATACGGCGTTTCCGGGGTCTCGGAATCTGCCGCGCCCGGCCAGCGCGGCCAGGGCCTCTTCGTCGCCCGCACCTACATGGCGAAGATGGGCGGCACGATCGAGGCGCGCAACGTCGACGGTGGCGTCGACTTCGTGCTAACGCTGCAGCGCGCCGCTGCGGGCGCCTGATTCAGGTCGGCAGCAGCTCGCGCAGCTTCAGGCTGTCCGGCGGCGCGGTGTCGGCGAAGGTCGGGCGGTCGCCGCGGCGGCGGTGCATGGCCTTGGCCGAGCGCGAACCCAGTTCGGCCTGGGTCTCCACCATCGGCGGCGGCTCCGAGGGCTTGGGCACCAGGTTGCCCAGCATCGCGTAGGCGGCGGCGAGCGCCGCCTCGTCGCTCTGCACAGCGGCGGCTTCGGCGATCTCCTCGGCGGCCTTCTGCTCGGCGGCCACCGCCGGGGTCGGCGGCGCCTTGCTGTCCATCACGGCGGCCGTGCGGTAGGCGTCGTTCTCGGCCTCGGGGTCGGCGTGCTCGCGGTCGAGGATGCACACCGCCATCTTGCTGCGCAGGTTGGCCAGCCCCGCCGGCGCCCAGTTGGTCACCAGCCCTTCCAGCTGCGCCAGCGCGTGTTCCAGCACGTCCAGCGGCAGCTTGTGCAGCGCCCGCAGGCCCTTCTTCTGCAGCGCCTGCTCGACGAACACCAGGTGCCGCATCGCCGCGCGCGTGCCGGGCAGCGCATCCAGCAGTTCGGTGAGCTGGCTGCGGATTAGCGTCAGCTCGGCGTCCTCGCGCTGGCGCTGTTTTTCCTGGCGGCTCGGCGCCTTGGGCTCGACCTTGCGCTCCTGCAGGACGATGCGCACGCCGTCCTCGGCGCGCTTGAGCTTGAGGTCGTGCTTGAAGAACGCGTGCACCGCGCGGAAGAGGAAGTTCTGGGTAAGAGCACTCATGGTCTGACGGCCTCTGAAGGACGGTCCTGACGTGCTCTTCGACACTCAAGTCCCGGCGCTTGAGGCCGAGGTTGCGACCAATCGTTTCCGCCGTCGCTCAGGCCACGCAGGTGCGGTTCTTGCCCGTCCGCTTGGCCTCGTAGAGCCCTTCGTCGGCCCGCTCCAGCGCCGGTTGCAGCGGCTCGCCCGGCCGCCACGCGGTGACGCCCGCCGAGAAGGTGACGAAGACCTCCCGACCTTCGTGCAGGAACAGCGCCTCGGTCAGGCTGCGCTGCAGCCTGGTCAGCGCCTGCTGGGCTTCCTCGAGGCCGGTGTCCGGCAGCAGCACCACGAACTCCTCGCCGCCGAAACGCGCCAGGTGGTCCACCGGCCGCAGCCGCTGCTTCACCTGCGCGGCCAGCGACTTCAGCGCGGTGTCGCCGGCGGCATGGCCCAGCGTGTCGTTGAGTTTCTTGAAGTTGTCGATGTCGATCAGGCCCACCGCCAGGGCGGCACCCTGCGCGGCCTGGCGCTGGCAGCGCGCGACCTCGGTCTCGAAGGCCTGCTGCAGGCCGCGGCGGTTGGCCACCTGCGTCAGCGCGTCGGTGGACACCTCGTCGGATAGCCGGCGCAGCTCGCCCTCGAGCTCGCGCACCTTGCCCTCCAGCGTCTCGGCGCGGCTGCGGTCGGCCAGCAGCTTCTGCTGCGACGCATGCACCGCCGTCTGCACGTTGCGCGTGTCCAGCAGCAGCGACTTGACGACGTCGGCCAGCCCTTCCAGCGACTCGGCCTTCTGGATCGCGATCGCGTGCTGCTCGGTGGCCAGCTCGAAGCGGCCGGCGGTCTCGCCGATCTCGCCCACCTCGATCAGCATGTCGTGGATCAGCTGCTTGAGCGCGTCGCGCGCGGCGTGGCGCTCGCTGCGCATGCGCTGCTGGCGCAGCCGCGTGCCGGCCAGCAGGTGGCCGGCCGAGCGCAGGCTGCGCAGGCTCAGGCCCTCGGGGTCGGTCAGCGTGGCCTGCAGGCTCTCGCACTGGCCGCGCGCCCAGCTTTCGTCTTCCGCCAGGTCGGTGAGGCCGGCGGTGAGCTCGCGGCACAGGCGCGTGAGCTCGTCCACCAGCCGGTGGCGCTGCACGAAGAGGCGCTGCGCCTGCTGGCACAGCGCGTCGATCTGCGCCACGCGCTCGGGCGTGGCGCCTTCGGCCGCCACCGCGTCGGCGGCCGCGGCCAGCTGGCTGGCCAGCGCGGCGGCCGGCGGCAGGTCGGCCGGCAGCGCAGCGCCCACCGTGCCGTGCAGCGTGGCCACCAGCGGCGGCCAGTCACCGCTGTCGGCGCTCGCCACGCCCTCCAGCGGCGGATCTTCGACGCCGGTCTGCGCGGGGTCGGAGGGCTGGTCGCCTTCCCAGGCCGACAGCAGCGACGACAGCCGCTGCAGCAGCCGCGCGGGGTCGCTGCGGCTGCCGTCGAACAGGCGCTTCAGGCTTTCCTTGCGGCGCGCCGCGGTCCACTGCTTGCCGCCGCGTTCCAGGTTGCGCGCCAGCCGTTCCACCTGCACGGCCCAGGCGCCGCCCTGGCTCTTCAGCTCGGCCTTCAGCGCCGCGGTGGGGTCGGCCTGCTCTGCCGTCTGCAGCGTCTGCAGGGAATTGCCGGCCTCTTCGGCGTACGCCCGGGCGTAGTTCTCGGGCGTGGGTTCCAGCCGCGCCTGCGCCAGGCGGCGCAAAGCGCCCTTGGCGATGGAGGCGGCGGCGGTGACGTCGGTGCTCAACACCGAAGGGGCCGCCGGAGCGGCCTTCGCGGGACGGGTGGACTGCATGTCTAGCGCGGCATGCGTCCGCCGACGGCGTGCAAGGCCTCGACGGGCGCGGGATCTTCTTCGGCCATCGCACCGAACCACGGCGCGCGGCGCGGCATCACAGCTTCTTCCAGCCAGCGCTGCAGCTCGTCGGCCGGCACCGCGCGCTTGAACAGGAAACCCTGCATCACGCTGCAGCCGAGCTGTTCGTACAGCACCTTCATCTGGCGCTGCGTCTCCACGCCTTCGGCCACCACGCGCAGGCTCAGGGCGCGGGCCAGCGCGATGATCGCGTTGACCACCGCGTTGCTCTGCGGCGTGATGCCGAGGTCGCGCACGAAGCTGCGGTCGATCTTGAGCTCCGAGATCGGCAGCGTCGTCAGGTAGGCCAGCGACGAGTAGCCGGTGCCGAAGTCGTCGATGGAGATCTCGACGCCAATCTCGTTGAGCCGGTGCAGCGCCGGGATCACGTTCTGCAGATCCTTCATCAGCGCGTTCTCGGTGATCTCGAGCTGGATCACGCGGTGCGGCACGCCCGAGGCGGTGACGCACTGGTGGATGTGCTCGACGAGGTCGCTGCGCTCGAACAACCGGCTCGGCAGGTTGACGGCGATGGAGTCAGCGAAGCCGAAGGCCTTCTGCCAGGCCGCGGCCTGCTGCGCCGCCTGGCGCAGCGCCCATTCCGACAGCGGCACGATCAGCCCGGTTTCCTCGGCCAGCGGGATGAAGTCGCCCGGCGGCACCAGCTTGCCGCCGCGCTGCCAGCGCATCAGCGCCTCGGCGCCCACCATGCGGCCGGCGCGCACATCGATCTTGGGCTGGTAGTGCAGCACCAGCTCGTCGCGCTCGATGGCCTTGTGCAACGCGGTTTCCAGCTCCAGCTTCTCGCGCCCACGGCCGGCCAGCTGCGGGCTGTAGACGGCACTGGCGTTCTTGCCCTGCGCCTTCACCGAGTACATCGCGACGTCGGAGTTGCGCAGCAGGTCCACCACCGTGTTGCCGTCGCGCGGGAAGATCGCCACGCCCACGCTGGCGGTGACGAAACACTCCTGGCCGCTGACGAAGATGGGCTCGCGCAGGGCTTCGAGGATGCGCTGCGCCACGCGCTCGGCGTCGGCATCGGCCATCACTTCGGGCAGCAGCGCGACGAACTCGTCGCCGCCCAGCCGGCCCACGGCTTCCAGCGCGCGGTGCGAACGCACGCCGGCGGCTTCGAGCTGGCCTTCCATCACCTGGTCGGAGTGGCGCACGCAGGCGCGCAGGCGCCGGCCCACTTCCACCAGCAGCTCGTCGCCGGCGCCGTGGCCCAGCGTGTCGTTGATGATCTTGAAGCGATCGAGGTCGATCAGCAGCAGCGCGCACTGGTGCTGCATGCGGCGCGCCTGCTCCAGCGCGCGTTCGGCGCGCCAGATCAGCTGGCGCCGGTTCGGCAGGCCGGTGAGCGCGTCGAAGTTCGCCAGCTGGCGGATCTTGTCCTCGGCCGCGCGGCGGTCGGTCACGTCCTGCACGATGCCGGCATAACCGGCGCCATGGCCGTGCTCGTTGAACTCGGGCTCGGCCTCGGCGTGGATGATGCGGGTGCGGCCGTCCACCAGCACGATGGGGACATCGGTGGCCAGCACCGAGGCGTGGCGCATCGCCTCGTGCAGCAGGCGCAGGAAGGCGCGGCGGTCGTCGCCCGGCACCATGCGCAGCAGCGTGCGCAGCGTCACGCGCTCGTGCGGACCGAAGCCGAACACTCGCAGCGCCTCGGGCGACATCAGCAGGCCGCCTTCCGAGCGCCGCCAGTCGAAGCTGCCCATGCGCGCCAGGTCCTGCGCGCGCGCCAGCTTGCTCTTGCTGCGTTCCAGCTCGATGCGGGTGCGGCTGGCGCGCAGCAGGTAGTGCAGCCGGCCGGCCAGCAGGCTCCACTGCGTGGCCTTGACGAAGAAGTCGGTGGCGCCGGCCTGGTAGGCGCGGGTGATGGAAGCGTCGTCTTCCAGGCCGGTGAGCATCAGCACCGGCACGTTCTCGAAGCCGGGCATGCGGCGCAGGCGGCGGCAGGTCTCGAAGCCGTCGAGCACCGGCATGATCGCGTCGAGCACGATGATGTCGGGTGTCCAGGTGCGCAGCAGTTCGAGCGTCTGCTCGCCGCCGCGGGCTTCCACGATGTCGAAGCCGCGCTCGCGCAGGGCCAGCGCGGTGAGCAGGAGGTTGACCTCGTCGTCGTCGACGAGCAATACGGACGGCTGGCCCGCGTGGCCGGCGTCGGCGTAGGGATGCAGGGCTGTCATCGGCGGGGGGCGCACTAGGGCCGCAGCATAGCCGCAACGGCCTGGCGGGCGGGCTCGGCAGCCGCCAACAAACGCGCGATATCCGCGTCCAGATCACCGGGCTGGCCGTCGCGCAGCCGGCGCTCGACTTCCGAGCAGACGCGCGACAGTTCCAGCGCGCCCACGCTGGCGGCGCTGGACTTCAAGGTGTGGGCCACGTTGGCCACCGCCACCGGGTTGCCGGCCGCGCCGCGTTCGGCCTCCAGTTGCCCCGTCATGCGCGCCAGCGAGGTCTCGAAGGCGGTGAGCACGCGGGTGACGACGCCGTGGCGCCCGTCGGGGTCGAGTTCGCGCAGGCGCGCCAGCGCCCCGGCATCGAGTCGAGGCGGGCCGGCGGGAGGGGTTGCTTCGGTGCTCACGGTGACAGGCTGACGACGAAGTTCGGCTCGGTTGACGGGCAGGATGCGCAGACGCGGACGGGCCGTCAATCCAGGCAACCCATCGTGGAACACGGGCATCAGGCCCGAGGGGTCATGGCCACAACTTTCGGCCCGGTGGCAGGGAACTTGAGCGGACCGGCGCGCAAATGCGGTCCGTACAATTCCCCGCATGCTTGCTTCGTGCCACGGCAACCGCCCTGCGGTGCGGTACGCCGTCTGGGGGGCCTGGCCCGCGCTGACTGCGTGCTCCGAGACCGGCCCCGGCACCGCCGCCTGGGGTTTTGTTGCGCTCGCCCTCGTGCTCGTGGCGGCGCTGGCCTTCGTGGCCGGCGCGCTGCTGGCGCGCCAGATGGCGGCGCGTGCGCTGCGCGAAGCCCGCGATGCGGCGCGTGAAAGCGCGTCCTTGATCGAAGCCTGGCACTGGCAGACCGATGCCTCATCCCGATTGATGACGTGGCAAGGGCCCGGCCTGCCGCCGGAAGCCGATTGCGCACTCTTCGACGACACCACGCTGGCCGCGCGGCTGCGCGCGCAGCAGCCCTTCTCGGGTCTGCGCGTGCGCCTGGCCCACACGCTGGACGGCAACCGCAGCTGGCAGCTGCGCGGCACGCCGCGGCTCGACGCCGACGGCCGCTTCACCGGCTTCCGCGGCGTGGCCCAGCCGCTGGACGAGCTGGAAGCCGCGCAGGCCGGCGCTGCCGCGCTGGCCCCGCTGCTGCAGAGCCAGGGCGGCGCCGCCGTGCTGGCGCGGCACGGCCAGGCGGTGTGGCAGGTCGAACGCCTGAACGATGCGGCGCGCGCACTATGGCCCGACGTGCAGCCCGGCCAGCCACTGGCCGGGCTGCCATTGCCACCGCCGGTGCTGGCCGCGCTGGACGGCAGCACGCCGGTCGAGGCCGAGGGCTGGCGCGTGCTGCCCTTCGAAGCCGCCGGCACGCGCGGCCTGGTGCTGGCCCAGGTGGCCTCCGCGGGCGCCAGCGGGTCGGCACTCGCGGGCGAGAGCGACAATTTCAGCTTCACCGTCTCGCACGACCTGCGCGCACCGATCCGCGTCGTCGAAGGCTTCACGCGCATCGTGAAGGAGGACTACGGCCGCCTGCTCGACCGCGTGGGCAACGACCACCTCGACCGCGTGCTGGGCGCCGCCGCGCGCATGAACCTGATGATCGACGCGCTGCTGACGCTGGCGCGTCTGTCGTCGCAGCCGCTGGCGCGCCAGCCGGTGAACCTGTCGCAGCTGGCGAGTTATGTCGTCGACGACCTGCGCCGCGGCACGCCCGAGCGCGAGTGCGAGGTCGAGATCGAACCCGGCCTCGCGACACAGGGCGACCCGACGCTGCTGCGTCTGGTGCTGGAGAACCTGATCGGCAACGCCTGGAAGTACAGCGCGCGCAACCCGCGCGCCCACATCTCGCTGGCCGCCGCCACGCACGGTGGCAAGCCCGCCTATGTGGTGCGCGACAACGGCGCCGGCTTCGACATGCGCTCGGCCGACCGCCTCTTCGGCCTGTTCCAGCGCCTGCACAGCGCCAGCGAGTTCCCGGGCCACGGCGTGGGCCTGGCGTCGGTGCGGCGCATCATCCGCCGCCACGGCGGCGAGATCTGGGCCGAGGCCGAACCCGGCCGCGGCGCGGCCTTCTACTTCACGCTCGCCAGCTGATCAGATCGAGGTGCGCGCGAGTTCTTCCACCGCGCTCAGCAGCTTCTCGGCCAGCGTCGGCAGCGGCAGGTTCTGGTCTTCCGCCAGGCGCTGCAGGCGACGCAGGGCTTCGCCGCGCATCAGCGAATGGCGGTGCATCAGGAGGCCGATGGCCAGCGGCACCGGGTCGGCCAGCATCTGCACCGCGTTCGGGCCCGGGCTGCCGGGCGCGTTCAGCGGGCTGGGCGTAGGTTCGCCGCCGCGCAGGCGCACCAGCGCCGCTTCCACCGCCGGGATGATCTGGCCCACGTCGAGCGGCTTGATCAGGTAATCCACCGCGCCCAGTTCCTGCACCTTCTGGCGCGTGGCGCGATCGGCAAAGGCCGACAGGAACATGAAGGGGATGCGGTAGGCGTCGCGCAGCGTCTCGGCCACATCGAATCCGCTCTTGCCTTCCATGCGGATGTCCAGCAGCGCCAGCTGTGGCCGGTGCTCGCGCGCCAGCAGGATGGCGTCGTCGCCGTTGTCGGCGTCTATCACCTCGTAGCCGGCCTGCGAGAGCCCGTGCGTGACGGTGGCGAGAACCAGCCGGTCGTCGTCGACGACGAGGATCCGGCCCTTCGACGGGGCCACGGCGGCGACCGGGGCATTCATGCGCGGGATTGTGGCTTATCGGGCCGCCGCCACCGGGGGTGGCGGGCCCTCCGCTTCGGGGGGCCGCACGCTGGGCGGCTTGAGCTCCAGCGTGGCCTGCACCTCGTCGCCCTGCTGCTGCAATGTCATCGCGGTGCTGCGGCGCGGCAGCAGCGCGCGCACCAGGCCCAGGCCCGAAACGCCGCTGCGCATCTGGCTGAAGTCGAAGCCCGCCTTGAGCTGCGCGCGGCTGGCGATCACGATGCGCACGCCCTCGCCCGCCGGGCCCAGCGTGCAGCGCACGTCGCCCTGGCCGTGCTTGATGGCGTTGGTGAAGAGCTCGTTGAGCGTGAGCGCGATCGGGATGGCCTCGGCCTCCGGCAGCAGGTGCGCCACCTCTTCCGCGCCGGCATCGACCGTGATCGTGCGCACGAAGGTGCGCTGCACCGACTGCGCAATCGCGCGCAGCAGGCTGGCCACGCGCAGCGGCCCGCTCACGCCCACCTGCAGCCCGTAGACCTGCGCAATCGCCTGCACCTGGCCCACCGCTTCCGACAGCATCTCGGCCAGCTCCGGGTGCCGCGCCGCGTTCTGCTGCAGCAGCCCGGCCACGCCCTGCAGGTTGTTCTTGATGCGGTGGTGCACCTCGCGCACCAGCACCTCGCGCTGCGCGATGGCGGCCTGCAGGCGTGCGCGGTCGGCGGCGCGCTGCTCGGTCACGTCGCTGGCCACCAGCAGCAGTTGCTCCACGCCGCGGCCACCGCCGTCGTCCAGCGCGGCGATGCGGCAGTCCCACACGCGCGCGCCGCTGCCTTCGGGCGCGGCGGGGTCGGCGCCGTCGTCGCGCCACTCATGCCGCTGCGGCGCGCCGCCAGCGGCCGCTTCGGTGAGCCAGCCGCGCAGCACGGCGGCCAGAGGCGGCGGCGCGCAGTCTTCCAGCGTGGCGCCCAGCAGCTCGGGCAGCGGGCGGCCGAAGAAGGTGGTGGCGGTCTGGTTGAGCTGCTGCACGCGCAGCGTGCTGGCGTCGAACAGCGCGATGCCCAGCGGCGCAGTCTCGATCACGCGCTGCAGCGAGGCCTGGGCCTGCGCGATGCGCACCTCGGCCTGCCGGCGGCGCTCTATGTCCAGCAGCGCGATCGTCAGCTCGCGCCCGCCCTTGCCGTCGGCGTCGCCGTGGCCCGTGAGCACGGCATTGCCGACGACCCAGAACTCGCGCCCGTCGCGGCCGCGCAGCCGGCATTCGAAGGTCTCGGTCTCGCCGGTGCGGGCGCGCTGCAGCAGGTCGGTGCGGCGCAGCGGATGGTCGGGCTCGGGCGTGGCCACGCTGCTCATCGGCTCGCCGACGAAGTCGGCCAGCTCGCCGGCGAACATGCGCCGCGCCGAACGGTTCATCCACTGGATGCCCTGCTCGGACACCGTGACGATGCCCACCAGCACCGAGTTCAGCACCGCGCGCGTGCGGTCGGCCTGGCTGGCCAGCTCCTCGCGCGTGCGGCGGCGTTCGTCGATGTCGACGAAGCTGCTGATGACGCCGGCGTCGGGGTCTTCCGCGCTCACCGGCCGCACCGTCACCTGCACCCACAGCAGGCTGCCGTCGCGGCGGCGCAGCCGACGCTCGCCGTTGAAGCGGCCGTGCTCGCGCAGCGCCTGCGCCACCTGGGCCTCGAAGTCGACGCAGGCGCGCGCGTCCTCGTAGAGCAGCACGGCGTCCAGCGTGGTGAGCTCGGGGCTGGCCCAGCCGGTCATCGTCGCCATCGCCTGGTTGGCGCGTTCGATGCGCGCGCCGCGCTGGTAGACGATGCCCACCTCCGAGAGGTTGAACATCAGCTCGCGGTCGCGCAGCAGGCGTTCGAGTTCGGCCTGCTGGTTCTTCAGCCGCGTGATGTCGGTCAGCACCGCCACCGCCTCGCCCTGCGAGCCCGGGTCGGCGTCGTGCGCGCCCCGCACCGACAGCGAATACCACTGCGGCGGCCCCTCGCCGCCGATGCCGCGTGCCAGCGGCAGCTCGGCGTCGAAAGGCCGGCCCTCGGCCAGCGCGGACAGCGCGTCGGCCGCACTGGTCAGCGCGCCCAGGCTGCGCGCGAAGATCTCCTGCAGCGTGGCGCCCGCGGCGCCGCCGGCCTCGAAGCCCAGCATGCGTTCGAAGCGCCGGTTGCAGCGCACCAGCACCGGGCCGCGCAGGTAGGCAATGCCGGCGGTGGAGCTGTCGAGGATGGTGGTCAGCTCGCGCAGCAGCTGCTCGTTGCGCCGCTGCGCACGTTCCTGATCGGTGACGTCGAGCGTGACCACCGAGGTCGTGGTGCGCCCGCCCGCCAGCGCACCCGGCTCCACGCGCGTGAGCAACCAGCGGGTGCCCATCTCGGGGTGACGCACGGCATAGCGCACCTCGGTGCGCTCGCCGCCGCGCAGCGCCTTCTGCAGCCGTTCGTACTCGGGCAGCGACTCGGGCTCGACGAGGTCGCGGCTGATGCCCAGCAGCGCGCCCGAAGCGGGTTTGTCCGCGGACGCACGGCCCGGCCGCGGCCGACGCGTGGCGGCACCCGGGGCCAGCCAGCCGCGCGTGGGGTCGTAGGTGGCCACGCCGATGCTGGCGGTGTCCATCAGCATGCCCATCTCGAGCTGGGCCAGGTCGCGGTCGTCCTCCGCGCTGCGGTCCTGCACCACCGCCATCACGCGGCGGCGGCCGGGTTCGTCGGTCTGGCAGACCAGGCGCGCGCTCAGGCGCCGGCGGCGGCCGTCGGGCAGCGGCACCAGGCCCTGCAGTTCCAGCGCCGGCGCGCCGGGCACCAGCGCGGGGTCGAGTTCGCTGCCGGCCGGGCCGCCCACCCAGCCCAGCAGGGCCTGCAGCTCGGGCGAGGCTTCGCCCATCACCAGCGGCACCTGCTCCACCAACGCCTCGAAGGCGGCGTTGCAGCGCTTGATGAGGCCGGTGGTGTCGTAGACCACCATGCCGGTGCCGCTGAGCTCGAACCACTGCGCCAGCTCGTCCTGCGCGCGGCGCGACTGCGCGCGCGCCGCCACCTCGCCGGTGACCTCGTGCCACAGCGTCAGCCACAGCGCGGTGCCGTCGGCGGCCGCGAGCCGCGTCACCGCGCAGTGGAACCAGCGCTCGACACCCAGGCTGTCCACCAGCCGCCGCACCAGCAGCGGCGGCGAAATCCCGGCGGCGGCCAGCTCGTTGCGCTCGGCCAGGCTGCCGGGCTGCGCCTCGGCGGGCTCGAAGGCCACCGGGTCACGCCCGGCCATCGCATCGGTGGGCAGCTCGAACAGCGCAGCGAACGCGGCGTTGGCCTCGACGATGCGGAAGTCCGGCCCCTGCAGCGTGGCCGGCGTGGGCAGCAGCGGCAGCGCCAGCAGCCAGCCCTCGGCTGGCGCGGTCGGCGACGGAGCGGTGGTGGAATCAGCCGTCAAGCTGTCGCGCGCTGCGCAGGGTGAGGAGGACGGCGCGGTTGACCGCGGCGGGTTCGAGCAGCAGCGTCTCGCACTGCTCGCGGATGTCGAAGGCCAGGCCTTCCTCGATGGCGTGCACCAGCTGCAGGAAGGGCGTGTAGGGTCCGCCGTCGCCGCGCAGCGCCTGCGCCACGCGCTCGGGCACCGGCACCGAAGGCAGCAGCTCCTTCATCGGCTGCTGCAGCAGGCGGTCGAGCAGCGAGAACACGCCGCAGATGAACATCTCGCTGCGCATCTCGGCATCGCCCTGCTGCGCGCGCGCCAGCTCTTCCATCAGCAGGCCGCGGCGGATGGCGGCGTACATCACCGGCCGCGCATTCGCGCCCTTGGCCGACGAGGCCAGCAGCAGCGCCAGCCAGCGCTTCAGGCGCTGGTAGCCCAGCAGCATCAGCGCATGGCCGAAGGAGTTGATCTCCACCGTCAGCCCGAAGGCCGGCGAGTTCAGGTAGCGCATCAGCCGGAAGGCGAGCGTGGGGTCGCGCCGCAGCACGGCTTCCAGCTTGGCGACGGGCTCCTCGCGGTCGACGCCGTTGATCAGGTCCATCACCGCGGTGAGGTCGCTGGGCACGCCGGCGCGGCCGGTGGGTTTGGGCGGCGGATCGTCCCAGGCCCAGCCCAGCACCGCGGCGGCACCGCGCTTGAAGGCGAGGTCGAAGTCGCTGTTGGTGCGCAGGCCGTCCTGGATGGTGGTGACCGTGCGTTCCACGCCGGCCGGCGCCGGCGCACCGGCGCGGCGGTCGTCTTCGAGCTCGACGATGCAGTGCGTGAAGAGCGGCAGCAGTTCGGCGGGCAGCGGCGCCAGCGGCCGGCCCTTGATCACCAGCGTGGCACCGGCCGCGCGTGCGGCCTGCAGCGCAGCGGCGTTGGCGGGGTCGCCGGCCATGAAGGCGGGCACCTCCAGCATCGCCTCGGCACCCGGCTTGGCCGCGAGCGTGGCCTTCAGCAGGGCCTCGCCGGCCATGTTCAGCGACAGCGCCGGCTTCGTGCCCTCGCCGGCCGGCCACACCTCGTGGATGGCGGCCAGCAGCGCGGCCGCGTCGGGCGTGGCCTCGGGGCGTTCGGGAAACACGGTGAGGCGCGTGGCGATGACCGCGCGCTGGCGATCGGTCATCGGGCTGTAGCCCAGGGCCACCTGCCCCAACACCGGATGGTCGTTCATGGACTGTGTTGCCTCGCTCGGATGGTGAGTGCGGACCCAGCAGGGGTCACTTCAAATAGTCGAACAACGACATGCGCTGCACCATCGAATAGGTCTTCAGCGCAGCATCGTAGCCGGTCTGGCGGTTCTGGAAATCGGAGATCGCGGCCAGCATGTCCAGGTCCGTCGCGTTGCTGCGTTCGGTCTCGGCATCGAGCTTGGTCTGGCTGAGCCGCTCGGACATGCCGTCGGCCCGGTTCAGCGACTCGCCGGCACGGGCGCGCGCCGAAGCGAAGTTGTTCATCGCGGCGTCGACGTTGCCGATGCCGGTGGACACGATCTGCGCGATCTGCGTGCTGCTCTGCCCGGGCGTCAGCAGCCCGGCCACGGCCTGGTCGAGCGCGTCGAAGACCGACATCGTGGCGCCGGGGTTCGCCGGGTCGGGCACCTGCAGGAAGGCGGCGCGGCCGTCCACGGCCAGCGGGGTTTCCTCGCCGGCGGCGGCGTTGGCCTGGCCGGCCAGGCCGTCGTAGACCACGCCGGCCGGCGTGTCGCGCAGCGGCGGCGTGTCGCTGCCCTGGCCGCCGAAGAGGTAGCGGCCCGAGCCGTCGTCGCGGTTGGCCACGGCCAGCAGGTCGTTGCGCAGGCCGCGGATCTGGTCCGCCAGCTTCTGGCGGTCGCTGTCGGTGTAGCTGCCGTTGCCGGCATTGACCAGCGCCTCGCGCACCTGCTGCAGCATCTCGCCGGCATCGCCCAGGGCGCTTTCGGTGAGCTGCATCGCATTCCGGCTGGCGTCCAGCGCGCGACCCTGCGCCTCGGCGCGCGACATGCGTGCGAGTGCCCGTTCGGCGGTGGCCGCGGCGGCCGGATCGTCGCTGGCCCGCAGCACGCGCTTGCCGCTGGTGAGCTGGGTCTGGGCCTCGGTGAGCTGCGACTGGCGACGCTGCAGCTGTGACAGCTGCTTGTCGTAGGCGAAGGCGGAACTGATGCGCATGAACGCTCCTGTCAACGGCCGGCGGTCTGCAGCAGCGTGTCGAACACCGACTGCGCGATCTGCAGCACCTTGGCCGCGGCCTGGTAACTCTGCTGGAACTGGATCAGGCGGGCGGCTTCCTCGTCGAGGTTCACGCCGGTCTCGCCGCTGCGGATCTCCTCGGCCTGCGTCGCCATCGCGGTGGAGATGTCGGCCGCCGACTGCGCCGACTGCACGCGCACCCCCACGTCGGACAGCGCGTGCGACCAGCTGTCGGTGGCCGTGCGGCCGTCGACGATGCCGGCGTCGCGCAGGCCCAGCAGCGCACGCGCGTTGCCGTTGTTGGACGCGATGGCCGAGGCCGGCGTCGGGTCGACATTGATGGTGTCGCCGTCGCCCGGCACGCCATTGATCTGCAGCGTGTAGCCGTTGCCACCCACCACCGGCAGGCCGGTGCGCCAGGGCGTGGGCACGCCGGTGAGCGAGGACGTCACCTCGTAGTCGAAGCCGTTCACCGCCGGTACCAGCCGCGTGAAGGTCAGCGTCTCGTTGGCGGCGCCGAAGGGCAGCGGGTTGGTGGTGACGGTGAGGTTGCCCACCGAGCCCGTGCCGGTGTTGCCGGCAGCCGTGGTGGCCACCAGCGGCGACGCGGCCGCCAGGTCGCGCGGGTCGTTGAGCAGCTTGCCCATGCCGTTGGCGGCACGGCTCACCGGCTGCAGCAGGAACTTGTCGCCGCCCTGCGGGTTGTTGATATCGATGCGCATGCCGTCGACCACGTCGCCGCTGTTGACGGTGCTGACGACGCCGTCGGACAGGCGCGTCAGCTCCCAGCTGCCCGGCGTGCTGGTGCTCTCGCGCAGCGAATAGTCGCTGGCCTTCACCGCGCCGGCGTTGACGATGGTGAGCGTGACGCTGCCGATCGGCACGCCCGATGCGTCGCGCGTGTTGCCGGCCTGTGCCAGCGCCTGCGGCGCGCCCACCTGGAACAGCGGCTGCGAGGCCACCGTGCCGTAGGGTTGCTGCAGGTTCAGGCCGCGCAGCTGCTGGTCGTTCACCGCGCCGGCCACCGCCACCGCGAGCTGACCGACCAGGTTGCGGCCCTGCGCCAGGTCTTCGTTCTGGAAGCGCAGCAGGCCGGCGATGTCGCCGCCCAGCAGCGACTGGCCGTCGATGCGCACCAGGCTCGAGCCTTCCTTCATCGACACCGAGCTGCGGCTCGGGTCGTACGGGTCCTGCACCACGGTCAGCTCGGCCGCCTCGGCGCCCAGCACCAGGCGCTGGCCGCCGCCGATGAAGAGGCCCACCGTGCCGTCGTCGGCCTCGATGCGACTCACCTGCACGTGCTCGGAGAGCCTGGCGATCAGGCGGTCGCGCTCGTCCAGCAGGTCGTTGGCCGGCTGGCCGGCGCCCTGCAGCATCGCGATCTTGTCGTTGGCGGCGGCGATCGATTTCGTCAGCTGGTTCACCTCGGCGACCGAGGCCTTCAGCGACGCGGTCACCGACTGCTGCGCCGAATCGAGCGCCGCGCCGGCTTCGCTGAAGCGCGCGGCCAGGTCGCCGGCGCGTGCCAGCACCACCTGGCGCGTGGCCATGTCGGCGGGGTGGCTGGAGAGGTCCACCATCGCGTCGAAGAGCTCGGTGGTGGCGTGGCCCAGGCCGGTCTCGCCGGGCGCGAACACGGTCTCCAGGCGCTGCAGCTGCTCCAGGCGCGCCTGGTCCATGGACGACAGCGCGCGTGCGTTGGCCGACTCGCGCGTGAGGAAGGCGTTGTGGGCGCGCGTGACGCTGGCCACGTCGACACCGCGGCCGAAGAAGCCGGCGCCGCTGAACTGGCCCTGCGCGGTGGTGAAAATCGCCTGCTGGCGCGAGTAGCCGTCGACGTTGGCGTTGGCGATGTTGTGGCCGGTGGCCTGCAGCGCGGCGAAGTTCGCCGCCATCGCGCGGATGCCCAGGGACATCAGGGGAGAGGCACCCATCGTCGTTCCTTAAAGGGTCAGGCCATCATCGAGCGCTGCAGGCGCAGCGTCGTGTTGATGACCTTGGTCAGCTTGTCGGCATAGGCCGGATCGGTGGCGTAGCCGGCCTTCTGCAGGCCCATCGCGAACTGCGCGCCGGCGTCGCCGGTCTTCGCGGTGGCCTTGGCGGCGATCTGCGCGTAGCGCGGGCTGTCCTTCATCAGCTTCGCGTAGTCGGCGAACGACTCCGCGTAGCTGCCGTAGGCGCGAAACCTCGCCACCACCTTCTGGGCCTTGCCGTTGACGTACTCGGTGGTGGTCACCTCGGCCGTGGGGCCCTTCCAGTTGCCGCCGGCCTTGATGCCGAACAGGTTGAACGACGGCGAGCCGTCGGCGTGGCGGATCTCCTTGCGGCCCCAGCCGGTCTCCAGCGCCGCCTGCGACACCATGAAGCTGGCCGGAATGCCGGTCTCGGCCTCGGCGGCCTTGGCGGCGCTGCTGTGCTGCTGCACGAAGCCGGCGGCGCCGGTCTGCGGGATGCGCGTCTGCTGCGGCGCGGCGGAAAGCGCCTCGGCCGTGTTGTTGGCGGAACCGGTGGCGGGAATCGGCCCGGGCGTGAGGCCCATCTGCCGCTCCAGCTGCTTCATGATGGCTTCGGAAAGACCGCCCGGCAGCCCGCTCATCTTGGTGGCCAGCTGGCTGTCCAGCATCTCGCTGGACAGGCTCGCTCCCGCACCGTCGGCCTCGGCCTTCATCACGGTGGAACGCATGCTCTTCATCAGCTCGTTCATGAAGAGCGACTCGAACTGCCTGGCCGCCTCGCGCACCGCGCCCTTGGGGTCGGTGTTGGCGCGCGACTTCAGCGCGTCCAGCGAACGCAGGTCGCCGGCCAGGTTGTTCGTGGGTTGGGTCGGGATGGCGGCCATGGCGGGGTCAGATCACTTCGATGTCGGCATGCAACGCGCCGGCGCTCTTCATCGCCTGCAGGATGGCCAGCAGGTCCAGCGGCGTCGCGCCCAATGTGTTCAGCGCCTTCACCACGTCGGTCAGCTTGGTGCCGGCCGCCATGTGGATCAGCGCGCTGCCCTGCTGGTTCACCGAGATGTCGCTGCGCTCGGCCTGCACCGTGCGGCCCTGCGACAGCGGGGCCGGCTGGCTGATCACCGGCGTGGTGGTGATGGTCACGGTGAGCGCGCCGTGCGACACCGCGCAGGGGCCCAGCGTCACCGCCTCGTTGATCACCACCGAGCCGGTGCGGGCGTTCAGCACGATGCGCGCGGCCGGCTTCTCGAGATCGAACGACAGGTTCTCGATGTCGGCCAGGAAGCCGACGCGGTCGTCGCCCTCGGGCATCTTCACGCGCACCGTGCGGCCGTCGAGCGCGCTGGCGGTGCCGTTGCCCTTGGCCTTGTTGATGGCGCCGGCCACCGCGCGTGCAGTGGCGTAGTCGCTGGCCGAAAGGCCCAGCTGCAGCGTCGGGCCGTCCTGCAGCGGCGTGGGCACCGAGCGCTCGACGCTGGCGCCATCGGGGATGCGGCCGGCCGACAGGTGGTTGATCTGCACCTTCGAGCCGCCCGCCGCCGCGCCGGCGCCGCCGACGATGAGGTTGCCCTGCGCCAGCGCGTAGATCTGGCCATCGGCGCCCTTCAGCGGCGTGGCGATCAGCGTGCCGCCGCGCAGGCTCTTGGCGTTGCCCACTGAGGAGACGTTGACGTCGATGTTCTGGCCCGGCTGCGCGAAGGGCGGCAGCTGTGCCGTCACCAGCACCGCGGCCACGTTGCGCAGCTGCATGCTGGTGCCCGGTGGCACGGTCACGCCCAGCTGCTGCAGCATCGCGTTCAGGCTCTGCGTGGTGAAAGGGGTCTGCGTGGTCTGGTCGCCGGTGCCGTCCAGGCCCACGACGAGGCCGTAGCCCACCAGCTGGTTGCTGCGCACGCCCTGCACCGCGGCCACTTCCTTGATGCGCACGGCCTCGGCCGGCGACGTGAAGGGCAGCGACAGGATCAGCAGCGGCAGCAGCCAGCGTGCAAGGGCCGGCAGGCCGGAAGTGCGGCGGGTCTGGTCCATCACATGGGCGCAATGTTCAGGAAGACACGCGCCAGCCAGCCCATGGCCTGCGCTTCGCTCTGCTGGCCGCGGCCACGCTGTTCGAGGCGCACGTTGGCGATGGCCGAGCTCGGCACGCTGTTGCCGGGCTGGATGGCGCGCGGGTCCACCTGCCCCGAGAAGCGCAGCACGTCGACGTTCTCGTTGACGCCGATCTGCTTCTCGCCGGCGATCAGCAGGTGCCCGTTGGGCAGCACGCCGCGCACGACCACGGTGATGGTGCCGCTGAACTCGTTGCTGTTCTCGGTGGCGCCCTTGCCGCTGAAGCTGTTGCTGCTGCTGCCGTCGGCGGCGGCGCGACGCAGCGCGTTCGGGCTCAGGCCCGGGAAGGCGGTGACGTTGCCGGTGACGGTGCCGGCCTTGTCGACCGAGCTGGTGCTCTTGGCGGTGGCCGCCACCTTCTCGACGATGTTCACGGTCAGCGAATCGCCGACCAGGCGGGCGCGGTGGTCCTCGAACAGCGGCCGGTAGTTCGCGGCCTGGAAGATCGAGCCGTTGCCGGCATGCGCGGGCTGCGGCATCGCGGCGGGCAGCGGCGGCTTCGTGTCGGCCACGTCGACGCGCGGGGCCATGTACCCGCAACCGGTCAACGCCGCGGCGAGCAGCAGGGGGAAGGCGATCCGCATCACAGCTGCCCCAGCCGGGCCAGCATCTGGTCGCTGGTCTGGATGGCCTTGGAGTTCAGCTCGTAGGCGCGCTGGGTGGCGATCATCGACACCAGCTCTTCCACCACGTTGACGTTGCTGCCTTCCACGAAGCCCTGCAGCAGCTGGCCGTGCCCGCCGGTGCCCGGCGCCGCGGCGTTGGGCGTGCCGGAAGCCGCCGTCTCGCCGTAGAGGTTGCCGCCGCGCGGGTCCAGCCCGGCGGGGTTGATGAACGAGGCGAGCTGGATCTGGCCCAGCGCCTGCGGCGTGGTCTGGCCGGGGATGGTGGCGCTGACCGTGCCGTTGGCGGCGATGGTCAGCGCGGTGGCGTTGGCCGGCACCGTGATGCCCGGCTGCAGCACGTAGCCGGCGTTGGTGACGAGCTGGCCGCCGGCGTCCACCTGGAAACCGCCGTCGCGCGTGTAGCCGGTGCTGCCGTCGGGCATCGTGATCTGGAAGAAGCCGTCGCCCTTGATCGCGATGTCCAGGTTGTTGCCGGTGTTCTGCAGCGTGCCCTGCGAGAAGTTGCGCGTGCTGGCGGCGGTGCGCACGCCCAGGCCCACCTGCAGGCCGGTGGGCAGCTGGCTCTGCTCGGAGCTGGCGGCGCCTGCGCTGCGCAGGTTCTGGTACATCAGGTCCTCGAACGCGACGCCGGCGCGCTTGTAGCCGTTCGTCCCGCTGTTGGCGAGGTTGTGCGCAATGGCGTCCAGCTTGGTCTGCTGGCCTTCCATGCCGGTCTTGGCGATCCACAGGGAGCGGAGCATCGTGACGTTCCTTCGAAGATGGCTGGCATCTTCGGCGCCACTTGAGCCCGGCGGTGGGCGGAAAAGAACGGGGAAGCGGCGGCTTTACGGCGCCGCCGCGGCCGTCGCGCCGTGCGCGGCGTCGGCCTCGGCGGCGGTGGTCAGCGCAGCTTCGAGCCGGAAGCTCAGCCGGGCCCCGCCCTGCGGCACCGGTTCGGCCCAGGCGCTGCCACCCATGGCCTGCACCGCGCGGCGCACGATGCTCAGGCCCAGTCCGTGGCCTTCGAACTGCGCGCCGTGGGCACGGAAGAAGGGTTCGAACAGGCGCCGGGCCGCCTCGGGGGCGAAGCCGGGGCCGTTGTCGCGCACGCTGAAGTCCACCGCCGCGCCGTCGGCGTGCGCCTCGATGTCGATGCGGGCGTCGGCACGCCCGCGTGTGAACTTCACGGCATTGGCCAGCAGGTTCACGAACACCGGGCGCAGCAGGTCGGGATCGGCCAGCACGCGCGGCAGCGGGCCGCAGTGGAAGGCCGGCGGCGGCAGGCCGCCGGCCGAGAGCAGCACCTCGTCGAAGGCGGCGCGCGCCAGCTCGGCCGGATCCACCCACTGCCGGCGCACCGTGGCGTCGCCCAGGCGGGCCAGGTCCAGCATCGCACCGACCATGCGCGTCGAGTTCTGGCACTGCTGGACGATCACCGGCAGCGCCTTCTCGGCCAGCGACGCGTCGCCCTGGCGCAGGGCCTGCGCCGCGTGCTGGGCCAGCTGCGCCATGCCACCCAGCGGGCCCCGCAGGTCGTGCGAGACGCCGCGGCTGAAGTCCTCGAGCCCGCTGATCAGCTCGTGCAGGTGCGCGGTGCGCTCGTCCACGCGGGCCTCCAGCCGCGCATTGGCGTCGCGCAGCTGGGCTTCGGCCTCGGTGCGCAGCGCGATCTCGGCGCGCAGCGCATGGTGCCGGCGCAGCAGCGTCACGGTGAGCAGGAAGACGCCGAACACCGCCAGCGCCACGCCGGCCAGGTACTTCAGCTGCAGCGGCTCGACGGCCAGCGCGAGCATCGCGAACGGCAGGCCGGCCAGCGCCAGCAGCGCCAGGCCCAGCGCCACGTGGCCGCGGCCGGGTTCGTGGCGGGCCTGCCAGAAGGCGGTGAGCGCGGCACCCACGTAGGCCGGCATCACGCCGACGTGGAACACCGCATGCGGCAGGTCGACGCCCACCGCCAGCAGCGCGATCAGCACCGCCGCCGGCGCCAGGCAGGCCGCCGCCAGCGTGCGACGCCAGCCGCCCGGCCAGCCGAGGTGGCGGATCACGCCCGAGGCGACCAGCAGCACGGCCAGGCCGATGACGATGGCGCCCACGTGCTGGGGCGCGGTGTCGATGAGCGGGCCGGTGCCCGGTATGTGGTCGCTGGCGAAGTACCAGGCCGCGGCCAGCGCGAAGCCGATGGCCAGCACCGGCAGGCCGCGTTCGCGCGTGCGCCAGGCGACGGTGGCGAACATCAGCGCCAGCGCGGCAATCACGCCGCCTTCGATGGTCGTGGGGTTCAGCAGCGAGGGCGCGGCGTCCACACGGCCATGCTAGTCATGCGCGGACCGGACCGACAGGGCGCCGAACCCGAAGGTGGCGTCCGGCAGCGTGACTTCCTGCTGCGCCTACTGCGGCCCCAGCAGCCTGGCGGCCTGCTGCTCGCGCTGCTCGGCGCCCTGCAGCATCTTCATCTGCTGCTCGAACTGGCGCGCGGCGGCGATCATCGCCACCATCGTCTCCACCGGGCTCACGTTGCTGCCTTCGAGCGCGCCGCTCTGCACGCGCGCCGTGGCGTCGTTGGGCAGCTCGGCGCCGTCGGCGCTGCGGAACAGGCCGTCGGTGCCGCGCTGCAGCTGCGCCTCGGGCGTCACCAGCTTGAGCCGGCCGGCCGCCTGCGGGCGCGCATTGCCGACCGTGGTGGTGATCTGGCCGTTGGGCGCGATCTCCACCGCCGCATTGGGCGGCAGCGTGATCGGGCCGCCGTCGCCGAGCACCGGCAGGCCGCTGGGCGTGACCAGCTGGCCTTCGGCGTTCACCTGCAGGCTGCCGGCGCGGGTGTAGGCCTCGGTGCCGTCGAGCGCCTGCACCGCGAGCCAGCTCTTGCCCTGCACCGCCACGTCGAGCGCGCGGCCGGTGCTGCTGACCGGGCCGGCACGGTCGTCGTGGCCGATGGTCGATTCGAGTGCGTAGGCGCGCGTGGTGGCGCCATCGCCACGCACCGGCACCGCGCGGAAGGCCTGCATCTCGGCGCGGAAGCCGGTGGTGGACGCGTTGGCCAGGTTGTTGGCCAGCGTGTCCTGGCGCTGCAGGGTGGCTTTCGCCCCCGACATCGCGAGGTAGATGAGGCGGTCCACGGTTCAGTCGCTCAGCGGAGGTTGACGAGGGTCTGCAGCACCTGGTCCTGCGTCTTGATGGTCTGCGCGTTGGCCTGGTAGATGCGCTGCGCGGTGATCATGTTGACGAGCTCGCCGGTGAGGTCGATGTTGCTTTCCTCCAGCGCGCCCGACTGCAGCACGCCCAGGCTGCCGTCGCCCGGCACGCCGGTGACCGGGTCGCCCGACCCGAAGGTGCGCGCCCAGGCGTTGTCGCCGATGGGCTGCAGGCCCTGCGGGTTGCGGAAGGTGGCCACCTCGATCTGGCCGGCCGGCCGGCTCTGCCCGTTCGAATAGCGCGCGGTGATGATGCCGTTGGACTCCACCGAGATGCCCGTCAGCAGGCCGGCGGCATAGCCGTCCTGGCGCATGTCGGTCACGCCGAAGGCGCTGCCGAACTGGGTGGCACGCGCCAGGTCCAGCTGCACGCCGGTGATCGGCAGCGTGGTGCCGCCGGTGCTGTTCACGGTGGCCGGGATGTCGAAGGTCACCGGGCCGGCGGGCGACGTAGGCGTGCTGCCGTCGGCAGCGAAGGTGATCGTGGTGATCGGCGAGAGCCCGCCGCCCGCGTCCAGCACCGGGCTGCCGTTGGCGGTGGCGTAGACGTTCCAGGTGTCGGTGCCGGCCTTCTGGAAGAAGTAGGTCAGCGCCACCTGCTGGCCCTGCAGGTCGTAGGTGGTCAGCGAGGTGGCGTTGTTGTAGGTGGTGGCGTCGTTGAAGTCGATGCTGCCGGACGCCGGCACCGTGACGGCCTTGCGCGAGTCCAGGTTCATCTCGATGTTGATCGAGGTGGTGGTGGCCGGGGCCACGCCGCCGGTGGGCAGCTGCAGCGCCACCGCCTGGCCGGGCTGGATCACGCCCTGGGCGTCGGCCGCATAGCCCATCAGGCGCTGCGCGGTGTTGTTGACGATGTAGCCGTCGCGGTCCACCTTGAACTGGCCGTTGCGCGTGAAGGTGGTGGGGCTCTGGCCGTCGCTCACCTGGAAGAAGCCGGCGCCGTTGATGGCCAGGTCCATCGGGTTGTCGGTGGTGGTGATGCCGCCCTGCGTGAACTGCTGCGCCACCGCGGCCAGGCGGGTGCCGATGCCCACGTTGTTGGTGCCGGCACCGTTGAGCGACGCCGCGTAGACATCGGCGAACTCGCCGCGCGACACCTTCGTGCCGTAGGTGTTCGCGTTGGCGATGTTGTTGCCGATGATCTCGAGGTTCTTGCTCGTGGCGTTGAGGCCCGAGAGGCCTTGCTGGAAGCTCATGGTGCGCCCTTGGGTTGGAGGGTCAGTTGAAGGCCTTGACGTCGGAGTACGAGACGTCGCCGGAGTTCTGGGTCTGGATCACGAGGCTGCCGTTGCGCGTGGTGACGGCTTCCACCGTGTCGCGCATCAGCAGCGTGCTCGTCACCGCGTTGGTGCCGCTGGTGGCGGTGATGCGGAAGCGCAGCTCGGTGCCGGGCTCCACGTTCGTGGCGGGCCAGGCGAAGTCGTGGCGGCCGGCTTCCTGGGCGCCGAGCTGCACGGTGTCGAGCACGCGGCCGGCGGCCGAAAGGATCTCCAGCTTCACCGCGCTGGCCTTGCCGGCCAGTTCGTAGCCGCCCTCGCCTTCGCCGTCGGCCAGTGCCAGCCGGTTGCCCTGCAGCGTGACGCCGCGGCCCACCAGCGTGGCGCCCTGCAGCGCCTGCATCTGCACGAACTGCGTGTTCAGCGCCTGCACGGTGGTGTTGAGGTTCTCGACCCCGTTGACCGTGTTGATCTGCGCCATCTGGCTCGTGATCTGCGCGTTGTCCATCGGGTTCAGCGGGTCCTGGTTCTGCATCTGCGTGACCAGGAGCTTGAGGAAGCGGTCGGCGCTGCCGGCCTCGTTCTTCGTCTGGACGCTGTTGCTGCCGTTCAGGACGGAGAAGGGATCGTTGGAGACGGCGGTGGTCATGCGGGGCTACCGGTTACTGGCCGATCTGCAGCGTCTTCAGCAGCAGGCTCTTCGCGGTGTTCATCACCTCGATGTTGTTCTGGTACGAACGCGAGGCGGAGATCATGTTGACCATCTCCTCCACCGGGTTCACGTTGCTGTAGGTCACGTAGCCGTCGGCGTCGGCGCTCGGGTGCTTGGGGTCGTGCACGCGGCGGCCGGGGGTCTGGTCCTCGGTGACGGTGCTGACGGTGACGCCGGCGTTGACGTCGCGCTCGCCCACCGCGCCGAGCAGCCGGGTCTGGAACACCACTTGGCGCGCCTTGTAGGCGCTGCCGTCGGGGCCGGCCACGGTGTCGGCGTTGGCCAGGTTGCTGGCCACCACGTTGAGGCGCTGGCTCTGCGCGCTGACGCCGCTGCCGGCCACGTCGAAGATGCGGAACATGCTCATCGGTCAGCCTTCGTTCAAGCTTGGTGGTGGGACTTCATCGCGTCCAGCGTGGTACGCACGCTGCCGTTGATGAAGCGCAGCGTCGCCTCGTACTTCACCGCGTTCTCGGCGAAGGCGCTGCGCTCGCGGTCCATGTCGACGCTGTTGTTGTCGAGGTTGGTCTGCGCCGGCACCGCGTAGCGCAGCGCGGTCGGCAGCACGGAGCCGTTCTCCTCGCCGACCACGCCGCGCGCGATGGTCTCGCCGGTGGCCGCGTTGCCGGTGGCGGCACGCAGGGCCGATGCGAAGTCGAAGTCGCGGGCCTTGTAGCCGGGGGTGTCGGCGTTGGCGATGTTGCCGGCGATGAGGCGCTGGCGCTCGGCGCGCAGCACCAGCGCCTGGCTCTGGAAGTCGAGCTCGTTGGTCAGGCGAGAGATCATGCGGCGCTCCGTGGCGGGAGGGGCTCCCGGGGATGTGGGCATTCTGTGGACGGCGCGCGCCGAAGATGAGCGCGAATAGAGGCGCCAAGCCGGCCCATTTCCAGCCACCGGTCCAGGCCCGCACTGCCTACAGTGGGCCGCGTGAACATCCCCTTGCTCCGTCTCCTGCTGGCCGCGCTGGCCTGGATCTCGCCCGCCGCCGTCCACGCGCAGGCGGGCAGCGCCAGCGTGCCGCCGGCGGCGATGGAGCAGGCGCTGGCGATGGCGCGGGACGTGGCCGCCGCGCTGGCTCCGGCCGGTGCGCGCGTGCTGGCCGAGCCGGGCGTGCTGAACCCGCGCATGACACTCGCGCCGTGTGCGCAGGTGGCCGCCTATCTGCCGGCCGGCGTGCCGCCCTGGGGCCGCACGCGGGTGGGGCTGCGCTGCCAGTCGGGCCCGGTGCGCTGGAACATCTTCATGCCGGTCACGGTGCAGGTGATCGCGCCGGCGCTGGCGCTGAAGAATGCGCTGCCGGCCGGCGCGCGCATCACCGCCGACCAGCTCGAGCGCACGGAAACCGACTGGGCGGCACTGCCTCAAGTGCCCTTCTCTTCGGCCGATACCCTGGTGGGCCGCACGCTCGCGCGCGCGGTCGGCGCCGGCCAGGCGCTGCACGGCGGCGACCTGCTCGCGCGCCAGTGGTTCGCCGCCGGCGAGCCGGTGCGCGTGCTGGCCAGCGGCAGCGGCTTCGCCGTCGCCAGCGAGGGCGTGGCCCTGACGCCCGGCGTCGAGGGCCAGCCGGCGCGCGTGCGGGTGGCGGGCGACCGCATCCTCGTGGGCCGCGCCACCGCGGAACGCCAGATCGAGGTGGGGCCGTGAAGCCTGCCACGCCCCGCTCTGCACCCCTTGAACAGGGGGGTTCGCAAAAATCTTCATGCTTGGGGCTAAAGTCCTGTCGCCCCCCGTCCGATAGAGCGTCTATGTCATTGGGCCCGCACGGTCCCCGTGCCCCGGACAGGAGTTCAACATGAAGATCGGTTCCATCGATACCAAGGCGCCCGTCACGGCGCCCGCCGTCGACCGCAAGACGGGCCCCAGCCGGGCACCCGAGGTGCCCAGCACCGAGGTGGCGCTGTCGTCGGCGGCCACCGGCCTGGGCGACGTCAGCAGCGACCCGACGTTCGACAGCGCCAAGGTCGAGCGCATCGCCACGGCCATCCGTGACGGCAAGTTCAAGGTCGACGCAGAGGCGATTGCCGACAAGCTGATCATCAACGCCGAGGAACTGCTCGGCCGCAAGTTCAGCTGATCGTCACCTGCCCTCGTCGTCGGAGAAGTAGCCCCATGATGACCACGCCCGAAGAGCGCCGCGCCGTGTCGCAGGCGGCCGACCTCGAGCGTCCCCTGAAGGGGGTGGAAGACTGCCTGACGGCCCTGGGTGCCGCCCTGCACCGCTCCGACGCCCAGGCCGTGGAGCGCGTGGCGGCCGACCTGCATGCCGCGCTGGCCGCCGCGGTGGATCACTTCGGGCGTGCCGCCCGTGCCGGCGGCGTGCCGGCCAGCCTGCGCCAGCGCCTGGCGCACGCCAGCGGCCAGGTCGCCGCGCAGCGCGAGGCCCTGGCCCGCGCCACCGCCTCGCTCGACCGCGCCATCGACGTGCTGATGCCCCGTCCGCAGGGCAACCACGTGGATCTCTATTCGCAGGCCGGCGGCAGCAAGCGCGCCGCGGCCGGCGGCAGCCTGCTGGCCTGACCCGGCCCCTGCCGCAGCCGCCCGCCGCCTAGCGGGCCAATCCCTGGATGTTGCCGCGCTCCTGCTGGAGCGCGTTGGCCACGTTCTGGCACTCCATCAACGAGCCGAAGTCGCGCTGGGCCATGCTGCCCAGGTTCGACAGCCGCCCCTGCGCCATCTGCAGCGCCTGCGCCTTCTGCGGCGTCATGCGGCCGCTGCGCGCGGCGAACTGCAGCTGCTGCTGCGCGTCGTTGTAGGTCTGGCGCACCTGCACCTTGCAGGACTCGATGCGCGGATCCACCTGCGCCATGCGCTGCACCGCGCCCTGGGCCTGGCCGATGAAGTTCGCGGTCTGCTGGCAGTCGCCGTACGAGGCGCCGTCGCGGAACACCGCCTGCATCAGCTGGTTCAGCCGCCCGGCGATGTTCTGGTACTCGCCGAATTCCTGGGGCGAGATGCGGCCCGTGCGCTGCTGGGCCTGGAACTGCTGCTGCAGCTCGGACTGGCCGCGCCGCACGTGGCCGCGGCACTCGTCCAGCCGCGGATCGGTGCGCGGCGGCTGCGGCGCGAAGGCCTGCTGCGGCGGTGCATACGCCGCCTGCTGCTGCGCCTGGCCGCGCGCCTCGGCATAGGTGGCGCGCAGCTGCTGCGCCTGCGCGCGCAGGTCGGCGATCGTCTGCGCGAGCTGCTGGCAGTCCTCCAGCGACAGGAACTCGCGGCTGAAGATCACCACCTGCTGCACCAGCAGCATCTGCAGCAGCCGGCGCGCCATCTGCTTGCCCTGCTGCGCGACGCTGCCGCCGTCGGCCAGGCTGGTGATGGCCTGCTCGACGTCACGGAAGCTCAGGCGCAGTTCGCCGCTGCAGGCACGCGCCCGCGGGTCGGGCGGCCGCGACGACTCCAGCGACGCGGTGCGCATCGTGGCGGCGGCCTGCTCGGGCGCGGGCTCGGGGGCCAGCGAGGCGCGGAACGCCGGCGCGGGCGGCGGCGCCGGGGGCTGGGGCTGTGCTTGCGGCTGCGGCGCCGGCGGGCTCGTCACCACCACCGGCGGCGGCACCGTGGCCAGCACCACGGGCGCCGGCGTGCGCCGCGTGCCGGCCACCAGGCGCTGCAGCGTGTCGCGTTCGCCCGCCAGCTCGCGTGCGAGCGCGTCGCACTGCTCGCGTGTCGGCTGCGGCGACTGCATCGCCGCGGCCGTGCGCTCGCGCAGGCCGTTGAGCCGCTGCGCCAGCGGCTCCAGTTCCGATTCCGGGGCCTTCGCGTCGCGGCGGGCCTCGCCGAGCGTCTGGACGACGCCGTTGAAGTCCTGCGCCACGCCGTTCAGGCACGTGAGGTCGGCCGGCGGCGGCGGCGGCGGTGGTGGTGGCGGCGGCGGTGATGGGGGCGCCGGTGCCGCCAGCGCCCGCGCGGCCGGCACCGCGGCGGCCGGGGTCGGAGCCGGCGCTGCGGCCGCATCGTTGCCGACCAGCTTCGCCAGCCGCTCGGCGTCGGCCTCGATCTGGCTCGCGATCTGGTCGCACTCCGCTTCGCTCCTGGCGTTGCGGCGCAGCAGCTCGCGCAGCCGGCCCTGCTGCTGCTCGAAGGTCTGCAACCGCGAAACCAGGACCGGGTTGGTGACGCTGCGCTTGCGCGCGGCGTCCAGCTCGGCCAGCAGCTCGGCGTGTTTCTCGCGGTTGGTGGCCGTGCATTCGGCCTGGGGCGAGGTCTTGCCGGTCTGGGCCAGCGCATCGGCGGCGCCTCCGAGGGCGGCGAACAGCAGCAGCGTCGGCAGGACCGGGCGGTGGGCGTGAGTGGGCGGCAAGGGCAAGGCGGCGGCAGCGATGGAGCTGGCGCACAGTCTGCAATGTGTGTGCGGCCGCCTGGGCCGCGCATCCTTACAAACGCCTACAAATCGTGGCGCATGCCGCGACGCGGCCCCGCTTCGCTCAGAACGTGAAGGCCAGGCGCAGCCCGCCCCAGTGCTTGCCCGCCACGGTGATCGGCGCCGAGGCTTCCTTCATCACCACGAAGCGGCCGCCGCCCATGTCGCGGCGGTAGGTCTGCAGCAGGAAGGGCCGCTCGTTGCGTGCCGAGGCCAGGCCCGTGCGGTCGTTGAAGATGCGGCGGTTGCGCGAGTTGGCGCTGTTCCAGGCCACGTCGCCAGGGCGCTGCGGCTGGTTGTACTTCTGGTTGTGGCAGGGCACGTAGCCGTTGCGGTCGACGGCGATGCAGAACACCACCTTGTCCGACAGCGTGAGCACCTTCTCCTGCACCTGCGGGAACAGGCGCTCGGCCAGGGCCACGAAACGCGTGCTCACCTGCGCCGGGTTGCTGCCGGTGATGGGCTGGTACTGCTCGTCGAAGAGCTCGGCCTGGGCGATGGTGCCGGTGCGCATGGCGTCCTCCAGCAGCTTGCCGATCTGGGCCGCGGCATGCTGCGCACCGCTGATGTAGGGCGAATCCTCGGTCTCGATGCCGCACTCGGCCACCGTCTCGATGAGCTGCTCGCTCACCGTCAGGAAGCTCTCGGTGCGCGCCAGCGCGCTGTCCATCGCGGCGGTGGTGCGGCGCATGTCGCCTTCGATCTGGCCCATCTGGCCATCGAGCCCGGTGCAGACCTCGCGGCTGCCGTCGCTGGCCTGCTGGATGCGGCGCACGCCCTCGCCCACCACCGCCAGCGCGCGGTGCACGCTGCCGTGCTGCTCGGGCGGCCCCTCGCGGCTGACCTCGCGCGCCAGCGCGTCGATGCGGCCGCCGAGCTGCTGCACGGTGCCCATGATGGCCTTGGACGAGGCCTCCACCTGCGCCGCCAGCGCCTTCACCGCGTCGGCCACCACGCCGAAGCCGCGGCCCGCGTCGCCGGCGCGCTTGGCCTCGACGCTGGCATTGAAGGCCACCAGCCGCGTCTGCAGCGCGATCTGGGTGATCTGCTGCGCCGCGTCGGACACCTCCTGCAGCGTGGCCACGATGTTGTTGACCTCGACGCCGACGTTCTGCACCGCGTCGCCCACCTGCGCCACCGCGGTCAGGCCCTGGGCCACCTCGTTGCCGATGCCGGCCTGCGCCTTCACCACCTGCGCCAGCTGCTGCACCAGCGCCTGCATCGCCACCGTCTGGGCGGCGGCGATCTTGTGCGTGTCGTCGAGCACGCCGCGCACCTCGGCGGCTTCGCGACCCAGCGACGAGGTGCGCTGACTGATGGTGGTGATCGCGCGCACCAGGTCGGCGCCGCTGCGTGCGTCGGCTGCAGGCGCGCCTGCCGTGGCGGCCCCTTCCGCGGGAGCCTTGCGGCGGAAGACATTCAACATCGGGGTACTCCTGGGATCGACGGGAACTGCGGGGGCTCGATCACCACTCGCGCAGCCGGGTGCGCAGGCGCGCGATCGACTGGCTGTGCAGCTGGCAGACGCGGCTCTCGGTCACGCCGAGCACGGCCGCGATCTCCTTCAGGTTCATGTCGTGCTCGTAGTACATGCTCATCACGTACTGCTCGCGCTCGGGCAGGTTCTTGATCGCCTCCACCAGGGCCTCGCGCATGCGCTGGTCCTGCAGGCGGTGCACCGGGTTGGCATCGGCGTCGGCCACGTGGCGGTCGAGGTAGTCGTCGTCGCCTTCGTCGCCGCTCATGTCCTCCAGGTAGATCAGCTGGGTGCCGCGCACCTTGCCGAGCAGCTCCTGGTAGTCGGCCAGCGAGAGGCCCATCTCGCGCGCGATCTCGCCTTCGCTGGGCGCGCGGCCATGGCGCTGCTCCAGCTTGTGCACGGCGGCCTCGATGCTGCGCTGGTGGCGGCGGTCGCCGCGGCTCATCCAGTCGTTGCCGCGCAGCTCGTCGAGCATCGCGCCGCGGATGCGCTGGGTGGCGAAGGTCTCGAACTGCACGCCCTGCGCAGCGTCGAAGCGCGACAGCGCGTCCGAGAGGCCGATCATGCCGACCTGGATCAGGTCGTCCAGCTCCACGTTGGCCGGCAGCTTGGCGATCATCTGGTGCGCGAGGCGGCGCACCAGCGGGCTGTACTGCTTGAGCAGTGCACCGGCGTCGAGTTGTCCCTTGGCGGTATACATGTCGGATGCCTCTAGCGGAAAACGGGGCGGGGTTGGTCTTGTGCGGGAGCGCCGGCGCGCGCGGGCGCCAGCGGCAGGCCCTGGGCAGCGGCGTCGTCCAGCGCCAGCTGGGCGGCGAGCAGCTGCGCCAGCGCGGCGTCGGGCGGCGCCTGCAGGTCGCCGGCCGGGTCCACCTGCGCGGTGGCCAGCAAGGCGGCGCCCAGGAAGCTGTCCAGGCAATCGGCCAGGCTCTGGGTGATGGCGGCCAGCCGCGGCGACTGCGGCGACGCTGCCAGCAGCAGGTCGTAGCTCATCAGCTCGAGCCGCCGCGACAGCAGCTTGGCGCTGGCGTAGGCGTGCTTGATGCTCTCGGGATGGTCGGCGCCCAGCAGCAGCACGCGGATCTCGCGGTGCTTGAGCAGGCGCGCCAGGTCGGCGGCATCGGCGTGCAGCAGCAGCACCTCGGCCTGCGGGGCCGCCTGCTGCAGTGCGCTGATGAAGCCGGCGGCGGAGCCGCGCGTGTCCACGTAGCTGCGCGGCAGCCCGCGCGCCGGCAGGTAGCTCACGCGCGGCGCGATGCGCTCGATGCAGGCGGCCAGGTCCACGCCGGCCATCTCGCCGGCCTGCGGCGAGCTGCCGGCGGCGTCCACCACCAGCACCTGGCGGCCGCTGCCGGCCAGCACCGAGGCCACGCGGTCGAGCACGAGGCCGCTGAAAGCGACGTGCGGGTTGGCGGCCAGCGCCAGCAGCTGGCAGCGCCGGCCTGCGAACAGGCGGCGCAGGCCGTCGGCCTGGTCCAGCGGCATGCGTTGCGAGGTGGCGTAGAAGTCGCGCATCGTGGGCTTGTTCTTCAGGCGTGCAGCGCGGCGTTGAACGCGGTGCCCGCGGCGGGCATGCCGGCGAAGATCAGGTTGACGTCGTTGCCGTCCAGCTTCCAGGCCGGGTTGGCCACGGCCTTCAGCGAGCGCGCCACCAGCGCGTTGGCCGACAGGCGGTGCCAGTCTTCCGGCACGCGCTGGCCGTTGGCGATGGCCAGCACCTTGAGCTTGTGGCGGATCAGCGAGTCGAGCGCGGGGCCCAGCTTCACGGCCTCGTCCAGCTTCGACAGGATGATGCCGCGGCAGCTGTTGGCGGCGTAGGCGGCGAGCTGGTCCTCGATGGTCTCGCCCTGCGCCGACGCGTTGACCACCAGCAGGCGGTTGATCGCGCGATGCGACAGCATGTCCAGCAGCTCGCGCGTGCGGGCGTCGCGCTGCGCCATGCCGGCGGTGTCGATCAGCACCATCTTCTTGCCGGCCAGCAGCTCGAGCAGGTCTTCCAGGCTCGCCCGGTCGTGCGCGGTGTGCACCGGCACGCCCAGGATGCGGCCGTAGGTGCGCAGCTGTTCCTGGGCGCCCACGCGGTAGGCGTCCAGCGTGATCAGGCCCAGGTTGCCGGCGCCGTGGCGCGTGGCGAAGGCGGCCGCGAGCTTGGCGGTGCTGGTGGTCTTGCCGACACCGGTGGTGCCGATCAGCGCGTAGATGCCGCCCATGTCCTCCAGCGAAGGCTCGCGCTCGCCGGTGGGCAGGTTGCGCTCCAGCACGCCCTGCGCCCAGGCGATCTCGTCGCCGGCGTTGGGCAGGCTCTCGACCATCTTGCGGATCAGCGCCGGCGAGTAGCCGGCGTCCAGCAGGCGCTGGCTGAGTGCGGCCTGGCGCGGGTGGCGCTGCAGCTTCTCCATGAAGGCCAGCGCGCCGAAGCGCTGCTCGATCAGGCCGCGCATCGAGCGCAGCTCGCTCATCATCTCGATCTGCTCGCCGCGCGAAGGCAGCGCGGCGGCGGCCGGCGCCAGCACGGCGGCGGATTCGGCGAGGCGCACCTCGTCGCGCAGCGTCGGCACCTCGGCGCGCGGTGCCGGCGCGGCGGCCACGGCTTCGCGGCGCTGCGCATGGCGCGCACGCGCGGCCTCGATCGGCGCCACGCTGGGCGGCAGCGGGGCCGGCACGGCAGGCTCCAGCGCGGCGGCGGCGGCGGCCTCGGCCTGGCGCTCGGCATCGCGGCGCTTGAGCATGCGGTCGCGCACGTAGTCCTGGAACGACAGCGTGCTCATCTGCAGCTGCTCCACGTCCTCGGCCACCGGGCTGCCCTCGCCTTCCAGGCTGGGCTCCTGCCGCGAGCCACGCGGCGCGGCCGCGGCCGGCGCGGCGCGGCGCGCCAGGTTCTGCGGCTGGCGCGGCGCGGCTTCCTGCGGGGCGGCGGCGCCCACGCGCTCGAGCTGGCTCACGCTCTCGGGCGCCATCGCCAGCATCTCCACGCCTTCGGCGCAGGGCTTCGTCGACATCACGACGGCGTCGTCGCCGAAGGCCTGCTTCACCAGGGCCAGGGCCTCGCGCGAAGTGCGCGCGGTGAAACGCTTCAAGTTCATGCGACCTCCCGCTGAGCCGTCTCAAGGGAGGTCAGCCCCCCCGGGGGGTGGCGAACGTCAGTGAGCCTGGGGGTCATACGGTCGCTCCAATGATCGATCCGATGCGGATCGAGTGCGTCTCAGGGATCTCGCTGTGGCCCAGCACCTTCAGGCGCGGGGCCGCTCGCTTGAGCAGCCGGGCCAGCGGCGCGCGGATCAGGTCGGGCACCAGCAGGCAGGCGGGCACGCCCATGTCTTCCTGCTTGCGCGCGGTGTCGGCGGCGCTGCGGCTGAGGGTGTCGGCGACGCCGGGGTCCAGCGCGGCGCCGTGCGGCGAGGTCAGTGCCTGGGTGACCAGGCGCTCGAGTTCGGGGTCCAGCGCGATCACGTCCAGCTCCTTCACGGCGCCGTAGATCTGCTGCACGATGGCCGGTGCCAGGTGCACGCGGATGCGGCGCGCCAGCTCGGCGGGGTCGGTCACGGTGCTGGCGTGCTCGGCCAGGCATTCGACGATCGAGCGCATGTCGCGGATGTGCACGCCCTCTTCCAGCAGCAGCTGGAGGACTCGTTGCAGCGTTGCGATTCCGACCATCTTGGGCACGACGTCTTCGATGAGCTTGGGGGCCAACTTCGTCACATGCTCGACCAGCGCTTGCGTTTCGACACGTCCGAGCAACTTGGCAGCATGAACCTGCATCAAGTGTGAGAGATGGGTGGCGACGACGGTCGCGCAATCAACGACCGTAAAGCCCGCCATCTGCGCCATCTCCTTGTGGCGCTCGTCGATCCAGATCGCCGGCAGGCCGAAGGCCGGATCGGTGGTGCGCGTGCCCGGCAGCTGCTGGGTGGCGCCGCCCGGGTTGATGGCCAGGAACTGGCCCGGCGAGGCCTCGCCTTCGCCCACCACGGCGCCGCGCAGCGTGACGCGGTACACGCTCGGCTTGAGCTCCAGCAGGTTGTCGCGGATGTGCACCGGCGGCGGCAGGAAGCCCACCTCCTGCGCGAACTTCTTGCGCACGCCCTTGATGCGCTGCAGCAGGTCGCCCTGGCGCGCCTTGTCGACCAGCGCGATCAGGCGGTAGCCCACTTCGAGGCCGAGCGTGTCCACCGGCGTCAGGTCGTCCCAGCTGGCCTCGGCGTTGGCGGGCTGCGCCTCGGGGTCGCTGCGCTGCGGCTCGGCGGCTGCGCGGGCACGCTGCCTGGCCAGCTGCCAGGCCAGCGCGGCCAGGCCGCCGGCGACGATCAGGAACACCAGGTGCGGCATGCCCGGCACCAGGCCCAGCAGCGCCACCACGCCGGCGGCGACACCCAGCGCCTGCGGGGAGTCGAACACCTGGCCGCGGATTTGCGTGCCGATGTCCTGCTCCTTGCCGACGCGCGACACCACCATCGCGCTGGCCACGCTGATCAGGAGCGCCGGGATCTGCGCCACCAGCGCGTCGCCGACCGCCAGCGTGATGTAGGAACTCGCCGCTTCGCCGGCGCTCATGCCGTGCATCGCCAGGCCGATGATGAAACCGCCGACCACGGTGATGAAGAGGATCAGCAGGCCGGCCATCGCGTCGCCGCGCACGAACTTGCTGGCACCGTCCATCGAGCCGAAGAAGTCGGCTTCCTCGGCCACCTCGGCGCGGCGCTGGCGCGCGATCTTCTCGTCGATCAGGCCGGCGTTGAGGTCGGCATCGATGGCCATCTGCTTGCCGGGCATCGCATCCAGGGCGAAGCGCGCGCCGACCTCGGCGATGCGCTCGGCGCCCTTGGTGACCACGACGAAGTTGATCACCACCAGGATCGCGAACACGATCAGGCCGACCGCGAAGTTGCCGCCGATCAGGAAGTGGCCGAAGGCCTCGATCACCTGGCCCGCGGCGCCGGGGCCGGTGTGGCCCTGCATCAGCACCACGCGGGTGGACGCGACGTTGAGCGACAGCCGCAGCAGCGTGGTCACCAGCAGCACGGTGGGCAGCGCGGCGAAGTCCAGCGGCTTGACCATGCGCGCGCTGACCATCATCACGGTCAGCGCCAGCGCGATGTTGAAGGTGAAGAGCAGGTCGAGGATGAAGGCCGGCAGCGGCAGCACCATCATCGCCAGCATCATCACGACGAAGGCGGGCAGCACCAGCGCCTTCGCGGTCCCCGCCTGGGGACCCAGCAGCGCGTTCAGGCGTTGCAGCAGCGCGTTCACAGTTCAGGCTCCTGACGGAATTTCTTCGAGGCCGGGTTGTGCGGGTCCAGGTCGGCCGGCACCTCGGGGGTCGGATCGGCGCCGGCGAAGCTGCGGCCCTGGCGCGCGGCGTCGCGCAGCGCGTACACCCAGGCCAGCACCTGCGCCACGGCCGAGAACAGGCGTGCCGGGATCTCCTGGTCGACCTCGCAGTTGGCGTACAGCGCACGTGCCAGCGGCGGCGCCTGCAGCACCGGCACCCTGGCCTCGCGCGCGAGGTCGCGGATCTTCATCGCCAGCAGGTCGGCGCCCTTGGCCACCACGCGCGGCGCGCCCGCCTTCGCCTCGTCGTATTTCAGCGCGACGGCATAGTGGGTCGGGTTCATCACCACCAGGTCGGCCTGCGGCACCGCGGCCAGCATGCGGCGGCTGGCCAGCTCGCGCATGCGGGCGCGCATGCGGCCCTTGACCTCGCTGCTGCCTTCCGTCTCCTTGTGCTCCTGCTTGGCTTCGGCCACGCTCATGCGCAGGCGGCGCGCGTGCATGAAGCGCTGCAGCGGCACGTCCACCAGCGCGAACAGCGCCAGCACGCCGCACAGCAGCAGCAAGCCGCCCTGCACCAGGCCGCCGCCTTCGGCCAGCGCGGCGGGCAGCGGCATCGCCAGCAGCTCGGCGTGGTGCATCCACTGGCGCCACAGCCAGGCCGCGGCCACGCCGCCCAGCAGCACGGCCAGCAGGCAGGCCTTCAGCGTTTCGGTGAGCTGGTGGGCGCTGAACACGCGGCCGATGCCGGTGACGGGGTTGAACTTCTCGAAGTTGGGCGTGAGCGGCTTGAGCGTGAAGTTCCAGCCGCCGGACAGCACGCCCGAGGCCACCGCCACCGCGGCCACCAGCGCGAACAGCGGCAGCAGCACGGCCATCATCTGCAGCGCCACCACGCCCAGCCGCTCGCCCATGCTCTCGGGCCGGGCCAGCGCCTGCGCGTCGAAGTGCAGGCCGTCCACCAGGGCCTGGCTCAGCCAGCCGGTGATCTGCGGCGCCGCCAGGGCCATCAGGCCGACGATCGCAGCCAGCGCGCCGAAGTGCCCGAGGTCGCGCGAACGCACGACCTGGCCGTCGGCGCGGGCCTTGTCGATCTTGCGTTGGGACGCGGGTAGGTTGCGGTCTTGGGCGGAATCGGCCATGGGAAAACAGGACACGCCGGCGCAGCACCGGCGGCCCTGCCATGGTGCCGTCGTGGCCTTCCGGCTTGAGCCCGATAAGCGGGGCTAAATCGGCCCGACTTCCGTCCGGTGAAGCCGGCTGCGCGCTGCGTGCAGCGGCGCTGAACGGCGCCGGGTGGGAACGGGTTCACACTTCGCGGCAGTTCCCCTGCGAAAGGCCCCGCGATGAGCACCCTGCCCACCTACTTCATCAGCCACGGCGGCGGCCCCTGGCCGTGGATGGACGAGATGCGCCAGCCGATGGCGGCGCTGGCCGAATCGCTGGTGCGCATCACGCGCGAGATCGGCGGCAAGCCGAAGGCGGTGCTGTCGGTCTCGGGCCACTGGGAGGCGACGCGCTTCACCGCGATGGCGGCGGCCCGGCCCGCCATGGTCTACGACTACTACGGCTTCCCGGCCCACACCTACCAGATCAGCTATCCGGCGCCCGGTGCGCCGGAGGTGGCGGCGCGCATCGAAGCGCTGCTCGAGGGCGCGGGCGTGGACGCGGCGCAGGACACCCACCAGGGCTTCGACCACGGCACCTTCGCGCCGCTGGCCGTGATGTATCCGGAGGCCGACGTACCGGTGCTGCAGCTCAGCCTGAAGGCCGGCTACGGCCCCGCCGAGCACCTGGCGGCGGGGCGCGCACTGGCGCCGCTGCGCGACGAAGGGGTGCTCATCCTGGGCAGCGGCCTGAGCTTCCACAACCTGCGGCTGCGCGGCCCCGGCGCGCTGGCGCCCTCACGCGCCTTCGACGCCTGGCTGCACCAGACGCTGGAAGGCCTGGCCCCGGCGGAACGCAGCGCACGGCTGCTGGAATGGGAAGGGGCACCGGCGGCCCGCATCGCGCATCCGCGCGAGGACCACCTGGTGCCCTTGATGGTGGCGCTCGGTGCCGCGGAGCAGGAACCCGCGACCACCGTCTACCACGAGGATCCGTCCGCGATCGGCTGGACGGTCTCCAGCTGGAGATTCGGCTAGAACCCCAGGCTCGCCAGCAGGTCGTCGACCTCGCCCTGGTTCGTCACCACGTCGGTGCGTCCCTCGGCGTTGACGACCGGGCCGTTGAGCACGTTCGGGTCGACCTTCTCGCGCTGGTCTGGCGGCACCACCTGCACCAGCAGCTTCACGAGGCTGTCTTCCAGGTCGTTGGCCAGCGTCACCACCTTGGCCACCACCTGGCCGGTGAGGTCGTGAAAGTCCTGCGCCATCATGATGTCGGTCAGGTGGGTGTCGATCGCGGCGGTGCGCTGCTCGACGTCCTGCACGAAGTTCATCAGCTTGCCGCTGGCCACGGCGCGCACCGGGTCGGCAACGATTGCAGCGGCCATCTCGCGCGTGGCGGCACTGATCGCAGCATGGTCGGCCTTCGCCGAGTCCACCGAGTTCAGCACCTTGTTGGCGGCGTCGGCGGTCTTCTGGGCGATGTAGGTCAGGCGGCTGCGTGCGTCGGGAATGCCGTCGGTGGCGGTCTGCAGCTTGGGCATCACGCCCAGCTGCTGCATCGTGTCGTGCAGCAGGCGCGTGATCGAACCGAGCTGCTGGAACACCTCCGGCGAGACCGCCAGGGTCTCGGCCGGTTTCAAGGTGGCGAAGTCGTCCATCTTCATGTTGTGTTCTCCCGGCCCGGTCAGGCGGTGGCCGCCAGCTTCTGCATGATCTTCTGCACCTTCTCCTCCAGCGTGGCCTTGGTGAAGGGCTTGACGATGTAGCCGGCGGCGCCGCTCTGCGCCGCGAGGACGATGTCCTCCTTGCGCGCTTCGGCGGTGACCATCAGCACCGGGATGTGCTTGAGCGCGTCGTCGGCCTTCACCGCCTGCAGCAGCTGGAAGCCGTTCATGTTCGGCATGTTGATGTCCGAGACGACGAAATCGAACTTCGCGTTCTTGAGCATGCCCAGGGCCACGGCGCCGTCTTCGGCCTCTTCGGCGTTGTTGCAGCCCATCTCCTTGAGCAGGCCACGGACGATGCGGCGCATGGTCGAGAAGTCGTCGACGATGAGGAACTTCAGGTCGGTGGGCGTGGTCATGAGGCGATGCCTTCGGAACGGGTAGGGATTGGGGGATTTATCGGGTGCCGCCGGGCGGACTTGAGGCGGGCGGCGGGACTTCCGCCTCCTCTTCCTCGGGCAGGCTGGGCATCGTGCGGAACACGGCTTCCTCGGCCTCGCGCGTCATCACGATGATGCTGATGCGCCGGTTCGACGGCGCTGCCGGGTCGCGGCGGTCGAACAGGTTGCTGGCGGCCAGACCCTGCACGCGCAGCACCTGCTCGTCGGGCAGCCCGCCGGCGATCATTTCGCGGCGCGACGCGTTGGCGCGGTCGGCGCTGAGTTCCCAGTTGCTGTAGCCGCGTTCGCTGCTGCCGAACGGCAGCGCGTCGGTGTGGCCCTCGAGCGTCAGCCGGTTCGGCACGTCGGCCAGGATGCTGCCCAGCTCGCGCAGCAGGTCCTTCATGCCCGGCGCGACGACCGCGCTGCCGCTGGCGAACATCGCGTGCCTGTCCTCGTCGACGATCTGGATGCGCAGGCCGTCGCGCGTCATCTCCATCAGGATCTGCGACGCCATGCCGGCCAGCTTGGGGTTGGCCGCGATCTTCTCTTCGACCTTCTTCTTCAGGTTCTCCAGCCGCGCCACCTCGGCGCGGGCCTGCTCGGCCTTGAGCTGGTGAACGTTGATGGTGGAGCGCGTGGCCTTGACCTCACCCTTCTTGACCTGGCCGCCGGAGCGCGTGAGGTCCTCGCCGCCGCCCTTGACCAGGTGCGACGAGTCGCCCGAGCCGCTGCCGCCGTTCATCAGCGCCAGCTTCAGCGGCGACGCGAAGTAGTCGGCGATGCCCTTCTTGTCGCCTTCGGTGGTGCTGCCCAGCAGCCACATCAGCAGGAAGAAGGCCATCATCGCCGTCACGAAGTCGGCGTAGGCGATCTTCCAGGCGCCACCATGGGCGGCATGGCCGCCCTTCTTGATGCGCTTGATGATGATCGGTTGGAGCTTCTTGCTGTCACCCGCCATGGCCGTGCTCCAGACCTACTTCTTGCCCTTCACGTGGCTTTCCAGCTCCGTGAAGGTCGGGCGGTCACCCGAATAGAGCACCTTGCGGCCGAACTCGATGGCCACCTGCGGCGCGTAGCCCTGCATGCTGGCCAGCAGCGTGGTCTTGATGCACTGCAGTTCCTTGCCGGCGTCTTCCACCTTCTGCTCGAGCAGGCCGCCCAGCGGCTCGACGAAGCCGTAGGCCAGCAGGATGCCGAGGAAGGTGCCGACCAGCGCCGAGCCGATCATGCCGCCCAGCACCGCGGGCGGCTGGCCCACGCTGCCCATGGTGTTCACCACGCCCAGCACCGCGGCCACGATGCCGAACGCCGGCAGGCCGCCGGCCAGGCGCGCGATGGCGGCCACGGCGGCGTGTTCTTCCTGGTGGTGGGTCTCGATCTCGCTGTCCATCAGCGACTCGATCTCGTGCGCGTTGAGGTTGCCCGAGACCATCATGCGCAGGTAGTCGGTGATGAACTCGGTGACGTGGTGGTCGTTGCCCACCGTCGGGTACTTCTGGAACAGCGGGCTGCTGTGCGGGTCCTCGACGTCCTTCTCGATCGACATCAGGCCTTCCTTGCGGGCCTTCTGCAGGATGTCGAACATCAGCGCCAGCAGCTCCATGTAGCGCGCCTTGCTGAACTTGCTGCCCTTGAAGCAGCGGCCCAGGCCCGCGGCGGCGGCTTTCACGACCTTCATCTGGTTGTTGGCCAGGAAGGCACCCAGAGCCGCACCGAAGATGGTGATCAGCTCGAACGGCAGTGCATGCAGGATCACGCCGATGTTGCCCCCGTGCGCGATGTACACGCCGAAGATGCAACCGAGGGCGATGACCCAACCGATGATGACGAACATGGGTGTCGGAGGTGGAGGTTCGGTGCGCAGCCGGCACCAGCCGGCGCGCGCCTTGCGTGGTTATCGGCCGGGCACCGCCCCGGTTGAGCGCGGCTGCACGGCCGGGCGGTACACCCACACGGGCTTGCGCCCGGGCCCCTGCAGGCAGGCGACCGGCTTCACGCCGGGCACCTCGAACTCCAGGCTCACGAGCCAGCCGTCCTTCGAGAGCTCGGATGCCGCCTTGTCGAAGGCGCGCAGCATGCTTTCGGGCCGCTGGAACAGGTAGACCAGGTCGTGGCCGGCCCACGAGCCCCGCCACATGTCGCCGCGCCGCACGGTGATGCCGGCGCCGCGGCAACGCCAGCGCGCCGCCCATGCCAGCGGTGCGCTCCACTCGATGCCGGTGAGCGCCGCGGCCGGCCACAGGCGCCGCAGCGCGGCCAGGCCGTGGCCGAGGCCGCAGCCGGCGTCCAGCACGCGCCGCGGCTGGCCCACCACGGCGTCCAGGCCTTGCAGCGCGTCGGCCGGCGTGGGGAACACGGGGGCGTCGCGCCAGGCCCGCAGCGGGTACAGCGCCAGCAGCGGCAGCAGCGGCAGCAGCCAGACCCAGGCCGGCCAGGCGCCGGCGCCGGTCAGCACGGCCAGCGACAGCGGAAACCCCGCCGCGGCGATGAGCCGCCGCCAGCGGCTGTCGCTCAGCCAGGCGCAGGCACCGCTGCTGCAACTGGCGAGCGCGAACGCCAGCGCCGCGTCGACGCCGGCGTGGCGCAGGGCCAGCCACGGCAGCCAGCCGGCGGCCCAGGCGAGCAGCGCCGGCAGCGGCCAGGGCAAGGGCCATCCGTGGAGGACGTTCATCCCGGCAGTGTGGATTCGGCACGCGCGACGCGGCACGCGGAAAAGAGGCGGTGCTTCGGCGCTCTTCGCAGCGCCGGCGCGCTCAGCGCATCGCCAGCAGCCGCTCGTGCGGCGGCCGCACCTTCACGACGCCGGGTGCCAGCGCGTTCTTCACCGCGTAACGGCGGTCCAGCGTGTCGCGCAGCGCGGGTTCGCCCAGCACGTTGCCGCTGGCCGAGATCAGCGTGGCGACGAACGGCAGGTTGGCGCGGCGGCCGCGTGCCAGCACGATGCCCATCTCGCCGTTGGCGAGCTCGACGAAGCTGCCCGGCGGGTACAGGCCCACCGCGCGCAGCAGCGCGCCGCCCACCTCGTCGGGCGTGCCGCCGGCACCCAGGCAGGCCTCGCGCGCGGCCAGCACCGGCGACATCGGGGCGCGCGTGCTGCGGCGGCTGATCTTGGCGGCGAACATGTCCACGCGGCGCAGCAGGCGCGCGATCTGGCGCTCGGGCGACAGCGCCGACAGCGGCGTGGCGTCGTCGCTCTGGTCGTGGTGGCCGCGCACCACGGCCAGCGTGAGCGCGTCGGCGATGCCCGCGGCCTGCAGCATGCGGGCGCTGCCTTCGGCGTGGTTGTCGATGATGGCGCGCATCTTCGCGTCGAGCCCCAGGGCGCTCACGGCGAGCTGGTCCTGCAGGCGCAGCATCGCGATGTTCATCGTCAGCGCGGCGATGCCCAGCACGTCGATCTGCTGCTGCGGCCAGCCGAGCGCGATGGCCGCCTGCTCGCCCATCACCATCGTCATCAGCGCGTGGCGGCTGCTGTAGCGCTCGGTGCTGAGGCCGGCCTCGTAGACCATGTGGTAGAGCGAGGCGTCGGGGCGCTTCTGCGCCAGCTGGCGCGCGCGGCCGTGCACGGCGGCCAGGCGCTCCGGCCACTCGGTGTCGGGGCGGGCGTCGCGCAGCGTGGCGTCCAGGTTCAGCACCAGCTCGTCCCACTGCTCGCCGAGCGTCAGCGTGACGGTGGAGTTGCCGGCCTCGCGCGGCGCCTCGGGGCGCGCGGCCGCGACGTGCTTGAGCGAGCCGCCGTTGCGGATCACCGTGTCCACGGCGGCGGCCAGGCGGCGCATCCAGGGGCCCGCTTCGGCCTCGTCCGCATACAGCGGCACCTCGCGCAGCTCTTCCAGGTGCGCCGGGTTGCTGATCGCCAGCCCGGCGCGCAGCAGCAGCTGGCCGTCGGTGTTGCGCAGGCCGAACGGCAGCGGTTCACCCATGCGCAGGTATTCGGACGAGAAGTTGACCAGTTTCACGGCGTTGCGATCAGCGGCGGACGTGCCGCCTCATGACTTCGTTATCGGCACGCTTCCTGCGGGCTGAAGCGCCGGGCCAGACGCAAGACGGGCCCCGCAGGGCCCGTCGTGTCTGGGTGGCTTCGGCGCGATCAGAAGGTTTCCCAGTTGTCCGCACCGCCGGCCAGCGCCGGTTCGGGTGCAGGCGCGGCGGCCGCTGCCTTCGCAAGCGGCGCGCGCGCCTCGGCACGCGCAGGCCGCGGCGCCGGTTGCGGGCGTTGCGGCGGCTCGGGACGACGCTCGGGCCGCGCGATGCCCGCGGGTTCGGCCTGCAACCGGAACACGGCCACCGCCTGCACCAGCGCACGGGCCTGCTCGCTCAGGCTCTCGGCCGCGGCGGCACTCTCCTCCACCAGCGCGGCGTTCTGCTGCGTCGCCTTGTCCATCTGGCTCACCGCGTCGCCCACCTGCGAGACACCGGCGCTCTGCTGGGTGCTGGCGCTGCTGATCTCGCCGACGATGGCGGTGACGCGCTCGATCGAGCCCACCACCTCCTGCATCGTGGCGCCGGCGCGGTCGACCAGCGCGGTGCCCTGCTCGACGCGCTCGACGCTGGCGCCGATGAGCGCCTTGATCTCGCGCGCCGCCTCGGCGCTGCGCTGCGCCAGGCTGCGCACCTCGCCGGCGACGACCGCGAAGCCGCGGCCCTGCTCGCCGGCCCGGGCCGCTTCCACCGCGGCGTTCAACGCCAGGATGTTGGTCTGGAACGCGATGCCGTCGATGACCGCGATGATGTCGGCGATGCGGCGCGAGCTGTCGTGGATGCCCTTCATGGTGTCCACCACCTCGCCCACCACCGAGCCGCCGCTGCGCGCCACCTCGTTGGCGGCGCGCGCAAGACGGTCGGCCTCGCGGGCGTTCTCGGCGTTCTGGCGCACCGTGGTGCCCAGTTCCTCCATCGAGGCAGCGGTCTGCTGCAGCGCCGACGCCTGCTGCTCGGTGCGCTGCGACAGGTTCTGGTTGCCGCCGGCGATCTCGCGGCTCGCCACCGCGATGCCTTCGCTGCCGCTGCGCACGCCACCCACCACGCGCCGCAGCGACACCTGCATGGCCTGCAGCGCGTCCAGCATGCGGCCCATCTCGTCGCTCCCGTGTTCGGGCACGTCCTGCGTCAGGTCGCCGTCGGCGATGCGCGAGGCCACTTCCACGGCCTGCGCGGCGGGCCGCGTGAGGCTGCGCGTGATGCCCATGCCCAGCACGATCGCCAGCACGGCGCACAGCACCGACGCCACCACCATCGCGTTGCGGGCGGTGGCGTACGAGGCGGCCGCGGCGGCTTGCGCCTGGTCCATCTCTTCCGACTCGATGCGCTCCAGGCTGCGCAGCGCGCCGAGGTAGGCGTCCTGTGCGGCGCGCAAGCCCTTCTCATTGAGCGCAATCCGGGCGGCATCGGTATCGCCGCCCTTGATCGCGCCCACCACCTTGTCCATGGCCGCGCGGTACGGCGCCTGCGCCGATTCCAGGGTCTTCAGTGCGGCCAGCGCCGCTTCGCCCCGGATCGCCTCGGCCATCTCCTTGTGGGCGGCGTCAGCTTCGGCGCGCGCCTTGCCGGCCTCCTTGACACCGCGCTGGATGCCGTCGATGCCATCGGCCATCACCGCCTGGCCGAGCGCGCTGACCTCGGCCAGCGCCTGCACCACCAGGTGGCCGGCCAGGTCGTTGCCCTTGAATTCGTGCGCCAGCATGCTCTGCACGGCGCCGTTCTGCGCCGCCAGGCGCCAGACGCCGAAACCGGCAAGACCCACCACCAGCAGCGTCACCGCGCCGAAGGCCAGCGCGAGCCTTTGGCCAATACCAGCGCCTCTGACTCCTATCCGCTTCATCGTCCCCATCTCCAGTCGAAGGAAGGTTGCGCAGGCCCGCCGCGACGGGCGGGCCCGCGGGAGCGCATCACAGGCCCTTGGCTTCCTTCGCGAAGGCCTCGATCACGGCCTTGGCAGCGGGCTTGGGATCGCCCAGCGTCGCCAGCGCCAGCGGGCGCTCGATCTTCTTGGTGTCGACGATCTTGTTCTTGCCGCTGTCGACGAAGCCCTTGCCGACGCCGGTGATGCCGGCCTCGTCGCCGCCCACCATCTCGGCGGCGCGCTTGACGCTGGTCTGCGCCTTCACGGCCGGGCCGTACTCGGCGCCGCCGAGCACGATCTTCTTGACCATCGCGCGCGTGCCGCCCGTGGTGCTGTCGCTGTAGACGACGATCGGCTGGTCCTTGCCGCCGACCTGCTTCCAGTTGCTGATCTTGCCGGTGTGGATGTCGCGGAGCTGTTCCCAGCTCAGCTTGCCGACCGGGTTGGACGGGTGCACGACGAACACGATCTCGTCCTTGCGCAGTTCGAAGAACTTCACCTTGGAGGCATCGATCTGCTTGCCGGCCACCGCGGCGGCGTCGGCGGCGATGTCCATCGGCTCCGAGACCATCGCGATGTCGCTGGCGCCGTCGAACAGGTCGACCAGGCCCTTGCCGGTGCCCGAGCCGATGATGGCCAGCGAGTGGCCGGTGTTCTTCTCGACCGCGGCCTTCGTCGGGTTGATGACGACGTTGAGCACCGTGGAGGCGCCGGTGATCTTCACCGTGTCGGCATGGGCGGCCACGCAGGCGGCGGCGGCGACGACGAGGGCGGCGAACTTGAAAGACGACATGTTCCGGATTCCTTGGTTATTGGGCGAGCACGTTCGCCCGCGGGACACTTATCGTCACTTGAGTCGGGAGACTTAAATCGATTGCATTGGCGGGGAAAAGCCGGCCAAAAAAAAGCGGGCCCCGAAGGACCCGCTGCAAAGCACAGAGTACTGTGCCAGGAGGAGACGAGCAATGAACTCAGAAAAACTAGACGGTACTTCGGCAGTCGCCAAGGCGGGTTGAGGGCCTCGGCGCGCTGCGGCGTGATCAATGTCCCGAACCGTGCGCCATCCGCGCCTCGGCGCCCAGGCTGCCGGCCAGCTTTCCCTTGCCGGCACGCGCCGGCGGGTTGCACATGCCGCAGACGTAGTGGCGCGCGATTTCGTGCGGGTGCGTGACGAAGTGGCCGCCGCACTTGCTGCAGGCCGTCATCGTCAGCATGCCGTTGTCGACGAACTTCACCAGGCGCCAGGCGCGGGTGATGCTGAGCAGCGGCTCCAGGCCCTGCGCCTGCATCTGTTCGCTGTAGAGCTGGTAGGCCTTGATGACGGTGTCGATCTCGTCGATCGCGGCGCTCTTGTTCAGGTATTCGTGGATGTTCAGGAACAGGCTCGAATGGATGTTCGGCTGCCAGGTCATGAACCAGTCGGTGGAGAACGGCAGCTGGCCCTTGCTGGGGCTCTTGCCCGCGACTTCCTTGTACAGGCGCAGCAGGCGCTCGTAGCTGAGGTCGGTCTCGCTTTCCAGCACCTGCAGGCGCGCGCCCAGGTTGATCAGCGTGACGGCACGCTCGATCTGCTTGGCTTCGGTCAGGATGCTCTTGGTGCGGGCCATGGTGTTCTCTCCTCCGGGGGTCTTGTGTGCTCGGGGCTCAGGCGGCTTCTTGGTGGCGGCCGGCCATCAGGATCGAGGCGTGCAGGCGGCTCATGCCGTCGTTGGCGGCACCCTTGCCGTGGCTGGTGAGCAGGTTCCAGACGATGTCGTCGTCCATGCGGAAGCGGCACAGCAGCGTGTTGCCGGTGGCGATCTTCATCATCTGCGCCGGGGTCAGCGCGCCGATCAGGTTCGCCGTCTCTTCGCTGACGCCCAGGCGGAACAGGGCTTGTTCCTTGTCGCTGCGCACCAGGCTCTGGGCCAGCATCAGGTAGGACAGGTTGGCTTCGCGGATTTCGGCGAGGATCTGGTCGGTCGTCATGCTGTTCGGCTCCGTGGGTTTGGGGGGTGTTCGCGGTGCGATTCGATGGAGTGAACTCTAGAGATCGGAAGTGGCGGGCGACATCAGGCCATCTCCGTCGGTTCAGTCCCGCTTCTTCTGCCGGCCTTGTCAGGCAAATTCCTACACGCCCGCCCCGTCGTGACGCGGGTCACGGGCCACCAGCGGAAACCCCGCCAGGCACCCGACTTTCGTCGTGCGGCTGGCGGGGTTTCGGGTGGGCTTGTAGGAAGCGGCTTCTAGCGCTCGATGCGCGCGTAGGCGCTGTGGTTGTGTATCGACTCGAAGTTCTCGACTTCAACCACGTAGCGCCGCACGCGTGAATCGCCGTTCAGCGCGAGCGCCACGTCGCGCACCAGGTCCTCGACGAACTTGGGGTTCTCGTAGGCGCGCTCGGTGACCCACTTCTCGTCGGCGCGCTTGAGCATCGGCCAGATCTCGCACGAGGCGTTGTCCTCGGCGAAGCGCACCAGCTCGTGCCACTCGAGCGCAGGCTGGCCGGCTTCGGGCATCTCGACGCGGATCGTCACCTGCGAACGCTGGTTGTGCGCGCCGTAGTCGCTGATCTCCTTCGAGCACGGGCACAGCGTCTTCACCGGCACCGCCACCTCGGCCCACAGGCTGGTGCGGCCGTCGCGCGTCTCGGAGATGAAGCGGCCCTGGTAGTCGAGCAGGCTGGCCAGGCCCGACACCGGCGCGCGCTTCTTCAGGAAGAAGGTGAACGCGGCCTCGATGCGGCCTTCCTGGGCGCCCAGCTTGTCGAGCATCGCGGCGTGCCGGGCGCGCAGCGTCGCCGCGTCCAGCGCCTCGCCGCTGTCGGCCAGTTCGTCGAGCCAGGCGACGAAGCGCGACATGTGCGTGCCCTTCTTCTCCGCCGGCAGCGCCACGTCCAGCGCCCAGGTGGCGGCCGGGTTCTGCACCGCGCCGGCCACGCGCAGCGGCAGCGGATAGCGCACGCCCTTCACGCCCACGCGCTGGATCGCGAGGTGGCGTGCGTCGGGGGCGCTTTGCGTGTCGGGGATGTGCAGGGCGTCGGTGAGGTTCGTCATGACGGGACGGATGATGACACCGGCGCGCCGCCGCGGCGGTCGCGCGGTTTACACGCGCCGTTCGAACGCGCTGAACGCGTCAGGCGTTCGCGGCCGCCGCCAGCGCGGGGCGGCTGCCGAAGCGCTTGAGGATCGAGGCCTCGATGCCCGCCGCGTCCAGCCCGCACAGCGCCAGCAGCTTGGCCGGGTCGCCATGCTCGACGTACTGGTCGGGCAGGCCCAGCACCAGCGTGGGTGTCTTCAGGCCCGCTTCGGCCAGGCATTCCAGCACCGCACTGCCGGCGCCGCCCATCGTGCAGCCCTCTTCCACCGTCACGATGGCCTCGTGCGTGCGGGCCAGCTGCAGCACGAGCTCGGTGTCCAGCGGCTTCACGAAGCGCATGTCGGCCACGGTGGCGCCGAGGTTCTCGGCGGCCTTCAGCGCCGGGTGCAGCAGCGTGCCGAAGGCCAGGACCGCGATGCGCGTGCCCTGGCGCCGCAGCACGCCCTTGCCCCAGGGCCACTCGGTCAGCGCCGGCTCGATGGCCGCGCCGACACCGGCGCCGCGCGGGTAGCGCACGGCCACCGGGTGGTTCTGGCGGAACGCGGTGGTCAGCGCCTGGCGGCACTCGTTCTCGTCGCTGGGCGCCAGCATGCTCATGTTCGGCACGCAGCGCACGTAGGCGATGTCGTAGGCGCCGGCGTGCGTGGGGCCGTCGGCGCCGACGATGCCGGCGCGGTCCAGTGCGAACACCACCGGCAGGTTCTGCAGCGCCACGTCGTGGATCATCTGGTCGTAGGCGCGCTGCAGGAAGGTGCTGTAGATCGCGACCACCGGCTTGAGCCCCTCGCAGGCCATGCCGGCGGCGAACGTGACGGCGTGCTGCTCGGCGATGCCGACGTCGTGGTAGCGCTTGGGGAAGCGCTTGTGGAACTCGACCATGCCCGAGCCCTCGCGCATCGCCGGCGTGATGCCGATCAGGCGCTCGTCGGCCTCGGCCATGTCGCACAGCCACTGGCCGAACACCTGCGTGAAGGTGGGCTTGCCGGGCGCGGTTGCCTTCGGGAAGCCTTCGGCCGGGTTGAACTTGCCGCTGGCGGCGTGGTACTTCACCGGGTCGGCCTCGGCCAGCTTGTAGCCGTAGCCCTTCTTCGTGACCACGTGCAGGAACTGCGGGCCGCGCTTGGCGCGCAGGTTCTCCAGCGTGGGGATCAGCGAGTCGAGGTCGTGGCCGTCGATCGGGCCCACGTAGTTGAGGCCGAACTCCTCGAAGATGGTGCCCGGCACGACCATGCCCTTGGCGTGCTCCTCGAAGCGCCGCGCCAGCTCGAACAGCGGCGGCGCATTCTTCAGCACCGCCTTGGCGCCCTGGCGCGCGGCCTCGTAGAAATTGCCGCTCATCAGGCGCGCCAGGTACTTGTTCAGCGCGCCCACCGGCGGGCTGATCGACATGTCGTTGTCGTTGAGCACCACCAGCAGGTCGGCATTGATGCCGGCGTGGCTCACGCCGGCGTTGTTCAGTGCCTCGAAGGCCATGCCGGCGGTCATCGCGCCGTCGCCGATGACGGCCACCGCGCGGCGGTCCTCGCCCTTCAGCTTGGCCGCCAGCGCCATGCCCAGAGCGGCGCTGATGCTGGTGCTGCTGTGCGCGGTGCCGAAGGTGTCGTACTCGCTCTCGTCGCGGCGCGGGAAGCCGGCCACGCCACCCAGCTGGCGCAGCGTGTGCATGCGGTCGCGCCGGCCGGTGAGGATCTTGTGCGGGTAGGTCTGGTGGCCCACGTCCCACACCAGCCGGTCGTACGGCGTGTTGAAGACGTAGTGCAGCGCCACGGTGAGTTCCACCGTGCCCAGGTTGCTGCCCAGGTGGCCGCCGGTCTGGCTGACGGTGTCCAGCACGAACTGGCGCAGTTCCTCGGCCACGCCCGGCAGGTCGTCGCGGCCGATGCGGCGCAGGTCGGCCGGAGACTGGATGGTCTGCAGCAGTTTCTTCATTCAGTGCTCCCTCTCGACCACCTTGTCGGCGAGGATCCCGAGCATGGCCGCGCCGCCACCCAGGCCGCTGCGCCGGAGCGCGTCGTGGCCCTGGCGGCGCAGCGCTTCCGCATGCGCGCGCGCGGCGTCGAGACCCAGCACCGAGACGTAGGTGGGCTTGTTGTCGTTCTGGTCCTTGCCGGCGGTCTTGCCCAGCGTCTCCGAGGCCTGGGTGACGTCGAGGATGTCGTCCACCACCTGGAAGGCCAGGCCGAGCGCCGCGCCGTAGTCGCCCAGGGCCTGCCAGGCGGCGGCATTGCAGGGCCCGCAGGCGGCGCCCATCAGCACGCTGGCCTGCAGCAGGGCGCCGGTCTTGCGGCGGTGCATGTCGCGCAGGTCGTTCTCGGACAGCGGGCGGCCGATGCTGGCCAGGTCGATGGCCTGGCCGCCGGCCATGCCGGCGTGGCCGGCCGAGCGCGCCAGCAGCGACACCAGGCGCGCCTGCAGCTCGGGCGGCACCGTGGCATCGGGCGTCAGCACCTCGAAGGCCAACGCCTGCATCGCGTCGCCGGCCAGCATGGCCTGGGCCTCGCCGAAGCGCACGTGCACCGTGGGCTTGCCGCGGCGCAGCACGTCGTTGTCCATGCAGGGCATGTCGTCGTGGATCAGCGAGTAGGCGTGGATCAGCTCCACCGCCACGGCGGCGCGCAGGGCCGCCTCGCCGTGCCCGGCCACCGCCTGGCAGGCGGCCAGCACCAGCAGCGGGCGCAGCCGCTTGCCGCCGTCGAGCACGCCGTAGCGCATGGCCTCGCCGAGGCCGGCCGGCGCGTCGCCCGGCACCCAGTCCTCCAGCGCCCGCTCCACGCGGGCCAGCTGCTCGCGCGACCAGCCGTCGAAATCTGCTGCCGTCATGTGGCTGTCCAGGTCTTCAGCTGACCGTCCTCGAGCACCTTGACCTGCTCCTCCACGCCCTGCAGCCGCGCGCGGCAGAAGCCGAGCAGCTCGGCGCCGCGGCGGTAGCCGTCCAGCAGCTCGTCCAGCGGCAGCTGGCCGCTTTCCATCTGCGCCACCAGGCGGTCCAGCTCGGCCAGGGCCTGCTCGTAGGTCGCGGGTTCCGGAGACAGGGGTACGGCGCTCTGCGGCATTTCGTGGCGTGAAATCAGCCCGGCATTCTAGACAATGCCCCCCCTGTCCGAGGTGGAGGCAAGGCCCCAGGCGGGGCTCCGATACGACAGATGGGGCACGGCTAGAATCCCGCGCTCCTTGCCCGGCTGCGCACGGGCGGGGTGTTTCAAAGCCTTCAGTTTGTCGCCCGCGGGGCCACCGGGCGGCGGGTCGATTTCCTCGCAAGGAGGATCCATTCGGATCATGTCGGACCTGAGCATCAGTCTCGAAGCTCTTGAGCGCAGCCGCACTCAACTTTCAGTCTCCAGCTACTTCGACGAGGGTCTGTTCCGCAGGGAACAGGAACTCATCTTCCAGCACGCACCGCGCTACCTCGGGCACGCGCTGGCGCTGCCCGAGGTTGGCGATCACCTGGCGCTGGCCCAGGAGGACGAGGGTCGTGCGCTGGTGCGCACGCGGGACGGGATCGAGCTGGTGTCCAACGTCTGTCGGCACCGCCAGGCCATCATGCTGAAGGGCCGCGGCAACACCGGCAGCCACGTGGTATGCCCGCTGCACCGCTGGACCTACGACCTGCACGGCGCCCTGGTCGGTGCCCCGCACTTCGACCACGATCCCTGCCTGAACCTGCGCAACTACCCGGTACAGACCTGGAACGGATTGTTGTTCGAGCACAACGGGCGCACCGTCACGACGGACCTGGAGGCGCTCGGCGTGGCCGCGCAGCTCGACTTCTCCGGCTTCGTCTACGACCGCGCCCACCTGCACGTCTGCGACTACAACTGGAAGACCTTCATCGAGGTCTACCTGGAGGACTACCACGTCGGCCCCTTCCACCCCGGCCTGGGGCACTTCGTGAGCTGCGACGACCTGGCCTGGGAGTTCGGCCGCCACCACTCGGTGCAGACGGTGGGCGTCAGCAAGGCCTTCGGCCGCCCCGGATCCTCGGTGTACGACCGCTGGCACCAGGCGGTGCTGCAGTACCGCGGCGGGCAGCCGCCCGAACAGGGCGCGATCTGGCTCACCTACTACCCGACCGTGATGGTCGAGTGGTACCCGCACGTGCTGGTGGTCTCCACGCTGTTCCCGCAGGGGCCGCAGAAGACGCTCAACCTGGTGGAGTTCTTCTACCCCGAGGAGATCGCCGCCTTCGAGCGCGAGTTCGTCGACGCCCAGCAGGCCGCCTACATGGAGACCTGCGTGGAGGACGACGAGATCGCGCTGCGCATGGACGCCGGCCGGCTGGCGCTGATGAAACGCGGCGACGACGAGGCCGGCCCCTACCAGAGCCCGATGGAAGACGGCATGCAGCACTTCCACGAGTGGTACCGGCGCGAGATGGGCATGGCGGCCGGGAGCTGAAGGCCGTGTCCCCGACGCTGCTGATGGTGGCGTCGTCGCTGCTGTTCGCGCTGATGGGCGTGTGCGTCAAGGTCGCGTCGGCGCAGTACGGGGCCGGCGAGCTGGTGTTCTACCGCTCGCTGGTGGGCCTGCTGCTGATGGGCACGGTGCTGCGCGCGCACGGCATCTCGCTGCGCACGCCGGTGCCGGCCATGCACTTCTGGCGCAGCGCCAGCGGCGTCACCGCGCTGTGCATGTGGTTCTACGCCATCGGCAACCTGCCGCTGGCCACCGCGATGACGCTGAACTACATGTCCTCGGTGTGGATCGCGCTCTTCCTGGTGGGCGGGGCCGTGCTGCTGGGCGGCGAGCGGGCCGGCGTCGACGGCCGCCTGGTGGCCGCGGTGCTCGCCGGTTTCGGGGGCGTGGCGCTGGTGCTGCGCCCCACCATCGCGCAGCAGCAGCTGTGGCACGGCTTCGTGGGACTCGGTTCGGGCCTGCTGGCCGCGCTGGCCTACCTGCAGGTGACGGCGCTGGGCCGCGTCGGCGAGTCGGGCGCACGTGTGGTCTTCTATTTCTCGATCGGCGGCCTCGTCGCCGGCGCCGCGCTGGCGCTGCTGGCCGGCGGCTTCCACGCCCACACGCTGCAGGGCGCGGGGCTGCTGCTGGCCATCGGCGTGCTGGCGACGCTGGGCCAGTGGATGATGACGCGCGCCTACGCCACCGGCGCCACGCTCGGCATCGCCGCGCTGCAGTACCTCGGCATCGCCTACTCGTTCGGCTTCGGCGTCTGGCTGTTCGACGACCCCGTGACGCTGCCGGCGTTGCTGGGCACCGGCCTCATCGTGGCCGCCGGCGTCGCCGCCACGCTGCTGCGCGGCCAGGCGCCGCGCAGCGAAGCCACCCCCAACGAAACCTGAGGAGCTCTTCCATGCCCGTCTTCCAGACCTTGATCGCCGCGGCCGACCTGCAGGCGCTGCAGGCGGGCGGACAGCCGCTGGTGGTGCTGGACTGCGGCTTCGATCTCGCCGACACCGCGGCCGGCGAGCGCGCCCATGCCGAGGGTCACGTCCCCGGTGCCGCCTACGCGCACCTGGACCGCGACCTGTCCGGCCCCAAGGCGCCGGGTCGCGGCCGCCACCCGCTGCCCGAGCGCGGCGCATTCGCCGCCACCGCCGGCCGCCTGGGCATCGCACCCGGCGTGCAGGTGGTCTGCTACGACGCCCAGGGCGGGCCCTATGCGGCGCGTGCCTGGTGGCTGCTGCGCTGGCTGGGCCACCGTGACGCGGCCGTGCTGGACGGCGGTGCCGCCGCCTGGCGCGCGGCCGGCGGCGCCTGGACGGCCGCGGCCGCACCGCCCGCCGCGCGGCCGCCCTACCCCGCCGCCGCCGCGGGCATGCCCACGGTGTCGGCCGACGAGCTGCTCGGGCGGCTGGGCCGCGTGCGCCTGTTCGACGCCCGCGCCGGCGAGCGCTTCCGCGGCGAGGTCGAGCCGCTCGACCCGGTGGCCGGCCACATCCCCGGGGCCACGCTGCGCTTCTTCAAGGACAACCTGCAGGCCGACGGCCGCTTCAAGCCCGCCGCGCAGCTGAAGGCCGAGTTCGATGCACTGGGCGGCGCCGACGCCTCGGTGGTGCACCAGTGCGGCTCGGGCGTCACCGCCTGCCACAACCTGCTGGCGATGGCGAGCGCCGGCTACGGGGACACCACGCTGTACCCCGGCTCCTGGAGCGAGTGGTGCAGCGACCCGGCCCGCCCCGTCGCGCGCGGTTGAACCCGTTCGTTTGACCGGGCGCAACCCGATCCGGCGACAAACGCTCAAACTCTGCGGGCCCTGGACCGGGCCGCAACACCAGAAGGAGCCCACCATGTTCAAGCGCATCCTGTTCCCCACCGACGGGTCGGACATCACGAACAAGGCGGTGCAGACCGCGCTCTCGCTGGCCCGGCTGTCCGGCGCCGAGCTTCGCGTGCTGGCGGTGAAGGAGCCCTTCCCCTACAGCGCGGTCTCCGAGATGCAGCCGGTGCCGCCGCAGGAGTTCTTCGATGCCCAGGAACGTGTCGCCACGGCGCGCGTGAAGGCCGTGACGGCCGCCGCCGAAGCGGCCGGCGTCGCGTGCCAGGGCCACACGGTCGAGGGCCTGCACCCCTGGGAGGCGATCCTCGACCATGCCAAGTCGCAGGCCTGCGACCTGATCGTGATGGCCTCGCACGGTCGCCGCGGCGTGACCGCGCTGCTGCTGGGCAGCGAGACACAGAAGGTGCTGACGCACAGCACGCTGCCGGTGCTGGTCGTGCGCTGACGCGCGCACCGGCTCAGTGGCCGTGGCGCCCCGCCATGGCCAGCAGCACCAGGCCGAGTCCCACGCCCAGCCAGGCCACCTGCGCCAGCGTCTGTCGCCATGACAGGCGCTGCTGCAGCTGCGGCAGCAGGTCGGCCACAGCGACGTAGACGAAGCTGCTGGAGGCCACCACCAGCAGGTAGGGCAGCACATCCTTCCAGTCGGCGACGAGGTAGTAGCCGAGCACGCCGCCGATCACCGCCGCCAGGCCCGAGATCGCGTTGTAGAGCAGCGCCTTGCCGCGCGAGAAGCCGGCGCCCAGCAGCACGATGTAGTCGCCGGCCTCCTGCGGGATCTCGTGCGCCAGGATCGCCAGCGCGGTCACCCAGCCCAGGCTGGCGTCGGCCAGGAAGGCGGCGGCGATGATGACGCCGTCGCAGAAGTTGTGCACCGTGTCGCCCACCAGCACCGACAGGCCGCCGCGCCCGGCCTGCTGCTCGTCGAAGTGATGGTGGTGGTCGTGGCCGTCGCCCTCGTGGTGGTGGTCGTGGCGGTACAGCTCGGCCTTTTCCAGCAGCCAGAAGAACAGCAGCCCGCCCAGCAGCGTGGCGAACAGCGCCTGCGGCGACGCCGGGCCCTCGAAGGCCTCGGGCAGCACGTGCAGCAGCGCGGTGCCCAGCAGCACGCCGGCGGACAGGCTCACCAGGCTCTTGACCACGCGGCCGAGCACGGCCACGGTGAGCGAGGCGGCGATCAGCACCGACAGCACGCCGCCGGCAGTGGTGGCCAGAACGATGTAGAGAAGGGTCATCATGAAACGGGGCCGGCGTGATGCCGGCCCCGACGCGTCCAATGGTAGCGAGCCTGTCAAGCCCGCCCGGTTCTACAGCACGCCCTGTGACTTGAACCAGGCCAGCGCGCGCTTCCAGCCGTCTTCGGCCGCGGCGGCGCGGTAGCTGGGCCGGTAGTCGGCATGGAAGGCATGCGGCGCGTCCGGGTAGACGACGAACTCGCTCTTCCTCGCCGCCGGGCTGCCGGCGGCAAGCGCCTTCTTCATCTGCTCGACGGTGTCCAGCGGGATGCCGGGATCCTGCCCGCCGTAGAGGCCGAGCACCGCGCCGTTCAGCTTGCCGGCCACGTCCACCGGGTTGGTGGGCGACATCGAATTGGGTGCGCCGGCCAGCCGCCCGTACCAGGCCACGCCGGCCTTCACCGACGGGTTGTGCGCGGCGTACATCCAGGTGATGCGGCCGCCCCAGCAGAAGCCCGTGACGCCGCTGCGCGTGGTGTCCGCCCCTTGGCCCCGGGCCCATGCCACGGTGGCGTCCAGGTCGCCCATCACCTGGGTGTCGGGCACCTTGGCGATGACCTCGGCGATGAGCTTGCCGATCTCGCCGTAGCTGCCGGCATCGCCCTGGCGCACGAAGAGTTCGGGCGCCACCGCGAAGCAGCCGGCCTTGGCGAAGCGGCGCGCCACGTCGGCGATGTACTCGTGCACGCCGAAGATCTCGCTCACCACCAGCACCAGCGGCAGGCCGCTGCGACCGGCGGGCGCCGCGCGGTAGGCCGGCATCTTGAAGTCGCCGACCGGGATCGTCACCTCGCCGGCCACGAGGCCATCGGACGAGGTCTTGATCGCGGTCTGCGCCAGCGCCGGCAGCACGGCCGCGGCGAAGCCGGTGCCGACGCCGCGCGCCATGAAGCCGCGCCGGCTGGGCGCGTCCAGCGCCGACGTCGCCGGCACGAGGGTGTCGAACTCTTCCTTCAGCATCATCAATGGTCTCCTGGGTTCGTTGGAAGCAGGCGCTCGGAGTCATTCTGGCGTCGGAAAGTGCCGGGTACGATCGGCCGCATGGATTCACGCGTCAACCCGGCCGGCCTGCTGGCGGCCGTGGACATGGGCTCCAACAGCTTTCGCGTGGAGATCGGGCAGATCGCCGGCGGCCGCTACCGGCGCATCGACTACCTGAAGGAAACGGTGCGCCTGGGCGCCGGCCTCGACGCCAACGGCATGCTCACGGAAGACGCCGCGCAGCGCGGCCTGGCCTGCCTGCGGCGCTTCTCGGCGCGGCTGGCGGACATGCAGCCCGGCCAGGTGCGCGCGGTGGCCACGCAGACCCTGCGCGAGGCGCGCAACCGCAACGCCTTCCTGCTGCGCGCGCAGGAGGCGCTGGGTTTCCCGATCGAGGTGATCTCCGGCCGCGAGGAGGCGCGCCTGATCTACGCCGGCGTCGCGCACCTGCAGCCGGGCGCGGCGCGCCGGCTCGTGATCGACATCGGCGGCCGCAGCACGGAGCTGATCCTCGGCCAGGGCGGCAAGCCGCAGGTGGCGGAGTCGTTCGGCGTCGGCTGCGTGAGCCTGTCGCTGCGCTACTTCGACGGCGGCCGCATCACGGCGGCCGCGTTCCGCAGCGCCCAGGTGGCCGCCGGCGCCGAGTTCGAGGAAGGCCTGCAACCCTTCGCGCCCGAGCACTGGAGCCAGGCACTGGGCTCGTCGGGCACGGCCGGCGCCGTGTCGCAACTGCTGCAGGCGGCGGGCGTCACCGACGGCGGCATCACGCCCGCCGGCCTGCGCTGGTGCATCGAGCGCTGCATCGAGGCCGGCCACGTCGACCGCATCGAGCTGCCGGGCCTGAAGCCCGATCGCCGCGCGGTGCTGCCGGGCGGGCTGGCGATCCTCTACACGCTGGCCACGCACTTCCAGATCGACGCGCTGCAGCCGGCGAAGGGCGCGCTGCGCCAGGGCGTCATCATCGACCTGCACGACCGGCTGCTCGCCGAGCGCAACGGTGGCGGCGCCGACCTGCGCGACGACACCGTGGCCGCGCTGCAGGCGCGCTTCGGCGCCGATGCCGGCCAGGCCGGGCGCGTGGCCGCGGTGGCGCTGGCGCTGTTCGACGGCGTGATGCCCGACGCCACCTCGGACACCCAGCGCGAGCTCGCCTGGGCCTGCGCGCTGCACGAGATCGGCCAGATGGTGTCGCATCACGACCACCACCGGCACAGCGCCTACCTGCTGGCGCACGTGGACGCGGCCGGCTTCTCGCAGAGCCAGCAGCGGCGCATCGGCGAACTGGTGCTGGCGCAGCGCGGCGGGCTGCGCAAGGTGGAGCCGCAGCTGGCGAGCGAAACCTTCGCCTGGCAGGCACTGTGCCTGCGGCTCGCGGTGATCAAGTGCCATGCGCGCGGGCCCGTGAACCCGCGCGCGCTGGCGCTGCGCGCACGCGGGCGCGACGCGCTGCTGTCGTTCACGCCGGCCTGGGCCGAGGCGCATCCGCGCACGCTGTTCCAGCTGCGCGAGGAGGCCGCGGCCTGGGCGCGCAGCGGGCCACTGCGACTGCTGCTGCCGGGGGCCTGAGCCGCCGGCTTCGCACCGATGACGCAGGATCCGGCGCGCCGCAGCCGCTGCGTCGACATCGGCGTCGTCTACGGCGAGGTGTACTGACGCGCGTGGCGCTCAGAGGATCTCGGGCGCCACCATCGCGTGCAGCAGCACCTGCGCGGCGCCGTCGCGCTCGCGCGCCCGCAGCCACCACACGGCGCCCTTGCGCACGGTCCACGGCAGCGGCTCGCCGGTCAGCAGGTAGGCCGCCGCCAGGCCGAGCGTCGGCTGGTGACCGACCACCAGCACGGGCTCGCCCGCGTCGGGCCAGCGCACGGCATGCAGCAGGCCGTCGACATCGCCGTCGGGTGCCAGCGCCGGCACGGTCTTGAACTTGCGGTCGAGCGCGGCGGCGGTCTGCTGCGCGCGCCGCGCCGGGCTGACGAGGATGCGGGCGCTCGACGGCAGCTGGCGGTTGAGCCAGCCCGCCATGCGCTGGGCCTGGCGTTCGCCCTTGCTGGTGAGCGCGCGGTCCAGGTCGTCCTGCACCTCGCGCATCTCCAGCGCCTCGGCGTGGCGCCACAGGATCAGGTCCATCGTCATGACGCGTAGCGGGCCAGCAGCGCCTGCTGGGCGCCGACGCCGTCTTCCGCCACGCGGCGGTAGCGGCCTTCGCCGTCCAGCTCCCAGGCGTCGCGCCGGTCGTGCAGGTAGGGCACCAGGCCCTCGTCGATCACGCGCTGTCGCAGCGTGGCGTTGCGGATCGGCCACGCCAGCTCGATGCGGCGGAACATGTTGCGGCCCATCCAGTCGGCGCTGCTGAGGTACAGCGCCTCGTCGTCGTCACCCGGTCCCCAGCGGAAATAGAAGATGCGCGAGTGCTCCAGGAAGCGGCCGACGACGGAGCGCACGCGGATGTTCTCGGTCTGGCCCGGGCGACCCGGCGGCAGCATGCAGGCGCCGCGCACGATGAGGTCGATGCGCGCGCCGGCCTGTCCGGCCTCCACCAGCGCCTGGATCAGGCCCGGGTCGGTCAGCGCATTGGCCTTCACGACCACGCGCGCCGGCAGCCCCGCGCGCGCGGCGGCCGCCACCTGGGCCAGGTGCTTCACCAGGCGCCGGTGCAGCACGAACGGCGCGGTCAGCAGGTGCTGCGGCGGCTTCACGCGCGCCTGGCTGGTGAGTTGCAGGAAGACGCCGTCGGCGTCGGCGGCAAGGCCCGGGTCGGCGGTGAGCATGCCCAGGTCGGTGTACAGCCGCGCGGTGCGCGGGTTGTAGTTGCCGGTGGACAGGTGCACGTAGCGTCGCAGCCGCGCCCCTTCGCGCCGCGTCACCAGCAGCAGCTTGGCGTGGGTCTTGAGGCCGACGATGCCGTACACCACCTGCGCGCCCACCGCCTCCAGCCGTTCGGCCCAGTTGATGTTGGCCTCCTCGTCGAAGCGCGCCTTCAGCTCCACCACGGCCAGCACTTCCTTGCCGCGGCGCACGGCTTCGATCAGCAGGTCCATCAGCACGCTCTGGGTGCCGGTGCGGTAGACGGTCTGCTTGATGGCCAGCACGTCCGGGTCTTCCACCGCCTCGCGCAGGAACTGCACCACCGGGTCGAAGCTCTCGAAGGGGTGGTGCAGCAGCACGTCGCCTTCGCGCAGGCGCTCGAAGATGCCGCGGTCGCGCGGCAGCCGGCCCTCGGGCCAGCGCGGCTCGAAGCGCGGGAAGCGCAGCGCATCGGCGTCGGCCTGGTCGATGAGCTGGTTCAGGCGCACCAGGTTCACCGGGCCGTTCACCTTGTACAGCGCCACCTCGGGCAGGTCGAACTGCTGCAGCAGGAAACGCCACAGCTCTTCCGGGCAGGTGCTCACCACTTCCAGCCGGATGGCCTGGCCGAAGTGCCGCGTGGTGAGTCCGCTGCGCAGTGCCTGGCGCAGGTTGGTGACGTCGTCCTCGTCGACGTCGAGGTCGGAGTCGCGCGTGACGCGGAACTGCGAGAACGACTCCACCGTGCGGCCCGGGAACAGCTCGCCCAGGTGGGCGCGGATCACGCTGGTCAGCAGCACGAAGCCCTGCCGGCCGCCGCAGAGATCGCGCGGCAGCGCGATGACGCGCGGCAGCACGCGCGGCACCTTGACGATGGCGATCTGGTTCTCGCGCCCGAAGGCGTCGCGCCCGCCGAGCCGGGCGATGAAGTTCAGCGACTTGTTGGCCACCATCGGGAACGGGTGGCTCGGGTCCAGGCTCACCGGCACCAGCAGCGGCCGCACCTGGTTCTCGAAGAAGCGGGCCACCCACTCGCGCTGCTCGGCGTTGCGCTCGGCGTGGTTGAGCACCACGATGCCTTCGCGCTGCAGCGCCGGCATCACCTGGTCGTTGAAGACGGCGTACTGCTCGTCGATCAGCTCGTGCGCGGCCTTGGCCACCGACGCGAGGTCGCCGCGCGAGAAGCCCGAGCCCGGCTGGCGCGTGGACTCGATGATGTCGGCCACGCGCACCTCGAAGAACTCGTCGATGTTGCTCGAGACGATGGTGACGTAGCGCAGCCGCTCCAGCAGCGGCACGTCCTCGCGCAACGCCTGCGCCAGCACGCGGCGGTTGAACTGCAGCAGCGAGCGTTCGCGGTTGAGCAGCTTCAGCGGCGCAGCGGCCGAGGCGCCCGCTGCCGCCTGCGGAGGCAGGGCGGCGCTGGAATCGTCGGACATGCCGACAGTGTAGAGAGCGCGTGCGACAAGGCCATGACAGGCCCGCGCGACCTGGGGCTCAGGCGCTGAGCAGCTTGCCGGTGCGCGCCAGCGTGGTGCCGGCCACCTTGGCCAGGCGGTCGCCGGCCAGCGCCCAGCGCGTGGCGCTGCGGGCGTAGAGCACGCCGGCGGATTGGCAGCGCAGCGGGTGGGCGACGCCGCTGTCCACCTCCACCACCTCGGCGATCAGGTCGCCGGCGGCCACCGTCTCGCCCACCGCGCGGTGGAACACCACCACACCGCCCACCGGGGTCTCGATCGGCTCGCTGGCCGCCAGCGGCGTGGGCTCGCAGGCCGGCGCCGGCAGCGGGCCGGCAACGCCTGCCAGCACGCCACGCCGGCGCAGGAAGGCCAGCAGCGCGGCGGCGTCGGCCGCGGCCTGGCCGGGCTGCGTGTCGGCCTGGCCGCGCAGCTCCACGGTGGTGCTGAAGCAGGCCAGCGGCAGCGGGTGGCCGGCGTGGCGCCGCGCCAGCTCGAACCAGGGGCGGCTGCAGGCCTCGTCGAACGGGCCGTCGCCCGACTCGGTGGCCAGCAGGATGGCGCGCGCGCCCAGCAGCGCGCCGAGCTCGATGCACAGCTCGGCCTGCGGCGTGAGGCCGTAGAGGTGCACGCTGGCCTCGGCGTCGCAGTGCAGGTCCAGCACGATGTCGGCGTCGATCGCCAGCGCCAGCAGGCGGCGCTTCAGGTCCTCGGCCGGGTTCTTCGCCGGCAGCGCCGCAGCGGCGTCGCGCAGCGCCGCCCGCACCTGCGCGACGTTGGCAGCCGGGTCGTCGCCCAGGCGGCCCTGCACCGCCGCGGACGCGGCCGCGGTCAGGTCGGCGAACTGGCGGTTGAAGTTGACGCCGTCGCGCAGGTCGAAGCGGCCGTGGTGCACGCCCAGCACCTGCTGCGCCAGGCCCAGCGGGTTCGCGTAGGGCACCAGCACCACCTCGCCGCGCAGCGCGCCGGCGGCTTCCAGCGCCTGCAGCTCGCGCACCAGCTCGCGCGCCACCAGCAGCGCCGGCACCTCGTCGGCATGCAGCGCGGCCTGGATCGCCACCTTGGGCCCGCGGCCCGGCTGGCCGAAGTGCAGCACCTTCAGCACCGGCTGCAGGCCGGGCGTGGCACCCACCAGCGGCAGCAACTCCTCGCGCATCAGACGGCGAGGAAGTGCTGCCGGTAGTGCCGCAGCTCGTCGATGGACTCGTGGATGTCGGCCAGCGCGGTGTGCGCCTGCGCCTTCTTGAAGCCGTCCAGCACCTCGGGCTTCCAGCGCCGCGCCAGCTCCTTCAGCGTGCTGACGTCCAGGTTGCGGTAGTGGAAGAAGGCTTCCAGCGCGGGCATCGTGCGCGCCAGGAAGCGGCGGTCCTGGCAGATGGTGTTGCCGCACATCGGGCTCTTGCCCTTGCCGACGTAGCGCTGCAGGAAGGCGATGGTCTGTGCTTCTGCGGCGGCCTCGTCGATGGTCGAGGCGCGCACGCGGTCGATGAGCCCGCTGCGGCCGTGCGTGCCCTTGTTCCAGGCGTCCATGCCGTCGAGCACGGCGTCGGTCTGGTGCACCGCGAACACCGGGCCCTCGACGCGCACGGTCAGCTGGGGATCGGTGACGACGACGGCGATCTCGATGATGCGGTCGGTGTCGGGATACAGGCCCGTCATCTCCAGGTCGATCCAGATCAGGTTCTGGTCGCTGGGCGCGAGAGCGGCGGTGTCGGGCATGGCGGTGCAGGCTTTGGAGGAGCCGGGGATTCTCGCCCAAGCCTACACTCGCGCCCCATGCAATCTTCCACCGTCACGCTGGCCTTCGCGGCCGCGGTGCTGCTGTCCCTGGCCGTGAAGCTGTGGCTGGCGACGCGCCAGATGCGCCACGTCGCCACCCACCGCGCCGCCGTGCCGCCCGCCTTCGCCGGCAGCGTGACGCTCGAGGCGCATCAGCGCGCCGCCGACTACACGCTGGCCAAGGGCCGCTTCGGCCTGCTGAGCGCGGCCTTCGGCAGCGCCGTGCTGCTGGGCTGGACGCTGCTGGGCGGGCTGGACGCGCTGAACGGGCTGCTGCGCGACGCCGTCCTGCCGCAATGGGGCGCGATGGCCTACCAGCTGACGCTGCTGACGGCGTTCGCCTTGATCGGCGGCCTCGTCGAGCTGCCGCTGGACTGGTACAGCACGTTCCGCATCGAGCAGCGCTTCGGCTTCAACCGCATGTCGCTCGGGCTGTGGCTGGCCGACCTGGCCAAGGGCACCGCGGTGGGTGCCGCGATCGGCCTGCCGCTGGCCGCGCTGGTGCTGTGGATCATGGGCGCCAGCGGCGGTCTCTGGTGGCTGTGGGCCTGGTTCGCCTGGGTCGGCTTCAACCTGCTGATGCTGGTGATCTACCCGACCGTGATCGCGCCGATCTTCAACAAGTTCGAGCCGCTGCCCGACGAGGCGCTGAAGACCCGGGTGCAGAGCCTGATGCAGCGCTGCGGCTTCGCGGCCAAGGGCCTGTTCGTGATGGACGGCAGCCGCCGCTCGGCCCACGCCAATGCGTACTTCACCGGCCTGGGTGCGGCCAAGCGCGTGGTGTTCTTCGACACGCTGCTCAAGCGCCTGTCTCCCGGCGAGGTGGAGGCCGTGCTGGCGCACGAGCTGGGCCACTTCAAGCACAAGCACGTCACCAAGCGCATGGTCGGCATCTTCGCCATGAGCCTGGCGGGCCTGGCGCTGCTGGGCTGGCTGGCCGGCCAGAGCGGGTTCTACGCCGGCCTGGGCGTGGCGCCGAACATGGGCGCGCCGAACGACGCGCTGGCGCTGCTGCTGTTCATGCTGGCGCTGCCGCCGTTCACCTTCTTCATCGCGCCGCTGATGGCGCACTTCTCGCGCCGCGACGAGTTCCAGGCCGACGCCTACGCCTGCGCGCAGGCCGACGGCCGCGAGCTGGCCAGCGCGCTGCTGAAGCTCAACGAGGACAACGCGACCACGCTGACGCCGGACCCGCTCTACGTGCGCTTCTACTACTCGCACCCGCCGACGCTGGAGCGGCTGGCCGCCCTGCCCGCGCCGGCCGCCGCCTGAGGGACACCATGCACCCGCTGCTGAACCTGCGCTGCCGCCCGCTCGAGGGGCATGCACCGATGGCGCCGGCCGTCATCACGCAGCACCTGGCGGTCGCGCCCGGCTGGGCACTGGTGGACGGCGCGATCCAGAAGCGCTTCGAGTTCGCCGACTTCCACCGCACCATCGGCTTCGTCAACGCGCTGGCCTGGATCGCCAACGCCGAAGACCACCATCCCGACCTGCAGGTGAGCTACGGCCACTGCACGGTGCGCTTCAACACGCACTCGGTGGGCGGGATCTCGATCAACGACTTCATCTGCGCCGCCAAGGTGGACGCCCTGCTGCCTTGACCGAGCCGGCCGAGCTGGATCTCGGCCTGGTGGTGGCCACGCACGGCCGCCAGGCGATGGTGGAGACACCGGAGGGCCGTCGCGTGCTGTGCCACACGCGCGGCAAGAAGAGCGAGCTGGTGGTGGGCGACCGCGTGCGCTGGCTGGCAGTGGCCGACGGCGGCGTGATCGAGCACCTCGAGCCACGCCGCAACCTGCTGTTCCGGCAGGACGAGTGGCGCACCAAGTCCTTCGCCGCCAACCTCGACCAGCTGCTGGTGCTGGTGGCGCCCGAGCCGGTGTTCAGCGAATCGCAGCTGACGCGGGCGTTGATCGCCGCGGCGGAAGCCGGCATCCCCACGCGCATCGGTCTCAACAAGATCGACCTGCCGACGGCCGACGTCGCGCGCGAGCGACTGGCGCCCTACCGGGCGATGGGCACGGACGTGGTCGAGCTCGCGCTCAAGCGCGACCCGGCGCAGGCCCGCGAACGGCTGGCACCGCTGCTCGCCGGCCGCACGACGCTGGTGCTGGGCCCCAGCGGCATGGGCAAGAGCACGCTGATCAACCTGCTCGTGCCCGAGGCCGAGGCCCAGGTGGGCGAGATCTCGCAGGCGCTCAACACCGGCCGGCACACCACCACCAGCACGCGCTGGTACTGGCTGGACAAAGTGCGCAGCGGCGCATTGATCGACTCGCCGGGCTTCCAGGAGTTCGGCCTGCGGCAGGTGGCGCCCGAGCAGCTGGCGGCATTGATGCCCGACTTCGCGGCGCAACGGGGCCACTGTCGCTTCCACAACTGCAGCCACCGGCATGAACCCGGCTGCGGCGTGCGCGACGCGGTGGAGCGCGGCGAGATCAGCCCCAGCCGCCAGCGGATCTACGAAGAGCTCTACGACGAGCTGTCGCAGCGGCGCTACTAGCTCAGCCCAGCACGTTGGCCAGCGTCAGCAGCGCGACCAGCAGCATCCACAGGATCACCGAGCGCCACACCAGTCCCACCAGGCTCTGCAGGTGGCCGGGTTGCACCGGCAGGCCGGCCGTCGAGCCCTGAGCGTGGGCCATGCCGGCCTCGCCGCCGACGTTGAAGGTCTTCGATCGATCGGGCGTGACACCCGGGGCCGCCGCCCCGCCCAGCTGCATGCCCACGGCTCCGGCCGCCGCAGCCAGGATCACGCCTTCGTTGGGGTGTTGCCAGAGCATGGCGTCGCGGCGCCAGCTGGCCACGGCTTCCTCGAAGTTGCCGACCACCGCGAAGCCGAAGGCCGTGAGCCGGGCGGGCACGTGGTCGATCAGCCCGAAGAGCCGGCGCGACAGCGCCAGCAGCGCGTCGTTGGCGGGCGCGTCCAGCGTGCGCTGGCGGTAGCCCCAGTAGCGCGTGCTGAACTCGGCCATGCGGTACAGCACCGCGCCCATCGGCCCCAGGCCGACGGCGGACAGCACGACGAACCAGAAGAACACGCCGAACACATGCCGGTGCGCGGCCAGCAGCGCGTGTTCGATCACGTGGCGCAGGAACTCGGTGCGCGGCAGTTCGCTGGCGTCCAGGTGCCGCCACTCGGCCAGCAGGCGGCGCGCCTCGGCCTCGTCGCCGCGCTCCAGCGCGTCGCGGATGTCGGTGAAGTAGTGGCTGAACTGGCGGAAGCCCAGGGTGACGTAGAGCATCAGCACGTCGAACCCGAGCGCCACCAGCAGGCTCCAGCGGCTGATCAGCACGTGCAGCAGCGCCACCGCCACGGTCGGCACGCCGACCGAGATGCCCCACACGACCCAGGTGTGGTGCGGCTGGCCGGCGTCGAAGTTGCGGCCGGTCCAGCGCACCCAGCCGGCCAGCGCCTGGTGCACCCAGTTGTCGCGCGGCAGCGGCTTGAGCTGTTCGATCAGCAGCGCGAACAGGACGGCGAAGAAACTCATCGCCGGGAATGATAGGGGCGCCGCCCGCGCCTCACGCGCTGAGGAAGCGGTAGAGGTTGCGCAGCATCGAGGCCGTGGCGCCCCAGATGAAGAACTCCTGCCCGCCGCTGGGCGCCGGCCACGGCATCGAGATGAACTGGCGCTCGCCGCCTTCCCAGGTGAAGACGTGGCGGCGGTGGTTGGCCGGGTTCATCAGGTAGGCGAGCGGCACCTCGAAGGCGTCGGCCACCTCGAAGCTGTCGAGCGCCAGTTCGAACGGCGGCTGCACGAGCGCCACCACCGGCGTGACGACGAAGCGGGTGACCGTGGTGTAGACGGGCAGCTGGCCGATCACCTCCACGTGCTGCGGCGCGAGGCCCACTTCCTCGGCCGTCTCGCGCAGCGCGGTGGCGGCGGCACTGGCGTCCTCGGGTTCCGAGCGGCCGCCGGGGAAGCTGACCTGGCCGGCATGGTCGCGCAGGTGGTCGGTGCGGCGCGTCAGCAGCACATGCAGGCCGCCGTCGCCGCGGTCTTCGCGCTGCACGAGTGGCACCAGCACGGCGGCGTCGGCCGGCTGGCGGTTCGGGTCGATGCGCACATCGCCCAGGAATTCGGGCGCCCAGACGGGCGCGGCCGCGAAGCGCTGGCGCAACGCGGCCGGTGTCAGGGCCTGGGACGGGACAGCCGGGAGGTGGCTGTCCGTGCCGATCACGGGCGCGGCCCGTGGATTGACGATGCGGGGTGGTGACACGCCGCGCGCCGGCCTTTCAGATCAGGCCAGCTTCTCCTTGATGCGAGCCGACTTGCCGCTGCGCTCGCGCAGGTAGTACAGCTTGGCGCGGCGCACGTCGCCGCGGCGCTTCACCTCGATGCTGGCGATCAGCGGGCTGTAGGTCTGGAACGTGCGCTCCACGCCTTCGCCGCTGGAGATCTTGCGCACGATGAAGCTGCTGTTCAGGCCGCGGTTGCGCTTGGCGATCACGACGCCTTCGTAGGCCTGCACGCGCTTGCGGGTGCCTTCGACGACGTTGACGTTGACGATCACGGTGTCGCCGGGGGCGAAATCGGGAATGGTGCGGCCGAGACGCTGGATCTCTTCCGCCTCGAGGGTGGCAATCAGGTTCAAGGAGGTTCTCCGAAGCGATCGTGCGGCGGGCTTCTAGGAAGTCTTGTGCCCGGCAGAGGATCGAAAAGCCTTTGATTATAGCCCGAGGCGGGCCAGGAACTGCTCGTCGGCCTTCGTGAGCCGCCCCGCGGCCCGTGCCGCGGCGATCAGGTCCGGGCGACGGCGAGCCGTGGTTTCCAGCGCACGCTCGCGCCGCCAGCGCGCGATGTCGCCGTGGTGGCCCGACAGCAGCACGGCCGGCACCGCCCGTTCCGCGCCATCGATCGGCAGCATTTCCGGCCGGCTGTAGTGCGGCCCTTCGAGCAGGCCGTCGGAGAAGCTGTCCTGCTCGTGCGACGGGGCGGTCAGCACGCCTTCCTGCAGCCGGGCCACCGCGTCCAGCAGCGCCAGCGCCGGCAGTTCGCCGCCCGACAGCACGAAGTCGCCGAGGCTCAGCTCCAGCGTCACGCGGCTGTCGAGCAGGCGCTGGTCGATGCCTTCGTAGCGCCCGCACAGCAGCACCGCGCCGGGGCCCTCGGCGAACTGGCGCACCAGGGCCTGGTCGAGCCGGCGGCCGGTGGGCGTGAAATGCACCACGGCCGGCGCCGGCCCGCCGCGGTCGGCCGTGATGGCGTCCAGCGCGCGCAGCAGCGGTTCCACCAGCATCACCATGCCGGGGCCGCCGCCGTAGGGGCGGTCGTCGACGCGGCGGTAGGCGTCGTCGGCGAAGTCGCGCAGCGGCCACAGGCGCACGTCCACCAGGCGCTGCTCGAAGGCGCGGCGCGTGATGCCTTGCGTCAGATGCGGGGCGAAGAGGTCGGGGAAGAGCGTGACGACGTCGAAACGCATCGCCGCTTCAGTCTTCGGGGTCCCAGTCGACGTCGATGCGCCGGGCCTCGCGGTCCACCCGGTCGACGTACACGCCGACGAAGGGAATCAGCACCTCGGCCGCCTCGGTGCTCCCGGGCTGGATGCGCAGCACGCAGTGCGGGCCGGTCTCGATCAGGCCCGTCACTCGGCCCAGCGCCAGGCCCTGGCGGTTGCGCACGTCCAGGCCGATCAGGTCGACCCAGTAGAACTCGTCCTCGTCGGGCGTCGGGAAGCTGGCGCGCGAGACGAACACGCGGGCGCCCTTGAGCGCCTCGGCCGCGTTGCGGTCGGGCAGTTCCTGCGCGGTGGCGACGACGCCGTCGCCCTGCTCCTTGGCCGTCACCACGCGCAGCAGTGACGGCAGGACCGGCGTGGCCTTCACGCCGGCCGGGCGGGCCGCTTCCGGAGGCTGGATGTACCAGCGCTTGGAGGAGAACAGCGCCTGCGGATCGGCGGCGAAGGGCTTGACCTTGATGCCGCCCTTGATGCCCCAGGCGCCGGTGACGCGGCCCACTTCGACGGCGTCGGCCGGCAGGGCCGGCGCGTCGCTGGAGGCGGCCGCGTTCACGGCCGGATCAGGCCGCCTTCTTGGCCTGGTCGACCAGGCGAGCCACGGTGGGCGACAGCTGGGCGCCGACACCGGCCCAGTGCGTCACGCGGTCCAGCGCGACGCGCAGGCCTTCTTCCTTCTCGGCGGCCATCGGGTTGTAGAACCCCACGCGCTCGATGAAGCGGCCGTCGCGACGCTCGCGCGAGTCGGCGACGACGATGTTGAAAAACGGGCGCTTCTTGGCGCCACCACGGGCCAGTCGGATCACGACCATGTGCAGATACCTCGGATCGATCTTGGGGCGAACAAACCACGGGAGACACACCGGGCTGCACACCGTGTTGGCCTTCGGAACGTTGTTCGAACGTCCTTTCCGGCCGCGGCCGGCGCCGTAGATACGCCAGCCCCTTGCGAGAGCCGGCCAGCGCCGAGAACCGCGCATTATAGTCGTCCGCCACCTGTCACTGCGTGCTTTTGCGTCGCCGCGCCGCCATGTCTTCTTCTGCCACCCTGATCCGCCCCAGTACCGACGCCGACGTGCCGGCGATGGCGGCGATCTACGCCCAGGCCGTTCTGACGGGCCGGGCCAGCTTCGAGATCGAGGCGCCGGATACCACCGAGATCACCCGCCGCCGCGCCGACGTGCTGGCCAAGGGCCTGCCCTGGCTGGCCGCCGAGGCCGACGGCCGCTTGCTCGGCTACGCCTACGCCAGCCCGTTCCGGCCGCGCCTGGCCTACCGCTACACGCTGGAGGACTCGATCTACGTGGACGAGTCGGCCCGCGGTCGCGGCACCGGCCGCCTGCTGCTGGCGGAACTGCTGGCGCGTTGCGAGGCCTGGGGCGCGCGGCAGATGATCGCGGCCATCGGAGACAGCAACAACCGCGCGTCGATTGCCGTGCATGCCTCGGCCGGTTTCGCGCCCGTGGGCACCTACCGCAACGTGGGCCGCAAGTTCGACGAATGGCTGGACGTGGTGCTGATGCAGCGCACGCTGGGCCCCGGCGCGGCGCTGCCGCCGGCCGGCTGAGGTCGTGGCCTATCGCTCCAAGACGCTGGCCGCCTGGCTGGCGGTGTTGCTGGGTGCCTTCGGCGCCCACCGCCTGTACCTGCGCGGCCTGCGGGACCTCGGCGCCTGGGCCTACTGGCCGCCGACGCTGCTGGGCCTGTGGGGCGTGCTGCGCATGCGCGAGCTGGGCCAGGACGACCACCTGGCGTGGCTGCTGATCCCGCTGCTGGGCCTGACCCTGTCGGCCGCGATGCTGGCGGCCATCGTGCTGGCGCTGACGGCCGACGAGAAGTGGGCGGCACGCCACAACCCGGGCCGGGAGCCGGTCGCCAGCGGCTGGGGCGCGGTGCTGGCCGCGATCGCCGCGCTGGCGCTCGGCGGCGTGGTGCTGATGGGCACCATCGCGTTCGGCCTGCAGAAGCTCTTCGAGTGGCAGCTCGAGGCCCCACCGCCAGCGGCGGTTCAGAAGAGCAGCTGACTGACGGCGTAGAAGACGGCGGCGATCAGCGCGGTGGCCGGGATCGTGAAGATCCACGCCATCACGATGTGCCCGGCCAGGCCCCAGCGCACCGCCGACGCGTTGCGCACCGAGCCGACGCCGAAGATCGCGCCGGTGATGGTGTGGGTGGTCGACACCGGCACGCCCATCGCGGACGCCGCGAACAGCGTCACCGCGCCGCCGGTCTCGGCGCAGAACCCGCCCACCGGCTTGAGCTTGGTGATGCGCTGGCCCATGGTCTTCACGATGCGCCAGCCGCCGAACATGGTGCCCAGGCCGATGGCGATGTAGCAGCTCCAGATCACCCACATCGGCGGCGAACTGTCGCTGGCCTGCGCGTAGCCCGAGACGATCAGCAGCAGCCAGATGATGCCGATGGTCTTCTGCGCGTCGTTGCCGCCGTGGCCCAGCGAGTACAGGCCGGCCGAGACCAGCTGCAGCCGCCTGAAGACGTTGTCGACCTTCATCGGCGACCATCGCATGCAGATCCACGACACCGCCACCATCAGCAGCGATCCCAGCAAAAAGCCCATCAACGGCGAGATGAAGATGAAGGCGACCGTCTTGGCCACGCCGCTCACCACCAGCGGGCCCGTTCCCGCCTTGGCCATCGTGGCGCCGACGATGCCGCCGATCAGCGCGTGAGAACTGCTGGAAGGGATGCCGTACCACCAGGTGATCACGTTCCACGCAATGGCGCCCACCAGCGCACCGAACACCACGTGCTGGTCCACCACGCCCGGCTCGACGATGCCCTTGCCGACGGTGGCCGCCACCTTGAGGTGGAAGATGAAGATCGCCACCACGTTGAAGAAGGCGGCGAAGGCCACGGCCTGGCTGGGCTTCAGAACGCCCGTGGAAACGACGGTGGCGATCGAGTTGGCCGCATCGTGGAAGCCGTTCATGAAGTCGAACAGCAGCGCCAGCACGACGAGCAGCACCACCACCCAGACCCCGATGCTCGGGGCGACCGAAAGGGTTTGCATCGGAGGACCTAGGAGTTCTCGAGCACGATGCCTTCGACCAGGTTCGCGACGTCCTCGCAACGGTCGGAGATCGACTCGAGATGCTCGTAGACGGCCTTCAGCTTGATCAGCTGCCGGGTGTCGGGCTCCTCGCGGAACAGGCGCGACATGGCGCTGCGCATCACGCGGTCGGCATCGGACTCGAGCTGGTCGATCTCCTCGCAGGTCTTGAGCACCGACTCGGCCACCTCGGCGTCCTTCAGCTTGGGCAGGAAGGTCAGCACGTTCTGCACGCGCTCGCAGCAGCGCACCGAGATCTCGGAGAGGCGCACCACGTCCTCCGACAGGCGCTGCAGGTCGTACAGCGACATCACCTCGCTGCTGTCCTGCAGCAGGTCGAGCACGTCGTCCATCGCGTTGATCAGGCGGTGGATCTGGTCGCGGTCCAGCGGCGTGATGAAGGTGCGGTGCAGCAGGCGGTGCACCTCG
>JBGAHJ010000051.1:0-8609 GCA_044226255.1 Rubrivivax sp.
ATTGCGCAGGACGAGGCCAGCGGGCACTACGGCCTGGGGCCGCTGGCGTTGCAGATGGGGCTCATCAGCCTGCAGCAGGTGGACCCGATCCGCCTGGCCAGCGCCGAGCTGCCCGCGCTGGCGCGCGAGATCGGCCAGACCGTGGGCATCGCGATCTGGGGCAACCGCGGGCCCACTTTCGTGCGGCTGGAGGAAGGGCCGACCGCGGTGCACGTGAACATGCGCCACGGCACCGTGGTGTCGGTGAAGGGCACGGCCTCGGGCCGCCTGTTCGCGGCCCACATGCCGCGCGAGCAGGTGCTGGCCGCGCTGAGCGCCGAGGCCGGCCACGCGGTGAAGCGGCTCGACCCCGTGCTGGAGGCCGCGCTGCCCGGCATCCGCGCGCAGCGTTTCGCCAGCATCGTCGACGGCACGGTGCGCGGCGTCACCGCCATCGCGGCGCCGGTGTTCGACGGCTTCGGCACGATGGTGGTGGCGCTCACTGCGATCGGCCCGAGCGCGACCCTGTCGCCCGACATGGCCGCCCCCGGCGCGCTACGGCTGCGCGCCTGCGCCGAGGCCCTGTCGGCCCGCCTCGGCGCACGTCCCCCGGTACACGGCGGCTGAGCAGGCAGGTCGGCCGAAGGGAAGCCGCGGCGCCCCCGAAAGGCGAGAACAGCGGTCGAGCATGCTTGACCTGACGGCCCGGGCGATGTCATGGTCGGGTCGTCGAAGTCCGGTCCCCATCGGCCCACCATGACCCCCCTCAGCGATGCTCTCGTCGAGCAGGTGCTGGCCCGCCGCGGCCATCGCCGCGACCAGCTGGTGCAGATCCTGCGCGAGGTGCAGGTCCACACGCACTGGCTGCCGCGCCCGCTGCTCGCACGCATCGCCGCGGACCTCGGGCTCAGCGCGGCCGTCGTCGAAGGCGTGGCCGGCTTCTACCGCTTCTTCCACCTGCGGCCGGTGGGGCGCTACCACCTGCTGTTCAGCGACAACGTGATCGACCGCCAGGCCGGCAGCCGACTGCTGGCGCAGGACCTCTGCCGGCGGCTGTGGATCGAGCCCGGCAAGGTCAGCGAGGACGGGCTGGTCAGCGTCGGCTTCTGCTCCGACATCGGGCTGGGTGACCAGGGGCCGGCGCTCCTGCTGAACCAGCACCAGGTGCTGACGCGGCTGGACAGCCAGCGCGTGTTCGAGATCGCCGACCTGGTGCGCGCACAGGTGCCGCCCGCCGAGTGGCCGACCCAGTGGCAGCATGTCGACGACCAGGTGCGGCGTGCCGACCTGCTGCTGGGCGCCGGCCCGGCGCAGGGCGAGGCCATCCGCGCGGCGCTGGCACGCGGTGCCGAGCAGACACTTGCCGAGCTGCGCAGCGCCGGCCTGCGCGGCCGCGGCGGCGCAGGCTTCCCGACGGCGCAGAAATGGTCGCTGTGCCGCCAGGCCGACGTGCCCGAGGGCGGCACCCGCGTGGTGATCTGCAATGCCGACGAAGGCGAGCCCGGCACCTTCAAGGACCGCGTGCTGCTGGCCCGCCACTTCGACGCGGTGATCGAAGGCATGACCGTCGCAGCCTTCGTGCTCGGCGCACGCCAGGGCTTCGTCTACCTGCGCGGCGAGTACCGCTATCTGCTGAACGGCCTGGAGGCGACGCTCGCCACCCGGCGCGCCGCCGGGCTGCTGGGCCCGCATGTCGCCGGGCGGGCAGGCTTCGGCTTCGACGTGGCCATCCACCTCGGCGCGGGGGCCTATGTCTGCGGCGAGGAGAGCGCGCTGATCGAATCGCTGGAAGGCAAGCGCGGCACGCCACGCATTCGCCCGCCCTTCCCGGTGGAGCGCGGCTACCTGGGACAGCCGACGGTGGTGAACAACGTCGAGACCTGGCTGGCGGCCGCTCACATTGGACGTCATGGCGGCGCGGCCTGGGCGGCGACGGGCGTGCCGGGCAGCAGCGGCACCAAGGTGCATTCGATCAGCGGCGACTGCACGCGACCCGGTCTCTACGAATACCCGTTCGGCGTCACGCTGCGCCAGATGCTGGCCGATTGCGGCGCCGTCGACACGCAGGCGGTGCAGGTGGGCGGCCCGTCCGGCCTGACGCTGGCCGCGCACGAGTTCGACCGCCGCATCGCCTTCGACGACGTGCCGACCGCCGGCGCCCTGATGGTGTTCGATGCCCGGCGCGACATGTTCGAGGTGGCGCGCGGCTTCGCGCAGTTCTTCGCGCACGAGAGCTGCGGCTTCTGCACCCCCTGCCGCGTGGGCACCGAGCTGATCGTGCGGCGCATGGACAAGCTCGCCGCCGGCCACGGCTCGGTGTTCGACGAGGCCGAGCTGCACGAGCTCGACCGCCTGTTGCACGGCAGCACCCACTGCGGGCTGGGCGCCACCGCCGCCAATCCGCTGCGCCACACGATCGAGCGCTTCCGCCCGGCCTACGAGCGCCGGCTGCAGGCGCCCCGCTTCGCGCCGGCCTTCGACCTGGATGCCGAGCTGGCCAGCGCACGGCGCGTCACCGGCCGCGACGATGCGCTGGCCCACCTGCCGGGCAGCGAACCATGAGCGGCGGCTACCACTTCGAGCTCGACGGCGTCAGCATCCCGTTCGCCGCCGGCGATACCTTGATGCAGGCCGCGCAGCGCGCCGGCCACGCGGTGCCTCACCTGTGCTGGCACCCGCAGCTGGGCCAGAGCGGCGCCTGCCGTGTCTGCACGGTGGAGATCACCGATGCGCAAGGGCATGCCCGCATCGCGGCGGCCTGCACCACGCGCGCCGCGCCGGGTGACCGCCTGGCCAACCGCACACCCGAGCGCGATGCCGACCGCCGCCTGCTGCTGCAGATGCTGTTCGTCGAGGGCAACCACTTCTGCCCCTCGTGCGAGAAGAGCGGCGCCTGCCTGCTGCAGGCCACGGCCTACGACATGGGCATGCACGGCCCGCACTTCGAGGAGTTCTACCCGCACCGCCCGGTGGATGCCAGCCATCCGACGATGTGGCTGGACCTCAACCGCTGCATCCTGTGCAAGCTGTGCGTGCGCGCCAGCCACGAGGTCGACGGCAAGGACGTTTTCGCGATCGGCGGCCACGGCATCGGATCGCAGCTGCTCGTCAATTCGCCCAGCGGCCGCCTCGGCGACAGCGGCTTCGCCGACAGCGACCTCGCCGCGCAGGTCTGCCCGGTGGGCGCCATCCTGCCGAAGCGGCGCGGCTTCATCGTGCCGATCGGCGAGCGGCCCTTCGATCCCCCGCCGGCACCGGCACCGCAAGCGGAGTAGCCAATGGCCAAGCCCCGCATCGCCACGGTCTCGCTGGCTGGCTGCTTCGGCTGCCACATGTCGCTGCTGGACATCGACGAGCGGCTGTTCACGCTGGCCGAGATCGTCGAGCTCGACCGCAGCCCGCTCACCGACATCAAGCACTGCGGGCCCTGCGACATCGGGCTGATCGAAGGTGGCCTGTGCAATGCCGAGAACGTGCAGGTGCTGCGCGAGTTCCGCGCCGCCTGCACGACGCTGGTGGCGGTGGGCGCCTGCGCGATCAACGGTGGCCTGCCGGCGCAGCGCAATGCGCTGGACATCGGCACCATCCTGCGCGAGGTCTACCAGGCCCGACCCGGCCTCGCCGCCGAGAGCGCCGTGCCGAACGACCCCGAGCTGCCGCTGCCGCTGGCCCATGTGCACCCGATCCACGAGGTGGTGCACATCGACCATTTCCTGCCCGGCTGCCCGCCCAGCGCCGACGCGATCTGGACTTTCCTGAGCGCGCTGCTCGAAGGCCGCACGCCGGTGCTCGACCGCCGCCTGATCCGCTATGACTGAATTGACCCAGCGCCCCCACGCTCACCTTGTTCGCTGCCCCCCGAGGGGGCCATCAGCGCCCTTCGGGCGGCCGGGCGGGCGCTGATGCGACGCGTTGCCATCGACCCCGTCTCGCGCGTCGAGGGCCATGGCAAGGTGACATTGCTGCTGGACGAGCACAACCGCGTGCAGCAGGCGCGGCTGCACATCGTGGAGTTCCGCGGCTTCGAGAGCTTCATCGTCGGCCGGCCCTACTGGGAAGTGCCGGTGATGGTGCAGCGGCTGTGCGGCATCTGCCCGGTCTCGCACCACCTGGCGGCCAGCAAGGCACTGGACCACGCGCTGGGCATCCGCGCGGTGCCGCCCACGGCCGAGGCCATTCGGCGGCTGATGCACTACGGCCAGATCATGCAGTCGCATGCGCTGCACTTCTTCCACCTGGCCTCGCCCGACCTGCTGTTCGGTTTCGACAGCGAAGCCGGGCGCCGCAACATCATCGGCGTGGCCGCGGCGCACCCCGACATCGCGCGCCAGGGCGTGCTGCTGCGCCGTTACGGCCAGGAACTGATCCGCCTGACCTCGGGCAAGCGCGTGCACGGCACCGGCTCGGTGCCGGGCGGCGTGAACCGCCACCTGACGCCCGAAGAACGCGACAGCCTCGCGGCACAGGCGCCGCAGATGATCGACTGGTGCGAGCAGGCGGTCGACCTGGTGAGCACGCTGCAGGCGCAGAACCCTGCGCTATACGAGGGCTTTGGCAGCTTCCGCTCCTCGTTCCTGTCGCTGGTGCGGCCCGAGGACGGCGCGATGGCGCTCTACGACGGGGTGCTGCGCGCCCGCGATGCCGACGGCCAGCCGCTGCTCGACGGTGCCCCGGTGCAGGACTACATGGCGCTGATCGAGGAAGAGACGCGGCCGTGGACCTACATGAAGTTCCCGTACCTGCGCGCGCTGGGGCCCCAGGCCGGCTGGTACCGCGTCGGCCCGCTGGCGCGGCTGCAGACCTGCGCCTTCATCGACACGCCGCGGGCCGAGGCGCGGCGCCGGCAGTTCCTGTCCCGCGGCCCGGTGCATGCGACGCTGGCCTACCACGCCGCCCGCATGATCGAGATGCTGCATGCGATGGAGGTCATTGCGCGGCTGCTCGACGACCCCGCCCTGCTGGCCGGCGAGTTGCGCGCGCCGCTGCCCGCCGAGCGCCCGGCGCGGCGCGAAGGCGTCGGCGTCATCGAGGCGCCGCGCGGCACGCTGATCCACCACTACGCCATTGGTGACGACGACCTGATCAGCTGGTGCAACCTGATCGTCAGCACCACGCACAACAACCAGGCGATGAACGAATCGGTGCGTGCGGTGGCCGCGCAGTATTTCGACGGCCGCGAGATCAGCGAGGGCCTGCTCAATCACATCGAGGTCGCGATCCGCGCCTACGACCCCTGCCTGAGCTGCGCGACGCATGCGCTGGGCCAGATGCCGCTGTCGGTCAGCCTGGTCGATGCCGCGGGCCGGCCGCGCGATGCGGTGCTGCGGCACGGCGATGGCCGCTTCGAGCGTCGGCCCCGGTGAGTCCGCGACCCGGCCTGCTGGTGATCGGCATCGGCAACCGCAGCCGCGGTGACGATGCGCTGGGCCCGCTGCTGCTGGATGCCTTGCGCGCCGCGGCGGCGCCGGACACCGAGCTGATCGAGGAGTTCCAGCTGCAGGTGGAGCATGCGCTCGAGCTGGCCGGACGCCGGGCGGTGCTGTTCGTCGATGCGTCGCGTGCGCCGGTGCCAGGCGGTGTGGCGCTGGTGCCGCTCGCGCCGCAGCGCGGCCACCCGCCGGCCAGCCACCAGCTCGCGCCGGCCGCTGTGCTGGGCGTGGCCGAGCAACTGCAGCTGGCCCTGCCGCCGGCCTGGTTGCTGGCGATCGAGGGGGAGGCCTTTGGCTTGGGTGAAGAGCTCAGCGCGCCCGCGCAGCGCCATCTGGTGCGCGCCACCGCACTGGCGCGAAGCTGGCTGCGAGGGTTCGGCGACGCGCGTTCAGACCCAGGGTACCGGCGCGGCTGAGGCGCGCGGCCCGCCCGCATCGCGCGCCAGCTGCATTGCCTGGTCCAGCACCTGGCGGTCGCCCACCTGGTTGGCCAGGATCAGCAGCAGCCGGGCCTGGAACTCGCGCGCCTGGGTGTCGTCCAGGTCGCGCAGGTGGCCGATCAGCGATTCGTAGAAGCCGTCCGGGTCGGCGATGTTCGGTTCGTGCAGCAAGGGCATGGTGCTAACTCCTGAAACGCGTGTCCAGCTGCGCCGTGGCACGCAGCACCGCGCCGCGCACGGGATGCGGGTCGAAGCGGCGCCAGCGCGCGGCCACATGGTGGTCGGGCCGCAGCAGCACCACGGTGCCGGGCCGGCCATCGAAGCGCTGCGCCACCAGGCCCTCGGCATCGACCCAGCGGTCGCCCAGTTCGATGACGCGCTCGACCACGCCGCTGTCGCGCAAGGCGCGTGCGCCCGGGCAGGGCCCGAAGCTCAGCAGCGTGAAGCCGGGGCCCAGCGCGCCCAGCAGCCAGGCCGGTGATCCGTCGTGCCGCATCGGCGCGTCCGGGCACACGGTGCCGGGCGGCACGCCGCCGTCGAAGCGGTCTTCGTCGGGCGTGTTCAGCGCGCTCTGCGCGTACGGCGTCGGCGTCGACAGCCGGCCGCTGTTGACCAGCCGCCGCGCGAAGGGCTCGCTGCGCGCCAGCTGCAGCGTGGCGTCGCGCAGCGCGCGACTGGTGGCGGACTTCGGCGTGATGAAGTCGGTCGAGCGGGTCGACTGGCGCAGGTTGTCGTCGGCGGCGAAGGCGCGCTCGTCGTGGTAGCTGTCGACCAGCGCCTCGGGCGCCTGGCCGCGCATCACGCGAGCCACCTTCCACACCAGGTTGTCGATGTCCTGGATGCCGGTGTTCGCGCCACGCGCGCCGAAAGGCGAGACCTGGTGCGCCGCGTCACCTGCAAACAGCACCCGACCGTGGCGGAAGCGGTCGATGCGGCGGCAGGCGAACTGGTAGATCGACACCCATTCGAGCTCGAACTCGGCGTCGGGCCCGAGCATCGCGCGGATGCGCGGCAGCACGTTCTCGGGCTTCTTCTCTTCCACCGGGTCGGCGTCCCAGCCGAGCTGGAAGTCGATGCGCCAGACGTCGTCGCACTGCTTGTGCAGCAGCACGCTCTGGCCACGGTGGAACGGCGGGTCGAACCAGAACCACCGCTCCGCCGGAAACTTCGCTTGCATCACGATGTCGGCGATCAGGAAGCGGTCGTGGAAGACTGGCCCGTGAACTCGGCGCCGACCATGCGGCGGGTGTCGCTGTTGGCGCCGTCGCAGGCGATCACCCAGCTGGCCTCGGTCTGGAACACGCCGTCGGGGGTCTCGATCGTCAGCGTCGCATGATCGTCGGCCTGCGCCAGGCTGATCAGCTTGTGCTTCCAGCGCAGGTCCACCAGCGGCGCGGCCTCGCAGGCGGCCACCAGCCGCTCCTCCAGGTGGTACTGCTGCAGGTTGACCATCGCCGGCATCTTGTGGCCCGGCTCGGGCAGCAGGTCGAAGTCGTAGACCTCTTCGTCGCCGAAGAACACGCGGCCGCGCTGCCACTGGACGCCCTGCGCGGCAAAGGCCTCGCCCACGCCCAGCCGGTCCCAGATCTCCAGCGGCCGCTTGGCGTAGCAGACGGCGCGCGAGCCCACGCTCACGGTGTTGTTGTCGTCGATCACCACCGCGGCCAGGCCATGGCGCGCGCATTCCAGCGCCGCCGTCAGGCCCACCGGGCCGGCGCCGACGATCAGCACCGGATGACGCTGCCGTCGGCCACTGCGCTGCTCGTCCGAACAGCGGTAGGCGTATTCGGGATAGGTGTAGGTCTTCAGCATCGCCGCCCCTGCGTCAGGCCAGCGTGCCGGTGCTCAGCTCGCGCTCGTGCAGCCAGGCGGCCTGGCGCGGGGCGCGCTTGGTGCGCGACCATTCCTCCAGCATCTCCCACTTCACCGCATCGAGCTGGGCCATCTGCTCGGGCGTGGCGGTGTCGACCGCCAGCTCCAGCCGGTGGCCATTAGGGTCGAAGCAGTAGATCGACTTGAAGATCGCGTGGTCGGTCGGCCCCACCACCTCGATGCCGGCGGCCTGCAGGCGGTGCTTGGCCGCCAGCAGCTCGGCTTCGGACGCCACCTTGAAAGCGATGTGCTGCACCCACTCCGGCGTGTTCGGGTCGCGGCCCATCGGTGGCGAGTTCGGGATCTCGAAGAAGGCCAGGATGTTGCCGCCACCCGCATCCAGGAACAGGTGCATGTAGGGGTCCGGCGCCTTGGTCGAGGGCACGCGGTCTTCGGCGATCGCCAACACGAAGTCCATGCCGAAATGCTTCTGGTACCACTCGACGGTCTCGCGGGCGTCGCGGCAACGGTAGGCGACGTGATGGATGCGCTGCAGGCTCATGGCGGTGTCTCCGGGCCGGCACGATGGCGCGGCTGTGTTAGTAACGTCGGTTACTATATGGTCCGGCACTTGATCCAGGTCAGCTCACTGCGCGGTGTTTGACCTGGATCAAACCGCCGGTCGGCGCTGACGGCGATCCCCTCTCAGCCTTTACGATGACGCCATGGATCTGCAGACCTTCTTCCCGTATCGCCTGGCCCGCCTGGCCGAAGCGGTGAGCCAGGCCACGGCCCAGGTCTATGGCGAGCGATTTCATCTCAGCCGTGACGAATGGCGGGTGCTGGCGGCACTGGCCGACCAGGGCGAGGTGAAGACCACGCAGCTGATCGCGACTACCACGCTGGACAAGATGCGCGCCAGCCGCGCGATCACCCGGCTCGAGGACGA
>JBGAHJ010000026.1:0-79125 GCA_044226255.1 Rubrivivax sp.
CCCAACCCGGTGGGCTTGCTGATCTGCCGCTCCCATACCGTCGCGCCTGTCACCCGGTCGACGACACGGTACAAACCGCCCTTGCTGCCGGCGCCCACCAAGGGCCGAAGCTGGCCATCTGCGGTGCGTGCGGTGAACAGGACCGGGGGCGAGAGCACGTCGGCATCGACGGGCGACGGCCGCGGCTGGTTCGGACCCGCGGGAATCGGATGATTCAGGTCGAACACGTCGCCCTTGTGTAGCTGATTGACCCACTTGAACTGACCAGTGCGGTAGTCGATGGCGTACACCGCGTCGCTGCGATCAACATAACCCACAGGTGCCAGCGAAGGGTTAGGATATCCGGGGTACGGCTCCGAAGTGTTTTGCCCCGTCCCGCCATAGATCAGGTGCCGAGAGCGATCGACCGCAAAACCGGAACCAGCGGACACGCCCGTCGAATAGCGCTTGCCCGTGGCCGGGTTGACGTCAATGGTCGCCGTACGCCACGCTTCGAACGGCCTCATCGGGTCCGTGATGTCGATGGCGACGATGTACCCCCCTTGGCCGCCCTGAATCAATGCGTCGTTCAAGATGACATTAACCTCGGTGATGAACAACTTGCGTGTTCCGGGCGTGTCGTCCGTCATCAGATCGGTCCCATCCGCAGCGGCGTCTGACTTTAGCGGGTCGATATAGGTCCGCACGATCACCGGCTCACCGAGGTTGGAGGCCAGCGTCTCTCCGGGAACAATTGCGAAGGGTTGGATACCGGGCTTAGCGGCGTCAAAGTCGAGCTCGGCACCCCCGACTCGTTTGATGGCGTGCAGGCGCCCGTTGAAAGAGCTGTGAATCCAGATGAGGCCGCCCGACACGACCGGCGCGGAGTAGTACAGATCAGGTGCGATAGCGGGGGTACTTGCCGTGTAGTCCGGATCGACCAGGGTGGTCGTCCAGTGACGCGATGCGTCAGTGATGGTTCCTGTCTTGGAGTTGCGCGCAAATAGCGTGCCCAGCGCATCGATGTAGTAGATGGTTCCGTCACGAATGATTGGAGGCGCAATGACTCCGACCACTGAGCTGGGGAACTTCAAGCCCAACGCCGATTCGAGAATGAAGCCGGTCGGCGGCGGTGTGGGTCGCCACTGCGAATCGTTGAACGTTTCCCAGGCGCGACGCAAGGTAGGCGCCGTCTGACGAGAAATTTTCCACTCGTCAGGATTGGCGTTTGTATTGGCGTAGTCATGCGAATACAGCGGCCAGTCTCCGCTGCTTTGCGCATGGGCTCCGGCGAGGCAGCACATTGTCAATGCAGCACCGAGTGCGCGGCGTACCCGGATGTTCGAAATTTGCATTTGAAGCTCTCCTTAGGTTTTGTGGCTTTCGCAGAGTCGGATCAGTCCGTCGAATAGATCCGCACCTCCGGATCGGCTTTCAGCAAAGGCTTCAGGCCGACCACCACGTCCTTCGTGAAGAGTTCGCTGCTGAGGTAGGCCTCGGCTTGCTTGCGCGTAGCGAAACCGTGGAGCACCTGCACGTCGTCGTCCCGAATCAGAAGTTCTTTCGACTTCGCGCCAGGGACCTTGGTGAGGAAGGGCTGCTTGAACTTGGCGTAGACCGCACCTGCGGCGGCCCGGTCTTGCGGGTCGACCTTGAGCGTGATCTCGAGGTACGCCTTCTCGGCAAAGGCAAATGTCGGCACGACGAGCGCCGAGGCGGCGAGCAGCGCGAAGAGGGTCTTGTTCATGGTGTTCTCCAGGTAGGAAGTGATGCAGAAACGGGTTTGGGTTGTCAGGCCGTGGCGTAGACACGCACGTCGGGCGCGCTTTGCAGCAGCGGCTTCAGCGCGGTGACCACGTCCTGGTTGAACAGCGCGCTGGCAAGGTAGGCCTTGGCGTTTTCGATCGAATCGAAGCCGTGCAGGACCTGCACGTCTTCGTCTCGGATCAGCAGTTCCTTGGAATTGGCACCCTTCGCCTGAGCCAGGAACGTACCCTTGAATTGGCTGTAGATCGCAGCCGCTGCCGGACGGTCCTTCGCCGCGACATTCAGGTTGATTTGCAGGTAGACCATCGTCACTCTCCTTCGATGTGTAGTTCAAGGTTTCCGCCAGCGGATCGCCGACTCGAATGAAGGTTACGCACGCACCGGCTCATTCGGAAATTGTCTTTTCGCATGCGATTCATTCGTATGTGCTATAAATGAGACATGAATTTGAGCCAGCTTCGCTTCGCCCATGCCGTCGCGTCCACGGGGTCGTTCACAGCCGCGGCCGCCGAGTGCTGCGTGACCCAGCCCACGCTGTCGAACGGCATCGCGCAACTGGAGAGCGAGTTGGGGGAGCGCTTGTTTGTGCGCACGACGCGCAAGGTCGCACTGACGCCCTTTGGTGTTCACGTCCTGCCCTACGTCAACGAGGTGCTGAGCGCGCAGGCCAGCCTGGTTCACCAGACTCAGGCTTTTCTGAGTCCGGGGAAACGCCTGATCCGCATCGGCACGTCGCCGCTGGTCAGTGCAAACTTGTTGGGGCTGATGATTGAGCCGTTCCGCCAGCGCAACCCCGCCGTGGACGTGGTGCTGCGCGAGATGAACATGACCGACCTTTACCGCATGCTCGATGATGGTTTGCTGGATTTCGTCTTTGGAGTCGCTGACGTTCACAAGGGACCGTTGATTGCGACCTTCTTGTATGAAGAACCGCTGCTCTTTATCCCGCGTGGGGCGGTATGGTCGAACGGCCCGCGCCCGCAGTCGGTGCAACTCAAGGACATCGCTGAGGAGACCTATGTCATGGTTCCCGACGCTTGCGGGTTGTCACGCGCGACCCGCGCGCTGTTCCGCAGCCAACGACGCAAGCTGCGCGAATACTCCGGCGAGGCCATGAGCTATCAGGTGCTGGAGGAATGGGCCGCGTTGGGGATCGGCGCTGCGATCCTGCCGAAGTCGAAAGTGGCTGCGAGCGGGCACGCATCGTTTCCGATCACTGACAAATCCGGCAGCGATGTCACGATCAGCTTTGAGGCGACCTGGCCGCGCACCGGCGCCCAATCGTCCCACTTGCTCGAATTTGCCAACCACCTTCGCAAGATCGTTCCGGGGATCGTCGGTGGCCTGGAACCCGGCACGAAGAGGTGACCGCGAAATTTTTTGTCTGCCGTGACGACGCCCAGTCAATCAAGCGACTGCCGGATCGGCTCTGACGACCACCGAAACCCCAGTGCCAAGGCCTGCCTTTGCGCAGCTGGTCTTAGCGCTTGAGCGTTCCCGTGGTCCTGGCCAAGCGTACTTGGCGATCCGATTTCTGAGGCAAAGCGTGGTACGAAAAGGGGTTGCCGCTACTTCTGTGAGCAAGAACGCAATCATCGGCGCCGACGTTGCCGTGCGCTGTGTTCCCTGCACGAGGCGGATGACAGAAGCCAGAACTATCGAGGGCAATCGCTGCCAGCCGAAAGCGACGAGATTTGAACCCAGTCCTGCTCTCGACCCTTCATCTGCCGCCCAAACGCTTCGTACTGGATCAGGGCCAACGGCGGTCTGAGATCGATGATGGTACCGAACGCCACGGTCATCCCGATTGCCGGACTGGCACGAAGCCGCTCGTTGTACGCCTGCCGCATCGCCGAGCATTCTCTGCTCGCGTTGCGCGCGGCCTCCCGATTCGAGGCGCTGCTCGCCTCGGTCAGTTCAAGCTGTGTTCCAGGGATGAAGCCGAGCTGCATGTTGGCGTAGTAGTACATCTCTCCGGCCCACTGGCTCGGGAAGAAGGTGGGCTCGGCATACCTGACATCGACGCCCCAGGCGAACGCTGAATTCGCCCGGCAGGCGAGTTTGCTCGGAAGCAGAAGTTGAGCCTGGGAACGTCCGGCGGCACCCTCCACACGAGGCGAGAACCAGACTTGCGACCGCCCAAGGACCTCGATCTGTCCGCCATCGGCGCGACAACGATCAAGCGCGGGCTGCAGGTATGTCTTGAGCATCGCAAGGCCATAGACCGCGTCTGGGTCTCCCCTGGCGGTCAGCTTGCGGGCATTCAACGACCGGGTGATCTGCTCCGCCGAGAGCGACAGGTCGATCGGAGGCGGCGCCGGCACGGCGCAACCAACGAGAAGCAGAGCGGCGGTCAGCGTGGTGATCCAGGGTGAACGGTTCATGGTCATGCGGGAAGCCGGTTGAACGAGGTCGCCACCAACCGCAGCGCCAAAGCGAGCCCTATAGGTTGTAGCTCTTTAGGATTCTACGTGAGGCAATCAGGGCTGACGCCCCGACATGAAACAGCCCGCATCGTCCTTCGCCCAAGCCCTGCGCACAGCGCGGAAGGCGCGCGGCATCCCGCAGGAGGAGTTCGACACCGTTTCGAGCCGGACCTACATCAGTGCGTTGGAGCGCGGGATCAAGCAACCGACGATTGCGAAAGTGGACGCGTTGGCCGGAGTCCTGGGGGTGCACCCGCTGACACTCTTCGCCCTCAGCTACGGCGCCAGGCAGTCGGCCGGGGATGTACGCAGGCTCCTCGACCGCGTGGAGCGCGAGGTGGAGGAGTTACTTCGGAGCGGAGCCGAACGCGGGGCCCACTAACGCGGGCTCCGTCTCGTTGAGCGCGCCTTACCGCTTAGGCGGTTGGGATCAATCGCGGCGCTGCTGGCTCCTGCTGCCAACGGCGGGGGCCACAGCCTCGGACAGCAGGGGCGAATAGCCAGCCGTCACGCCCCGGCGATGTTGCCCAGGCGCAGCGCCTTCCGCAGGCTGAGCACGGCATCAGCCTTGTTCTCGCCGAACGCTTCGGCTCGGGCAAGGACGCGGGCAAGGGCCTCGGCGGTTTTCTCGCTCATCAGTACCTCAACCCACACCTTACCCTCGACCTCACCTGACCTTTGGTGGCCGTCGTCGCAGCGGCGGACCTGGGCGCCTTCGATCCAGGATGGGTCTTCCCTGCGAAGGAACTCCAAGAACTCCTTGAGGGCAAAGGCGTGGAAATCGACGGCGCGGCTTGGTCGCTCGGTCATGGAATGCTTCTGGTCTTGGTTCATCGCTCGGCGAAGCCCTCTGCGGTGGCTTTGACCTGACGGAGCTTGCCCAGGCGCAGAGCTGCCAGTGGCGTGAGGCCGCCAAGCGAACCCTTACCAGTGACGAAGAACTGCCACTTTGTGAATCCATCGAGGTCACTGAGCAACCTGGTCACGGCGGCGAGCTGCCGGCGTTCGTAGGCCAAATCTGCGAAGAAGCTCGGGTAAACCTTCTGCCCGCCCTTCATCACGAATAAGAAGGTGCCGTTGGCCACGGCTGTGGCGATTGACTCTGCGGAGCAGTTCAAGCGCTTCAGAAACTCCGCCTCGTCGACGAGCTGATCGGAAGTTGTCGCGTCGGCGGTGATGTTCTGGCCTGTCATTCGGAAGATCATGCCGCAACGAATCGCTTCCGTCACTTCGTCGTCGGCGCCTCCGAAGCAGGGCTGCTGCCAGTTACTGCCGCCCCCGCGTCGTCACGGCTGATGTTGCGCCGCCGCCCAAGTTACAAGTGGCGGAACCGGATCGGAAACGGTGGCGGTTTTGAATCGGAATGGGTGGCGCTTTTGAATCGGAAATGGTGGCGGGTTTGGATCGGAATCACTGGCGCTTTTGGTCCGGAATACGCACACTCGGTCCAGAAGCCACGAGTGCCCGTATCCACCCATGCTCAATCGCGCTACGAATCACTACGACGATCTCTTCAGTCGCTTGGTCGATGATGGTGTCCCGTTGCCGGTCGCCGTTGATCGAGTCGCAGGTTTCTACCTGGACGGAAGGCCCCAGACGATTGGCAAGAATAAGCTCACGAAGAAGGAGCGCGACAGCCTCTTCTGGGCCAGCGGCGTGGTGATTGACTGCCCGCCCAGTGCGTGGAACGCCGAGGCGATGTCGCTCGCCCTAGCGCGATACCTCGGCCAGGAGCTTGTCGCTGCGGAAGGATTGGTCACTCGCGTGGGGCGCGAAGCGCCTGACGCGTTGACTCGCGCGGTCCGGTACTCCGCGCTCGTTCTGAAATCACACTCCCTGCGACGAGCTGAACTGGACCAAGCCGCGTCCGAAAGCGAGGCCGTGGCCGAGCTGTGCCGCGTGCTCGACCTGTTTGCGCTGGCGCATCGTGATCGGGTCGCGGCCGTGGAGGCGCAGAAGGCGAGGCTGGCGGGGCTGTCGGTCTTCGAACTCTTGATCTACGCGAGCCTCTACGCGTTCGAAGTTCTGGTTCCAAGGGACTTCAAGGCAAAGTCACCCATACCCCCCGCAGGCGCTGATCTCCAACTCGCGTGGGATGCTCTCAGCGATCTGCTCGCGTGGAAAATTGCGGGCGCCGACATCGTGACTCTGAAGCTGACTGACGACAGCATTGGGAGGTCGGTCGCACGGCATCTTCGCCCGATATTGTTCGAATCCGATATGGCGAGCTCCAGCCAGGCCGTCAGGAATCTGCGCACCTTTCACGCGCTGGTGGACGCGCAGATTGAGTTGAACGAGTTCATCTCCCGGTCGGCCGAAGCGTTCTGCTACGACGACGGCATTGGGTTCGAGCGGCGGGGCGATCGGCTCGAGATCGTCGAGGTGGATCCGGCCGCGCGGGTGGCGTGGCAGAACGACGGGCGGAAGCTTGAACGCCTGCATGGCTACTGGTTCCATCGTGCGCTAGAAGCGTTCGTCGAGTACGTTGCTTCCGATCCGGGCAGGTGGGAGATTGGTCGCCCTGAGAATGCTGACGCCAATCGTTTGGCCTGGTTGCGAGCGCTGCAAGCGCAGCTTCGCTTGCGTGAGGCATATGGTGTCGCCGACGAGGTGACTTCTGAGTCCGGTGACACCGTCGATCTCTTCCGGGCGCTGCTGTCGCTGGATTTGATGTCGGCCTTCTTCCAGCGGGACTTCCTGGCAGCCTTTGCGGATCGCCTTGATGGATCAGGGGACTGGATCGCAGCGCTGCAGCGTCTGGCCATGGACGGCCTACGCGAAGGGCTGCAGAACCGGCTGCCGCTCACCTGGTCGGATCGGGACTTGAAGGTGTCCAACCTCACTGGGTGGACAGTCACGGCAGCTGAGCCCAAAGGCAACGCCCGAATGGCATCCGCGATCCTGGACTTCTGGACCTACGACATGGTCGCGATGGCAGAACGCCTCCAGCGCAATGAACCTGGTCTTCAGCCCCATCTGTTCGAGCGACCGGTTCTCAAGTTCGGAGCGACGCTGGTTCAGTTGCCGTGGATCGTCGGACTGCAGAACAACAGCTCGGCTGCGATCAACAATCTAAGGCGACTCGGTGCTCGACGCGGGCAAGCTCAGGACGAGGCGCGAAGGATTGAGGCAGGCTTGGCACAGCTTTTCGAGACGCGTGGATTCAAGACGCTGCTCAACTGGAAGCCGCCGCGCGGCGTGGACGATCCTGGCGAGGTGGACCTGATTGCTACCCTCGGCCAACATCTGTTCGTCATCGAGGTGAAGTCGACGTTCTTGCGACGATCTCAGCGGGAGGCGTGGCTGCACGCCACAAGCACGCTTCGCAAGGCAGGCCATCAGGTTTGCCGCAAGGTCGAAGCGGTGTTGCGGTCAATCGCCTCGGATCCTGAGCTTCGCGCCTTGCTCGACCTGAACAATGATCGGATCCCAACTCGCCATCACGGTTGGATCGTCGACACATCGATCGAATGCGACCACCAACGCTTCGCTGGTTTTCTGAAGATCTCAGTCGAAGAGCTGTTGATCGCACTTCGGGATGATCGTCACCTCCTGAACGACCCCGAAGGTCTGCTCGCAGGGGACTACCGAGCGGACCAGTCCCTTGAAGCCGATACGAGCCGCTCTGCTTGGACTCTGTATCCTGACGGGTTCAGTGCAGGGCGCTTCATTGAGGTGATCGAGACGGAGGCAGTTTGGAGCCTACCCGTTCGAGCGCAACATCGGCCGAGTACGTCGGCATCTTGACGGTAAAAAAGGCGAGTGAAAAAGTGAAGTGAGACAATGACTTAGGGCACTTGATGGTGACGCCGACTCCGACGCTACCTGGACCGGTTTGGGCGCACATCGACGATGTGAAGAATCGTTTTTGGAGTCGATAGACCTCGATAGATCTCGAAAGGTCATTTTTCTTCGAATCGCCCGGAAACCCGCGCCAATGCTGGTGCCTGACACTTTGACGGTAAAAATGACGGTAAAAATCGACCGCACTACTTGGAACCACTTTGAAATCAACAGCTTAGATTGCTCGTTGATGATTGAGTGGGAGTGACAGGTGCCGAAAAAGCGTTATAAATCAACGGCTTGAGATGACTCGTTGATGATTCGATCTGCATGATCAACGAGTCGGCGCACCTGAAGGCGTGCGGTTGTCCGGCGGCCCGGAGACAAGCTGGGACGTTGAAGTGACGGTACGAAGACTCGCGTGCATCGCCGTCACCGCGCGGGGACGCAGCAAGTTCGGCGGTCGGGCAGGGCTCATCTTTGCGCGGCGGTTCGAATGACTGCTCCGGTCGATGGCCGGTAGCGCTGTCGACCCAAAGCGGTCCTACGGTGGTGCGAATGGCTTGCCGTGAAGCGGCCGCGCGTCTCCAAGTTCTTGTGGCACTGCGGTCTGTTCGACGGCCAACCACATCCTCGCGCTGTCATTGGCCGGATGCCTTTCGCCTGGCAGCAGGCCCGCGCCGCCGGGGCTGTTTGCGCTTCAGGTGTTCTTCACCGATCAGGTACTCGGGGTTGTCAGTCAGGCGTTGCACCGCCAGGTCGATGAATGCTCGCGCGCGGGCTGGCTGCGAGGTCCTGCTGCCGAAGTAGACGAAGTAGCCGGCGTACTCGGGCATGTGTTCTGTCAAGACCGGCACCAAGCGTCCGTCCCGCACGAAGGGCGCTGCCGTCACGCCCGCGAGTTGCCCCAGGACCCTGCCGGCGAGCACGGCCTGCAGCTCGAAGATCTCGTCATTGCTGCAAATCGCAGGCACGACCGGCTGGTCGACAACCGCGTCGCCAATCTTCACGTGCCAGGGAACAACCTTGCCCGTGCCCGGATTGCGGAAGGCGCTGCAGCGATGGGACGTCAGGTCCGCAAGGGACTCCGGAATGCCGTGTTGCTTCAGGTATTCGGGTGAACCGCAGATCACCAGCTGCAGGGGGAAGAGCCGCCGTGCGATGACGCCTTCGTGAGGAGACGCCCCCAGACGAAAGCCCACGTCGACCCGATCTTCCACCCAGTTCCCGACGCGGTCTTCGAGCAGAACATCGGGCTGGATCCCGGGATGCAGGTCGCAGAACTCCTCGACCAGTCGCCAGAGAATCGGCTGGAAAGTCGTCCGCGGTCCGGCGATCCGAAGTGGGCCAGCGAAGTCATCCCTCGCCGTGCGTGCGTTCTGCAAAGCACGCTGCAGGCCGAGCACGGACGGCTGCACGTCCTCCAGCAGACGCTGGCCAGCATCCGTCAGCGACATCACGCGCGTCGTGCGGTGGAACAGGCGTGCATTCAGGTGCGCCTCCAACTGCGCCAGCGCCTTGCTCGCCGCCTGCGGACTGATGCCCAGGTCGAGCGCAGCCTTGCGCAAGCTGCCCAGCTCGGCCGCCTTGATGAAGGTGCTCACGGAACGGAGCTCGTTGATGGCCACAGCGGGTTCTCCTTGCAGTTGATTGTCATCGTTTAGATGCCAATCAATCAACCTTCTGTGAGCTATTCAGATGCGAGTCGCCTGCCTAGAGTTCGTCTCATCGACAAGGAATGGCAGCACCTCATGCAACACGTCACCCTGAACAACGGTCTTCGGATGCCCGTGCTTGGCTACGGCGTCTTCCAGATCGCGGACGCCAACGAGTGCCAGCGCAGCGTCGTCGACGCCATTGAAGCCGGCTACCGGCTGATCGACACCGCTGCGTCGTACATGAACGAGGAGGCCGTCGGCAAAGGCCTGCGGGCCAGCGGTATCGCGCGCGACGAGCTCTTCGTCACCAGCAAGCTCTGGGTCCAGGAAACCGGCTACGAACGCACCCAGCAGGCCATCGACAAGTCGCTGCGCCGCCTGCAGCTCGACTACCTGGACCTCTATCTGATCCATCAGCCTTTCGGCGACGTGCACGGCTCCTGGCGCGCGATGGAGGACGCCTGCCGCGCCGGCAAGCTGCGCGCCATCGGCGTCAGCAACTTCCATCCGGACCGTCTGATGGACATCAAGGTCTTCAACGAGATTGCGCCGGCGGTCAATCAGGTGGAGGTGAACCCTTTCCAGCAGCAGCTGGAAAGCGTGCCCTTCATGCAGGAGATCGGCGTGCAGCCCGAAGCCTGGGCGCCTTTTGCGGAAGGGCGCAACGGCCTCTTCCAGAACGAAGTGCTGCTGGCCATCGCCAAGCGCCATGGCAAGTCGGTCGGGCAGGTCGTGCTGCGCTGGCTGGTGCAGCGCGGCATCGTGGCCCTGGCGAAGTCGGTGCGCAAGGAGCGCATGGCCGAAAACATCGCCATCTTCGACTTCGAACTGTCCGATGCCGACATGGCAAGCATTGCGGCGCTCGACACCAACACGAGCAGCTTCTTCTCGCACCGCGACCCGGCCATCGTCAAGTGGATGTCGGAACGCAAGTTGGACATCTGAGGCCCGGTCATGAGCACCACCGAGACCGAAGCGTCGCACCGCCATGCTGGCAGCGTGCTGGCGATCATCGTGGCCAGCTACCTGATGATCGTGGTGGACATCTCCATCGTCATCACAGGCCTGCCGCGCATCCAGGCCAGCCTGGGCTTCAGCCCGGCGCAGCTGTCCTGGGTGACCAATGCCTATACGCTCGCCTTCGGCGGCCTTCTGCTGCTGGGAGCCCGCCTCGGCGACATCTTCGGCCGGCGGCGCATGTTCATCGCCGGACTGTCCCTGTTCACGCTGGCCTCGATGGCCATTGGTCTGGCGCAGTCTCCTGGCTGGCTGCTGGCGGCGCGCGCTGTCCAGGGTGCCGGCGCGGCAGTGCTGGCACCGTCCACGCTGGCGCTGTTGTCCACCCACTTCGCCGAGGGCCCGAAGCGCACGCGTGCCCTGTCCCTGTATGCCGCAGCGGCCGGCGTGGGAGCCACGCTGGGACTCGTGCTCGGCGGGCTGTTCGCCGACCTGCTGTCCTGGCGTGCCGGCTTCTTCATCAACCTGCCCATCGGCGTGCTGCTGATCGTCGCGGCGAGGCGCCACATCGCAGAGACACGGCCACAACCGGGCGACTTTGACCTGGGCGGCGCGCTCAGCTCGACGCTCGGCATGACGGCGCTGGTCTACGGCCTGGTGCGTGCCGCCGATGTCGGTTGGCACGATGGCCTCGTGTCCGCAGCGCTGACCGGCGGTTTGCTGATGATCGCCGCCTTCGTCGTGATCGAGCGAACGGTCCGCCAGCCCATCCTTCCCTTGCGCCTGCTGGCCAGCCGCGAGCGCGCTGGCGCCTATCTGGCGCGCATGCTCTTTCTCGGGGGCGCGGTCGGCTTCTGGTTCTTCTCCACACAGCTGCTGCAAGGGGTGCTCCACTTTCGACCCTTGCTGGCCGGCCTGGCCTTCCTGCCGGTGACGCTGCCCAACTTCGCTTCCGCGATCGCCGTACCGAGGCTGGCGCGCCGCTACGGCAACGAGAGACTGCTGCTCGCCGGGTTGATGCTCGGTGTCCTCGGCCTGTCGTGGCTGGCCCTGGCCGGTGCGGATGCCAGCTACTGGGCGGACGTCGCGCCACCCATGCTGCTCATCGGCCTGGGCCAGGGCCTGCTGCTGGCACCACTGACCGCAGCCGGAGTGGCGGGGGTCGGCCGCGAAGACGCCGGTGCCGCATCGGGCCTGGTCAATGTCGCGCATCAGCTGGGCGGCGCGCTGGGGCTGGGAGTGCTGGTGCTCGTCTTCGCCCGCGCGGCCCCTGCTGCCGCACGGGACAGCGCGGCCCTCGCCCACCGCATCTCCGCGGTGATGGACGTCGCAGCGCTGCTGCTGGCCCTGGCACTGCTCGTGTCCTGGGTCCTCATCGTCAGACCGCAACGTCGTGCCCGTGCGCGGCAACAGGAGGCACTCTCGTGAAAACACTGCTGGGCATGGCCCTCGGCGCCGCCGCCATCACCGCGGCAGCGCAGTCTCTGGCCGCTCCGGCGGCGCCGGCCGTCGAGGTGCATCCGGTCTCGTCCGTACCGGCTGTCAATGGCTCGAACGAGAACTTCACTGGCGTCGCGCGCATCAGTGCCCCTTTCACAGTACAGGCTCCAGGCCGAGCCGGTGGCGCCACCGTGAGCTTCGAGCCGCGTGCCCGCACGGCCTGGCACACCCACCCGCTCGGGCAGACGCTGATCGTCACGGGCGGCCTGGGTCTCGTGCAGCAGCAAGGCCAGCCCGCGCGGGTGATCCGCCCCGGCGATGTCGTCACCATTCCGCCCAACGTGCGCCACTGGCACGGCGCGGGCTCCGACGACGCGATGACCCATGTGGCCATCGCCGAGCGCCATGACGGCATCTCGGTGACGTGGCTCGACAAGGTCAGCGAAGACGATTACCGGGCGGCGCTGGCTGGCGTCGGTCTGGGCGGGGACGGCCGCGCGACACGGTCTCTCGTACCGCGCGCACGGCCCACATCGGAGACGCTGTCCGCCCGTCAGCAGACCATCCCGCTGATGGCTGCCTTCATGGCCAGCAGCGACATGCCTCGGCTCAACGCCGCGTTGAACCGGGGCCTTGATGCGGGCCTGACGGTGAGCGAAGCCAGGGAAGTCCTGGTGCAGCTCTATGCCTATGCGGGCTTCCCCAAGAGCCTCAATGCCCTCGGCGAGTTGCTCAAGGTCGTGGAGTCACGCAAGCAGCGCGGGATCCAGGACGCACCAGGCCGGGAGCCCGGCGGGCCGGTGAGCACCAGTGCCGAATTGCTCGCTGCCGGCAAGGCGAACCAGACGGAGATTTCCGGTGGGCCGGTGCAGGGTCCCGTCTTCGACTTCGCTCCCGTCATCAACCAGTTCCTGCAGGCGCACCTGTTCGGCGCGATCTTCGAGCGCGACAACCTCGACTGGCAAAGCCGCGAGCTCGCCACCGTCGGTGCGCTCGCGGCCACCCCCGGCACGGAGGCGCAGTTGCGCTCGCACATGCGGGCCAGCCTGCGCGTCGGCTTGACCGCCGCGCAACTGCGCCAACTGACTCGGGCGCTGGAGGACGAAGGCGTTTCCGATGCCGCCCGGCGCGCCAACGAAGCGCTCACACAGGCCCTTGCCGCCGCATCGAAGGAATGAGATGAAGACAACCCGCATCCTTCTGGTCACCGCCCTCGCCACGACGCTTCTTGCCAGTGGCTGTGCAACCCGCGGCAACGATGCCGGACACGCTGCCGGCCCGCTGGTGATCCAGGCCCAGGGCAGCTTCGCTGTCGGCGGAACCGTGCGACGCACCCCGGGCGACTACGACAACAACAAGCCGACCGCCGCGGGCCAGAGCTTTCACGGCGACCACCTCTACGCCTTCTACCAGGTGCCGCAGAACGCAAAGGCCACGCCCGTCGTCATGCTGCACGGTGCCTTCCAGTCGGCGCGCAGCTGGGAGACCACTTCGGACGGCCGGGAAGGCTTCCAGACCCTGTTCCTGCGCCGCGGTTTCCCCGTCTACCTGGTCGACCAGCCGCGTCGCGGACGCGCGGGCAACAGCACGGTGGCCGCCACGGTCGAGCCGACACCCAACGACCAGCTCTTCTTCGACCAGTTCCGCCTCGGCAAGTGGCCGAACTACTTCGACAACGTGCAGTTCGATCGCAAGCCGCAGACCCTGGATCAGTTCCTCCGCTCGGTCACGCCCAACACCGGACCCTATGACGCAGCCGTGATCTCGGACGCCATGGCGGCGCTGTTCGACAAGATCGGACCGGCCGTCCTGTTCTCGCATTCGCAGGCCGGCGGTCCCGGGTGGCTGACCGCCATCAAGAGCCCGAACGTCAAGGCGATCGTCGCGTTCGAGCCCGGCAGCGGATTCATCTTCCCGCAGGGCGAGCTGCCGCCGCCGATGCCGAGCGCCGCCGGCACGCTGTCGCCCGAGGCGGTGCCGCTGTCGGACTTCCTGAAGCTCACCCGCCTGCCCATCGTCATCTACTACGGCGACAACTTCCCCGTCACGCCGACCGCTGAGCGAGGCCAGGACAACTGGCGCGTGCGCCTGGCGATGGCTCGCCTCTGGGTGGATGCCGTCAACAGGCACGGCGGTGACGCCCGCCTGGTGCACCTCCCGGGGCTCGGCATCCGCGGCAACACGCACTTCCTCATGTCCGACCTGAACAACGTACAGATCGCCGACCTGGTGTCCGCCTTCCTCGCCGAGAAGAAGCTGGATCGATGACCCTCTCAAGGAGAACGCGCCATGACCCACCATCCCACTGATTCCAGCCGGCGCCGCCTGCTGGCCGCCGCCACCACGCTGGGCGTTGCCCCCTGGCTGCTGTCCGCCTGCGCGCAAACGGCCGGCGCTCCCGGTGCTGCTCCCGGGGCCAAGACTGGCCCTTCCACGTCTGCCCGCCGGCGCCTGGGTCCGTTTGATGTGTACCCGATCGGCCTGGGGGTGCAGTGGCACCCCGGCCAGGGCCCACAGTCGGTGACCGACCTGTATGCAAGCCGCACCACCCGCCAGGGTGGCATCGCGCTGATCCAGCGCGCGGCCGACCTGGGCGTCAACCTCTTCGATACGGCCGAGGTTTACGGCCCCTTCATGTCGGAGGAACTGCTCGGCGAGGCGCTGCAAGGCAGCCGGCGCGACCGCGCGGTCATCTCGACCAAGTTCGGCTTCGATGTCGACCTGGTGACGGGTCAGCGGCGCGGCAGCACCAACAGCCGCCCCGAGCACATCCGGCAGGTCGTCGAGGCCCAACTGCGGCGCCTGCGCACCGACCGCATCGACCTGCTGTACCAGCACCGCGTCGATCCGAACGTGCCGATCGAGGACGTGGTGGGCGCGATCAAGGACCTGATCAGGCAGGGCAAGGTGCTGCATTACGGCCTCTCCGAACCGGGCTTGCAGACTGTCCGCCGCGCGCACCGCGAACATCCCGTGGCCGTCATCCAGAACGAGTACTCGATGCTCTGGCGCGGCCCCGAGGCGCAAGTGCTGCCTCTGTGCGAGGAACTGGGCATCGGCTTCGTGCCCTGGAGCCCGCTCGGGATGGGCTTCCTGGCCGGCACGGTGAACGCCGCGAGTCGCTTCGAGAGGCAGGACTTCCGCGCCAGCGTTCCGCGCTTCGCGCCCGATGCACTGCCGGCCAACATGGCACTCGCCGACCTGGTCAAGACCTGGGCGGCGCGCAAGAACATCACCTCAGCCCAGCTGTCGCTGGCCTGGTTGAGCGCGCAGAAGCCGTGGATCGTGCCGATTCCCGGCACCACCAACGTGGCGCATCTGGAGGAGAACATCGCCGCCGCCTCGGTCAACTTCGGCACCGCCGAGTTGAAGGAGCTCAACGCAGCCGTGGCAGCCATCCCGATCCGGGGCGAGCGCCTCTCGCCGGCCGTGCTGTCGGCCACCGGTGTCGAGGCGCCGCCCAAGCGATGAGGGGCTCACTCGCGAGCCGCGCTGACCAGGTGTTTCACCGCTGGGCCGCTCAACGGCGCATCAAAGGGCCACCGACTTGAAGCGAGCGATCTCAAACGGGGGCGTCGGCCGGCGGCCGCTGTTGGGTGCTGCAGCCCTGGCGGCTGCGGCTGGGGTCCAGCCCACGAACACCGCCACGGGCGCCACCACCTCGCCACCCATGAACGGGCACATGATCATCGACGACCGGATCTCGGACCTGCTGCAGCACCCGGCCTTTGCTGGGTTTGCCCGCTCGTTGCTGCCGGGTGGCAGCGTGACCGTCGACCCGGAAATGCAATTGCGCGACATCGGCTCGCTGATGCCGTATCACTCGCGGGTGGATTTGCCCGAGGTGGTGGCGGCACTGAACCGGTTGATCGACGACACGCGCAGTGGCCACGTGGTCTTCCACGACATCTACACGGCGGCCGAGAAGCGCCGTGATCCGTCACTGGAAGCCACGGGCCTCTTCTTCCTGCGCGGCAGGCCGGGGGCACCGTTCGCGCTGATTGCGCCGGGGGGTGGGTTCTCCTATGTGGCCACACTCCACGAAGGTCTGCCGTACGCACTGCAGATCAACCGTCGCGGCCACAACGCCTTTGTCCTCGTCTACCGCGTGGGCCAAGGTGGCACACCCGCCACGCGCGACCTCGCGGTCGCGCTGTCGCATGTCGTGCGCCATGCCGCCCAGCTGGCCGTGTCACCGCGAGACTGGTCGCTGTGGGGCAGCTCGGCCGGTGCGCGGATGGTGGCGGCCATCGGCACACATGGCACGGCCGCGCATGGCGGCGACGAATTGCCGAGGCCCGCAGCGGTTGTCATGGCCTACACCGGACACTCGGAGATCGCCAGGCCCGGTGAAACAGATCCCCCTACCTTCGTCATCGCGGGCGAACAAGACCGCATCGCGCCGGCAGACGTGATGGAGCGTCGAGTCGCCGCCCTTCGGCGGGCGGGGGCGCGTGTGGAGTATCGCCAGTACGCCGGTGTCGGGCACGGCTTCGGAGCCGGCACGGGGACAGCAGCCGAAGGCTGGATCGACGAGGCCATCCGATTCTGGGAAGGCGTGGTCCCGAAGCCTGGGAATTGATGTCCGCCCTGCAGGTGCCGCAGAGCAGACGGTGGCAGGTGGCCGCTCGGGAAGCGCTGCTGCCGCCCAAGTCGGCGGCGCGACGGGCGCCAGCCGGCCGAGACCGCCAGACCGGCCGAAGGGAAGAACTCGTTGAGAGTTCGGCAAGCAGCGCGCAGCGGCGTCGCGCCACAGTCAAGCCAACAGAAAGTCGCGAGTCAAGTGCCTGCTCCAGACCTGACGGTACTTCGGACGGTAAATCGCCGGTTCGAGCCCCTGGTTCCCTCGGCTATTGATCATCGAGTGGGAGTGACGGGTTCGCCCGTCGATCCCGAATCCCTGCCGAGGGCGCCCCGCCAGGGGCCCGGTCGCTCCAGACCGCAGTTCATCGCAATGGCGTGGGAGGGGCCACGCGGGCAGACCACCATGCGGGCGTCCGGCGCCGCCACGTGCGCTGCACTTCAGGAGCCCCGCCATGAAGCTCGTCGGAACCATCAAGCCCGGCGCCATGGCGGCCATCGGCCTGTCGCTGCACATCGCCGTCGCTGCGGCCCAGGTGGCGGGCGCTGCCGACCTGCGTGAGCGCCGGGTCGACGTCGACGGGCGCCAGGTCCAGATAGCGGAACTCGGCTCTTCCAAGCCGCTGGTGGTCTTCGTGTCCGGGCTGGGCGAGGATCTCGGCAGCTGGAAGGCCGTCCAGCCGCTCGTTGCCGCCCACACCGGCACGCTCAGCTACGACCGCAGCGGGCTCGGCAGGTCGGATCCCGCTGCGGGCGTGCGCACGCTGGACGTCATGGCCGTCGAACTGCACCGGCTGCTGGAACACACGGGGCACGCGCCGCCGTACGTCCTCGTCGGCCACTCGCTCGGTGGCGCGCTGGTGCAGCAGTTCGCGCGCACCTATCCGCGGGACGTCGGCGCGTTGGTGCTGGTCGATCCCGAGGACCAGCGTCTGCTGGAACAGCTTGCACGGAGTCTTCCGCCCGAGGTGTGGGCGGAGCGCCAGGCTGCGCTCGCCCGGGCGATGCCGGGCCTGCCCGATGCCGTGCGTGCGGAAATGCAGGGCATGGAGCGGAGCCCTCCGTCGGCCACGGGCCTGCGCACCGATCTGCCGCTCGTGCTGCTGACGGGGACGAAGAAGAATCCTCGTTTCCCGGGCAATCCGCTCGAGCAGGACCTGAAGCTGGCGATACACCGTTCCGACCTGGCAGGGATGTCCCGCGCACGCCATGTGCTGGTGCCGGAGTCGCGCCACTACATCCAGGTCGACGCACCCGCCAAGGTCGTGGCCGGGATCCTGGACATGGTCGAGATGGTCCGCGCCGCGCGCTGAGTTCACGAGCCCGGCGCAGCCGCCGCGCCCCGTCAGACAACGGCCGCGATCCGCAGGTGGCGCTCGAACGACGCCGCCACCGCCTCCTGCGCGCCGCCGATGATGTTGCGGCCCCAGCTGTAGCCGTACACGTCCTCGTAGCGCAGCCCGGCCAGCCGCTCGCGCATCGCGCGCATCTCGCGCGGCGTCAGCGGCACGGCATTCGGCACGCTGTGCAGGAAGCTCACGCTGCGCCGGTCGGATGCCACGTGGGGCGAGTCGCCGACGAAGAGGGCACCGCCGCCGCGCGGACCACCGGCCCAATGCAGCACCGTGCTGCCGGGGAAGTGCCCGCCGCTGCGCACCAGCATGACGCCCGGGCCCAGCGGCAACCGGTCGCCGCTCCAGTGTTCGATGCAGGGCGCCGGACGCTGCACCCACGCGCTGTCGTCGGCATGCAGCAGGATGGGCACGCCGCCGAGCGCCTCGCTCCATTCCACCATCGACGAGTAGAAGTGCGGGTGCGAGATCACGATGCGCTCGACGCCGCCGCGCTCGCGCAGCGCCGCCACGGCCTCGTCGGTCACCAGGCTGAGCGACTCCCACAGGATGTTGCCGGCGCCGGTGGGCAGCAACAGCATGCGCTGCGGAATCGCGAACGCGCCTTCCACCGCGACGGCCAGCAGGCCGGCGTCTTCGCCGACGCGCAGCCGGAAGCGCTGGCGCAGGGCGTCGTGGGTGGTCCAGCGCTGGCCTTCCCAGCCCACGTACTGGCGATCGTCCTCGCACACCGGGCAGGCGTGCGGCGCTTCCGCCCGGGCGGCGAACTGGGTGCCGCAGGTTTCGCAGATGGGGTGGTGCATGGCCCCTGACTCTACGCAGCCGCTGGCATGATGGAAGCTTCAGTTTCTGGCAAATCTATGGAACCAGTTCTGCCGTTCGACCTGAACCTCGCCGACCTGCCCGCCGGCGGCCTCACGAAGGCGCTGCACCGCCAGCTGCGGGCCGCGATCCTGGAAGGCCGGCTGCCGGGCGGCTTTGCGCTGCCGTCCACGCGCCACCTGGCCAGCGAGCTGGGCCTGGCGCGCAACACCGTGGTGGCGGCCTACGACCTGCTGGTGGCCGAGGGCCAGGCGCAGGCGCGGGCCGGGGCGCGCCTGCGCGTGGTGGCGCCGCCGCAGGCAGGCCGACGCAGCGCGCGCACGCGGCCTGCCGCCGCGCCGGTGGAGCGTGCGCACGATCCCCGCATCGCCCCCGCGTGGCGCGAGCCGGCGGCGCGCATCGTGCACGCGCAGCCGCTGCCTGCGCGTTCGTTCCGCACCGGCGTGCCGGAGGACCGCGGCTTCGAACACGACACCTGGCGGCGGCTGACGGCGCGCGCCTTGCGCACGCTGTCGCGCGCACCTTTCCACTACGGCCCGCCCGCGGGCCTGCCCGAGCTGCGCGAGGCCATCGCCGGCCACGTCGCCTTCGTGCGCGCGGTGGTGTGCGAGGCCGACGACCTCGTCATCACCTCCGGTGCGCAGCAGGCCTTCGACCTGCTGGCCCGGCTGCTGGTGACGCCGGGGCGCACGCCGGTGGCGGTCGAGAACCCCGGCTACATGGCGACGCGTGCGGCCTTCGCGGCAGCCGGCGCGCGCCTGGTGCCGGTGCCGGTGGACGGCGAGGGCCTGCGCGTGGACGCCCTGCCGGACGGCGTGAAGGTGATCTGCGTGACGCCTTCGCACCAGGCGCCCACCGGCGCCGTGATGTCGGCGGCGCGGCGCCGCGCGCTGCTGGCCCGGGCGCGCGAGCTGGGCGCGGTGATCGTGGAGGACGACTACGACGGCGAGTTCCTGTTCGAACCGCAGGCACCCGACGCGCTGCAGACGCTCGACCGCGAGGAGCGTGTCTTCTACGTCGGCACCTTCTCGAAGAGCCTGTTCCCCGCGCTGCGCAAGGGCTTCGTCGTCGCGCCGGCCTGGGCACGCGAGGCGCTGGTGGACATCCGCCGCGCGAGCGACTCGCACGGCGACACCCTCACGCAGGCCACGCTGGCCGCCTTCATCGCCGAAGGCCACCTGGCGCGCCACATCCGCCGCATGCGGCCGGTCTACCGGCAGCGGCGGCAGGCGCTGGTGAACGGCCTGGAAGCCCACCTCGGCCGCTGGCTCGAAGTGCTGCCCAGCGCGGCCGGCCTGCACCTGAGCGTGCGCGCCCGGCAACCGGCGGCGCTGAAGCCCCTGCTCGCGGTCGTGCCGCAGCACCTGCCCGGCGTGCTGCCGCTGTCGGCGTTTGCGCTCGGCAAGCCGCCGGTGCAGGGCTTGTGCATCGGCTACGGCTGCGTCGAGGTCGAGCCGATCGCCCGCGCGGTGCGCGCGGCCGGCCGGGCGCTGGCCGACTTCGGCCGCGCAGACGCCTGAGGCTCGAAGCCAACCGTTCCCCGACCGCTTCCCGACGACTTGCGCGGTCGCGCTGCCTAGTCTCTCGCCCCGAGTCGACACCGGCTCGTTCCGACCAACCCTTGCGAGAGAGACAGACAGACCATGAACCGCATCCTCATCCTCAGCTGCATCGCCGCCCTCGGCGTGGCGGCCGGCGCGCACGCCGCCGGCAACACGCCCGTCGGCCTGTGGAAGACCTACGCCGACGACGGCAAGACCGCCCAGTCCCTGGTGCGCATCACCGAGACCGACGGCCGCCTGAGCGGCCGCATCGAGAAGCTGCTCGACCCCGCGAAGCAGGACGCACGCTGCGACCGGTGCATGGGCGACCTGAAGGGGCAGAGCCTGGTGGGCCTGGAGATCCTGCACGGCCTGCGCGCCGATGCGAGCGACCCCAACACCTTCAGCGGCGGCGTGCTCGTCGACCCCGCCAGCGGCCGCTTCTTCCGCGCCAGCGTGAAGACGCTGGACGGTGGCCAGAAGCTGCAGGCCCGCGGCTCGCTCGGCCCGCTGTCGCGCGCGCAGACCTGGGAGCGCGTCGAATGAAGCCGCATCCGATCGCCGGCGCCACGCTGGTGCTGTCGCTGGCCGCCGCGCTGCTGCTGGGCCTGGGCGGCTGCGCCAGCAAGCCCGAGGTCCGGCACGACCACGAACCCGGCGTGAACCTGCGCGCATACCGGACCTTCGCCTTCTACGAGGGCATGCCGGTGGCCTACGAAACGCTGCTCGATGGCCGCCTGCGGCAGGCCGCGCGCGAGCAGATGGAGCGCCAGGGCTACGTGTACAGCGAAGCGGCGCCGGACCTGCGCGTGAACCTGCTGCTGCGGGTGGTCGACCGCCAGGAGCTGCAGACCCGCGGCGGCCTCGGCTACCGCGGCTGGGGCAGCGCGCTCGAGACCCGCGACGTGCGCGAAGGCCAGCTCACGGTGGACATCGTCGACACCCGGCGCCGTGCGCTGGTGTGGAAGGGCGTGATCGGCGGCCGTGTCGGCGACGAGGCGCTGAAGGACAGCGGCAAGGCCATCGGCGACGCGATGGCCACGTTGTTCGCCGGCTTCGCCGGCGAAGCCGTGCGCTGACGTTGCCCGCTCAGCCCACGCCGATCCGGGCGCGGGCACGCTGCAGCAGCGGCCCCCGCTCGGCGCCGTAGGCCGCGAGCAGCTCGGCGATGCGGGCGCGGTGCGCGTCGGGTGCGTCGTCGAAGGCGTCCACGCGCACCGCCAGTTCGTGGAAGCGCGCGCCCTGTTCCTGGGCCAGCTGCAGCGCCAGCGCGCGCTCGCGCCGCGCGCCCTCGGCGTCGCCGGCCTCCTGCAGCAGCCGGCCGCGGTGGCGCCGCAGCGGCGACAGCAGGTAGGCCTCGCCCGTGGCGTCGCCCAGGCGCAGGCCCTCGTCCAGCGCCGCCAGCGCCGCCGCGGTGTCGCCCATCGCATGCAGCACCTGCGCGTGGTGCTGGTGGAAGCCGGTGATGCCGATGCGCAGCCCCATCGCCTGCACGCTGCGTTCGGCCTCGCGCATCTCGGCCAGACCGGCTTCGCGGTCCTGCAGCACCGCCACGGCGTGCCCGCGCAGCCAGCCGAAGCTGCCGGGCATCGGCGGCAGGTCGTTGTCGCGGATCACGGCCTGCAGCCGGTCCACCGCCTGCAGCGCGCCCTCGGGTTCCTCGGCGAACCAGTGCAGCCCGGCCTGCAGGTGCAGCGCCACCAGCTGGCTCAGCGGGTGGCGCACCTCGAAGGCCCGCTCCACCGCGGCGGCGACGAAGCGGCGCGCCTCGGCCGGGTCGCCCAGCCACCACGACAGCACCGACAGGTAGGCCCGCACCTCGACACCCGGGTCCTGCACGAACAGGCCCGGCGGCAGCTGCGGCGCCAGCGCCTCGTGCAGCGCCAGCGCCACAAGCAGCTGCTCGCGCGCCGCCTCGAAGCGGCCGCGCATCGCCAGCGTCAGCCCCAGCGTGCTGCGCCCGGCGAGCTGCAGCGCCGGGTCGGCGTCGGCCAGCGCGCGGTCCAGCAGCGCCTGCGCCATCGGCTCGGCCTCGCGCAGCGCGCCGCGCGCGAAGCGCACCCACCACAGGCCGTGCAGCGCCCGCGCGCGGGCCGGGCCTGGGCCGGCGCGCTCGGCCAGCGCGCGCGTGCGTTCGAAGGCGGCGCCGGCCGCGGGCGAGGAGACGACGTGCAGCCGCGTGGTGGCCACCGCCTCGAGCACCCGCAGGTCGAGCTCGGTGGCGCCGGCTTCGGCGGCACCGGGGGCGCGCTGCAGCAGGTCCAGCCCGTGCGCGGTGGCGCGCAGGGCCTCGCGCGGTGCGCTGCGCGTCAGCGCGCGGCGGGCCACGCGCACCAGCTGGCGCGCCGCCGCGGCGGCCTGGCCGCCCAGCTCCAGGTGCAGCGCGCGCTCGGCGGCCACCTCGTCGTGCTCGCCCCAGGCCAGCGCCAGCGCCTCGGCCAGCGCGGCGTGGCGCGTCGCGCGCGTGCCGGCGGCCTGCTGCTGGTAGAGCACGTGGCGGTACAGCGCGTGGCGGAACGCATAACAGGCGGCCACGCGGCCGTCGGGCAGTGCCACGGTGCCGGCGGCGCGCAGCCAGCGGCCGCGCGCCGCGGCCTGCTCCAGCTGCTGCAGCACGACGTCGGCGGGTTGCGCCAGTGCCTGCGCCAGCGGCAGGTGCAGGAACTCGACGCCGGCCACGCTCGCCACCGCCAGCGTGGCCTGCACCTCGGCCGGCAGGCGCGCGAGCTGGTGGCTCACCATGTCCACCACGTGGGTCGTCGCGGCCAGCGCCGAGGGCTCGGGGAAGCGCCAGGCGCCGTCGGCCTGGAGCTGCAGCGCGCCTTCGGCCACCAGCTCGTCGAGCATGTGCACCACGAACAGCGGCAGCCCCGCGGTGTGCTGGTGCAGCGCCTGCACGAGCGCCTCCGGAGGCCCGGCCGCGCCGCCCAGCCGCGCCGCCAGCAGCTGCGCGATGTGCGGCTCGGCGAAGGCCTCGAGCTCGATCTCGTCGCACAGCCGGTGCAGGCGCAGCTCGCGCCGCAGCGCCGCCAGCGGGTGCTCGGCGGCGATGATCTCGGCCGGCCGCACGCTGCCCAGCACCAGCAGCTGCGCCGGCTGGCGCCGCCGCGCCAGGTAGCCGAGCAGCTGCACCGTGGCGGGGTCGCTCCAGTGCAGGTCTTCCAGCACCAGCAGCAGCGGCTGCGTGGCGGCCAGGCGGTCCAGCAGTTCGCCCATCTCGCGCAGCATGCGTTCGGGCGTGGCGCCCAGCGCCTCGCGCTGCAGCTGGCCGCGCAGGCCCTCGTCTAGGTGCCAGGGCAGCTGCGCCAGCCAGGTGGGTGCCACCTGGCGCAGCAGCGCGGGCAGCGCGGGGTCGGCGCGCACCAGCGCGTCCAGCGCGTCCAGCAGCGGCATGTAGGGTTCGCCGGCACCGAGCTGATCGATGCACTGGCCGCGCGCCAGGCGCAGCGGCGCGGCGGCCGCGCTGGCTTCGACGAAGGCGTCGATCAGGCGTGTCTTGCCGATGCCGGGCTCGCCGGCCACCAGCAGCAGCTGGCGCCGGCCCTGGCGCGCCGCGCCCAGCGCCTGCTGCATCCGATCGAGCGCGGCGGCGCGGCCGACCCGCAGCGCGTCGGCCGCCATGGGTTCCACCGTGGCGGCCGGGCCCGGGGGCGCCGCCGCGCCGGCGCTGCCGATGAAGCGGTAGCCGCGCCGCGACACCGTCTCGATCCAGCGCGGCTGCTTCGCGTCGTCGCCCAGCACCGCGCGCACGCGGCTGACGATGGCCTTCAGCACCGATTCGCTGACGTGGCGGTGGCCCCAGACGGCGTCCAGCAGCTCGTCCTTGGTCAGCAGCCGCTGCGGCCGCGCCGCCAGCTCGCACAGCACCGAGAGCTCGCGCGGCTGCAGCTCCAGCGCCGCGCCGTCGCGGCTGAGACGGGCCTCGGCCTCGTCCAGGCGGAAGGGGCCGAAGTGCAGCAGCAGCGGCCGGGCGGGCTCCATGGCGGCGACTGTAGCCGCGGCGGCGTCCCGACCGAATGCCAACCGTCGCGAGACGACTTCCGGCGCCCCGGAAACCAGACTGCCATCCCATGACCTTGAACCCCACCCCCAGCTTCCCGGCGCAGGGCGGCTACGTGCTGAAGCTGCACCGCGACGCGCGGCCGCTGCAAGGCCAGCTGCGCGGCCGCGTGGAGCACATCGCCAGCGGCGCCACCGGCGACTTCGACGACGTCGCCGGGCTCGTCGCCTGGCTGTCGCACCACGCCGCCGTGCTGGCCGCCGCCGACGAGAACCAGAGGAGCCCCACCGCATGAAACCCACCCGTTCGTTGCCGATCGCCCTTGCCGCCGCCCTGCTGCTGGGTGCCTGCGCGAGCCGTGCGCCCGAGGCGCCGGCACAGGCGCATGCCGCCGCCGGCTGCGTGGAGCTGAAGGCGCGCCGCGCCGCGGCCGCCGACACCCGCCGCGAGGCCGAGCAGAAGAAGCACGACGCCTGGAAGGCCATCGTGCCCTTTGCCATCGCCGCGCGCCGGGCACAGGCCGGCCAGGCCATCGAAGCCGCCGAGCGCGAGCAGGCGGCGCTGGCCGCGGCGGCGCAGAAGCAGGGGTGCGGCGATGGCGCCTGACTTCCGCTCCGGCCTGCTGCCGCCGCCGCTGGTGCAGCTGAAGGCGCCGCTGGATGCGTCGCCGATGGCGCTGGGCGGCATGGCGCACGTGATGTGGCGCCTGCTCGGCCACGGCCGCCAGGAGCTGCCCGGTGCCGCGACACCGGCCGGCAACGCCGGCGACGAGTACCGCATCGTCTGCGAGTTCATGCGCCTGTACGCGACGCTGCGCTTCTACCAGCTGGCGCTGCTGCTGGGCACCACCGGCAGCATCGTCACGGCTCTGACCTCGCAGGCGGTGCGCGAGAGCTTCGCCCGCGCCGAGTTCCTCAAGGCCGGCGGCCTGCTCGTGAGCGGCGCCTTCCTGGTGATGGAGTTCCGCGCCTCGTCGCACTGGGGCCGGCTGCGTGCCCGCGCCAATGAACTGGCCGCCGGTCTCGGCTACCAGGCCTTCCCGGTGCACTCGCGCTGGAACCCCTTCACCACCACCGGCGCCGGCTTCTACCTGCACGCGACGGTGGCGGCGCTGTGGTTCAGCAGCCTTTTCATGCGCCTCTGATTCCCCAAACGACATCCACACGACAACCCCGGAGAGAGACCCGTGACACACCCGTTCCGAACCCTTTCACGACGCCGCCTGCTGGCGGTGGGCGCACTCGGCGCGATGGCCGCCGCCTGCAGCCGCCACGAACCACCCGCGCCCGAGGCACCGCGCCCGGTGCGCAGCCAGGTGGCGCGCGCCAGCGGCGGCGCCGTGGGCGCCGCGTACGCCGGCAGCGTGGTGCCGCGCTACGAAAGCAAGCTCGGCTTCCAGGCCTCGGGCAAGGTGGTGGCGCGCCTGGTCGAGGTGGGCCAGCGCGTGAGGCGCGGCCAGCCGCTGATGCGGCTGGACCCGGCGCAGGAGAACCTGCACCTGGCCGCCGCGGTGGCGCAGGTGGACGGCGCGCAGAGCCGCGTGAGCGAGCTGAGGGCCGAACTCGCGCGCACCGAGCAGCTGCTGGCGCGCCAGTTCGCGTCGCAGGCCGAGCTGGACAAGCAGCGCACCGCGCTGGCCGAAGCCGAGTCGCAGCTGAGGTCGGCGCAGGCGCAGCAGCAGCTGAAGGCCAACCAGCGCGGCTACACCGAGCTGCTGGCCGACCGCGACGGCGTGGTCACCGCGCTGCGCGCCGAGGCCGGCCACGTGGTCTCGCCGGGCCAGGTGGTGGTGGAGCTGGCGGGCGAGGGCGAGCGCGAGATCGCGGTCAGCGTGCCCGAGTCGCGCGTTGCCGAGCTGCGCCAGGCGCGCACGCTGCAGGTGTCGGTATGGGCCGATCCCGCGCGGCGCTGGGCCGGCACGCTGCGCGAGCTGGCGCCCGATGCCGACAGCGTGACGCGCACCTACGCCGCGCGCATCGCCGTGAAGGGCGCCGACGCCGCGCTGATGCTCGGCATGACGGCCACCGTGCACCTGCCCGAAGCGGGCCAGGGCGCGGGCGCGATCCGGCTGCCGCTGACCGCGGTGCTGGACCGCGGCGGCCGCCCGCAGGTGTGGGTGCTGGACCGTGCCAGCGCCACCGTCAGGCCGCGCCCGGTGACGCTGGGCGAGGCGCGCCAGGACAGCGTGGCCATCGCCACCGGCCTGGCCGAAGGCGAGACCGTGGTCACCGCCGGCGTGCACCTGCTGGTGGACGGCCAGAAGGTGCTGGCCGTGGCCGACACCGTCGCCACCAATCCCGTTGCCGGAGCCGCGCGATGAGCACCGATTCGAAGACCTCGCTGAACCTGTCCGAGTGGGCGCTGAACCACCGGCCGATGGTGGTGTTCCTGCTGTTCCTGCTGGGCCTCTCGGGCCTGTGGGCCTACGGCCGGCTGGGCCAGAAGGAGGACCCCGAGTTCACCGTGAAGGCGATGCTGGTGCAGGCCTATTGGCCCGGTGCGTCGGCGCGCCAGGTGGCCGAGCAGCTGACCGACAAGCTCGAGAAGAAGCTGCAGGAGGTGGCCGAGATCGACTACACGAGCAGCTACGCCAAGCCCGGCGTCACGCAGATCATGGTCACGCTGCGCGAGGCCACGCCGCCGGGCCGGGTGCCCGAGGTCTGGTACCAGGTGCGCAAGAAGCTGGGTGACATCCAGCACACGCTGCCGCAGGGCGTGCAAGGCCCCTTCTTCAACGACGAGTTCGGCGACACCTTCGGCAACCTCTACGCGATCACCGGCGACGGCTTCTCCGCCACCGACCTGCGCGAGTTCGCCGAGGCCGCGCGCAACGAATTCCTGCGCGTGGGCGACGTCAACAAGGTCGAGCTGGTGGGCGTGCAGGACGAGAAGATCTACGTCGAGGCCAGCAACGCCAAGCTGGCCTCGCTGGGGCTGGACCCGGCGCTGATCGCGCGGACGCTCGCCGCCACCAACACCGTGGACGCCGCCGGCACCGTGAACACCGCCACCGAGCAGGTTCGGCTCACGGTGAGCGGCGAGTTCGATTCGGTAGAGGCCATCCGCGACATCGGCATCCGCGCCGGCGAGCGCAGCTTCCGCCTGGGCGACATCGCCGAGGTGCGGCGCGGCACCGTCGAGCCGGCCACCACGCAGATGCGCTTCGACGGCCAGGCGGCCGTGGGCCTGGCGGTGAGCATGAGGAAGGGTGGCGACGTCATCCGCCTGGGCGAGCAGCTCACCGCCACCGTGGCGCGCGTGCAGGCCCGGCTGCCGGTGGGCGTGCAGGTGCACGCGGTGTCGGACCAGCCGCGCGTGGTGCAGGAGTCGGTGCACGAGTTCAAGAAGAGCCTGCTCGAGGCCGTGGCCATCGTGCTGCTGGTGAGTTTCTTCTCGCTGGGCCTGCGCACCGGCCTGGTGGTGGCGCTGAGCATCCCGCTCGTGCTGGCGCTGACCTTCCTGGTGATGTATGCGCTGGGCATCGAGCTGCAGCGCATCTCGCTGGGCGCGCTGATCATCGCCTTGGGCCTGCTGGTGGACGACGCGATCATCGCGGTGGAGATGATGGCGCTCAAGCTCGAACAGGGCTGGGACAAGTTCCGCGCCGCCACCTACGCCTACACCGCCACCGCGTTCCCGATGCTCACGGGCACGCTGATCACCGCGGCCGGCTTCCTGCCGGTGGGCTTCGCGAAGTCGGGCTCGGGCGAGTACGTGTTCTCGCTGTTCCAGGTGGTGGGCATCTCGCTGATGCTGTCGTGGATCGTCGCGGTGGTGTTCACGCCCTACATCGGCTTCCAGCTGCTGAAGGAAGGTGTGCAGCACGGCCAGGTCGACGAGGACGCGGTCTACCGGCGCGGCTTCTACGCGCGCTTCCGCCGCATCGTGGAGCTGTGCCTGCGCCGGCGGCGCTGGGTCATCGGCATCACCGCGGCGGCCTTCGTCGGCTCCCTTGCGCTCTTCAAGCTGGTGCCGCAGCAGTTCTTCCCGGCCTCCGACCGGCCCGAGCTGATGGTCGACCTGTGGCTGCCGCAGGCCGCCACCTTCGAGGCCAGCCAGCGCGAGGTGAAGGCGCTGGAGGACGCGCTGCGCGCCGACCCCGACGTGGTGGCCGTGACCAGCTACGTGGGCACCGGCAGCCCGCGCTTCTACCTGCCGCTGGACGTGCAGACGCCCAACCTCAACCTGGGCGAGCTGATGATCATGACCCGGGGCGGCGAGGCGCGCGAGCGCGTGCTGGCGAAGGTGACGCAGCTCTTCGACACCGGCTTCCCGCTGGTGCGCGGGCGCGTCAACCGGCTGGAGAACGGCCCGCCGGTGGGCTACCCGCTGCAGTTCCGCGTGTTCGGCAACGACACCGCGCAGGTGCAGGCGGTGGCCGACCAGGTGGCCTCGATCATGCGCGCCGACAGCCACGTGCGCCGCGTCAACCAGGACTGGGGCGAGAAGCTCAAGCGTCTGCGCGTCGACGTCGACCAGGACAAGGCGCGCGCCCTCGGCATCAGCTCGCGCCAGATCAAGGAGGCGCTGGAGGGTTCGCTCTCGGGTACCCGCATCACCACCTACCGCGAGGGCGACGACGACCTGGACGTGGTGGCGCGCCTGGTGGAGAGCGAGCGCAGCGACCTGAACAACCTGAAGGACGCCCGCATCTACCTGCGCGACGGCAAGTTCGTGCCGGTGTCGCAGCTGGCCCGCCTGAGCCTGGACAGCGAAGAGAGCGTGCTGTGGCGCCGCAACCGCGTGCCCACGCTGACGGTGCGTGCCGACGTGGCCGGTGCCGAGGCGCCGGACGTGGCGCGGGCTCTGCAGCCGCGGCTGGACGCGCTGCGCGCCGGGCTGCCGCTGGGCTACGGCATCGAGGTGGGCGGCGCGATGGAGAGCAGCAGCAAGGCGCAGGCCTCGATCTTCGCGGTGATGCCGCTGATGTTCGCTGCCGTGCTGCTGCTGCTGATGCTGCAGCTGCAGGACATGAAGAAGATGGCGCTGGTGCTGCTGACGGCGCCGCTGGGGCTGATCGGCGTGTCGGCCATCCTGGCCGCGTTCCGCATCCCCTTCGGCTTCGTCGCGATGCTGGGCGTGATCGCGCTGGCCGGGATGATCATCCGCAACTCGGTGATCCTGGTGGTGCAGATCGACCACGACCTGCAGGCCGGCGCGACGCCGTGGCAGGCCATCGTCGAGTCCACCGTGCGCCGCATGCGGCCCATCGTGCTGACGGCGCTGGCCGCGATCCTGGCGATGGTGCCGCTCACCCGCAGCGTCTTCTGGGGCCCGATGGCCTGGGCCATCATGGGTGGCCTCGCCGTCGCGACTCTGCTCACCCTGCTGTTCCTGCCGGCGCTGTACGCCAGCTGGTACCGCGTCGAACAACAACCGGCCTGACCCGGCCGACACGAGAGAACGACGATGAGAGCGACGATGAGACCGCGTCACCTGACGCTGGCGGCAGCCTGCCTGGCCGCCGCCACCACCGGCCACGCCACCGACCTGCTGGAAGCCTTCCAGCGCGCGCAGGCCACCGACCCCACGCTGCAGGCCGCCTACGAAGGCCAGGCTGCCGGGCGCGAGAAGATCGCGCAGGGCCGCGCGCTGTTCCGCCCGCAGGTGGCGCTGGCCGCCGGCGTCACGCAGGTGGACGACCGCGGCAGCAGCGGCCTGCCGCCGCAGCTGGCGGCGCTGGGCAGCAGCGACGGCAGCGGCCGCACGCACCAGGTGGCGCTGCAGCTGCAGCAGCCGCTGGTGAACGCGCGCTCGCGTGCCGAGAAGAGCCAGCTCGAGCAGCAGGCCGAACTCGCCGAGATCCAGCTGCACGAGCAGCAGCAGCAGCTGGTGCAGCGCGTCGGCGAGGCCTACTTCGGCCTGCTGCTGGCGCAGGACCAGCTGCGCGTGGTGCAGGCCGAGGCCGCCGCGGTGGCGCTGCAGCGCGAGCGTGCGCAGGCGCGCTTCGACCTCGGCCGCGGCAAGCTCACCGAGGTGCAGGAGGCGCAGGCGCGGCTGGACGCGGTGAAGAGCCGCGAGGTGGCCGCGCGCAGCACGCTGGCGCAGCGCGAGGCGCGCTACCAGAGCCTCACCGGCCTGCCGCCGCAGGGCCTGGCGCCGCTGGCGCCGGGCTTCGCCCCGGCGGCCCCGATGCCCGACGACGTGCAGGCCTGGCAGGCGCTGGGCAGCAGCCGCCACACGCGCGTGCTGGCGAAACAGACCGAGCTGCGCATCGCCGAGGCCGAGATCGGCAAGTACACGCTGGCCGCGCGGCCGACGCTGGACGCGGTGGCCAGCTACACGGTGAAGGGGCAGAGCGGAGGCCTTTCGCCGGCGTTCGCGCCCGACAGCAGCCGCGTCGCCACCATCGGCCTGCAGCTGAGCGTGCCGCTCTACACCGGCGGCGGCCTCAATGCGAAGGAGCGCGAGGCGCGCGCGCGGCTGCGCCAGAGCCAGCAGGAGCTGAGCGCGACGCAGCGCGACGTGCAGCTGCAGGTGCAGGACGCCTACCTGTCCGTGAACAACGGCGTGGCGCGCATCGGCGCGCTGGAGCAGTCGGTGCGCAGCGCGACCACGGCGCTCGACGCCACCACGCTGGGCCGCGACCTGGGCAACCGCACCGAGCTCGACGTGCTCGACGCGCAGCAGCGTCTCTTCGCCAGCCAGCTCGACCTGGCGCAGGCGCGCAGCGACTACCTGCTGGGCCGGCTGCGCCTGGCGCAGGCCGCGGGCGCGCTGGACGACGGCGAGCTGCGCACGCTGAACAGCTACCTGACCCACTGATTCCCGCAGGACGAAACCATGGACATCGATGTCTTCACGCGCGGCGAACTGCCGCAGGTCTTCCGCGCGCTGCGCACCGCGCTCTCGCCGGCCGGCGAACTCGGCGCCGCCGAGCGCGAGTTCCTCGCCACCTATGCCCTCGTCACGGGCCACGAAGCTGGCGCTGCCGACCCGTCGCCCATCGCCCCGGAGGACCTGCGCATCGCCGGTGTCCACGCGCGCAAGCGCCTGGTGCAGCTGGCCGCGCTGGCCGTGCTGCTGGGCCGGCCGGTGAAGGCGGACGCCTTCGCCTTCCTGCAGGCGCTGGCGCGCCACCTGGAGACGCACGATCCGGTGATCGAGGTGATTCGCGCCTTGCTGCAGGGCCGCCACGGTCGCGTGCGCATCCTGACGATGCGCCGGATGGCGCGCGTGGTCTACAAGGAGGCATACGTCGCCGAAGGCGTGATGGGCATCGCGCGTCTGCTGGCCGCGATGCTGCTGGGCACCGCCGTCAACCGCGACCGCATGGATCGCTACAAGCGCCTCGGGCTGCTGCCCGACGGCACGCTGGGCCGCGAGTACTGGCGCTTCATGGCCACCGAAGGCTTCCGCTTCCCGGGCGAGCCGGCCGGCATTCCGGTCTCGGTGTCGTACCACGACGTGGCCCACGTGCTCGCCGGCCACCCGGCCACGCCGCTGGGCGAGATCCAGCAGGCCAGCTTCCAGGCCGGCAACCGGCGCGAGGACGGCTTCTTCTTCGCGCAGTTCGCCGTGCTGCAGTTCCACCACGGCGTGCGCATCACGCCGGCCACGCCCGGCGTGACGGGCATGTTCGAGCCGGCGAAGGTTCTGTGGGCCATCCACCGCGGGGCGCAGTGCCGCGTGGACATGACGCACCAGTGGGACTACTGGCCGCTGATGGCACTGCCGCTGGCCGAGGCCCGCGAGCGCTGCGCGCTGCTGCCGCCGTTCGCGCCGGCGGGGGTGGTCGCGTGAGCGCCGCCGTGCCCTTCGCCGCACGGCATCCGTTGTTCGAGCGCTTCCCGCTGATCGGCCGCGCGTCCACCTCGGCGGGCCTGCTGCCGATGCCGTACCACGTCTACGACGGTCACGGCGCCTTCGTCGGCGGCGAGGCCGATCTGCCGGCCGTGCAGGCGTTGCTGGCGCGCGAGTCGCTGCACGCGGTGCAGACCACCGAAGGCCGCGCGCTCGCGGGCCTGTGGGTGTTCGACTTCACGCAGGCCAGCCTGGGCGCTCACCACGAGCTGCAGGTGTCGCTGTTCGTCTCGCGCGCGCCGCTGCCGCCGGTGGCCGCGCACCCGCTGGCGCTGCTGGAGCTGATGGTGACGCGGCCCGAGGTGCTGATGCTGTGCCACGGCCTGTGGAACAGCACGCGCGCGGCCGTGGCCTACAACCGCGAGCTGTTGGCGCTGGACGCGCGCGAGTCCGTCAGCCGCATCGAGCGCAGCGCGGCGCGGCTGGTGTTCGACGTGCGCGAGCGCGCGGGCGGCCAGCCGGTGCTGCAGGGCACGCTGGCGCGGCCCGGACGCGCGGCGCTCGGCGCCAACCTCGCGCTGCTGGCGCGGCTGGGCCTGCGGCGCACGCTGGCGCTGGCGCGCCAGCCGTGGATCCGCGTCCCGGTGCTCAACCCGGTGGGCCCGGTCCTGGCGCGCAATGCCGCCGCCGACTCGTACACGGCCACGCGGCGCAGTGCGCTGCGCTATGCCGACCCGGAGTGCGACCGGCTGGTGTTCGGCGACTCGCGCTACGCGGCCCTGGGTTTCCAGCCGCGGTTCGTGCAGACGATGGAGGGATTCCGCTTCGTCTACGGCATGCCGGCCTGAACCCTCAGGCCGCCTGCCGCGGCGCCGCCTTCGCGTAGCGCTGGGCCAGCGCCGCCAGCGGCAGCGGCTGGATCCGCGACGCCTGTCCGGCGCAGCCGAAGGCCTCGAAGCGCGCCCTGCAGATGTCGCGCGCCGCGGCGGTGGCGGCCTTCAGGAAGGCGCGCGGGTCGAATTCGTCGGGCTTGTCGGCCATGGCCTTGCGCATCGCACCGGTCATCGCCAGGCGGATGTCGGTGTCGATGTTGACCTTGCGCACGCCGTGGCGGATGCCGCGCACGATCTCCTCCACCGGCACGCCGTAGGTCTCGCGGATCCGGCCGCCGTGCTCGCGGATCACCTGCAGCCATTCCTGCGGCACGCTGGAGCTGCCGTGCATGACGAGGTGCGTGTCGGGAATGCGCGCGTGGATGGCGGCGATGCGGTCGATGGCCAGGATGTCGCCGGTGGGCCGGCGGGTGAACTTGTAGGCGCCGTGGCTGGTGCCGATGGCGATGGCCAGCGCGTCGACGCCGGTGCGGGCCACGAAGTCGGCGGCCTGTTCGGGGTCGGTGAGCAGCTGCGAATGGTCCAGCGTGCCCTCGGCGCCCACACCGTCCTCCTCGCCCGCGGTGCCGGTCTCCAGCGACCCCAGGCAGCCGAGCTCGCCTTCGACGCTGACGCCGACCGCATGCGCCATCTCCACCGCGCGTTGCGTGACGGCCAGGTTGTACGCATAGCTGGCAGGTGTCTTCTGGTCTTCCAGCAGCGAGCCGTCCATCATCACGCTGGTGAAGCCGCTGCGGATGGCCTGCTGGCACACCGCCGTGGAGGCGCCGTGGTCCTGGTGCAGGCAGATCGGGATGTGCGGCGCCTGCTCCACGGCCGCCTCCACCAGCTTGCGCAGGAAAGGCTCGCCGGCGTACTTGCGCGCGCCGGCGCTGGCCTGCAGGATCACCGGCGCATCGCAGGCCTCGGCGGCCTGCAGGATGGCGTGGATCTGCTCCATGTTGTTGACGTTGAAGGCGGGCACGCCGTAGGCGTGTTCGGCGGCGTGGTCCAGCAGCTGGCGCAGGGCGATCAGGGCCATCGGGGGGAAGCTCCGGTAGGGAAGGAATCGAAAGGAGAAGGTCAGCCCAGCACGCGCCGCACCGCGGCCACCACGGCCTCGGTAGTGATGCCGAAATGGCGGTACAGCTCGGGGGCGGGCGCCGATTCGCCGAAGCCGGCGATGCCCACCACCGCGCCGGTGCGGCCCACGTACTTGTGCCAGAAGTCGGGATGCGCGGCTTCCACCGCCACGGCGGGCAGCTGCGGCGGCAGCACGGCGTCGGCATAGGCGCGGTCCTGCCGGTCGAAGAGGCTGGTGCAGGGCATGGACACCACGCGCACCGGGACGCCCGCCTCGGCCAGCTGCGCCTGCGCGGCCAGCGCGAGCTGCAGCTCGGTGCCGGTGCCGATGATGACGGCGCGTGCCGCCGGCGCATCGCTGAGCACGTAGCCGCCATGTGCGATGTCGCGCGCCAGGCTGGCGCGGCGCGCCAGCGGCGGCACGTTCTGGCGCGACAGCGCCAGCGCGCTGGGGCCGTCGCGCCGCTGCACGGCCTGGGCCCAGGCCACGGCGGTCTCCAGCGTGTCGGCCGGGCGCCAGACGTCCAGGTTCGGGATCAGGCGCAGCGAAGGCACGTGCTCCACGCTCTGGTGCGTGGGCCCGTCTTCGCCGAGGCCGATCGAGTCGTGCGTGAAGACGTGGATCACGCGCTGCTTCATCAGCGCCGCCATGCGCACGGCGTTGCGGCTGTAGTCGCTGAAGGTGAGGAAGGTGCCGCCGTAGGGGATGAAGCCGCCGTGCAGCGCCATGCCGTTCAGCGCCGCGGCCATGCCGAACTCGCGCACGCCCCAGCTCAGGTGGTTGCCGGGCTTGTCGCGGCCGGCCGTCACACTGCCCTTGAAGTTGGTGAGGTTGCTGCCCGTCAGGTCGGCCGAGCCGCCGAAGAACTCGGGCAGCGCCGGCGCCAGCGCGTCCAGCGCCAGCTGCGAGGCCTTGCGCGTGGCCACGGTGCCGGCGCCGGCGCACAGGGTCTCGAGCGCCGCGGCCACATGCAGGTCGAACCCGTTCGGCAGCTCGCCCGCGAGGCGGCGCATCAGCTCGTAGGCCAGCCCCGGATGCTCCACGCGGTAGGCCTGCATGCGCCCCTGCCACTCGGCCTGACGTGCGGCGCCGCGCTCGCGGCAGTCCCAGGCCGCGCGCAGCTCGGCCGGCACTTCGAAGGGCGCCGCATTCCATCCGATGGCGGCCTTGAAGGCGGCGAGTTCGGTGGCGCCGAGCGGTGCGCCATGCACGTCGTGCCCGCCGGCCTTGGTGGGGGCGCCCTTGCCGATGGTGGTGCGGCAGATGATCAGCGTCGGCCTGCCGGCCGGGCCCTGGGCCTGGTCGTGCGCCTGCACCAGGGCGGCGTCGACCGCGACGGCGTCGTGGCCGTCCACCGGGCCCAGCACGTGCCAGCCGTAGGCGCGGAAGCGCGCCGCGGTGTCGTCGGTGAACCAGCCTTCGACGTGGCCGTCGATGCTGATGCCGTTGTCGTCGTACAGCGCCACCAGCTTGGACAGCCGCAGCGTGCCGGCCAGCGAGCAGGCTTCGTGGCTGATGCCTTCCATCAGGCAGCCGTCGCCGAGGAACACGTAGGTGCGGTGGTCCACCACGGTGTGGCCGGGGCGGTTGAACTCGGCGGCCAGCAGCTTCTCGGCCAGCGCCATGCCCACGGCGTTCGCGAGGCCCTGGCCGAGCGGGCCGGTGGTGGTCTCCACGCCGGGCGTGACGCCCACCTCGGGATGGCCCGGGGTCTTGCTGTGCAGCTGGCGGAAGCGCTTCAGCTCGTCGGCCGGCAGCGCGTAGCCGCTCAGGTGCAGCGCGGCGTACAGCAGCATCGACGCATGGCCGTTGCTCAGCACGAAGCGGTCGCGGTCGGGCCACTGCGGGTCGGCCGGGTTGTGGCGCAGGTGGCGGGTCCACAGCACATGGGCCATCTCGGCCATGCCCATCGGCGCGCCGGGATGGCCGCTCCGGGCCTGCTCGACGGCATCGGCGGCCAGCACGCGCAGTGCGTCGGCGGGGGAAGGGAAGGGTAGCGGGGTCTGTTCAGGCATGCCCGCACTCTAGGAAGGCTCAAGCGTCAAGCCAAGTCAGAGATACCTTCCGATCACATCAGGCCAAGCTGATGCAACGCCGTGCGGGTGATCAGGCGCCGGTGCTGCCTCGGCGCGCCATGCCCGCCAGATGCACGTCGACCGCGTGCGCGCCCACGCGCCGCAGGTCGTGGCCGGGATCGAAGAGCCAGTTGTGGATCAGCCCGTCCAGCAGCGCATGCAGGCCCAAGGCGAGCTGGCGCGCGCCGGGCGCGGCCACGATCTCGCCGCTGCGCTGGCCCTGGCGCAGCGCCCGCTCCAGCTGGCGCTGGAACTCGCGCCGCACCTGCAGGCGGCGCTGGCGCACCGCGTCCATCTCCTCGACGAACTCCATGCGCTGCGTGACGATCTGCGCCACGCGGCGCGCCTGCTCGTCGCGCACCAGCAAGGCCAGGATGTCCAGCAGCAGCGCGCGCAGCGCGGGCAGCACCGGGCCGGGCGCCGCGTTGGCCAGGGCCAGTTTGCGCTGCTCCATCGGCAGGAAGACGCGCTCGAGCATCGCGTTGAACAGGTCGCCCTTGTCGTCGAAGTGCCAGTAGACGGCGCCGCGCGTGACACCGGCGGCCTGGGCGATGTCGTGCAGCGACGTGCGCGAGACGCCGCGCGCCTGGAACAGGCGCTCGGCCGCGTCGAGGATGCGGCCGCGCGTGGCCTGGGCTTCTTCCTTGGTCTTGCGGGGCATGGCGCGAGCATACATGCACGGCTGTATGTATGATGCGCCGCGCGTCCAGCCCTTTGTCGGGGCCGCATCCACCGAGGTCTGCCGCACGTGAAGCCCCGCCGCGTTTCCGCCTTCCTGTCCACCGCCGCGGCGCTGCTGCTGGCCGCCTGCGGCGCCAAGGACGGCGCACCCGCGGCGCCCGCCGCCGCGCCGCCGCCGCCCGCCGTCGGCGTGATCACCGTCGAGCCGCGCCCGGTGGCGCTGCAGACCGAGCTGCCGGGCCGCGTGGAGCCGCTGCGCACGGCGCAGGTGCGGGCACGCGTGAACGGCGTGGTGCTGCAGCGCCTGTTCCGCGAAGGGGCCGACGTGAAGGCGGGGCAGGCGCTGTTCCAGATCGACGCGGCGCCGTACCAGGCCGCGCTGGACAGCGCCGCGGCGCAGCTTGCGCGCGCGCAGGCCAGCCTGGCGCAGGCCACGGCCACCGCCGAGCGCTACAAGCCGCTGGCCGAGGCCCGTGCGATCAGCCAGCAGGACTACGTGAACGCGCAGTCGGCGCAGAAGGCCGCCGAGGCCGACGTGGCCGCCGGCAAGGCGGCCGTGCAGACGGCGCGCATCAACCTCGGCTACGCGCAGGTGACGGCGCCGATCTCGGGCCGCATCGGCCGCGCGCTGGTCACCGAGGGCGCGCTGGTGAGCGCGGCCGAGGCCACGCAGCTGGCGCTGATCCAGCAGATCGGCACGGTCTACGTGAACTTCACGCAGAGCAGCGCCGACCTGCTGCGCCTGCGCCGCGCGCAGGCCGCCGGGCGGCTGCGCAGCCTGGGCGCGGGTTCCGATCAGGCGATCTCGGTGCAGGTGGTGCTGGAAGACGGCAGCGTCCTGCCGCGCCCCGGCAAGCTGCTGTTCAGCGACCTCAGCGTCGACGCCACCTCGGGCCAGGTGACGCTGCGCGCCGAGGTGCCGAACCCCGACGGGCTGCTGCTGCCCGGCCAGTACGTGCGCGTGCGCCTGGCGCAGGCCGAGCTGCCGTCGGGCGTGCTGGTGCCGCAGCAGGCGGTGACGCGCTCGGCCACCGGAGACACCGTGCTGGTGGTGGGGGAGGGCAACAAGCCCGGTCCGCGGCCGGTGAAGATCGGCTCCTCGGTGGGCAGCAGCTGGGTCGTCACCGACGGCCTCAAGCCCGGCGACAAGGTGATCGTCGACGGCTTCCAGAAGATGTTCGCGCCCGGCGCGCCGGTGAACCCGGTGCCGTGGTCGCCGCCCGGGGCCGCGTCGGCGGCAGCGAGTGCCGGGGCACCCGCGTCGGCAGCGGCGAAGTGACGGCGGGGCGCACCCAGCATGGCTTCCTTCTTCATCGACCGGCCCATCTTCGCGTGGGTCATCGCGCTGTTCGTGCTGGTGGCCGGCGGCGTCGCGATCCGGCAGCTGCCGGTGGCGCAGTACCCGCCGGTGGCGCCGCCGTCGATCGTCGTCACCGCGATCTACCCGGGCGCTGCGGCCCAGACGCTCGAGGACAGCGTGCTGACCGTCATCGAGCAGGAGATGAACGGCGCGCCGGGGCTGATCTACGTGGAGTCGGTGGCCCAGGCCAACGGCAGCGGCAGCATCACGCTGAGCTTCGAGCCCGGCACCAACGCCGACCTGGCGCAGGTGGAGGTGCAGAACCGCCTGAGCCGGGCGTCGCCGCGCCTGCCGTCGGCGGTGACGCAGCAGGGCGTGCGCGTCGAGAAGTCGCGCAGCAACTTCCTGCTGTTCACGATCCTGTCGTCGAAGGACGGCTCGCTCGATCCGATCGCGCTGGGTGACTACGCCTCGCGCAACGTGCTGCCCGAGCTGCAGCGCGTGCCGGGTGTCGGCACCGCGCAGCTCTTCGGCACCGAGCGCGCGATGCGCATCTGGGTCGACCCCGCGAAGCTGCAGGGCTTCGGGCTCTCGATGGCCGAAGTGACCGCGGCGATCCGCGCGCAGAACGCGCAGGTGGCCTCGGGCAGCATCGGCGACCTGCCCAACGTGGGCGGGCAGGGCACCTCGGCCACCGTGGTCGTGAGCGGCCAGCTGGCCTCGGTGGAGCAGTTCGGCAGCGTGCAGCTGCGCGCCAATGCCGACGGCTCCAGCGTGCGCCTGCGCGACGTGGCGCGCATCGAGCTCGGGGCGCAGGCCTATGCCACGTCGGCGCGGCTGAACGGCAACCCGTCCACCGGCATCGGCGTGCAGCTCTCGCCCACCGGCAACGCGCTGGCCACGGCGGCCGCGGTGCGGCAGAAGATGGACGAGCTGAAGAAGTACTTCCCGCCCAGCGTGGAGTACGCGGTGCCCTACGACAGCTCGCGCTTTGTGCGCATCTCCATCGCCCAGGTGGCCGAGACGCTGGTGGAAGCCGTGGTGCTCGTGTTCCTGGTGATGTTCCTGTTCCTGCAGAACTTCCGCTACACCGTGATCCCCACCATCGTCGTGCCGGTGGCGCTGCTGGGCACGTTCGCGGTGCTGCTGGCGCTGGGCTACTCGATCAACGTGCTGACGATGTTCGGCATGGTGCTGGTGATCGGCATCGTGGTGGACGACGCGATCGTGGTGGTGGAGAACGTCGAGCGCATCATGTCCGAGGAAGGGCTGCCGCCGCGCGAGGCCACGCGCAAGGCGCTGGGGCAGATCCAGGGTGCCATCGTCGGCGTGACGGTGGTGCTGATCTCGGTGTTCGTGCCGCTGGCCTTCTTCGCCGGCAGCGTGGGCAACATCTACCGCCAGTTCGCCACCGTGATGGTGGCGTCGATCGGCTTCTCCGCCTTCATGGCGCTGAGCCTCACGCCGGCGCTGTGCGCCACGCTGCTGAAGCCGGTGGAAGCCGGCCACCACCTCGAGAAGCGCGGCTTCTTCGGCTGGTTCAACCGCGGCTTCAAGCGCACCGCGAAGGGCTACGAAGGGCTGGTGTCGCGCATGCTGCCGCGCGCGGCGCGCTACCTGCTGATCTACGCGGCCATCATCGCCGCCGTGGGCGTGTTCTACCTGCGCCTGCCCACCTCGTTCCTGCCGGCCGAGGACCAGGGCTACCTGATCGTCAACGTGCAGCTGCCGCCCGGTGCGACGCAGGAACGCACGCGCGCGGTGATGCAGCAGGTGGAAGGCTTCGTGCTGAAGCAGCCCGAGGTGCAGAGCATGGTGGGCGTGCTGGGCTTCAGCTTCTCGGGCCAGGGCCAGAACGCGGCGCTGGCCTTCGTGACGCTGAAGGACTGGAAGGAACGCGCCGGCGATGCGCACGGCGCGCAGGCCGTGGCAGGCCGCATCTTCGGCGCGATGATGGGCGTGCGCGACGCTTTCATCTTCCCGTTGAGCCCGCCGCCGATTCCCGAGCTCGGCACGGCCTCCGGCTTCGCGCTGCGCCTGCAGGACCGCGCCGGCAAGGGCCACGCGGCGCTGGTGGCCGCGCGCAACCAGTTCCTGGGCCTGGCGGCGCAGAGCAAGATCCTCACGCAGGTGCGGCCCGACGGCCTCGAGGACGCGCCCCAGCTGCAGGTCGACATCGACCGCGAGAAGGCCGCGGCGCTCGGCGTGGGCTTCGATGCGATCAACGCGACCATCTCCACCGCGCTCGGCTCCACCTACGTCAACGACTTTCCGAACGCCGGCCGGCTGCAGCGCGTGGTGGTGCAGGCCGACGCGCCCGCGCGCATGCAGCCCGAGGACCTGCTGCGCCTGACCGCCAGCAACAGCAAGGGGCAGGCGGTGCCGCTGTCGGCCTTCGCCACCACGCGCTGGATCACCGGCGCGATGCAGACCGTGCGCTACAACGGCTACCCCGCGATGCGCATCGGCGGCCAGGCCGCAACCGGCTACAGCACCGGCGCGGCCATGGCCGAGGTGGAGCGCCTGGTGGCGCAGCTGCCCGATGGGTTCGGCTACGAGTGGACCGGCCTGTCGCGCGAGGAGAAGATCGCCGGCTCGCAGGCGCTGGTGCTGTATGGCTTCGCGATCCTGGCGGTGTTCCTGTGCCTGGCCGCGCTGTACGAGAGCTGGAGCATCCCGCTGGCGGTGATCCTGGTCGTGCCGCTGGGCGTGCTGGGCGTGGTGCTGGCCACGTGGTTCCGCAGTTATGCCAACGACGTGTACTTCCAGGTCGGCCTCGTCACCATCATCGGCCTGTCGGCGAAGAACGCGATCCTGATCATCGAGTTCGCGAAGGAGCTGCAGCTGCAGGGCCGCAGCGCGGTGGAGGCCGCGCTCGAGGCCGCGCACCTGCGCTTCCGGCCCATCGTGATGACGTCGCTGGCCTTCATCCTCGGCGTGATGCCGCTGGTGCTGGCCACCGGCGCCGGTTCGGCCAGCCAGCGCGCGATCGGCAGCGGCGTGGTCGGCGGCATGGTCACCGCGGTGGTGCTGGCCGTGCTGTTCGTGCCGGTGTTCTTCGTCGTCGTGCGGCGCCTCTTCAAGCCCCGGCTGGCCCCGGACGCGCTGCAGGCGCAGCAGGCGCTGCCGCAGGAGGGGCGCTGAGATGAAGCGGCTGACCCTCGTGCTCGCCGCGTGCCTGGCGACAGGCTGCGGCAACCTGATCCCCGCCTACGAACGGCCGGCGGCCCCGGTGGCCGCAGCCTTCCCCGACGCCGGCACGGCCGGCGGGCCGGTCGCGGCCGCGCTGCCCTGGCGCGACTTCGTCGGCGACGCCCGCCAGCGCGCGCTGGTGGACCAGGCCCTGGCGAACAACCGCGACCTGCGGGTGGCGCTGCTCAACGTCGAGCAGGCGCGGGCCGCGCTGGGCGTGCAGCGCGCCGACCAATGGCCGACGGTCGGTGCCGGGTTCAACGCCACGCGCACGCCCGCCGGCAGCAGCGCCGTCACCACCTACACCGCGGGCCTGAGCGTCAGCGCCTTCGAGCTCGACCTGTTCGGGCGCGTGCGCAGCCTCACCGAGGCGGCCGCGGCGCGCTATCTCGCCAGCCAGGACGGCCGGCGCGCGGCACAGGTGTCGCTGATCGCGGCGGTGCTCAGCACCGACCTGGCGCTGCGTGCCGACGACGAACTGCTCCAGGTGACCCAGGACACGCTGCAGTCGCGCGAGGAGGGCCTGCGCCTGATGCGCGTGAAGTTCGAGGGCGGCGCGTCGGCGGAGCCCGAACTGCGCGCGGCGGAGTCGCTGGTGGCGGCGGCGCGCGTGAGCCTGATCGCGTTGCAGCGCCAGCGTGCACAGGACCTCAATGCCCTGGTGCTGCTGCTCGGGCAGCCGCTGCCCGACGGCCTGCCGCCGGGCGCTGCGCTCGACGCGCTGGCCTACGCCGAACTGCCCGCCGGGCTGCCATCGGAGGTGCTGCTGCAGCGGCCCGACGTGCGCCAGGCCGAGCAGCAGCTGATCGCGGCCCATGCCAACATCGGCGCGGCGCGCGCGGCCTTCTTCCCCCGCATCTCGCTCACCGGCAGCGCGGGCTTCGCCAGCACCGAGCTGTCCGGCCTGTTCGAGAACACCGCCTGGTCCTTCACCGGGCAGCTGCTGCAGCCGCTGTTCGACGGCGGCCGCAACCAGGGCAACCTGGCCTCGGCGCGTGCAGCGCGCGAGATCGCGGTGGCGCAGTACGAGAAGGCGGTGCAGACCGCCTTCCGCGAGGTGGCCGATGCGCTGGCGGGCCGTGCCACGCTGTCGCGGCAGCTGGCGGCGCAGCAGGCGCAGGCCGAGGCCGAGACGCGCCGGCTGCAGCTGTCGGAGCTGCTGCTCCGTGGCGGCGTCGCGAGCCAGCTCGACCGGCTGGACGCGGAACGCGCGTCGCTGGCCGCGCGGCAGGCCGTGGTGCAGGTGCGCGCCGCGCAGCTGCAGAACGCGGTGCTGCTGTACCGCGTGCTGGGCGGTGGCGCGGCTGGGGCCACAATCGCTCCGTGACGAGCGAAGCCCCCGGCCCCGGCGACCCTGCCGACGACTACGCGATGCGCCTGGCGCTGGACCAGGCGCACAACGCATGGCTGGTCGGCGAGGTGCCGGTGGGCGCGGTGATCCTGCGCGAAGGGCGGGTGGTCGCCACCGGCTACAACCGGCCCATCACCACGCACGATCCGACGGCGCATGCCGAGATCGTGGCACTGCGCCACGCCGCCACGCTGCTCGAGAACTACCGGCTGCCCGAGTGCGATCTCTTCGTCACGCTCGAGCCCTGCGCCATGTGCGCGATGGCGCTGATGCATGCGCGCTTCCGGCGCGTGGTGTTCGGCGCCGCCGACCCGAAGACCGGCGCGGCGGGTTCGGTGCTGAACCTCTTCGCCGAGCCGAAGCTGAACCACCACACCGTGCTGCAGGGCGGCGTGCTGGCCGATGCCTGCGGCGGCCTGCTGCGCCAGTTCTTCGCCGAGCGGCGCGCGCAGCAACGCGAGGAACGCGAGGAGCGGGCGCGCGCCGCGGCGCTGCCGGACGAGGGCGAAGGCCCGGAAGGGCCGGACGGGCCGATACCCGCCGGCGACGCCGTCGAACTGCCGCTCGCGCCACCCGACGAGACCGCGCCGTCTTCGAAGTGAATCGCCGATGACCTCGCTGACCCTCTTCACGCCGGCCGGCGTGGTGCCCAAGGCGGCGCCGCTGCGGCTGGCGGCCCGGCGCCTGCGCGGCCTGGGATTTGCCGTCGAGCTGGACGACAGCGCGCTGGCACGCAGCCAGCGCTTCGGCGGCGACGACGCGACGCGGCTGGCGGCCTTGCACCGCGTCGCGCTGTCCGCGCCGTCGATCGCGCTGGCGACGCGCGGCGGCTACGGCCTGACACGCCTGCTCGACCGCATCGACTGGAAACTGCTGGCGCGCAGCGTGGAGCAGGGCACGCGCTGGGTGGGCCACAGCGACGTCACTGCGCTGCAGATGGGGCTGCTGGCCCACACCGGCGCCGACAGCTGGGCGGGGCCGATGGCCATCGACGACTTCAGCCGCGACGACGAGGCCGGCGGCGTCGACGAGGTCACGCGCGACTGCTTCGTCGAAGCCATGGACGGGCGGCTGGAGGCCGTGGGCTTCCGCACCGAGCCGGGCTTCGACGGCCTGGCGGTGGCCGGTCGCCTGTGGGGCGGCAACCTGTCGATGCTGTGTTCGCTGCTCGGCACGCCGCACTGGCCGCAGACGGTCTCGCGGGGCGGCGTGCTGTTTCTCGAGGACGTGAACGAACATCCGTACCGCGTCGAACGCTGCCTGCTGCAGCTGCTGCAGGCGGGCGTGCTGGAGCGGCAGAAGGCGGTGGTGCTGGGCGCGTTCAGTGCCTGGCGGCCGTCGCCGCTGGACCGTGGCTACACGCTGAAGAGCGCGGTGGCGCACCTGCGCGCGCAGCTCGCGGTGCCCGTGCTGACCGGCCTGCCGTTCGGCCACGTGCATCCCAAGGTGACGCTGCCGGTGGGACGCCGCGTGCAACTGCTGGTGGACGGGCGCAACGCGCTGATCGGCTGGTAGCGCGCGCCGAGCGCCGATGAAAAAAGGCCCCGGGCTTGCGCCAGGGGCCTTTTGCCGTTCTTGACCGGGAAGGGCGGCGGATGCCGCCCGCCCCTTGGATCAGAACTTCTTGTCGTAGGCGACGGTGAACTTCACCGAGCGCGGGTTGCTGTACGACAGCACCGCACCGTAGGTGTTGCGCAGGCCGGTACCCGTGTTGTAGCGCTCTTCGATCACTTCCGCGACCTGGCGGTTGAACACGTTGAACAGGTCGGCCTTCAGCGACAGGCCGGGCAGGAAGTTCGGGGTGAGCTTGATGTTCAGGTCCACCGTCATTTCCGCCGGCAGGCGACCCTTCGAACCGCGCGGCGAAGGCTGGCCGTCGCAGAAGAAGTACGCCGAGCCGTAGCCCGAGTACGCCGTGACCGGGCCACCCTGCACGTACGGGTTGGGGTCGCCCACGTTGACCGGCGCGTTGCCGATGCAGTTCTTGGGACGGCCCGAGGCGTAGATGAAGTTGCCGCCCAGCTGCCACTGCTCCGTCAGCTGGTAGGCGCCGAACACCTTCAGCTGGTGGGTGCGGTCGTTCGGCAGCTTGCCGTCGGCGTTCACCGAGAACTCGGGGAAGTCGTAGTCCTGCGTGGTGGCCACGTCGCCCTGGCCGATGTCCGACTTCAGCTGGCCTTCGGCGTTGCCCTTGTTCTGCGACCAGGTGTAGTTGATCTTCAGCCACCACTTGCCGTCGAACGGGTGCTCCAGGCCGAAGTCCAGCGCGATGTACTTGCGCTTGGGCTTCGGGATGCCCAGTTCGGCCGCGGACAGGCGGATGTCCTCGTAGACGCCGTCGCCGTTCATGTCGATCGTGAAACGATTCGCCAGGCCCGGGTTGAACAGCGCGCAGTGGTAACCCCAGTTCGACGCGTCGACGCCGTTGCGATCAGCCCAGGCGTAGAACGGCCGGTCGTCGCAGTGGTCGTCCAGCACCGTCTTCAGCGAGCGGTACGTGAACTTCGCGCTCGAAGTCCAGCCCTTCGCGATGGCGTGCTCGATGCCCAGGGCCAGTTCGTCCTGGTAGTTGCCCTTCATGTCCTTGGCGGCAACTTCGTTCGGGTCGGTCGCCTGACCGAGCTCGTTGTTGGCCGAGTACAAGGGGCCCAGCTGCGTCAGGCCGGTCGGTTCGCCGGTGACCGGGTTCACGCCGGTGTAGGCGTAGGCCGTGCGGGCGTTGAACGACGAGCCGGCACCGCGCACCGCGACGTTGGTCGGCAGCGGCACGTGGTAGCGACCCAGGCTGCCCTTCAGCACCGTGGAGGCATCACCCTTCAGGTCGTAGATGGCCTGGAAGCGCGGTGCGATCTGCTTGCTGAGCTTGATGTACGACTTGCGGTTGTTCGCGTTCTCGTCGCCACCGTTCAGGTTGTTGAAGCCTTCGTTACGCAGACCGAGCACGAGGGTCAGGTCCTTGGTGGCCTGCCACACGTCTTCGATGTACTGCGCCTGTTGCTTCACCTGCGGCTGCGACAGCGTCGCGAAGCGGCTGCTTTCGGCGTAGTAGCCCTGCTGCGCCAGCGCGTTGCCGGTGACCGACGCCGGCGAGTTGGCGCCGTCGTAGGGGATGTCGGTCGGGTTCGTGGCGCGGAAGTAGGTCCACAGCAGGCCGCCGGCGGTGGAGGTACCCGCCTTCGACGTGATCGTGTTGTAGTCGATACCGGCACGCAGCTTGTGCGCGGAGGTGGCCTTCCACTCGACGTCGATCCGGTAGCCCTTGTTCTCGTCGTAGGCGCCCGGAACCAGCAGGTTGCCGGCGATGGTCTGCGGCGTGGGGATCACGACCCCCGGAGGCGCCGCGCCGTTGATGGCGATCTGCGGCAGCGCCGGGTTGTAGCCGGCCGGCACCTGGTCGTGCTCGGACTTCAGCTTGCCGTACAGGGCGGTGACGGTCAGGTCGTCCGTCAGGTAGCCCGTGTACTTCAGGATGTTGACGTTGGAGCCCTGCTGCGCGGCCACCGGGGTCGGGCCCCAGTTGCTGTACGACACGCCGCCGTTCTGCACGCTGGTGCGCTGCAGCGTCGCGTAGTTGAAGCCGTAGTAGCGACGGGTGTCCTTGACCTCGTCCTGGATGCGCGTGAACTCGATCTGGTGGTTGTCGGTGATCGACCAGTCGAGCTTGATCAGCGAGCGCGGGATCTGGATGTCCGCTTCCTGGAACGACTGCGACTGCGCCGCGGCCGAGTTGGCGTAGGTCGACGAGGCGTTGGCCGTGCGGATGAAGTTGCGGTAGCGGCGGGTCTGCTCGACGGCGCCGTAGAAGAACAGCTTGTCCTTGATGATCGGGCCGCCGGCATAGGCCGTCAGCACGGTGCGCTCGTCGGTGTTCAGGCCGTTGTAGAGGCGGTACTTGCCGTCGAAGGCGACGCTGTTCTGCGTCACGCCGGTCGGCTCGTACAGCATGTCGCGCTCACGGGCGCGCATGCTCTTGGGCTCGAACGACGCGGCGCCGCCCACTTCCCACTCGTTGCCGCCGCGCTTGGTGATGATGTTCACCACGCCGCCGGTCGAACGGCCGAATTCAGCGCCGTAGCCGCCGGTCAGCACGTTGAACTGGGCGATCGACTTGAACGGCAGCTGCGAGAAGCCCACCTGGGTCAGCGGGGTCGTGACCGGGAAGCCGTTGATGTAGTAGGCGTTTTCAGACGCCGACGAGCCGCCGATGCTGGGTGCGCCCACGCCGCCGTAGCGGCTGTCGCCCTTGGTGGTGTTCGGGGCCAGCTGGATGATGGCGCCGATGTTGTTGGCCACCGGCAGGCGGTCCAGGTCCTTGGAGGTGAACACCGCGGCCGAGGTGGCCGTCGAGGTGTCGATCTTGGCGACGCGGCTGGCGCGGATCTGCACGGTCTGGGTGGCGGCGACCAGGTCGACTTCGCTACCCTGGCTGGCCAGCACCTCGACCGCTTCCTGCTTGGCGACCACCTGGCCACCACGGACCAGCGTCACGGTGTAGGTGCCGGTCGGGATCGACGGGATGTTGTAGCGGCCGTTGGCGTCGGGCCGTACGGTGCGCTTGAAGCCGGTCGACTTGTTCTCGATCACGATCTCCGTGCCGCCGGCCGCGTCGGCCTTGCCGTAGATCGAACCGGTGGTGCTGGACTGCGCGTACGCATCGGGTGCCACCCAGGCCCCGACGGCAGCCAGCCCGAACGCCAATGCGACTGAGCGTGCGATCGCTGTTTTCCGAATCATTCAACTCTCCTAGATGCAAGCAGATCTCGACGGAAGACGCCTGGCCGCGAGTGGCAGCCATGTTCCCTAGGCAAGGGTTTTCCCCCGGTCCCCTTCGAGGCGTGAGTCATTGTCAGCCAAGTTTCTTGATGAACGCCCTCGGTAGTGACACGCACATGAAGGTGCCGTGGCGCCCACGCAACTTGTGGAGGCAGGTGCTTCGCCGCGAGGGGGTTGATCGTCGTCGGTGACGACGTGTCGCGTCACGACGTTGGGTGTCGCAGCAGGTCGCCGCGTGTCACGGCGGGTCGCAAAACGGGCGGCGACGCACAGCCCTGCAGCGGGCATGCCCTCTCGGTGTGCGGTGCAGCCGGCGGGGCACGCAGCGCGGCCCCCGCGAACGAAGGGTCAGCGCGGCGCGAGCCGGATCGCGCCGTCCAGGCGGATCACCTCGCCGTTGAGCATCTCGTTCTCGACGATGTGCCTGACGAGCTTCGCGTAGTCCTCGGGCGTGCCGAGGCGGCTGGGGAAGGGCACCCCGGCGGCCAGCGCGTCCTGCACCTCCTTGGGCATGCCGAACAGCATCGGCGTGCCGAAGATGCCCGGCGCGATGGTCATGTTGCGGATGCCGTTGCGCGCCAGGTCGCGCGCGATCGGCAGCGTCATGCCGACCACGCCGCCCTTGCTGGCGGAGTAGGCGGCCTGGCCGATCTGGCCGTCGTAGGCGGCGACGCTGGCGGTGCTGATCAGCACGCCGCGCTCGCCGGTCTTCTCGGGCTCGTTCTTGGCCATCGCCTCGGCGGCGAGGCGGATCATGTTGAAGCTGCCGACGAGGTTGACGGTGATGGTCTTGCTGAACAGCGCCAGCGGATGCGCGCCTTCCTTGCCGACGGTCTTGGCGGCCGGCGCGATGCCGGCGCAGTTCACGAGGCCCATCAGCTTGCCGGCGGCCACCGCGGCGGCCACGGCGGCCTGGCCGTCCGCCTCCTGGCTCACGTCGCACTTCACGAAGGTGCCGCCGATCTCGGCGGCGACGGCCTGGCCGCGGTCGGCCTGCAGGTCGGCGATGACGACCTTGCCGCCGTTCGCGGCGAACATGCGCGCGGTGCCTTCGCCCAGCCCCGAGGCCCCGCCGGTGACGATGAAGACCTTGCCTGCGATATCCATGCTCGAAGTTCCCGTCAGTCCTCAGCCCTTGAGCGCGCCCATCACGCGCGCCGTGATCTCGTCCACCGTGCCGGTGCCGCTGATGCGCGCGTAGCGCGGCGCGCCCGGGGTGCCGCTGGTGGCCCAGCGGCTGTAGTAGTCCACCAGCGGGCGGGTCTGCTTCTGGTAGACGTCGAGCCGCTTGCGCACGGTCTCTTCCTTGTCGTCGTCGCGCTGGATCAGCGGCTCGCCGGTGACGTCGTCCTTGCCTTCCACCTTCGGCGGATTGAACTTGACGTGGTAGCTGCGGCCGGACGCCGGATGCGTGCGGCGGCCGCTCATGCGCTCGATGATGGCGGCGTCCGGCACGTCGATCTCGAGCACCACGTCGAGCTTCACGCCGGCGTCCTTCATCGCGTCGGCCTGCGGGATGGTGCGCGGGAAGCCATCGAACAGGAAGCCGGCGGCGCAGTCGGGCTGCGCGATGCGTTCCTTCACCAGGCCGATGATGATGTCGTCGCTGACCAGCCCGCCGGCGTCCATCACCTTCTTCGCCGCCACGCCCAGCGGGGTGCCGGCCTTCACCGCGGCGCGCAGCATGTCGCCAGTGGAGATCTGCGGGATGCCGTAGCGCTGGCAGATGAAGGTCGCTTGCGTACCCTTGCCGGCGCCGGGAGCGCCCAGGAGGATCAGTCTCATCGAGTTTCCTCGGAAGTTCGTGTTTTGGGCGCGTCGACGGCCGGGCCTTCAGCAGCCGGGCCGCCCTGTCTCTCTCGCTCGAATCGAGAATAGCACGCGCTACTTGGCGTCAAGCTGACGCGGCGCGGCCTGCAAACAGCGCGCGCACGCGCGCCAGGTCCTCGGGCGTGTCGACACCCGGGCCGGGGCCGTCGGCGGCCACGTGCACGGCGATGCGTTCGCCGTGCCACAGCACGCGCAGCTGCTCCAGCGCCTCGGTCTGCTCGAGCGGCGCCGGCGGCAGCGTCGGGAAGCGGCGCAGGAAGGCGGCGCGATAACCGTAGATGCCGAGGTGCCTCAGCGGTGCGGGTTGCGGCGGCAGCGCCGGCGCGCCGTCGCGCCACCACGGGATCGGCGCGCGGCTGAAGTAAAGCGCGCGGCCGGCGGCGTCCAGCACCACCTTCACGACGTTCGGGTTCGTGTAGTCGCCGGTGTCGTGGATCGGGTGGGCGGCCGTGCTCATCACGCAATCGGCGCGTTGCTCCAGCAGCCGCGCGCAGTGCCGCACCAGCGCCGGGTCGATCAGCGGTTCGTCGCCCTGCACGTTGACCACGGCGTCGTCGCCGTCCAGCCCCAGCAGCGCGCAGGCCTCGGCCAGGCGGTCGCTGCCGCTCGGGTGGTCCTTGCGCGTCAGCAGCGCGCGCACGCCGTGCGCCGCGCAGGCGTCGGTGATGCGCGCATCGTCGGCGGCCACCACCACGGCGGCCGCACCGCTGTCCATCACACGCTCGGCCACCCTCACCACCATCGGCTTGCCGCCGATGTCGGCCAGCGGCTTGTCCGGCAGCCGCGTGGACGCCAGCCGCGCCGGGATCAGCACCGTGAAGCGCATCGTCACGCCGCCGCGGGCCCGTCGATGGTCTTCGCTTCGCCTTCCAGCATCACGGGGATGCCGTCGCGGATCGGGAAGGCCAGGCGGTCGGCCGGGCAGACGAGGTCGGTGGGGCGCTGCTCGCCGTCGCGGCGCATCTCGAGCGGGCCCTTGCAGACGGGGCACACGAGCAGGTCGATCAGGCGATGGTCCAGGGTCATGGCGCAGGGGCGGGGAAGAGCAGGGCAACGAGCTCGGCGACCAGCTCGCCAGGCAGCTGCAAGTCTAGCGGCAGCACCCAGACCCGCGTCCCGCGCAGCGGCAGGTCCACCAGCTTCACCGCGTCCTTCTCGGTGGTGACCACCTCGGTGCTGCCCGGCGGCCAGGGCAGCGTGGCGTAGGCGTGGTGGTCCGGCAGCGGGCAGCGCGTGATGGCCAGGCCCGCCGCCTCGAGCATCGCGAAGAACTTCTCCGGCGCTGCCAGGCCCGCCACGGCCAGCAGCGGGCGGCCGCGCAGCGACTCCAGCGCCAGCGCCGCCGAGCTGTCGCCGCTCTGCCAGGCCACCAGCGGCCAGGCGCGGCCGAGCGTGCGGCGTCCCAGCGCGCCGGGCACCGGCGTGCTCGGGCGGCCGGAGCCGTACAGCACGCGACGGCGTGGCGAGGGCAGGCCCGGCCAGGGCTCGCGCAGCGGCCCGGCGGGCAGCAGGCGGCCGTTGCCGGCGCCGCGCTCGTCGAACAGCACGAGTTCGGCCTGGCGCGGCAGGGCGGTGTGCTGCAGGCCGTCATCGGCGATCACCACGTCGACCGCGGGATGCGCCTGGCACAGCGCGAGGGCGGCGGCACGCCGCTGGCGGCCCACCCACACGGGCACGCCGCAGCGGCGCCGGATCACCAGCGGCTCGTCGCCCACCTGGTCGGCGCGGTCGCCGTCGCGCACCTCGCGCACGCCTTCGCCGCGGCGGCCGTAGCCCCGCGACACCACGCCCGGCCGGTGCCCGGCGGCCCGCAGCGCCTGCACCAGCGCGATCACGGCGGGGGTCTTGCCGGCGCCGCCGGCGATCACGTTGCCGACCACCAGCACCGGCACCGGCAGCGGTGCGCCTTCCGGTGCGGCGAGCGCGTGGCGCAGCAGCCCGTAGAGCGCCGACAGCGGCGACAGCAGGCGCGCCAGCCAGCTGCCGCCGGGCCGCCACCAGTGGCGCTGCTGCAGCGCCTCGATCCGGGCGGCGAGCGCGCCGCGCATCGGTTGCGCGGACGCCGTCAGCGCGCGGCGCCGCCGGTCTGCGCGGACGCCGTCAGCGCGCGGCGCCGCCGGTCTGCGCCGCGAAGGTCAGGCGCGACAGGCCGGCGCGCCGGGCCGCGTCGAGCACGTTGACCACCGCCTGGTGCGCGGCCATCGCGTCGGCCGAGATGATCACCACCGTGTCGGCACGCCCGGCGGCCGCGGCGTTCAGCTCGGCCGCCAGCAGCTCCACGCTGCGCCCGTCGACCTGCTTGCGGTTGACGGCATAGCGGCCGTCGGCGGCCACCGCCACGATCACCTCGCCGGGCCGTTCGCGCAGCTTGTCGGCATCGGCGGCCGGCAGGTTGATCTGCAGCTCGGTGAAGCGCGAGTACGTGGTCGACAGCATCAGGAAGATGAGCACCACGAGCAGCACGTCGATGAACGGGATCAGGTTGATCTCCGGTTCCTCGATGTGGCGGCGGCTGAAGCGCATCGCTGGTTCCCGTCAGGCCTGTTGCTGCGCACGCAGCACGAAGCGCATCAGGTGCGGCACCATGCGCTCGGCGGCCAGCTCCATCGTCAGCTGGTACTCGTCGACGCGGCCGCGGAAGTAGCGGTAGAACATCAGCGAGGGGATCGCGATCATCAGCCCGAACGCGGTGTTGTAGAGCGCCACCGAGATGCCGTGCGCCAGCAGCTGCGGGTTGGTGCCGCTGGGCGCCTGCGAACCGAAGATCTCGATCATGCCGACCACGGTGCCGAACAGGCCCAGCAGCGGTGCCGCGGCGGCGATGGTGCCCAGGGTGTTGAGGTAGCGCTCGAGGTTGTGCACCGCGGTGCGGCCGGCGTTCTCGAACGACTGGCGCAGCGCGGCCTCGGCGATGCGCGGCTCGGCGATCACGCTGCGCAGCCCGGCGGCCAGCACGGTGCCGAGCACCGAGTTGTCGGACAGCTTGCTCACCACGTCGGCGGAGGGCAGGCTGGAACGCGTCACGCCCACCACTTCCTCCAGCAGGCGCGGCGGCGCGACGAGCGGTTCGCGCAGGTGGTACAGCCGCTCGATCACGAGGGCCAGCGCGACGATGGAGCAGAGGATCAGGGGCCAGATCGGCCAACCGGCCGCTTGTATGATCGAAAGCAAGGGGGTCTCGGGCGGCTTGTTCAGGGGCGGCGCGGGGCCGACGACGCGCGGCATTATGTCCGAAGGTCCTGTGTGCGCTGCGTCGCTTGCGGGCTGTTGCACAGCCCCCGCGGATGTCCACCCATTCTGTGGATAAGACTGTGGGAAAGCTGGCGCACAACCCTCAAAAAACACGGATCGGCGCGCCCCGGCGCCCGGTGCACAAAACGCCGGCACAAAAAAATTCATGCGAATCAACGACTTGCGCGAATGTGACTGGTCGATGACAGGTGCTTCGGCCCGGAAAGGCTGGAATGGCGCGGCTGTGGAGTTCCAGTCCCGCGTCTGCCGGGGCTTATCGCGTGACTGAGGCCTGGGAGGCGCAGCCCGGCGCGCGCATGACCTGGGGCGTGGCGGCGCTGCTGGTCGCAACGGCCGATGCGCTGTCGGCGCGCTTCGGCGGCGTGACGGTGCGCGGCGAACTTTCGGGCTTCTCGCGTGCGGCCAGCGGGCACTGCTACTTCGCGCTGAAGGATGCCGACGGCGCCCCGGCGCTGCTGCGCTGCGCGATGTTCCGCCGCGCCGCCTCGATGCTGGACTTCGCGCCGGCCGACGGCCAGCAGGTGCAACTGCGCGGCCGGCTGGCGGTGTTCGAGGCGCGCGGCGAGCTGCAGATGGTGGTGGAGTCGCTGCAGCGCCTGGGCACCGGCACGCTGTACGAGGAGTACCTGCGCCGGCGCGCCAGGCTCGAGGCGCAGGGCCTGTTCGACGCGGCGCGCAAGCGGCCGCTGCCGGCGTTTCCGCGCGCGGTCGGTGTCGTCACCTCGCTCGCCGCGGCGGCCTTGCGCGACGTGCTGACCACGCTGCAGCGGCGCGCGCCGCAGCTGCGCGTGGTGGTCTACCCGAGCCCGGTGCAGGGCGCGGAAGCGCCCGAGGCGCTGGTGCGTGCGCTGCAGCTGGCCGGCGAGCGCCGCGAGGTCGACACGCTGCTGCTGGTGCGCGGCGGCGGCTCGCTCGAGGACCTGTGGGCCTTCAACGACGAACGCGTGGTGCGCGCCGTGGCGGCCAGTCCGCTGCCGCTGGTGTGCGGCGTGGGCCACGAGACCGACGTCTCGCTGTGCGACCTGGCGGCCGACCTGCGCGCGCCGACGCCCACCGCGGCGACCGAACTGGCCGCGCCGGCGCGCGACGAGCTGATGCAGGCCCTGCAGGCGCAGCACCGGCGGCTGCAGCGCGGCGTCGAACGCACGCTGCAGCTGCGCGCGCAGCGGCTGGACAACCTGGCGCTGCGCCTGGGCCAGCCCGGGCGCACGCTGCTGGCCGAGGCGCGGCGCCTGCAGCAGATGGCGCACCGGCTCGATCACGAGGTCGCGCTGCAGCTGCAGTCGCGCCGCCTGCGGCTGCAGGCCACGGCCGAGCGCCTGCAGGCCCAGGATCCCGCGCGCGTGCTGCAGCGCGGCTATGCGTGGGTGGAAAGCGCCGACGGCCGCCCGGTGGTCTCGGCGCAGGCGCTCGCGCCGGGCCAGACGGTGCGGGCGGTGTGGGCCGATGGGCGCGCGCTGGCCCGGATCGAACAAGTGGAGCCCCTGCCGCCGACGCCGTGACGCCCGCTGCCTACAATGCGCGCCGTCCCGCACACCCACCCCCCCATCCAAGAGGAACCGCCATGGAACGCACCCTGCCCGCCCTGCCGTACGCGATCGATTCGCTGGCGCCGCACTACAGCAAGGAGACGCTGGAGTTCCACCACGGCAAGCACCACAACGCCTACGTGGTGAACCTCAACAACCTGCAGAAGGGCACCGAGTTCGAGAACCTCGCGCTCGAAGAGGTGATCAAGAAGTCCAGCGGCGGCATCTACAACAACTCGGCCCAGATCTGGAACCACACGTTCTTCTGGAACTGCATGAAGCCCAACGGCGGCGGCGAGCCCGGCGGCGCGCTGAAGGCGGCCATCGACAAGAAGTGGGGCAGCTACGCCGCCTTCCGCGAGGCCTTCGTGAAGAGCGCGGTCGGCAACTTCGGTTCGGGCTGGACCTGGCTCGTGAAGAAGGCCGACGGCAGCGTCGACATCGTCAACATGGGTGCCGCCGGCACGCCGCTGACCACCGCCGACAAGGCGCTGCTGACGGTCGACGTCTGGGAGCACGCCTACTACATCGACTACCGCAACCTGCGCCAGAAGTTCGTCGAGACCTTCCTCGACAAGCTGGTGAACTGGTCGTTCGCCGAAGCGAACTTCTGATCACCCCGTGGCGCCTTCGGCGCTCCCCTCAAGGGGCGGCGCCAGCGGCCCGGCGAAGCCGGATCCGCGGCGTCTGCTGGACCGTCGCAACGCATGAGAGTCCTACTCGTCGAAGACGACCGCGCGCTGTGCCTGGGCATCCAACACGCGCTGGAACGCGAAGGCTGGCAGGTGGACGTGCTGGCCGACGGCGAACAGGCCGCGCAGCACGGCGTGCGGGGCGAGCACACGCTGGCCGTGCTGGACCTGGGCCTGCCGCGCAAGAGCGGCATGGAGGTGCTGAAGCACTGGCGCGCCAACGGCGTGCGCATGCCGGTGCTGCTGCTCACCGCGCGCGACGAGCTGGCCGACCGCGTGCAGGGCCTGGACGCCGGCGCCGACGACTACCTCGTCAAGCCCTTCGACGTGCCGGAGCTGCTGGCCCGCCTGCGGGCGCTGCGCCGCCGCGCCGCCGGCCGCATCGAGGACAAGCTGGTGTTCGCCGGCCTCGAGCTCGACCTCACCGACCGCGAACTGCGCCACAACGGCGAGCGCGTCGCCCTGAGCCCGCGCGAGCTCGCGCTGACCGAGCTGCTGCTGCAGAAGGCCGGCCGCGTGGTCGGCAAGGACTCGATCGTCGCGCGCCTGTCCAGCTGGGAAGCGGACTTCAGCGAGAACTCGGTCGAGGTCTACGTGCACCGGCTGCGCAAGCGCTTCGCCGACCTGGGCGTGGTGATCAAGACCGTGCGCGGCTTCGGCTACGTGCTCGAAGCGGCCGAGTGACCGCCGCGCCTTGAACGACGAGCCCGCGCCGCCGGCCCACGGCGCCAGCCTGGCGCGGCGCCTGCTGCTGCCGCTGGCGTGGATCTGGCTCGTCGGGCTGGCCGCGGCGGGCCTGGGTGCGTATGCGCTGGCGCGCCACGCCGGCAACGCCGCCTTCGACCGCGCGCTGCAGGACGAGGCCTCGGCGCTGGCCGCCAAGATCAACTGGTCCGACCGCGGCCCGCTGCTGGACCTGAGCCGGCAGACGCTGGAGATCCTCACCTGGGACAAGGCCGACCGCAACAGCTATGCAATGGTCGATCTCGACGGCAACCCGCTGGCCGGCGACGCCCGCGTACCGGTGCCGCGCGACCGCAGCGCCAGCTATGCGCAGCCGGCCCTGTTCGATGCCGAGCTCGACGGAGAGCCGGTGCGCGGCGCGGTGTTCTCGGTGACCTCGCCGATGATCGATCGCCGGGTCTCGATCATCGTGGTCGAGACCAAGCGCAAGCGCGGCGCGCTGCAGCGCGACGTGCAGCTGGCCATCGTCGGGCCGACGCTGGCGCTGGGGCTCGTGACCTTCCTGCTGCTGGGTTTCAGCGTGCGGCGCGGCCTGGCGCCGCTGCGCGCCCTGGGCGCCGAGGTGGCGCAGCGCGAGATGCACGACTGGCGGCCGCTGCCGCTGGCCGACGTGCCGGCGGAGGCCGTGCCGATGGTCGAGCGCATCAACCACCTGCTGCTGGACGTGCAGGGCTCGATGGCGCTGCAGCGCCGCTTCGTCGCCGACGCGGCGCACCAGCTGCGCACGCCGGTGGCGGGCATCCGCGTGCTGGCCCAGGAACTCGAACGCGAACTGGCTGCGGCCGGCGAGCAGGGCTGGCGACCGCTGCTGGCCGAGCTGAGCAGCTCGAGCGAGCGGCTGAGCCGCCTGATCGGCCAGCTGCTGAGCCTGGCCAGTTCCGAGACCGCGCTGACGATGAACGCCGAGCACCGGCCGCAGGACATCGTGCCGCTGCTGCGCGAGGCCACCGAGCCGCTGGTGCTGGCGGGCCTGCGCCAGGGGCGCTCGATCGAGCTCGACGCGCCGGCCGAGCCGGTGGTGGCGCGCGCCCATCCGGTGTGGCTGGGGGAGGTGGTGAACAATCTGCTCGACAACGCGCAGCGCTACGGCGGCCCGCACATCACGATGCGCGTGCGGCCACTGGCCGAAGGCGGCGCCGAGGTCACGGTGGAAGACGACGGCGCCGGCGTGCCCGAGGCCGACCTGCCGCGGCTCTTCGAGCCCTTCTGGCGCGGCCCGCGCGCCGACCTGCGCAACGACGGCGGCACCGGCCTGGGCCTGGCCATCGCACGCGAGATCGTCGAGCGCCTGGGCGGCACGCTCTCGGCCGCCACCCGGCCGGCGGTGGCCGGCATGGCGTTCACGGTGCGGCTGGCGGCCTGAGCCGCCGCCCTATTTGAACGGCGCGCCGCGCAGCTTGCTGCCGGCCTTCAGGCCGCGCTTGTCGAACCAGCCCTGGTTCATCTCCAGCACGAAGCGCACCGGCTTCGCGGAACAGTGCGAGTCGTCGGTCTGCGGCTTCATGTCGGCCAGGTTGACGATGGTGCCGTCGTCGGCGATGAAGGCCGCCGTCAGAGGCACCAGCGTGTTGCGCATCCAGAAGCAGCGCTGGCCCGGTTCGTCGTTGACGAACAACATGCCCTCGTTGGTGCCCATCGTGCGGCGGAACATCATGCCGACCTGCTGCTGCTCGGGCGTCACGGCGACTTCGGCGCGGATCAGGTGCATGCCGGCGCTGAGCTCGATGACTTGCAGGCGCGGCTGCGGGCCGGTCTGAGCGGTGGCCAGCCCGGCCGCCAGGGCGGCTGCGAGCAGGAGGATGCGTTTGACGAGGATCATGAGGTGGCGGCAGTGAGTCCCGTAGATTATCGACACTCCCCCAGCGAGCCGATGACCCACGCCGCCGCTTTACCTGCAGACACGGAAGCGCTCGGTGTGCTCGACGATCCGGCCGAGTACGGCCGTTGCACGCGCTGGGTGTCGGGTGCGCAGGGCGAGCGTGTGGCCGAGACCGCGCTGCAGCTCTCGGGGCTGCATTGCGCGGCCTGCGCCGGGATCATCGAGCAGGCGCTCGGCCGCGTGCCCGGCGTGCTCGGCGCCAGCGTCAGCGCCGCGGCCGAACGCGCCACCGTGCGCTGGGATCCGGCGCACACGCGCGCCTCGGCGCTGGTGCAGGCGGTGCGCAGCGCGGGCTACGGCGCGGTGCCGGACGTCGCCGCCTCGGCGCGGGCCCTGCGCCGCCAGGCGCACCGGCAGGCGCTGTGGCGGCTGTTCGTCGCCGCCTTCTGCGCGATGCAGGTGATGATGATGGCCACGCCCAGCTACGTGGCCGGCGCCGGCGACCTGGCACCCGACATGCGCCAGCTGCTGAACTGGGGCAGCTGGCTGCTCACCCTGCCGGTGCTGGCGTTCTCGGCCGGGCCGTTCTTCGCCGGCGCCTGGCGCTCGCTGCAGGCGCGCCGCATCGGCATGGACGTGCCGGTGGCGCTGGGCATCGCGATCACCTTCGTCGCCAGCAGCGGCGCCACGTTCAGCCCCGATGGCGTCTTCGGACACGAGGTGTACTTCGACTCGCTGACGATGTTCGTCAGCTTCCTACTCGGCGCGCGCTACCTCGAGCTGGGTGCGCGGCATCGCGCGGCCGAGGCGCTGGAGCGTTCGCTGGCGCGACTGCCCGAGACCGCCTGGCGCGTCGCGGTCGACGGCAGCACGCAGGCCGTCAGCGTCGCGCGCATCGTGCCGGGCGACCTGCTGCGCGTGCCCGTGGGCCAGGCCTTCCCGGCCGACGGCGAGCTGGAGCAGGGCCACACCGCGGCCGACGAATCGTTGCTGAGCGGCGAATCGGTCCCCGTCGACAAGCCCTGCGGTGCCGGCGTGGTGGCCGGCAGCGTGAACCTGGGCGCGCCGGTGCTGCTGCGCGTGCGGCGCGTGGGCGGCGACACGCGGCTCGAGGCGATCGTCTCGATGATGAAGAGCGCGATGGCGCAGCGGCCGCAGGCGGCGCAGCTGGCCGACCGCTGGGCCGGCCCCTTCCTGTGGGCCGTGCTGCTGCTGGCCGCCGGCGCGGCCGCGGCCTGGAGCGTGGTCGACCCGGCGCGCGCGGTCTGGGTGGCGGTGGCGGTGCTGATCGTCACCTGTCCCTGCGCACTGTCGATCGCCGCGCCGGCCACGCTGGTGGCCGCGGCACGCGGCCTGGCGCGGCGCGGCGTGCTGCTGCAGCGGCTGGATGCCCTGGAGCGCCTGGCCGCCGCCGATCAGGTGTTCGTCGACAAGACCGGCACCCTCACCGAAGACCGGCTGCAGCTGGCGCGCGTGGCGCGCAGCGCTGCCGGCGAGCGGGTGTTCGGCGACGACGCGTCGGCGCTGGCCTGCGCGGCCTCGCTCGCCGCCTGGTCGTCGCACCCGGCGTCGCGCGCGCTGGTGGAGGCCACGGCGGCCGACGTCGCGCGCGCCTGGGCCGGCGTGGATGAACGGCCCGGCCGCGGCCTGCAGGCCCGCGACGGCGACGGCGTCTGCTGGCAGCTGGGCTCGGCGGCCTGGGTCGGCGCGGCGACGGGCGCCGCCTCGGATCTCTGGCTGGCGCGTGCCGGTGAACCGCTGGCGCGGTTCGAGTTGCAGGAGACCTTGCGCGAGGGCAGTGCGGAAGCCGTGCAGGCGCTGCAGGCGGCCGGCCTGCGCGTGACGCTGCTCAGCGGCGATGCACCGGAGCGCGCCGAGGCGCTGGCCCGGCGCGTGGGCATCGCCGACGTGCGGGCGCATGCCACGCCGGAAGCGAAGCTGGCGGCCATCGAGCAGGCGCAGGCCGAGGGCCGCAGCGTCGCGATGGTCGGCGACGGCATCAACGACGCGCCCGTGCTGGCCCGCGCCGACGTGTCGCTGGCGATGGGGCAGGGCGCGCTGGTGTCGCGCAGCCAGGCCGACGCGGTGATCACTTCGAACCGCCTGACGGATCTTGTGCGCGCCCGCGACACCGCGCGCCGGGCCGTGCGCATCGTGCGCCAGAACCTGGCCTGGGCCGCCGCCTACAACGCGGTCAGCATTCCGCTGGCGCTGGCCGGCTGGCTGCCGCCCTGGGCGGCGGGGCTGGGCATGGCGGGCAGCTCCCTGCTGGTGGTGGCCAACGCGCTGCGCGCGGCGCGCTGAGGGCGGCGGTGGAAAGCCTGTACCTGCTGATCCCCTTGTCCGCGGTGCTGGTGCTGCTGATCATCGGCATCTTCGGCTGGGCCCTGCACAAGGGCCAGTTCGAGGATCTCGAGCGCGAAGCTGAACGGATCCTGACCGACGAGGGGGCGGCGCTTGATGCGAATCAACCCCCGCCGCGTTCCCAACCCCAAGAATCTCCCTATCGATAACGAGGAGTGTCTCGATGGCATCAGCGACCCCGGCTGCGGGGAACCATGAGATCTACAGCGACGGGCCCGTGCGGCTGTTCGCTCTGGCGGCCGTGCTGTGGGGCGTGGTCGGGATGCTGGTCGGCGTCATCATCGCCGCACAGCTGACCTGGCCCGAACTCAACTTCGGCATTTCGTTCCTCAGCTACGGGCGCCTGCGCCCGCTGCACACCAACGCGGTGATCTTCGCGTTCGGCGGTTGCGCGCTGTTCGCCACCAGCTACCACGTGGTGCAGCGCACCTGCCAGACGCGGCTGTTCGCGCCGGGCCTGGCGATGTTCACCTTCGTCGGCTGGCAGTTCGTGATCCTGGCCGCGGCCATCACGCTGCCGCTGGGCATCACCAGCGGCAAGGAATACGCCGAGCTCGAATGGCCGATCGACCTGCTGATCGCCGTCGTGTGGGTGAGCTACGCGATCGTGTTCTTCGGCACCATCGGCATCCGCAAGGTGCGCCACATCTACGTGGCGAACTGGTTCTTCGGCGCCTTCATCATCGCCGTGGCGCTGCTGCACATCGTCAACAGCGCGGCCGTGCCGGCGAGCCTGTGGAAGAGCTACTCGGCCTACGCCGGCGTGCAGGACGCGATGGTGCAGTGGTGGTACGGGCACAACGCGGTGGGCTTCTTCCTGACCGCGGGCTTCCTCGGGATGATGTACTACTACATCCCCAAGCAGGCAGAGCGCCCGGTGTACAGCTACCGGCTCTCGATCGTGCACTTCTGGGCCCTGATCTTCACCTACATGTGGGCTGGCCCGCACCACCTGCACTACACCGCGCTGCCCGACTGGGCGCAGTCGATCGGCATGATCTTCAGCCTGGTGCTGCTGGCGCCGAGCTGGGGCGGGATGATCAACGGCATCATGACGCTCAGCGGTGCCTGGCACAAGCTGCGTGACGACCCGATCCTGAAGTTCCTGATCGTGAGCCTGTCGTTCTACGGCATGAGCACCTTCGAGGGCCCGATGATGTCGATCAAGACCGTCAACGCCCTCAGCCACTACACCGACTGGACCGTCGGCCACGTGCACAGCGGCGCCCTCGGCTGGGTCGGCCTGATCAGCATGGGCTCGCTGTACTACCTGATCCCGCGCCTGTTCGGCCGCACGCAGATGTACAGCGTGAAGGCGATCGAGACGCACTTCTGGATCGCCACCATCGGCATCGTGCTCTACATCGCCGCGATGTGGATCGCCGGCGTGATGCAGGGCCTGATGTGGCGCGCGGTGAACCCGGACGGCACGCTGGTCTACAGCTTCGTCGAGAGCGTCAAGGCCACCTTCCCGTACTACGTCGTGCGCCTGCTGGGCGGCCTGCTCTACCTGAGCGGCATGCTGATCATGGCCTGGAACGTGGTGATGACGGTGAAGAGCGGCAAGGCCGTGCAGGCGCCGGTCCCGGCGCCGGTGCATCCGCAGGCGGCCCACGCCTGACGCCGGAGGAACAACAACCATGGCACAAGCACACAACACCGGCGGTCACGAGAAGATCGAGACCAGCAACTTCCTGATGATCGTGCTGATCCTGGTGGCGGTGGCCATCGGCGGCATGGTCGAGATCATCCCGCTGTTCTTCCAGCGCTCCACCACGCAGCCGGCCGAGGGCGTCAAGCCCTACACCGCGCTGCAGCTGGCGGGCCGCGACATCTACGTCCGCGAGGGTTGCTACAACTGCCACTCGCAGATGGTGCGTCCGTTCCGCGCCGAGGCGCTGCGCTACGGCGCCTACAGCACGGCCGGCGAGTTCGTCTACGACCATCCGTTCCAGTGGGGCAGCAAGCGCACCGGGCCGGATCTGGCCCGCGTGGGCGGCAAGTACAGCGACGAGTGGCACCGCATCCACCTGAACAACCCGCGCGACCTGGTGCCCGAGTCGAACATGCCGGCGTATCCGTGGCTGGTCAGCGCCGGCGTCGACCCCGCCCAGATGGCACCGCGCATGAAGGCGCTGCGCATGGTCGGCGTGCCCTACGGCGACGACGAGATCGCCAAGGCCGCCGACGAGGTGAAGGGTCGCACCGAGATGGAGGCGCTGGTCGCCTACCTGCAGGTGCTGGGCACCGCGCGCAAGTGAGTCGAGGAGCCGACCCCCATGGACGTCAATGACCTCCGCGTCGCCGTGACGCTCGCCAGCCTGGCGCTGTTCATCGCGCTGATGGTGCACACCTGGAGCCGCCGCCGCCAGTCCGACCATGAAGCCGCCGCGCGCCTGCCGTTCATCGGCGACGACGCCGCGCGCACCGAAGGAGAAACCCGTGAGTGATTTCGTCAACAGCGGCTGGGCGCTGTACGTGGCCGCCGCCACGGTGCTGGGCCTGGTGCTCTGCCTGGTGCTGCTGGCCATCGCCAGCCGGCGCCAGGTGATGGCCAACGACAACACCACCGGCCACGTGTGGGACGAGGACCTGCGCGAACTGAACAACCCGCTGCCGCGCTGGTGGATGTGGCTGTTCGTGCTGACCGTGGTGTTCTCGGCCGTCTACCTGGCGTTCTATCCCGGCCTGGGCACCAACCCCGGCACGCTGAAGTGGAGCAGCGTCGGCCAGTACGAAGCCGAGCAGGAGAAGGCGCGCGCGCAGATGGCGCCGGTCTACGCTAAGTTCACGGCGATGAAGGCCGAAGAGCTGGCCCGCGACAGCGTGGCGATGGGCATCGGCCAGCGCCTGTTCCTGAACAACTGCTCGGGCTGCCACGGCAGCGACGCGCGCGGCAGCAAGGGCTTCCCCGACCTGACCGACAAGGACTGGCTCGGCGAGGGCACGCCCGCGTACATCGAGAAGGTGATCGTCGAAGGCCGCACCGGCATGATGCCGCCGATGGCCGCCGCGGTCGGCAACGCCGACGACGTGCGCAACGTCGCCAACTACGTGCTGAGCCTGTCGGGCAGCGCGCACAACAACGTGGCCGCCGAGCTCGGCCGCGGCAAGTTCGGCGCCTGCGCCGCCTGCCACGGCGCCGAAGGCAAGGGCAACCCGGCCCTCGGCGCGCCCAACCTCACCGACAAGGTCTGGCTGCACGGCTGGGGCGAGCAGGCGATCGTCGCGATGGTCACCAACGGCAAGACCAACGCGATGCCGGCGCAGGGCCGGTTGCTGACGCCCGAGCAGGTGCACGTGCTCGGCGCCTACGTCTGGAGCCTGTCGCAAGGGACGAAGGTCGCCGCCCAGTGAACGAACCGGCCGCCGCGGCGGAGACACCGACCGACGTCCGCGTCTCGGTCGTCTCGCTCTACCAGAAGCAGGACAAGATCTACGCCCGTGCCGTGTCCGGCTGGTTCGCCGGCTGGCGCTGGGCGCTCGTCTGGTTCACCCAGCTGATCTTCTACGGGCTGCCCTGGCTGGCCTGGAACGGCCGCCAGGCCGTGCTGTTCGACCTGGGCGCGCGCCGCTTCTACATCTTCGGGCTGGTGCTGTACCCGCAGGACTTCATCTACCTTGCGGGCCTGCTGATCATCTGCGCCTACGCGCTGTTCCTGTTCACCGCGGTGGCCGGGCGTCTGTGGTGCGGCTACGCCTGTCCGCAGACCGTCTACACCGAGATCTTCATGTGGGTGGAGCGCCACTTCGAGGGCGACCGCATGCGCCGCATGAAGCTCGACAAGGGGCCGTGGACCGCCGAGAAGGTCCTGCGCAAGGGCGGCAAGCACCTGGCCTGGGCGGCCATCGGGTTGTGGACCGGCATCACCTTCGTCGGCTACTTCACGCCCATCCAGTCGCTGCTGGCCTCGCTGGCGCAGTTCGCGCTCGGGCCCTGGGAGTGGTTCTGGGTGCTGTTCTACGGCTTCGCGACCTACGGCAACGCCGGCTGGATGCGCGAGCAGGTGTGCAAGTACATGTGCCCGTACGCGCGCTTCCAGAGCGCGATGTTCGATCGCGACACGCTGATCGTCAGCTACGACCCGGAACGCGGCGAGCCGCGCGGCGGCGTGCGCGCCAAGCGGGCCGACGCGGCGCGCGGCACCGATGCGAAGGGCAACAAGCTCGGCGACTGCATCGACTGCGGCCTGTGCGTGCAGGTGTGCCCCACGGGCATCGACATCCGCAAGGGCCTGCAGTACGAGTGCATCGGCTGCACCGCCTGCATCGACGTCTGCAACGGCGTGATGGACAAGATGCAGTACCCGCGCGGCCTGATCCGCTACGCCACGGAAAACGGCCTCGAGAGGCACCTGAGCCGCGGCCAGGTGCTGGCGCGCGTGCTGCGGCCGCGCGTGATGATCTACACCGCGGTGCTGATCCTGATCGGCGCCGGCCTGCTCACCAGCCTCCTGCTGCGCGCGCCGTTCAAGGTGGACGTGGTGCGCGACCGCGGCACGCTGGCACGCCTGGTCGACGAGGGCCAGATCGAGAACGTCTACCGGCTGCAGATCATGAACGCCACCGAGGATGCGCAGCGCTACCGCGTCTCCGTGAGCGGGCTGCCGGGACTGAAGGCCGACGTGGCCGGCGAGATCCGCATCGAAGCCGCGCAGGCGCGCTGGGTGCCCGTGGGCGTGCGTCTGCCGCCCGAAGCGGCGGCGCAGGCCGGCACCGGCATCCACCCGATCCGCTTCACCATCGAACGCGTGGCCGACGGCCATGCGACCGCCGTGACCGAAAAGTCAACCTTCATGGTGCCGCGCTGACGGCGCCTTCCGAGGAGCAGCCCCGATGAACACATCCCCTCCCGCGCAGGCGGCCCCCTGGTGGCGGCTGCCGATCGTCTGGCTGGTGATCGGCGGCCCGTCGCTGGTGGTCGTCGCCAGCTTCGTGACGCTCGGCCTGGCGCTGAGCCATCCCGATCCGGTGCTGGACACCAGCGCCGCCGCCGCCCGAGGCGATCGGGGTGCGCTGCCCGCCGTGCAGGCACGCAACCATGCGGCCACGCCGGCGCGCTGAAGGGCAGCGGTTCCCATGAAGCGTCTGGCTCGCCGCATCGCCGCCATCTCGTGGCCGGCCTTCCTGGTGGCGGCCGTGCTGGAGATCGGCGTCTTCGCGTTCGTCGACCCGGGCTCGCTGCACACGCTGGGCGGCGCGGCGCTGGAGCTGTCGGAGACGGCGGTCTACTCGCTCGCCTTCTTCTTCTTCTGGGCGGCCACCGCGACCGCCTGCGCGCTGACCGTGCTGCTGCAGCGCGCGGCCGACGAGATCAACAGCCGCAGCTGGAGCGAGTGAGCCGCGCTAGCAGGTGGTGCCGTTCACCAGCGACTGCAGCTTCTCGGCGTCGAGCACGGTGATCTGGCGCTGCTTCACGTCCAGGATGCCGTCGTCCTGGAACTTGCTGAACGCGCGGCTCACGGTCTCGAGCTTCAGGCCCAGGTAGCTGCCGATCTCCTCGCGCGTCATGCGCAGCACCAGCGAGCTGGCCGAGAAGCCGCGCGCGCGCAGGCGCTGCGTCAGGTTCAGCAGGAAGGCCGCCAGGCGCTCCTCGGCACGCATGCTGCCCAGCAGCAGCATCACGCCGTGGTCGCGCACGATCTCGCGGCTCATGATGCGGTGGAAGTGGCGCTGCAGGTCCGACAGCTCGCGCGACAGGTCCTCGAGCTGGTGGTACGGGATGATGCAGACCTGCGAGTCCTCGAGCGCCACCGCGTCGCAGGTGTGGCGGTCGGCACCGATGCCGTCCAGCCCGAGCAGCTCGCCCGCCATCTGGAAGCCGGTCACCTGGTCGCGGCCGTCCTCGGAGGACACGCAGGTCTTGAAGAAGCCGGTGCGCACCGCGTAGAGCGAGGTGAAGGCGTCGCCCACCCGGAACAGCGCCTCGCCGCGTGGCACCGAGCGGCGTGTCGCCACGATGGAATCGAGCCGCTCCATCTGGTCCTCCGAGATGCCGACCGGTAGGCACAGCTCGCGCAGGTTGCAACTGGAACAGGCGACCTTGAAGGGCTCGAGGCGCAGGGGGGGGTGGGCGGCATTCATGGCGCGCGCATTGTCGCGCAAGGTGCGATTCCCGTTGAGGCAAATCAAAGGGCCCGGCGGACGGTTTGGCCACAGTTCGCACCATGCCTGTTGCCGCCCCGCCACCCTCCGGAGCCGTGCTGTCCGACGAGATGCTGCGCCGGCTGGACGTGCAAGGTCCGCGCTACACGTCGTATCCGACGGCCGACCGCTTCGTCGAGGCCTTCGGTGCGGACGCCTACCGCCAGGCGCTGCGCCAGCGCGCCGAGGGCGCGATGGTGGGCGGCGCGCCGCCGCTGGCGCTGTACCTGCACATCCCGTTCTGCGAGCAGCTCTGCTACTACTGCGCCTGCAACAAGATCATCACGAAGCACCACTCGCGCGGTCGCGAATATCTGACGGACCTGGCGATCGAGGTGGAGCTGCACGTGGCCGAACTGGGCCGCACGCAGCCGGTGTCGCAGCTGCACCTGGGCGGCGGCTCGCCGACCTTCCTGTCCGACGAGGAGCTGGCCGAACTGATGGCGCTGCTGCGGCGCAACTTCAAGGTGCTGCCGGACGCCGAGGTCTCGATCGAGGTCGACCCGCGCACCGCCAGCCGGGAGCGCCTGCGCAACCTCGCGGGCATGGGCTTCAACCGCATCAGCTTCGGGGTGCAGGACTTCGACGCCGACGTGCAGGTGGCCGTGCATCGCGTGCAGTCGTTCGAGATGGTGCGCGACCTGGTGGCCGAGGCCCGCGCGCTGCGCTTCGAGTCGATCAACGCCGACCTGATCTACGGGCTGCCCAAGCAGACGCCCGAGTCGTTCAGGCGCACGATCACGCAGGTCTGCGAGCTGCGGCCCACGCGGCTGGCGCTCTACTCCTACGCCCACCTGCCGCAGCGCTTCAAGCCGCAGCGCCGCATCGACTCGGCCGCGCTGCCCAGTGCCGAGCAGCGCATCGGCATGCTGCGCAGCGCGCTGGCCGGCTTCATGGGCCAGGGCTACGTCTACATCGGCATGGACCACTTCGCGCTGCCCGGCGACAGCCTGGCCATCGCCAAGCGCCAGGGCCGTCTGCACCGCAACTTCCAGGGCTACACCACGCAGCCCGACTGCGACCTGGTGGCGCTGGGCGTCTCGGCCATCGGCCGCATCGGCGCCACCTACAGCCAGAACGCGAAGACCCTGGCCGAATACCACGACGCGCTGGCCCAGGGCCAGTTCCCGATCGTGCGCGGCCTGGCGCTGACGCGCGACGACCTGCTGCGCCGCGCCGTGATCATGGCGCTGATGTGCCAGGGCCGCGTCGAGTTCGAGTCCATCGAGCTCGCGCACCTGATACGCTTCCGCGAGGTGTTCGCGCACGAGCTCGAGCAACTGAAGCCGCTGGCCGAGATGGGCCTGGTGGAGGTGAGCGAGCAGGACATCCAGGTCACCCCGACGGGCTGGTACTTCGTCCGTGCGGTGGCGATGGTGTTCGACAAGCACCTGCAGGCCGACCGCGTGCGCGAACGTTTCTCGCGGATCATCTGATCGAAAGAGGGCGCGCATGGATGCGGCGCTGATCGCCAGCACCGCGCTGCTGGGGCTGGCCGGTTCACCGCACTGCACCGCGATGTGCAGTGCGCCTTGCGCCGCGGCCATCGGCCACGGCGGCCCGCGCGCCACGCTGGGTTTCCACCTCGGCCGGCTCGGCGCCTACGCGCTGGCGGGCGCGGTGGCCGCCGGCAGCGTGGCGGCGCTGGCCGCCTGGTCGCAGTTCAGTCCCGCGCTGCGCCCCCTCTGGGTGCTGCTGCACGCGGCAGCCATCGCACTCGGTGTCTGGCTCATGCTCAAGGGTCGCCAGCCGGCCTGGCTGGCGCAGATCGGCCGTCCGCCCGCGCTGGCGGCCGCAGGCCCCGGCTGGCAACGCCTGCGCGGCCCCACCACGCGCGCCACCGCGCTCGGCGGGCTGTGGGTGGCATGGCCCTGCGGCCTGCTGCAGTCGGCGCTGCTCGTGGCGGCGATGGCCAGCGGTGCGGCCGGCGGCGCGGCGGCGATGGCGGCTTTTGCCCTGGCCTCGGCACCGGGGCTGCTGCTCGGGCCGTGGGTGCTGCGCCGGCTGGCCGGCGGCGTGGACGGGGCGGCGCGCGAGCGCTGGGCCGCCCGGGCTGCGGGGCTGCTGCTGGTGCTGGCCTCGGCCTGGGCGCTGGGCCACGGCGTCTGGGAGCAGGTGGCGGCCTTCTGCCGCACGCTCTAGAAGCGGCGCTGCGTCGCGCGAGCCCCGGAAACGACAACGCCCGGCTGAACCGGGCGCTGCGGCCGGCGGGTGCGCTGTTCGCGCGGCCCGCCTGCGAGAGCCAATTACTTCTTGGCTTCTTCCTTCTTCATTTCCTTCTTCTCTTCCTTCTTGGCTTCGGCCTTCTTGGCGCCCGAAGCAGCGGCAGCGGCCGGCTTGGCTTCTTCCTTCTTCGCCGGCTCGGCGGCGAAGGCGCCGGTGGTGGCGAAGGCGGCGGCGATCAGGGCGGCCAGGAGCTTGTTCATCTCAAATACCTTTCGAAAGTTTGGATTCAACCCCCCTCCAACCGGGAGGCCCACCCGAAACGCGGCGCCGCGTCAGTCGGTTGACAGGGCCGCTGACATAGAATTTCGGGCTCACCAAACAGCCGCACCGGCGCAGGAACACGTGCCGGGCATCCTGGAGAACCCTTACATGTACCAGCACATCAAGGTGCCCACCGCCGGCCAGAAGATCACCGTCAACCCGGACTTCTCGCTCAACGTGCCCGACCAGCCCATCATTCCGTACATCGAGGGCGACGGCACCGGCCTGGACATCACGCCGGTGATGCTGAAGGTGGTGGACGCCGCGGTCGCCAAGAGCTACGGCGGCAAGCGCAAGATCCACTGGATGGAGGTCTACGCCGGCGAGAAGAGCACCAAGGTCTACGGCCCCGACGTGTGGCTGCCCGAGGAGACGCTGTCGGCCGTGCGCGACTACGTGGTGTCGATCAAGGGCCCGCTGACCACGCCGGTCGGCGGCGGCATCCGTTCGATCAACGTCGCGCTGCGCCAGGAACTCGACCTGTACGTGTGCCTGCGGCCGATCCAGTACTTCAAGGGCGTGCCCAGCCCGGTCAAGGAGCCGGAAAAGACCCACATGGTGATCTTCCGCGAGAACTCGGAGGACATCTACGCCGGCATCGAATACGAGGCCGAGACCGACAAGGCGAAGAAGCTGATCAAGTTCCTGCAGGACGAGATGGGCGTGAAGAAGATCCGCTTCCCGGCCACGTCGGGCATCGGCATCAAGCCCATCTCGCGCGAAGGCACCGAGCGGCTGGTGCGCAAGGCGATCCAGTACGCGATCGACAACAAGCGCAAGAGCCTGACCTTCGTGCACAAGGGCAACATCATGAAGTTCACGGAGGGCGCGTTCGCCAAGTGGGGCTACGAGCTCGCGCAGCGCGAGTTCAAGGCCGAACTGCTGGACGGCGGCCCGTGGATGAAGATCAAGGCTCCGCACGGCGACATCGTGCTGAAGGACGTGATCGCCGACGCGTTCCTGCAGCAGATCCTGCTGCGGCCGGCCGAGTACGACGTCATCGCGACCATGAACCTCAACGGCGATTACATCTCCGACGCGCTGGCTGCGCAGGTGGGCGGCATCGGCATCGCGCCGGGCGCGAACCTGTCGGACTCGGTGGCGATGTTCGAGGCCACGCACGGCACCGCGCCCAAGTACGCGGGCAAGGACTACGTGAACCCGGGTTCGGAGATCCTGTCGGCCGAGATGATGCTGCGGCACATGGGCTGGACCGAGGCCGCCGACCTGGTCATCAAGTCGATGGAGCGGTCGATCGCCAGCAAGAAGGTGACCTACGACTTCGCGCGGCTGATGGATGGCGCCACACAGGTGAGCTGCTCGGGCTTCGGGCAGGTGATGATCGACCACATGTAGCCGGGCCTTATCGAGGCCTCCGCGCCGGCAGGTGCGGAGGCCTTTTCATTTTCTGCAGGAGACCCGCATGAAAAGCCGCGCCGCCGTCGCCTTTGCCGCCGGCAAGCCGCTACAGATCGTCGACATCGACGTCGCGCCGCCGCGCCGCGGCGAGGTGCTGGTGAAGATCTCGCACACCGGTGTATGCCACACCGACGCGTTCACGCTGAGCGGCGACGATCCGGAAGGCATCTTCCCCTCGGTGCTGGGCCACGAAGGCGCGGGCGTGGTCGTCGAGGTGGGCGAGGGCGTGACCACGCTCGCGCCGGGCGACCATGTCATTCCGCTGTACACGGCCGAATGCCGCGAATGCAAGTTCTGCCTGTCGGGCAAGACCAACCTGTGCCAGAAAGTGCGCGCCACGCAGGGCAAGGGCCTGATGCCCGACGGCACGACGCGCTTCTCCTTCGAGGGCAGGCCGCTTCACCACTACATGGGCTGCTCGACCTTCAGCGAATACACGGTCGTGAACGAGATCTCGGCCGCGAAGATCGATCCGCGCGCAGACCACGGCAAGGTCTGCCTGCTGGGCTGCGGCGTGACGACCGGCCTGGGCGCGGTGAAGAACGCAGCGAAGGTGAAGGCTGGCGACTCGGTCGCCGTGTTCGGCCTGGGCGGCATCGGCCTCGCGGTCATCCAGGGCGCGAAGCTCGCGAAAGCCAGCCGCATCATCGGCGTCGACACCAACCCCGCCAAGTTCGAACTGGCACGCGCGATGGGCGCGACCGACTGCCTGAATCCGAAGGATTTCACAAAGCCGATCCAGGAGGTCATCGTCGATCTCACCGACGGCGGCGTGGACTGGAGCTTCGAGTGCATCGGCAATGTCGAGGTGATGCGCGCCGCGCTCGAGTGCTGTCACAAGGGCTGGGGCGAGAGCGTGATCATCGGCGTGGCCGGCGCCGGGCAGGAGATCCGCACGCGACCGTTCCAGCTCGTGACTGGCCGCGTGTGGCGCGGTACGGCCTTCGGCGGCGTCAAGGGCCGCACGCAGCTGCCGGGCATGGTGCAGGACGCGATGGCCGGGCGCATCGACCTCGATCCCTTCGTGACCCACACGCTGCCGCTGGAACGCATCAACGAAGCCTTCGACCTGATGCACGACGGCAAGTCGATCCGCACGGTGATCCACTTCTGATGCAGCGCTGATGCAGAAACTCGAAGACCACGCGAGCCACGGCGGGCGCCAGCAGGTCTGGCGGCATCGCTCGCAGGCATTGGCGTGCGACATGAAGTTCGGCGTCTATCTGCCGCCGGCAGCACTGCAGGGGGCGCGTTGTCCGGTGCTGTACTGGCTGTCGGGACTGACCTGCAGCGAGCAGAACTTCATCACCAAGGCCGGCGCGCAGGCGCATGCGGCCGAGCACGGGCTGATCGTCGTGGCGCCGGACACCAGCCCGCGCGGCTCCGACGTCGCCGATGACGCGGCGTGGGACCTGGGACAGGGCGCGGGCTTCTATGTGGACGCGACCGAAGCGCCCTGGTCAGCGCATTACCGTATGGGCCGCTACGTCGCGCACGAACTGCCCGTGCTGATCGAGCAGCACTTCCCGGCGACCGCCGCGCGCGGCGTCAGCGGGCATTCGATGGGCGGGCACGGCGCGCTGGTGACCGCGCTGCGTAATCCGGGCCGCTATCGCAGCGTGTCCACGTTCTCGCCGATCGTCGCGCCGTCGCAGGTGCCGTGGGGGCAGAAGGCGTTCACTGCCTACCTCGGCGCGGATCGCGACCACTGGCGGGCCTGGGATGCCGCTGAACTGATCGCGGGTGCGGCCGAGCGTCTGCCGCTGCTGGTCGACCAGGGCGAGGCCGACGAATTCCGGGGCGCGCAGCTGCGCGATGATCTGCTCAGCGCGGCCTGCGCCGCGGCCGGCCATCCGCTGACGCTGCGCGTGCAGCCCGGCTACGACCACAGCTACTACTTCGTCGCGAGCTTCATCGGCGAGCACATTGCGCACCACGCGGCGGCGCTGCGCGGCGCCTGACGCCGGCGCCGATGTCGGAACGCAGCGTCAGAATGCGCCGAAGAGCTTGCCGAGGACGATGACGACGGCCAGCGCGAGCAGCGGTCCGATCAGGCCCACCATCATCACTTCGCGGTAGCTGCCGCGCTGCGTCGCGCCGCAGATGGCGAGCAGCGTCACCACCGCGCCATTGTGCGGCAGCATCGCCAGCGCGCCCGAACTGATCGCGGCCACCCGGTGCATCAGTTCGGGATGGATGCCGGCGGCCACTGCGAGCTGTGCATAGGTCTCGCCCAGCGCATTGAGCGCGATGGTGAGGCCGCCGGAGGCCGAACCCGTGATGCCGGCCATGACGTTTGCGGCGACCGCGATGGACACGAGCGGCCCGCCCGGCACTGCGAGGAAACCGTCGCGCACCACCGCGAACGCCGGCAGCGCTGCCACCACCGCCCCGAAGCCGACCAGACTCGCTGTGTTCAGCAACGGCAGCACGGACGCGGTGGCACCCGCGTCGAGCGACTTGCGCCAGTCCGCCAGCCGGCTGCGGAACAGCACGATCACCGCCAGCGATGCAATGGTCAGCGCGACCACCACCGACCACACGCCGCTGACGGCGGCCAGCGTGGTGTCGAAGCGGTATTCGAGGAAGTCGGTGCGTGCGCGCGGCAGCACCACGAGACTCATCACGATGTTCGCCACCAGCACGATGATGACCGGGGCGATCGCGGTGGCGAAGCCGGGCAGGCGCTCGGCGCGCTGTCCATGGGTCAGTTCGGCCGTATCGAAGTTCTCGGCGTTCGCGCCCTTCTGCCGGACGATCTGCGCGTCGGTGACCGGGGGCTCGTCCTTGCCATAGCCCTCGCCGGCGGCGCGTGCGCGCGACTCGACCAGCCGCAGCCACCACATGCCGAAGCCCAGCATGATCAGCGATGCGATCACGCCGAGAATCGGCGCGGCGAAGAGCGTCGTGCCGAAGAACGCCATCGGGATGGCGTTCTGGATCGCGGGCGTGCCGGGCACCGCGGTCATCGTGAAGGTGAAGGCGCCCAGTGCAATGGCCGGCGGGATCAGCCGGTGCGGAACCTTCGCCTGCCGGAACAGTGCCGAGGCCACCGGGTAGACCGCGAAGGCGACGACGAACAGGCTCACGCCGCCGAAGGTCAGCACCGCGCAGGCCAGCACCACCGCCAGCACCGCGCGCGATTCGCCCAGCTTCGCGACGATCGTGCGCGCGATGGTGAGCGCCGCGCCGCTGTCGTCCATCAGCTTGCCGAACACGCCGCCGAGCAGGAACAGCGGAAAGAAGTTGCGGATGAAGTTGGCGGTCGCCTGCATGAACGTCAGCGTCCACTTGGCGAGCACCGGTTCGCCGGAGAACAGCGCCGCGACGATCGCCGCCAGCGGCGCCGCGAGCAGCAGGGTGAAGCCGCGGAAGGCGAGCAGGATCAGCAGCGCGAGCGCTGCAACGATGCCGAACAGTTCGATCGCATAGCCACCCATGGGTCTCCTCCACGGCAAGCAGGCGCGCTGCCGCGCGCGGAAGTTATCCGCCCAGCACGCGCAGCCAGGCGAACAGCGCGCTGATCAGCAGCACGGCCGCCGCGGTAGCCAGCACCAGTCGGTCTGCGAGCAGTCGTTTCATGGCGTCCTCGTCAGGCGAAGCTGTAGCGTTCGGAGTGGTAGCGGCTCTGCGGCACGCCGAGCGACGCGAGCGACTTCTCCACTGCGTCCATCATCACGTCAGGGCCGCAGATGAAGTACTCGTGTTCCGCAAAGGGTGCGGGCACGTTCCGCTGCACGACGCCGGCGTCGACGAAGCCGGTTTCGCCGCTCCAGCCCGCCTCCGGCTTCGACAGCACGTAGACGACCTTCAGGTTGAGCCGCGGCTTGATCGCCTCGATCTCCTCGCGGAAGGTCACCGATTCCCAGTCGTTGCTGCCGTAGATCAGCACCACCGGACGCTTGTCGCCCTCGTCGGCCAGCGTGCGCAGCATGCTCATCATCGGCGTGATGCCGACGCCGCCGGCGATCAGCACGTGCATGTCCGACGGACAGCCGCTGGTGAAGGCGCCGTACGGCCCGTCGATGTACATGCGCGAGCCGACCGGCACTTCGCGGATGCGGCGCGTGTGGTCGCCCAGTTCGCGGATGGTGATCTCGACGGTGCCGTCCTTCGCCGCGGCCGAACCCGAGAACGAGAACGGATGCTGGGTCAGCTTGAACGGGCCGCCCCACAGGCTGAGCCACGCGAACTGGCCAGGCTGGAAGCGCCAGCCGGGATGGCCGTCGGGTTTCATCACCAGCGTCCAGGACGATCCGCGCTCCTTGCGTACGTCGGTGACGGTATACGGCTTGCGCAGCACGAACAGCGGCCGCACCACGCGCGTGTACACGAACAGCAGCACCCAGAAGATCGCCAGTCCTATCCACAGCGCGCGCTTGACCGGGTCGCCGAGGTAGAAGCCCCACAGGTACATGTGGACGACCCCGGCCAGGACGGCGACGAAGGCGAGCAGGATGTGGGTCGTGTGCCACCACTCGTAGCTCATGCGCAGCTTCAGCCGCCACAGCGACATCACGACCAGCGCGATCAGCGAATAGGTCGACGCCGCGGCCCACCGCGCGGCCGGCGGCGCCTCCCAGAACTTCAGCAGCCACGTCATGTGCGGCGACACGATGAAGATGATGATCGGATGCGCCACCACCAGCGCCAGCGCCACCAGCGAGATGTTGCGGTGGAAGTGGTAGATCACGTCCTCGCCCCACGGCGCTGTGACGAAACGGAAGCGCGCCGTCAGCCCGAACTGCAGGCCCATCAGTGCCAGGCCGACGTAGCCGATGGCCGCGGAAAACTCCGTCCAGAAATCGCGCGAGTGTGGCAGGTCGCCGAACAGCAGCGCCAGCAGCGGTGCCAGCACGAAGAACAGATAGATGGCAAGCCAGACCGCGCCGCGCATGAAGCTCGACTGCATTGAAGTCTCCCGGATCTGCAATGCGGGGCCGGCGCGCGGCCCCGCCGATTCAGCGCGCGGTCCAGCCGCCGTCGACCGGCAGTGTCACGCCGGTCATCTGCGCGGCATCGTCCGAGCACAGGAACGCCGCCAGCCCGCCGAGTTGCTCGGGCGTGGTGAAGGCGAGCGACGGCTGCTTTTCGGCAAGCAGCTGGATGCGCGCCTTCTCGTCGCTGAGCTTCTCGCGCTCGGCAAGAGCGTCGATCTGCTTCTGCACCAGCGGTGTCAGCACCCAGCCCGGACAGATCGCGTTGCAGGTGATGCCTGTTTCGGCGGTTTCCAGCGCCGTGACCTTGGTCAGGCCGACGACGCCATGCTTGGACGCGACGTAAGCCGACTTGTCGACCGACGCCACCAGTCCATGCACCGACGCGATGTTGATGACGCGCCCCCAGTTGCGTTCCAGCATCTGCGGTAGCGCAGCCTTGGTGGTCAGGTAGACGGCCGTCAGATTGATGGCCATCACCAGTTCCCATTTGTCGAGCGGGAAGTCCTTGACCGGCGACACGTGCTGGATGCCGGCATTGTTGACGATGATGTCGACGCGTCCCAGTGCGCGGGTCGCGTTCTCGACCAGTGCGGTCGCCTCGGCCGGCTTCGACAGATCCGCGGCCTGATAGCTGACGCGCACGCCGTGGCGCGCGCCGATGTCCTTGACCAGCGCATCGATGACGGACTGTTCGCCGAAGCCATTGAGCACGATGTCCGCGCCCGCGGCGGCCAGCCGCTGCGCGACGCCCAGTCCGATGCCGCTGGTGGATCCGGTGACCAGCGCTACCTTGCCCTTCAGCATGTCGGTTGCCTCCCTGTTGTTGTCGATGTCCGGTCGCTGCACATGGGTCCGGCTATTTCAGCGTCAGCATCCAGCGGATGATCTGGCGCGTCTGATCCGCGTTCGAGCGGATGCGCGGATGGTTCGTCGAACCGTCCAGCAGTTGCTGCACGAGCTTGTCTTCGCCGACCGGCCCGTACTTCTTTGCCAGGTCCGGAAAGGCCATGGCGGGCATGCGCCGGGTGGTAGCCTCGGCAGAGTGGCAGTTGGTGCAGCCCTGACGACGCGCCAGGTCTGCATTCGCAAGCGCGCCGGTCGAACCGGTGATCGCAAGCAATGCCGCAGCAGCAAAGATCGACTTCCTCATGATGTCCTCCCTAGACGACTTGTGTTGACGCGTTGGCCCTTCGATGTTCCGTCGCGAACATGCCGAGCCGTGGCAGATCGACGACGCGCAGGCGACGTCGCCGCACGTCGACAAGCCCACGGCGCGCCAGCCTCGCAAAGCCGCGGCTGATGGACTCCATCGTCAGGCCGAGGTAGCTGCCGATCTCCGCGCGACTCAGCGACAGCAGCACGAACTCCGCATCGCCTTTATACGCCCGCCGCGTCCACAGGTCGGCCAGGAACGCCGCCAGTCGGCCTTCGGCACTCGGGTGGGTCAACAGGGCGACCAGCTGGTGCTGGCGCAGCATCTCGGCGCTCATCGCGCGGTGCAGCGCCTTCAGCAGCTGCGGTTCGGTGCCCGCGAGCTGCTCGATCAGCGCGAACGGCGCCAGGCGGACGTGTCCGCTCTCCAGTGCATGGACGTCGAAAGGATGCACACCGCCGGCCAGGCCGCCGACGCCGACGATGTCGCCCGGCAGATGCAGTCCGGTGACACGTCCGTGGGCCGTCGACAGCAGCAGCCCCGATCCCGGGCGGATCAGGTACTCGAATGGCTGGCCGGTGCGCACGATGACTTCGCCGCGCTGCACACGGCGGCGCATCGAGACGGCCGCGCAGATACGTGCGACGTGGCGCAGTGAATCCGGCGCGGCGGCGACCGGTGCGTCAGGCGGTGATGGCGGGAAGTCGGTGCGTCGCGGAGCCGACGGATGCGAGTGCAGAGCAGGACGGCAGGACAGCAGTTCCGTATTCATCCACGGCAGGGCCGGGTCCGCGACGGCCCGGCAACATCGACGGCGACCAGCCCACGATATCCCGCCCGCGGCCGGCGAGTCCTTAAAAAGTGCCAAAATTTGCGCGGAATCGCATTGGCGGCGATCGATCCGCCGCTCGGATGGTCCTAGACCTGCTGGCCCGCCATGCCGTCGCTGCGGGCGCCCACTCACATCGCTGTCATGCCGACATCGTATGAAATCGGACCGTTCCGGCTCGACCCGCGCGCCAAGGTGCTGACGCGCGGCGGCGTGCTGGTGCCGCTGGGCGAACGCGGGGTCTCGTTGCTGCACGTCCTGGTCGACCATGCGCAGAAGTACGTGCCCAAGTCGACGCTGTTGGACGCGGCGTGGCCGCGCGTGGTGGTCGAGGAGAGCAATCTCGCGGTGCAGATATCCGCGATCCGGCGCGTGCTGGCCGAGGCCGGCGGACAGAACTGGATCGAAACGCTGCCGCGGCGCGGCTATCGATTCGTCGGGCCCTTGCGACGGCCAAGGCTGGCGGCCGCGCCGCGACCGGCCATGGGCGGCAACCTGCCGACTGCACTGTCTTCGTTCGTCGGGCGTGAGATCGAACTGCAGGCCGTGGCGCAGCGGCTGCAGACGTCGCGGCTGCTGACGCTGGTCGGCAGTGGCGGCGTCGGCAAGACCCGGCTCTCGCTGCAGGTGGCCGCCGATGTCTGCGCCCGTCATGGCGATGGCGCCTGGTTCGTCGAACTCGGTGCCGTACGCGATCCGCTGCAGGTCGCGGCTGCGGTCGCCCAAGTGCTCGGCGTCGACGAGCGCGACTCGCAGCCGATCGCCGACACGCTGTGCGCGCATCTGGCTGCGCGCCACGCGCTGCTGGTGCTGGACAACTGCGAGCAGGTACGCGAGGCCGTCGCCGACCTCGCGGCGCGGCTTCTCGACCGCACGCGCAACGTGACGATTCTCGTGACCAGCCGCGAAGCGCTGGACATTCGGGGCGAGAGCGTCCATGCGCTGTCGTCACTGTCGCTGCCGGATCCGGATGCAGATCCGCATGCCGAGGTCGACCTCGGGCGCATCGCACAGTCAGACGCGGTGCGGCTGTTCGTCGCGCGCGCCGTTGAACAGCAGTCCGACTTCGCCCTCGACGCAGCCAGTGCGGCGACGGTGGTGCGCATCTGCACGCAGCTCGATGGGCTGCCTCTTGCGCTGGAGATCGCGGCGGCGCGCGTGCGCACGCTGTCGATCGGGCAGATCGCCGCGCGTCTCGACGACCGCTTTCGCCTGCTGGCCGCCGGCCCGCTCACGGAGCCGCGCCACCGGACGCTGCGCGCGGCACTGGAGTGGAGTTTCGACCTGCTGTCCGCCGATGAGCGTGTCGTGCTGCGCCGCCTCGCGGTGTTCGCCGGCGGCTTCGCGCTGACCAGTGCGATGGTTGTCGTATCGGACGACCGGCTCGACGACGTCGCTGTCGTGGACGTGATCGAGCGGCTCGTGCGCCGGTCGCTGGTGGTCGCGGAGAGCCGCGCGGGCGCAGCGGCGCCTGCCGGCCCGCGTTACCGGCTGCTCGAGACGATGCGCGCCTTCGCGGCGGAAAAGCTCGACGACGCCGGCGAGACGCCGGCGCTGCGGCGTCGACACGCGCAACACGTCAGCGAGCGATTCGCCGGCGCGGCTGCGGAATGGCTGCATGCCTCCGACGCCGCGTGGTGGGCTACCTACCTGTGCGAGCGCGACAACGTGCGCGCGGCGCTCGACTGGGCGTTCGGCACCGGTGGCGATGCCGCGATCGGCATCGCGCTGGTCGGGACGACGAACGAGATCTGGAAGAGCACGGCAACGCGGCGCGAGGGACACCAGTGGATCGAGACCGCGCTGGCGCGGGTCGACGGGCGCACGCCGGCGCAGCAGTGCGCACGCCTGTGGCTGCTGCGCGGCATGGCGCTCGGCCCACCCGACCCCGACGAGGCGCTGCAGGCGCTGGAGCGCGCGGCTACGCAGTTCCGGCAGGCGGATGACCGGCTCGGGCGGGTGCAGTGTCATACCTATCATGGCCATCTGCTCGCGATCCTGGGTAAGCCGCAGCCGGCGGCGCATGCGCTCGCCGACGCCGCGGTGGGGCTGGACGCGACGCTGCCGCCGCGCCTGCACATTGCCTACTTCGATGCCGCCAGCATGGTCGCGTTCGTGCGCGACGATCTTGCCGGTGCGCGCGCCGCGCTCGAACGCGCGCTCGACGTCGCGCGAGGCATGCAGGCGGAACGCTTCATCGTCTTCACGCTGTCGCACCTGGGCGACGTGCACTGGACCGCCGGCGACCTCGATCGCGCCGAGGCCTGCCTGCGCGAGGCGATCGCACTCGCGTCGCAGCTGCCGCGCATCGCCGACGATGCGCTGGACAACTGCAAGGGCAACCTGCTCGGCGTGCTGGTCGAGAAAGGTCGCGTCGACGAACCGCTCGTGCTGGCGCGCGGGTGCGCGATGTTCCGCACGGAACAGGGCCGGGCGCTGCACGCGATGGATCATCTCGCGCTGCGCGCGCTGTTCGCGGACCGGCTCGCCGCTGCTGCGCAGTTGATTGGCTACACCGATGCCTGCTACGCCCGCGCGGGGCAGCC
>JBGAHJ010000027.1:0-77450 GCA_044226255.1 Rubrivivax sp.
GCAAGAATCTCGCAGGTCTGCTGATCACTCGGAGCATGCGAAGCGTTGTATTCGGCTGTTTCCGGGTGCATGGCGATGGCACATTTGGTGGTGACTGCGATGCCTAACGTTCGAGCTAACCCCGACCGCGGAGGCAGGCGCCGTAAGCCGGGACGACGACGATAGTACCTTTGGCGCCGGCCCGGCTTACGGCGCCTGCCGTAGCGGGTCGGGGGTTGAGCGAGGGGTTAGGCCTCACTGGCTGCGGCCCATGCTCGACGAGGGCTCTGCTCGGGCTTGCTCCCAACGCTCAACGGCAGCGCCGGCCCAAGCTCCCATTGCGACGCTGGCAACTCCAAAGACAAGCAACCAATACAACTCCAGACCTCCGAATGCAACTGGCAAGGCTGCTCTCGGCTTGATTGAGTTGCCCAGAACGCCCATGGCGAAGTCAGCGCCGCCAAAGACAGTGGCCAGAAGAAGGGCGTAGAGCAAAGTGGCAAGCCAGGTACGAGGCGATCTCGGGTAGCGCTTGTGCCTTGGCGCCAATAGCAAGAACGCGAAGCCTGCAATGAAGACGCTCAAGAACGCGACCGGCCCAACCGCGTCGGGGCGGAAGACGGCGACAAAGGCCGCGAATGCAGTGGAGTGCGCTGCGAGTCGTGCGAGGGTGTTCACGTGAGGCCTAACGTTCGAGTTAACCCCGACCGCGGAGGCAAGCGTTGTAAGGCCGGGCCGCGACGATGCTACTACTGGCGCGGACCGGCCTTACAACGCTTGCCGTAGCGGGTCGGGGGTTGAACGAGTGGTTAGGCCACGCCGCGCCTCTACGGCTTGCTGAACAGGCGGCCAACAAAGCCCTTCCTCCAGAAGGCAGCGAGCCGTTCGGCGCCAAGAAAGTAGCGCTCAGTCGCTTCCGGATGGGTCCGTTCAAGCTCCGACCAGACGTCCGCCGGCGCGACGAACAGGGAGTAACCGTCTCCGTCTACTGGGCGAAACCGCCGAAGCTCGAACTGCGGTGCGATTGCGCGATTGACGAGAGCAATCAGTTCTTCTTGCCTCACTGGTGAAGGTGGCGCATCAATCTTCGTTCCGTCGGCAAGCACGAGCTGCTGGCCACCGGCGCTCAATGGCTGGACCTGAAGGAAGCCACTGGGGATGAAGGCGGCTACTGCTCCGACGATGGCTTCGAGGTCATCCTTCCAATCAACAACGGCACAGTGATCGGCTTCACCGAACTGCTCTATGGCCTCGGCCTCACCCTTCAGAACGCGATTGAGAAGTGCACGGTTCATGGATTGCGTGGCCTAACGTTCGAGCTAACCCCGACCGCGGAGGCAGGCGGCGTAAGCCCGGTACGCGATGATGCTACGAACACCGCGGACCGGGCTTACGACGGCTGCCGTAGTGGGTCGGGGGTTGAGCGAGGGGTTAGGCTTCACCCGCACGGACACCTAGAGTCGCCAGCGGAAGGAGACCTCCAGTGCCGGCGCCTCCGGCACAGCGCTGGGCTTTCCCAGTGGAGTGCACTTTCTTGCCGCGACAAGTGCTGCGTGGTCGAATTCTTCGTTGCCGCTGCTGGTGCTTATCGCGGGCTCAAGCACTTTGCCGTCTGGCGCAAACCGGAACTTGACTACTGAAGTACCTTCAATGCCCGCCCGCAGCGGACCATAGGGATAGTTGGGTGCCTCGCAACGTGCGCGCCCGGGCACCTCAAAGTAGTGACCGTTCAAGCGGAGCTCGACTACCGCAGTACCGTCAACTGCAACCCCGTCGTCCATCGCAGGCTCGAATCGACAACTTCTAAACGTCCGCACCGCGGTTGACGCTAGGCGACGGTTCACTGACTTGCTCAGGATCTCACCGCCTGTGGCTTTGCCAGAAGAGGACACGGCGAAGCTAACCACGATCGACGCAGCATCGCGGTCAGTAAAGATCTCAGGGCTGATCGTTCGGGCGGCCGCCATCAGTTCTTGTGGTGCGTCGCAGCCTTCCAGAACTACGCGAGCTGCTTGCCTCGTCGGTTTCGTGTCTGCGGCCTGCGCAAGGCATGCGTGTGCCGCACTGAACAGCGCACAGGCAATAGCGAGCTTGGATGGTCGCATGTGAAGCCTAACGTTCGAGCTAACCCCGACCGCGGAGGCAGGCGGCGTAAGCCCGGGCTGCGATGATGCTACGAACACCGCAGCCCGGGCTTACGACGGCTGCCGTAGTGGGTCGGGGGTTGAGCGAGGGGTTAGGCGGCACCGGCGGCGCTGCTGCCAGCGTGGTGAAGCGGACTCGCGTTCTCACAGCGACACCTTGCCGCGGCCTGCCTTGACCTCGCTGCGTTGCGCTTTGCCAGCTAAGCGCCTCTGTTTTGATCCGAAGGTGGGCTTTGTGGCCTTGCGGGCGCGGGGCACATGCTCAGCTTGGGCGACAAGCTCTTGAAGCCTGGCCATCGCCTCGACCTTGTTCTGTTCTTGGCTCCTAGTGCTTTGTGCCTTGATGACGACAACGCCATCTGCGGTAACTCGACTGTCTGGAAGAGCTAGTAGACGAGCCTTGACTGGGGCGGGCAGGCCCGAAGCCTGGACGTCGAATCGCAGCTGCACGGCGGTGGACGCCTTGTTGACGTGTTGGCCACCCGGACCCTGGGCGCGGATTGCACTGAACTCGACTTCGTAGTCCGGGACTGCGTAGGGCATGTCTTCGTGCCGCCTAACGTTCGAGCTAACCCCAACCGCGGAGGCAGGTGCTGTAAGCCCGGTACGCGACGATGCTACGCCTGCCGCGGACCGGGCTTACAGCGCCTGCCGTAGTGGGTCGGGGGTTGAGCGAGGGGTTAGGCGGCACTGTGCACGGAGCGTTGGGAGCGAGAGGTTCATTCGCCATCGAACTTGGTTGCGTCATCGAGGATCTCGTAGTAGCCACCTTTGTTGCCGACGAAGGTGTGCTTGTAGATCTTGAGATCGAGCGGCGTGTCGATGCAACCCATGGCGACCGCTGTCCACTTGTAGCCATCAATGATCGGATCCCAGAACAACGTGGAACCGCACACTGAACACGAACCGCGTCGGACTTTGTCTGACGACTGGTACCAACTCACGGACTCGGCGCCTTCGATTTCAAGGGACGTGCGACGGACGTTGACGCCGGTCCAGAAAGTCCCGGTGTGCTTCCTGCATTGAGAGCAATGGCAAGCCTCCGGCCTGTGCTCCAGAGGCTCTTCAATCCGAATCTTCACTGCCCCACAAAGACAACCTCCGAATATCAAGGTGAGTCTCCTGTGTTCCTTGGGCTGTGCGCGCAAAGTGGTGTCCCTGTGCCGCCTAACGTTCGAGCTAACCCCGACCACGGAGGCAGGTAGCGTAAGGCCGGTCTGCGACGATCGTACTGCTGGCGCAGACCGGCCTTACGCTGCCTGCCGTAGTGGGTCGGGGGTTGAGCGAGGGGTTAGGCCGCGCTCGGCGCAGGCTTTTTTCGCATGTCGCGTACGTACATTCGCGTTTCGCGGCGTTCAAGTTCAAAGAGTCCGATTGCCGTGATCAAGTCGCTGAGCTTGGCGTAGCCATAGTTTCGCGGGTCAAAGTCGGTTGCCGTGCGGCTGATGTAATTGCCAACGGCACCGAGCTGAGCCCATCCTGTCTCGTCGGAGGAGGCCTGCAGCCCGCCGCGGACGAGGTTTAGTAGGCGAGTGTCACCGCGTAGCTCCTTGCTGGGCTTCGCAACCAGTGGGACCTCTGCGTCACCTTCCGCCTTCTTGGCGAGAACTTCCGTGTAGATGAACCTGTCGCAGGCCGACACGAAAGGCTTTGGGGTTTTCTCCTCACCGAAGCCATACACCCGGCGTCCGGACTCTCTGATGCGGGCCGCCAAGCGAGTGAAGTCGCTGTCACTGGAGACTAGGCAGAACCCATGGAAGTGACCCGCGTAGAGAAGATCCATGGCGTCAATGATCATCGCGCTGTCAGTCGCGTTCTTGCCGGTCGTGTATCGGAACTGCTGTATTGGTTGAATCGAGTGCTCAAGCAAGACCTGCTTCCACTGCGAGAGGTTCGGCGTGGTCCAGTCGCCGTAGATTCGCTTGACGCTGGCGATTCCCAGCTTGGCAACCTCTGCGAGCAGCCCCTCGACGATAGAGGGATGCGCGTTGTCCGCGTCGATCAAGACTGCGAGGGGGTGGTTTGCGTCGTTTGGAGATGCCATGAGGGTGAATTGCGCGGCCTAACGTTCGAGCTAACCCCGCGAGCGGAGGCAGGTGGTGTAAGCCGGGACTGCGACGATAGTACGACTGGCGCAGGCCCGGCTTACACCGCCTGCCGTAGCGAGTCGGGGGTTGAGCGAGTTGTTAGGCATCGCTGCGTTCGGCGGCAGGAAGAGGAAGGCGCTGAAGCACTTGCCAAGGTTCGCCGCCGTCTTGCTGAACCCGACAGACGCTTGCGAGCCTAGCCTTGAGGCCGCTCCCGAGAGCGGCGGCCGCAGTGGGGTTGTTTCCCGGTGCCTTCGGATTTCTTGGGTGAGCCAGCGTGATGTGAGGCTGCTGACTCCTGATCACGGTTGTTCCAAGGACTGCTTCGCGCAGCGCTCGGAACTCTTCTTCTCCGGAGATGCAAGGCAGCAGCACTCCGTGCGTGCTGAACTCTTCCGCTGGGCCGAAGACAAGGGTGAGAGGCCCGATCCCACTTGCCTTGAGCCGTCGCTGCAGCAGCAAAGGGCTGAGCTCTTCCAGTTCGTCTTCTCGACAGAGAGTGACGTGCGCTGGGATCAGCTTGAATTGGACAGGATCAAGAACCTGCCGCGCGGCTTCGACTCTCTCGGCGGCCGGACCAGAGAGGAAGAGTGTGAGCTGGACTCGTGTTGCCACTGCAGAGGAGGTCGCGGAAGCCTGTCTTCGCGATGCCTAACGTTCGAGCTAACCCCGAGAGCGGAGGCAGGTGCTGTAAGCCCGCGATGCGACGATGCTACCGCTGGCGCAGCGCGGGCTTACAGCGCCTGCCGTAGCGAGTCGGGGGTTGAGCGAGGGGTTAGGCCGCAGCCTCGTCGCGCGCATTCTTGGTTGCCAGCAGATAGATGGCGAGTGCCCCTGCGAGATTGACAGCTAGTTCTGCGTGCCTTGGCGCTGGCTTCACGCCTGACTTTCCTTTTCCGTGCGAGTCGCTGAGACGATTTCTAAGTGCACCGAGGCCCTCTACCACTGCTGTACAGCCGCCCAGGATCTGCTTGAAGACCGCCTCGGTGTGCTGAGATGGGGCGAGTTTCAGGTGTTCTGCAGTTTGCTTGTAGAGCTTGCTGATATCCGGGCTCTCGTCGTACTTGACCGAAGCCTCTTCGAGGATGTGCTTGCATACTGATTCAAGCAGAGTTCGAGCCATAGTGATCGCTCCTTCGGGGTCAGAGGAGCGTCGATCCAAGGCCTTGGACCATGCGGCCTGGACATGTGAGGCGTCGAAACTCTCGAGGGAGGCGGTCACTACGATGTCCGAAGGTGCGCTTCCGCCGCGTTCGAGCAAGTCCATCATCGGTCGAAACTCGTCCCAGAGGTACTGCCGGCGTTCAGCGTACTTTGCAAACTTGTTCTTGATGAACTGCCAGAACTGCCCAAGGCTGCGGCTTGTTCTGACGAATCGAGGTACCAGCGGCTCGATGGAAGGTTCAGCCAAGACAACTTGTCGGAGACGCGTGTACTCCGCTTCGTCTTCGTCGCCACCCGTGGCTTTGCTCACCAGAAGGCTCTGGAGGGACTCGACTTCTTCGAAGAGTGGATGACGCTTGGGCATCGGTTCTGCGGCCTAACGTGTTTTCGACCACCCATCTTGCCACCCCTGTTCCAACATGATCATGGGTACTCAAGCGGGACGATGGCCATCGCTGGTCAGGGCACTCGGCGACCGAGGTGGGTTCGTTGGGTGCTCTTGGCTGGCCTGTCGAGAATGTGCTCCTGCAGTTTGAGGCGCCGAGCCGTTCGCAGGCTCGTGATCCAGCACTGCTTGTGCTCATCCCACTGCGCCCCAGCCGTCCGCAGTCGCGCATTCATCAGCAGGTCCCTTGGGTCCGCCGCGATGCAGACCAGGCAGGCCGGTGAGGGCCGTCGGTCGATGACCACCTCGATGGTGGTCCACCGGCTCTGCCCATCCGCGGTTTCGCGGTAGCGGACGCAGACCAGGCTTGAACCGTAGCTCAGCTGCAGGCGGCGCGTGCCGGGCTCGCCCGGCCGCAGGCTGCGCGTGACGCGAGTCGTTTCCATCTGGCGATCCTCCCTCCCTGGATTTCTGCTTGCCAAGTTTTGTTGACTGTATGAATATACAGTCTTCATCGACGCGCGACATGGAGCTTGCCCGCATGAGTCGCCCAAGACCCCCGCTGCTGTCCGGTGCCCCGGGCGGTCCACACGCACAGGTGCCGGGCGACGAAAGGCCGTTGCGCGCGCAGCCCCGGCTGCTTGATCTCGTGCGGCAGCAGACCCGGCTTCTGCACTACAGCCTGCGTACCGAGGAAGCCTACGTACGCTGGGTGCGGTCGTTCATCCGCTTCCACAACCTGCGCCATCCGGCCGAGATGGCGCAGCCCGAGGTGGAGGCCTACCTCACCTGGCTGGCCGCGGAACGGGACGTCGCACCCGGCACGCACCGCCAGGCGCTGTCGGCGCTGCTGTTCCTCTACCAGAAGGTGCTGCGCCAGTCGCTGCCCTGGATGGGTGAGATCGGTCGCCCGCGCAGCGAACGTCGCCTGCCGGTGGTGCTGTCGGTCACCGAGGTCCAGGCCGTGCTCGCGGAGCTCGACGCCATGCCGATGGGGCGCCAGGTGGCGCCCTATGGCCTCGTCGGGCGGCTGCTCTACGGCACGGGGATGCGCCTGCTCGAAGGGCTGCGCCTGCGCGTCAAGGACATCGAGTTCGAGCGCCGGGCGATCGTCGTTCGCGAGGGCAAGGGTTTCAAGGATCGGGTGGTGATGCTGCCTGCATCGCTCGAAGGCCCTTTGCGCGAGCAACTGGTGCGTGCCCACGCCGTCTGGCAGGCGGACCGCGAGGCGCAAGGTGTCTCCGGCGTCGAGTTGCCGGCCGCACTGGCGCGCAAGTACCCACGCGCAGCCGAGTCCTGGGCCTGGCACTGGGTCTTCCCGCACAGCCAGGTGGCCCAGGATCCGCGCAACCCCGACGTGCGCCGCCGCCACCACCTGCTCGAAGGCAACTTCCAGCGCGCTTTCAAGTCGGCCATCCAGACGGCCGGCGTCCTCAAGCCGGCATCGCCGCACACGCTGCGCCACTCGTTTGCCACGCACCTGCTGCAGGGCGGCTACGACATCCGCACCGTGCAGGAGCTGCTGGGCCATGCCGATGTCAGCACCACGATGATCTACACGCATGTGCTGCGGCTGGGTGGGGGTGCGGTGCGCAGCCCGCTCGACACCCTGCAGCCGCTGCCGCCTGACGGCTCCGCCGGGGGCCAGACCTTCTCTTCGCCGCCCGGCGCGCCGATGGCTGCGGTGTCGCCGGGCTTGCGCTATCCGCCGCCGGGGCCTGTTCAGGCCCCTCCTGGCGTCCGTGAACGCGCCCCGTCTTCGCCGTCTTCATCGTCACCATGGTCTCGCCCCTTCCTCCCCCATCGAGAGACGCAACTCCCGCATCCGCATCCGCGCAACGCTCCAGCGGCGGCGCCAGCCGCGGCCGCTCGCTGCCCGGCTATGCCGAGCTCTGCTGCCGCAGCAACTTCAGCTTCCTGAACGGAGCCTCGCATCCGGAGGAACTGGTCGGGCGCGCGAAGGACCTGCGCTACCAGGCGCTGGCGCTGGCCGACGAGTGTTCGCTCGCCGGCAGCGTGCGCGCGCACCTCGAGGCCGAGCGGCTGAAATACAAGGTGATCGTCGCCACGCAGATGCAGCTGCATCGGCAGTGGCCGTCGGCGCCGGTGGTCCTGGCGGGTGGCGCCGGAGTCGGCGGCGACGTGGCTGATGACGGCGACGACCCGGCCGACATCACCGCCCGTGCCATCGCCGCGGCCGCCGCAACGTCGGCGTCGCGCACCAGCGCGGCCGCCGTTGCCGCTGGCGCTGCCGTGCGGGTGCCACCGCTGCCACCACCGGCTGCTGCGAACCCGCCGTCGTCTTCCGCGGTCGGCGCCATGCCGCCGTCCGGCCCCCGCCTGGTGTTGCTCGCGATGAGGCGTCAGGGCTACAGCGCGCTGGTTCAATGGATCACGCTGGCGCGCCAGCGTGCCCCCAAGGGCCAGTACGTGGCGCTGATGTCCGACGTCGAAGGGCGCGTGCCGGAGGCGCCGGCGCTGGCGGGCCTGCCGGGTTGTTTCGCGCTGCTGATGGTGTCCCAGGTGCTGGCGGGTACTGCCAGGCAACCCTTCGAAACCCTCTACCACCAGGCCCTCTGGCTCAAGACCTGGTTTGCCGACCGCGCCGCGCTGGCCTTCACGCGCGGGCTGGGCCCGCACGACACGCCGCTGGTCGAGATCGTCCAGCGCGTCGCTGCGCTCACCGGCCTGCCCATCGTCGCCACCAGCGACCCCGCGATGCACCTGCGTTCGCGCCGCCCGCTGCTGGACGTGCTCACCGCCACGCGCCTGAAGTGCCGCGTGGCCGACGCCGGCCTTGCGCTGGAGGCCAACGCCGAGGCCCATCTGCAGTCGCGCCTGCGCCTCGCCCGGCTCTACCACCCCGAATGGCTGCAGGCCACGCTGGACATCGCCGAACGCTGCAGCTTCTCGCTCGCCGAGCTGCGCTACGAGTACCCGCGCGAGATCGTGCCCGCAGGCCACACGCCCGCCAGCTGGCTGCGCCGGCTCACCGAGGAAGGTGCCGTGCGGCGCTACCCGCAGGGCGTGCCGGCCGAGGTGCGCGGCCGCATCGAGCACGAGCTGGCGCTGATCGGCCGCCTGCAGTACGAGCCCTACTTCCTCACCGTCGCCGACATCGTGCAGTGGGCGCGCGCGCAGGGCATCCTGTGCCAGGGGCGCGGCAGCGCGGCCAATTCGGCGGTGTGCTACTGCCTGGAAGTGACCGCGGTGAACCCCGACGAGCAGAAGATGCTGCTGTTCGAGCGCTTCATCAGCGCCGAGCGCAACGAGCCGCCGGACATCGACATCGACTTCGAGCACCAGCGCCGCGAAGAGGTCATCCAGTACATCTACCGCAAGTACGGCCGCGAGCGCGCCGCGCTCACCGGCGTGGTCATCAGCTACCGCCCGCGCTCGGCGCTGCGCGACGTGGGCCGTGCCCTGGGGTTCGACCTCGACCGCATCGAGGCCGTCTCCAAGGGCCAGCACTGGTTCGACGGCCGCCACGTCAACGCCGAGCGCCTGCGCGAGAACGGCTTCGACCCCGAATCGCCGCTGTGCCGGCTGTGGATGGAGCTGACGATGCAGCTCATCGGCTTCCCGCGCCACCTCTCGCAGCACCCCGGCGGCTTCGTGATCGCGCGCGACAGCCTGGCGCAGCTGGTGCCGGTGGAGAACGCCGCGATGGAAGGGCGCAGCGTGATCCAGTGGGACAAGGACGACCTCGATGCGCTGCGGCTCATCAAGGTCGACATCCTCGCCCTGGGCATGCTGAGCGCGCTGCGGCGCGCGCTGGAGATGGTCTCGGCCAAGCGTGGCGTGCCGCTCGCGCTGCACCAGATCCCGGCCAACGACCGCCCCAGCTACGAGATGCTCTCGCGCGGCGACAGCGTCGGCACCTTCCAGGTGGAAAGCCGCGCGCAGATGAGCATGCTGCCGCGCCTGAAACCCGCCAACTTCTACGACCTGGTGATCGAGGTCGCCATCGTGCGCCCGGGCCCGATCCAGGGCGGCATGGTGCATCCGTACCTGAAGCGCCGCTCGGGCGAGGAGCCGGTGGACTACCCCAGCGCCGAGGTGAAGAAGGCGCTCGAACGAACCCTCGGCGTGCCGATCTTCCAGGAGCAGGTGATGCAGCTGGCGATCCTGGCCGCCGACTTCACGCCCGGCGAGGCCGACCAGCTGCGCCGCGCGATGGCGGCCTGGAAGCGCAAGGGCGGGCTGGGCCCGTTCCACGAGCGGCTGGTGGGCCGCATGGTGGAGAAGGGCTACGAGCGCGAATATGCGGAGCGCATCTTCAAGCAGATCGAGGGCTTCGGCGAATACGGCTTCCCCGAAAGCCACGCCGCCAGCTTCGCGCTGCTGGTCTACGCCAGCGTCTGGCTCAAGTGCCACCACCCCGACGCCTTCCTGGCCGCGCTGCTGAACAGCCAGCCGATGGGCTTCTACGCGCCGGCGCAGCTGGTGCGCGATGCGCGCGAGCACGGCGTCACCGTGCTGCCGGTGTGCGTGCTGCACAGCGAGTGGGACAGTACGCTCGAACCGGCCACGGCGGCCGTCGGCGGACCGCTGCTGCAGCCGGTGCGGCTGGGCTTCAGCCGCATCGGCGGCTTCCGCGAAGACGCCGCGCAGCGCCTGGTGGCCGCGCGCGCCGAGGCGCCTTTTGCGTCACCCGAGGACCTGTCGCGCCGTGCGCAGCTCGACGCCCACCAGATGGCGCTGCTGGCGCAGGCCGACGCGCTGGCACCGCTCACCGGCCACCGCCACCAGGCGGCCTGGGTGGTGGCCGGCGTCGACACGCGCGCCACCGCGCTGCTGCGCGACACCCGCACGCACGAGGCACCGGCCATGCTGCAGGCGCCCGACGCCGGCACCACGGTGCTGGCCGACTACCGCGCCACCGGCCTCAGCCTCACGCAGCACCCGGTGGCGCTGCTGCGCCCGCAGCTGGCCGCCTTCAAGGTGCTGCCGGCTGCGGTGCTGCGCGGTTTTCCTTCGGGCCGGCTGGCGCGCGCCAGCGGCATCGTCACGCACCGGCAGCGGCCCGAGACCGCCAAGGGCGTGATCTTCGTGACGCTGGAGGACGAGACCGGCGCCGTCAACGTGATCGTCTGGCCGCAGGTGGCCGAACAGCAGCGCCAGCCGCTGCTGGCGAGCCGGCTGCTCACGGTCTACGGCATCTGGCAGAACGAGAACGGCGTGCAGCACCTGGTGGCGCGCAAGCTGGTCGACCATTCCCTGCTGCTGCAGGGCCTGGCCACGCACAGCCGCGACTTCCGCTGAAGAGCCGCTTCAGCCCAGGGCCGTCAGCGCGCCGGCCACGTGCTCCAGCGGCCGGCTGCTGCTGACCGCGATCTCGCCGCTGGCCAGCAGGCCGAGCGGCGCCGCCTGCGCGCGCCGCAGCAGCCCTTCGGGCAGCGCGGCCGGCGTGCCGTGCAGGCCCACCCAGGCGTTGCGGCCCGTGCGCTTGGCGGCCAGCAGCCCCAGGTCGGCCAGGCTCACCACGCCCAGCCAGTCCACCGCCTGCGGATGCGCGGGCAGGAACGGCCAGGCCGCATGGCCCACCGAGCAGGTGACGTTCAGGTGCTGTCCGTCGTCGAGCCGGAACGGCTGGTCGGCGATGCCGGCGCGGATGCGCTCGGCCAGCTCGTCGGCGCGGTCGCGGTCGGTGTCGCGCGCCACCGCCAGGAATTCCTCGCCGCCCCAGCGCACCACGAAGTCCGACTCGCGCATCGCCGCCTGCAGCCGCAGCGCCAGCTGCACCAGCACGGTGTCGCCGGCGGCGTGGCCCTGGGTGTCGTTGATGCGCTTGAAGTGGTCGACGTCGATCAGGAAGAACAGCGTGTCGGTGCCCGCCGCGTTGCCCGGTCGGCGCGAGCCGTCGTCGGCGCGGCGCTGGCTCGCGGCCAGCGAGCTCTCGATGTGTTCGCTGAGGAAGCGCCGGTTGTGCAGCCCGGTGAGCGGGTCGATGATGCTGGCGCGCTCCAGCACGCGCGACTTCTCCTGCAGCGCCGCCGACACCGCCTGCAGCTCGGCCGTGCGTTCGTCCACCAGGCGCTGCAGCTCCTGGCGGCGCCGGCGCAGCGCGCGCGTGCGCAGCTGCACCACCGCATACAGCGCCAGCGCCACGGCCACGGCCGCCGCCGCGCGGAAGGCCAGCGTCTGGTGCCAGGCCGGCAGCACGCGCAGCGGCACGGCCAGCGGCGCCTCGGCGAAGCGGCCCTGGCGGTTGCTGCCGCGCAGCAGCAGCCGGTAGTCGCCGGGCGGCAGGTTCGCGTAGGCCGCCAGGCGGCGCTGCGGGTCGCTGCGCACCCAGTCGGCGTCATAACCCTCGAGGCGATGCTCGTAGCGGTTGCGCTCGGGCGACGAGTAGTCCAGCGCCGCGTACTCCACCGCGATGCGGTTGGCGTCGGCCGGCACCTCGAGCGGGCGGCCGTCGGCGGGCAGCGTCCCGGGGCGGTCGCCCACGCGCACGTCGCTGGCCACCACCGGCGGCCGGTAGTCCCAGTCCGGCAGCGCCTGCGGCCGCACCAGCGTCAGCCCGCCCGAGGCGCCGAACAGCAGCTCGCCGGCGGCCGTGCGCGTCACGGCGTTGGTCCAGTAGGACAGGAACACCACGCCCTCGGCGCGGCGCAGCGCGCGCGCCTGCCAGCTGCCGGTGTCCAGCACCGCAAGGCCGTCCTCGGTGCTGACCCACAGACGCCCCTCGGCGTCCTCGGCGATGCTGTTGACGTTGTCGTCGGGCAGGCCGTGGTCGCCGCCGATGCGGCGCCAGCGCGGCGCGGGCGCGTCGCCGGCGCCCACCAGCAGGTGCACGCCACCGCCGTAGGTGCCGACCCAGAGGCGCTGCGCGCGGTCCAGCAGCAGCGTGCTGACGAAGCCGGTGGCCAGTTCGCCCGACACGATGCGGTGCACCTCGCCGCGCGCCGGGTCGTAGCGGTTGAGGCCGTTGCGCGTGCCGATCCAGATCTCGCCGCCGGGGCCGCGCGCCAGCGCCGAGATGCGCGTGTCGGTCAGCGTGCGCGCCGGGTCCTTCACGGCGGCGCGCACGCGGCCCTTGTGTTCGCCTTCCAGGTCCATTTGCCACAGGCCGTCGTTCAGGCCGGCCACCCACAGCGTGCCGCCGTCGCGCAGCAGCGGCCCGGCGCCGCTGCCCGGCAGGCGGCCGGGCCAGCTGACGCGGCGCACCCGCGTGGCGTCGCGGTTCACCTTGTACAGGCCGCGGTAGGTGGCGACGAAGACGTTGCCCTCGTCGTCCTGCGCCATGCTGACCACGACGTCCGGCGGCAGCGCGTCGTCGGGGCGCAGCGCGTCGGGGCGCAGCGTGCGCGCGGGGCCGCCCAGCGGGTCCAGGATCTCGACGCCGTCGCTGTGCGTGCCCATCCACACCCGGCCGTCGGCGTGCGTGAACAGCGCGCTGTACTCGGTGCGGGCCAGCTGGCCGGTGCGCGGGCCGGCGATGGTGAGCACGGCGGTGGTGCGCGGGTCGACACGGCTCACGCCGCCGTGCGTGGCCACCCACAGCAGGCCCGAGCGGTCGCGGTAGAGGCCGCGCACGCCGTTGTCCACCAGGCTGGCCGGCATGTCGCTGCGGTTGCGCACGCGGTGCGTGCGGCCGCTCGCGATGTCGACCACCACGATGCCCTGGCCCAGCGTGCCGATCCACATCTCGCCGGGCCTCGCCTCGGCCATCGCCGCCACGCGCAGCGCGGCCAGCGGCGGGGCGCCGCGCGGCACCTGGGTCTCGACCACCGCGCGGGCCTGGCCGCTGCCGGCTTCGAGCACGAAGGTGCCGGTGCGGTTGGTGCCGACCCAGATGCGGCCGCCGCTGTCTTCCACGAGGCTCTCGGGCTGGCGCGGCGCGCGCGCGTCGCCCATGCCGGGCGTGGCAGGCAGCGGCACGGGCACGAAGGCCAGGCCTTCGGCGTCGCGCCGGAACAGGCCGCGCGGCGTGCCGGCCCAGAGTCGGCCGCGGCGGTCGCGCAGCACGGTCACGACGCGGTCGCCGGCCGGGCCCGCGGCCGGGCCGCTGCCGGGGGCCAGCCGCGTCACCTGCGGGCTGGCGCCGCCGTCCAGGTGGTCGAGGCCGCCATCGGTGCCCACCCACAGGCCGCCCCGGCCGTCGTCGGCCAGCGCGCGCACGCTGACGTGGCTCAGGGCTCCGGGCCCGGCACCCAGCGTCACGAAGCGCTGCGTCGCCGGGTCGTAGCGCGCCAGGCCGCCGCCGCTGGTGCCGGCCCAGAGGCGGCCGGCCGGGTCGACGTGCAGCACCTGCACCAGGTTGTCGGGCAGCGTGCCGGCCACGCCGGCTTCGTAGCGGAAGTGGCGGAACTGGTAGCCGTCCCAGCGCACCAGCCCGCTGGCGGTGCCGATCCAGAGGTAGCCCTGGCCGTCCTGCGCCACCGCGGTGGCCACCTCGCTCGGCAGGCCCTGCTGGTTCGTCAGGTGCAGGAAGCCGTGCTCGGCGCGCCCGCTCCAGCGCGCGTCGGGCGCCCCCTGCGCCGCCGGTGCCGTGCCGGCCTGCGCCGGCCGCAGCGCGCACAAGGCCAGCAGCATCGCGCCGGCCACCCGGGCCGCGCACCGCGGCACTGACGGGGAAGGGGTCGGCACGCAGCTCATCCGTTCGATTCTTGCCCAGCCGGCGACGGCGCCGCCAGCCCGGCGGCGGCGGCGGCGACAATCCGTGCGATGCATCTCGACTTCCTCGAATGGCTGCCGGAGGCCGGCGCGCCGGAGCAACTGCTGGTGCTGCTGCACGGCGTGGGTGGCCGCGGCGCGGACCTGACGCCGCTGGCCGAGGCGCTGCGCGCCGAGTTCCCGCAGTCGGCCGTGGTGGCGCCGGATGCGCCACACCCCTTCGACGGCGGCGGGCCGGGGCGGCAGTGGTTTTCTCTCGCCGGCATCGGCGAGGCGAACCGCGCCGGGCGCGTGGCCGCGGTGCTGCCGGGCCTGCTCGACTGGCTGAAGGCCACGCAGCGCCGGCTGGGCGTGGGGCGCGCGGCCACCGCGCTGGGCGGCTTCTCGCAGGGCGCCATCCTGGCGCTCGAAGCCGTGCAGGTGGAAGACGGCATCGCCGGCCGCGTGCTGGCCTTCAGCGGCCGCTACGCCACGCTGCCCGCGCTGGCGCCGCGCCTGACCACGCTGCACCTGTTCCACGGCGGCGCCGATCCCGTCATCGACGCCTCGCACGCGCGCGGCGCGCTGGCGGCGCTGGCGGTGCTGGACGGCGACGCCACCCTCGACATCGCCGAGGGCATCGGCCACCAGCTGCACCCTGCGCTGGTGCAGCGCGCGCTGTTCAGGCTGCGCAACCACATCCCGGCGCGCACCTGGGCCGCCGCGCTGGGCGCGGTGCCGCAGCTGCCGCCGGACCGCGACGACCACTGACCACGAGCCGCCTGCGCCCATGCTGTTCCTGCTGTCCCCCGCCAAGACGCTCGACTACGAGACCCGCGTGCCGGCCGCGGTGCTGAAGAAGGCCACCGAGCCGCTGTACCCGGAGCGCGCCGCCGAGCTGGTCGGCGTGCTGCGGCGCAAGAGCGCGGCCCAGGTGGCGGCGCTGATGGACCTGTCGGACAAGCTGGCCACGCTCAACGTCGAGCGCTATGCCGCCTGGCAGTCCGAGGCCACGCCGCTCAACAGCAAGCCGGCCGTGCTGGCCTTCGACGGCGACGTCTACGACGGCCTGCAGGCGAAGACGCTGAAGGCCGCCGACCTGGCCTGGGCGCAGCAGCACCTGGTGATCCTGTCGGGCCTGTACGGCGCGCTGCGCCCGCTCGACCGGCTGCAGCCCTACCGGCTGGAGATGGGCACTGCGCTGAAGACCGCCCGCGGCAAGGACCTCTACGCCTACTGGGGCGACACCGTGGCGAGCCACCTCAATGAGCGCCAGGCCGACGAGACGGCGCCGGTGGTGGTGAACCTGGCCTCGATCGAGTACGCGCGCGTGGTGCCGCGCGCGCAGCTGCGTGCCCGGGTGGTCGACGTCACCTTCCTCGAAGGCGAGGGCGACGGCGCCAAGGTGATCAGCTTCTTCGCGAAGAAGGCGCGCGGCCTGCTGATGCGGCACGCGATCCAGCGCCGGGCGCGAAGCGTGAAGGCGCTGCTGGACTTTGATGCCGAGGGCTACGCGCTGGACCGGGCGGCGTCGTCCGCGTCCCAGCTGGTCTTCCGCCGTTCCGGCTGAGCGAAAATGCCGCCATGACGACGAGCACCACCCAAACCGTCACCGAGGAGCTGCGCCGCTGGATCGTCGCGCAGGCCGAGGCCGGCTGCCGGCCCGAGGACGTGCTGGCCGCGATGAAGTCCAGCGGCTGGGACGAGGACGTCGCGATCGACGCGATGGAACGCACGCTGAGCCAGCGCCTGGACGAACTCGGCAAGCGCCCCGCCGTGGCGCTGCCGCCCGGTGCCGGCAAGGTGCCCGAGCCCGCGGTGGGCGCGGGCGCGGTGGTGCGGCTGTCCGACGGCCACGAGGTCAAGATCCTGGCCTCGATGAAGCTGCCGCGCGTGGTGGTCTTCGGCGGCCTGATGACCGACGCCGAGTGCGAGCAGCTGATGGCACTGGCCGCGCCGCGCCTGTCGCGCTCGGAGACCGTGGACAACGCCACCGGCGGCAGCGAGGTCAACGCCGCGCGCACCAGCGACGGCATGTTCTTCGAGCGCGGCGAGGCCCCGCTGATCCAGGTCATCGAGGCCCGCATCGCCGAACTGGTGCGCTGGCCGCTGGAGAACGGCGAGGGCCTGCAGATCCTGCGCTACCGCCCGGGCGCCGAGTACAAGCCGCACAACGACTACTTCGACCCGGTGCACTCGGGCACGCCGCGCATCCTGGAGCGCGGCGGCCAGCGCGTGGGCACGCTGGTGATGTACCTGAACACGCCCGAAGGCGGCGGCTCCACCACCTTCCCCGACGTCGGCTTCGAGGTGGCGCCGGTGCGCGGCAACGCCGTGTTCTTCAGCTACGACCGGCCGCACGCCAGCACGAAGACGCTGCACGGCGGCGCGCCCGTCACGGCGGGCGAGAAGTGGGTCGCGACGAAGTGGATGCGAGAGAGCGTCTTCGTCTGAGCGGGCTGGCCCGCTAGACCTCGACCGTCTCCCCGAACTGCGGCACACGCGCGTTCCAGCCGAGCTGGTCGCGCAGCGCCGAGCGCAGCGCATCCGACGCGTCGGGCTCGCCATGCACCACGAAGGTCTGGCGCGGCGTGCCGGGCATGCGGCGCAGCCAGTCCAGCAGCTCGTCGCGGTCGGCGTGGCCCGAGAAGCCGTCGAGGTGGCGGATCTCGGCGCGCACCGGCACCAGTTCGCCGTGGATCTTCACCTCGGTGGCGCCGGCCAGCAGCTTGGCGCCGCGGCTGCCGCCGACCTGGAAGCCGGCGAACACCACCGCGTGCTTCGGGTCCGGCGCCATCGCCTTCAGGTGGTGCAGCACGCGGCCGCCGGTGGCCATGCCGCTGGCCGAGATGATCACCGCCGGGTAGCGCAGCGACGCCAGCCGCATCGACTGCTGCGCGGTCACCACCACGCGCACGCCGTCCATCAGCGTGCGCATCTCGCGCGGCGCCACGCGCAGCAGCTTCGCGTGGCGACGGTAGAGCCCGGTGGCTTCGATGGCCATCGGGCTGTCCAGGAACACCGGCAGCTCGCGCGGTATCGCGCCCGCCGCCTTCAGCCGCTGCAGCACCAGGAGCAGCGCCTGCGCGCGGCCCACCGCGAAGGCCGGCATCAGCACCGAGCCGCCGCGCTGGATGGCCGCGCCGACGATCTGCGCCAGCAGCCCGGCGCTGTCTTCGGGCGCATGCAGCCGGTTGCCGTAGGTGGATTCGACCAGCAGCACGTCGGCCGCGGGCGGCGGCTCGGGCGGCGGCATCAGCAGGTCGTTGCCGCGGCCCACGTCGCCGGAGAACACGAGCCGCGTGTGGCCGTCGGTGAGCGACACGGCGCAGGCGCCCAGCAGGTGCCCCACCGGCGACAGCTGCAGGCTGCCGCGATGCCCGAGCTTGATCGCCTTGCCCGGCGGCAGCGCGATGAACTGGTCGATCGCGCGCTGCGCGTCGGCGCGGGTGTACAGCGGCAGCGCCTTCGCGTGCTTGCTGTAGCCGTAGCGGTTGGCACGGCGCGCGTCTTCTTCCTGCAGGTGCGCGCTGTCCAGCAGCAGCACGCGCGCCAGGTCCAGCGTCGCCGGGCTCATGTGGATGGGGCCGCGGTAGCCGTGTTTCACCAGCGCGGGCAGCCAGCCGCTGTGGTCCAGGTGGGCGTGGCTCAGCACCACCGAGTCGATCTCGCGCAGCGCCTCGGGGAAGGACCAGTTGCGCTCGCGGTGCAGCTTCCAGCCCTGGAACAGGCCGCAGTCGAGCAGCACGCGGCGGTCGCCGGTGTCCACCAGGTGGCGCGAGCCGGTCACGCCGTCGGCGGCGCCGAGGAACTGGATCTTCATGCGGCCGTGTCCTCGGCGAGCAGCCCGTAGATCGCCACGTCGTAGGGCGTGCCGCCGTTCTTCGCGCTGACCCAGCGCTGCCGCAGCAGCCCTTCGCGCCGGAAGCCCACGCTTTCGAGCAGCTTCACCGACGCGGTGTTCTGCGGGTTCACCTCGGCCTCCAGCCGGCGCAGGCCCATCGGCCCGAAGGCCGCGGCCACCAGCGCCTTCGCGGCCTCGCGCATCAGGCCCTGGCCCCAGTGTGCGGCACCCAGCACGTAGCCGAGTTCGGCGCGGCGGCTGCCCTCGTCGTGGTGGAAGATCAAGGCCGTACCCACGGGCAGCTCGTCGCTGCGCCGCACCAGCACGAACTGCAGCGCGCTGCCGCCTTCCATCAGCTTCAGCATGCGTTCGTACCAGGCCATCGCATCGGCCAGCGCGGCCCAGGTGGCATAGGGCAGGTGGCGCGTGACCTGCGGGTCGCCGTTCACCGCGAGCAGCGCCGGCAGGTCGCGCGGCTCGACGAGGCGGATGAGCAGGCGCTCGGTGACCAGCGGCTCGGGGGCGACGAGACTCATGTCGCGCCCGCCGGCTGGATCAGGTCCCAGCGGTTGCCCCAGATGTCGGTGAAGACGACCACGCGGCCGTAGGCTTCGGTGCGCGGCTCGCCGTCGAACACGATGCCGTGGCGGCGCAGGTGCGCGACCTCCTCGTCGAGGTCGTCGCAGTGCAGGAACAGCCACACGCGGCCGCCGCCCTGGCGCCCGATCAGCGCCTGCTGCTCGGCGGTGCTCGGCCGGGCCAGCAGCAGCGCCCCGCCGGTGCCGGCCGATGGCGCGACGACGACCCAGCGCTTGGTGGGCGACAGCGGCGTGTCCTGCAGCACCTGGAAGCGCAGCACGCGCGTGAAGAAGGCCAGCGCCTGGTCGTAGTCGGGGACGAGCAGGCTGGTGTGGACGAGTGAACGCGGCATGCGCCGCAGTCTAGGCCCTGCGGGCCGCGGCCCTCAGCGGAACTGCTCGAGCAGCCGCTCCAGCGCCATCGTGAAGGGCTGCTGCAGCATCGGCAGCGTCAGCAGCAGGCCCAGCAGGCCGACGCCGAGCGTGACCGGGAAGCCGATCGCGAAGATGTTGATCTGCGGCGCCACGCGCGAGATCGTGCCCAGCACCAGGTTCACGAACAGCAGCATCGTCACCAGCGGCAGCGCGATCCACAGCCCGGTCGAGAAGATCTCGGCGCCCCAGCGCTGCGGCTGCATCCGGGCCAGGAACACGAACGGCTCCGGCCCGGCCGGGAAGGCCTGGAAGCTCTGCACCAGCGCCGCGATCACCAGCAGGTGCCCGCCCATCACGATGAAGAGCCACGCCACCAGCGTCCCGAAGAAGCGGCTGGTGGCGGTGGCGCTGCTGGCCGACAGCGGATCGAAGAAGCCGGCGAAGTTCAGGCCCATCTGCAGGCCGATCAGCTCGCCGGCGAATTCCACCGCGGCGAACACCAGGCGCACCGCGAAGCCGAGGCTGAGGCCGATGACCACCTGCTGCGCCACCAGCAGCATCGCGGCCGGGGAATCGAGCGGCACCGGTGCCACCTCGGGCAGCGTGGGCTGCGCGGCCAGCGCGATCAGGCCCGCGAGGCCGATGCGCACGCGCTGCGGCACCGTGCGCGTGCCCAGCACCGGCAGCGACTGGAACATCGCCAGCGCGCGCAGGAAGGGCCACAGCAGCGGCGTGATCCAGGCGAGGAGCTGCGCTTCGGTGAAGGTGATCACGGGCGACAGGTTCAGCCGACGGCGCCGGGAATGCTGGTCAGCGCCTGCCGGATGTACTCGACCAGCGTGGTCACCATCCACGGCCCCGCGATGCCCAGCACCGCGACGGCAGCAATCACCTTCGGCACGAAGCTCAGCGTGGCCTCGTTGATCTGCGTAGCGGCCTGGAAGATGCTGACGACGAGGCCGACCACCAGCACCACCAGCAGCACCGGCGCGCTCACCATCAGCAGCAGCAGCAGGCCCTGCTGGCCCACGGCCAGGACTTGGGTCGAATCCATGGGGCTACGTGGCGAACGAGGCCGCGAGCGAGCCGAGCAGCAGGTTCCAGCCATCGGCCAGCACGAACAGCATCAGCTTGAAGGGCAGGGCGACCAGCACGGGGCTCAACATCATCATGCCCAGGCTCATCAGCACGCTGGCGACGATCATGTCGATCACCAGGAAGGGGATGAAGATCATGAAGCCGATCTGGAACGCGCTCTTCAGCTCGCTGGTGACGAAGGCCGGCACCAGCACGGTGAGCGGCACGTCGTCGGCCTTCACGTCGGCCGGCAGCTTGGCCAGGCGCGTGAAGAGCTGCATGTCGCTCTGGCGCGTCTGCTTCAGCATGAACTCGCGCAGCGGCTTCACGCCGGCCTTGAGCGCCTCGTCCACGGGCATCGTGCCCTTCGAGTACGGCACCCAGGCCTGTTCGTAGACCTTGTCGAAGGTGGGCGCCATCACGAAGAAGGTGAGGAACAGGCTCAGCCCGATGATCACCTGGTTCGGCGGCGCGGCCTGCGTGCCCAGCGCCTGGCGCAGAAGGCTCAGAACGATGACGATGCGCGTGAAGCCCGTCATCAGCAGCAGCAGCGCCGGCAGGAACGACAGCGCGGTGAAGAACAGCAGCGTCTGGATAGGCACCGAGTAGCTGGTGCCGCCCGCACCCTGCGCCACCACCAGCGGCAGGTTGCCCGGGCCGGTGCCGCCAGCCTGCTGCGCCAGCGCGGCGCCGCCGGCCAGCAGCAGCGTCAGTGCAAGAACGGCGTTACGGCGCATGGGGCCCCGCCGGCGGTTGTTGTTCGTTGCCGCGCAGGCGCGACAGCAGCTGCGCGAAGGCCGCGGCCGGCGGCTGCGGCGGCACGGCGGGCGTGGCCTCGGCCTGCGCCGCCATCGTGTGCAGCGTGCGGATGCCCTGCGGCGAGACGCCCAGCACCAGCCACAGCCGGTCGTCGCCCTGGCCGACCTCGACCGTGACGAGCTTCTGCTGCGCCGAGATCGGCAGCACCGCCACCGGCCGCGGCGTGCCCGCGCGCTGCGCGGCACCGCCCAGCGGCGTGCGCTTGAGCAGCCACAGCGACAGCGGGATCAGCGCCAGGATGGCGCCGAACCAGAGGAAGGAAGAGACCGGCATGGGATCAGGCCGCGCGCGACAGGCGGCGCAGCCGCTCGCTGGGCGTGACGATGTCGGTGAGGCGGATACCGAACTTGTCGTTCACCACCACCACCTCGCCCTGGGCGATGAGATAGCCGTTGACCAGCACGTCCATCGGCTCGCCGGCCAGCGTCTCCAGTTCCACCACGGAACCCTGCGCCAGCTGCAGGATGTGCTTGATGGGGATGCGCGTGCGGCCCAGCTCCACGGTCAGCTGGACCGGGATGTCCAGGATCATGTTGATGTCGTTCACGGCCCCGGCGGGCGCGGCGACATTGACGCTGTTGCTGAACTGCGTGAACGCGGCGGGCGCCACGGTCTCGGCGGGGCCGGACACCTCGCTGGCCACCTCGTTGCCGCCGGGCTTGCTCTCGGCCAGCGCGGCCGCCCACTCGGCGGCCATCTTGTCCTCTTCGGACATCGGCGTGTCGTTCTCGCTCATCTCATTGGTCCCCGATCCAGGTCATGTTGGCGCCCGTCAGCAGACGGTCGATCTTGATCGCGTAGCGGTTGTTGCTGACGCCGTAGTGGGCGTCGAAGACGGGCACGCCGGACACCTTCGCCTTGATCATCGGGTCGAGGTCCAGCTCGACGAAGTCGCCCGGCTTGAAGGACAGCAGCTGCTCCACCGTGGCGCCCGCGTAGGCCAGCTCGGCGACGAGTTCCACCTCGGCCGACTGGATCTGGTTCTTCAGCAGGTTCACCCAGCGGCGGTCGGGCTCGGTGCTGTCGCCCTGGATGGTGGAGAACAGCGTGTCGCGGATCGGCTCCAGCGTGCTGTACGGGATGCAGAAGTGCACCGTGCCGGTGGTGTCGCCGATCTCCAGCGTGAAGCTGGTGGCCACCACGATCTCGCTGGGCGTGGCGATGCTCGCGAACTGCGGCTGCATCTCGCTGCGCTGGTATTCCAGCTCCACCGGGTAGATGCCCATCCAGGCCTTCTTGTACTCGGCGCAGATGGTCTCCACCAGGCGGTAGATCACGCGCAGCTCGGTGGGGCTGAAGTCGCGCCCCTCGATGCGCGTGTGGTACTTGCCGACGCCGCCGAACAGCGCGTCGATCACCGCGAACACCAGGCTCGGGTCGCAGACGATCAGCCCGCTGCCGCGCAGCGGCTTCACGTTCATGATGTTGAAGTTGGTCGGCACCACGATTTCGCGCAGGAAGGCCGAGAACTTCTGCACCTTGATGCCGCCGATGGCCACTTCCGGGCTCTTGCGGATGAAATTGAACAGGCCGATGCGGATGTTGCGGGCGAAGCGCTCGTTGATCACCTCCATCGTCGGCATGCGGCCGCGGACGATGCGTTCCTGGCTCGTCAGGTCGTAGTCGCGCACGCCCGTGGAAGGCGCGTCTTCCTGCTCGAGCTTCTGGCTTTCGCCGGTGATGCCCTGCAGCAGGGCATCAACTTCGTCTTGCGAAAGGATCTGCTGGTTCATGCCGCCAGGAACCGGTTATTGGATGATGAAGTTGGAGAAGTGGACGGCGCGGATCGGCAGCGCGAGCGCCGCGGCCTTCTTGGGCTTCTTCTTCGCGGCCTTCTTCGGCTTGCCCTCGTCGTCGCCTTCGGCGGCCGCGGCAGGCGCCTCTTCCTCGGGCACGTCGTAGCCCAGCGCGCGCGCGGTCTCGCGGCGCACGCGCTCGGCCAGCTGCGTCTTGCCGTCGCGGCCCAGCAGCTCGGCGGCGGTGCGGTCGGCGATCGCCATCAGGATCTGGTTGCGGATGGCCGGCATGTAGGCCTTGATCTGGTCGCCGGTCTTGGGGTCGTCGATCTCGAGCGTGATGCCCACCTGGGCGTAGCGCTCGGCCTCGCGGTCGGCCAGGTTCACGGTGAAGGGGTCCAGCGGCACGAACACCGGCGGGTGGCTGGGGTCGCGCTTGGCGGCCGCGGCCGGGGCGTGCTTGCCGCCGCCCTCGTCGGCGCCTTCCTCGGCGTCGGCGGGTTTCTTCTTCAGCAGCATCATCGCGGCCACGCCGCCACCGCCCAGCACCAGCACGGCGACGGCGATGATGATGATCAGCTTCTTCTTGCCACCACCCCCGGCGGCGGGTGGCGTGGCGTCGACTGCGGCGGTGGACATGGCTTCTCCTGCTCGGCGATTCAGGGGCATTGTTGAGTGCCCCCTGCCTGGGCGAAGCCCGGATAAGGGCGGCCAAAGCCGCCTTCACCGCACGCGGAGCGGGGTGCTCCGCGCCGCGTCGTCAGGCGACGAGATCGACCACGCCGCGGCGGCGTGGCGCGGCCAGCGGCTGGGTCGTGACGGATTCACGGCCGGCGCTGTCGCGCTCGCTGCGCGAACCGCTGCCGTCGCGGGTGGAACCGTCGCCGCGGCCTTCGGCCTGCGGCTGTCGCGCCTGCTCGAACACGCCGCCGCCGGTGAGCGTGAGGCCGGCCTCGCGCAGGCTGCCGGCCAGCTGCGGCAGTGCCTGCTCCAGCGCCGTGCGGGTGGGTGCCTGTTCGGCCGCCAGGTTCACCTGCGCGGCGTTGCCGTCGATGCGGATCTGCACCGTCACCGGTCCGAGCTCGGTGGGGTGCAGCTCCAGCCGCGCGTGTTCGATGCCTTCGCGCACGAAGGTGGACAGCTGCACGCCGAGCTGCGTCGCGAAGTCGGCGCTGCCCGGGGTGGCGGCGATGCGGGCTTCGGCCGGCGCGCTGGCCGATACGCCGGTGGCCACCGCCGCCTGCGTGGGCAGCGGCAGTGCCGCTGGCGTCTCGGCGATGGCGGCCCGGGTGTCGGCCGTGGCCGGCCGGGCCTCGTGCAGCGTCTCGGCGAACGTGCCGGCGGCGGTGCCACGCGCCGCGTTGCGCGTGTCGCGGCTGTCGCCCAGGTCGGGCGCGGCCTGCAGCGGGTCCTTGTCGTCCGCGCCGGCGCGCACGCCGCCAGGGCCGGGCGCGCCGCCGTTGCCGGTGCGCACCGGGCCGCCGTGGCCGGCGGGGAAGGGCCGCGAGGGCAGCGGCGGCAGCGTGGCCAGCAGCGCCGCCGGGTCGCCGGCCAGCGGCGCCTCGTCCTCGTCGGCAACCGGTGCGGACGACGCGTCGCCGGCCGGGCACTCGGTGGGCACGTCGGCGGGCCGGGCCTGCTTCGTGCTCGCCTCGGTCGGCGGCTCGGTCTTGTCGACGCCTTTCTGGCGCTCCTTGCCCGTGGCCACCTTGTTCGCCGTCGTGGCGCGCGTGGCGGGCGGTTTCGAGTTTTCGGCGGCGGCGCCGTCGAGCAGGCGCGCAAACGCGCCGGGCTCGCGGTCCTCGGCCGGCGCGGCGGCCACCGGGGCGGGGGCGGCAGGGAGCGGACTCGCGACGGCGGTCGGAACGAGCATCGGACGGTCCTGCTTCAGTGCGCCAGCGGCGCGTGTTCGGTGCCGATGCGCCAGCCGGGCTGGCGGTCGTCGCGTCGGCGGCGCATCGCCACCTCGTCGGCCTGGCGCTGCTCGTGGCGCGCATGCACGGCGGCGTTCTGCAGCTGCCGCCGTTCCAGCAGCTTGCGCACCGAGGCCACCCGGAGTTCCTGCGCCAGCAGCGTCTCGCGCACGCGCTGCACGCGCGCCTCGGCGTGCGCCAGCTGGCCCTGCAGTTGCGCCAGTGCCTGGTCCAGCCGCGCCATGAAGCCCTGGTGCACGCGCAGCATCTCGATGCTGGTGCTGCGGCCGGCCTGCGCCGGGTTGCGCTGGCGGTATTCGTCGCGGTAGGCGTGGAGCTGCTCCTGCTGCAGCTGCAGCTGGCGCAGCGTGCCTTCGGCCAGCGCCAGGTCGGCGACGCTGTCGTCGCGCAGGCGTTCGGCGTGCGAGAGCAAGGCGGCGAGCGACTGGGTCATGGGGCTTTCTTCTCAGGCGGAGGTCATGCGGACATGAGACGCTGGAGCTGCGCGCGGCACATGTCGAGCTGGGCGCCCTCGTGCATGTCCTGCTGCAGCAGCGCGGTCATCTGCGGCTGCAGGCGCACCGCGAGGTCGAGCTCGTGGTCGTGGCCGGGCTGGTAGGCGCCGAGCTGGATCAGGTCGCGCGCCTTGTTCACCTTGGCCAGCAGCTGGCGCATGCGCCGCGCGGCCTGCTGGTGCTCGCGCTGGGTCACCGAGGTCATCACGCGCGAGATCGAGCGCTCGACGTCGATGGCGGGGTAGTGGCCGCTCTCGGCCAGCTCGCGGCTGAGCACGATGTGGCCGTCCAGGATGCCGCGCGCGGCGTCGGCGATCGGGTCCTGCGGGTCGTCGCCTTCGCTCAGCACGGTGTAGAACGCGGTGATCGAGCCCTGGCCGTTGAGGCCGTTGCCGCTGCGCTCCACCAGCTGCGGCAGCTTGGCGAAGCAGCTCGGCGGGTAGCCCTTGGTGGCCGGCGGCTCGCCGATGGCCAGCGCGATCTCGCGCTGCGCCATCGCGTAGCGCGTCAGGCTGTCCATCAGCAGCAGCACGTGCAGCCCGCGGTCGCGGAAGTGCTCGGCGATGGCCGTTGCGTAGCCGGCGCCCTGCATGCGCAGCAGCGGCGGCGCATCGGCCGGCGCGGCCACGACCACGCTGCGCGCGCGACCTTCGTCCTCGAGGATGTCCTCGATGAACTCCTTCACCTCGCGGCCGCGCTCGCCGATGAGGCCGACGACGATGACGTCGGCCGCGGTGTAGCGGGCCATCATGCCCAGCAGCACGCTCTTGCCCACGCCGGTGCCGGCGAACAGGCCGATGCGCTGGCCGCGGCCGACGGTGAGCAGCGCGTTGATCGCGCGCACGCCGGTGTCCAGCGGCGTGCGCACGGGGTCGCGGTCCATCGCGTTGATGGGCCGCCGCACCAGCGGCTCGGTGTGCACGTTCTCGAGCGGGCCCAGGCGGTCGATCGGCGCGCCGTGCGAATCGACGACGCGGCCGAGCAGCCCGTCGCCCATCGGCAGGTGCAGGCCGCGGTCCTCGCTGCGCCGCCAGGGGTGGTTCTCGGCACCGAAGCGCGGCGGCGCCACCGGGGCCGGGCGCGGCACCACGCGGGCGCCACTGGCCAGGCCGTGCAGCTCGCCCATCGGCATCAGGAAGGCGCGGTCGCCGCTGAAGCCGACCACCTCGGCCATCACCGGCGGCTGGCCCGGGCAGTGCACGTCGCACACCGAGCCCACCGGCACGCGCACGCCGGCGGCTTCCAGCACCAGGCCGGTCACGCGCAGCAGGGTGCCCACGGCCTCCAGCGGCTGCGGCTGCGTGGCATAGCCCTGCAGGTCGCCCAGGTAGCGCTGCCAGCGCTGGTCGCGCTGCTGCAGCGTCTGCGGCAGGTTGAACGGCGTCATGCCGCGTCGTCCTCGTCGTACGGCTGTTCCGAACCCAGCGCCGCGGCGGCCTGCGCCCAGCGCGTGGCGATGCGCGCGTCGACGGCGCCGACGTCGCTCTGCACCAGCACGCCGCCGCGCTCGATCGACGGGTTGGCGGCCAGGCGCGCGCCGCGGGCGGTGAGGGCCTCCTCGGCGCCCTCGGCCACCAGCGGCAGGTCGGCCGGGTTCACCTGCACCGCGATGTGGCGCGCGCTCAGCATCACCGCGCCCACGGCTTCGGCGGCGACGGTGGCGACGAGCTCGGGGCGCACCGACAGTTCGCTGCGCAGCACCTGGCGCGCCAGCTGCACCGCCGCGTCGGCCACCGCGCGGGCGATCTGCGCGTCCAGCTGCTGCAGCTGTTCGTCGAAGGCGCCCAGCAGCGCACCGACCTGCGCGGTGGCCTGCTGCGCGAAGCTCTGCTTGAAGTTCTCCAGCGCCACCAGGCCGTCGCGGTAGCCGTCCTGGTAGCCGGCCTGCCGGGCGGCGGCGACACGCGCTTCCCAGTCGGCGGCCGTGGGTTCGGCCGGTGCCGCCGGCGCCTGCTGCGCGCCGGTGCCGCCCGCTCCGTGGCCGCCGAAGCTGCCCGGCTTCCAGCTGGCGAAGTCGCCGAGCTCTTCGCGCGGGATGAAGCGCTGGTAGGCCGAGGCGGGCTTGGAGCCGGCCGGCGGCGGGATGTTGCGGAAGCCCGTGGGTTTTTGCGAACTCATGCAGCCACTCCGCACGAGTCAAGCGGTCGGCCAGGCGGCCGCCGCGGAACCGGCTTCGCCGGGCCGCAGGCGGCGCCCGCCTGGGAGGGAGCGCCGAAGGCGCTACGGGGAGGGACCTTGTTCATACGAACTGCTCGTCGCCACCACCCGCAAGCACGATCTGCCCTTCGTCCACCAGGCGGCGCACGATCTTGAGCATCTCCTTCTGCTCGCCTTCCACCTCGGACAGCCGCACCGGGCCGCGCGAATCCAGGTCTTCGCGCAGCGTCTCGGCGGCGCGCGTGGACATGTTGCGGAAGATCTTCTCGCGCAGCTGCGGCGAGGCGCCCTTGAGCGCGACGACCAGCGAGTCGCTCTGCACTTCCTTCATCAGCGCCTGGATGCCCTTGTCGTCGATCTTCGTCAGGTCGTCGAAGGTGAACATGTTGTCCATGATCTGCTGGGCGAGATCCGCGTCGGCCTCGCGCACGAAGTCCAGCACGCTGGTCTCGATCGCGCTGCCCAGCATGTTCAGGATTTCGGCGGCCGACTTGGCGCCGCCCAGCGAGCTCTTGCGGCTGCGGTCGCCGCCGGCCAGCACCTTGCTCATCACCTCGTTGAGGTCGCGCAGCGCCATCGGCTGGATGCCGTCCAGCGTGGCGATGCGCACCAGCACCTCGTTGCGCTGGCGCTCGGTGAAGATCTTCAGCACGTCGGCGGCCTGGTCGAAGTCGAGGTGGACCAGGATGGCGGCGACGATCTGCGGGTGCTCGTTGCGCAGCAGCTCGGCGACGGACATCGGGTCCATCCACTTCAGGCTCTCGATGCCGGTGACGTCGTTGCCCTGCATGATGCGGTCGATCAGCAGGTTGGCCTTGTCCTCGCCGAGTGCGCGGCGCAGCACGGCCTTCACGTATTCGTTGCTGTCGGCCACCAGCAGCTGCTCGCGCTCGGCCACCTTCTCGAAGGTGTCCATCACCTGCTCGACGCGTTCGCGCGTCACCGACTTCATGCGCGCGATGGTCTCGCCCAGGCGCTGCACTTCCTTCGGGGCCAGGTGCTTGAAGACCTCGGCCGCCTCCTCCTCGCCCAGCGTCATGAGCAGGATGGCGGCCTTCTCCAGGCCGTCGTCGTCGAGGTTCTGCGATGCCATGGGCAAGTTGGGGTGTCAGTTGCCGTCGCCGTTGACCCAGTCGCGCACGATGTTGGCGACGGCGGCAGGGTTGCTCTTGGCCAGCGTGCGCGCGGCTTCCACGCGTACCTGGTTGGTGTCGGGCGCGGCCAGCGCGGGCGGCTTCGGCGGCGGCGGCGGGGGCGGCGGTTCGTCGTCCACCACCTCGTCGACCTGCGCGCCCTTCACCGGCGGCGGCGGCGTCAGCAGCTGCGTCACCGCGGGCTTGATCAGCTTGCTCACGATGGCCAGCGCCACCGCGGCCAGCGCCAGCGGGGCGATGGCGCTCTTCAGCAGCTCCAGCAGCCAGGGCTGCTTCCAGAGCGGCGTGTCGTCGGCGGCCGGCGCCTGCTCGACGCGGAACGGCGCGTTGACGACCTTGACCACGTCGCCGCGCTCGCTGTTGAAGCCGATGCCCTGCTGCACCAGCGCGGTCAGCTGCTCGAGTTCCTTCTCGGTCAGCGGCACGGTGCTGGTCTTGCCCTTGGCGTCGGTGCTGGTGCGGTGGTTCACTACCACCGCGGCGGACAGCCGGCGCACCGTGCCGACCGCGTTGCGGGTCACGGTGACGGTCTTGTCGACTTCGAAACGGGTGGCCGCTTCCTTGCGCTGGGCCAGGTTGCCGGTGCCGTTGGCACCGGGCGCACCCTGCAGCTGCTGGGCCGGGCCGTTGATCGGCGCGGTGGCAGGGCTGGGCGGCTGGTTGCTGGTGGCGCCGGGCACGCCGGCGGGCGTGGCGCTGCCGGGCTGGCTGCTTTCCTCGGAGCGCTGCTCGCGGATGGCGGCCTTGGTGTCGGTGCCCTGGTTCGGACGGTAGGCTTCCGCGGTCTGCATCACCTGCGAGAAGTCGATCTCGGCGTTGACGCTGGCGCGCACGTTGTCGCGCCCGACCACGGGTTCCAGCAGCGCCATCACGCGCTTCAGGTGGCCGGCCTCGACCTCGCGGCGGTACTGCAGCTGCTGGGTGTCCAGGCCGGCGGCGTTCTCGTCGTCGCTGGGGCTCGACAGCAGCGCGCCGGTGCTGTCGACCACGCTCACGGCCTTGGCCGCGAGCTCGGGCACGCTGCCGGAGACCACGCGCACGATGCCGGCGATCTGGTTGCGGTCCAGCGTGCGGCCGGGGTGCAGCGTGAGCACCACCGATGCGCTGGGCTTCTGCTGCTCGCGGAAGAAACCGTTCTGCTGCGGCAGCGCCAGGTGCACGCGGGCGGACTTCACCGACTCCAGCGCCTGGATCGTGGTGGTCAGCTCGCCCTCGATGGCCCGCTGCACCTTCATGCGTTCCTGGCCCTGGGTCTGGCCGAAGCTGTTCTTGTCCAGCAGCTCGTAGCCGGCCGTGGTGCCGCCCCCCGCGCCGCCGGATCCGCCTGACGGCAGGCCCTGCGCGGCCAGCTTCATGCGCAGCTCGTGCACGCGGCCGCTGGGCACCAGGATCACGCTGCCGCCCTCGGCGAACTTGTAGGGCACGTTCATCTGCGCCAGCTTGTCGATGATCTGGCCGCCGTCCTTCTCGGACAGCGTGGGGAACAGCGGTCGGTAGTCGCTGTCGCGCGCACCGATGAACATGAAGGCCAGCACGGCGATCAGCGCGGCGAGGCCGAACAGGGCGCTCATCTGCGTGCGCGCCGGCAGTGCGGACCAGCGCGCACCGAGCCCGGGGACGGCGGGCACGAGCGGGGTGGGAGCGGCGGTGGCGACGGCGTTGCTCATGAAGGGCGTGGCGAGAGGCGACGGGGTTACCGGGTTCGCCCCCATTGTTGGCCGCCGCCGTCGCCGACATGAGGGCGAGTAAGCCGGGAAACACGCGCCTGATCGCGCCTTCCGTCCAGGTACGGCGCACCTACAGTGAGGCCGTGGAAAAGTGCCACCGCACCGCCCCCTGCCGACCATGAACGACCTGCGCCTGAAACCCTTCGACTTCGCCGCCGCGGTGGCGAAAGCCGGGCTCCGCCCCGACGGCACGCCGCGCGCCGGCGGGGCCGACGAGGTTCAGGGCGGCTTCAAGGCGGCGATGAACGACGCGCTGAAGTCGGTGAGCCAGAGCCAGATGGAAGCCTCGCGGCTGCAGCGCGAACTGTCGCTGGACAACCCGACCGTGAGCCTGGAGCAGACGATGATGGCGATGCAGAAGGCCCAGATCGGCTTCCAGGCGGTGGTGCAGGTCCGGAACCGATTCGCCCAGGCCTACAGCGACATCATGAACATGCAGGTGTGATCCGTGGCTGGTGCTTGATCGCACGCGCAGTCTGCGTTTCAGCAGGCCGTGATGCGGGGCCAGTTGCCCTTTTCGGCGCAGATGCGCGGGCGGCCGAGAGCCGACAGTTCCACCCGCAGGCGGTCGCCGCGCGAGCTTTCCAGCGTGGCGGCCTGGGTGGCCTTGGCTTCGCCCGACGGATCCAGGCGGGCGCTGATGCCGGCGGTGAGCTTCACGCCGGGGTGGTCGGACGCGCGCGCCGTGCGCAGCTGGCAGCTCTGCGACTGGCCGCAGTTGCATCCGGCCTGCGTCGCCACGGCCCAGCACCAGGCCGCGCCTTCGGCGGCCTCGGCCGTCTCGACGAACAGCGGGCCACCTCGTTTGGCGGCTTCGAAGCGGGCTTCGGCCAGGTCGGCGGCCAGCAACTCGGCGGCGCCTTGCAGGCGGCCGCGCTCCAGCCGCGCGCCGAGCGAGGGCAGGGCCAGCGTGGCGAGCACGGCCATCACCGCCAGCACGATGGCGATCTCGATCATGGTGAAGCCGCGCGCTGCCCTCATCGCGCTCACCGGTTCCAGCACTGGGGGGTGGGGCCGGGCTGCGCGAAGCCCTGGGCCACGTCGAGCGTGAGCGCGGGGCAGGCGCTGTCGCGCGCCTGCGAGCCGCGCGCCTGCGCGGTGGCGCGGTAGGACTCGGGGCCGGTCTGCGCCACCACCAGGGTGTAGCGGCCCTGGTCGCTGACCGGCAACACGCCGCGCAGCGCGGTGAGCTCGGTGGCGTAGAGGCCATGCGCCGAGCGGTACTGCTCCTGGGCCATCTGCAGCCGTGTCAAGGCCTGCACCGCGTCGAGTCGCGCGGCGCGCCGCGCCTCGCCCTGGAAGCTGGGCAGCGCCACCAAGGCCAGCAGCATCGCGATCGCGCAGGCGACGCAGACCTCGACGAGCGTGAAACCACGTGCCCGCATCGTCACTCCAGCGTGAGCAGCCGCGCACGCTGCTGCGACCGGTCGATCCAGCGCTGCAGCGCGCGTTCGGCGCTCGGGTCCAGCCCGGCCCACTCGCAGCCCAGGCGCGAGCCGGCCTCGCTGCCGGCGCCGCTGACATGCTGCAGCGTGATGCCGGCGCTGAAATGGGTGTCGGCGTCCAGCGCCAGCGAGACGCCGGTGATGCGCGTGCCGGCCTGCAGCGGCGGCACGTCGCGCGGCAGCCAGAGCGCGCAGCCGCCGATGCTCAGGTCCAGCACGCGCAGGCTCAGCTGCATCTCGGGCAGCGCCGGATGGCGCAGCGTGGCGGTGGGCACGTGATGGCCGCGCGGCCGCACGCGGTAGGCGCCGCGGCGCTGGAAGCGGTAGATCTCGCGCGGCACGCGGCAGTGCAGCGACACGCTGCCGGCGCCACGCACCAGCGTGAGCCCGTGCAGGTCGAACTGCAGCTTGATGCTGTCCAGGTAGGCCACCGCCACGGCCTCGTCGGCCTCGACCACCCGTTCGAGCTGGGGCAGGCTGGTGGGGGCGCTGAAGTTGAGGCGCCCGGTGTCGGCATCCACGGCCCACAGCGTGGTGGCCACCGCGCTGCCGTCCGGTGCGTTCAGGTTCACCGGCGTGGCGGCATCGCGCAGCGAGCGCAGCAGGCGCACGCGCTCCTGCGGATGGGTGACGCGGAACTGCGCCCAGGCGTCTGCGTCGCCGGAGGCGTCCAGTTCAGCGGGGCGTGTGTCCTGGAACATGTGCAGTGCTCTTCAAGCGCAGCAGGGGTGGCTGATCAAGTTCCCGTCACGGATCCGGCTCCGCCGGTCCGTCGGCGGGCGGCCCCCTCGGGGCGTTGCGAGCGATAGCGAGCTTGGGGGTATCAATGAAGGCTGCGGTTGCGCCGGCCGACGAGGGTGTCTTCCAGGTCCTGCAGCCAGGGTTCGGCCAGGTGCCGGATCTCGGCGTCGTTGACCAGGATGCGCTGCATGATGCGCGACTTGGCCTTCGCGGCTTCCAGCGCCTGCACGTCGCGCGCGGCCGGCGGCGGTTCCTGCGCCGCGTGCTTGAGCTGGCTGATCAGCAGCACGCAGGCGCCCTCCAGCTTGACGACTTCGTCCCAGTTGCCGGCGCGGGCGGCGGCCAGCATGTCGACGCTGGCGCGTTCGATCGCCTCGTAGTAGCTCAGCAGTTGCGGGTCCATCGGGGTCGGTCCTTGGAGGGCTCTTGGGTGCGAAAGGGGCAGGGTGGGTTGCGGCGTCAGGTGCCGCTGCCGGGGCCGATGGCTGCCCAGGCGTCCTGCAGGGGTTTCATCAGGCGCTGGCACTCGTCCAGCGCGGCTTCGTCGTTGTGCAGATTGGCCAGCGTCAGGCGCAGCGTGAGGTAGCCGTAGAGCTCGTTGAGGTCGCGCGCCAGCGTGCCGCCGGCCTTCAGGTCCAGCCCGGCGCGCAGCCCTTCGTCGACGATGCGGATCGCGCGGCCGATGGCATGGCACTTGACGTTGGCGTCGCGGGTGCGCATCGCGCCGCGGGCCTTGGCCAGGGCTTCCATGAAACCCTCGAAGAGCATCGCCACCAGGTGGTGCGGCGTGGCGCCGGCCAGCTGGGATTCGACACCGACCTGCTGGTACAGGCCCCCGAGCTGGGCGCTGCGGGCGGTGCGTGAGGCGTACGGGCTTGCGAACATCGGCGGCGGGTGCTGCATGAGCTGCGGGATGCTCCTGTTATCGGCCCGCCCGTCGCGGCACTTGAGCCGCCCCAAGACCTAAGATCAGCTGGAACTGCTGCTCCGGTTCATCTGCGCGATCTGCTGCGTGACATAGCTCTGCAGCGCGTTGAGCTTGGCCACGTTGGCGTCCAGCTGCGTGTACTGGGCGATCAGGCGCTTCTGGAACAGGTCGACGCGGTCGTTCAGCTTGTCCTGCTGCTGGCTGTTCTTGGTCACCTGCTTCTGCAGGCTCTGCGTGCGCGTGTTGATCGTGCCGTCGCTCGCCAGCACCTTGGAGGCCAGCGCCTGGAAACGGCGCGCGAAGCCGTTGTTGGCCTCGTCGGCGCTGTCGCTGTTGGCGAAGGCCTTCTTCAGGTCCGCCAGGTTGCGGTCGACCGCGTTGTCGAGCTTGGTCTGGTTGATCGTCAGCGAGCCGTCGCGCTGCGACGCCAGGCCGATGTCCGACAGGCGCGCGAACACGCTGGAGGCGCCCGAGGCGGTGTTGAGGATGCTGCGCAGCTGCGTGGTGAGGCCGTTGGCCACGGCGTCGCCCTGCAGCGGGCCGCCGGTCTTGGACGCGGCGTCGTACTTGGTCTGCTCGTTGAGGTAGGCCACCACGCCGTTGTAGGCGTCGACGAAGCCCTTGATGCCGGCGATGATCGCATCGCGGTCGCGGCTCACCGTCACGTTCACCGCGTCGGTGCCGGCGGTCAGCTTGCGCAGGCTCAGCGTCAGGCCGTCGACGGCGCCGGTCACGTCGTTGGTGGCCGATTCGATCTGGATGTCGTTGACGGTGGCGCGCGCGTTGCCGGCCGGCTGCTTCAGCACCAGGCCGCTGGTGGTGGCCGGCGGGTCGAAGGCGAAGCGCGACAGGCCGATGCCGTCGATCAGGTTGCCGTCGATGTCGTCCACGCTCAGGCGGAAACCGTTGACGGTGCCCGAGTCCTTGCTGCGCAGCGCCAGCCGCACGCCGGTGGCGTCGGTCACCAGCGAGGCCGTGACGCCGGCGTCGGCGCTGTTGATCTTGTCGCGCAGCGTCTCCAGCGTGTCGGTGGCGCTGATGTCGATGCTCACCGCGGTGGTGTCGGGCTTGTCGGTGAAGTTGGCCTGGCCCGCGTCCCAGCTGCCGAGCTGCAGCGTGAGGCGGCCCTCGCCGACGAGGTCGGTCGCGCTGGGCAGCGAACTGTCCATCGCCACCGTCTGGTTGCTGGCCAGCGCCTGCACCTTGACCGAGTAGCTGCCCGCTGCCGCGCCGCTGCCGCTGCTGACGGCCACCGTGGTGGTGTCGCTGCTGGTGGCGGTGGCGCGGTTCCACAGCGTGGTGTCGGTCAGCTTGTTGGCGGCGCTCTGCAGCCCGCTGAACAGGCTGCTGATCTTGCCGAACATCGAGATCTGCGAGTTCAGCGCGCCGGCCTGCGTCTGCAGCGTCTGGATGGGCTGACGCTCCAGCGCCACCAGCTGGGTGACGATGGTGTTCAGGTCGAGGCCGCTGCCCACGCCCAGTGTGGTGATCGACGCCATGTGTCTTTGCTCCTGCCCCAAAGGAAACGGGGCCCGGTGGCTGGTGTCGACACCAGCCCCCTAGGGCCCCTATCGGCCGCCCGTGGCGGAACTTGAGACTGTTGCAGCCGGTTGCGGCTTCAATCAGCCCTTGAGCAGCGACAGCACCTGCTGCGGCAGCTGGTTGGCCTGGGCCACCATCGCGTTGCCGGCCTGCTGCAGGATCTGGGCGCGCGACATGTTGGCCGTCTCCGCGGCGTAGTCGGCGTCCATGATGCGGCTGCGCGCCGCGCTCTGGTTCTCGGACGCCACCATCAGGTTCGCAACGACATTCTCGAAACGGTTCTGGATCGCACCGAAGGTCGCGCGCTGGCTGTTGATCGAGTTCAGCGCGTTGTCGATGTTGGCGATGGCGGCCTGCGCCGTCGCGGTGTCGGTGATCAGGTTGGTCGGCGCGTCGGTGCCGGCGGTGTAGGTGCTGCTGGCGCTGTTGTAGCTGCCGGTGTCGGTGCCCGACAGCACCACCGAGCCCAGCACGTCGGTGATGCCGGCGTTGCTGGTGGACGTCCAGTCGAACGACGTGACGGTGATGCGGTCCAGGTTGGTCGTGTTGTTCGAGCCGATCTGGAACTCGGAGACGTTGGTCGTGGCCAGGATGTTCTGGCCGTTGAACTGGGTGCCGCCCAGCGTGCGCGTGGCTTCCTGCGCCAGCTGCACGTACTCCTGGTTCAGGCTCACGCGGTCGGCGGGGCTGTTGGTGCCGTTGGCCGACTGCACCGCCAGTTCGCGCATGCGCTGGAAGATGTCGCTGACCTTGCCGAGCGCGCCTTCACCCACCTGCGCCAGCGAGATGCCGTCGTTGGCGTTGCGCATCGCGACGTTCATGCCGCGCACCTGGGCGTGCATGCGCTCGGCGATGGCCAGGCCGGCGGCGTCGTCCTTGGCGGTGTTCACGCGCAGGCCCGACGACAGGCGCTGCATCGAGGTGGCCAGCGAGGACTGGCTGGTGCTGAGGTTGCGCTGCGCGTTCAGCGACACCAGGTTCGTGTTGATGGTCTGTGGCATTTCGTGATCTCCTTGCCGGGGGCATCCAGGGTTCGGTGTGCGGCTTTAACCGCAGGAACGATCGAAGCGCTGGCAAGGAGATTACGGCGGCTTGAGTGGGGGCGATGTCCCGAAAAGGGGCCCAAACCGCGGGCATTAAGCTGCCGGAGAAGAAGAAAGGGCCTGCCGTTGCCGGCAGGCCCTTGTCCCATGTCCCGAACCCGGCGGCGCCGTCGCGCGCCGCCAAGACTTGTCGATCAGCGCAGCAGCGCGAGCACCTGCTGCGGCAGCTGGTTGGCTTGCGCGACCATCGCGTTGCCGGCCTGCTGCAGGATGTTGGCGCGCGACAGGTTGCTGGTTTCCGTCGCGTAGTCGGCATCCATGATGCGCGCCTTGGCGGCGTTCTGGTTCTCCGAGGCGACCATCAGGTTGCTGACGACGTTCTCGAAGCGGTTCTGGATCGCACCGAAGGTGGCGCGCTGGCTGTTGACCGAGTTGATCGCGTTGTCCAGGTTGGCGATCGCGGTGCGGGCCGTCGTGGCGTCGGTGATCAGGTTGGTCGGCGCGTCGGTACCGGCGGTGTACGTGCTGGTGCCGCTGTTGTAGCTGCCCACGTCGGTGCCCGACAGGACCGCCGAGCCCAGCACGTCGGTGATGCCCGAGTTGCTGGTGGACGTCCAGTCGAAGGCCGTGACCGTGATGCGGTCGACCGTGCTGGTGTTGTTGGCGCCGATCTGGAAGGTCGAGTCGGCGGTGGTGGCCAGCACGTTCAGGCCGTTGAACTGCGTGCCACCCAGCGTACGCGTGGCTTCCTGGGCCAGCTGCACGTATTCCTGGTTCAGCGAGACACGGTCGGCCGTGGTGTTGGTGCCGTTGGACGACTGCACCGCCAGTTCGCGCATGCGCTGGAAGATGTCGCTGACCTTGCCCAGCGCGCCTTCACCCGTCTGCGCGAGAGAGATGGCGTCGTTGGCGTTGCGCATCGCGACGTTCATGCCGCGCACCTGGGCGCCCATGCGCTCGGCGATGGCGAGGCCGGCGGCGTCGTCCTTGGCGCTGTTGACACGCAGGCCCGAGGACAGGCGCTGCATCGACGTGGCCAGCGAAGACTGGCTCGAGCTGAGGTTCCGCTGGGCGTTCAGCGAAATCAGGTTGGTGTTGATGGTTTGAGGCATCGAAGAACTCCATTCGGTGAAAAGACCACAGGCATATGCCTGGCAGGCTCGCAGTGCCTTCTTTGCATCCGGCGCCTGCTTTGGCAACTCGCCCGGGCCTTACCGCTCATGCGACTTGGTCCGGACCCCGCGTCCACTTTCGTCGGCGCGTTGAAGCCCTTTTCGTCGCGGCCCGGAAAAAACTTTAGGGCCGCCTGAAAGTCAACAGGGTCATGGCTCGGAAGTGCGGGGTTCTACCCATTCAATTCCCGCCCTGGCCACCGAAGTGCCCGCGCGATCATGGACCGCCCCCATTTCGGCCGGCGCGCGCCTTTGCTGCACGCCGAGCAGCAACGACTCGACACAAGACATGAACGCTGTCACGCCCGCCACCCCGTCCGCCGGCCATCCGCACTGGCAACAGGGCATGGAGCTGGCCGCCGACCGGCGCTGGCCCGAGGCCGCCCGTGCCTTCGGCCGCGCCACGCGCGCCGCGCCCGGCGATGCGCTGTACTGGTTGAACCTCGCCCACGCGCAGCGGCACACCGGTGCGCTGAAGCGGGCCGTGGCCGCGGCGCGCCGCGCGCTGCAGGTGAATCCGCGCGAGGCGCTGGCGCTGCGCGTGCTGGGCGACTGCCTGCTGCAGATGCACCGCTACGCCGAGGCCGCCGACGCCTTCGCGCAGCTGGAGGCGATGAACCACGCCGACCCCGAATCGATGGTGCAGCACGCCTCGGCGCTGCAGGCCCTGAACCGCCACGGCGACGCCAGCGCGGTGCTGCTGCGCGCACTGATGATGGAGCCGGCGAACGTGCGCGCGCATGCGCTGCTGTCCGACTCGTGCCGCGACCGCGGCCTGAAGCGCGAGGCGGTGGAATGCATGAAGACCGTGCTGGCGCTGCAGCCGCAGAACCTGGAGGCGCTGTCGCGCGTGTCGTTCGAGAAGCGCCACCTGATGGACTGGAGCGAGCTGGACAGCGACCTGCGCCGCATGGAAGAGCTGCTGGCCGCCACCCCCGACGACGCGCAGCGCGTCACCGCGTCGTTCGCGATGCTGTCGCTGCCGCTGTCGCGCGAGGCGCAGCTGAAGTCGGCGCGTGTCGAGGCGCGGGCGCTGGCCGCCGGCGCGCGGCCGCTGCCGGCGCTGCAGCCGGGCGAGCTGCCGGCCGGCCGCATCCGCGTCGGCTTCGTCTCGTTCGACTTCCGCGACCACCCGGTGTCGCAGCTGCTGGTGGACGTGCTCGAGGGCATGGACCGCGAGCGCTTCGACGTCTTCCTGTATTCGTCCGGGCCGGACGACGGCTCGGCGCTGCGCGCCCGCCTGCAGGCCACGGCCGAAGGCTTCGTCGACCTGCGCGGCTTCTCCGACGCGCAGGCGGCGGCGCGCATCCGCGCCGACGGCGTGCACCTGCTGGTGGACCTGATGGGCCACACGCGCGGCATGCGGCTGGGCGTGTTCGCGCGCCGGCCCGCACCGGTGCAGGCCACCTACCTGGGCTACCCGGCCACCACCGGCGCCGACTACATCGACTACCTGATCGGCGACCCGCTGGTGACGCCCCTCGAGCTGGAGGCCGACTACACCGAGAAGCTGGCGCAGCTGCCGCTCACGCTGCAGCCCAACGGCCGCGGGCGCCCGCTGCCGCAGCCGATGTCGCGTGCGCAGGCCGGCCTGCCGGACGACGCCTTCGTGATGTGTGCCTTCAACCACACCTACAAGATCCTGCCCGAGGCCTTCGACGTCTGGTGCACGGTGATGCGCGAGGTGCCGCGCGCGGTGCTGTGGCTGAAGGAGACCAACGCGCAGCTGCACGACAACGTGCGCCACGCGGCGGCCGCGCGCGGCGTGGATCCGTCGCGCGTGATCTTCGCGCCGGGCCTGTCCTACGCTGACCACTTCTCGCGCCTGGCGCTGGCCGACGTCTTCGTCGACACCTGGCCCTACAACGCGCACACCACCGCCAGCGACGCGCTGTGGGCCGGCGTGCCGGTGGTCACGCTGTACGGCAACTCCTACGCCTCGCGCGTGGCGGCCAGCGTGCTGAACGCCGCCGGGCTGGGCGAGCTGGCCTTCCCGACGGTGGCCGACTACGGCTGCGCGATCCGCGCGCTGGCCGCCGATGCGGCGCTGCTCGCCGGCTACAAGCAGCACCTGAACGAGCGGCGCCTGGCGCTGCCGCTGTTCGACACGCCGCGCTACACGCGCGAGATCGAATCGCTGTTCGAGCGCATGGTGGGCCGCTGGCGCGCCGGCCTCGCGCCCGCCCACCTGGCCGCCGACCACGGCCTCGCATCCTGACCGGAGCTGGACGCATGAACGCCTGGACCCTGAATCTCAAGAGCGGCCTGCAGATGGCCGTGGCGCCCACCTTCGGCAGCATGACGAGCTTCGTGCTGCTGGAGCAGGAAGGCTGGTTCGAGCCCGAGATGAACCTGCTGCCGCTGCTGCTGCAGCCGGGCATGCAGGCGCTGGACATCGGTGCCAACCACGGCGTGGTGGCGCTGGAGCTGGCGCGCTGCGTCGGGGCGCAGGGGCACGTCTGGGCCTTCGAGCCCACCGCCACGCCGCGCGGCCGGCTGCTGCACAGCCGTGGCCTCAACGGCTTCGAAGGCCGCCTCACGGTGGTGCCGGCCGGCCTGGCCGAAGCCGATGGCGAGACCAGCTTCGCGGTGCACGACAACAGCGAACTGAACTCGCGCGGCGGCGCCGGCGAGCAGCGCGAGACGGTGCAGCTGCTGGCGCTGGACGGCTGGATGGCTCGCCACGCACCCGATGCCCGCATCGGCTTCGTGAAGCTCGACGCCGAGGGCGACGAGCTGCGCGTGCTGGCCGGCGCGAAGCGCTTCTTCGAGCAGCAGTCGCCGGTGGTGATGTTCGAGTTCATGCACGGCAAGGTGGTCAGCCGTCCGCTGATCGACGCCTGGCAGCAGCTCGGCTACGGCCTGTTCCGCTGGAGCGACGAGCTGCGCCTGCTGCGCCCCTTCGACGCGGCGCGCGACGAGCTGGACTTCGCGCTCAACCTGCTGGCGGTGCGCCCGGCGCAGCAGCAGGAGCTGGCCGCGCGCGGCCTGCTGGTGACGACCGATGCGCTGGCCGCGCTGCCGCCGGTGCCGTCGCACTTCCGCGCGCCGCAGGCGCTGGCCGCCTGGTGCGCGCAGCTTCCGCTGCAGGGCCTGGCCCCCGAAGCCGCGGCAACCGGTGGCGAGCTCTACGAACACGCGCTGCACGCCGCTGCGGCGGCGCACCTGGACCCGGCACTGTCCGCGGCGCAGCGCTGGCAGTTGATGACCGAGGTGCGCGACACGCTGCAGTCGGCGGCCGACGGCGGCGCGCCGCTGGGCCCCGCGGCCTGGGCGCTGCTGGTGCACGCGCTGTTCGCGGTGGGGCAGCAGGGTGCCTCGGTCAAGCTGGCGCTGCAGCTGCTGGCGCACTGGCCGCAGACCGTGGACGTGGCGCTGCCCTTCGCGCCGCCGAGCCGTACGGATCTCGCCCGTGCGCGCAGCACCGGCGTGGCCGCCTGGCTGCGCCAGGTGCTGGGCGAACACGTCGAGCGGCATTCGTCGCATTCGGCCTACTTCCGTCCGGCGGGCCTGCCGCGCATGGCGCACCTGCTGGAGCACCCGGACCACTCGGTGGAGATCGAGCGCCGCTACCTGCTGGCGCACGTGTTCACCAACCGCTCGGCGCCGCTGGCGCACGTGACGCTGCTGCCGCAGCCCGCCCACACCCGCAACCCGGCGCTGTGGGAACGGCTGATGGCGGCGATGCCGCTCGCCGCCTAGGCGCCAGGGGCGCCTAGGCCGAGGGTCGAACGTTCGGCTCCCACGAGCCCCCTCCGGGAGGGAGGCTCTGGTCAGTTCGACGAGGGGCGTGAGCGGAGCTCAGGCATTCAGCAGTTCGGGCGCGGCCACACCGCGCAGGAAGGCTTCGCAGCGCGCCAGCTGCTCCAGGCTCACGTACTCGTCGGCCTGGTGCGCCTGCGCGATGTGGCCGGGCCCGCAGACCACGGTGGAGATGCCCTGGCGCTGGAACAGCCCGGCTTCGGTGCCGAACGCGACCAGCGTGGTGTCGCGCGTGCCCGCCAGGCGCTGCGCCAGTCGCACGGCGGCTTCGTCGGGCCGGGCGCTGAAGGCCGGCATCGAGCACAGCGTCTCGAAGCGAAAGCCCGCGTCGGCGGCCACCGCGCGCATCGGCGCCTGCAGCTCGGCCGCGCGGTCCAGCACCTGCTGCTGCAGGCTCTCGACGTCGGCGCCGGGCAGGTCGCGGAACTCGTAATGGAAGCTGCAGTCCTCGGGCACCACGTTGTCGGCGATGCCGCCTTCGAAGACGCAGACCGCGGCGGTGGAGTAGGGCACGTCGAACCCGTCCTGGCGCGGTTCCTCCGCGCGCAGCCGGTCGCCGATGCCGGCGATGTGCGCCACCAGCCGCGCCGCCGCCTCCACCGCGTTCACCGCCTGCGGGGTCAGCGACGAGTGCGCCGCCTTGCCGCGCACGCAGCAGCGCCAGCGGTGCACGCCCTTGTGGGCGATGGCCGGCACCATGCCGGTGGGCTCGCCGACGATGCACAGCGCCGGCGCCACGCCCTCGTCGCGCAGGTCGGCCAGCAGGCGCTGCGCGCCGAAGCCGCCCACCTCCTCGTCGTAGCTGAAGGCGTAGTGCAGCGCGTGCGGCAGGTCGGCCTCCAGCCAGCCGCGGGTCTGCGCGACCACGGTGCCGATGAAGCCCTTCATGTCGGCGCTGCCGCGGCCGTAGAGGCGGCCGTCGGCGACGTGGCCGGACAGCGGCTCGCGGCGCCAGTCCTGGCCGTCCCAGGGCACCGTGTCGGTGTGGCCGGACAGCACCAGGCCACCGGGCTTGCCGGGGCCGATCGTCGCGAACAGGTTGGCCTTGCTGCGCTCGTCGTCCCAGGTCAGGCGCACCGGCACCTGCAGGCTGCGCAGGTGGTCGGCGATGCACTCGATCAGCGCCAGGTTGGAGCGGCTGCTGACGGTGTCCAGGCGCACCAGGCGCTGCGCCCAGGCGAGCGCGTCGGCGGAAAGGGGGGTCTCGGGCATCGGGCGAATGTAGCCGCTAGAGTGGTCGCATGACCCCACAAGCCCTGCCCGTCACCCCCGCCGACGTCGCCGTCGCCGCCGAACGCATCGCCCCGCACGTGCGCCGCACGCCGCTGATGCGCCTGCCCGGCGCCGCGCTCGGTCTGCCCGGCATCGAGCTGTGGCTCAAGCTCGAACACCTGCAGGCCAGCGGCAGCTTCAAGGCGCGCGGCATGTTCAACCGCATGCTGTCGCAGGCCATTCCCGGCGCCGGCGTCACCGTGGCCTCGGGCGGCAACGCCGGCATCGCGGTGGCCACCGCCGCCCAGGCGCTGGGCGTGGCCTGCGAGGTGTTCGTGCCCGAGATCAGCAGCGCCGCCAAGCGCGAGCGCCTGGCCGCCCTGGGTGCCACCGTGCGCGTGGGCGGCGCCGCCTATGCCGACGCGCTGGCCGCCTGCCTGCAGCGCCAGGCCGAGAGCGGTGCGCTGCTGATGCATGCCTACGACCAGCCCGAGGTGGTGGCCGGCGCCGGCACGCTGGCGCTCGAGGTGGAGGCCGACGCCGGCCTGCCCGACCGTGCGCTGGTCAGCGTGGGCGGCGGCGGCCTGGTGGCCGGCATCGCGGCCTGGTTCGCCGGCCGCTGCCGGGTGGAGGCGCTGGAGCCCGCCGGCTGCCCCACGCTGCACGCGGCACGGGCGGCCGGCGAACCGGTGGACGTGGCGGTGGGCGGTCTGGCCGCCGACGCCCTGGGCGCCCGCCGCCTGGGCGCCGTGGCCTGGCCCATCACCCAGCGCCACGTGGCCGCGGCGCACCTGCTGGACGACGCCGCCATCGCCGCCGCCCAGCGCGCCCTGTGGCGCGAGCTGCGCCTGCTGGTGGAGCCGGCCGCGGCCCTGCCGCTGGCGGCCCTGCACGGCGGCGCCGTGCGGCCGCGGCCCGGCGAGCGCGTGCTGCTGGTGCTGTGCGGCGCCAACGTCGATCCGGCTTCGCTCGCCTGACCCGATCTGGGGATGGGCGCGACGGCCGGCGCGGCTTAGGCTGCGACCCCCGTCCACCGCCGCACCGCCCAGGAGGAAGCCCATGGCCGACCGCGCCCAGGTCATCGACCTGCTGACCGCCACCAACACCAACGAACCCTTCCCGTTCGACTTCTTCGAGAAGCGCTGCATCGCGCAGGGCGACTCCTGGTTCTCGATCGGCGCGCTGCCGCCCACCCGCACCACGCGCGTGGTGGCCGAGCTGCGACTCGAGAAGTCCACCGTGGTGGTGAACTGCGCCAAGCCGGGCGCCGTGCTGCGCCGCATGACCGACACCAGCCGCGAGGTGCAGTTCCTGAAGCTGCTGCGCGGCAAGTTCGCGCTGAAGTGGGACGCGGTGCTGCTGTCCGGCGGCGGCAACGACCTGATCGACGCCATCGGCTCGTCGCCCGCCGGCCCGCCCGACCGGCGCCTGCTGCGCACGCCGGCCGAACGCGGGCCCGGGCCGCTGACCGGCGCCGACTACGTCAGCGAGCCCGGCTGGCAGGTGTTCGCCAACCACATCAGCACGGTGTTCAACCAGCTGGTCGACGAGCGTGACGCCGGCATCAACAAGGGCGTGCCGCTGGTCTGGCACAACTACGCGCGCGTGATGCCGCGCCCCTCGGGCGCCGGTCTCGGCTTCGGCCCCTGGCTGCTGCCGGCGCTGGAGCTGTACCTGGTGCCGCAGGCCGACCTGCTGGTGGTGTCCGACGAACTGATCGGCCGGCTGGCGAAGCTGCTGCGCGACATCGTGGCGGTGCGCATGGCCCAGGACCCGGCGGCCAACCTGCACGTGGCCGATTCGCAGTCGGCCGGGCTCGAGCTGTCGGCACCCGGCAGCGAGGACTCGTCGGGCGACTGGATCAACGAGATCCACCCCACGCGCGGCGGCTACCAGAAGGTGGCCGGTGCCTACGCGGCGGTGCTGGACCCGCTGTTCGCCTGAGCCCGGCGCCTGCCGGTCAGCCGGTCATCGCGCTGGTGCGGATCGCCGTGCCGACGATGGCCGCGACGGCCAGCAGGCCCAGCGCCAGCAGCCAGCGTTCGCGCCGGCCGGTGCGCCACTGGTGCAGCCCGATGCCGGCGAACACCGTGCCGCCCAGCGCCACCGTCACCAGCAGCGCCAGCACCTGGCGGCCGAGCGCGGCGCTGCCGGTGAAGCGTTCGCCGCCGATCAGTTCGCCCGGGTTCAGCAGCGTGGGCGCGAGCTGCAGGGCCAGGTAGCCCACGCCGCCGGCCAGCGCGCTGCCCAGCACGATCAGCGCCAGGCCCAGGCGGCGCACGGTGGCCGCGCTCATCGGGGGGCGGCCGGCTGCGCCGGCCAGGGACAGGGAGTTCGGGTGCATCACGGGGCTCCTTTCCGCGTCGGGTGGTGGGCGCCGCGTGCGGCGGCATCCTGCTTGCCTGTACGGAGCGTGCGCGGCCCGCCGGACATCCACTTCCCCTCACGGAACGATGCGGTATCGAGGGGCTGGCACGATGGCGTAAGTTTCGTGCGCCGTCGCACGACCTGCATACACCCATGAGAGCCAACCCCCTAGATCACGAAGCCCCACCGCTGCAGCGTTATGCCGATGTGCGGGCGCGCACGCTGGCGCTGGCCGAACCCCTGTCCGAGGCCGACTGCCAGGCCCAGAGCATGCCGGACGCCAGCCCCGTGAAATGGCACCTGGCGCACGTCACCTGGTTCTTCGAGACCTTCGTGCTCGAGCGCTTCGAGCCCGGTTTCCGGCCGCACCACCCGGCGTACCGCGTGCTGTTCAACAGCTACTACAACGGGGTCGGCGAGCAGCATCCGCGGCCGCAGCGCGGCCTGCTGACGCGGCCGGGGCTCGACGAGGTGAAGGCCTGGCGCGCCGCGGTGGACCGGCGCGTGATGGCGCTGCTCGACCGCCCGCAGGGCCACGAGCTGCTGGCGCTGGTGGAGCTGGGCCTGCAGCACGAGCAGCAGCACCAGGAACTGCTGCTCACCGACGTGCTGCACCTGCTGTCGTGCAACCCGCTGGCGCCGGCTTATCGCCGCGCCGAGAGTGCCGCCGCGGCGGGCGTCGCGGCGCCGCTGCAGTGGGTCCACTCCGACGGCGGCCCCGCCGAGATCGGCCACGACGGGCGCGGGTTCGCCTACGACAACGAAGGGCCGCGCCACCGCCAGTGGCTCGCACCGCATGCGCTGGCCAGCCGCCCGGTGTCGCAGGGCGAATGGGCCGCGTTCGTCGCCGACGGCGGCTACCGCGATCCGCGCTGGTGGCTGTCCGCCGGCTGGAACTGGGTACGCGAGCAGGGCGTGCGCGCGCCGCTGCACTGGCGCGCCGACGGCGCCGGCTGGCAGCAGTTCACGCTGGCCGGCCTGCTGCCGCTGGACGCTGGCGCGCCGGTGGTGCACGTGAGCCTGTACGAGGCCGACGCCTACGCGCGCTGGCTGGGCACGCAGACCGGCCAGCCGCTGCGCCTGCCCACCGAGGCCGAGTGGGAGCACGCGGCCGCGGCGCGCGCCGTGTCCGCACTGCCCGCCGGCCACTGGGCCGACGACGGCCACCTGCGGCCACGACCCGCCGGCGCCGCGGTGGACGGCCTACAGCAGCTCTTCGGCGACGTCTGGGAATGGACCGGCAGCGCCTACCTGCCGTATCCGGGTTTCCGCGCTGGCTCCGGCGCGGTCGGCGAGTACAACGGCAAGTTCATGATCAACCAGATGGTGCTGCGCGGCGGCTCCTGCGCGTCGCCGCGCGGCCACCTCCGCGCCAGCTACCGCAACTTCTTCCCGCCCGAGACACGCTGGCAGTTCTGCGGCGTGCGGCTGGCGCTCGACCCGTCATGAGGACCGACTTCGTGAGCCTGCTGGGCGGCGCGGCGCGCAACCCTGGCGCCGAGCTGGCCGAAGGGCTGCAGCAGCCGGCGGCGCGCATCGCGCCGAAGTTCTTCTACGACGAACTCGGTTCGCTGTTGTTCGCGGCGATCACCCGGCTCGACGAGTACTACCCGACGCGCACCGAGGCCGCGATCTTCGCCGCCGAGAGCGAAGCCATCGCCAGCCTGCTGCAGACCCGCCTGCCGCCCGGCTACGCGATGCTGGACCTGGGCGCCGGCGACGGCGCCAAGGCCGCCAGCCTGTTCGGCGCGCTGCGGCCCGGCCGCTACGTGGCCGTGGACATCTCCGAGCCCTACCTGCGCGCCGCGCTGGCCGCGTTGCAGCAGCGCTTCCCCGCGCTGCCGATGACCGGCGTGGGGCTCGACTTCGCCGCGCAGCTGCAGCTGCCCGCCGGGCTGCTGGACGGGCCGTCGCTGGTGTTCTACCCGGGTTCGAGCATCGGCAACTTCGCGCCCGACGATGCCTGGCGGCTGCTGGCGCAGGCACGCGCCGCCTCGCAGGGCGGCGCGCTGCTGATCGGCGCCGACCTGGTCAAGCCCGCCGCCGTGCTGCAGGCCGCCTACGACGACGCCTTGGGCGTCACCGCGGCCTTCAACCTCAATGCGCTGCGCCATGCCAACCGGCTGCTGGGCAGCGATTTCGACGTGGCCGACTGGCGGCACCGCGCGGTGGTGAACCTGCCGGCCGGCCGCGTGGAGATGCACCTGGAGGCGCGCCGCGCGCTCACGGTGCGCTGGCCGGGCGCCGAGCGGGCCTTCGCGGCCGGCGAGGGCATCCACACCGAGAACTCGCACAAGTGGGCGCCCGAGGCCTTCGAGGCGCTGCTGCGCGATGCGGGCTGGCGCGACGTGCGGCGCTTCGTCGACGCGCGCGGCTGGTTCGGCGTCTTCGTCGCCTTCGCCTGACGCGCCGGCTATGCTGGCGGGATGAACGCAGCACCCGAACCCAAGGCCGAACCGCGCCTCACTTCGCTCTCGCACGGCGGCGGCTGCGGCTGCAAGATCGCCCCCGGCGTGCTGAGCGAGATCCTCAAGGGCACCGCCGCGCTGCCGGTGCCGCGCGAGCTGCTGGTGGGCATCGAGACCTCGGACGACGCGGCCGTTTACCAGCTCAACGACGAGCAGGCGCTGATCGCCACCACCGACTTCTTCATGCCCATCGTCGACGACCCGTTCGACTTCGGGCGCATCGCGGCCACCAATGCGATCAGCGACGTCTACGCGATGGGCGGGCGCCCGATCCTGGCGCTGGCGCTGGTGGGCATGCCGATCAACGTGCTGTCCACCGGCACCATCGGCCGCATCCTCGAAGGCGGCGCGGCGGCGTGCCGGCAGGCCGGCATCCCGATCGCGGGCGGCCACACCATCGATTCGGTCGAGGCGATCTACGGCCTCGTCGCGCTGGGCCTGGTGCACCCGAAGCACGTGAAGCGCAACGCCGATGCGAAGCCGGGCGACGTGCTCGTGCTGGGCAAGCCGCTGGGCGTGGGGGTGATGTCGGCGGCGTTGAAGAAGGGCCAGCTCGGCGAGGCCGGCTACGAGCAGATGGTGGCCACCACCACGCGGCTGAACACGCCCGGGCCCGACCTGGCCGCCTTGCCGGGCGTGCATGCGCTGACCGACGTGACGGGCTTCGGCCTGGCCGGCCACGGGCTGGAACTGGCGCGGGGCGGCGGCGTGCAGGTGCAGATCGACTGGGCCCGGGTGCCGCTGCTGGACGGCGTGCGCACGCTGGCCGGGCAGGGCTTCGTCACCGGCGCCTCGGGCCGCAACTGGGCGGGCTACGGCGCCGAGGTGCTGCGGCCCGATGGCTTCGCGGCCGAGGACCAGGCGCTGCTGACCGACCCGCAGACCAGCGGCGGCCTGCTGGTCTCGTGCACGCCCGCGGCGCTGCCCGAGGTGCTGGCGGTGTTCCGCCGCCACGGCTTCGATGGCGCGGCGGTGGTCGGCGAGGTGGCCGCCGCGGTGGCCGGCGGCCCGAGGCTGCTGGTGCGCTGAACGCCCGCGTCAGGGCGCCAGGCCCAGGAAGGCCTTCACCGGCTCCACGGTGCGCGCCGGATCCTCTTCCTGCGGCACGTGGCCGAGGTCGGGGAAGGTGACGAGCTTGCTCACCGTGATGGCCTGCTGGAACTGGCGCGCCACCGCGGGCGGGATCAGTTTGTCGCGGCCGCCCCAGAGGATCAGCGTCGGCTGGCGGATCGTCGCGAGCTTCTGCGCGTCCTCGCCCAGCACCATCTGCCGCATGCGGATGCCCAAAGCGCGCCGGTTGCCCTCGCGCAGTGCGAGCTCGAAGTAGCGGTCCACCAGCAGCGGCGTCACGCGCTCGGGGTGGCCGTACACCTCGGCCAGGCTCTGCTCGACCACGGCACGCGGCAGCGCCACCTCGCTGATGCGCCCGATCATCGGCACGCGGGCGATCATGAAGCCGATGGGGATCGATTCCGGCGTGAAGACCGGCCCCAGGGCGTCGACGAGGATCAGCCCGGCCACGCGCTGCGGTGCCATCACGGCGGTGCGCCAGGCCACCTCGCCGCCGAGCGAGTTGCCGCCGATCACGGCGCGGGCCACCTGGAGCCGGTCCATCAGGTCCAGCACGAAGCGCGCGTAGGTGTCGCCGCGGTAGTCGTCGGGTGTGTACTGGCCGCCGAACGGACCGGTGAGGCCGAAGCCCGGCAGGTCGAAGCTGATCACGCGGCGGCGTGCCTTCAGCACCTTCACCCAGCCCTCCCAGGTGTGCAGGCTGGCGCCGGTGCCGTGGATCAGGATCAGCGGTTCCGGGTCCTCGCGCGGACCTTCGTCGCGCAGGTGCACCACCTGGCCCCTGACCTCGACGAAGTCCGACGGCGCGGGCGCCCAGCGCGCCACCAGCGTCTCCACGGCCCGGTCGGGGGCGCGCGACAGCGTCAGCGCCAGCGCCGTCAGCAGCAGCAGCACGCCGAAGGCGCGCAGGAGCAGCGCCATCAGGTTGCGCTCACGCGGCGGCGAGTCCGTGGTCCAGCGCTTCACGGTCGTCGAACACCACGCAGCGTCCGCGCCAGTGCGGGGCGCCGGGCAGTTCCTCGAAGTAGCGCAGGATGCCGCCGTCCAGCTGCAGCAGGTGCGGCACGCCCGCCTGCGCCGCCCACAGCGCGGCCTTCTCGCAGCGGATGCCGCCGGTGCAGTAGCTCACCACGGTCTTGCCCGCGAGCTCGCCGGCATGAGCCGCCAGCGCGGCCGGGAAGTCGCTGAACTTCGAGAGCCGCCAGTCGAGCGCGCCCTCGAAGGCGCCGGCGTCCACTTCGAAGGCGTTGCGCGTGTCCAGCATCACCACCGGGCGGCCCTCGTCGCAGCGGCCGCGGCTCAGCCAGCGCGCCAGCGTGGGAGCGTCCACCGCCGGCGCGCGGCCGGCTGCGGGGCGCACCGCCGGCTGGTTCATGCGGATGATCTCGCGCTTGAGCTTCACGCGCAGGCGGCGGAACGGCACGGTCTCCGCGGCGTGCCACTTGGCCTCGAGCGCGGCGAAGCGCACGTCCTGCTGCAGCTGGTGCATCCAGGCGCGCAGCGCGTCCGGCGCACCGGCCAGCGAGAGGTTGATGCCTTCCCCGGCCAGCAGCACCGTGCCCTTCAGGCCGGCCGCTTCCGCGCTGGCGAAGAGCCGCTCGCGCAGCGCGGCGGCGTCGGGCAGGTCGACGAAGCGGTAGGCCGCGACAATGCAAACGGGAGCCATGAACGATGACACGCGGCGATTGTAGGGAGCGGCCACACAATCGCCGCCTTGCGAGGAGGAACGAGGAACATGCTTGAAAAGCTCAACCAGCTGAGCGAATCGCACGGCGAACTGAAGGCCGGCACCGGCCTGGCATCGGGCGTGATCGCGCTGTCGCTGGCGATCCTGTGTTTCCTGGGCGTGCTGGCCTTCCACTTCCCCGAGTACCTCACCACGCCGCAGCTGCGCAGGAGCTACAGCGTCGACCTGATGCGGCAGCTGCTGTACTGGTCGCTGGTGGTGGCGGGCGGCATCGCGCTCTTCAACATCGTGTTCGGCCGCGTGCGTTGGCTGTCGGCCGGCACCTTCGTGCTGATCGGCCTGTGCCTGGCCCTGGGCGGCCACAAGGTGCCGGTGAACGACTTCCCGGACAACACGCCCTACATCGGCCTGGACTGGTTCATCCTCGACCTGCTGGGCAGCACGCTGATCTTCGTGTTCATCGAGAAGCTGTTCGCGCTGCGCAAGGACCAGCCGGTGTTCCGCCCCGAGTGGCAGACCGACTTCCACCACTTCATCGTCAACCACATGGTGGTGGGCTTCGTGCTGCTGGCCACCAACCTGCTGGTGCACAAGCTGTTCGGCTGGGCCGCCAACGACGGCATCCGCGGCTGGGTTCAGGGGCTCAACTTCTGGGTGGCGCTGTTCCTCATCATCCTGGTGGCCGACCTGGTGCAGTACTGGACGCACCGTGCGTACCACGAGATCCCGCTGCTGTGGCGCCTGCACGCGGTGCACCACAGCGCCAAGCACATGGACTGGATAGCGGGCTCGCGCCAGCACATCGTCGAGCTGCTGATCACGCGCACGCTGGTGCTGGCGCCGATCTACGTGCTGGGCTTCTCGAAGGAAGTGATCGACGCCTACATCGTGATCGTCGGCTTCCAGGCGGTGTTCAACCACGCCAACGTCAGCGTGCGGCTGGGGCCGCTGCGCTACCTCGTCGTCACGCCCAACTTCCACCACTGGCACCACAGCCAGGACGACGAGGCGATCGACCGCAACTACGCCGCGCACTTCGCCTTCATCGACCACCTGTTCGGCACCGCCGTGCAGAGCGACCGCACCTGGCCCGACCGCTACGGCGTGCAGGGCGACTACGTGCCGGACGGCTTCCTGAAGCAGCTGGCCTTCCCGTTCGTCTGGCGCAACAAGCGGCCGTCGCAGAGCTGACTGCTAGCGCCTGCGCAGAGTGGCCAGGCGCGCGGGCCAGTCGGGCTCCTGCTGCGCCTCGTTCAGCGCCGCCGGGTCCAGGCCTTCGATCAGCGCCGGCACCTCGGCGCGGCGACGCTGGTCCAGCAGCACCTCGGCCAGCGTGTAGCGGATCTGCTGCACCTGCGGCGCGTCCTCCTTCAGGTTCCTGCGTGCCCGCGCCAGCGCTTCGCGCAGCAGCGCCTCCGCGGGGCCCGCACGCCCGGCGCCACGCAGCGCCATCGCCCGGTTGGTTTCCGCCGTGAGCGTGTAGCTGCTGTCGGCGCCCATCAATCTGGCGAAGCCGACCTGCACGGCGGCCCATTCGGTGGCGGCGGCGTCGAAGTGTCCGGCCTTGAATTGCAGCATCGCCAGGCCGTCGCGGGCGTTGAGGGTCAGGCGGTGATCCGGCCCCAGCGTGCGGCCGAGCGCGCCGCGCGCCTGCTCGAGCAGCGCGCGAGCCTCCTCGTCGTGGCCGGTCTGCATCAGCGCGGTGCCCAGGCCCATGCGGGTGACATTGGTGCGCGCGTGATCGCTGCCGTGGCGCCGGATCTGCTCGTCCAGCAGTTCCCGGTAAAGCGCTTGCGATTCGGCATGGCGGCCCAGCAGCATCCAGTTGTCCGCCAGGCCGAACAGGATCTTCTCCCGGCCCGGCGCCGAGTCCTCGGTCAGCGGATGCACCAGCGCCAACGCTTCCTCCAGCAGCGCGGCGGACTCCTTCAGCGCCAGCTCGCCGCCGGTGAGCCAGCTCCTGGCGTAGAGCAGCTGCGCCCGGAACGCCGGCGTCCGCGTGGCCGGCACCGGCGGTGCGGCTTCGATCGCGCGCACCACCTGGCGGGCCTCGTCCAGCTGCGACAGCTGCACCAGGTCTACCACCAGCCGCAGGCGGGCCTGCTGCAGAGCGGCGACATCGGGCTCGGGTGCCGACTCGAAAGCGGCCACGGCATGCCGGCCCGCCGCCACCGCTTCGGTGTGGCGTGACAGGTTGGACAGCGCGCCTTGTACCGCGGCGTGCAGCCCGGCGCGCACTGCCGGCTGTTCGCGGCCGAAGCGCGTGTCGATGCCGGCTGCGGCTGCGCGCAGCGCGTCGGCCACCGTGATGTCGGCGCGGCCGCTGGCGGCGGGGTTGGCGGCGGCGATCAGGTCGTCGCGCAGCAGCCGGTTCAGCGCGTCGGCCACCGCGAACTGCTGCGCCAGCGCAGCCGCCGCGCGCTTCTCGGCGTGCCACGCCCACAGGCTCGCGCCGGTGCCCAGCACCAGCACGGCCGCGGCCGCCAGCCACCAGGGCCGGCGGCGGCGCGCCCGCGCGGACTGCTGCGCGCGCACGGACTCCACCGCATGCTGCGCACGCCGGGCCGGCAACGCGCGCAGTCGCGCGGCCAGTTCGGTGGCCGAGGCCAGCCGGTGCCGCGGGTCGACGTCGGTGGCGGCGGCGATGTCGGCCTGCAGCACCGGATCGTCGATCTCGCGTTCCCAGCCCGGCGCCAGCGGCCGTTGGAGGTCGCCCGCCACCAGCTGATACAGCATCACGCCCAATGCGAACACGTCGCTGCGGGTGCTGGGTGGTTCGCCGCGCAGCAGCTCCGGGGCCAGGTAGTAGGGTGTGCCCGAGGCGCTGTCGGTGCCCGGCGCCATCGTCATGCCGAGCTGGGTGATGCGCAGTGCCTCCAGGCGCTCGGGCTCCAGCAGGCGGCCGCTGCCGAAATCGGTCAGGCGCAACTGCCAGCCACCGCCCGGCGCCGGCGCCACCAGCACGTTGGCCGGCTTGATGTCCTTGTGCAGCACGCCGGCGCCGTGCGCGGCGGCCACCGCATCGGCGGCCTGCAGCAGCAGCGACAGGCGCAACTCGGGCGCCGCAGCTGCCAGCCGCGTGCGGCCGCCCTCTCCAACTCCTTCCTCCGCGGCCCAGGCCGCCAGGCTGCTGCCGCCGTACTCGCACTCCAGCCAGAAGGGCGGTTGTTCCAGGTTCCAGTCGAGCACGCGCGCGATGTCGGGCCGTTCGCCCAGAGCCTCGCGCAGCACGCGGAACAGCGTCACCTCGCGCTTGAGTTCGGCCAGGCGCTCGCCGCTGACCGCGAACTTGAAGACGCGCTGGTCGCCGGTGCGCGGTTGGCGCGCCAGCCAGGTTTCGTTGGTGTGCGAGCTGCCGAGCAGGCGCACCAGCAGGAAGTGCTCGCGGCCGGGCACCGGGCTGCCGGCCGCCAGGTCCATCCGGCTGGCCAGGCGCCGGCCCGCCGCCACGCGCTCCAGCGGGCCGTCGAACTTGTAGCCCTGGCGCGCCACGGTCGCGATGGCGGCCGCGTTGGCCTCGCCCAGCGCACTGCGCAGCTTGGAGACGGCATTGGCCAGCGGCGCGTCGCCGGTGGGGTGCTTCCAGACGCTGTCCAGGATGCGGTCCTTGGCCACCACCTCGCTGGCGTGCGCCAGCAGCAGCGCCAGCACCTGCAGCGGCTTTTGCTGCAGTTCCACCAGCACGCCACCGACGCGCAACTCGAAGCGGGCCTCGTCGAACTCGGCGCTGCCGAAACGCCAGCGGTAGAGCAGGGCGCGGGCGGCGTCGGGGCGGCGGGGGTCGGTGGGTGAGTCCATCGCGGCGCGGGCCAGTCTGCCAGAGACACGTTGCGGGCTCTCTCCGGCGCCGAGGTGAGGAATTGGTGAGAACGCGGCGAAGACGCCGCCGCCTCGAGACGGCCGAATCGGGGTTCTCGCTGTCACCCCCGTCACCACAGGAAGGAGAGACCCCATGAAGAAGACCCGGATGCCCATGTTGCTGGCCGCGGCGCTGATGGCGCTGGCCCTGGGCGGCTGCGCGTCCACCGCACAGGGCCGCAAGTTCGACGACACCTTCGTGGCCCAGATCAGGAAGGGCGTCACGACCAGGGAACAGGTGCGCCAGGCGCTGGGTGATCCGGTGTCGACCAGCACCAGTTCCGACCTGGAGACCTGGACCTACAGCTACTCGGACGCCTACGGCCGCGGCTACGTGCAGGCGGCCACGTTCGGGCTGGTCAAGCAGAAGTCCGACGACCAGTCGTTGATCGTCGTCTTCAAGGGCGGCGTCGTGGTCGAGTTCACCCACACCAAGTAAACCGGAGAGGCACGTGATGAACCGATTCCTCCTCGCCCTGGGCCTGCTGTGCACGCTGCCGTGCCACGCCGACGTCATCCAGTGGCAACTGCAGGGCGTGACCTTCGCCGACGGCGCCACTGCCACGGGCACCTTCGACTTCGAGACCACCACGCGCAGCGTGATCCAGTGGAACATCGTCACCACCACGGGCACGGCGCCGGGCGATCCGTTCGGCCCGGGGTTCGCCTACACGCCGGCGGTGAGCCGCACCAACAGCAACGGCCTGGACACGCACCTGACGCTGATCGAGCCGCTGACCGGGGCGCCGCGCCATACGCTGAGCTTCGAGTTCCTGGGCTCGCTGTCGACACCGGCCGCGGCGGTGCCGCTGTCGACGCTGTCGCTGGAGATCGCCGTGCCCGCCGGCACGGCGTTCTCCCGCTTCGTGACCGCCGGGATCATCACGGCGGTGCCGGAACCTGCGTCCTGGCTGCTGCTGGCCAGCGGCATCGCTGGGATCGTCCTGCGCAAGGGGCGCGGTGCCAGCACCAGGGTGGCGGCGTGAGGCGCGGCGCCGGTGTGCTGCTGGCTGTCGGGCTCGCTGCATGCGGCGGCGGGGGCGGGGGCGGGGGAGGTACCGGAGGTGGGGCCACGCCGGCACCGACGCCGGTCGCGCCCGGCGCCGTGCCGGTGGCCGCCGGCAACGGCTACACGCTGGCCGTGCGCGCCGACGGTCGCGTGCTGGCCTGGGGCGCGATGACCGGTGGCGCGGCCACCGGCAACACCTTCACCTCGGCCACGCCGGCGCTGCTGCCGGGGCTGTCGAACATCCGCGCCGTGAACGCCGACGCCGACAGCAACTTCCGCTCGATGGCGCTGGATGCCGGCGGGGCCGTCTATGGCTGGGGCTTCCCGTTTGCCTTCGGGGTCGAGGTCGCCGGCAGCTACAACGTGCTGATCGGAGCGCCGGCGCGCGCCGCGTTGCTCGGTACCGTCAAGGCAGCGGTGCAGTGCGGCACCTCCAACGGCACGACCTTCGGGTTGCATGCCGACGGCAGCGTGACCTACGTGCCCGCGTCCTACCAGCCATCGGCCACCGGCTATGGCTATACGGCGGGACAGGTGACGGGGCTGCCGGCCATCGCGGCGCTGGCCGAGCACGAGAGCGGCAATTCGTGCCGGCCGCTGGCCATCGGCAGCGACGGCAGCGTGTGGCGGCTGGAGATCGCGTCGACCAGCGAGCTCAGCGGCCTGGTGCACTACACCGTGACGCCGGTGCGCGTGAGCGGCCTGCCCGCGGTGGCCAGCGCGGCCTGCAGCGGCGACTCCGGCGCCGACGCCTGCGTGGCAGTGGCCACCGACGGCACCGTCTGGGCCTGGGGCTACAACAGCTACAGCTGGCTGCCCGGGCCCTTCGACGCGGCCACCTTCAGCCGCCTGCCGGCGCCGATGCCGGGGCTGTCCGACATCGAACAGGCGGTCACCGGCGGCGGCGTGGCCTACGCGCGAGGGCGCGACGGCCGCATCTGGAGCTGGGGTGGCGTGGCCGGCGACGGCTACGTTCGCCTGGGCCGCGGCACGCTGAATGGCGACGACATGCCCGGGGTGGTGCCGTTGCCCGGCGCGGCGCGCTGGGTCGCGGCCAGCCTCAACCACACCGTGGTGCTGCTGGCCGACGGCAGCGTCTGGGCCTGGGGCCGCGACGACCGCGGCGAGCTGGGCGACGGCGGCACAGCAATCCGCCTGACGCCCTTCCAGGTGCCCGGCCTGAACCTGAACTGAGCCGGCGCGGCGCCTGCGGGAGCGGGGCCGCGGGCACCCGCTCCCTACAATGCCCGCATGCCCTTTGTCCACCTGCGAACCCATACCGAATACTCGGTCGTCGACGGCACGCTGCGCATCGACGACGCGGCCGCCGCGGCCGCGGCCGACGGCCAGCCGGCCCTGGCCATCACCGACCTGAACAACCTGTTCGGCGCGGTCAAGCACTACAAGGCCTGTCAGAAGAAGGGCGTGCAGCCGCTGATCGGCGCCGACCTGATCGTGGAGCCCCTGCCGGGTGGCGAGAAGCAGCCGAGCCGGCTGCTGGTGCTGGCGCAGAACACGCAGGGCTACCTGAACCTGTGCGAGCTGCTGGCGCGCGCCTGGGTCGGCAACGCGCAGCGGGCGCAGGCCTGGATCAAGTGGGAGTGGCTGGACACGCTGTCGGGCGGGCTGGTGGCGCTGTCGGGCGCGGACGGCGGTGCGGTGGGTCAGGCCCTGCTCGCCGGCGACGGCGAGCGGGCGCAGGCGGTGGCGCAGAAGCTGGCTTCGGCCTTCCCCGGCCGCTTCTACCTGGAGCTGCAGCGTGCCGGCCTGCCCGGCAACGAGGCGCACGTGCGTGCCGCGGTGGAACTGGCGGCCGCGCTGCAGCTGCCGGTGGTGGCCACGCACCCGATCCAGTTCCTCGAAGCCGACGACTTCGACGCCCACGAGGCGCGCGTCTGCATCGCCGAGGGCGAGACGCTGGCCAACCCGCGCCGCGTCAAGCGCTTCACGCGCGAGCAGCATTTCAAGACCCAGGCGCAGATGCGCGCGCTGTTCGCCGACATCCCGTCGGCGATCGAGAACGCCGGCGAGATCGCGCGCCGCTGCGCGCTGAAGCTGGTGCTCGGCAAGCCGCGCCTGCCGGACTTCCCGACGCCGGGCGGCATCCCCATCGAGCAGTACTTCCGCCAGGCCTCGGCCGAAGGGCTGGAGAAGCGCCTGGCCGCGCTATACCCGGACCCGGCGAAGCGCGACGCCGAGCGCCCGCGCTACGTCGAGCGGCTCGAGTTCGAGCTGAACACCATCGTGAAGATGGGCTTCCCGGGCTACTTCCTGATCGTCTCGGACTTCATCGTCTGGGCCAAGGACAACGGCTGCCCGGTGGGGCCGGGCCGCGGCTCCGGCGCCGGTTCGCTGGTGGCCTACGCGCTGTTCATCACCGACCTGGATCCGCTGCAGTACCAGCTGCTGTTCGAGCGCTTCCTGAATCCCGAGCGCGTGTCGATGCCCGACTTCGACATCGACTTCTGCCAGGGCAACCGCGACCGCGTGATCGAGTACGTGAAGGCGAAGTACGGCCGCGACGCGGTGAGCCAGATCGCCACCTTCGGCACGCTGGCCAGCAAGGCCGCGCTGCGTGACGTGGGCCGCGTGCTGGGCATGGGCTATGGCCACGTCGACAGCGTCGCCAAGCTGGTGCCGGGCCTGCCGGGCAAGACCTACACGCTGGCCAAGGTGCCCGAGAACCCGAAGGACAAGGACGGCGGCGTCATCTACGTGCGCGAGGAGGTGCCCGAGCTCGAGCAGCGCGAGAAGGCCGAGGAGGAAGTGGCCGAGCTGCTGAGCCTGGCCACGCGGGTGGAAGGCCTGGTGCGCAACGTCGGCATGCACGCCGGCGGCGTGCTGATCGCGCCCGGCAAGATCACCGACTTCTGCCCGCTGTACCAGCAGCCCGGCAGCGACAGCGCGGTCAGCCAGTACGACAAGGACGACGTGGAGGCCATCGGCCTCGTGAAGTTCGACTTCCTGGGCCTGGCGACGCTGACGATCCTGGAGCTGGCGAAGGACTTCATCCGCGCCCGCAGGCCCAAGCTCGCCGACTTCGCCTACGAGAACGTGCCGCTGGACGACCCGCGCGTCTACAAGCTCTTCACCGACGGCCTCACCGAAGCCGTGTTCCAGTTCGAATCGCGCGGCATGCAGGGCATGCTGCGTGAAGCGAAGCCGACGCGGCTGGAGGACCTGATCGCGCTCAACGCGATGTTCCGCCCGGGGCCGATGGAGAACATCCCTTCGTTCTGCGCCCGCAAGAACGGCAAGGAGACCATCGAGCACCCGCACCCGCTGCTGGCCCCGGTGCTCGACGAGACCTACGGCATCTTCGTCTACCAGGAGCAGGTGATGCAGGCCGCGCAGGTGCTGGGCGGCTACTCGCTCGGCGGCGCCGACCTGCTGCGCCGTGCGATGGGCAAGAAGAAGGCCGAGGAGATGGCCGAGCACCGCGGCATCTTCCGCGAGGGCGCGGCGAAGAAGGGCCTGCCGCCCGAGAAGGCCGACGAGATCTTCGACCTGATGGAGAAGTTCGCGGGCTACGGCTTCAACAAGAGCCATGCCGCCGCGTACTCGCTGCTGGCCTACCACACGGCCTGGATCAAGGTGCACTGCACGGCGGAGTTCTATGCCGCCAACATGACGATCGAAGCCGACAACACCGACAAGCTGAAGGTGCTGCTGGCCGACGCCAAGCTGTTCGGCATCGCCTTCGAGGCGCCGGACATCAACCGCGGCGGTTTCCGCTTCGAGCCCATCGACGACCGCACCGTGCGCTACGGCCTGGGCGCGGTGAAGGGCACGGGGCAGGGCGCCATCGAGGCCATCGTCGCCGCACGCGAAGGCAAGGCGGGCGAAGGCGGCGGCCCGTTCCGCAGCATCTTCGACTTCTGCGCCCGCATCGACCGCAAGGCGGTGAACAAGCGCGCGGTGGAAGCGCTGGTGAAGGCCGGCGCCTTCGACGCCTTGCACCCCGACCGCGCCAGCGTGCTGGCCAGCGTGAGCCTGGCCTTCGACTGGGCCGAGACCCAGGAGGCCAACGCGCTGCAGGGCGGCCTGTTCGACTTCGGCGACAGCCACGGCAGCAGCACGCAGGAGCCGGCGCTGGTGAACACCGCGGCGTGGGACATCCGCGAGCGCCTGGTGCAGGAGAAGAGCGCGATCGGCTTTTACCTCTCGGGCCACCTGTTCGATGCCTGGCGCGACGAGGTGCGGCGGTTCGCCAAGCGCGAGATCGCCGAACTGGTGGACAGCCGCGAGCCGGTGCTGCTGGCCGGCATCGTCACCGACCCGCGGGTGGTCAACGGCCAGCGCGGCCGCGTCGTGATCTTCAAGCTCGACGACGGCACCGAGGCGGTGGAGGCGGTGGCGCAGGACGAGGTGTTCGAGGAGCGCCGCGACCTGATGGCCGAGGACACGCTCTTGATCGTGCAGGGCAAGGTGCAGCCCGACCGCTTCTCCGGGGGCCTGCGCCTGAACATCAGCCAGGTGTGGGACCTGGCGGCGGCGCGCGCGCGCTTCGGCCGCCACCTGAGCGTGGAGCTCACGGGCCTGAACGGGCATGCGCCGCCGGTGCTGGACGTGCTGCGGCTGTGGCCGGCCCGGCGCGTGGAGAGCGAGCACGGCGAGCTGTCGCAGGGCCTGCTGGTGCGCCTGAAGCTCCAGCGCGCCGAGGCTCTGGCCGAGATCGACCTCGGCGACGATGCCCGCTTCTGGCCCTGTGACGAGGCCCTGGGCCGCTGGCGCAGCCTGGCGCACGGCGGCGTGGCGCAAGTTGTGTATGAATGAAACGGAGGCGTTCTCTGACATCCGGTGAGGGTCCTCAACCGTTCAGAATTGGGTTGTTTTTCCCAAATCGGAGATTCAGATGAAGAAGCTGCTCGCGGTGTTCGCACTGGCCGTGGTCGCCCCGGCCTTCGCCGCCGACGTCGGCGTGTCGATCAGCATCAGCCAGCCCGGCGTCTACGGCCGTGTCGACATCGGCCGCTTCCCGCAGCCGCAGGTGGTGGTGGCGCAGCCGGTGATCGTGCAGCGCCCGGTCGTCGTGCACCAGCCGCAGCCGCAGGTGGTGGTGGTGCAGCCCGAGCCGGTCTACATGTGGGTGCCGCCGGGTCACCGCAAGAACTGGCGTAAGCACTGCCGGGAGTACAACGCCTGCGGCGTGCCGGTGTACTTCGTGCGCGACGACTGGTACGGGGAGCACGTGCACCGCGGCCCCGGCCGGGGCCACGGCCGCGGACACGACAAGCGCGACTAGTTTCCCCGGGGGTCGGGCCTGAAGGCCCGGCTGTACAGTGGGGGCGATGCACGAGACGCCCCTGACCGCCCTGGTGCTCAGCGGTGGCGGGGCACGCGCGGCCTACCAGGTGGGCGTGCTGCGCGCGCTGGTTCGCCTGCGGCGCCAGACCCTGGGGCCGGTGGCGCAGATGCGCAACCCCTTCGGCGTGATCTGCGGCACCTCGGCCGGCGCCATCAACGCGGCCGCACTGGCCGCGCACGCCGACCGCTTCGATGCCGCGGTGGAGATCGTCGCCAAGGTCTGGCGCGACTTCAGCGCCGACCAGGTCTACCGCGCCGATTCGCTGGGTGTGATCCGCAGCGGCGCGCAGTGGCTGACGATGCTGTCCGTGGGATGGGTGATCGCGCGCTGGCGCCGGGCCCGCCCACGCTCGCTGCTGGACAACGCCCCGCTGGCCGAACTGCTGCGGCGCCTGGTGCCGCTGCAGCGCGTGCCGATGATGCTGGAACAGGGCCACCTGCACGCGCTGGCGGTCACCGCGTCCAGCTACACGAGCGGCGAGCACTTCACCTTCTACGAGAGCGCGCGCCCGGTGGAGCCCTGGCTGCGCTCGCAGCGCATCGCGATGCCGGTGCGGCTGACGCAGGCGCACCTGCTGGCCTCGTCGGCGATCCCCTTCGTGTTCCCCGCGACCTCGATCGACTGCAACGGCCTGCCCGCCTGGTTCGGTGACGGCTCGATGCGCCAGACCGCGCCGCTGTCGCCGGCGGTGCACCTGGGCGCGCAGCGGCTGATGATCATCGGCGCCGGCCGCATGCAGGAGCCGGCCGCGCGCGCGGTGGCGCAGGACGGCTATCCGAGCCTGGCGCAGATCGCGGGCCATGCGATGTCCAGCATCTTCCTCGACGCACTGGCGGTGGACATCGAACGCATGCGGCGCATCAACCGCACGCTGGCGCTGCTGCCGGAATCGGCGCTGGCGGACACGCCGCTGCGTCCGCTGGAGACGCTGGTGATCTCCCCGACGCAGCGCATCGACGACATCGCCGCGCGCCACCTGGGCGCCCTGCCGGCCCCGGTGCGCGCGCTGCTGCGCGGCGTGGGTGTGGGCGTGGGCGGCGGCGGGAGCAGCCCGGGCCACGCGGCGCGCGGGTCGGCGCTGGCCAGCTACCTGCTGTTCGAGTCGCCCTTCACGCGCGAGCTGATGGAGCTGGGCGAGGCCGACACCGAGGCGCGGCGCGACGAGGTGCTGCGCTTCTTCGGCTGGGACACGATGGCCGCCGGACGGCGGCGCGAGGGGCGGGCCGAGCCGGACATTCGCCTGCCCTGAGCGGCCCGCCCTCGGTTCTCACATCGAGGCCGGCTTGGTGGTCTTCTCGGCCTTCTCCTTGTGCTCCTTCTTCTCCTTCTTCGACGCGGTCTTCTCGGCCGTGGCGCCGGCCTTGGCGTCGTAGCCCGCGCCGCCCACCGTCAGGCCGGCCTGCGAGAACTTGGCCGCGTTGCCGGGGCCGATGCCGCCGACGCGCTCGACGAGGTCGTTCCAGTCCTTGAAGTTGCCGCTCTTGCGGGCTTCGAGGATCTTGCCCGACAGGCCCGGGCCGATGCCCTTGACGGTCTCCAGATCGGCGCGGCTGGCCGAGTTGGCGTCGATGCCGGCGGCAAAGGCCGACAGCGTGAACAGTGCGAACAGGATGGCGATGAGGTGACGGAACATGTGGATCTCCCAGGTTGCTTGCGTTGCATGCCGCCCTCGTTGAGCGGTGAACGCATTGTTGGAAGGCCAGCTCCTTTTGACATTCCCTCCGCGGGGGCGCGCGGAGAGGGCACCAGCCGGGGGGGCCCGTTGGGGGGAGGGGCCGTTGTCAACCGAGCCGCGAGCGCGCCGCGGCGAGGCCGTCCTCGGGCGTGGGCCAGTCCACCGTGCCGTCGGCCTGCGGCGGCTTCTGCAGCACCGTCACCTGCGGGCCCCAGGGTGCCCAGCGCTCGGCGGTGGTGGGGCCCAGCACGCTGATCACGGGGGTGCCGAGCGCGGCCGCCATGTGGCCGGGGCCGGTGTCGTTGGCGATCACGAGCGCGGCGCGTTTCAGCAGCGCGGCGTAGATGGCCAGGTCCGAGCCCTCGATCATGGTCGCCGCCGGGTACTGCTCGCGCGCCTGCGCGTGCTCGCCCGGGCCCGGATAGACCACCAGCGGCAGGCCCAGCTCGCGCGCGGCGAGCGCGGTGAAGGCGGGGAACGCGGGCCAGGTCTTGGTGGGCTTGCCGGGGTTCGCGGCGCGGCCGCCGGCGAAGGGGCAGATCATCACGAAGCGCCCGCCGATGCCGTGCGCCGCGAGCAGAGCCGCAGCCGCCTCGGCCTTCTGCGGCTGCAGCTTCAGCAGGTTGTTCGGCGGCGCGACCGCGTCCACGCGCAGGAACTGCGCGGCCAGGCCGAAGTAGCGCGTGAGCTCGTGGCCCTGGTGGATGACGGGTATGCCACGCGCCATCAGCGGCGTGCGGCCTTCCTTCGCGAAGCCCACCGCGCGCAGCCCCGCGAGACGCGACTCCAGCGCGCTGGACAGCGACACCGGCAGCAGCAGCGTGTTCTCGCGCTTGTCGAAGCGGGGGTCCAGCGCCTTGCATTCGGCGCGCAGGCGGCGCAGCTGGGCCACCTTGTCCATCAGCTTGGGCGGCTGCACGTGCACCGGCCAGCCTTCGCCGGCCAGCAGCGCCGGCGCCCACTTGCCGCGCGCGACCAGGTGCAGGCTGTAGCCGTGGGCTTCGAGCAGGCGCAGCGCGGGCAGGCCCAGCACCACGTCGCCCACCCAGTTGCGCAGGCGCACGATCAGCGGCCGGCCGCTCAAGGCTGCCCTCCGCGGATGGCCTGCACCAGCTTCGTGGTCGAGTAGCCCTCGACGAAAGGCAGCGCCAGTGCGCGGCCGCCCCAGCTGCGCACCAGCGGGGTCTCGGGGATGCGTTCCATGTCGTAGTCGCCGCCCTTGACGTAGATCTCGGGCTTCACGCGCGCCAGCACGGCGAGCGGCGTCGGTTCGTCGAAGAGGACCACCGCGCTCACCGACTCCAGCGCGCCCAGCACGCAGGCCCGGTCGAACTCGCGGTTCAGCGGGCGGTCAGGGCCCTTGCCCAGGCCGCGTGCCGAGACGTCGCTGTTGAGCGCGACGACCAGGCTCGCGCCGAGCGCGCGCGCCGCGGCCAGGTAGCTGACGTGCCCGCGGTGCAGGATGTCGAACACGCCGTTCGTGAACACGATGGGTCGCGGCAGCGCGGCGATGCGCGCGGCCTCTTCGTCGCGGCGCAGCAGCTTGCGCAGCAGGTCGTCGCCGTCTCCGCTCACGACGCGGCCAGCTCGGCGTGGGTGACGGCCGCCGTGCCGAAGCGCGACACCACGATGCCGCCCGCGCGGTTGGCCCAGGCCGCCGCCTCGCGCAGCGGCATGCCGCAGGCCAGCAACGCGGCCAGCGTGGCGATCACGGTGTCGCCGGCACCGGTGACGTCGAACACCTCGCGCGCCTCGGTGGGCAGGCGCAGGTGGCCGCCGGCATCGAACAGGCTGATGCCCTCCTCGGAACGCGTGAGCATCAGGCCGTCGAGGCCCAGCTTCTGGCGCAGCGCCGTGGCGCGCGCCTGCAGGTCGGCCTCGCCGTGCCACGCCCCCACCACCGCCGCGAGCTCGGCGCGGTTGGGCGTGATCGCGGTGGCACCGGCGTAGCGGCTGAAGTCGCTGCCCTTGGGGTCCACCAGCACCGGCTTGCCCGCGGCGCGCGCCAGCTCGATCATGCGCGCCACGTGCGCGAGGCCACCCTTGCCGTAGTCGGACACCAGCACCACGTCGTGCGCCGGCAGCTGCGCGGCATAGTCGGCCAGCAGCTGGTCCAGCACCTCGTGCTGCGGCTGGTTCTCGAAGTCGATGCGCAGCAGCTGCTGCGAGCGGCCGATCACGCGCAGCTTCACCACCGTGTGCAGCTGGGGGTCGGTGCCCAGGTGGGTGTCGACGCCGCGCTCGTGCAGCAGCTGGCGCAGGCGCTCGCCGGCGGCGTCCTCGCCCACCACGGTCAGCAGCGTGGTCGGGGTGCCCAGCACCTTGACGTTGAGCGCCACGTTGGCAGCGCCGCCGAGGCGTTCCTCCTCGCGCGACACCCGCACCACGGGCACCGGCGCCTCGGGCGAGATGCGCTCCACGGCGCCGAACCAGTAGCGGTCGAGCATCGCGTCGCCCACCACCAGCACACGTCGCCGGGCGAGATCTGCGGGGCTTGGCAAGGATGAAGGATTCGGACGCAAGGCGGCGCAGCCAATAATGCGGGTCATTCTGCCATCGCACCTGCGGCCTTCCTCGTAAGCCCCGCGTGCCACCATCGAACGATGAATCCCGAACTCGCGGGCCTTGCCGCCGACCTGATCACCAAGCACGACGCCTGGCTGGCGCAGCCCGGCTGGCCCGCGGCCGAGCTGCCGCCCGGCGAAGGCCTGTGGCACTGGGTGCAGGCCAACCATCGCTTCAACAGCCAGCTCTGGGCCGAGGAAGACCTGGCGCGGCGCACCACCGTGGCCGACGGCGAGATCGCCGCCAACAAGCGCGCGATCGACCGCTTCAACCAGGCCCGCAACGACGCCATCGAGCGCATCGACGAGATCCTGCTGCTGGCCCTGGGCCTGGTGGATGCCGAGTCGGCGCGCGGCGATGCGCCGCAGTCGCAGGCACCGGCCGGCGCGCGCCTGAACAGCGAGACCGCGGGCAGCATGGTCGACCGCCTGTCGATCCTGGCGCTGAAGGTGCAGGCGATGCGGGCTCAATCCGAGCGCGCCGATGCCGATGACACCCATCGCAGCGCTGCGAAGGCGCGCCTGGCCCGGCTGCAGGAACAGCGCCGCGACCTGAGCGGCTGCCTGGCCGCGTTGCTGGCCGACGCCGCCGCCGGCCGCGCGTACTTCAAGGTCTACCGGCAGTTCAAGATGTACAACGACCCCCGCTTCAACCCGGCCCTGGTGGCGGAACGGGCCCGGCAGAAAGGCTGAGCCGTTGCGCCTCCTCATCGTCAAGACCTCGTCGATGGGCGACGTGGTGCATGCCACCGCGACCGTCAACGACATCCGGCGCCACGTGCCCGAAGCCGAGATCCACTGGCTGGTGGAGGCGCCGTTCGCGGCCATCCCGCAGATGCACCCGGGCGTGACCACCGTGCTGCCGATGGCCTGGCGCAAGTGGCGCAAGGCGCTGTTCCAGCGCGACACCTGGAAGGCGATGGGCGACCTGCGGCGCGACCTGCAGCGCGCCAACTACGACGTGGTGCTGGACCTGCAGGGCCTGATCAAGAGCGCGCTGTGGGCGCGCCAGGCCGGCGCGCCGATCGCCGGCTACGACGAGCGCAGCGCGCGCGAGCCGCAGGCCGCCTGGTTCTACAAGTTCAAGGGCGCGGTGCCGCGCGACCTGCAGGCGGTGGAACGCTGCCGGCGCCTGGCCGCGGTGACGCTGGGTTACCCCGTGCCCGACGACGCGCCCGACTTCGGCCTGCGCCCGCCCACGGCCACCTGGCGGCCGCGCAACGAATATGCGGTGCTGATCCCGAACGCCAGCCGCAAGGAGAAGCTCTGGCCCGAGCGCTACTGGATCGCGGTGGGCAAGCGGCTGAAGGACATCGGCTGGACGCCGCTGGTGCTGTGGGGCCGGCCCGAGGAGCAGAGCCAGGCCGAGAACATCGCCGCCGGCTGCGAGGGCGACGTGCCGCCGTTCCTGCGCGTGGGCGAGATGGCGGCGGTGCTGGCCGGTGCGCACACCGTGGTGGGCCTGGACACCGGCTTCACGCACCTGGCGGCGGCGATCGGCAAGCCCACCCTGGGCATCTACTGCGACCACGATCCAGGCCTGGCCGGCATCACCGGGCCGGGGCGCGTGGCCAGCATCGGCGGCAAGGGCATCGTGCCCTCGCGCAACGACGTGCTGGCGCTGCTGGAACAGCAGCTGGCGCCCTGAGGCTTGCCGTCTACAGCGCGTCGATGCGCTGCGGCGGGTAGCTGTCCCAGCTGAGGCAGCCGGGGCACTGCCAGAAGTAGTGCTGGGCCTCGAAGCCGCAGGCGGCGCAGCGGTAGCGCGACAGCGGCGCGACGCTGCGCGCCACCGCGCGGCGCAGGGCCTCCAGCGCGCCGGGCGGCCAGGTTTCCGGCGGCTGCATCAGCAACTGCTGGGCAGCCGTGAGGCTCGGGTGCTGCTGCAGGTGCGCCAGCAGGCGCGCCATGCGGCCCGGGCCTTCGGGGCCTTCCAGCAGGTCCAGCGCCTGCAGCAGTTCGATGGCGGGCAGCTGCTCCAGCGTCTGCAGCAGGGCCGCATGCGCGGCCGCCTGCGTGCCGGCCGCGAGGGCGGCCTTGGCGTAGTCGCCGGCCACCAGCAGGAACGAGGCCGGGTTGTGCTCGCGCAGGCGGTCCCAGGCCTTGAGCGCGCCCGCCGGGTCGTCCATGCGCGCCAGGCGCTGGCCGGCCAGCAACTGGGGCCGCGGCGCCTGCGGCGCGGCGGCGCGTGCGCGTTCGAGCGCAGCCTCTGCGCCGGCAGTGTCGCCGCGGGCATCGGCCGCTTCGGCCAGCTCGCACTCGTAGTGCGCGATGCGCGAGGCGAACGAGCCGCCGCCCTGCGTCTCGAGGTAACGCGCCACGTCGGCCGCGCGCGGCCAGTCGCGCGAGCGCTCGTACAGCGACAGCAGCGCCAGGCGCGCCTCGCCGTCGAACGGCGTTTCCTCCAGCGCCTGCCAGGCGGCCTCGGCGCGGTCGAACAGCCCCGCCTTCATGAAGTCCTGCGCCAGCGCGCGCTGGGCGCGGGCGCGGTCGCCGGCCTTCAGGTCGGCGCGGCCCAGCAGGTGCTCGTGCACGCGCACCGCGCGCTCGAACTCGCCGCGGCGGCGGAACAGGTTGCCCAGCGCGAAATGCAGCTCGGCCGTGTCGGGGTCGTTCTGGACCGCCTCGATGAAGGCGTCGATGGCCTTGTCCTGCTGCTCGTTCAGCAGCAGGTTCAGGCCCTTGAAGTAGGCACGCGGCGCGTCCTCGCGTTCACGCCGGAGCTGCTTCAGGTCGAAGCGCGAGGCGATCCAGCCCAGGGCGAAGGCCACGGGCAGGCCGAGCAGCAGCCATTGCAGGTCGAAGTCCATCCGTGCGGGTCTCTAGAGGCCTTCGCGCGGCGGGTGCTCGGGCCCGAACTCGCTGGGCAGCATCGAACTCGGCGGCGGTGCCGGTGGCGCGGCCACCGGTGCCGGCGTGAGGCGGGCGATCGTGCGGCGCTGCTGCCACCAGTTGGGCACCATCGCCAGAAGCCCCACGGCGCAGCCGGCGACGAAGGCGACGAAGACGATGAACACCATCGGCCCGTGCCAGCTGACGCCGAAGAACCAGTGCACGGTGGCGGCTTCCTGGTTGTTCAGCGCGAACGCGAACAGCGTGAAGAAGATGAAGGCCCGGATCAGCCAGACGAAGATGCGCATGCCTTCGTCATTCTAGGGCGGCCCCTCGGGGCAGCAGCCCCACCCGGAGGGGGAGGCTAGTCGGCTTCCGGCGTGGCCGGAACGCGGGCGTCGACGGCCTCGCGCAGCGCCTTGCCCGGCTTGAAGTGCGGCACCAGCTTCTCGGGAATCACGACCTGCTCGCCGCTGCGCGGGTTGCGGCCCATGCGCGGCGGACGGCGGTTGATGCTGAAGCTGCCGAAGCCGCGGATCTCGATGCGGTGCCCGCGCGCCAGCGCATCGGACATGGCGTCCAGGATGGTCTTGACGGCGAACTCGGTGTCGCGCTGCGTCAGCTGCGCGAAGCGCTCGGCCAGGCGCGCGACGAGGTCGGATCGGGTCATGAGGAAGCGGTCACCGGGAGATGGCCACGGGCAGGGTGGCCCCGCTCATCGAGCAGGGCCGCCCGTTCCCTCTTACTCCGGACGGTTGTCCAGCTTGGCGCGCAGCAGGGCGCCCAGGCTGGTGGTGCCGGCGTTCTCGCGCTCGTTGGTCTGGCGCAGCTGCTGCATCGACTGCTGCTCGTCGGCGTTGTCCTTGGCCTTGATGGACAGCTGGATCGAGCGCATCTTGCGGTCGACGTTGATCACCATCACGCTGACCTCGTCGCCTTCCTTCAGCACGTTGCGCGCGTCTTCCACGCGGTCGCGGCTGATCTCGGACGCACGCAGGTAGCCGGTGACGTCGTCGTTGAGCTGGATCTCGGCGCCGCGCGGGTCGACGCTCTTGACCTTGCCCGAGACGACCGCGCCGCGGTCATTCAGCGTGGTGAAGCTGGTGAACGGATCCACGTCCAGCTGCTTGATGCCCAGGCTGATGCGCTCGCGCTCGACGTCGATGGCCAGCACGATGGCCTCGACTTCCTGGCCCTTCTTGTAGTTGCGCACCGCGCTCTCGCCCGGCTCGTGCCAGGAAAGGTCGGACAGGTGCACCAGGCCGTCGATGCCGGCCGACAGGCCGACGAACACGCCGAAGTCGGTGATCGACTTGACGGGGCCCTTGACCTTGTCGCCGCGCTTGACGTTGGCGCTGAACTCTTCCCAGGGGTTGGCCTTGCACTGCTTCATGCCCAGGCTGATGCGGCGCTTGTCCTCGTCGATCTCCAGGACCATGACCTCGACTTCCTCGCCCAGGCTCACCACCTTGGAAGGCGCGACGTTCTTGTTGGTCCAGTCCATCTCGGAGACGTGCACCAGGCCCTCGATGCCCGGCTCGATCTCGACGAACGCGCCGTAGTCGGCGATGTTCGTGACCTTGCCGAACAGGCGCGTGCCGGTGGGGTAGCGGCGCGAGACGCCGTGCCACGGGTCGTCGCCCAGCTGCTTCAGGCCCAGGCTGACGCGGTTCTTCTCGGCGTCGAACTTGAGCACCTTGGCGGTGAGTTCCTGGCCGACCGTCACCACCTCGCTCGGGTGACGCACGCGGCGCCAGGCCATGTCGGTGATGTGCAGCAGGCCGTCGATGCCGCCCAGGTCGACGAACGCACCGTACTCGGTGATGTTCTTGACCACGCCGTTGACGATGGCGCCTTCGGACAGCGTCTCGAGCAGCTTGGCGCGCTCTTCGCCCATCGAGGCCTCGACCACGGCACGGCGCGACAGCACGACGTTGTTGCGCTTGCGGTCGAGCTTGATGACCTTGAACTCCATGGTCTTGCCTTCGAACGGCGTCATGTCCTTGACGGGACGCGTGTCGAGCAGGCTGCCCGGCAGGAAGGCGCGGATGCCGTTGACCAGCACCGTGAGGCCGCCCTTGACCTTGCCGCTGACCGTGCCGGTGACGAATTCGCCGGATTCCAGCGAGTTCTCCAGGCTCATCCACGAGGCCAGGCGCTTGGCCTTGTCGCGGGAGAGGATGGTGTCGCCGTAGCCGTTTTCCACCGCGTCGATGGCGACCGCGACGAAGTCGCCGACCTGGACTTCGAGCTCGCCCTGGTCGTTCTTGAACTCGTCGATGGCGACGTAGCTCTCGCTCTTCAAGCCGGCGTTGACGACGACGTGGTTGAACTCGATGCGCACGACTTCGGCGGAGATGACCTCGCCGACGCGCATGTCGTTGGACTTCAGGCTCTCTTCGAAGAGGGCGGCGAAAGCGGACATGTCACCCTTGGCGGTGACGGTGGTGGTAACGGGCATGGGTTTCCTGGCTTCCCGGAGGAGTTGATGCAGAGCCGGGGTGCGTGCGGCAGGGTGCCGCGGGTTGGGTTGATGAACTCAGCACGCCTGGGACCTGACGGCCACGGGGGGAGGCTCGCTGAACGGCCTGCGCTGCTGCCACCAAGCCAGAACCTGGGCCACCGACTCTTCGACGGTGAGGTTCGAGTTGTCCAGCGACAGCGCGTCTTCGGCGGGCCTGAGCGGTGCGACCGCGCGGTTCCTGTCGCGCGCGTCGCGCATCTCGAGGTCTGCACGAAGGTCGGTGATGCTAGCCGAAATTCCCTTGGAAATCAATTGCTTATGCCTGCGCGCCGCACGCTCGGCGGCGCTGGCCGTGAGGTAGACCTTGAGCTCGGCGCGCGGGAACACCACGGTGCCCATGTCGCGCCCGTCGGCCACCAGCCCGGGCGCCCGGCGGAAGGCCAGCTGCAGGCCCTGCAACGCCGCGCGCACGGCCGGCAGCGCCGACACCCGCGAGGCCAGCAGGCCGGCGGCCTCGGCGCGCAGCTCGTCGCTCACCTCGCGCCCGCGCAGCCAGGCGCGGCTGCCCTGCGGGCCGTGGCCGAAGCGCAGGTCGAGCATGCCGGCCAGCCTGGCGAGGCCGGCTTCGTCGTCGGCTGCGACACCGTCCCACTGCGACGCCAGGCCGGTGGCCCGGTACAGCGCGCCGGAGTCGAGCAGGTGGTAGCCCAGCGCGTCGGCCACCGCGGCGGCCAGCGTGCCCTTGCCGGAGGCCGTGGGACCGTCGATCGTGATGACCGGCACCTCGAGAGGGTCTGCGGTGGCGACGCCGAACAGTGCCTCGAAGTAGTCGGGGAAGGTCTTGCCGACGCAGCGCGGGTCGAGGATGCGCACCGGGCAGGGCGGTTGCGCGCCGGCCAGGCCGTTGAAGGCCGCCAGCGACCCGCACATCGCCATGCGGTGGTCGTCGTAGGTGTGGATCGCCGCGGTCTTCCAGGCCCGCGGCGGTGTCACCTCGATGAAGTCGGCGCCTTCGGTCACTTCGGCGCCGACCTTGCGCAGCTCCGCCGCCATCGCCGCGATGCGGTCGGTCTCCTTCACGCGCCAGCTCGCGATGCCCGAGAGCCGCGTGGGCGAATCGGCATACAGAGCCATCACCGCGAGCGTCATCGCCGCGTCGGGGATGTGGTTGCAGTCGAGCGTGAGGCCGGCGAGCGGCCAGCGCCCGCGGTGCACCTCCAGCCAGCCCGCGCCGCCCTTCACCTGCGCGCCCATCGCGGTGGCGGCGTCGACGAAGCGGATGTCGCCCTGGATCGAATCGAGCCCCACGCCTTCGATGCGCAGCGGCGCGCCGCCGTGCGCCGCGATGGCGCCCAGAGCGACGAAGTAAGACGCCGACGAGGCGTCGCCTTCGACGTGGATCTGCCCCGGGCTGCGGTAGGCGCTGCCCTGCGGCACCACGAAGCGCTGCCAGCCTTCGCGTCGCACCGCGATGCCGAAGCGCGCCAGCAGGTTCAGCGTGATGTCGACATAGGGCTTGGAGATCAGCTCGCCGTCGACCTCGATCACCAGGTCGCGCTCGCCCGCCACCAGCGGCAGCGCCAGCAGCAGCGCGGTCAGGAACTGGCTGGAGACGTCGCCGCGCACGCGGATCGGCTTGTCGATCGCCAGCCGCCCGCCGGCCTCGCCGCGCAGCCGCAGCGGCGGGTAGCCGGGCTGGCCCAGGTCGTCGACGCTGCAGCCGAGCGGGCGCAACGCATCGACCAGATCGCCGATCGGCCGCTCGTGCATGCGCGGCACGCCCGACAGCTCGAACCTGCCGCCTTGCGTGGCCGCCAGCACGGCCAGCGCGGCGGCGAGCGGCCGCATCGCCGTGCCGGCATTGCCGAGGAACAGCTTCGCGTCGCGGACGGTCAGCCGGCCGCCGATGCCGGTGACGTGCCACACCGCGCCTTCCTGCCGCAGGCCGCAGCCGAGCTGGCCGAGCGCGGCCAGCATCACCCGCGTGTCGTCGCTGTCCAGCAGGTCGTGCACGGCGGTCCTGCCGCTGGCCAGGCCGGCCAGCAGCAGCACGCGGTTGGAGATGCTCTTGGAGCCCGGCAGCCGCACGGTGCCGGAAGCGCCGCGCAGCGGCGGCAGGTCGAGGAAGGGGATGTCGTACATGGCGGGCCGTCGGGCGGCGGAAGGCGCCTGCGGCGGCGCGTCAGGACTTGCTGCTGGCGCGCGGGGCACCCATGTGCCAGTTGGCGCGCCCGTCGGCGGCGGTGCGGATCAGCCCCTCCAGCGCGTCGACGTTGCCTTCGCGGATCACGTGCTCCAGCGCGTCGAGCGTCTGGCGGAAGCGTGTCGACTGCTTCAGCACCTCTTCGCGATTGGCGATGAGGATGTCGCGCCAGGTCTCGGGGCTGCTGGCGGCGATGCGCGTGAAGTCGCGGAAGCCCGGGCCGGCCAGCGAGAGGAAGTCGCGCCCCGCGGGCTGCCCGGTGACGGCGCTGAAGTAGGCGAACGCCAGCAGGTGCGGCAGGTGGCTCACGGCGGCGAAGGCGGCGTCGTGGTTCTCGGGCGACATCTTCAGCACCTGCGCGCCCACCGCGCTCCAGACGTCGGTGGCCTTCTGCACCAGGTCCGGGGCGGTCTGCGCCAGCGGCGTGATGATCACCTGGCGCCCGCTGTAGAGCGCGGCGTCGGCATGGCCGATGCCCGACACTTCCTTGCCGGCGATCGGATGCGCCGGCACGAACGAGGCGATGCGCTCGCGCAGCACGCGCCGCGCCGCGTCGACCACGTCGCGCTTGGTGCTGCCCACGTCCATGAACAGCACGCCCGGCTCCACCAGGTGGCGGATCGCCTTGAAGGTGGTCTCGGTGGCGGCCACCGGCACCGCGATCAGCACGATGTCGGACCCCGACACCGCCAGCAGCGCCGATTCGGCCGCGACGTCGATGACGCCCAGCTTCTTCGCCCGCTCGGTGGTGCTGGGCGACTTGCTGTAGCCGATGACGCGCTTGACCAACCCGGCGCGCTTGAGCGCGAGTGCGAAGCTGCCTCCCATGAGGCCGCAGCCGATGACGCCGAGTTGCTGGAACATCGCTGTCCGGGATCCCTTCTTCTTCAGTGAACGTCGATGGGGTAGGTGCCGAGGATCTTGAAGAACGCGCACACGTCGCGAAGTTCCTTCAGCGCCACGCCGACGTGCGGCTCGTCGGGATGTCCCTGCACGTCGATGTAGAAGTAGTACTCCCACTGCCCCGAGCGCGCCGGGCGCGACTCGATGCGCGTCATCGACACGCCGCGGTTCTTCAGCGGCGTGAGCATGTCGTGCACCGCACCCGGGCGGTTCACCACCGACACCACCAGGCTCGTGCAGTCGTGGCCCGAGGGCTTGGGCTGCGGATGGGCCTGGGGGTGGGTGACGATGGCGAAGCGCGTGCGGTTGTGCGGGTCGTCCTGGATCGCCGGCGCCACCACGTGCAGGCCGTACTCGCTGGCGGCGCGCGCGCTGGCGATGCCGGCCACGCGCGCGTCCAGGCTGGCCAGGCGGGCGCCCTCGGCGTTGCTGGCCACCGGCCGGCGCTCGGCGTCGGGCAGGTGGTGGCTCAGCCAGCGGTGGCACTGCGCCAGCGCCTGCGGGTGCGCGCAGACGGCCTCGACGGCCTCGGCGCTGTCCACCTTGCGCAGCAGGTTGTGGCGCACCACGAGGCTGGTCTCGCCGATGATGAACAGCGGCGTGGACAGGAACAGGTCGAGCGAGCGCGCCACCACGCCCTCGGTGGAGTTCTCCACCGGCACCACGCCGAAGTCGGCCGCGCCGGCGGTGGCCGCGTGCATCACCTCGTCGATGCTGGCGCACGGCACGCGCACGATGCTGCTGCCGAAGAAGCCCAGCGCCGCCTCTTCGCTGAAGGTGCCGGCCGGGCCGAGGTAGGCCACGCGCGTGGGGGTCTCGAGCGCGCGGCAGGCCGACATGATCTCGCGCCAGATCGGCGCCACGCTGCCGTTCTGCAGCGGGCCGGGGTTGTCCGCCTTCAGGCCGTCGATCACCTGCGCCTCGCGCTCGGGGCGGAACACCACCGAGCCTTCCTTCTTCTTGATCTCGCCGACCTCCAGCGCCAGCCCGGCGCGGCGGTTCAGCAGCGCCAGCAGCTCGCGGTCGACGGCGTCGATCTGGTGGCGCAGCGCCAGCAGCTCGGGGGCGATCGTCGGTTGGTCGGCCATGCGCTCGAAGGGTCTCAGGGTTTCTTGGCCGGCGCGGCGGGCCGTGCGCCGGAGGCCGCGCCGCCGGGCCGCGCACCCGAGGCCGCGCCGGCGGGCGCCGTGATGCCCAGGCGGCGCGCCACCGTCTGCTCGAAGGCCCTCACCTTGGCCTCGATGTCGGTGCGCGTCTCGGCCACCATCTTCTCGCCCAGCGCCTTCTGCATGTCCGGCGCGGACATCTGGAAGCGCCGGTTCACCGGCGACTCGAGGATCGCGATGATCTGCTTCAGCTCGTCCTCGGTGAAGCGGTCCTCGAGGATCTGCCCCAGCGTCGATGGCGCGGCGCGCACGGCGCTGGCACGCAGCACGGGCGCCGCCTCTTCGACGTACTTGCGCGCATCGGCCTCGATGTCACGGGCCACCGCCTCGCGGCGCTCGGCCGGGATGCCCTGCAGCGCGCGCGCCGCCTGCTGCAGGATCTGGCGCGCCGGCACTTCGGCGATCTGCTGCGCCATGCCCTCGATGTTGGGTTGCTGCAGCTTGATGATCTTCGCGACCAGTTCCTTCTTCGCCGCGCTGCTGCTGGCCGCCGGGGCCGCCGGAGCGGCGTTCTGCGCCTGGGCCAGGCCGGCGACGGCGAGCGCCGCGGCCAGGGTCAAGGGCTTCCACATCGATCAGTTTCCTTCCGGTCCGGGCTCGCCGGCGTTGTTGTCGTCGGCGTCCGACGGCGCGTCGTTCTCGACGATGCGCTGCAATCCGCTCAGCTTGGCGCCGTTGTCCAGCGCGATCAGCGTCACGCCCTGCGTGGCGCGGCCCAGTTCGCGGATCTCGCTGACGCGGGTGCGCACCAGCACGCCCTTGTCGGTGATCAGCATGATCTCGTCGGCCGCGCGCACCAGCGTGGCAGCGACGACCTTGCCGTTGCGCTCGCTCTGCTGGATGGCGATCATCCCCTTGGTGCCGCGGCCGTGGCGCGTGTACTCGACGATGGAGGTGCGCTTGCCGTAGCCGTTCTCGGTGGCGGTGAGCACGCTCTGCGTCTCGTCCTCGGCCACCAGCATCGCGATCACGCGCTGGCCGTCTTCCAGCGCCATGCCGCGCACGCCGCGGGCCTGGCGGCCCAGCGGCCGCACCTCGTCCTCGGCGAAGCGCACGGCCTTGCCGCCGTCGCTGAAGAGCATCACGTCGTGGCGACCGTCGGTGAGCGCGGCGCCGATGAGGTGGTCGCCGTCATCCAGGTCCACCGCGATGATGCCGGCCTTGCGCGGGTTGCTGAACTCGTCCAGCGAGGTCTTCTTCACCGTGCCGAGGGCCGTGCTCATGAACACGTAGTGATCGGCCGGGAAGCTGCGCGTGTCGCCGGTGAGCGGCAGCACCACGGTGACCTTCTCGCCCTGCTGCAGCGGGAACATGTTGACGATGGGCTTGCCGCGGCTGGCGCGGCCGCCCTGCGGCACTTCCCAGACCTTGAGCCAGTAGACGCGCCCGCGGTCGCTGAAGCACAGGATCCAGTCGTGCGTGTTGGCGATGAAGAGCTGGTCGATCCAGTCGTCTTCCTTGGTCTGCGTGGCCTGCTTGCCGCGGCCGCCGCGCTTCTGCGCCCGGTACTCGGCCAGCGGCTGGCTCTTGATGTAGCCGCCGTGGCTCAGCGTGACCACCATGTCGGTGGGGGTGATCAGGTCCTCGGTGCCGAGTTCCTGCACGTTGCGCTCGACCACGCTGCGGCGCTCGCCGACCTTGGTCTGGCCGAACTCGCTGCGCAGGTCGGCGAGTTCCTTCGCGATGATCGCGGAGACACGCTCGGGCTTGGCCAGGATGTCCAGCAGGTCGGCGATCTGCGCCATCACCTCGCGGTACTCGCCGATGATCTTGTCCTGCTCCAGCCCCGTGAGGCGCTGCAGGCGCATCTGCAGGATCTCCTGCGCCTGGTCGTCGGACAGCCGGTACAGGCCATCCGGCTGCAGGCCGTAGCCGGCGGGCAGGCCCTCGGGGCGGAACGCCGCACGGCCGCCCGGTGCCTGTTCCTCGGCGCGCGCGAGCATCTCGCGCACCATCGAGCTGTCCCAGCTCTTGGCCATCAGCGCGGCCTTGGCCACCGGCGGGGTGGGGCTGGTCTTGATCGTCTCGATGAATTCGTCGATGTTGGCCAGCGCCACCGCCAGGCCTTCGAGCACGTGGCCGCGTTCGCGCGCCTTGCGCAGCTCGTACACCGTGCGGCGCGTCACCACCTCGCGGCGGTGGTCGAGGAAGATCTCGACCAGCTGCTTCAGGTTGCACAGCTTCGGCTGGCCGTCGACCAGCGCCACCATGTTGATGCCGAAGGTGTCCTGCAGCTGCGTCTGCTTGTACAGGTTGTTCAGCACCACCTCGGGCACTTCGCCGCGCTTCAACTCGATCACCACCCGCATCCCGGACTTGTCGCTCTCGTCCTGGATGTGGCTGATGCCGTCGATCTTCTTCTCGTGGACGAGCTCGGCGATGCGCTCGAGCAGCGTCTTCTTGTTCACCTGGTAGGGGATCTCGTCGACGATGATCGCCTGGCGCGCGCCCTTGTCGATGTCCTCGAAGTGGCACTTCGCGCGCATCACCACCTTGCCGCGCCCGGTGCGGTAGCCCTCGCGCACGCCGTTCAGGCCGTAGATGATCCCGGCGGTGGGGAAGTCCGGCGCCGGGATGATCTCCATCAGCTCGTCGATGGAGGCGTCCGGGTTCTTCAGCAGGTGCAGGCAGGCATCCACCACCTCGTTGAGGTTGTGCGGCGGGATGTTGGTGGCCATGCCTACCGCGATGCCCGCGCTGCCGTTCACCAGCAGGTTCGGCAGCCGCGTCGGCAGCACCGTGGGCTCCTTCTCGGAGCCGTCGTAGTTGGGCGCGAAGTCGACCGTTTCCTTGTCGATGTCCTCGAGCATCTCGTGCGCGATCTTCGACAGGCGGATCTCGGTGTAGCGCATCGCCGCGGCGTTGTCGCCGTCGACGCTGCCGAAGTTGCCCTGGCCGTCCACCAGCATGTGGCGCAGGCTGAAGTCCTGCGCCATGCGAACGATGGTCTCGTAGACCGCGCTGTCGCCGTGCGGGTGGTACTTGCCGATCACGTCGCCGACGATGCGGGCGCTCTTCTTGTACGGGCGGTTCCAGTGGTTGGACAGCTCGTGCATCGCGAACAGCACGCGCCGGTGCACGGGCTTCAGGCCGTCGCGCGCATCGGGCAAAGCCCGCCCGACGATCACGCTCATCGCGTAATCGAGGTAGCTGCGCCGCATCTCCTCTTCGAGACTGACGGGTACGGTTTCCTTGGCGAACGAGGTCATGCGGGAAGCTGGTGACGGGCCCGTGACGGGCCGCGAGAAGGCGGCGGAGCGGCAGCGCGAGGCCGGCGAGTGCGAAGGATTCTACGGGCGCCAAGCCATGTCGCGGCTGCGCAACAACGCGGGCGGGGACTTGCGACGCGAGGCCCAGAATACGGCGCATCCGACACCCTATGGCACAATGATTTTTGTCGGTGGCAGGGGCCTGTTCGTGCATGCACGCACAGGTTTTTGCCCGGTAGAACTACCGAAGCTCCCGCTTGTCGATTTGGACTAACGCAGGCACGTCTGCGGCTTTCCTCGAGAGGAGAATCAATGAAGAAACTGAACAGGGTAGCGGTGCTCTTTGCATCCGCTGCGCTTGCCGCCCCGTTCGCTTCGCTGGCGCAGACCGCCGCGACGAACGACAACTGGCGGGCCACGGACGGCACCGTTTGGAAGAACGGCACGAACGAGCTCTGCTGGCGCGACAACTTCTGGACGCCGGCCACCGCTGACAAGCAGTGCGACGGTGCGCTGAAGCCGCCGCCCCCGCCGCCCCCGCCGCCGCCCCCGCCGCCGCCGCCGCCCCC
>JBGAHJ010000028.1:0-70551 GCA_044226255.1 Rubrivivax sp.
CGATGGCCTGGCACGGCTTCGGCGGCTGGAAGAAGAGCCTGTTCGGCGACATGCACGCCTATGGCGAGGAGGGCGTGCGCTTCTATACGAAGCAGAAGAGCGTGATGCAGCGCTGGCCCGACAGCATCGGCAAGGGGGCCGAGTTCACAATGCCCGTTTCGAAATAGCTAACGAGAACGATGAACAGACGTGACCTGATCGGCGCCGCGGCGCTGCTCGCCTGCGGCGCCGGCCGCGCCCAGACCCCCGCGGCTTCGGCCGCCTCTGCCGCGCCGGCATTCGCCGCCGAAGACCTGCAGCACGCCGAGCAGCTGCGCGCCGCGGGCCTGGAGGACAAGGAGTCCTGGGCCTTCGTGCAGGAGCTGTGCAACACCATCGGCCCGCGCCCGGCGGGGTCGGACAACGAGAAGAAGGCGGCTGCCTGGGCCGAGGCGCGGCTGAAGGGGCTGGGCCTGTCGAACGTGCGCGTCGAGTCCACGCCGATGAAGGCCTGGCGCCGCGGCCCCGCCGCCGCGAAGCTGGTGGCGCCGGTGGCCGAGCCGCTGGTGATGGTGGCGCTGGGCAACAGCATCGCCGCGCCGCCGGCCGGCATCGAGGCCGACGTGGCCTGGTACCCCGACTTCGCCGCGCTGAAGGCCGACACCAGCGAGCGCGCCAAGGGCCGCATCGTCTTCATCGACCAGAAGACCGAGCGCACGCGCGACGGCGCCGGTTATGGCGCGGCGGTGGTGGCGCGTTCGCAGGGCGCCGTGGAAGCCGCCAAGCGCGGCGCGCTGGCGGTGGGCATCCGCTCCATCGGCACCGACAACGAACGCATCGCGCACACCGGCGCGATGCGCTACGAGCTCGGCCTGCCGCGCATCCCGGCTTTCGCGGTCTCGGTGCCCGATGCCGACCGCATCGCGGCGCTCCACGCGACCGGCCGCACGCTGCGCATGCAGTTCACGCTGGACGCGCAGAGCGACGTCGAGACGACGACGCAGAACGTGATCGCCGAAGTGCCGGGCACCGATCTCGCCAACGAGGTCGTGCTGATCGGCGGCCACCTCGACAGCTGGGACCTCGGGCGCGGTGCCATCGACGACGGCGCCGGCTGCGCCATCACCAGCGCGGCCGCGGCCGTCATCGCGCGCGCCGGCCGCCGCCCGCGGCGCACCGTGCGCGTGGTGCTGTTCGGCAACGAGGAGAACGGCTTCCACGGCGCGCTGTCGTACGGCGACCGCTACAAGGCCGTGGTTCACCAGATGGTGAGCGAGAGCGACTTCGGCGCCGGCCGCATCTACCAGCTGCGCGGCCGGGTGCAGCCGGCGGCCGTGCCGCTGGTGCAGCAGATGGCGAGCGTGCTGGCGCCGCTGGGCGTGGCCTGGCCCGAGAAGGGCTTCAACGAAGGCGGTCCGGGCCCCGACGCGGCGATGCTGATGCGGCGCCACAAGTGGCCCGGCATGGCGCTGAGCCAGGACGGCACGGCCTACTTCGACGTGCACCACACGGTGCACGACACGCTCGACCGCATCGAGCCCGCCGCCATGGCGCAGAACGTCGCCTGCTGGGCGGTGACGGCCTGGCTGGCGGCGCAGGCGCCGCTGCCGTTCGGGCCGCCCGTTCTCTAGGCGCCTATCACGCCGCCATCCAGGCGGCGGATCACCACCGTGGCCGAGCGCGGCCGCCCCACCGGGCTGAAGTCGGGCCAGTTCGACCAGCGCCGCGGCTCGTCGGGGTTGGTGCGCTCGCTGGGCGTTTCGCCCGGGTGCTGGATGTTGACGAACATCGTCTTGCCGTCCGGTGCCCAGGTGGCGCCGGTGAGCTCGCAGTTCGCCGGCCCCGTGAGGAAGCGCCGCACCTCGCCGGTGGCCGGGTTGCAGGCCATCAGCTGGTTGTTGCCCAGGCGCGCCATCTCGCCCTTGTTGAGCGCGGTGGGGCCGATGTCGGTGCCGATCCAGAGCACGCCACGCGGGTCGAAGGCGATGGTGTCGGGGCACGCGAAGGCGTCGCCGCGGATGTTGCCCTTGGCCTCCGCGCGCGTGTTCTGGGCGTCACCGGCCAGCAGCAGGTGGTTCCACTCGAAGCTGTCGACATGGAAGTCGCCGCGTTCGCGCCAGCGGATGATCTGGCCCATCACGTTGCCGGCGCGCGGGTTGGCCGCGTCGACGCCGGGCTCGCCGTCCTTGCCGCGGTTGCTGTTGTTGGTGAGCGAGCAGTAGGTCCAGCCGGCGCGCTGGTCGACGGCCAGCCACTCGGGGCGGTCCATCTTGGTGGCGCCCAGCAGGTCGCTGGCCTGGCGCGACTTGATCACCACCTCGCCCTGGTCGGCAAAGCCGTTGGCGGCGGTGAGCGGACCCTGGCCGTGCACCAGCGGCAGCCAGCGGCCGGTGCCGTCGGCGTCGAAGCGCGCCACGAAGAGCGTGCCGTGGTCCAGCAGTTCGGCATTGGCCTGCGCGGCGGTCTTGCCGTTGCCGGCCGGGGCGATCTTGTCGCGGCTGACGAAGCGGTAGATGTACTCGAAGCGCGCGTCCTCGCCGCTGTAGACCACCGCGCGGCCGTCCTTGGTCACGGCCACCCACGCCCCTTCATGCGCCGCGCGGCCGATCGCCGTGCGCTTGACCGGCGTGCTGGTCGGGTCCATCGGGTCGACCTCGACGATCCAGCCGTGGCGGTTGGGCTCGTTCGGGTGGCGCACGGTGTCGAAGCGCTCGTCGAACTCGTGCCAGCGGTACCAGCTGGTCTTGCGGATGCCCCAGCGCCGCTCGTGCGCGGTGGGCGTGTCGGCGCTGACGAAGTAGTTGTGGAAGTTCTCCTCGCCCGAGAGGTAGGTGCCCCAGGGTGTCTTGCCGGCGGCGCAGTTGGCGAAGGTGCCGAGCACGCGGCGGCCGGTGGGGTCGCCCGAGGTCTTCATCAGTGCGTGCCCCGCGGCCGGGCCGCCCACCGCGAACGGCGTGTTCGCGGTGATGCGGCGGGCATAACGGCTCGGGCGCACGGGCTGCCAGGCGTTGTCCTTCAGCTCGATCTCGTTCACCGAAATGCCGTGAGAAGCCTGCGCCTTGGCCACCTTCTCGGCGTTCCAGGTCTTCATGCCGTCGGTGTGCAGCAGGCCGTCGTCGGTGTACTCGTGGTTCATCACCAGCAGGCCGCGCTGGCCGTCGGCAGCCAGCGGGTAGAAGTGCAGCCCGTCGTGGTGCTGGCCCATCTGCGCCGCCTGCTCGGCCGCGGTGTTCGAAGCGTCGGCCTTCCACGGCGGCATGTTGCCGGCGATGCCGACCGGCTCGCCCCAGGGCAGCAGCGGCACCGCGGTGTAGCCGGACGGTACCGTCACGCGGTCGGCGCTGGAGGCCGGGATGCCGGTGAAACCCAGGGCCGCCGAAGCCGTGGCCGGGCGGTCTTCGACCGGGCCGGACGGCGTCGACGAGGCACACCCCGCCAGCGTGCCGAAGAAGCTGCTCGCGGCGAGACCGGTGCCCACGCGCAGCACCAGCCGCCGCGCGGGGTCGGACACCTCGTGGATGCTGGGGTTGGAAGACCGGTTGCTGTCCTCCATGGTCTCGAAGTCCTTGGCCATCTCTGCAAATTCCCGCTAGAGCTTTTCCGTCTCGCCGGCGCGCGGTTGCCACTTCATCAGGCGCGCCTCCACCTGGCCCACCACCGCGTCCAGCAGCAGCGCGAAGCCGGTGAGCACCACGATGCCGGCCATCACGGTGTTGATGTCGAAGGTGCCTTCGGCCTGCAGGATCAGGTAGCCCACGCCCTGCGCCGAACCCAGGTACTCGCCCACCACCGCGCCGACGAAGGCCAGCCCCACGCTGGTGTGCAGGCTGCTGAAGACCCAGCTGGTGGCGCTCGGCAGGTAGACGTGGCGCAGCAGCTGCTGCCGGTTCGCGCCCAGCATGCGCGCGTTGGCCAGCACCACCGGGCTCACCTCCTTCACGCCCTGGTAGACGTTGAAGAAGACGATGAAGAACACCAGCGTCACGCCGAGTGCCACCTTGCTGCCGATGCCGAGGCCGAACCACACCGCGAAGATCGGCGCCAGGATGATGCGCGGCATGCTGTTGAGCGCCTTCACGTAGGGCTCCAGGATGGCGCTGGCCATCGGGCTCAGCGCCAGCCACAGCCCGCAGGCCAGGCCCAGCACCGAGCCGATCGCGAACGCCAGCAGGGTCTCGATGAGCGTCACCACCAGGTGCCGGTAGATGTCGGCATCGGTGACGAACCAGGTCCAGATGCGCACCGCCACCTTCAGCGGCTCGCCGAAGAAGAACGCCGCCTGGCGGTCGTTCTCGAACATGAAGGGCGGGATGAAGCCGGGCTTCGTCATCGCCCACCAGAAGAGGCACAGCGCCAGCAGCAGCGCCAGCTGGTAGAAGCGCAGCTTCATCATGCCGGCGCCGCCTGCAGCTGCTGCGCGTAGCCCTTCAGCACCTCCTCGCGCAGCACGGCCCAGATGGCGGCATGCAGCTCGACGAAGCGGGCCGTGGTCTTGATCTCGGCCACGTCTCGCGGGCGCGGCATGTCGATCGCGAACTCGCCGATCGGGTGGCTGGCGGGGCCGGCGGACAGCACCACGACGCGGTCGCTCATCGCGATGGCTTCGTCGAGGTCGTGCGTGATGAACAGGACGGCCTTCTTCTTCGCCGCCCAGAGATCGAGCACCTCGTTCTCCATCAGCTGCCGCGTCTGGATGTCCAGCGCCGAGAACGGCTCGTCCATCAGGATGATGTCGGGGTCCAGCGCCAGCGTCTGCGCGAGCGAGGCGCGCTTCCTCATGCCGCCGGACATCTGGTGCGGGTAGCGGTCGCCGAAGGCGCCGAGGCCCACGCGGCGCAGCCAGGCTTCGGCCTGCTCGCGCGCGCTGGCCACGCCGCGGAACTCCAGCCCGGCCATCACGTTGCCCAAAGCCGTGCGCCAGGGCATCAGGCTCTCGGCCTGGAACATGTAGCCGGCGCGGGTGTTGATGCCTGCCAGCGGCTGCCCGAACACCGCGACGCTGCCGGTGCTGGGCGCCAGCAGCCCGGCCGCCACGTTCAGCAGCGTGCTCTTGCCGCAGCCGGTGGGGCCGACGACGGAGACGAACTCGCCCGCGCCCACTTCCAGCGTCACGTCGCGCACGGCGGTGTAGCGCTGGCCCGGGTTGTGGCGGTCGACGAAGGTGCAGGACACGCCCTTGAGCGACAAGGCACTCGACAAGGCACTCGGCAAGGCACTGGTCATGCGGTGATTCTGCCGATCAGCCACAGCAGCGCGATCACCGCCGCGCCGCCAGCCAGCTGCGCGCCGGTGGAGAGCGTGTGCGCGTTCCACAGCAGCGCGCTCGTCGCGCCGAGCACCACGAGGAACAGCAGCGCGGCGAACCAGGCCCTGCGCTTCGGCAGGGCGGGATCGAAGCGCCGCACGGCGCCGATGTCGAAGGCCGGCTTCGGCCACCGCGCCGCCACGTCGGCCGGCCGCCAGCCCGGCGGCTTCAGCCACACGCGCAGCTTGTCGCCCCAGCTCTTCGCGCGCCAGGAGTCGGCGGCCAGCGCTGCGTAGACCTGCAGGTTGGCCCACAGCGGGTCGAAGCTCTGCAGCGGCGCGCGCGTGCCGTAGACGATGGGCTCGCCGTCGTCCTCGTGCGCGTAGCTGCCGAAGAGCCGGTCCCAGATGATCAGGATGCCGCCGTAGTTGCGGTCCAGATAGCGGTCGTTCACCGCATGGTGCACGCGGTGGTTGCTGGGCGCGCAGAACCAGCGGTCGAACCAGCCGAGCCGGCCCACCTGCTGCGTGTGCACCCAGAACTGGTAGAGCAGGTCGATCAGACCCACCACCGCGAACACCAGCGGTGGCACGCCGGCGATCGCCATCGGCAGGTAGAAGACCCAGGCCAGCAGGAAGCCGCTGCTGGTCTGGCGCAGCGCGGTGCTGAGGTTGTAGTCCTCGCTCTGGTGGTGCACCGCGTGCGCGGCCCACAGCACCGCCACGCGGTGGCCGCCGCGGTGCAGCCAGTAGTAGCAGAAGTCGTAGAAGACCAGCGCCCCGAGCCAGGTCCAGGGCGAATCGGTGGGCCAGCGCGTGAGCGCCACGAGATCGAACACCAGCGTGTAGATGCCGATGTGCCAGAGCTGCCCGAACAACCCCGTGAGCTGGCTCATCACGCCCAGGCCGATGCTCGACACCGCATCGTTGAGCCGGTAGGTGTTGCGCCCGCGGGCCAGGCCCCAGCCGACCTCCAGCGCGATCAGCAGCAGGAAGATCGGCGTCGCGAGGACGATGACCTGCGGTCCGGTCAGCACGCGCGTTCAGCCCTTCGGATACTTCGCGTTGGCCTTCTTCACGAAGTCGTTGGTCCACACCGCGCCCAGGTCCAGCTGCGCCTTCGCGATCTCGGGGTCGATGCTGGCGAGCGCGCGCAGCGCGGTGTCGGCGCCCTTCTCGGGCACCATGCCGTCCGGCGACAGCGCGCCCTTGGCGGCCAGGAAGGCGTCGATGTAGACCGCGCGGTCGCCCAGCAGGTAGCTCTCGGGCACCGCGTCGATGATGTCCTTCGGCCCCGCGCCCTGGATCCACCGGTCGGCACGCACGATCGCGTTGGCCAGCGCCTGCGTCGTTGCCGGGTTCCTGTCGATGAAGGTCTGCGGCGTGTACAGGCAGGCGGCCGGCATCGGGCCGCCGAAGACCTTCTCGCTCTCGGCGACGATGCGCGTGTCGCTGACGATCCTGATGTCGCCGCCGCGCTGCAGCAGCGTGATCACGGGGTCGAGGTTGCTGATGGCGTCGATCTGGCCGGCGCGCATCGCCGCCACCGCGCCCTGCGCGGCGCCGACGCCGATGATCGAGACGTCGCTGGGCTTCAGCCCCGCCTTGGCGAGGAAGAAGTTGACCATCACGTTGGTCGACGAGCCCGGCGCGGTGACGCCGATCTTCCTGCCCTTGAGATCCGCCGCCGTCTTGTAGCCCGCCATCGACTTGGTGCTGACGCCCAGCACGATCTGCGGCGCGCGGCCCTGCAGCACGAAGGCGCGCAGGCGCTGGCCCTTGGCCTGCATGTTGATCGTGTGCTCGAAGGCGCCGCTCACCACGTCGGCGCTGCCGCCCACCACGGCCTGCAGCGCGCGGGCGCCGCCGGCGAAGTCGACGATGGAGACCTCCAGGCCCTCGGCCTTGAAGTAGCCGCGCTGTTCCGCGATCGTCAGCGGCAGGTAGTACAGCAGGTTCTTGCCGCCGACCGCGATGGTGACCTTGGGTTTCTCGAGGGCCTGCGCGCGCAGCAGCGTGGGCGTGGCGAGGCAGGCCGCGCCGGCGGCCTGCAGCAGATGGCGTCGTTGCATGGTGTGCGTGTCTCCTGGTTCTCCGGCACTCTAGCCCAGCGACCGTGCGCCTAACATCCGGGGATGAACCCACTCCTGCTCGTCACGGGCGGCAGCCGAGGCATCGGCGCCGCCGTCGCACGCCAGTCCGCCGCGCGCGGCTACGACGTGGTCGTCAACTACACGCGCGACGCGCAGGCCGCCGAAGCCGTGGCCGCCGACGTGCGCGCGGCCGGCCGCCAGGCCTGGACCTTCCAGGCCGACGTCGCCGACGAGGACCGCGTGCTGGCGATGTTCGCGATGCTCGACGGCCTGAAGCGCCCGCTGTCGGCGCTGGTCAACAACGCCGGCGTCGTCGACATGCCGCAGCGCGTGGACGCGATGAGCGGCGAGCGCTTCCGCCGCATGTTCGCGATCAACGTCCTCGGCAGCCTCTATTGCGCGCGCGAGGCCGTGCGGCGCATGAGCACGAAGCACGGCGGCGCCGGCGGCGCGATCGTCAACCTCAGCTCGGCCGCGGCCAAGCTCGGTTCGCCGAACCAGTACGTCGACTACGCGGCGGCCAAGGGCGCGATCGACAGCTTCACGCTCGGCCTCGCGCGCGAGGTGGCGGCCGAAGGCATCCGCGTCAACGCGGTGCGGCCCGGCATCATCGAGACCGACATCCACGCCAGCGGCGGCCTGCCCGACCGCGCGAAGCAGCTGGCGCCGCAGGTGCCGATGCAGCGCGCCGGCACGGCCGACGAGGTGGCCGAGGCCGTGCTGTGGCTGCTGTCGCCGGCGGCGAGCTACGCCACCGGGACGATCATCGACGTGACGGGTGGGCGCTGACTACTTGTAGAAGGCCTCGACCGCGCCCTTCAGCGTGATCATCATCGGCCGCCCCTTGCGGTCCAGCGCACGGCCGGCGGCGACCTTGATCCAGCCCTCGCTGACGCAGTACTCCTCCACGTCGGCGCGTTCCTTGCCGTTGAAGCGGATGCCGATCGGGTGTTCGAACACGGCGGCCACGTGATGCGGGCTGCGGGGATCGACCGCCAGGCGGTCGGGCAGCGCGGGCTTCTCTTGAGCTTGTTCCATGCCTTGCATTGTCACGCGGCGCTGGCCTGCAGCCCGCTGACGTAGACGAGGCGCCCGGTGGACGGATCCATCACGTAGCTCAGGCTCTGGCGCCGGTTGCTGCCGCGGCCCGGCGGCACCAGCGAGATGTGCACCCAGCCCGAGTTCGGGCCCTTGGCCGGGTTGTGGCACTCGCAGATGATCTGGTCGAACTGCGCCAGGTTCGTGGCCGCCCACTGCGCCAGCTCCAGCGTCGGCAGCGCGACGATCTCGACGTCGCAGGCCCAGCCCAGAGTGTGCTGGCTGGTGCTGAGCCAGCTCGACGGCCGGCCCTTCAGCGCACGCTCCAGCGCCTGGCAGCGGTAGACGCTGTTCGGCGTGAACGAGCCGTAGGCCTCGCGGATCGGGTCCAGCACCTCGCGGGCCAGGTTCACCGCGCTGCGCAGCACCTCGTCGCTGCCGATGCGGTTGTCGATGCGCTGGCGGTCGGCGGTCTCGCTCTTGGTCAGCTCGTAGAGCTTGAAGAAGCGCGCCACGCGGTCCTCGGGGCCCACGTGGGCCAGCGAGAGTTCGTCCAGCGGGGTGTTCGAATGGTCGGTGCCTGCCATGGGGTCCTCGCCGGATGTCTTCAGAGCGCCGCGCGCACCGCGGCCAGCGCGTCGCCGGCGCTCTCGGGCCAGGTTTCGGTGAGCTCGATCAGGAACTCCAGGTGCTCGCGCACCGAGCCGGCCTCGCGCAGGCTGGCGCCGCGCGCCAGCGCCCCGCGGTAGGCCTCGGCGGCGCGCTCGCCCTGGCGCTGGCAGGCGGCGCCGTCGGGCACCGCCAGCAGCAGCTGCACCAGCGCCAGGTCGCCCAGGCCGACGCTGCCCCAGAAGTCGGGCTCGGCGGCCAGCCGCGTGGCGTTGCGCTCGGCCTGGCGCGTCACCAGCGCGTCGAGCTCGCCGTGCCAGTCGCCGCGGCCGATGTCGGGCGCCAGGCGCTGCAGCAGCAGGCAGGCGATGCCCCAGTTGGCCAGCGAACGCGAGTCGTCGCCGCCCTGCATGTCCAGCGCGCTGCGGTAGTACTGCGCCATGTTCAGCAGCGCCTCGACACGCGGTGCGGTGTCGCGCCGCACCCAGGCCAGGCGCTTGCACGCGCTGCCCAGCAGCAGCAGCCGCTCGGGCGTGGCGGCGCGCTGGTTGATGAAGTCCAGCTCGACGATGGTGGCCTCGATGCGGTCGGCCACCGCGTTCAGCTGCTCGCGCGTGGCCTTGCGGTCGCGCCGCAGGTCGGCGGCGGCGTCGGCGGCCAGGCGCACGCGCATGTTCGCCGCCTGCTCGACGGCGCGGATCGGGCAGTCGCCGTCGCGCGCCAGCAGCGCCTTGTCGAGCCACTCGATCGCCGGCTCGAACAGCATCGCCTCGCCATACGCGAAGCCGATGCCGGCGGCGATGTCGGCGCGCGCCAGCCAGGCTTCGCGCGCGCTCGCCGGCGCGCGCTGCAGCAGGCGCCCGATGGCGGCGGTCTGGCGCGCGGCGACGGTCTCGTCGGCCAGGTTCTCGCGCCGCGACTGCACGCGCGCGGCCTCGGCCAGGTTGTCCAGGTCGGCCAGCAGCTCGTGGCGCGAGACGTACTCGGGGTCGGGCACGCCGCTGCCGGCGCTGCCGTTGTGTTCCAGGCGCCAGGCCGGATCCCCGTAGCACTGGTAGGCGCCCCAGGTGTTGCGGCCCGGGTGCTTCTGGTGCGTCTCGCGGCGCGCGGCCTTCACCGCGTCGCGGAACAGCGCGCCGGCGAAGAGTGCCTCGTAGAAGGTGCGCGCGAAGGTCAGCGCCGCGTCGTCGTCCACCGCCCAGCCGGCGCAGATCACCGCGCGCACGCCCATCTCGATGAACTGCGCGCCCAGGTTGGCCGCCAGGTGGCCGAAGGCGGTGGGCGGGCGGCTCGTCTGCGTCTTGCCGAGGTGGCAGCAGTTGATGAACACGAGTTCCGGGATGCTGCGCATCTGCGCCACGTCGCCCGGCGTCAGGAACATGCCCTTGCCGATCACCATGCCCGACATCGGCTTGGCGCCCGGCGTCGCGGCGAACTCGTGCTCGCCATGGCCGGCCAGGTGCAGCACGCGCCACGGGCGGCGGTGCAGCGCGGCCACGATGTCCGGCGCCTTGGCGTCGATCAGGTCGACGACGTTGGACGCGGCGTACGGGTGGCGCAGCAGGTCGCGCACCGCGGCGGCCTCGTTGCGCGCGCCGGGCAGGTCGGGGAAGTCGGGGTCGCCCTCGAGGTCGGGGTTGCCGATCACGAGCGCGGTGTCCTCCAGCGCCGACGCCGGCCGGGCACGCCAGTCGCGCACCTTGAACTGGCGCACGATGCCGGCCTCGATGGCCAGCGGCAGGCCGTTGCGGCTCCAGCGGTCTTCCAGCAGCTCCCAGGGGAAGCGCGCCGAGCGCTCGTCGACCTGCAGCACCATGTCGCGCTGGTCGGGCGCGGCGTCCTTGAAGCCGGGCGGCAGCAGCAGCTCGAACAGGGTGCGCGAGAGGTCCGCATCGGCGTCGGCGCTGGCGCTGGCGCGCGCGACGAACAGGTCGGCGAGCTTCAGCTGGCCGGTGGCGAGCGTCTCGATGGTGCGCGCGCGGTTCGTCGCGACGTTGAAGCGCAGCTGGCCGGCGTCGGTGTCCTCGAAGATCTCGATGCGCTGGTCCCAGGAGTGGTCCTCGTCGTAGTAGCGGCGCTTGCGCCGGCCCGGGCCCTCGGCCACGGTGGGCGGCGCCCAGTGCGCGGCGCTGGCGATGTCGGCGGCCTGCAGCGAGCTGCACAGCGCGCGCGCCGCGGCGATGGCACGGTCTTCGTAGAGCTCGATGAACTCGAGATCGGTGAACAGCACGCGGCTGTCGAGGTGGGTGTCCTCGAGGCGGCGGTTGGCGTCCACCGCGGCGCGCACGATGGCCTCCACCGATTCGCGCACCGACAGCCCGGCGCCGCCGCTGCCCACCAGCAGGCAGCTCAGACGCGCGGCGACGCGTCCCGCGCCCGAGGCGCGCGCCTCGGCCACCGCGGCCGGCTGCTGCGCCAGGCGCAGCGCGAACTCGAGCATCGCGTCGCGCACGCTGGCCTGCAGCCGGCCGGTGGCCAGTTCACCCACCTCGCCCAGGCCCACCACCAGCGCGCCGCTGGGCGAACGCTGCGGGTCCTCGTTGAAGAACACCGCGTGCGTGCCATGCGGCCCGGGGTAGAGGCCGAGGTCGCGCTTGCGCGACATCACCTGGTTCAGCCGCTGGTCCAGCGCGGCCTCGGCGCTGACGATGGTGTCGCCCTGGTAGTGGCCCACCAGCACCGCGTGGCGTGCATAGGCCAGGTCGGCATGGCGCACGCTGACCGCGATCACCGGCGTGGCCGCCGCGGCACGGCGCGCGCGCCGGCGCGTGCCGCTGAAGCTCAAGGAGCGCACGGCGGCTTCGTCGGGCACGTCGTCCAGCGGCGGCAGTTCGGGCAGCACGAAGGTGGCTTCCGGGCCTTCCTCGGCACCGCGGGCGCGGCGCGGCGGCGTGTTCGGCAGCTGGTCGGTGCGGCCGCTGGCCAGCAGGTCGACGTAGGCGCGGAAGATGCGGCGGTCGTCGGCGTTCGAGCACAGCTCGTCGTGGCCGGTGTCCTCCGCATAGACCATCGGCACGCCGTCGAGCCGACCGGAGGCCCAGGCCACCGTGCCGTCGCCTTCGCCGCTGGCCAGCCACTGGATGCGCCGCGGCGCGCTGCCGTCGCCGTCCTCGGCCAGCACGTGCCCGACCACGGTGGCGCGCTGGCAGCCGGCCACGTAGCGCATGCGCTCGGGGTCGGGCGCGGCGGTCTTCAGCAGCGCCCAGGTGGCGGCGGCGTCCTTCAGCGTCGTGTCGTCGACCAGCGGGAACGCCGCGCCCAGGTCCTTCTTCAGCTTGCGCCAGGTGGCCGGATCGGCATACGGGTTCGGCTCGCCGGCCAGTTCCGCGAACGGCAGCAGCTCGGCCATGCCGGGGTAGCGCCGCACGATGTCGATGATGCCGTTGATGCCGTGCTTCAGGTCCAGCAGCGTCAGCTTGGCCTGCGTGGGGTTGAAGCCGGTGAGCCAGCGCACCGCCTCGTGCGAGCCGCGGTTCGGCGTGCCCAGCATCAGCAGCCGGCTGCCGCCGGGCAGCTGCCCCATGCGCTGCCAGGTGGCCTTGGCAGGCCCGGCGATCGCGGTGCGCGCGACCAGCCCGCCCATCGAGTGCGCGCAGATGTGCAGCGGCTGCCCGCTGCGCTCGGCCTCGGGCAGAAGGTCTTCGAGCCTCTTCGCCAGCAGCTCGGCGGTGTCGCGCACCGAGCGGCGCCAGTCGTAGGGGAAGACCTCCACGCGGTGCTCGCGCGCCAGGTGCTCCAGCAGCGGGCCGTAGAAGTCGTCGAGCAGGTCGATCGGCTTCACGTCGGCGGTGCCCCAGCCGATGTCGGCCAGGCCGCCGCGCAGCAGCGACCAGTAGCGCAGCCAGACGCGGCTGTCGCCCACCTTGAGCTCGCTGCCCATGGTGCCGGGGATCATCACGACGATGGGCCGCGGCGTCGCGCTGGCGCGGCTCCTGGCGACGGCCGCACGCCAGCGCGGCTCCTCGACGCGTGCCTCGGCCATCGGCGAGAAGCCGCCGCTCGCGTCGTCGGCGCGCAGCAGCGCGTTGAGCGTCCAGCGCAGCGAGCCGGCGTTGGCGAAGTAGCGGAAGTGGTTGACCTGCGGCCCGCGGTCTTCCAGCCAGCGCGCGCCGCCCTCGGGGCGGCGCAGGCCACCGCTCATCGAGCCGGTGTTGACGACGAGGTCGTGCTCGCTGCCGTAGAACCAGTCGGCGGCCAGCCACTTCAGCCTGCCCCACAGGCTGTCGCCTTCGGTGTCGCCGGCGATCACGCTCAGGTCGGACTGCGTCACCAGTCCCGGCAGCTGCAGCAGCCGCGTCACCGCCGAGCCGGGCATCATCGCTTCGATGCCGGGCATGGTGCGCGGGTCGGTGCGCTTCTTCATCACGCCCAGCAGGAAGTCGGCGGCGCTGCCGAACAGGCCGTTGCCGGCCAGCAGGTCCAGCACGCTCAGCCAGCGGTCGAGCCGGCCGCTGGCCAGCGTGGTGCCGCGCGCCGGGCAGGCCACGCGCACGAAGCGGCGCACGCGGATGCGCTTGGCGTCCAGCTGCTGCAGCAGCGCGCGCAGGTCCTTCAGGTCGTCGGCACGCGCGGCGGCGCGGCCCTTCTTCTCGGCCTCCGACAAGGGCACGAGGTTGAGCTGCTGCTCCAGCGTGCGGTCCTCGGCGAACAGCGCGTCCAGCACGCCGGTGGCCAGCGGGTCGTCGGCGCGTTCGCGCTCGGCCAGGCACAGCAGCTCGCCCACCAGACCGCCGCGCGAGTGCGACACCAGATGCAGCTCGGCGCCGGCCGGCAGCCGCCTGGCGAGGTCGAGCGCGTTGCGGATCGGGCTCTGCGTCAGCGACAGGTGCTCGAAGGCGTAGATGTTCTCGCCGTAGACCTGGCGCAGCGCCTGGCGCACCTCGCGCGCGGTGGCGCCGGCCTCGCCGCCGAGGTCGGTCTCGAACTCGGTGAAGCTGCCGCGGAAGCTGGACATCGTGCCGTGCAGGAACACCAGCAGAGGCGCGCCGGCGGGCAGGTTCTGGTTCCCGGGCAGCAGCTGCAGCGGCCGCTCGGCCGACAGCGGGCAGCGGTAGAGGCCCGGCGCGTTGCCCTTGAGCTGGCGCCGTTCGATGTCGGCGGCCAGGTGCGTGGCCACCTCGCCGGTGACGTCGACGCCGAAGAACTCGAGCAGCTTGATGCCGACGCCGAGCATGCCGCGGGTGCTCTCCGCGCCGCCGCGCAGGCTGGCGCGCGGCGCGGTGTCGATCTCGATCACGTCGCCGCCGGCGCCGCGCGTGCCGCCCGAGCGGCCGCGCTCGCGCACCAGGTCGTCGGCGCGCATCCACAGCCGGATGCCGTTCTCGAACTCGACCCGCACGAGCTCGTCGCTGTCCACCGCGATCGGCGGCGCCGCCGCGTCGCGCGCACCGGCGCCGGGCTGCACGCGGCGCGAGCGCGTGATCTTCACCTCGTGCGTCACCGGCGCCGTCGCCGGGCCCAGTTCGAGCCCGCGCAGGTGCAGCGTACGGGCGGCCGTGGTGCTCATCGATGGTCCCTTCGGGAGGCGGTGCGGATCGGGCCGGCAGCATCGCCACAAACGGCGGGCCCCGCAAGCGGGCAAGCTAGGGAGTGAGCCGGCGCGTGTCGATCCAGTGCACCGCCAGGCCGGCGCCGCGCGCCGCGCGGACCATGTCGCCGGTGCCGCCGGCCGCGCCGGGCGCGCCGTCCCACAGGCAGACGACGTGCCGCTCGTCGCGGCCCGACGCCAGCGCGCGCTGCAGCAGCCAGCGGTTGCAGCGCTCGTAGACGTCGCCGTCGCCGGCCGGCAGCACCTCGGGCTCGACCCGCGCGCGCAGCGCGTGCCAGCGCCGCACCCAGTCGTCGCCGCCGGCGCAGGCGCGCAGCGAGGCCTCGACGAACGCCGGCTCGGGCTGCGGCAGGCACAGTTGCAGCGTCAGCCCGCGCGCCAGGCAGGCCTCGGCGAACAGGATGTCGCCGCCGGCCGAGCCCTGCGTCAGCGCCAGGTCGCCGGGGCCGGCGCCCAGCCCGTCCAGGCAGGCCTCGATCGCCGCGCCGGCTGCCGGCACCCGGTCCGGCGGAAAGCGCGGCGGCGTGCGGCCCGGCGCGTCGACGATGTGGCCGCTGAACAGGAAGGTCTTGCTCAGGGCCGCTCCACCACCACGCCGGCGATGCCGGTCTGGCGCTGCAGCGCCACGGCCGCGGCCTGCGCGCCCTCGCGCGTCGCGTACGGACCCGCCTGCACGCGGAACAGGCCGGCTTCCTCCACCAGCACCACCGCGGGCACGCCGTCGGCCTGGCGCAGCACGCGCTGCTGCAGGCCGGCGGCGCCTTCGCGCACGCGGAACGCGCCCAGCTGCACCCAGAAGCCGGGCGTGTCGGCCACCTGCGGCCGCTCGCCCGGCGCCGGGTCGTCGACGATCACCGGGCGCGGCGCGGCCGGCGGCGGCGGCGCCTGCCAGCCGCCGCTGCGGATGTCGTCGAAGGTCAGGCGCTGCACCTGCACCGGCGCCACGCCGTTCAGCACGCCCAGCTTGAGCGCCGCGGTGTAGCTGAGGTCGATCACGCGGCCGCTCTCGAAGGGCCCGCGGTCGTTGACGCGCACGATCACCTCGCGCCCGTTGGCCGGGTTGCGCACGCGCGCGTAGCTCGGCAGCGGCATCGTCTTGTGGGCCGCGGTCATCGCGTACATGTCGTAGGGCTCGCCGCTGGCGGTGGGGCGGCCGTGGAACTTGGCGCCGTACCAGCTGGCCAGGCCGCTCTCGGCGAGCGGCTCGTCGCCGGTCATCGGCACGTAGCGGCGGCCCAGCACCTCGTAGGGCTTGTTCGGGCCGCCGCTGCGCAGCGGCTCGATGCGCGGCACCGCGTCGGGCACCTGGTCGAGCTTAGGGGGCGGGCTGCCGGGGCCGTCCTTCCCGGTGGGGGCGCGCGTCGCGCAGGCCGCCAGCAGCAGCGGCAGCAACAGCGTCAGCAGCGGATGGGGCGGCGGGCGCGACGGCTTCATCGGCCGGCGCAGTGTAGCCAGCACCGACGCCCCCGTCGCTCAGGCGGCCTCGGCCTCGCGTTCGCGCTGGCGCCGTTCCAGGAAGACGCCGCAGGCGTCGGCCGGCAGCGGCTTGCTGATGAAGTAGCCCTGCACCGTGTCGCAGCCCAGCCGGCGCAGGAACTCGAGCTGCAGGCCGGTCTCCACGCCCTCGGCCACCACCGCCAGGCCCAGGCTGTGCGCCATCTGGATCGTGGCGGTGCAGATGGCCGCGTCGTTGGCGTCGTGCTCGATGTCCATCACGAACGAGCGGTCCAGCTTCAGGCACGACAGCGGCAGCTGCTTCAGGTAGGCCAGGCTCGAGTAGCCGGTGCCGAAGTCGTCCACCGCCAGCGCCACGCCGTGCTGGCGCAGGCGGCGCAGCAGCTCGGCGGTGCGCGCCGGGTCTTCCATCGCCATGCTCTCGGTGATCTCCAGCTCCAGCGCCTGGCCCGGCAGCCCATGGCGCTGCAGCGCCTGCGCCACCTGCCGGGCGAGGCTGTCGTTGCGCAGCTGCTGGGCCGACAGGTTCACCGCCACGCGCAGCCCCGCGTGGCCGGCGGCGCGCCAGCGCGCCACCTGGGCCAGGGCCTGCTCCAGCACCCAGGCGCCGATGCCTTCGATGAGCCCCGTGTCCTCGGCGATCGGGATGAACTTCAGCGGCGGGATCCAGCCCAGCTCGGGGTGCTGCCAGCGCAGCAGCGCTTCCAGCCCGACGACCTGGCCGCTCTTCAGGTCCACCTGCGGCTGGTAGTGCAGCGACAGCTGCTGCTTCTCGATCGCGCTGCGCAGGCCCACCTCCAGCGCCAGCCGCTCGCCGCGCGCCTCCTTCATCGCCGGCGTGAAGAACTGGAAGTTGTTGCGCCCCGCGGCCTTGGCCTGGTACATCGCGGTGTCGGCGTTCTTCATCAGCGTGTCGGTGTCCTCGCCGTCGGCGGGGAACAGCCCGATGCCGATGCTGGGCGTGGAGTGCAGCTCGTGGCCGGCCACGTGGTAGGGCCGGCCGAGCTCGCCGAGCAGCTTGGCCGCGACGCTGGACGCGGCGCCCGCGCCATGCCGGCCGACGCCGGTGAGCACCAGCACGAACTCGTCGCCGCCCAGGCGGGCGACGATGTCGCTCTCGCGCACCAGCGCCCGCAGGCGCTGGCCCACCTCCACCAGCAGGCCGTCGCCCACCTGGTGGCCCAGCGTGTCGTTGATGTTCTTGAAGCGGTCCATGTCGATGAACAGCATCGCCAGCTCGTCGCCCTCGCGCCGCGCCTGCGCCATCGCCTGCTCCAGCCGCGACACCAGGTTGACGCGGTTGGGCAGCTGCGTCAGCGTGTCGTGGTGCGCCAGGTGCTGCATGCGCGCCTCGGCCTCCTTGACCTCGGTGACGTCGATGCTGCTGCAGATGTGGTGCGTGATCTCGCCGGACGCATCGCGCAGCACCGTGATCGACAGCCACTTCGGGTATTCGCGTCCGCCCTTGTCGCGGTCCCAGATCTCGCCGCGCCAGCGGCCCTCGGTCTGCACCCCGCGCGCGATGGCGGCGTACTCGGCGGCGCCGGTGCGGCTGCTGGCCAGCACGCCGGGCCGGCGCCCGATCAGCTCCTCGCGCGCCCAGCCGCTCTGGGCGACGAAGGCCGGATTGACGTCGAGGATGCGATGGTCGCGGTCGGTGAGCATGATCGCCTCGCCGCTGTGCTCGAACACCTTGGCCAGCAGCTCGATGCGGCGGCCGGTGTGGCGGTTCTGCAGCGCGGCGCGCAGGAACATCGCGCAGGCGGCGATCCACAGCAGCACGACGACGGCGACGACCGCCGCCAGCGTGCGCATGTCGGAGCGCCAGTCGGCCAGGTAGTCGTCGGCCGCCAGGTCCACCACCACCAGCAGGGGCACGGCCTGCAGGCGGCGGAAGGCGGTGGTGCGCGCCATGCCGTCGTCGGGCGTCACGGCCCGCAGCGCGCCCTGCGGCGCGCCGGCGGACGCGGCGGCGACCAGCATCGGCGACACCCGGCGCTGCCCCACCTCGGCGGCCTGCGCCGCGGCCGGCGCGTGCCGCACCAGCAGGCGCAGCTCGGCGTCGCGCAGCGACACCGCGCCGTGCGGCCCCAGGTCCACGGTCTGCAGCTGCTGCGCCAGGTAGCTCAGCGGCACCGCGGCCGCCACGGCGCCGGCGAAGCGGCCGTCGGGTGTGCGGTAGCGGCGGCTGAACGAGACGATCCAGTTGCCGTGCACCTTGCTGACGAGGGGCCGGCTCATGTGGAACCCGGCGTCGACCTGGTCGCGCTGGCGCTGGAACCACTCGCGTTCGGCGAACGACACGGCCGGCCGGTGCGCGAGCTCCGGCACGATGATGCCGATGCCGGCGGCGTCGGTGATGCGGATGCCCTGCAGCTCGGCGCGGCGCGCGATCTGCGACTGCACCTGTGCGCGCGCCTGCGCCACGTCCAGCGGGCCGGCCGCGAGCTGGCGCTCCAGGTGGTCGACGATGGCCGACAGGGCCAGGTCCACCTTCTCCAGGTTGGCCGCCACGCTGCGCTCGATCGCACCGGCCAGGTTCTGGGCCAGCAGTTCGGCGCGCTGCTCGAACTGCGTGCGGCTCGTCAGCGCGCCGTACAGCGCCAGGCCGACCAGCAGCAGCGCCGGCAGCACGAGGCCGAGCACACCCGCCACCCACAGGCGGCGGGCGCTGGAACTGCGGGTGGCGTCGGAAGGCAGGACCATGAAGCAGCGCGGGTGGCCGGGCAAGGCCGGTCCTGGACTGTTGAACAGGTCTTATCGGCGCGGATGCGGCGAAGTGAAGCGCGGATCGCCCGCCGGGCGGGCCTATTCGGCCACGCGGGCGCGAAACGCCCGCGGCGACAGGCCCAGCGAGCGCGTGAACACCCGGCTGAAGTAGGCCGGATCGGCAAAACCGAGCGTGTAGGCGATCGTCGTCACGCTGAGGTTGGTGTAGGCCAGGTTGCGACGGGCTTCACGGATCACGCGGTCGTCGATCAGCCGCGACGCCGGGCGGCCGGTGGCGGTGCGCGCCACGCGGCTCAGGTGCGTGGGCGTGACCGCCAGCGCGCGCGCGTAGTCGGCCACCTTCCAGTGCTGCAGGTAGTGCTGCTCCAGCAGCGCCTCGAAGCGCCGCAGCAGGTGCGATTCGGCCGGCTGCGCGTCGCGCGGCAGCGCGGCCGCGGCGGCGCGGGCGGCCAGCCCCAGCAGGCTGGTGCACAGGCCGCGCAGCACCAGCGCGCGCGCCGGGCCGTGGCCGGCGAACTCGGCGCCGATCTGCCGCATCGTGCCCACCAGCGCCGGCCCGGCACGCAGCACCGCGGCGCGCGACAGCGCGCGGCGCACCTCGGCGTGCTGCGCCAGCAGCTCGTCGCGCATCTCGTCGGCGAGGGTGGCGACATAGCCCTCGGTGCCGGGTGCGAAGGTGAAGCCATGCACGTCGCCCGGCGGCACGTTCACCAGCGACAGCGGGCCCAGCGGCACCGCGCCGCCTTCGAGCTGCGCGCTGCCTCCACCGGCTTCCAGCAGCAGCAGCTGGTGCAGCCGCGCGTGGCGGTGCGGGCGCAGCTCCCAGTCGTGCAGGGCCGAGCGTGCGGCGATGGTCTCGCAGTGCATCACGTCGGGCATCTGCGCGGCCTCGCCGAACAGGCTGTAGGGGCTGTGCTCGGCGATGCCGGTGGGGCGGGCAGGCATGTTCGAATCGTACAAGTGGTGGCCGCATCCGGTCATGGAGCCGCGCCCCCGCGCTGGGTACCTTTGCGGCACGCGACCCACGAAGGAGACGAGACATGCAAACCCGCGTCTGCATCATCGGCGGCGGCCCCTCGGGGCTGATGCTCTCGCAGCTGCTGCACCTGAAGGGCATAGACAGCATCCTGCTCGAACGCCAGAGCCGCGAGTACGTGCTCGGGCGCATCCGCGCCGGCGTGCTGGAGCACGGCTTCGCGCAGCTGATGCGCGAGGCGCAGTGCGGCGAGCGCATGGACCGCGAGGGCGAGATCCACGAGGGCTTCTTCATCGCGCACGACGGCCGCATGGACCGCATGGACCTGCACAAGTACAGCGGCGGCAGCTCGGTGATGGTCTACGGCCAGACCGAGCTGACGCGCGACCTGTACGAGGCGCGCGACCGCATGAAGGGCGCGGTGATCCACCACGCCGAGGACGTGCAGCCGCACGACCTGACGAGCGCGAAGCCTTGCGTCACCTACCGCCTCGGCGACGAGACCCACCGCATCGACTGCGACTTCGTGATCGGCGCCGACGGTTTCCACGGCGTCAGCCGCAAGTCGATCCCGAAGACCGTGCTGAAGGAGTACGAGAAGGTCTACCCCTTCGGCTGGCTGGGCGTGCTGTCGCGCACGAAGCCGGTGTCGCCCGAGCTGATCTACGCGCGCCACGAGCGCGGCTTCGCGCTGTGCTCGCTGCGCTCGCAGGTGCTCAGCCGCTACTACATCCAGGTGCCGCTGTCGGACAAGGTGGAGGACTGGAGCGACGAGGCCTTCTGGGAGGAACTCAAGCGCCGCCTGCCGGCCGAGGTGGGTGCGCGCATGGTGACGGGGCCGTCGATCGAGAAGTCGATCGCGCCGCTGCGCAGCTTCGTGGCCGAGCCCATGCGCTACGGCAACCTGTTCCTGGCGGGCGATGCGGCCCACATCGTGCCGCCCACCGGCGCGCGCGGGCTCAACAGCGCGGCCTCGGACATCCACTACCTCTACCACGCGCTGGTGGCGCACTACCAGCGCGGCGACAGCAGCGGGCTCGACCAGTACTCGGCCAAGGCGCTGGCGCGGGTGTGGAAGGCGCAGCGCTTCTCGTGGTGGATGACGACGCTGCTGCACACCTTCCCCGACAGCAGCGAGTACGACCGCAAGCTGCAGCAGATCGACCTCGCGTACCTGTTCAGCTCGGACGCGGCCCAGCGCTCGCTGGCCGAGAACTACGTCGGCCTGCCGTACTGAAGACGGGGCGGCCTCAAGCGCCCCGCGCCCCCTGCCGATAGCGGGGGGTGCCTGACCTGCTGTACCTGTCCACCCGGCACGACCCGCTGCTCGTCGCGGTGTCGTTGCTCGTCGCCGCCTTCGCGTCCTACGTCACGCTGGACCTCGCGCGCCGCGTGCACGCCGCGCCCGCGCACCAGCGCTGGCCGTGGTGGGCCGGCGGCTCGCTGGCCATGGGCACCGGCGTCTGGGCGATGCACTTCGTGGGCATGCTGGGCTTCGAGGCCGGCATCCCGCTGGGCTACGACTGGGCCCCCACGCTGGCCAGCTGGCTGGCCGCCGTGGCCGCCGCGGTGGTGGCCCTGGGCGTGGCGGCGCGCGACCGCCTGACGCCGCGCACCCTGCTGGCCGGCAGCAGCAGCATGGCGCTGGCCATCTGCGCGATGCACTACCTGGGCATGGGCGCGCTGGACCTGGCGCCGGGCATCGTCTGGCGCTGGCCGGTGGTGGCGCTGTCGGTGCTGATCGCCTGGATCGCCTCGGCCGCTGCGCTCGGCATCTTCTTCGCGCTGCGCCGGCGCAGCGGCACGCGCCGCCTGGCGCTGCAGCTCGCCGCCTCGGTGGTGATGGGCGGCGCCATCGGCGGCATGCACTACACGGCGATGGCGGCGGCGCAGCTGCCGCTGGGCGCCATCTGCCGCAGCACCGACGGCCTGTCGGGCCAGCCGCTGGCGGTGCTGGTGGGCCTGGCCACGGTGCTGCTGCTGGGCGGGGCGCTGATGCTGTCCGTGCTGGACGCGCTGGGCCGCGCCCGCGAGGCGCAGCTGGCGCTGTCGCTGCACCGCGCCAACGTCGACCTGCGCGAAGCCAACGACGCGCTGCAGCGCCGCGCCTTCGAGGACGCACTCACCGGCCTGCCCAACCGCGCCCTGTTCGACGACCGGCTGCACCACGCGGTGGCGCGACTGGCGCGCAGCGCGCGCGGCACGCGCCCGGGTGCCGTCGGCATCGACCGGCTGGCGGTGCTGTTCGTCGACCTGGACGGCTTCAAGCCCATCAACGACTCCTTCGGCCACGAGGCCGGCGACGAGGTGCTGCGCGACGTGGCGCGGCGCCTGCAGGTGGCGGTGCGCGACAGCGACACGCTGGCGCGCCTGGGCGGCGACGAGTTCGTCGCGATGATCGAGGTGCGCGACGCCGAGTCGGCCGCGGTGGCGCTGGCGCAGCGCATCATCGAGAACCTGCGCCGCCCGTTCCGCGTGGGTGGGCAGGAGATGGCGCTGTCGTGCTCGATCGGCGTGGCCGTGTTCCCCGATCACGACGACACCGGCCAGCGCCTGCTGGCCTGCGCCGACGCGGCGATGTATGCGGCCAAGCGCGCCGGCGGCAGCACCTGCGTGGTCTACGAGGCCAGCATGGCCGGCGATGCGGCCGAGCAGGTGCTGATGCAGCAGGCGCTGCGCCAGGCCATAGGCCGCAACGAACTGATGCTGTACTACCAGCCCAAGGTGGACGCCCGAACGGGCAAGGTGCACGGACTGGAGGCGCTGCTGCGCTGGCGCCATCCCGAGCGCGGCATCGTCAGCCCGGCGGTGTTCGTGCCGCTGGCCGAGCGCTTCGGGCTCATCGGCGCGGTGGGCAACTGGGTCATCGACGAGGCCTGCGCCCAGCTGGCGCGCTGGCACGCGCAGGGCCTGCGCTGCCGCGTGGCCATCAACCTGTCGCCCTACCAGCTGCGCCATCCGGACCTGCCGGCGCGCATCCGCAACGCGCTCGAGCGCAACGACCTGCACCCCTCGCAGCTGGTGTGCGAGATCACCGAGACGGCGATGATGGAGAACATGCACGCCGAACGCAGCGTGCTCGACCAGGTGGCGGCACTCGGCGTGCGGCTGTCGATCGACGACTTCGGCACCGGCTACTCGAGCCTGGCGCATCTGCGCAGCATCCCGGCGCGCCAGATCAAGATCGACCGCAGCTTCGTCGTCGACCTGGCCGGCAACGCCGACGCGCGCTCGGTGCTGGACGCCGTGGTGCGCCTGGCCCATGCGCTGCGCATGGAGGTGGTGGCCGAGGGCGTGGAGACCGATGCGCAGCGCAGCGTGCTGCAGGAGCTGCAGTGCGACGTGCTGCAGGGCTACGTGATCGCCCGGCCGATGCCGGCCGACTCGGTGCCCGAGTGGCTGGCATCGCTGCCGGCGGCGCCGTCGGCGCCGCCGGTGGAGGCCGTCCCGGGCTGAGGGCCCGGGCGCACGGCCTCAGGGGGTCACCAGGTGGCGACCAGACTCGCGCCGGAGAAGGCGCTGTAGCCGCGCACCATGATGTAGTAGTCACCGGCGGTGGTACTGCTCACGGTGCAGGTCTCGTTGTTGCCGTTCAGGTACGGCCGGCACAGGTAGGTGGCGGTCGTCGGCCGGCTGCCCAGGCGCGTGTACAGGTCGGCGTCGCCGGTGCCGCCCGAGATCCTGATCGTCAGCAGGCGGCCCGCCGGCACCGTGACACGCCAGTACTGCGCGCTGTTGGTCGCCCCGGAGATCGCCACCGGCACGCCGTTGCTCAGCAGCGGGTCGCCGCCACCGCCGCCGCCGGCCGTGTAGGTGCCGGTCAGCGTGACGCCGCTGTAGGCGCTGTACGCGTTGAGCATCGCGAAGTAGGTGCCCGCGACCGGGTTGGTGACCGTGCAGGTCTCGTTGTTGCCGCTCGCGTACGGCCGGCACAGGTAGGTCGAGGTGTTCGGCCGGCTGCCCTGGCGCGTGTACAGGTCGGCATCACCGGTGCCACCGGCGATCTTGATCGTCAGCGAGGCCTGGCCGGCCGGCACGTCGATCTTGAAGAACTTCTGGCCGCCGGCCACGTCGCTCAGGCCGGTGACCGGCACGCCGTTGGCAAGCACCGTGTCGGTTCCGCCGCCGCCGCCACCGCCACCACCGGCCAGCACGCCGACGGCGCGCCAGGCGTTGGCCACCGAGTCCTGCTCGGCCTGGGTGTAGCCCAGGTTCACCGCCGCCTGCACCGTGGCGTTGGCCGCCGCGAGGAAGGTGGAGTTGGACGTGAACAGGTTGGTGTTGGCTTCGTAAAAGATGCGGATCGCCTTGTCCATGCCGATGCCGGCGACGTTGATCGTCGACTTGCCGCGCGGGTGCGTGCCGCCCTGCGACAGCAGATAGAACGCGAGGTTGGCGATGCCCGAGCTGTAGTGCACGTCGACGTTGCCGACGCCGCTGGTCCAGAAGTCGCGCGAGACGCCGTCGGCCGCCGGGTCGTTCATGTAGCGCAGCGCGGGCGGCAGGATCACTTCGCCGATCTTCCAGGTGTTGGCCGAGACGGCCAGCACGCCGGTCTTGCCGCCGTCGACGTAGGCTTCGGTGAAGGCGCCGAAGATGTCCGACATGGCCTCGTTGAGGCCACCCGACTCGCCCGAATAGACCAGGTTGGACTCGTTCTCGGTGACCGCGTGGGTCAGCTCGTGGGCCGTCACGTCCAGCCCGCGCGCCAGCGGCAGGCAGCCCTGGCTGCTGTTGCCGTCGCCGTAGACCATCTGCGTGCCGTTCCAGAACGCGTTGCAGTAGTTGGTGCTGTAGTGCACCGTGCTGCGCAGCTGGGCGCCGGCGTTGTTGTAGGAGTCGCGGTTCCAGAACGCCTTGTAGGCCTCGTAGGTGGCGCCGGTGCCGTCGTAGGCGGCGTTGACGTCCACGTCGGTGGTGGCGGCCTGGCCCTCGGAGCGCTTCAGCGTGCCCGGCAGCGAGGTGCCGTTGTTGCCGCTGTAGACGGCCCGGTTCTCGGCGAAGTGGATCTGCGGATGCACGCCGAGGATGGCGCCGGTGGCCGCGTCGACATACACCTTGTCGCGCACCGGGTCCTGCCCGCGCGCACCGGTGACGACCGTCTCGTAGGCCAGGTGCACGGTGCCCTCGGGCGTCATGAAGTACACCTTGCGCGGTGCCGTGGTCACCATGTTGAAGTAGCGCCAGTCGGCCACCACGATGGGATGCACGACGCTCTCGCCGATGTCGCGCTTGGCCAGGCCGGCGGGGATGTCGCCGCGCGCCGTGCCGTTCACCGCGAAGAGCTTGCCCTTGCCATCGACGTGCGCGATGAAGTCGCCGCCGATCACGTCCAGGCCCTGGTGGGTCTGCACGTAGCGCAGGTGCTGGTTGCCGTGCATGTCGACGTTGACGCGGCGCAGGCGCAGGTCGGACGCCTGCAGGCGCAGCGCGGCCAGCGACGGTGCCAGCACCGGCTGCATCGCGCGCTGCGTGGCGGCGAAGTCGCGCGGGTCGAGCCTGGGCGCGAGGCCCAGGTCACCGCGCATGAAGGTGGGCACGCCATCGGGTGCGGCGTGCACGACGGTCACCTTCGACAGCGCGCCGAGCGCGCGGGCGACGTCGGGCGGCGCGTTGGCCGCGGCGAGTGCGCCGCCCGTGAAGGCGAGCGAGGCGGCCAGGGCGACGGCCATGCGTCCCCGGGTCCATGCGGATAGCTTCCAGTTCATCGGCAACTCCGTTGCAAGAGCAAGAACGCACGCACCGCGGTGCGTGCCCGTGGGAACTCGTTCTTTTGCGAGCGGCCGATCAAACCTTCAGCGGGGCTCCGTCGGTGAAGCCTCGTGCCCTCGTCCTCCTGCCGCGCGGCAACGCTAGCGCTTTCGCGCGGGGCCTGCCAGCGTGCGAACTAGGGTGTTGTGCGGGAGACGAAGGCCCGGAGCGGGCCTGGTGCGACCGGCAGGAATCGAACCTGCGACGTGGCCTTCGGAGGGCCGCATGATATCCACTTCACCACGGTCGCCGTGAAGAGCCGCGGATTCTAGCCCCGCGCTGCCGCACACCCGCCGGACCGCGCGCGACGCGGCCGGGCCGCCCCGGGTGCCCCCCTATAATCCGCGGGTTTTTGCCTGCCCCAAGGACCGGACCCGAGGACCTCATGAGCGATTCGCACGAGCCAGCGCACGAAGAAAACCACGAAGGCCCGATCAAGACGCCCAAGCAGCTGATCGCCACGGTCGTCGCCTCGTTCCTGGTGCCCATCATCGGCATCATCATGCTGGTGAACTACGTGGACTTCGGCGCCAAGCCGGCCGCCGGCAGCGACGGCCTCGGGGCCGAAGCCGTGGCCCACCGGCTGCAGCCGATCGGGCGCGTGGAAGTGCGCGACGCGGCCAGCCCCGGCGCCCTGAAGAGCGGCGAGCAGGTCTACACCGCCCAGTGCTCGGCCTGCCACGCCGCCGGCGCGGCCGGTGCGCCCAAGTTCGGCGACGAGGCCGCCTGGGGCCTGCGCGTCAAGCAGGGCTACGAGGCGCTGCTGAACTCGGCGCTCAAGGGCAAGGGCGCGATGGGCCCGCAGGGCGGCGGCGACTTCGGCGACCTGGAGATCGGGCGCGCCGTCGTCTTCATGGCCAACAAGGGCGGTGCCAAGTTCGACGAGCCGAAGGCCCCCGCGGCGGCCGCCAGCGCACCGAACTGAGCCCGCCCGCCGCGCGACGAGAAGCCGCCTGCGGGCGGCTTTTTGCTGTCCGCTGCATCCGGACGCGCCCCTGCGCCGTACCAGTGGCGTGGACGTCCGCCTACCGCTCCTGGCCCTGCACGGGCCTCAGCACATAACCGAACCGCGCCGGGAGGGCCGCGAAGGTCGTGTCCTGCGGCTGCCAGGCGCCGGCCTCCACCGCGGCGGCCGCCAGCCCCATGTCCAGGCTGTGCACGATGCCGAGGCCTTGCGCGGTGTCGACGAACAGGCGGCCGTGCTCGTCCAGCCAGCAGCCGCCGGCCTGCGCGGGCAGGCCGGTGTGGCTGTGCAGCGGCCAGCCGGGCGCGTCCTGCACGCGCCACACCCAGGGTGCGGCCTCCAGTTCCACGTAGACCCGTTGCGGCCCGTTCTGGAAGAACCAGGCGCCGGCCTCGTCGTGGCCGTAGTTGCGCTCGATGAAGGCCAGCAGCTTCTCGTGCTCGATGCGGCTGCCCTTCACCTGCGGGAACGGGCCGGCGCGCTGGATGCGCTCGTCGCGCATGAACCACTGGCCGCGCGCATCCAGGGCCAGCCAGCCGTAGCAGTGCGGCACGCTGGGCCACTTGCGCAGCGCGGCTTCGACGATGGCGTCCATGCGGCGGAGCCTACGCCTTCAGCTCGAGTGGGCGATCAGCCAGTCGCATACCGACGTGGGCATCGCCAGCGTGTGGCCCGGCGGCCCGCCGGCGGGGAAGCCGACGTGCCCGCCGTGCGGCGGCTGCCACAGCGTGACGTGGCGTCCCACCGCGGCGGGCCCCGGCAGCGATGCCGCGGGCACGAAGGGGTCGTTGCGCGCGTTGAGCACCAGCGCCGGGATGCGGATGTCGGCCAGGTGCGGCTTGGCCGAGGCGCGCGCCCAGTAGTCGGGCGTGTCGCGGTAGCCGTGCAGCGGCGCGGTGAAGACGTCGTCGAACTCGTACAGCGTGCGCGCGGCGGCGAGCCGGTCGCGGTCGAACAGACCCGGGTGCTGCTGCCACTTGGCCAGCGCGCGCGGCTTCATCGTCTTCAGGAACATGCGCGAGTAGACGAGCCAGTTGAAGCCGCTGTCGATCGCGCGGCCGGCCGCGGCCAGGTCGATCGGCGAGCAGACCGCGGCGATCGCCGCCGCGGTGGCGGCGGCCGACTCGCCGCTCTCCTCGGCCCAGCGCAGCAGCGCGTTGCCGCCGAGCGAGATGCCCACCACCAGCAGCGGCGCCGGGCTGCGTGCGCGCAGCTTCGCGAGGATCCAGCCGATCTCCTCGAAGTCGCCCGAGTGGTAGGCGCGCGGCGCGCGGTTGATCTCGCCCGAGCAGCCGCGGAAGTGCGGCACCGAGTAGCCCCAGCCGCGCTCGCGCGCGACGCAGGCGAAGGCCTGGGCGTACTGGCTCCCGCTGCTGCCTTCGAGGCCGTGGAACAGCACCAGGTGGCGCGCGGGGTTCGCGCCCGTTCCCACCAGGTGGTCGACGTCGACGAAGTCGCCGTCCGGCGTGTCCCAGCGTTCGCGCGTGAACGCCGGCGCGCGGCCGAGGTGGCGGCGTGACAGCGTCGCGGCCCAGATCGTCTGCAGGTTGCCGCCCGGCAGCCAGCCGGGTGCGCGCCAGGCCGGGCCGGCCACTAGTGCAGCGTGGACGGCCCGTCGCCGCCCTGCGTCAGCGGCACCTCGTGCGGCAGGGCCGGGCTCGCGTGGTGCGCAGCCAGGCGCCAGCCCTGGGCCGTCTTGACGTAGAAGTTGGTCGCCAGCACCCAGGCCTCCTGCACGCCGCCGTCCTCGGCCGGCACCACGATGCGCTCCACCAGGTGGTGCAGCGCGCTGCCGGCCTGCTGCAGGCGGTGCACCTGCTGAGGCTGGGCCGGCACGCCGCCGCCGGCGGCGAAGATGGCCTCGAAACTGGCACGGATGGCCGCGGCGCCCACCAGCCGCCCGCCGCCCGGATGCACGCAGACGATCTCGTCGTCATCGGCCCACACCGACATCAGCCGCTCCAGGTCGCCCTTCTGCAGGGCCTCGTAGAACTGGGCTTCGGCGTCGTCGGCGGAGCCGACCACGGCCGGCGGCGGCTGCAGGCGGCGGCTCATCGTTCAGCGGCGGCGTGCCAGCGGCAGCAGCAGCGCGCCCGCCAGCAGCAGCGCCCAGGCGGCGGGCTCGGGTACGGGGCTCGTGACCGAGGTCCACTGCAGCAGCTGGTCGTCGTGCAGGTCGGCGCGCATGATGCCGTCGATCCATGCGCGGTACGAGGCCGGCTGCACGAAGGCCGAGCCGACGCGGCCGTCGTCCATCGGCAGCAGCGCCGAGTTCAGGCCGAGCAGCACGCCGCTGCTGTCGCGCACGTGGTCCAGGAACAGGCCGCCGCCGCTGTCGCCGTTCTCCAGCCGCACGTTGGGGTCCCAGCTGACCAGCCAGTTGACGTCCACGATGGGCAGCGGGCCCTCGGGCCCGTCGTCGTCCCAGGTGTTGATGGCCTCGGTGATCCAGGTGAGCCCGACGCCGCGCGGGCTGTGGTTCGCGGTGCTGGCGATGGTCACCGGCTGCGGCCGGAAGGCACCCTGCGTGAACGGTTCGGCGGCCAGGCGCGGATAGAACGCGCCCGGCACCGGCGCGGCCAGCGGCACCAGCCGCAGCAGCGCGAAGTCGTTGGCGGGGAAGTCGCCCGTGTCGGGCAGGTAGACCTCGGCCACGGTGCGCATGCCATAGCCGTTTTCGTAGGTGCCGCCGGCGCCGATGGCCGCGTGGCGCGCCGTCACCACCCAGTCGGGCGACACCTGCACGCCGATGCCCACGGCCCTGAAGTTCTGCGTCGGCTGGCCGCCGACGATGTCCTGCGCCTCAGCCGGTGCGGCCAGCGCCACCAGCAGCGCCATCGAGACCAAGCACTTCATCGGGAACCTCCTGTGCGGCCGGCGCGGTCAGCGGAACACCACGCACTTGTGGCCGTTGATCAGCACGCGGTGTTCGACGTGCCAGCGCACGGCGCGTGCCAGCACCATGCACTCGATGTCGCGGCCCACCGCGGTGAAGTCCTCGGCCGACAGCGTGTGGTCCACGCGTTGCACGTCCTGCTCGATGATGGGCCCTTCGTCCAGGTCCGCGGTGACGTAGTGGGCCGTGGCGCCGATCAGCTTCACGCCGCGCGCATGCGCCTGGAAGTAGGGCCGCGCGCCCTTGAAGCTGGGCAGGAAGCTGTGGTGGATGTTGATGGCGCGGCCGGACAGCACCTGGCAGAACTCGCCGGAGAGGATCTGCATGTAGCGGGCGAGCACGACGAGGTCGATGCGCTCGGCCTCGATCAGCGCCTCCACCTGCCGTTCCTGCGCGCGCTTGGTCTCCGCGCTGCTGCCGCCCACCAGCGGCAGGTGGTGGAAGGGGATGCCGTAGCTGGCGGCCAGGCCTTCGAACGCGCGGTGGTTGCTGACGATGGCCGGGATGTCCACCGGCAGCGAGCCGCTCTTCCAGCGGAACAGCAGGTCGTTCAGGCAGTGGCCGTGCTGGCTCACCATCAGCAGCACGCGCGGCCGCGCGGCCAGCGCGTGGAAGCGCGCGTCCATCTCGAAGCGCTGGCGCGTGTGCTCGAACAGCGTGTCCAGCGTGTCCACGCCGGCCAGCTGCGGCGGCGCCTGGAAGTGCACGCGCATGAAGAACAGGCCCGTGGCATCGTCGCCGTCGAGATCGCCGAACTGCTGCGAGTCGATGATGTTGCAGCCGGCCTGGTACAGCAGGCCCGAGACGGCGTGCACGATGCCCTTGGCATCGCGGCACGAGAGCGTGAGGACGAACTGGTGATCGAGCGCCATGGGGCGTGGATTGTAGGGAGCGACGATGAATGCAATGCCTGAAAGCGACTGGCCCGAGCGCAGCCGGGAGCTGTCGCAGCTGCTGGCGCGCACCGGCCTGGGCGACCGCGCGGCCTTCGGCCGGCTGTATGAACGCACCAGCGGGCACCTGTTCGCGGTGGTGCTGCGCATCCAGCGCGACCGCGCGCAGGCCGAGGACCTGCTGCAGGAGATCTACGTCTCGGTGTGGAAGGCGGCGGCGGGCTTCGACGCCGCGCGCAGCCAGCCGCTCACCTGGCTGACGCACATCGCGCGCAACCGTGCCATCGACAGCCTGCGGCGCGCGCAGACGCAGCCGCGCACCGAGAGCCTGACCGTCGACGAGGACGACGAACGCCCCGATCCGCACGAGGCGCTGGCCAGCAGCGACCCCGGCCCACTGGACCTGCTGGGCCAGGCCTGCGACCGCCGCCAGCTCACGCGCTGCATGGAGAACCTGAGCGCCGCGCAGCGCCAGAGCGTCGCGCTGGCCTTCTACGACGGCCTTTCGCACGCCGAGGTGGCCGAGCAGCTGCGCGAGCCGCTGGGCACGGTGAAGAGCTGGGTGCGGCGCGCATTGATGACGCTGAAGGGCTGCCTCGAACGCGCCGCCCAGGCCGACACGCGAAAGGCGGCCTGACCATGGACTACGGCAACCCCCGCCTGGCCGATGCCCTCGCCGCGCAGTACGTCGCCGGCACCCTGCGCGGCCGCGCCCGCGCGCGCTTCGAGGCCCTGCTGCCCGGCCACCCGGCGCTGCAGCGCGCGGTGCGCGACTGGCAGGGCCGGCTGATCCCGCTGACCGGCGTGCTGAAGGAGGAAGCACCGCCGGCGCGCGTGTGGGCCGGCATCCAGCAGCGCCTGTGGCCCGCCGAGAAGCCCGAGCCCTGGTGGCGGCGCCTCGGTGTCTGGCGGGCGCTGTCGGGCGCGGCCTTCGTCGCCGTGCTGGGCCTGGCCGTGCTGGTGGCCAGCCCGCCGCCGACGCAGGCGCCGGTGGTGGTGGTGCTGCAGTCCACCGGCGGCGACCCGGCGGTGGCCGGCCAGATCGTCGCCAGCTTCAGCGGCGACGGCCGCGCGCTGGTGGCGCGGCCGCTGACGCCGGTGTCGCTGCAGGCCGACCGCGTGATGGAACTGTGGTGGGCGCCGGCGCAGGGCAAGCCGAAATCGCTGGGGCTGATGAACGCGCAGGGCGTCACCGTGCTGTCGCGCGGCCAGCTGCCGGGCGGCCTGCGCGGCAGCGGCATCGACCATATGGCGGTGAGCCTGGAACCGCCCGGCGGATCCCCGACCGGGCAGCCGACAGGTCCGGTCGTGTTCTACGGCAAGCTGTAGTTTTGCTTCTGAACCGCATGGGAGTCGCTGGACAGTTGTGACAGTCACCCGGGAAAACACGGGTTCAGTCATGTAGTTTTGTTTCAATAGCATCCGCCCCTTCTGAAGTACCCGCAGGAGGCTGCGATGTCGTTTGGAACCCGCCTGGCGCGCTGGGCTGCCGTGGTCTCCTGCGTGGTGCTGACCGCCTGCGGCGGTGGTGGCGGTGGAGGCGGCGGCGACAGCCCCCCGCCGCCCGCGCCCGATCCGCGCCTGGCCTACGGCGACGCCACCTTCCAGACCGTGCTCTCCGCCGTGCCCGCCGCCAGCGCGCCGGCCGGTGGCGCCGGCAGCACGACGCTGACCATCCACTACCGCCGCCCGGCCGGCGACTACGCCGGCTGGACGCTGCACACCTGGGACGCGGCCGTCGAAACCCCATGGACCAACGGCCGCACCGCCAGCAGCACCGACAGCTTCGGCCAGGTCTACGAGATCCCGCTGGCCGCCACGTCGGGCTCGGTCGGCTACATCTTCCACAAGGGCGACGAGAAGGACCACGGCGGTGCCGACCAGCGCTACACGCTGCAGCCGGGCCGCAACGAGATCTGGCGCATCCAGGGCGACGGCACCACCTACACCGCGAACCCGCAGGGCGCCGCCACGCCGGACATCACCACCGTGCGCGTGCACTACAAGCGCTTCGGCGGCGACTACACCGCCTGGGGCCTGCACCTGTGGGGTTCCAACGGCATGGATACCGGCCGCCTGCCCGGCGGCGTCACCATCGACCAGTGGGGCGCACCGGTCGCCTTCAGCGCGATGCCCAACTACAGCGCCGGCAGCGGCGAGGTGGTGTTCGACATCCCGGTGCTGAACCCGCAGGGCGACACCAACCGCACCGGCCTCGAATTCATCATCCACGGCATGCCGCCGAACAGCGACGACAAGGACGGGCGCGCGAACAACATCCGCGTCGACTACGCCGGGCTCACCATCAGCAACCAGGTCGGCCACGTCTGGCTGGTGCAGGGCGACGCCACGGTCTACACCGCGGCGCCCGACACCCGCTCGGCCAGCACCCGCGACTCGCGCGCCTTCTGGCTGACGAAGCAGCTGGTCAAGTGGCCGCGCGTCGACACCAGCGGCACGGTCAGGCTCTACCACTCGGCCAACGGCCAGATCCTCGCCCCGCGCGACGGCAAGGTGACCGGTGCCGACGGCTTCCTCGCGCTCGATGCCTTCGGCGGCACCGTGCCGAACGCCGCCGCCACGCGCTTCAAGTGGGTGGACGCCGGCGCGGTGTTCAGCGTGAAGGACGCGGACCTCGGGCGCCTGGCCGCGCTGCACAAGGGCCAGCTCGTGCTGGTGCAGGAAGACGGCAGCGGCAACGTGCAGAACGCGACGACGCCGCAGAGCCCGGGCGCGCTCGACGAGCTGTATGCGGCGGCGGCGAACGTCGCTGATCTCGGCGTGACGATCAGCAGCGGCAATACGCGCTTCAAGCTCTGGGCGCCCACCGCGCAGAAGGTCTACGTCTTCACCTACGACACGCCCACCGGCAAGGCCGGCACCGTCGATGAAGCCACCTTCGACGCCGCCAGCGGCGTCTGGAGCGCGCAGCGCAGCGGCGACCTGTCCGGCAAGTACTACCTCTACGGCGTCGAAGTGTTCGTGCGCGGTGTCGGCCTGGTGCGCAACCTGGTCACCGACCCGTACTCGATCAGCCTCACCACCGACAGCGCGCGCAGCTACATCGCCAACCTCGCGGCGGCGAACCTGAAGCCGGCCGGCTGGGACGCCTCGGCCATCCCGAACCAGGTGGGCGGCAGCACCGACATGGCCGTGTACGAGCTGCACGTGCGCGACTTCTCGGCCGGCGACGCGACGGTGAGCGCCGCCAACCGCGGCAAGTACCTCGCGTTCACGGAAAGCGGCAGCAACGGCATGAAGCACCTGCAGGCGCTGGCCGCCGCGGGCATCACCGACATCCACCTGCTGCCCACCTTCGACATCGCCAGCGTGCCCGAGAACGGCTGCACCACGCCCACGCCCAGCGGCGCCGCCGACGGCGAGACGCAGCAGGCGCAGGTGGCGGCCACGGCGTCCACCGACTGCTTCAACTGGGGCTACGACCCCTGGCACTACACCGCGCCCGAAGGCAGCTACGCCAGCAACCCGGCCGACGGCGCGGCGCGCATCCTGGAGTTCCGCCGCATGGTGATGGGCCTGCACGCGGCCGGGCTGCGCGTCGGCATGGACGTGGTCTACAACCACACCACGGCCAGCGGCCAGAACACCAAGAGCGTGCTCGACCGGGTCGTGCCCGGCTACTACCACCGCCTGGACGCGGCCGGTGTCGTCACCAACAGCAGTTGCTGCGACAACACCGCCACCGAGAACCTGATGATGGGCAAGCTGATGATCGACTCGGTGTCCACCTGGGCCCGGGAATACAAGATCGCCAGCTTCCGCTTCGACATCATGGGCCACCAGCCGCGCGCGGTGATGGAGCAGCTGCAGACCGCGGTGAACGCCGCCGCCGGTCGCCCCGTGCAGCTGTTCGGCGAAGGCTGGAACTTCGGCGAGGTGGTCAACGGCACGCGCTTCCCGCAGGCCACGCAGGGCGGCCTGGCGGGCACCGGCATCGGCAGCTTCGGCGACAAGATGCGCGACGCGGTGCGCGGCGGCGGCTGCTGCGACAGCGGCGCGCAGCTGGTGAGCAACCAGGGCTGGATCAACGGCCTCTACTACGACCCGAACCCCAGCGCCGGCACGCGCCCGCTCAACGACCTGCGCTGGTACGGCGACCTCATCAAGGGCGCGCTGGCCGGCAGCATCGCCGACTACACGATCACCACGCACTGGGACGCCACGCTGCAGCTGAAGGACCTGGGCGGCGTGGGCTACGCCACGCAGCCGGCCGAGGTGGTGAACTACGTCGAGAACCACGACAACCTGACGCTGTTCGACGTCAACGCGATGAAGCTGCCGCTGACCACCAGCCGCGCCGACCGCGCGCGCGTGCAGCTGCTGGGCGCGGCCATCGTCGCCTTGAGCCAGGGCACGGCCTACTTCCACGCCGGCGTGGACACGCTGCGCAGCAAGAGCCTGGACCGCAACAGCTACGACAGCGGAGACTGGTTCAACCGCCTCGACTGGACCTACGCCGACAACAACTTCGGCGTCGGCGTGCCGCCGCAGGCCGACAACGGCAGCACCTGGTCGCTGATGAAGCCCTTCCTGGCCGATGCCGGCGTCAAGCCCGCCCCGGCCGACATCGCCTGGATGCGCGACGCCTTCCGCGACCTCTTGAAGATCCGCAGCACCAGCACGCTGCTGCGGCTGAAGACGGCCGACGAGATCAAGGCGCGGCTCAGGTTCCACAACCTGGGCGGCAACCAGGTGGCCACGGTGCTGGCCGCCAGCATCGACGGCACGGGCTACGCCGGTGCCGGCTTCAGGAAGCTGGCGTACTTCATCAATGCCGGCAAGACCGCTGAGACGCTGACGATCGCCGAACTCGCGGGCCAGGGCTTCGTGCTGCACCCGGTGCAGGCGGCAGCCACGGCGGCCGACCGGCGCGTGGCGACCGAAGCGGTGGTGAACGACACCACCGGCGCGTTCACGGTGCCGGCCCGCTCCGTGGCGGTGTTCGTCGTGAACTGAGGGAGTTGAGGCGCACGCGGCCGCTATGCTCGGCCGCATGTTCTTCGGCGTCTCGCTCTCCGCGCTGGTCGCGGGTTTCGTGGCCGTGCTCGTGGGCTTCACGAGCTCGGTGGTCATCGTGTTCCAGGCCGCCGCGGCCTTCGGCGCCACGCCTGCCCAGACCACCTCGTGGATCTGGGCGCTCGGGCTCGGCATGGGGCTCACGAGCCTGGGCCTGAGCGCCTGGTATCGCAAGCCGGTGCTCACCGCATGGAGCACGCCCGGCGCCGCGCTGCTGGCCACGGCCGGCGCCGGCGTGCCGATGAGCGATGCGATCGGCGCCTTCGTGCTGTGCGCGCTGCTGATCACGGCAGCGGGGCTCACCGGCTGGTTCGCGCGCGTGATGGACCGCATCCCGCAGGCGCTGGCCGCGGCGCTGCTGGCCGGCGTGCTGGCGCGCTTCGCGATCGACGCCTTCGGCGCGCTGCAGCGCGAGTTCGTCCTCGTCTTCACGATGCTCGTGGTCTACCTGCTGCTGCGCCGCTTCAAGCCGCGCTACGCGGTGCCGGGCGTGCTGGCGGCGGGCATCGTGGTGGCGGCGCTGCACGGGCAGCTGCGCTTCGGCGGCGTCGCCTGGAGCTGGGCGGTGCCGGTGTTCACGATGCCGACCTTCAGCGTCGCTGCGGCCATCGGCATCGCGCTGCCGCTGTTCGTGGTGACCATGGCCTCGCAGAACCTGCCCGGCGTGGCGGCGCAGCGTGCGGCGGGCTACGAAGTGCCGGTATCACCGGTGGTCGCAACCACGGGCCTGGCGACGCTGGTGCTGGCGCCTTTCGGCGGCTATGCGCTCAACCTGGCCGCCATCACCGCCGCCATCTGCATGGGCCGTGAAGCGCACGAAGACCCTGCGAAGCGCTGGACGGCCAGCGCAGCGGCCGGCGTGATCTACATCGTCGTCGGCCTGCTGGGCGGTGCGGTGGTGGGGCTGATCGCGGCCTTCCCGAAGGAACTGGTGCTGGCCGTGGCCGGCTTCGCGCTGCTGGGCACCATCGGCGGCGCGCTGGCCACCGCGATGAAGGACGAGGGGCAGCGCGAGCCCGCGCTGATCACCTTCCTCGTCACCGCCAGCGGGCTCAGCCTGTGGGGTGTGGGTGCGGCGTTCTGGGGCGTGGTGGCGGGCGTGCTGGCGCTGGGCGTGCAGAAGGCACGTCGAGCCCGCGAAGGGGTGTGACGCGGGAGCAACGATCCTCGCGAAAAGTCACCTCGGCTGGGTATCGTGCGCCCCGCCGCCAAAGGGCGGCAATGACTCACCTGCAGGGAGATTTACATGACTCTGATCCGCCAACTTCTGGTCGTCGCCGCACTGGCGGCCACCGGTTCCGCCTTCGCCGCCGACACCCCGGGCGCCTACATCCTGGCCGCCGGCGGTACCTCGAAGTACGACGACAGCTGTGCCGGCACGACGTCGTGCGACACCACCGGCAACTCGTTCAAGTTCGTCGGCGGCTACCGCCTGGGCAACAGCATCGCCGTCGAAGGCGTGGTGCTGGACTTCGGCAAGGCCAAGGTCAGCGTGGGTTCGCTGAGCGGCGAGCTCAAGACCACCGCCTACGGCGGCGGCGTGGCCCTGTACGCCGACACCGGCCCGTGGCTGTTCAACGCGCGGCTGGGCATCGCCAGCGTGAAGGTCAAGGTCACGGCGCGCCAGGGCACCGCCAGCGGCAGCTCGTCGGAAACCACCACCAGCGCCTATGCCGGCCTGGGCGTGGGCTATCGCTTCACCGACGCGGTGTCGGTCGAGCTGGGCTACGACACCACGCGCGCCAAGATCGCCGGCGAGGACGAGAACGTCAGCGCCTTCACGATCGGCCTCGGCGTCAAGTTCTGACGCGGCCACCTCCCGGCCCGCACTGAAGGCCGCGCGGCCGCCCCAGGGCGGCGCGCGGCCTTGTTGCCTTTGGGAGCGCGCCGGCGCCCGAGCGCTGTCAAACTCCGCTCCCGTTCCGTCCGGGAGTCCCGTTTGAAGCTGCTTTTCGTCGCCGACCCGCTGGAGTCCTTCAAGACCTACAAGGACAGCACCTACGCCATGATGCGCGAGGCCGCTGCGCGCGGCCACACGCTGCTGGCCTGCGAGCCGAAGGACCTGCGCTGGCGGCGCGGCGAGCCCGTCACCGCGGCGGTGCGCGAGATCGCGCTCACCGAAGACCCCTACGCCTGGTTCACCGAGCCCGACGGCGAGCGCCCGCGCCTGGCGCTGCGCGATGCCGGCGCGGTGCTGATGCGCAAGGACCCGCCTTTCGACAGCGAATACTTCTATGCCACGCACCTGCTCGGCCAGGCCGAGCGCGAGGGTGCGCGCGTCTTCAACAAGCCCGCCGCGCTGCGCGACCACCCCGAGAAGCTGGCGATCCTGGAGTTCCCGCAGTTCATCGCGCCCACGCTGGTGACGCGCAGCGAGGCCGACGTGAAGGCCTTCCATGCCGAGCACCGCGACATCATCCTGAAGCCGCTGGACGGCATGGGCGGCATGGGCATCTTCCGCGTCGGCGCCGACGGGCTGAACCTGGGCTCCATCGTCGAGACGCTGAACCGCGGCGGCGCGCAGACGCTGATGGTGCAGAAGTACCTGCCCGAGATCGTGCAGGGCGACAAGCGCGTGCTGGTGATCGGCGGCGAGGCGGTGCCGTTCTCGCTGGCGCGCATTCCGCAGGGCAGCGAGATCCGCGGCAACCTGGCCGCCGGCGGCAAGGGCGTGGCGCAGCCGCTGACCGAGCGCGACCGCGAGATCGCATCCGCGCTCGGCCCCGCGCTCGCCGCGCGCGGGCTGCTGCTGGTGGGGCTGGACATCATCGGCAGCTGCCTCACCGAGATCAACGTCACGAGCCCCACCTGCTTCGTCGAGATCACGCAGCAGACCGGCTTCGCGGTGGCGCGCCGCTTCGTCGACGCGCTCGAGCAGGCGCTGGCCGCCCGATGACCACGGTGCTCGCGGAGCTGCTGGACGCCGGCGCCGCGCACGACGCGGAATACGCCGGCGGGCTGTCCAACCACCTGCCGATGGCCCTGGTGGCGCTGAAGCGCCTGGGCGCCGACGACGCGCAGCTGCGCAACTTCGCCGACGCGCACGGCAGCCGGCTGGAACCGGCGCCGCCGCCCGAAGCCTGGCCCGCCGGCGACGAGTGGACCTCGCGCCTGGGCGAGCGCGACGCCTGGCCCGCCTACCGCGACCTGTTCGCCCAGTGGCTCGAGAACGAGGCCGCCGGCGACGTGCTGGGCCAGGTGCTGCCGCCGCTGATGCGCGGCTGCGGCGCGGCCGCTTTCCACGGCCTCATCCGCACTGCCTATGCGGTGCAGGCCGCGCACCGCCAGGAACTGGCCGACGGCCTGGCCTACTGGGCCTGCCGCTGGCTCGACCTCGGGGAGAGCCGCGCGGTGGGCCGCACGCCCGACCCGGCGCGCCTGCTGCCGCGCCTGCCGGTGCCCGGCGGCCAGCAACGGCTGATCTTCGAGCGCATGCGCGCCGCCGCCGCGCTGCCGGCCTTCGCACCCACCGTCGCGCAATTGCGGGTGGACGCCGAAGGCACGCTGCCGCGGCTGGCCGCGCTGGCCGCGGGGCTGTATGCCCGCAGCGGCAATTTCACCGCGCTGCACCTCGTCACCAGCGCGCATGCGGTGCGCGTGCTGCTGCCCTTCGTCGAGGAGCCGGTGGCTGCGCTGCGCGCCTACTGGCGTGCCTTCGCCGCCGGCGTGGCCGGCAGCAATGCCGAACCCGAGGAACTGCCGCCGCTGCTGGAGTGGTCGCGCATCGTGGAGTTCGCGCTGGCCAGCGCCGACGACCACGTGATCAAGCTGGTGGACAGCTGCCGCCAGGAGACGGAAGCGTACGGCGGCGACGCCTGGCGCCGCGCGGCGTCGCGGCTGCTGCTGAAGGCCGGGCGCGGCGGCTGAGCGCAGGCGCCGGGGGACAATCCCCCCATGGCCCTGCTGACCCTCTCGAACGCCCACCTCGCCTATGGCCATGTGCCCCTGCTCGACGGCACGGCGCTGTCCCTCGAAGCCGGCGAACGCGTCGCGCTGATCGGCCGCAACGGCGCCGGCAAGTCCAGCCTGCTGAAGATCCTGGCCGGGCTGGAGAAGCCCGACGACGGCACCATGCAGCTGCAGACCGGCCTCACGCGCGTCTACGTCGCGCAGGAGCCGGCCTTCGCCCCGGGCGTGAGCGTGTTCGACGCAGTGGCCGAGGGCGTGGCCGAAGCGCGTGCGCTGCGCGAACGCTTCGAGCGCCACGAGCCGGGTGACGATCTCGACACCGTGATGACGCGGCTCGAAGCCCTGGGCGGCTGGACCTGGGAGCAGCGGGTCGAGGAAGCGCTGCAGCGCCTGCAGCTGGACGGCACCACGGCGGTGGACGCGCTCTCCGGCGGCATGAAGAAGCGCGTGGCATTGGCGCAGGCGCTGGTGGCCGCGCCCGAGCTGCTGTTGCTGGACGAGCCCACCAACCACCTCGACATCGCCGCCATCGAATGGCTGCAGGAACTGCTGGTGGCACGCCGCGGCGCACTGGTGCTGGTGTCGCACGACCGCGCCTTCATCGACGCGGTGGCCACGCGCATCGTCGAGCTCGACCGCGGCCAGCTGCGCAGCTACCCCGGCAGCTTCGCCGCCTACGAAGCCACGAAGGTGCGCGAACTGGAGGCCGAGGCGCTGGAGAACGCGCGCGCCGACAAGCTGCTGGCGCAGGAAGAGGTGTGGGTGAGGAAGGGCGTGGAGGCGCGCCGCACGCGCAGCGTGGGCCGCGTGCAGCGGCTGCTGAAGCTGCGCGAGCAGCGCGTGGCGCGGCGCGAGCAGCTGGGCCAGGTGCGATTGGAGCTGGACGCCGGGCTGCCGCCGGGGAAGATCGTCGCCGAGCTGAAGCAGGTGGGCATGCGCTTCGGGGAAAGAACCCTGATCGACGACTTCGGCGCCACCATCCTGCGCGGCGACAAGGTGGGCCTGATCGGCCCCAACGGCGTCGGCAAGACCACGCTGCTGAAGCTGATCCTCGGCGAGCTGCAGCCCACCAGCGGCAGCGTGCGCCAGGGCACGCGGCTCTCGGTGGCCTACTTCGACCAGATGCGCGCCGGCCTGCAGCTGGACGCGACGCTGGCCGACACCATCAGCCCCGGCAGCGAGTGGATCGAGCTCGGCTCGTCGCGCAAGCACGTGATGAGCTATCTGAGCGACTTCCTGTTCGCACCCGAGCGCGCCAGCGCCCCGGTGCGCACGCTCTCGGGCGGCGAGCGCAACCGGCTGCTGCTGGCGCGCCTGTTCGCGCTGCCCGCCAACGTGCTGGTGCTGGACGAACCCACCAACGACCTGGACATCGACACGCTGGAGCTGCTGGAGGAACTGCTGCAGGCCTACGCCGGCACCGTGTTCCTGGTCAGCCACGACCGGCGTTTCCTGGACAACGTGGTGACGAGCACCATCGCCTGGGAAGGCGACCCCGCGTTCGGCGGCCGCACGGGGCTGTGGCGCGAGTACGAAGGCGGCTACGAGGACTGGAAGCTGCAGCGCGAGCGTTCGCGCGTGGCAACGGTTTCACCCGCGCCCGCACCCACTGCGCGGCCTGCGGCTGCGCCGGTGCCCGCCGCCGCGAAGACCGGCAAGCTCAGCTACAAGGAACAGCGCGAGCTCGACGCGCTGCCGGGCCGCATCGAGGCGCTGGAAGCCGAGCAGGCGCGCATCGCCGAACAGCTGGCCAGTGCCGACCTCTACCAGCGCGAGCCGCAGCAGGTGCCGGTGCTGCAGGCGCGGCACGAGGCCATCGAGGCCGAGCTGATGGACGCGCTGGAACGCTGGGAACGCCTGGGCGCGCGTTGATCAAGTTTCCCGCCGCGGAACCGGCTTTGCCGGGCCGCTGGCGGACGGCCCCTTCGGGGGGTAGCGAGCGCTAGCGAGCTTGGGGGCTCAATGACTGCTGATCGCGCCCGGGTGCGAGCGCGTGACGATCAGCGCGGCGTGCAGGTACAGGCCGTTGAGCAGCCGCGCCGCGCGGTCGGCGTCGAAGCCGGGCCAGGTGGCGATCTCGCGCAGCGGCGCCGGTTCGCGCCGCAGCTGCGCCACCGCGTGCGCCAGCGAGCCGCGCAGTTCCAGCGCGCTGAGATCGGCGCCCGGGTTGGCGCGGTAGGCGGCGGCGCCGGCGATCTCGGGCAGCAGCTGCCCGCGCGATCCGCGCAGCGCCAGCTCCCAGACCAGCGGCGACAGCGGTTGCGGCGGCGACTCGTTCAGCAGCGGCGGCAGCGCCGGCTCGACACGCATCACGCGCAGCTCCGACAACCGCAGCGCCAGCAGCTGGCGCTTGGGCAGCACGCACACCAGCTGGCGCGTGGAGGTGCGGATCGTCATCGCCAGCGGCTGGTTGTCGAAGTGCAGCAGCAGCGTCAGGTCGCGGTTGTGGCGCATCGCGGCCGCCACCACCTCCAGCAGGTCCAACCCCTGACCCGGGGGGTGGTCGGACTCGAAGCGCAGCAGGTCCTGCATCAGCGAGGGGTTGAGGCCGCTCAGGTGGGTGCTGCCGCTGTCGGTGGGCGGCGCGGGCGGCACCGGGCCGCCCAGCATGTGGCGGGCGGGCGTGGTTTCGCCGAAGTGGGTGGAAGGGCTCATGCGCGCGCGTTGGAGACTGCGCGCGGATTGGACCCGCCGTTTGTGTCACGACCACGGCTAACGCCGTTTCAGTTGTGACCGCTGGTGCTTGGCGGCACCCGCGCCTTTCAGCGCCTTCAGCGCCTGCCAGAAGCGCGCGTCCTGCGCGGTGCCGAAGTTCACCCGCATCAGCGTGCAGGCGCGCGGCGTGGCGTGGAAGAGGGTGCCCGGCGCGATCAGCCAGCCGTCGTCCAGCAGCTGCTGCGACAGGATCTCGGTGTCCTCGCCCACGTCCACCCAGCCGAACAGCCCCGCGGGTGGCGTGACGAAGCGGCAGCCGGCCTCGCGCGCCAGCCGCACGGTGCGCGTGCGCGCCGCCGCCAGCAGCGCGGTGACGCGCTCGGCGTGGCGGCGCAGGCTGCCCTGCTCCAGGCACAGCGCCACCGCGTCCTCCAGCGGTGCCGGCGTGCTGAGCGTGCCCACCAGCTTGCGGTCGATCAGCCGCTCGGCCAGCGCGGGCGCCGCGGCCACGTAGCCGACGCGGAACTGCGGCGTGAGGATCTTCGAGAAGCCCGAGACGTAGACGGTGCGCCTGAGCGCGTCCAGCTGCGCCAGCCGGGTGGCGTGCGGCGGCGCCAGCCAGGCGTAGGTGTCGTCCTCGACGATCGTGAAGTCGAAGGCCTCGGCCAGGCGCAGCACCTGGTGCGCCGCGGCCGGCGTCAGCGAGACGCCGGTGGGGTTGTGCAGCACCGAGACGGTGACGTACAGCCGCGGCTTGTGGGCGCGCGCCAGCGCCTCCATCACCGCCAGGTCGGGGCCGCCGTCCTCGCGCGTGCCGCGCGGCACCGGCAGCAGCCGCACGCCCAGCTGCGTGAGGCGCGCGTACTCGATGGCCCAGCCCGGCTCGTCCACCAGCACCGCGTCGCCGGGTTGCAGCATCAGGCGGCTCAGCAGGTCAAGCCCGTGCGTGGCGCCGACGGTGGTGACGATGTGCGCCGGCGTGGCCGGGATGCCCAGGTCGGCCAGGCGCTGCACCAGCGCGCGCCGCAGGCGCGGGCTGCCGGCCGGATCGCCATACCGCAACCAGGCCTCGGGTTCGTTGCAGACGCGGCGCAGGGCGCGCTGCAGCAGCGGCGCGTCCAGCCAGGCCTCGGGCAGCGTGCCCATGCCGGGCACCGGCAGGCCGCCCTGGGCCAGGAACATGCTGCGGATCAGTGCCGTGGCGTCCACCGGCGCCGGCCGTGCGGCCGGCGCCGGGGCGGGCGGCGTCTGGCGCGCCGGATGGGCATCGCGGACGAAGAAGCCGCGCTGCGGCCGCGCCTGCACCAGGCCACGCGCCTGCAGCAGGTCGTAGGCGCCCACCACGGTGCTGGGGCTCACGCCGTGGCGCTCGGCGCAGTCGCGCACCGACGGCAGCCGCGAGCCCGGCGCCAGCAGGCGCTGGCCGATGCGTTCGGCAAAACGCGCGGCCAGCTGCTCGGCCAGCGAGTCGCGCGCGCCGCGCGCGCGCAACGGTGGCTCGGGCTGGGCGGGTGACTGTGCGGCTGAAGTCATCGGTACAGTTTCGGGATCTGTATGGCCAACTGTACAGCCACTGTGCTGGTGGCGGGCCCTAGACTGCGGCCATGGTCCACCCTGCCTGCGCCTTGCCGTGAACGACCCGCGCCGCGGTTTCCTGCTCGGCCTGCTGGGCGTCGTGATCTTCGCGATGACGCTGCCGATGACGCGGCTGGCCGTGGGCGACGCTTCCGCGCCGCAGCTGACGCCGGCCTTCGTCACCGCCGGCCGCGCCGCGCTGGCCGGCCTGCTGAGCGGGGTCTACCTGCTGGCGGTGCGCGCACGCTGGCCGGGCCGGGCGCATGCGGGGGCGCTGGCCATCAGCGCCCTGGGCACCGTGGTCGGTTTCCCGATCGGCATCGGCCTGGCGCTGCGCGAGGTGCCGGCGATGCACGCCGCGGTGGTCACCGGCGTGCTGCCGCTGGCCACCGCGCTGCTGGGTGCCTGGGCCACGGGCCAGCGGCCCTCGGCGGGCTTCTGGGCCTGCGCGGTGGGCGGCTGCGCGCTGGTGCTGGCGTTCGCGGTGTGGCAGGGCGGCGGACACCTGAGCACGGCCGACGGCTGGCTGCTGCTGGCGGTGCTGTCGGGTGCGGTCGGCTATGTCTCCGGCGCGCGCGTTTCGGCGGTGCTGCCGGCGCAGCAGGTGATCTGCTGGGTGCTGGTGGGCTCGCTGCCGTTCACGCTGCCGCTGATGCTGTGGTGGTGGCCCGCGGCGCCGGTGCGCGCCTCGGCCTGGCTGGGTTTCGGCTACGCCACGCTGTTCTCGATGTGGCTCGGCTTCTTCGCCTGGTACCGCGGCCTGGCCCTGGGCGGCGTGGTGCGCGTGAGCCAGGTGCAGCTGCTGCAGCCCTTCCTGGCGCTGCTGTTCGCGGTGCCGGTGCTGGGCGAGACGCTGGACCTGGCCACCGTCGGCTTCTCGCTGGCGGTGATCGCGGTGGTGTTCATCGGCCGGCGCATGCCGGTGCGGCGCGCGGAGGTGGCGGCATGACGATGAAGACGCTCGGGGTGCTGGGCGGCATGAGCTGGGAGTCCACCGCGGTCTACTACCAGCTGCTCAACCGCGGCGTGGCGCAGCGCCTGGGCGGGCTGCACAGCGCGTCGCTGCTGATGCACAGCGTGGACTTCGCGCCCATCGCCGAGCTGCAGCAGGCGGGCGACTGGGCCGAGGCCGGCCGACGCCTGGCGCGCGCCGCGGCGGGCCTGAAGGCCGCCGGTGCGCAAGGCCTGGTGCTGGCGACGAACACGATGCACAAGGTGGCCGACGTCATCGAAGGCGAGGGCGGCCTGCCGCTGCTGCACATCGCCGACACCACCGGCGCCGCGCTGCGCGCCGCCGGCGTGCGCCGCGCGGCCTTCCTCGGCACGCGCTTCTCGATGGAGGACCGCTCCATCGTCTGCGCCCGCATCGAACAGCGCCACGGCGTGCCGACCGTCGTGCCCGACGCCGCCGACCGCGAGCTGATGCACCGCGTGATCTACGAGGAACTGTGCCGCGGCGTGGTGCGCGATGCCTCGCGCGACGCCGTGGTGGCGCTGATCGAACGCCAGCGCGCCGCCGGTGCCGACGCGGTGGTGCTGGGCTGCACCGAGATCACCTTGCTGATCGACCCAGGCTGCAGCCCGCTGCCGGTGTTCGACAGCACCGGCCTGCATGCCGCGGCCGCCGTGCGCTGGATGCTCGGCGGCGAGCTAACCTAGGCACCTTCGGATTCCGCAAGAGACCCACCCCACCATGAGCACCTGGCAGATGGCGCGCCGCGCCGAGCGGCTGAACCCGTCGACGATCCGCGAGATCCTCAAAGTCACCGAACGGCCCGGGATCATCTCGCTGGCCGGCGGCCTGCCGTCGGCCGACACCTTCCCGGTGGAGGCCATGCGCCGCGCCACCGAGCGCGTGCTGCGCGACACGCCGCGCGAGGCGCTGCAGTACGCCGCCAGCGAAGGATTCGCCCCGCTGCGCGAGTGGGTGGCGGCCGAGATGGGCACGCACGGCCTCAAGGTCGAGCCGACCCAGGTGCTGATCACCACCGGCTCGCAGCAGGGGCTGGATCTCGTCGGCAAGGTGCTCATCGACCCGGGCAGCCGCGTCGCGGTGGAGTCGCCCACCTACCTGGGCGCGCTGCAGGCCTTCTCGCCCTACGAGGCCGAGTTCGTGCCGGTGGAAGGCGACGACGAGGGCCCGCTGCCCGACGCGCTGAACGGCGCACGCGGCGCGCGTTTCGTCTATCTGCTGCCGAACTTCCAGAATCCGAGCGGCCTGTGCGTCAGCGCCGCCCGCCGTCTGGCGCTGGTGCAGCGCGCGGCCGAGCTGAAGCTGCCGATCGTGGAGGACAACCCCTACGGCGACCTCTGGTTCGACGAAGCGCCGCCGCCGCCGCTGTCCGCCAGCGCGGGCGAGGGCGCCATCTACCTCGGCTCGTTCTCGAAGGTGCTGGCACCCGGCCTGCGCCTGGGCTACGTGATCGCGCCCAAGGAGCTGTACCCCAAGCTGCTGCAGGCCAAGCAGGCCGCCGACCTGCACACGCCGGGCTTCAACCAGCGCGTGGTGCACGAGGTCATCAAGGACGGCTTCCTCACCGAGCACGTGCCCACCATCCGCGCGCGCTACAAGGCGCAGCGCGACGCGATGGACGCGGCACTCAAGGCGCACATGCCGGCAGGCTGCCGCTGGAACCGGCCGGTGGGCGGCATGTTCTTCTGGGTCAGGCTGCCGGCGCACATCGACGCCACCGCGCTGCTGCCGCAGGCGGTGGAAGCGGGCATGGCCTACGTGCCGGGCGCCACCTTCTTCCCCGACAGCAATGCGCCGGGCCGCCACAACACGCTGCGCCTGAGCTTCGTCACCGCGACGCCGGCGCAGATCGACACCGCGGTGGCCGCGCTCGGCAAGCTGCTGGCCGCGGTCTGATCCATCGAAAGGACCCCATCCGCATGAAGCGACGTTTCCACCAGCTCGACGTGTTCAGCGCGAAGCCGCTGCTCGGCAACCCGCTGGCCGTGGTGCACGGCGCCGCCGGCATCAGCGACGCGACGATGGCCGCGTTCGCACGCTGGACGAATCTCTCGGAAACCACCTTCCTGCTGCCGCCGTCGGACCCCGCGGCCGACTACCACGTGCGCATCTGGACCCCCGGCGGCGAGCTGCCCTTCGCCGGCCACCCCACGCTCGGCAGCTGCCATGCGTGGCTGGCCGCGGGCGGGCGGCCCAAGCAGAGCGGGATGGTGGTGCAGCAGTGCGGCGTGGGGCTGGTGCGCATCCGCCAGAGCGGCCAGCGCCTGGCCTTCGGTGCGCCGCCACGGCGCCGCACCGGCCCGCTGGACGAAGCGCTGCTGGCGCGCATCGTCGAAGGCACCGGCGTCACGGCGGCCGACGTGCTGCATCACCAGTGGGTGGACAACGGCCCCGGCTGGTGCGCGGTGATGCTGCGCTCGGCGGCGCAGGTGCTGGCGGTGAAGCCGAAGTGGCCGGTGCTGGACGGCATCAAGCTGGGCCTGGTGGGCGCGCACGAGGCCGGCCACGACGCGCGCTTCGAGGTGCGCGCGCTGATCGGCGGCGGCAACTACGAAGACCCGGTCACCGGCAGCCTGAACGCGAGCCTGGCGCAGTGGCTGATCGAATCGGGCCTGGCGCCGTCGAGCTACGTCTCGGCGCAGGGCACCGTGCTGCAACGCGCCGGCCGCGTGCACATCGAGCACAGCGGCGACACCGTGTGGGTGGGCGGCGACGTGGCCATCTGCATCGAAGGCGAGGTCGAGATTTGACGCAGCACGTGGTGCTGGACCACCTGGTGGTGGCCGCGGCCTCGCTGGAAGCGGGCACGGCCTGGTGCGAGGCCGCGCTCGGCTTCAGGCCCACCGCCGGCGGCCAGCACCCGCTGATGGGCACGCACAACCGCGTGTTCTCCATCGCTTCGGAAGCCTGGCCGCTGACCTACTTCGAGATCATCGCGATCGACCCGGCCGCGCCGCCGCCCGGCCGCGCGCGCTGGTACGGGCTGGACGACCCGGCGCTGCAGGCACGCATCGCCGACACGCCGAGGCTGATCCACGCGGTGGCGCGCAGCCCGATGCTGGACATGCACCGCTGGGGCCTGATCCAGGTGGGCCTGCAGCCGGGCGAGCCGCTGGCGGTGCAGCGCGAGACGCCCCACGGCACGCTGAGCTGGCAGCTGCTGGTGCCGGCCGATGGAAAGCCGCTCTGCGATGGCGCGCTGCCGACGCTGATCCAGTGGCAGGGCCTGCACCCGGCGGAGAACCTGCCGGCGTGCGGAATCACGCTGAAGGCGCTGACGCTGCGCGGCGTGCCGGCCCGGGCGCGCGACGTGCTGCGGCTGCGCGGTGCGCAGGTGCTGCCCGAAAAGCAGCCGGGCGAAGCGGCATTGAGCGCCGTGCTGCAGACGCCGAAGGGCGACGTCACCCTGGAGTCCTGACCGATGACCGAAGAACTCTTCCGCGAGGACGCCACGCTGGCCGAGTGCAGCGCCACCATCGTCGCCATCGACGAAGCCGGCGTGGTGCTGGACCGCACCGTGTTCTATCCGCTGGGTGGCGGCCAGGCCGGCGACGCCGGCACGCTCACCACCGCCGGCGGCGCGCAGCTGGTGATCGCCGACACCCGCAAGCACCCCACGCGGCCGGGCGACATCGCGCACGTGCCACCGGCCGGCGCCTTCCTCGGCGGCTTCGAGGTCGGCACGCGCGTCACCGCGCGCATCGACGTCACGCGCCGCCGCGCCCACATGCGCTTCCATACCGCGACGCACCTGCTGTGCGCGCTGATCCCGCACCCGGTGGACGGCTGCAGCATCACCGCCAGCTACGCGCGGCTCGACTTCCACATGAACGAGCCGCTCGACAAGGAACAGATCACAGCCGGCATCGCACGCCTGGTGCGCGACGCGCGGCCGGTGAGCCACCGCTGGATCACCGAGGCCGAGCTGGATGCCAACCCGCAACTGGTGCGCAGCATGAGCGTTCAGCCACCGCGTGGACTGGGCCGGATTCGCGTGATGGAGATCGAAGGCGCCGACCTCCAGCCCTGCGGCGGCACGCACGTGGCGAACACGTCGGAAGTCGGCGCCGTGGTGGTGACGAAGATCGAAAAGAAGTCGGCGATGACGCGCCGCGTGGTCCTCGGCTTCGCCGATCAGGCCGGCTGATCGAGTGCGACGAGGTTGTGCTTCAGCGCGGCCACCACCGCGCTGGTGCGGTTCTCGGCGTTGAGCTTGGACAGGATGTTGGTGACGTGGAACTTCACGGTCGGCATCGCGATGTCCAGGCGCTGCGAGATCTCGCGATTCGGCAGGCCGCAGGCCATCAGCGACAGCAGCTTGCGCTCGCGCTGCGTCAGGTCGGCGCCCACTTCGTAGGCCGTGCCCGGGCGCGACGACAGCACGTCGGCCACCGCCGGCGAGTAGATCGACTGGCCGCGGTACGCGGCCTGCAGCACCGTCACCAGCTCCTGCGGCGACGCGGTCTTGTGCAGCACGCAGCTGGCGCCCGAGGCGTAGGCGCGGCGCAGCTCGGTGGCGTCGAGCTCGGCGGTGACCATCACGAAGCGCGCGCGCGGCATCACCTCGCGCAGCGTGCTCATCGTGGCCACGGCCGACATGCCGGGCATGTCCATGTCCAGCAGCACCACGTCGGCGCCGATCTCGGGCGCACGGCGCGCCGCCTCCAGGCCGCTGGCGGCGTCGCCCACGCAGAAGAACTGCGGCTCGTCGCGCAGCACGCGGGCCACGCCGAGGCGGAAGATCGGGTGGTCGTCGACGACGAAGACGCGGATCGGGGTCATGGCGGGAAGCTCCCTGGGTTCGTGGATGAGAAGGCGGGAAACGGATTCAGGACACGGCGTGTTCGGGCGCCTGCCAGTGCACCAGCGACAGCAGCAGCGCCGCCTGCAGGAAGCGCCGCAGGTCGGCCACGCTGACGCGCGCGGCGCGGCGCAGCGCCGACGGCGTCGTGGGCCCGGCCTGCAGCAGCCGCGCCAGCTCGATGTAGCGCGGCACGCGCGTGTAGGGCTCGATGCGGGCGCCTTCGGCCCAGCACAGCGGCTGGTGCCACCAGTCGGCGGGCGCGTCACGCAGCGGGAAGGGGCCGGCGGCCAGGCCCAGGTCCCACACGGTCTCTTCCAGGTCGCGCACGGCCGCGGCGGGCTGGGTGGTCGCGCCCGGGGCCGGCTGCGGCAGTTCGCGCCGCACGCGCAGGTGCTGCAGCGCCAGCGCGTCGATGGCCACCAGCCGGGTGTGGAAGTTGAAGCGCAGGTTGGCGCCCGGGCCGTAGCTGGCGCACAGCAGCGCGGCGTCGCGGGTGTGCAGGCCGGCCAGCACGCGCTGCAGCACCTGGCGCTGGCCGTCGGCGATCTCGGCCGCCATCAGCGCGCTGGTGTCGAAGCCGGAGTCGAAGTGGCTGTCGAAGCCGCTGGCCAGCGCGGCCTGCGGCAGCGTGGAGGTGGCCTCGGGCGTGGCGTGGGTGGCGCGGCGGCGCACCAGCGGGATCTCGCGCAGCTGCGCCAGCAGCTCGCGCTGGCGGCGCTCGAAGCGCTCGCTCATCGTCAGCAACGCCTCGTCGGCGTGCGGCTGCAGGCCGGTCAGCGTCACCAGCGGGCGCTCCTCGGCGAAGGCATGCACCAGCTGCGGCGCCATGCGCGCGGCGAGCTCGGCGTCCATCAGCACGATGTCGCCCTCGCCGCTGCTCAGCTCGAACTGCACGGCCAGCGCCTGGCCCACCTTGTCCAGCAGCGCCTGCACCTCCACCAGGTCGGCATTGCTGGGCAGCACCGGTTGCAGCGCGATGTGCGAGGGCTCGCGCCGCAACCGCTGCAGGCGTGCGCGCAGCGCATTCCAGAGGGTGGTGGCGATCATCGGCTGACGGCTCCGCGGCTTTCGGTTGAACAGGCCGAAAGCTTAGGAACGGGCCACCTTTTGCAACATCCGGCAGCGGCTGAAAGCGCGCTGCGGGAATGCCTGATTCAGGGCCTCAGGGAATCCCTGAGTGGGCCGGCAGCTCCAGCACCAGGCAGGCGCCGCGTCCCTGCGGCGGGGGCAGTGCACGCAGCCGCCCGCCGTGGCGGCGCGCGACACGCTGCACGAACAGCAGGCCCAGGCCGACGCCGCGGGCGTCGCGCACGGCGGCGCCCTGTTCGCGCCCTTCCTCGCCCTGCGCCAGCTGCGCCATCTGGGCCTCGCTCAGGCCTTCGCCGGCATCCAGCACCTGCACGGCCAGCTGCGCGGCTTCGACGCGCGCGCTCAGCTCCACGCGGCTGCCACGTGGTGCATGCTTGATCGCGTTGGAGACCAGGTTGCCGATCGCGCGCGCCACCAGCAGGCGGTCCAGCGTCACGCTGGCCTGGTGTGCCACCAGCTGCAGCGTTACGCCGGCCGCGGCGGCCTGCGCGCGGTGATCGGCCAGTGCTTCGTCGAGCAGCGCCGGCAGCGCCACGGGCGCCAGCTGCAGCGGCCGCGTCTGCGCCTGCGCCGCGCGCACGAAGTCCTCGGACAGCTCCAGCGTGCGCGCCGCCAGCCGCCGCACCTCGCGCAGCAGCGCATCGGGCGCCTGCGGGCTGCTGCCCTGCAACGCCATGTCGGCCAGCAGCACGATGCTGGCCGCCGGCGAGCGCAGGTCGTGCGAGACGAAAGCCAGCGCCTCCTCGCGCTCGCGCTGCGCGGCCTTCACCGGTTCCACGTCGGCGACGCTCACCACCAGGCCACGGCCGGTGGGCAGTTCGAGCGCGGCCACGTGCAGCACGAAGTCGCCCCCGGCCGCGCCGCGCGCCTCCACCGCCAGGCCGGGGCTGCCGGGCTGCAGCGCGGCAACGGCCGCCGCCCAGTCCATGGGCGCGGCGGTCTTGAACTCGCCCAGCAGGCGCAGCAGGTCCAGGCCCTGCAGCTCGGCCGCGGCTTCCACCTCGAACAGGGCGGCGGCGCTGGCGTTGCCCAGCTGCACACGCGCGTCGCTGCCGGCCACCAGCATCGCGGTGGGCATGGCCTCCAGCGTGTCGGCCAGGAAGCGGCGCGCCTGGCGCAGTGCGGCGCCGGCCTGCTGCAGGGTCTGCAGGCGCTGCGCCACCGCGTCGCCGCCGTCAAGCGGGCGCGTGCCCGCGGCGAGCAGCGGTTCCTCCGCCAGACGCGCGATCTCGGCGTCCATGCCGGCCACCGCGCGCTCCAGCCGGCGCCAGCTCCACAGCGGGTAGGCCAGCAGCGCGCCGAAGGCGTAGGGCACGGGGCTGGCCCAGGTGCCGGCGCGCAGGCCCAGCAGGCTGGCGAGCAGCGCCAGCGGCACCGAGCCCAGCGCCAGCGGCAGCGCGCCGCGTGCGCCGAAGCGGCCGATCGCGAGCATCAGCGCCAGCAGCGCCGCCGCCGACAGCGCGGCCAGCGTGCGTTCGCCCAGCGGCGTGAGGGTGTCGCCGCTGCGCAGCGTGTACAGCACGTTGGCGATGACTTCGACACCGGGCATCGAGCGGTGGTGCGCGTTCACCGGCGTGGCCAGCGTGTCGCCCAGGCCCAGCGCCGTCATGCCGATCAGCACGTAGCGGCCGCTCAGCTCGGTGGCCGGCACCGCGCCGCTGAGCAGGTCGACGTAGGCGATGCGCCGCACGGTGCCCGGCGGGCCGGCGAAGCGCACCAGCAGCCGTTCGTCGCGGCGGCCATAGGCGCCGGGGCGGCCGTCGGGGTCGGTCTCCACGCGCACCGCCGGGTGCGGGCGCTCGCCGCCGGCCTGCAGCAGCGCCAGCGCCAGGTGCGGCTGCGTGCCGGATGCCGTGATGTTGCGCAGGTAGGCATGGCGCAGCACGCCGTCGGCGTCCATCGCCGGCTCGGCGGCACCCAGCACCGCACCGCCACGCAGCGCCGGGTCGGGCGGCGCGCCGCCCAGCGGCAGCACCACCGGCGCGGCGCGCGCCAGCGCGGCGGCCAGCAGCCGGTCCTGCCCGGGGTCGGCGTCGGGCTCGCTGAGCACCAGGTCGAGCGCGATGGCGCGCGGCTTCGCGGCGGCGATCTTCTCCAGCAGCGTGGCATGCACCGCGCGGCGCCAGGGCCAGCGGCCGATGGCCTCGACGCTGGCGTCGTCGATCGCGACGATCACGATGTCGTCCGGCGCCGGGCGCGTCCACAGCGCCAGGCCCAGGTCGTAGACCACGCGGTCGAGCCGCCAGGCCCAGCCACCGGTGGCGATGGCTGCCGCCAGTGCGGCCAGCACCGCGGCGATGACGAGCTCGTCGCGCCAGTGCCGGGCCAGCTGCTTCACCGCGCCGGCGCTACTGCAGCACCACCGGTTGTTCGCCGGCGCGCACGCAGGCGCCGGAGCTGTCGCGCAGGCAGTTCGGCAGGTCGAAGAACTGCGGCGTGCTCCAGGGGCCGATGAAGCCGTCGGGGTCGCGCGCGCGCAGCCGCACGTAGAAGCGGCCGGTGCCGGGCAGCGGCAGGTCGATCTTCGGCTCGGTGAGCGCGCGCTCGAGCACGATCCCCTTGAACCCGGCGTCGCGCGCGAGCTGGAACTCGAAGCTCTGGCCGGGACGCGCGTCCCAGGCGAAGCTGACGCCGCGGTCGCCCACCTTGGGCGGCGGCGGCACCGGCGGCGGCGGGCGGATCTCGAACTCGCGCGGGTCGCCCCACGGGCCCTGGTCGCCGTCGGCACGCACGCTGGCCATGCGCCACACGTAAGGGCCGGGCTCCAGGCCCTGCACCGTGGTGGAGAGTTCGCGCAGGTCCTTCAGGTCCTGCACCAGCATGCTGCCCTTGAACGCCGGCGGCTGGCCGGCGGGCCGCACGCTGTCGATCTGCAGCCGGTAGGTGGCGGCCTGGGCGTTGGCGGTCCAGAAGAACTCGACCTTGCCGCCGATGATGATGGCCTTGGGCGCCGGGCCCGAGGGCAGCGGCGCCTCGGGGCGCGCCTTCAGCCTGAAGCGCAGGTCGGCGTTCTGGCCTTCGAGCCCGAGATCGGCGATGCCGCGCACGCGCAGGATGTAGTCGCCGTCGGGCAGTTCGGCGAAGCGCAGCTCGGGCGTGGGGCTCGTGAGGTCGGCCACCACGCGGTCGAAGCTGGCGTCGATCGAGATCTGGCCGCGGTAGGCCTTCGCGCCGGGCATGGGCTTCAGCGGGAAGCGCATCAGGATGCGTTCCTGCAGCACCGGCAGCTCGGTGGTGTCGGGCTTGTCGAGCAGCTTCACCGGCGGCGCCACCTGGCCGGCGCCACCGATCACGCTGCCGAAGCCGGCGCCGATGGGCGCCGGCGTGCCAGCGCGGCCACTGAAGGCCACCACGCCTTCCAGCACCTCGCCGCGCGTCTCGCCGGCGCCGCCGTCGGTGGCCACGCGGAACTCGGTGCCGCGCACGCCCAGCACGCCCTGCGGCGTCTCGATGCGGAAGCCGGGCTTGCCGGCGCCGGCCGGCGCCGCCTCCACTTCCACGCGCCCCTGCTCCAGCCGTGCGCCCGACTGCACCGCGTTCGCCGACGGCACGCGGCGCGACTCGCGCAGCAGCAGCCGGCTGGCCGGCCGCAGCCGCAGCACGGTGCCGTCGACCAGGCGCACGGTGGCGTGGCTGTCGGCGCCGGTGACGAGGTCGTTGCCTTCGCCCAGCGGCTGGCCCGAAGCCAGCGGCGCGCCGCCGGTGCGCACGTCGCCCACCGTGTTCAGCACGCTGGCGCTGGCGGCCTCGGTGCGCATCAGCCGCAGCGGGATGCGCAGTTCGGTGCCGACGGGGATGCGGTTCGGGTTGGCCACGCGGTTGAAGCGGCCCAGCTCGGGCCAGCGGCGCGGCTCCACCAGCAGCCGGCGCGACAGCCCGATCAGCGTGTCGCCCTGCACCGCGATGTGCACGTACACCGGCTCCTCGGCGGGCGCCTCCTGCGCGCGCGCCGGCGGCAGGGCGAACGTGCCCAGGGCGGCGGCGACCGCCAGCGCCGCCAGCGTGCGGCCGGCGTTCATGCGCGATCCCCGGACCAGGCCAGCGCCAGGCGCACCAGCATCGCGGGCGAATCGGCGCCGAGCTTGGTCTTCAGCGCCTGCTTGTGGGTCTCGATGGTCTTCACGCTGCGGTTCAGGGCATCGGCGATCTCGCGCGTGCTCTTGCCGGCCGCCACCAGGCGCAGCACCTCCACCTCGCGCGGAGAAAGCTCCGGTTCGGCGGCGCCCGGCGTGGCCGGGGCGCTGCGGCCGGCCGCGCGCCGCAGCAGCGCGCCGCTGAGCGCGGGGCTGAGGTGGATGCCGCCGGCCAGCACGTTGTCCACGGCCTGCAGCAGCGTCTGCCCGAGCGCCGCCTTGGTGACGTAGCCGTCGGCACCGGCGCGCAGGGCGCGCTCGGCGAACAGCTCCTCGGCCATCGAGGTGAGCACCAGGATTTTCAGCGAAGGGAAGTCCTCGCGCAGCTGGGGCAGGGCACTGAGGGAGAAGTCGTCGCCCAGGCCCAGGTCCAGCAGCAGCAGGTCGAAGGCCTGGCCGGCGAGCAGCGCGCGGGCTTCCTGGAGGCTGGGCGCGTCGGTGATCTCGGCACGGCTGCCGAGCAGATGGCGGACGCCGAGCCGGACGATGTCGTGATCGTCGGCTACCAGCACCTTCAGCCGCCTCCCGCTCTCCACCACCATCTGGCCCGTGCTACGAGTCTCGTGCGGGCCATCTTACCCGCGCAGGTGCTGCGGCGAGCCGCCGCGGTGACGCGGCGGCCGTGCAGGGATCGAGGGATCAGGGGTTGCGGAAGTTGTCGTGGCAGTTCTTGCAGGCGCCGGCGGCGTTGCCGAACGCGCCCTTGACCTGGTCGAAGTTGCCGGTCTTGGTGGCGGCCTGCAGCTTCACCACCTCTTCCTGCATCTTCTTGGCCAGCTCGTCGAACTTGGCGCGCTCGCTCCAGACATTGGGCTTGGGCGTGCCCTTCTCGGTGCCCGAGGTGCCTTCGACGAAGCCGGCGAACGGCAGCTTGGACATCTCGACCACGATCTCGGCGTTGGCCGCGGCGGCGGCGGCGTCGAACGGGGCGCGGCCCTGGGCCATGGCGCCGATGCGGCCGAAGTGAGTGGCCATCACGGTGTAGGCGGCCTTGCGGTACTTCACCGCGTCTTCCGGCTTCTGGAACTGCGCGGCGGCGGGCAGGGTGGTGAACAGGCCGGCCAGGGTGGCCGCGATGAGAAGACGTTGCATGCAGGGGACTCCGAAGCGATGCGTGGATTGCGGTTCGAGGGCGCCACCGGCGCATCCGCCAACGGCTGCGCGCAGTGTACGAAAGCGTGTACGGCGCGTTCGCGCGGGCGATTCCCGCATCCGGGTTCACCCGGGTGGCGGCCGCGCCATCGGGCGCGGGAGCACGCAGACGCGGTATGGTTGCGTCCACCCGCCACTGCCGCGTTCAGCCGCATGCCTGCCGAAGAAGCCCCGTCGTCCGTCCGCGTCTGGGACCTGCCCACGCGGGTCTTCCACTGGCTGCTGGCCGCCACGGTGCTCGGCTCGCTGCTCACGGCCTGGAGCGACGCGATGGCCTGGCACTTCCGCTGCGGGCTGATGGCGCTGTCGCTGCTGGCGTTCCGGCTGGTGTGGGGCTTCGTCGGCGGACGCTGGTCGCGCTTCACGAGCTTCATGTTCGCGCCGACCACGCTGCTGCGCTACCTGCGCGGCGAGAGCCGGCCGGGCGAGCAGCTCGACGTGGGCCACTCGCCGAGCGGCGCGCTGTCGGTGTTCGCGATGCTCGCGATCCTGCTGGTGCAGGTGGGCACGGGCCTGGTGGCCGACGACGAGATCGCCAACATCGGCCCGCTCAACCGCTTCGTCGCGGGCGCCACGGCAGCCAGCGCCACCTCGTGGCACAAGAGCTTCGGCCAGTACCTGGTGCTGGCGCTGCTGGGGCTGCACGTGGTGGCGATCGCCTGGTACCGCCTGAAGAAGCGCGTGGACCTGGTGACGCCGATGCTGAAGGGCGACAAGGCCTTGCCGCCGGCCACGCCCGCCAGCGCCGACGGCGCCGTGCAGCGGGTGCTGGCGCTGGTGCTGCTGCTGGCCTGCTTCGGCGCGGCCGGCTGGGTCTGGAGCCTGGGTGGCTGATGCACGCGCGATGAGCGACGGCCCGCGCATCGAGCTGCTGAACGCCGAGGACGACCCGGCGTTGCTGGCCCACGCGCGCGAGCTGATCGTCGAGTACGCCGGCACGCTGGGCATCGACCTCGACTTCCAGCACTTCGACGCCGAACTCGCGGCGCTGCCCGGCGAATACGCCACGCCCGGCGGCGCGCTGCTGGTGGCGCTGGTCGACGGCCAGCCGGCCGGCTGCGGCGCCTTGCGGCCGCTGCCGGACGTCGACTACCCGAACGCCTGCGAGATGAAGCGCCTGTACGTGCGGCGCGCCTTCCGCCGCTTCGGCCTGGGCCGCCTGCTGACGCAGCAGCTGATGGACCTGGCCACCAGCGCCGGCTACAGCTGCATGCTGCTGGACACGCTGGACGACATGGAGGCGGCGCGCGGGCTCTACGGCTCGCTGGGCTTCGAGGAGATCCCGCCGTACTACTTCAACCCGATCCCGGGCGCGCACTACCTGAAGGTGGAACTCGACGAACCCGGCACGCGCTGGTGACGACGCTGACCCTGCCATGAGCAACACACCCCCGCCCGGCTCGGCCGAATTCGAGGCGCTGCTGCACGCGGTGCGCTTCCCCGGCGACACCGACCCCGCCGAGACGCGCGAATGGCTGGACGCGCTGGCCACGCTGGTGCGCGAGGCCGGCCCGGCGCGCGCCCGCTTCATGCTGGACGCACTGCAGGACGAGGCGCGCCGCCACGCGCTGGCCTGGAAGCCGCAGCGCGGCAGCCCTTACGTCAACAGCATCGCGCTGGGCGAGCAGGCGCCGTTCCCCGGCAAGCTCGAGATCGAGCAGCGCCTGGCCGCCGTGATGCGCTGGAACGCGCTGGCGATGGTGGTGCGCGCCAACGTCAGCCACGGCGAGCTGGGCGGGCACATCAGCAGCTATGCGTCGGCGGCCGACCTGTTCGAGGTGGGCTTCAACCACTTCTTCCGCGCGCGGCATGCGGGGCACGGCGGCGACCTGGTGTTCTTCCAGCCGCACTCGGCGCCCGGCGTCTACTCGCGCGCGTTCGTCGAGGGCCGGCTGACCGAGAGCGACCTCGAGCACTACCGGCAGGAAGTGGCCGCCGCGAAGGGCGGCGCGCGCGGGCTGTGCTCGTACCCGCATCCGTGGCTGATGCCGGACTTCTGGCAGTTCCCCACCGGCTCGATGGGGCTGGGGCCGCTGTCGGCGGTCTACCAGGCGCGCTTCATGCGCTACCTGGAGCACCGCGGCCTGCAGCCGGCGAGCGATCGCAGGGTCTGGGGCTTCTTCGGCGATGGCGAGATGGACGAGCCCGAGTCGCTCGCCGGCCTGAGCCTGGCGGCGCGCGAGAAGCTCGACAACCTGGTCTTCGTCGTCAACTGCAACCTGCAGCGCCTGGACGGCCCGGTGCGCGGCAACGGCCGCATCATCGACGAGCTGGAGACCGTGTTCGAGGGCGCCGGCTGGCACGTGATCAAGCTGGTGTGGGGCAGCGACTGGGATGCCCTCTTCGCCCGCGACACCACGCAGGCCCTGGTGCGCGCCTTCGCCCGCACCGTCGACGGCCAGTTCCAGACCTTCAGCGCCAACGACGGCGCCTACAACCGCGAGCGCTTCTTCGGCCAGAGCCCCGAGACCGCGGCGCTGGTCGGCGCGATGACGGACGAGGAGATCGACCGCCTGCACCGCGGCGGGCACGACCTGGTGAAGATCCACGCGGCCTATGCCGCCGCGGTGGCCCACCGCGGCGCGCCGGTGGTGATCCTCGCCAAGACGATGAAGGGCTACGCGATGGGCGCCAGCGGTCAGGGCCGCATGACCACGCACCAGCAGAAGAAGCTCGAGGGCGAGGACCTGCTCGGCTTCGTGCGCCGCTTCAAGCTGCCGATGGCGGACGCCGACGCGCTGGCGCAGAAGTTCTTCCGCCCGGCCGACGACAGCGCCGAGGCGACCTACCTGCGCGAACGCCGCGCGGCACTCGGCGGGCCGATGCCGGCGCGCGCCGCTTCCGCGCCCGCGCTGCCGGCGCCTTCGGCCACCGATTTCGGCGCCTTCGCGCTGCAGGCGGACGGCAAGGAGATGAGCACGACGATGGCCTTCGTGCGCCTGCTGGCCAACCTGCTGAAGCTGCCCGAGCTGGGGCCGCGCATCGTGCCCATCGTGGCCGACGAGGCGCGCACCTTCGGCATGGCCAGCCTGTTCCGGCAGGTCGGCATCTACGCCCCCGAGGGCCAGCGCTACGAGCCCGAAGACGCGGCCAGCCTGATGAGCTACCGCGAGGCGCGCGACGGGCAGATCCTGGAGGAAGGCATCTCGGAAGCCGGTGCGCTGGCGTCGTGGACCGCGGCGGCCACCAGCTACAGCACGCACGGCCTGACGATGCTGCCGTTCTACATCTACTACTCGATGTTCGGCTTCCAGCGCGTCGGCGACCTCATCTGGGCCGCGGCCGACCAGCGCAGCCGCGGCTTCCTGCTGGGCGCGACGGCGGGCCGCACCACGCTCTCGGGCGAAGGGCTGCAGCACCAGGACGGGCACAGCCACCTCGTCGCGTCCACCGTGCCCAACTGCGTGGCCTACGACCCGGGCTACGCCTACGAACTCGCGCTGATCGTCCAGCACGGCCTGCAGCGCATGCTGGCGCTGCAGCACGACGTGTTCTTCTACATCACCGTGATGAACCAGAACCACGCCCAGCCGTCGATGCCGGCGGGCGTGGAGGAAGGCGTGCTGCGCGGCCTCTACGCGCTGCCGCGGCCGGCCCCGGTGCCGAAGACGCCGGCCGCGCACTGCACGCTGGTGGGCAGCGGCGCGATCCTGCACGAGGTGGTGGAAGCCGCGAAGTGGCTGGCCGAGCACTGGCAGGTGCAGGCCGAGGTGCTGAGCGCCACCTCGTTCAGCGAACTGGCGCGCGACGGCATGGCGGTGGAACGCGGACGCGCCCTGGGTGGCGCTGCCGCCACGCCCTGGGCCACCCAGGTGCTGCAGCGCACGCGCGGGCCGGTCGTCGCCGCCACCGACTACGTGCGCGCGGTGCCCGAGCAGCTGCGCGCGTGGGTGCCGGCCGGGCGCCGCTACGTCACTTTGGGCACCGACGGCTTCGGCCGCAGCGACAGCCGCGCCCACCTGCGCGACTTCTTCGAGGTGAACCCGCGCCACATCGTGCTGCGCGCGCTGCAGGCGCTGGCCGACGACGGGGCGCTGCCGGCCGGCGTGCCGGCGGCGGCGCGCGAGCGCTACGGCATCGCGACCGGCCCTGCGCCGTGGTTGGTGTAAGTCCGGGGCCCGGGCCTGCTGCATCATCGCGGCATGAGCAACGTCCCCCTCGAGCTGCGCGCCGGTGAGCTGCGCCTGGCCCTGCGTCCCGACCTCGGCGCTTCCGTCGCCGGCCTGTGGCATGGCGACACCCCGGTGCTGCGCAGCACCGAACCCGGCGAACTGAGTGGCGCACGCCTGTCGGGCTGCTACCCGCTGGTGCCGTACTCGAACCGGCTCGGCTACCGGCGCTTCCGCTGGCTCAAGCAGGACTACACGACGCAGCCGAACTTCGACGAAGGCAACCCGCACTCGGTGCACGGGGTTGCCTGGCAGCGGCCCTGGGCCGTGCTGTCCGCCGAAGCCGCCATCGCGGAGCTGGCCTACAGCCACTCGGCCGATGCCCACTGGCCCTTCGCCTTCGACGTGCGCCAGCGCTTCGTGCTGACGCCCGAGGCGCTGGAAGTGCACCTGGCCATCACCAACCGCGGCGACACGCCGCAGCCGGTGGGGCTGGGCTGGCATCCGTATTTCCCGAAGCGGCCGCGCAGCCGCCTGCACATCGAGCTGGCCGAACGCTGGGACAGCGACGCCAGCGGCCTGCCGACGCGCAAGGTGCCGCAGCCGGCGGGCATCGACGGCGACGTGGCGCACCTGGCCTTCGACAACTGCTTCGAAGGCTGGAAGGGGCCGGCGCGCATCCGCGACGAGAAGCTGTCGCTGCGGCTCACGTCCTCGCTGCCGTACCTCGTGGTCTTCACGCCCGACGTGAAGCCGTACTACTGCGTCGAGCCGGTCAGCCACGTCAGCAACGCGATCCACATGTCGGATCCGCAGGCCCACGGCCTGCGCGCGTTGCCGCCCGGCGCGACCTTCGACGCGTGGATGAAGCTCGAAGTGGCGCACGTCTGATGGCCCCGCAATCGATCACCGCCGCCGACTGGACCGCGCTGCCGGTCGCGCCGGCCATCCTCGGCGAGTCGCCGTTCTGGCACCCCGACGAGGCGGCGCTCTTCTGGTGCGACATCTACGGCGGGCTCATCCACCGCTTCGACCCCGCGAGCGGCGCGCACCGGCAGTGGAGCTTCGACCAGCACCCGGGCAGCATGGCCCCGCTGCCCGGCGGCGACCTGCTGGTGGCCTTCCGCGACGGCATCTTCCGCTTCAGCCCGGCCAGCGGCGAGCGCCGCCGCCTGGCCGACGCGCCCTACGACGTGAAGACCCAGCGCTTCAACGACGGCAAGGCCGACCCGCAGGGCCGCTTCTGGGTCGGCTCGATCGACGAGCACGCGCCGCGCCAGCCGCTGGCTGCGCTGTACCGCTATCGAGCCGGCAAGCTGGAGCGCGTGACGGGGCCGGCAGTGGTCAGCAACGGCCTGGCCTTCAGCCCCGACGGGCGCACGATGTACTGGAGCGACACCGCCGCCGCGAAGGTCTGGGCCTTCGACTTCGACGGCAGCGACGGCAGCGACGGCAGCCTGGCGCGCCAGCGCGTCTTCGCCGAGTTCAAGCCCAAGGTGCGTGGCCAGAACCTGAGCGACTACGGCGGCCGCCCCGATGGCGGCGCGGTGGACACCGAAGGCGCCTACTGGTGCGCGATGTACGAAGGCGCGCGGCTGTGCCGCTTCGCGCCCGACGGCCGGCTGCTGCAGGAGCTGGCGCTGCCGGTGCGCTGCCCGACGATGCCCTGCTTCGGCGGGCCCGACCTGCGCACGCTCTACGTCACCACCGCCACCGAGAACCGCTCGGCCGAGGAGCTGAAGGCGCTGCCGCTGTCGGGCTGCGTGCTCCACGTGCGCGTGGATGTGCCCGGGCTGCCGGTGAACTTCGCCCGGACATGACCGCCACGCCGCTGCCGCGCGCCGAGCTGCTGCAGCGCCTGCAGGCCGGGCGCGAGTGGGACCTGGCGGTGGTCGGCGGCGGATCGGTGGGCCTGGGCGTGGCGCTGGACGCGACGATGCGCGGCTTCAGCGTGGTGCTGGTGGAGTCGCACGACTTCGCGTCGGGCACTTCGTCGCGCGCGACGAAGCTGGTGCACGGCGGCGTGCGCTACCTGGCGCAGGGCGACATCGGCCTGGTGCGCGAGGCGCTGCGCGAGCGCGGCGCGATGCTCTCGAACGCGCCGCACGTGGCGCAGCGCATCGGCTTCGTGATGCCGGGCTACCACTGGTGGGAGCGCGGCTTCTACGGCATCGGGCTCAAGGCCTACGACGCGCTGGCCGGTGCCCAGGGCCTGGGCGGCACCGAGTGGCTCAGCACGCGCCGCACGCTGGACCTGCTGCCCGGCGTGCAGCCGCGCGGGCTGTGGGGCGGCGTGCGCTACTGGGACGGCCAGTTCGACGACGCGCGCTTCGCGCTGCAGCTGGCGCGCACCGCGATGGCCCGCGGCGCGCTGGTGCTGAACCACGTCGAGGCCACCGGGCTCGTGATCGAGCGCGAGCAGGTGCGTGGCGTGCACGTGCGCGACGTCGAAGGCGGCGTCACCGCGACCCTTGCCGCGCGCTGCGTGGTCAACGCCACCGGTGTCTGGGTCGACGCGGTGCGCGCGATGGACCAGCCCGCCGATGCCCCGCCACGCCCGCCGCTGGTGGCGCCCAGCCAGGGCGTGCACCTGGTGGTGGACCGCTCGTTCGCGCCCGGCGACCACGCGCTGCTGGTGCCGAAGACGGCCGACGGCCGTGTGCTGTTCGCCGTGCCCTGGCTCGGCAAGACCGTGCTCGGCACCACCGACACACCGCGCAACGACCTCGCGCGCGAGCCGCAGCCCTTCGCCGACGAGGTGGCCTTCATCCTGCGCGAATCGGCGCGCTACCTGGCGCGCGCGCCGCAGCGCAGCGACGTGCGCTCGGTGTGGGTGGGCCTGCGCCCGCTGGTGCGGCCGCAGGGCGCGGCCGACCCCGACGGCGGCGGCACCAAGGCGCTGTCGCGCGAGCACACCGTGCTGATCGGCCGTTCGGGCCTGGTGACGGTGACCGGCGGCAAGTGGACCACCTACCGCGCGATGGCCGAGGACGTGCTGGAGCGCGCGATGGCGCGCGGCCTGCTGCCGCGCCGCCCGGGCGGCGCCACGGTGCGGCTGCCGCTGATCTCGGCGGCGCCGGGGCGGCCGATCTCCGAACCCCCGGGCGAGCACCTCTACGGCAGCGAGGCCGCGCTGCTGCGCACGCTTCCGGGGGCTGACCGCTGGTTGTGGCGCGACGGCAGCGGGGGCCTCAGCGAGGCGATGGTGCGCTTCGCCGCTCGCTACGAGATGGCGCGCACCGTGGAAGACGTGCTGGCGCGGCGTTCGCGGCTGCTGTTCCTGGACGCCGCCGAAGCGGCGCGTCAGGCCGGCGCGGTGGCCGCGATCCTGCAGGAAGAACTCACCCGGCCGATGGACACCACGGCCTTCGAGGCGCTGGCCGCGCAGTACCAGCGCCTGCCGTGAAGCCGGGCCGTCAGGCGCCGTTGCTGTACTTGATCGAGCAGCCGTAGGGCCGCGTGCTGGCCTGGCTGACCGGCTTGCCGGCGAGGCTCTCGTTGAGCGCCGCCTTCACGTAGTTCGTGGCGCGCGGGATGTCCGCCGCGTTGGTGCTCGGCTTGTCGTCGATGCCGCCGGCATAGACCAGCTTGCCGGCCGGGTCGACGACGTACATGTGCGGCGTGGTGCGTGCGCCGTAGGCGCGGCCGACCTTGCCGTCGGCGTCCATCAGCGTGGCGGTGGCGGCGGCCTTCTGCTGCTGCATCCACTTGGCCATTTCGGCCGGCGGCAGGTAGTCGCCCGCGTCGGTGCTGGTGGAGTTGATCGCCAGCCACACCACGCCCTTGGCCGCGGCTTCCTTCTGCGTGCCCTGCATGTTGGCGGCGTTGTAGTGCTTCTGCACGAAGGGGCAGCCGGGGTTCACCCACTCCAGCACCACCGTCTTGCCCTTGAAGTCGGCCAGCGAGACGGTCTTGCCGCTGGCGTCGGTGGCGGTGAAGGCCGGGGCGGGCTGGCCCACGGTGGCGGTGGCGCCGGCGCTGCCGGCGAGAAGGGACAGGGACGCGAGCGAGGCAACGAACAACAGCTTCTTCATCGGCGTGGCTCCGGTCTCAGGGGGTTGCAGGCAGCGCACCGAGCGCGGTGCGCACTTCGTCGACGCTCAGTATTTCGCCGAGCAGCTTGGGCGCAGCGGCGCCAGGGGCATAGAGCGCGTAGACCGGCACGCCGCTGCGGCCGAGCCGCGTCAGCTCGGCGGTGATGGCGGCATCGCGGCGTGTCCAGTCGGCGCGCAGGCGCAGCACCTTGCGCTCGGCGAACGCGTCCTTCACCTCGCTGCGCGCAAGCGTGGTGCGCTTGTTGAACTGGCAGGTCACGCACCAGGCGGCGGTGAAGTCGACGAACACCGGCCGGCCCTCGGCCTGCGCCTGGGCCACCCGCTCGGGCGACCACGGCTCCCACTCGTCGGTCTTCGTCGCCGCGGCCGAGGCCACCGCCTCCTGGCGCAGCGCCGGCGCGGCCCAGAACAGCGCAGCCACGAAAAGCAGCAGCGACAGCGCCCCGAAGCCGCGGCGCGCCACCGGGCCCAGCGCGGGCGAGCCCAGCGCCCAGGCCGCGAAGGCCAGCGCCAGCAGCAGCACCAGCAGCGCGGCCACGCCATCGATGCCCACCTGCTGCCCCAGCACCCACACCAGCCAGACCACGGTGGCGAACATCGGGAACGCCATCAGCGTCTTGAAGTGCGCCATCCAGGCGCCCGGCCGCGGCAGCGCCGCGGCCAGCCGCGGCCACGCGCTGGCGGCGAGGTAGGGCAGTGCCATCCCGAGGCCGAGCGCGGCGAAGATCGACAGCGCTTCCACCGCCGGCAGCGTGACCGCCAGGCCCAGCGACGCACCCATGAACGGCGCCGTGCAGGGGGAAGCCACCGCCACCGCCAGCACGCCGGTGAGCGCGGAATCCACCATCGGGTGGCGCGCCCGCGCCGCGGCCAGCGAACTGGGCAGCACCGAGCCGAACTCGAACACGCCGGCCAGGTTCAGGCCGATCAGCGTGAAGAGCGCCGCCAGCGTGGCCACCACAGCCGGCTGCTGCAGCTGGAAACCCCAGCCCAGTTGTTCGCCGCCGGCGCGCAGCGCCAGCAGCAGGCCGGCCAGCGCGACGAAGCTCAGCACCACGCCGGCCGTGTAGGCCAGGCCGCCGGCCAGCAGCTGTTTGCGGTCGTCGGCATGACCGGCGAAGCCCAGCACCTTCAGCGACAGCACCGGGAACACGCAGGGCATCAGGTTCAGCAGCAGGCCGCCGGCCAGCGCCAGCAGCAGCGCGAACGGCAGGCTGGTGGCCGGCGCTGCGGGCAGTGCCGCCTCGGGGGCCAGCGCCGGCAGCGCGCCGGGCGCGGCCACCGCGGGCCAGGTTCCCTTCACCGCCACCTGCACCAGCACGCCGGCCGCTTCGCCCGGCGCGGCCAGCACCGAGGGCATGTTCTGCGGCGACGCGCTGCGCTGCGGGTCCAGCGGCACCTTCGCGCTCCACTCGGCGCCGTTCCAGGTGCCCTGGATCGGCGCGGCGTTCTGGATCACGCCGGCGGTCTCGGGGAAGTAGGCCAGGTTCCTGCCCTGCCACGCCGCCGGCAGGCCGGACACCTTCACGAGCAGGGCCTGGGCCTGGATCTCGGCGCTGGCCTTCGCGTCGGGCAGGCTCTTCGGCACTGCGGCCTGCGCGGCTTCGAAGAGCGCGCGGTGCCCGGCCGTGGCGGCTTGCGCCGGCAGCTTCAGCACGAAGTCGCCGCTCTCGGGAATGCAGACGTCCTTGCAGACCAGCCACTCGGCGTGCAGCTTCACGTCCAGGCTCTGGCCCTTGAACGCGGGCGCCACCGCCACCGGCACCGGCAGCAGCAGGGTGCCGTCGTAGCCGAAGTTCAGCAGCGGGCCGATCGGCAGCTTGGCCGGGGTGGGCCACTGGATCTCGCCGGCGGTCGCGCCGGCGGGCAGCTGCCACTCCATCGTCGTCGGCAGGCCGGAGTCGCCCGGGTTCTTCCAGTAGGTGTGCCAGTCCTTCTTGTGCTCGATCTTCAGGCCCAGCCACACCGGCTGGCCGGGCACGACGCCTTCCGGCGCATGGGCCACCAGTTCGGCGCGCACCTGGGGCGTGGTGACGACCGGTCCCGCGGGGCCGCCGGCGGGCAGGGCCGGCGTGTTGGCCGACACGAGCGCCGGCAGCAGGGCCAGCGCGGAGCAGAGCAAGGAGCGGGTGGACATGTGACGAAGCGGGCGACGGGCCGATTCGACGGCCGGTGCGGCGCCGGGTTCCGCTGGAAAGGGCGTCATTGTGCGCCGCCGCGGCGCGGCAGGCGCAGCGTCTGGCCGATGGCCGTGACGCCGAAGGCCTGCTCCGTCACGCCGCTGGCCTGGCGCGCGCGCGCCAGCGCCTGCGGCGGCTCGTCGAGCGGCTCGTCGGTGAGCTCGAAGGTGCCCCAATGGATGCCCAGCGAACGGCGCGCCTTCAGGTCGAGATGGATGCGCACCGATTCGTCGGGGTTCACGTGCTGCTCGCGCATGAACCAGCGGGGTTCGTACGCGCCCACCGGGATCAGCGCCAGGTCGAAGCCCGTGTCGCCCTGGCGCGCGGCGAAGCGCTCGCGGATGTCGGCGAAGTCGGCCGAGTAGCCGGTGTCGCCGGCGAAGAAGGCCTGGAAGTCGGGTGCGAAGAAGGCCCAGCCGCCCCACAGCGTCTTCATGCGGTCGTTGAGGCCGCGTGCCGACCAGTGCTGCACCGGCGTCAGCACGATCTCCACCGCGCCCACGCGCCGCGACTGCCACCAGTCCAGTTCCACCGCGTTCGTGATGCCCAGGTCGGCCAGCCAGGCCTTCAGGCCCAGCGGCACCAGGAACAGCGGCGGCCCGCCTGCCTGAGCGTTCAGCGCCTGCAGGCTCCCGGCGTCGCAGTGGTCGTAGTGGTTGTGCGAGACCACCACCGCGTCGATGCGCGGCAGCTCCGCGGGCGCCAGCCCGGGCGGCTGCGCGCGCTTCGGGCCCGCGAACGAGACCGGCGAGGCGCGCTCGCCGAAGATCGGATCGGTCAGCACGTTGATGCCGCCCAGCTGCAGCAGCGTGCTGGCGTGGCCGATCCAGGTGACGGCGGGCTCCATCGCGGGCCCGGCCTTCGCGTTGGCGGCGATGAAGGCGAGGTCGGGCCGCACCACGGGCGTCGGCGTCTGAGGCGGCTTCGGCAGGCCCTGGCGCAGCGCGGCCCAGCGCCAGGCCAGCAGGTCCCCCAGGCTGCGCGGGGCGAACTCGAGGTGGCTGTTCTGGAAGCGGCCGTCGCGGTGGTGCGGCGGAGCGGAAGCGGCGGAGGCCGGCGCGTCGGGCGCGGCGCTGGCGCAGGCGGCGAGCACGGCACTCGCCAGCACGAGCGCGCCGCGCCGCGTCAAGGGGCTGCAGGGCATTTGTCGATGATCGCAGGCAAGTTCCGCACGATGTGTCGCACGAACCCCGCAACCACAGGGCCCGTCAGGTCGGATGGGGGTTTCTTCGTATAATCCCGAGGCTTTGCTGCTCTCATCCACCCCATGGCGATCGAACCGCGACCCCGGAACGACCGCTGGGACGACACAGAAGACGAGACGGCAGCCGCAGCGGCCTTCAAGCCGCTGACGAGGGAGGAGGCTGAAGCCCTGCGCAGGAAGGACCCGCCGCTATCGCCGTGGCGGGTGGTTCTCGTGCAGGCAGCGGTGGGTGCGGGCGTGGCGCTGGTGGCAGCGCTGCTCACGGGCCGGCCGGGCGTGGGTTTTTCGGCGCTGTACGGCGGCGCCACGGTGGTGGTGCCGGGTGCCCTGATGGCGCGCGGCATGACCAGCCGGTTCTCCAGCATGTCGCCCGGCAGCAGTGCCGTCAGCTTCATGTTGTGGGAGATGGTGAAGATCGCGGTTTCGATCGCCATGCTGATGCTGGCGCCGAAACTCGTGCAGCCGCTCAGCTGGCCGGCCCTGCTGGTCGGCCTGGTGGTGGGCATGAAGGTGTACTGGCTGGCGCTGTTGTGGCGCGGTCGCACAAGATAAACGGGACCTGGGCGAACGTATGTCGGCAGAAGCAGCAACAGCAGCGACCGAGGGCGGCAAGACCGCCGGCGAATACATCATCCACCACCTGCACCACCTGCAGGTCGGGTCCGGTTTCTGGACCTTCAACGTCGACTCCATCTTCTGGGCGCTGGTCACCGGCGTCTTCGGCTGCTTCGTGCTGTGGCGCGTGGCCAAGAAGGTGTCGTCGGGCGTGCCGGGCCGCACCCAGGCCGCGGTGGAGTTCCTGGTCGAGATGGTCGACACGCAGGCCAAGGGCATCGTGCACAACGCCCAGAGCCGCAAGATGGTGGCGCCGCTGGCGCTGACCGTGTTCATCTGGGTGTTCCTGATGAATGCGATGGACCTGCTGCCGGTCGACTTCATTCCCTGGGTCGTCGAAAGCACCCATGTCGCGCACTACCAGCGCGTGGTGCCCACCGCCGACCTGTCGATCACGATGGCGCTGTCGATCAGCGTGCTGCTGATCTGCATCTTCTACAACGTGAAGATCAAGGGCGCGGGCGGCTGGGTGCACGAGCTGTTCTCGGCGCCGTTCGGCGACCACTTCCTGCTCTACCCGTTCAACTTCCTGATGCAGATGATCGAGTTCGTCGCCAAGACGGTCTCGCACGGCATGCGTCTGTTCGGCAACATGTACGCGGGCGAGCTCGTGTTCATGCTGATCGCGCTGATGGGCGGCGCGTTCTTCACCGCGGTGGGCATCCCGTTGGCCGTGGGCCATGTGATCGCCGGCACCGCCTGGGCCATCTTCCACATCCTGATCATCACGCTGCAGGCCTTCGTCTTCATGATGCTGACGCTGGTCTACATCGGTCAGGCCCACGACGCGCATTGAGACGAGCGCGTCTCTCTTTCGTTTCCCCCTTTCTCTCTTTCTCACCCCTTCCTACCAGGAGCAAAAAATGGAAGTCATCAGCTTTGTCGCCCTCGCCGCCGGCCTGATCATCGGTCTGGGCGCCATCGGTGCCTGCATCGGCATCGGCATCATGGGCAGCAAGTACCTCGAGTCGGCCGCGCGCCAGCCCGAGCTGATGGGCGAACTGCAGACCAAGATGTTCCTGCTGGCCGGCCTGATCGACGCGGCCTTCATCATCGGCACCGGTATCGCGCTGTGGTTCGCCACCGCCAACCCGTTCCTGGGTCAGATCGCCAACCTGCCGAAGTAATCAGGCCCAACCCCGGAGCGGCTGCGCCGCTCCCCCTCGAGGGGGCAACGCCAACGGCCCGGCAGAGCCGGTTCCGCGGCGTTTGCTGGATCGGACCGTACACGAGGCACCGCGATGAGTATCAATGCCACCCTGATCGTCCAGATGATCGTCTTCGCGATCCTGGTCTGGTTCACGATGAAGTTCGTCTGGCCGCCGATCACCGCCGCGCTCGACGAGCGCGCGAAGAAGATCGCCGACGGCCTTTCGGCCGCCGACAAGGCCAAGAGCGAACTCGCCGCCGCCAACAAGCGCGTGGAAGCGCAGCTGTCGGCCGCGCGCGACGACGCCGCCAAGCGCCTGGCCGATGCCGAGCGCCTGGCGCAGCAGATCGTCGAAGAGGCCAAGGCCAAGGCCGGCGAGGAAGGCGCGAAGATCATCGCCGCCGCCAAGGCCGAAGCCGAGCAGGAAGCCGTGAAGGCGCGCGAAGCGCTGCGCGAGCAGGTGGCCGGCCTCGCCGTGAAGGGCGCCGAGCAGATCCTGCGCAAGGAAGTCAACGCTTCCGTGCACGCCGACCTGCTGGGCCGCCTGAAGGCGGAGCTGTAAATGGCTGAGTTGGCCACCATCGCCCGGCCGTATGCGGAGGCGCTGTTCGGCGCCGCCGGCGGCAACGCAGGTGCGCTGAAGGAGCAGGTTGCTGCGCTGGCCGCGCTGGCCGGCAGCGCCGAGCTGCGCCAGTTCGCCGACAACCCCAAGGTCGCGTCGGTGCAGGTGTTCGACCTGGTCGCCGGCATCGCGCTGCAGAAGGGCTTGTCGCTGGACCCGCGCGTGGGCAACCTGCTGCGCACCGTGATCGAGAACGGCCGCCTCTCGGCGCTGCCCGAGATCGGCGCGCAGTTCGCCGCGCTGGTGAACCGCAGCAGCGGCGTCTCCGACGCCACCATCGAGAGCGCCTTCCCGATCGACGGCAGCGCGCTCGCCGACGTGGTGGCCACGCTCGAGAAGCGCTTCGGCCGCAAGCTCAACGCCAGTGTCACGGTGGTGCCCGAACTGATCGGCGGCATCCGCGTCACGGTCGGCGACGAGGTGCTCGACACCTCCGTCAAGGCCCGTCTGGAACAGATGAAGGTGGCCCTCACGGCCTGACCTCAGGAGATATCGATGAACCTGAATCCCGCAGAAATTTCCGAGCTGATCAAGAGCCGCATCGAGGGCCTGGCGGTCTCGGCGGACATCAAGAACCAGGGCACGGTGGTCTCCGTCACCGACGGCATCGTGCGCGTGCACGGCATCAGCGACGTGATGGCCGGCGAAATGCTGGAGTTCCCCGCCACCAAGAGCGGCCAGCCCACCTTCGGCCTGGCGCTGAACCTCGAGCGCGACTCGGTCGGCGCGGTGATCCTGGGCGAGTACGAGCACATCTCCGAAGGCGACACCGTCAAGTGCACGGGCCGCATCCTGGAAGTGCCGGTGGGCCCGGAGCTGATCGGCCGCGTGGTCAACGCGCTCGGCCAGCCGATCGACGGCAAGGGCCCGATCAACGCCAAGATGACCGACGTGATCGAGAAGGTCGCGCCGGGCGTGATCGCCCGCAAGTCCGTCGACCAGCCGGTGCAGACCGGCCTGAAGTCGATCGACTCGATGGTGCCGATCGGCCGCGGCCAGCGCGAACTGATCATCGGCGACCGCCAGACCGGCAAGACCGCGGTGGCGATCGACACGATCATCAACCAGAAGGGTCAGAACATGACCTGCGTCTACGTCGCGATCGGCCAGAAG
>JBGAHJ010000029.1:0-70655 GCA_044226255.1 Rubrivivax sp.
AGCTCGCGCTCGATCTCGTCCATCAGCGCCAGCGGCTCCTTCACCTCGCGGTCCATCTTGTTGACGAAGGTGAGGATGGGCGTGTTGCGCGCGCGGCAGACCTGCAGCAGCCGCCGCGTCTGCGGCTCCACGCCGTTGGCGGCGTCGATCACCATCAGCGCCGCGTCCACCGCGGTCAGCACGCGGTAGGTGTCTTCACTGAAGTCCTGGTGGCCCGGCGTGTCGAGCAGGTTGATCACGCAGTCGCGGTACTCCATCTGCATCACGGAGCTCGCCACCGAGATGCCGCGCTGCTTCTCGATCTCCATCCAGTCGGACGTGGCGTGCCGCGTCGCCTTGCGCGCCTTCACGCTGCCGGCGATCTGGATCGCGCCGGAAAACAGCAGCAGCTTTTCCGTCAGCGTGGTCTTGCCCGCGTCGGGGTGGGAAATGATCGCGAAGGTGCGGCGGCGGCGCACCTGCGTGGGCAGGTCGGGGGCGGACATGGCGAGGAGGAAAGAGCGAAACGCGAAAGCGCGTGATTATCGCGGCGCAGCAAAGAGCGGCGCCACCCGCCTTGCGGATTCGCGCAGCGCCGCTTCGTCGTAACCCGCATAGCCGAAGATCCAGCCGCGCCGGCGCGACTCGATCGTGTAGCGCGACAGCGGCGCCAGCACCACGCCGGCCGCCAGCGCGCGCTGCGACAGCACCTGGTCGCCGCGCAGCCCGGGCGCCTCGTGCAGCAGGTGCATGCCCTGTTCGCTGGGCGCCAGCTGCACGCGGCCCTCGGTGGCCTCGGCCAGCGCCGCGATCAGCGCGCGCTGGCGCTGCGGATAGAGCTCGCGCATGCGGTTCAGGTGGCGCAGCAGGTGGCCGTCGGCGATGAAGCGCGCCAGCACCGCCTGCGCGTCGCCGGGCGCATGCCGGTCGGCGAGCGCGCGCGCCGCCGCGAAGGCCGGCACCAGCGCGTGCGGCAGCACGATGAAGCCGAGCCGCAGGCCCGGATGCAGCGTCTTCGAGAAGGTGCCGACGTAGAGCACCCGCTCGGCCTGCGGCAGGCTGGTCAGCGCGGCGATGCGGTGCGGGCCGAACTGGAACTCGCCGTCGTAGTCGTCCTCGACCACCCAGCCCCGGCTGGCGCGCGACCACTCCAGCAGCGCGAGCCGTCGCTTGAGGCTCATGCGCACGCCGCTCGGGAACTGGTGCGTGGGCGTCACCACCACCAGCTTCGCGCGCGGCCACTGCGTCGCGCCTTCGTCGATCGCGAGCCCTTCGGCGTCCAGCGCCACCGGCCGCACCTGCGCACCCTGGCCCAGCAGCGCGGCTCGGATGCCGGGGTAGCCGGGGTCTTCCACCATCGCCTCGTCGCCGGGGTCGAGCAGCAGGCGTGCGATCAGGTCCAGCGCCTGCTGCGAGCCCGAGCAGACGAACACCTGGCCGGCGTCGCAGCGCACGCCGCGCGACACCCACAGCCACTGCGCCACCGCCTCGCGCAGCGGGGCGTGGCCGGCCGGGTCCAGGTACTGCGCCAGGCGCTGGCGCTCGGCGGCACCGATCTGCCGGGCCAGCCGGTCCCACACCGCGAACGGGAAGGTGGCCACCTCGGGCGCGCCGATGCGGAACGGCGCCGCCATCGCCAGCGGCGGCTGCCAGCGCAGCGCGGTGTCGGCGATCGCGCGGCCGCGGCGCGACAGCTGAATCGCCGGCGCGGCGGGCCTGACGGGCGGCGCGCGGCGCAGCGCCGCCAGGTCCGGCGCAACATAGCTGCCGTCGCCGACGCGCGCGACCACGTAGCCCTCGGCCTGCAGCCGTTCCAGCGCCCACACCACCGTGTTGCGCGCCACGCCGAGCGTGCGCGCGTGCTCGCGCGACGGTGGCAGCTTGGCGCCGGGGGCGAAGGATCCGCTCTCGATGGCGGCACGCAGCTGGCGGTAGACGCGCAGGCGCAGATTGGTCTGTTCCGGCACGGCGAATTGGTTCCTCGGTTCTGAAGCATGAAGGCTAAGCTGCGGAGCCAATCCCGTCCACCGCCCTGCAGCACCATGGCCGCCGAGAACGCCACCTACACCGCCACCACCCGCTGGCAGCGCCAGCCCGACGAGGCCTTCACCGACAACCGCTACCGCCGCCGCCACGAGTGGGCCTTCGACGGCGGCGTGGTGGTGCCGGGCAGCTCGTCGGTGCATTCGGTGCGCCTGCCGTATTCCGACCCTTCGGCCGTCGACCCCGAGGAAGCGCTGGTGGCCGCCGCGTCGAGCTGCCACCTGCTGACCTTCCTCTATGTCGCCGCGAAGGCCGGCTGGCAGGTGGACCGCTACGCCGACGACGCGGTGGGACACATGGCGCGCAACGAGCAGGGCCGGCAGGCCATCACGCGCATCGTGCTGAAGCCGGTGGCGCACTTCGGCGGCGGCCGCGTGCCGTCGGCGGCGGAGCTGGAGTCGCTGCACCACGCGGCGCACGAGCAGTGCTACATCGCCAACTCCATCCGCAGCGAGATCGTCTGCGAGCCGCAGGCGCTGGCGTCATGAGCGCAACGACCTATCTGCCGCCGCACTTCGAGGAGCGCGACCTCGCGACGCTGCACGCGCTGATCGACGCGCACCCGCTCGCCACCTGGGCCACGCTGCAGGACGACGGCGAGCTGGTGGCGCACCACGTGCCCTTCCTGCTGGACCGCACGCGCGGGCCCTTCGGCACGCTGGTGGGCCATGTGGCACGCGCCAACCCGGTGTGGCGCACCCCGCGCAAGAGCCTCTTCGTGTTCCAGGGCGCCGAGTCCTACATCTCGCCCGGCTGGTACCCGTCGAAGCAGCAGCACGGCAAGGTGGTGCCGACCTGGAACTACGCGGTGGTGCATGCGCGCGGCACGCCGGTGGTGCTGCAGGCGCCCGAGCAGGTGCTGGCCATCGTGAGCCGCCTGACGCGGACGCACGAAGCGGCGCAGGCCAGGCCCTGGCAGGTGGGCGACGCGCCGCCCGACTACATCGCGAAGATGCTGGAGGCCATCGTCGGCATCGAGATCCCGGTCGAGCAGCTCGCCGGCAAGTGGAAGGTCAGCCAGAACCGCGCCCGCGCCGACCGCGACGGCGTCGCCGCCGGCCTGGCGCCGCACGACCCGGCGATGGCGGCGCTGGTCGCCCACCACGGAGGCGCCTGATGCACGTCGCCCCACTGCGGCCGGTTGACCGTGCCGGCTGGCAAGCGCTCGCCGAAGGCTACAAGCGCTTCTACAACACGCCCACCACGCCCGCCGAGTACGACGAGTGCTGGCGCCGCCTGCTGGCCGAGGACGGCGTGCACGGCCTGGCCGGCTTCGTCGACGGGCGGCTGGTCGGCATCGCCCACTACCTCTTCCACACCAGCGCCTGGGCGCGCGACAACTGCTACCTGCAGGACCTGTTCGTCGCCGAGGACGCGCGCGGGCAGGGCGTGGCGGCGGCGCTGATCGAGGCCGTGGCCCGGGCCGCGAAGGCCCGCGGCGCCGCGCGCTACTACTGGCTCACGCAGGACACCAACACCCGCGCCCGCGCGCTCTACGACCGCGTGGCGCAGCACAAGGGCTTCATCCGCTACGACCACCCGGTGAGCTAGCAGGCCCGCGTGGCAGACTGGCGCCACGATGCCCGAGCTGCCCGACATCACGGTCTACATCGAGCGGCTGCAGGCGCTGGTGCAGGGGCACGCGCTGCAGCGGCTGCGCATCCTCAATCCTTTCCTGCTGCGCACGGCACTGCCGCCGATCACCGCCATCGAAGGCAGGCGCGTCGAAGGTGTGGAGCGGCTGGGCAAACGTGTCGTGATTGCCTTCGAGGGCGAGCTGCTGCTGGTGATCCACCTGATGATCGCCGGCCGCCTGCGCTGGCTGGAACCCGATGCGAAGCCGCCCGGCGGCAAGCTCTCGCTCGCGGTGTTCATGTTCGACAACGGCCAGCTCGTGCTCACCGAGGCCGGCACCACGCGCCGCGCGTCCGTGCACCTGGTGCAGGGCCGCGAGGCGCTGGCCGCGATGGACCCGGGCGGCATCGACGTGCTGACGGCCGAGCTGAGCGGTTTCGCCACGCGGCTGAAAACCGAGAACCACACGCTCAAGCGCGCGCTGACCGACCCGCACCTCTTCAGCGGCATCGGCAACGCCTACTCCGACGAGATCCTGCACCGCGCGCGGCTGTCGCCGGTGACTCTGACGCAGAGGCTGCCGGACGAGGATGTCGCGCGCCTGTTCGACGCCACACGCGCGGTGCTGCACGAATGGACCGAGCGCCTGCGCGCCGAGGCCCCGGTCTGGCCGGCGAAGGTGACCGCCTTCCACCCGCAGATGGCCGTGCACGGCCGCTACGGCCAGCCCTGCCCGGTGTGCGGCACGCCGGTGCAGCGCATCATGAACGCGGACAACGAGACCAACTACTGCGCGCGCTGCCAGACCGGCGGCAAGCTGCTGGCGGATCGTGTGCTGAGCCGGCTGCTGAAGGCCAGCTGGCCGAAGAACATCGACGAGCTGCCGTAGTTGCGGACGTCAGCCCGGATCCGGCGGCAGCGGCATCGGCATCGTCGCCGGCGGCTCGGGCAGCGGCAGCCGCGGGTGCCGGGCCCACTCGGCCAGGAAGGGCAGCACCTCGTCGGCCTTCATCGGCCGCGCCGCCAGGTAGCCCTGCATCGCGTCGCAGCCGTAGCGGCGCAGCACCGACGCCTGCGCGGGCTCCTCCACGCCTTCGGCCACCACCTTCATGTGCAGCGTGCGCGCCAGGCCGACGATCATCTTCACGATGGCCCGCGCATCGCGCCGCGACAGCAGCTCGCGCACGAAGCTGCGGTCGATCTTGAGCGTGTCGAACGGGAAGCGGCGCAGGTAGGCCAGGCTCGAATAGCCGGTGCCGAAGTCGTCCAGCGCGATGCGCACGCCGGCCTCGCGCAACGTGCGCAGCACGGCCATCGTCGCGCCGGTCTCGTTGAGGAAGATCGACTCGGTGATCTCCAGCTCCAGCCGCTGCGGCGCCAGCCCGGTGTCGCGCAGCGCCTGCTGGGTGGTGCCCAGCAGGTCGGGCGACATCGCCTGCACCGGCGACACGTTCACCGCCACCGTCAGCGCCTCGGGCCAGTGCCGGGCGGCCTGGCAGGCGCGCGCCAGCACCCAGCGGCCGATCTCGGTGATGAGCCCGGCTTCTTCCGCCACCGGCACGAACTCGGCCGGTGCCACCTCGCCCAGCTCGGGGTGCTGCCAGCGCAGCAGCGCCTCGAAGCCGACCACCCGGCCGTCGCCCAGCTGCAGCACCGGCTGGAAGTCGAGCGAGAGCTCGTCGCGCGCCAGCGCCTGGCGCAGCGCCTGTTCGATGATCAGGCGGCGCCGCGTCAGCGCGGCCATCTGCGGCGCGAAGAAGCGGAACTCGCCGCGGCCGGCCGACTTGGCGGCGTAGAGCGCCAGGTCGGCGTTGTTCAGCAGCGCGTCGATCTCGGTGCCGTCGCGCGGTGCCATCGCCACGCCGATGCTGGTGCGCACCGCGATGTGCGAGCCCTGCACCTCGCAGGGTGCCTGCAGGCCGTCGAGCAGGCGGTGCGTCAGCAGCTCGGCCTCCTCGGCGCTGGCCACGCCGCGCAGGATCACCGCGAACTCGTCGCCGCCCAGCCGCGCCACGGTGTCGCTGCGCCGCGTGCGCGATTGCAGGCGCTGCGCCACCTCCTGCAGCAGCCCGTCGCCCACCGCGTGGCCGAGCGTGTCGTTGATGGTCTTGAAGTGATCCAGGTCCAGGCACAGCACCGCGAACGCCGGCTCGCTGCCGTCGGCCGGCGCCAGCAGCTCGGCGAGCTGGCTGCGGAAGTGGTGGCGGTTGGCCAGCCCGGTGAGCGCGTCGTAGTGCGCCAGCCAGGTGAGCTGGCGGTTGGCGCGGTGGGCGTCGGTGATGTCGGTGCTGACGCCGCGCCAGCCGGTGCAGCGGCCCTCGGCGTCCAGCAGCGGCTTGGCGGTGAGCGACCACCAGCGCGTGCGTCCGCCGCGCGTGGCGGGCAGCGCCAGGTCGCGGAACGGCGTGGCGCTGGCCAGGTGCTCGTTCAGGCGCGCCAGCGCGGCCTGGCCCGACTCGTCGTCGGGCGCCCACTGCCGCAGCCACTCGGTCACCGGCCGGCTGCACAGCTCCTCGGCCGACATGCCGAACAGGCGCACCATGCGCGGCGACACGTGGCACAGGTGGCCGCGCTGGTCGATCTCCCACAGCACGTCGCTGGAGTGCTCCTCGAAGTCGCGCAGCAGCAGGCCGATGACCTCGTTCTGGCGCTCGGCCTCGGCTTCGGCCATCAGGCGCGCGCCGAACAGGCGGGCATTGCTCCACACGGCCGCCACCAGCACCAGGCCGTAGCCCAGCAGCAGGCCGCCGGCGGCGAAGGCGAGCGGGAAGTCGGCGCGCAGGATGGTGACGCCCGAGGCCACCGCCAGCACCAGCACGTAGGCGGTGCCGGCGCCCGGCGCGGTGGACAGCGCCAGCGCGCCGCCGGACATCATTCCCGCGGTGACGATGGCCACCAGCAGCTGCTGCGGGCCGTCGGCGCCCTTGAACAGCGCCAGCGGCACCAGCGCCCACAGCAGCGCCTGCGCCGCGGCGATCTGCGTCAGCCGCGCCATCGCACGCGGCGAGGCGGTCTGCCACGGCCCGCGCCGGCGCGAACGCCACCAGGCGCGCAGGCCGAGCGCCGCCTGCAGCGCCACCACCAGGGTCCAGACCACCAGGAACGGGTGCGAGGCGCTGTTCCAGAAGGCCGCCGACACCAGCACCGCATTGGCGACGTTGGCGGTCATCGTCAGCGGCGTGAGCCGCAGCACCGCATGCAGCTGCCGCGCGCGGAACATGCCCGCCACCGGCTCCTGGGCCTGGTAGGCCTGGAACCAGGGCTCGCACCGGCGTCGCAGTTCTTGGAAGGCTTGTTGGATGCGGGGCATGCCGACGGCGGCGCGCTCCCACGCGCCTTCGGTCAGGTGTACCAGTATCCACGGCCGGCCGTGCCGGCGAACGCCAAATGTGGCCGGCATCGCCGGCCGAAAATTCACTCTTCCAGCAGCGAGCGCAGCATCCAGGCGGTCTGCTCGTGCACCGTCAGGCGCTGCGTCAGCAGGTCTGCGGTGGGTTCGTCGCCGGCCTTGTCGGCCAGCGGGAAGATCGCCCGCGCGGTGCGCGCCACGGCCTCGTGGCCTTCCACCAGGATGCGCACCATCTCCAGGGCCTTCGGCGGGGTGGTGGGCGCGTCGGCGATGCTCGCCAGCTTGCCGAAGGCGGCGTAGCTGCCCGGCGCCGCGTGGCCGAGCGAGCGGATGCGCTCGGCGATCGGGTCCACCGCGGCCCACAGCTCCGTGTACTGGGCCATGAACATCGCGTGCAGCGTGTTGAACATCGGCCCGGTGACGTTCCAGTGGAAGTTGTGCGTGGTGAGGTAGAGCGTGTAGGTGTCGGCCAGCAGCTTCGACAGCCCGCCGGCGATGGCGCCGCGGTCCTTCTCGCTGATGCCGATGTTGATGCCGGGCGCGCCGGCGCCCTTCGCGTTCTTGCTCTTGGCCATTCGAACTCCTGATGACGGGGGGACCGCGCCCACTCTAGCCCGTCATTCGGTCAGGCGTTTGACCCCTGGCAATTCACAGGCATAGATGCAGTTGCGCAGCGCCGCGATGGCCTCGTAGCGCGGGAAGGTGCGGCGCCACACCAGCACCACGCGGCGCGTGGGCACCGGCGGCGTGAAGGGCACGTAGCGCACGTGCGTCTGCGCCTCCTTGGGCACCGACAGCTGCGGCACCACCGTGACGCCCATGCCCGAGGCCACCATGTACTTGATGGTCTCGAGCGAGCTGCCCTCGAAGCTCTTGCGGATGCCCTCGGCGTCGCTGGAGAAGCGCGCGTACTCCGGGCAGACCTCGAGCACGTGGTCGCGGAAGCAGTGGCCGGTGCCCAGCAGCAGCATGGTCTCGTTCTTCAGCTCCTCGGCGCTGATGCTCGTGCGGCCGGCCATCGGGTGGCCCGCGGGCACGGCGGCCACGAAGGGCTCGTCGTAGAGCGGGGCCGAGGCCAGGCCGGTGTCCGGGAAGGGCTCGGCCATGATCGCGCAGTCCAGCTCGCCGGTGCGCAGCATCTCCAGCAGCTTGGCGGTGAAGTTCTCCTGCAGCATCAGCGGCATCTGCGGCACGCGCTCGATGGCCTGGCGCACCAGGTCGGGCAGCAGGTAGGGGCCGATGGTGTAGATCACGCCCAGGCGCAGCGGGCCGCTCACCGGGTCCTTCCCGCGCTTGGCGATCTCCTTGATCGCGGCGGCCTGCTCGATGACCTGCTGCGCCTGGCGCACGATCTGTTCGCCCAGGGGCGTGGTGCTCACCTCGCTGGCGCCGCGCTCGAAGAGCTTCACGTCCAGCTCCTCCTCGAGCTTCTTGATCGCCACCGACAGCGTCGGCTGCGAGACGAAGCAGGCTTCGGCGGCGCGGCCGAAGTGCTTCTCGCGCGCCACGGCCACGATGTACTTGAGCTCGGTGAGGGTCATGGCGCGATTGTCGCGAAAACGGGTGCCGCCCCGTGCGCCCGGCGGTATCGCAGGCGGCCACCGCCGTTCGGGGGCGTGGCGCGCGCGCCGCGGCAGGCGCAATCTGCCGCCGCGGCATGTGCCGTACTGCCTGACGGAAGACCCGATGAACGCTCGACTGCTCCTGGCCCTGACCACCGTTGCCGCCGCGCTGGCCACCGCGGTGCTGCTCGGCGGCTGCGTCGTCGTGCCGATGGACCCCCGCACCGGCCAGCCCGCCGGCTACGTGCCGGCGCGCAGCGCGGTGCCACCGGCCGCCTCGCTGCCGGCCACGCCGCAGACCATCACCGCGCGCCTGTACCCGCTGAACGAGCAGGCCAACCGCGCCGGCATGCTCACCGCCACCGTGGTGGACAAGCACGGTGGCCGCGGCAGCTTCAGCGTCAGCTACCTGGGCGACGTGCTGCAGGGCGAAGCCACGCGCGGCGAAGGCGGCCAGCGTGGCGTGGCCAACGGCTTCGGCGCCAAGGGCGTCAACGCGCAGTGCGACTACGTGATCACGGGCCCCGGCATCGGCACCGGCGCCTGCGTGTTCAGCGACGGCGCGCACTACCAGATGCACTTTGGAGGCTGATCAGGCCTTCAGGAATTCGGCCTTGCTGGCCAGCCAGCGCTGCACGTGGGCGCGCGCCGCCTGCGGGTGCTCGGCCAGCAGCCTGGGCGCCACGGCGCGGGCGCGTTCGAGCAGCGCGGAATCTTCCGAGAGATCGGCGAAGCGCAGCAGCGCGTCGCCGCTCTGGCGCGCGCCCATGAACTCGCCGGGGCCGCGGATCTCCAGGTCGCGGCGCGCGATCTCGAAGCCGTCGGTCGTTTCCGCCATCGCCTTCAGCCGCGCCTTGCCGGTGGGCGACAGCGGCGCGGTATAGAGCAGCACGCAGACACTGGCCACCGCGCCGCGCCCCACGCGGCCGCGCAGCTGGTGCAGCTGCGCGAGGCCGAAGCGCTCGGCGTGTTCGATCACCATCAGGCTGGCGTTCGGCACGTCGACGCCGACCTCGATCACGGTGGTGGCCACCAGCAGCTTCATCTCGCCGCTGGTGAAGAGCGACATCACGGCCGCCTTCTCGGCCGCGGCCATGCGGCCGTGCAGCAGGCCCACCAGCGTGCCGGGCAGCGACGCGCTCAGTTCCGCGTGCGTCGCGGTGGCGTTCTGCAGGTCCAGGTGCTCGCTCTCCTCCACCAGCGGGCACACCCAGTAGACCTGCCGGCCCTGCGCCACCTCGGCCGCGATGCGCGCGATCACGGCGTCGCGTTTGCCGTCGGCGAAGACCTTGGTGACCACCGGCGTGCGGCCGGGCGGCAGTTCGTCGATGGTGCTGACGTCGAGGTCGGCGAAGTAGCTCATCGCCAGCGTGCGCGGGATCGGCGTGGCGCTCATCATCAGCAGGTGCGGTTCGAGCTGCTGTTCGTCGAGCTTCTTGCGCAGCGCCAGCCGCTGCGCCACGCCGAAGCGGTGCTGCTCGTCGACCACCGCCAGCCCCAGCTTCGCGAAGGCCACGTCCTGCTGGATCACCGCATGCGTGCCCACCACCAGCATCGCCTCGCCGCTGGCCACCTGCGCCACCATCGCCGTGCGCGCCTTGCCCTTGCGGCTGCCGGTGAGCCAGGCCACCGTCAGGCCCAGCGGCTGCAGCCAGCCGACGAGCTTGCGGAAATGCTGCTCGGCCAGGATCTCGGTGGGTGCCATCAGCGCGCACTGCCAGCCGGCGTCGATGGCCGCGGCTGCGGCGAGCGCGGCCACCACCGTCTTGCCCGAGCCGACGTCGCCCTGCAGCAGCCGGTGCATCGGCTGCGGGCGCGCCAGGTCGGCGGCGATCTCGGCCACCACGCGTTCCTGCGCGGCGGTCAGGCGAAAGGGCAGGGCATCGCGCAGCTTCGCGCTCAAGGGCCCGGGCCGCAGCGTCGGCGCGGCCAGCGTCGCGCGCGTCGCATGCGCCTCGGCCTGCGACAGCTGCTGCGCCAGCAGCTCCTCGAACTTCAGCCGCTGCCAGGCCGGGTGGCTGTGGTCCTCCAGCGTGCCTGGATCGAGCTCCGGGCCGGGGTGGTGCAGCAGCATCAGTGCGTCGCGCAGCGGCGGCAGCCCGCGCGGCACCACGTCCGGCGGCAGCAGTTCCTGCAGCGGGGCGTACTTCAGCGCTGACGCCACTGCCTTGCGCAGGTAGGCCTGCGGCAGCTGGGCGCTGGACGGGTACACCGGCGTCAGCGCGGTGGGCAGCGGGGTCTCCGGCGCGATGACCCGGAACTCCGGGTGCACCATCTCGCGGCCGAAGAAGCCGGCACGCACCTCGCCGCGCGCGCGCACCGTGGCGCCCACCGCCAGCGCCTTCTGCTGCGACGGGTAGAAGTGCAGCAGCCGCAGCACCAGCTCGCCGCTGTCGTCGGCCAGGCGCACCACCAGCTGGCGCCGGCCACGCTGTTCGACGCGGCTGTCGCGCACCACGCCCTGCACCTGCGCCGACGAGCCGTCGCGCAGCGTGCCGATGGGCGCGAGCTTGGTCTCGTCGACGTAGCGCATCGGCAGGTGCAGCGCGATGTCGATGTCGCGCTGCAGCCCGAGCCTGGCCATGGCCTTGGCGGGCGCCGACAGCTTGTTCTCAGCAGGCATGGAACAATTCTGACCTCGCTTGCCTCCCAGGCCGGTACAGCCTGCCGCATGACCCACACCGACCCGCCCCGCGAGCTGCAGCTCGCCGACTTCGACTTCCACCTGCCGCCCGAGCTGATCGCGCAGCACCCGGCTGCCGAGCGCAGCGGCTCGCGCCTGCTCGACGGCACGGCCGCGCTGCCGGTGGACCGCGTGTTCCGCGACCTGCCGGCGCTGCTGCAGCCGGGCGACCTGCTGGTCTTCAACGACACCCGCGTCATCAAGGCGCGGTTGCTGGGCGAGAAGCCGACCGGCGGCGCGGTGGAGGCGCTGGTGGAGCGTGTGCTGCCGCAGCACGAGGTCTGGGCCCACCTGCGCGCCAGCAAGTCGCCGAAGCCGGGCAGCACGGTGCGCTTCGCCGGCGCCTTCGACGCCGAGGTGCTGGGCCGCGCCGGGCCCGAGGACTCGCTGTTCCACCTGCGCTTTCCCGAAGACCCGCTGGCGCTGCTGGAGCGCCACGGCCACGTGCCGCTGCCGCCATACATCGAGCACGCCGACACGGCCGACGACGCGTCGCGCTACCAGACCGTGTTCGCCGCGAAGCCAGGTGCGGTGGCCGCGCCGACCGCGGCGCTGCACTTCGACGGTGCGCTGCTGGCCGCGCTGCGCGCGCGCGGCATCGGCAGCGCGGCGGTGACGCTGCATGTCGGCGCCGGCACCTTCCAGCCGGTGCGCGCGGAGCGCATCGCCGAGCACCGCATGCACAGCGAGTGGTTCGAGGTGGGCGAAGCGACGGTGGCTGCGATCCAGGCGACGAAGGCGGCCGGCGGCCGCATCGTCAGCGTCGGCACCACCACGCTGCGTGCGCTCGAATCGGCGGCGCGCGGCGGCGCGCTGGCACCTTACCGCGGCGAGACCGACATCTTCATCACGCCCGGCTTTCCGTTCCGCGTGGTCGACGTGCTCGTCACCAACTTCCACCTGCCCAGGAGCACGCTGCTGATGCTGGTCAGCGCGTTCAGCGGCCTCGACCACATTCGCGCCTTGTACCGCCACGCCGTCGAATCGCGCTACCGCTTCTTCAGCTACGGCGACGCCATGCTGCTACAACGCCGCGCATGCTGAACTTCGAGCTGCTGAAGACCCACGGCCACGCGCGCCGCGGGCGCCTGACGCTGAACCACGGCGTCGTCGAGACGCCGGTCTTCATGCCGGTGGGCACCTACGGCACCGTGAAGGGCGTGCTGCCGCGCAGCCTGCACGAGATGGGCGCCAGCATCATCCTCGGCAACACCTTCCACCTGTGGCTGCGGCCGGGCCTGGACGTGATCCGCCGCTTCGGCGGCCTGCACCGCTTCGAGGGCTGGGGCAAGCCGATGCTCACCGACAGCGGCGGTTTCCAGGTCTGGAGCCTGGCGGGCGCCGACGGCAAGGGGCGCAAGATCAGCGAAGAGGGCGTCAAGTTCGCGTCGCCCATCAACGGCGACCGGCTGTTCCTCACGCCCGAGGTGAGCATGCAGATCCAGACGGTGCTGGACAGCGACATCGTGATGCAGTTCGACGAGTGCACGCCCTACCAGACGGCGGGCCGCATCACCACCGAGAAGGAAGCACGCGCTTCGATGGAGCTCAGTGCGCGCTGGGCCCGGCGCAGCCAGGCCGAGTTCGCGCGCCTCGAGAACCGCAACGCGCTGTTCGGCATCGTGCAGGGCGGCATGTTCGAGAACCTGCGCGAGGAGTCGCTGGCCTCGCTGGTGGAGCTGGACCTGCCGGGTTATGCGATCGGCGGCGTCAGCGTCGGCGAGCCGAAGGACGAGATGCTGCGCATCATGGCGCACACGCCGCACCGGCTGCCGTCGCACAAGCCGCGCTACCTGATGGGCGTGGGCACGCCGGAAGACCTGGTGGAAGGCGTGGCCTGCGGCGTCGACATGTTCGACTGCGTGATGCCCACCCGCAACGCGCGCAACGGCCACCTCTTCACGCGCTTCGGCGACCTGAAGATCAGGAACGCCAAGCACCGCGAGGACGAGCGGCCGCTGGACCCCACCTGCCGCTGCCACACCTGCGAGAGCTTCAGCCGCGCCTACCTGCACCACCTGGAGCGCTGCGGCGAGATGCTGGCGCCGATGCTGGCCAGCATCCACAACCTGCACTTCTACGTGAACCTGATGCGCGAACTGCGGCAGGCGCTGGACGAAGACCGCTTCGACAGCTGGCGCAAGCAGTTCCACGAGGAACGCGCGCGCGGTGTAGATTGACGGCGCCCGCAACAGCAGGAACGCCCGTGTCAGTGCCCGGTGCCGACGACCGTTTCCGCGCCATGGTGGAAGCGCAGGCCGAGTTCATCTCGCTGGCGCAGCCCGACGGCAGGCTGGTCTACGTGAACGCGGCGTACGCACGCCGGTTCGGGCGCTCGCCGGCCGAGCTGATCGGCACCAGCCTGTTCGACCTGGTGCTGGAGGCCGATCGCCCGGCGGTGCGCGCGCAGTTCGATGCGCTGCTGCGGGACGGCCAGCCGCGACACGGCGAGAACCGCATGCTCACGACCGGCGGGCAGGAGCTGTGGGTCGCCTGGTCGAACCATTGCCATGTCGAGGGCGCGCTCACGCTGGTGCAGTCGGTGGGGCGCGACATCTCCGCCGAGCGCCTGGGCCGGCGCGAACTGCAGCGGCAGTCCGACGTGCTGAGCGCCGTCGCCGAGGCCATCCCGACCACGGTGGTGGTGGTCGACTCGGGCGGGCGCTACCGCTTCGTCAACGGCGCCTTCGAGGCCTACTGCGGCCTGCCGCGCGAACAGATCCTGGGCCGCACGGCGATGGACGTGCTGGGTGCCGACGAGGTGGCGCGACGCCGGCCGTTCATGCAGCGCGCCTTCGCCGGCGAGCCCGTCGACTTCACGCTCGACTACCCCGGCCCCGATGGCCCCCGGTACCTGGCGCTGAGCTGCGTGCCGCTGAAGGTGGAAGGGCTGGTCGACGGCTTCGTCGGCATCAGCCAGGACATCACGCGCCAGCGCCGGGAGGAGCAGCGCCTCAAGCACCTGGCGCAGCGCGACTCGCTCACCGGCCTGCTCAACCGCGCGGGCTTCGAAGCGGAGATCGAGCGCCTGGTGCGCGAAGGCGGCGGCGCGCACCTGGCGCTGCTGTACGTCGACCTGGACCGCTTCAAGCCCGTCAACGACGTTCATGGGCATCCGGTCGGCGACCGCGTGCTGCAGCTTTTCGCGCAGCGCCTGCACCAGGTCGTGCGCGACACGGACCGCGTCGCGCGGCTGGGCGGCGACGAATTCGCGCTGCTGCTGCCCGGCATGCGCGAGATCGCCCACGTCCGGCGCGTGGCCGACAAGGTGCTGCTGACGGCGCACGAGCCGTTCGAGATCGGCCGGCGCTCGATCAGCATCGGCGCCAGCGTCGGCGTGGCGCTCGGGGTCGAGGCCGGTGGCGCCTGGGAGGACCTGCTGGCGCGGGCCGACACGATGCTGTACCGCGCCAAGCAGGGCGGGCGCGGGCGGCAGGCGGACGGCGACGACACGACACCGCCGTCATGACACGCGGCCGGCTGCGGCGCGCGCTGGACACGCTGCTGGGCGTGCTGCTGCTGCCGGTGATCCTGTTCGAGGAGTGGGGCTGGGAAGCGCTGCTGGCGCTGGCCGAGCGCATCGCACGCGTGCTGAGGCTGCAGGCGCTGGAACGCCGCATCGCGGCGCTGCCGCCCTACGGCGCGCTGGCGATGCTGCTGCTGCCTTCGCTGCTGCTGGTGCCGGTCAAGCTGCTGGGCGTGTGGCTGCTGGTGCGCGGCCAGGTGCTGGCCAGCCTGGTCCTGGTGATCGTGGGCAAGGTGGCCGGCACCGCGCTGCTGGCCCGGCTGTTCACGCTGATGCAGCCGCAGCTGATGCGCATCGGCTGGTTCGCGCGCGGCTATGCGCGCTGGACGGCCTGGAAGAACCGCTGGCTCGCCTGGCTGCGCGCGACACCACCGTGGCAGGCGGCGCGGCGCTGGCGCCGGATGGCCGCGGCGTGGTGGCGGCGCATCCGCACGCCCTAGGCCGGCGCGCCTCAGGCCTGCGCCGAGCGGTCCAGCGCGCTGCGGGCGCCGTCGAACTGAGCCAGCGCCTGCGCCAGGTACGGCAGCACCGGCTGCAAGGCACCGTGCAGCGTGTGCGGCGGGTTGGCGATGAACACGCTGCTGCCCAGCATGCCGAAGCCGCGCGCGTCGGCCTGGGCCACGGTCAGCCGCGCCAGCAGCCAGCCCTTCTTCGCGCCGGCGTCGGCCGCGGCCTTCAGGCGCTGCGGCAGCTGGGTCGCTTCCACCAGCTGCAGCTGCGGCAGCCAGACGATCACCACCGCATCGGCGAAGCGCTGCAGTGCCTCGCGCAGGGCGGCCAGCACGCGCGTGTAGTCGGTCTTGAGCTCGTAGGGCGGGTCGATCAGCACCACGCCGCGGCGCGTGGGCGGCGGCAGCGTGCCCTTCAGCGCCGCGTAGCCGTCGGCCATCTTCACCTCCACGCCGGGCTCCGCGCCCAGGTAGTCGGCGAGGATCTTGTGGTCGGTGGGGTGCATCTCGAACAGGCGCAGCTGGTCCTGCTCGCGCATCAGCGCGCGCGCGATGGCGGGTGAGCCGGGGTACTGGCGCAGCTCGGGGCCGCCGTTGAAGCCGCGCACGATCTCGCGCAGCTGCGAAAGCGGCTCGGGCAGGTCGCTGCGCTCCCACAGCCGGGCGATGCCCTGCGCGAACTCGGCCTTCTTCTGCGCGTAGCCGCCCTGCAGCGAATAGCCGCCGGCGCCGGCGTGGGTGTCCACGTAGCGCCAGCCCTTGTCCTTCTGGTTCATGTGCTGCAGCACCTGGGCGAGCACGGTGTGCTTGAGCACGTCGGCGTGGTTGCCGGCGTGGAAGGCGTGGCGGTAGGCGAGCATGCGCCGATGGTGCCACGCCGCCGCGCCCTCACTCCTCCTGGCGCAGCGCCGGCACGACGTGCTCCAGCAGCAGCTTCTGCGTCAGCCGTGCTGCGTTGCGCACCTGGAAGTTGCTGGCGGTGATGACCACCACCGCGTCCAGCGCGGGGATCACCTGCACGGTGTTGCCGCCGGCGCCATTCATCGCCTGCGTGCGCAGGTCGCCCGGAAAGGCATGCAGCCACCACAGGTAGCCGTAGTCGGTGCCGTCGGCCATGCGGGCGTGCGGCGCCGTCATCGCCGCCACCCAGGCTTCGGGCACCAGGGCCTGTTCGTTCCAGCGGCCACGCTGCAGCACCAGCTGTCCGAGCGCGTGGAGGTCGCGCGTGCGCAGCGCCAGCCCGCCGCCGGCCTGCACCGGCCCCAGCGGCAGGCGCTGCCAGGCGGCCCCGCGGATGCCCAGCGGCGCGAACAGCCGTCGCTCGGCGTAGCGCTCCAGCGGTTCGTGCAGCGCAGCGCCCAGTGCCACGCCGAGCGTGGTGACACCGGCGGTGCAGTAGCTGAAGGCACGGCCATGGGCGGAGTCGGCCGGCTTCGGGGTCCAGGCCGGGAAGCCGCGATGCGGCAGCGCCCAGTAGAAGCCGACCCAGTCCTCGACCAGGTACATGCGCTCCTCGTTGCCGCGCGACCATTCGTTCCAGTCGTCGCACTCCAGCGGGCCGCTCATGGTCAGCAGGTCTTCCACGGTGATGGCGGCCTTGCGGCGGTCGTCCGCGGCGGCCCTGCGCTGCGCCGGCAGGTGGCGCAGCACGGGTTCGTTCACGCTGCGCAGGCGACGGTCGGCGATGGCCTGGCCCACCAGCAGCGCCAGCACCGACTTGGTGGCCGAGCGGGTGTTGCGCGGCGCCTCGGCGCCGCCGGCGTCGAAGTAGGCCTCGTAGACCACGCGCCCGTGGCGCGCCACGAGCACCGAGTCCACGGCCTCGAAGCGGCGCGCGCGCACCGCCTCGTCGACCGCGGCCCAGCGGGGCGGCAGCGGGGCCTGGGCTTGGACGGAGCCGAACAGGCTGGCGGCCAGCAGCGCAGTGAAGAGTCGCATGCCGCGAGCATTGCGCGGCCGCGCCGTGCCGTCTTGTACGGCTGCAACCTCTAGCGCCGGTGCAGGGCCCGCCAGCGCGCCGGCGGCAGGCCGAAGGCGGCACCGAAGGCCCGCGTGAAGTGGGCCTGGTCGAAGTAGCCGGCGGCCAGCGCCACGTCGGCCAGCGCCTCGCGGCCACGCAGCAGGCGTGCGGCGGCCGCCTGCAGCCGGCGCGCGCGGGCGTAGTCGCCGGGCGTGGTGCCCAGGGTGGCGCGGAAGCTGCGCGCCAGGTGCACCGGGTGCACGCCGATCTGGCGCGCCAGCCGTGCCAGCCCGCCGGGCTGCAGCGCGAACGCCGGGTCGTCGCGCAGCGCGTCGCGGGCCTGGCGCAGCCAGGGCGACGCGGCGTCCAGCCCGCGCTCGCGCCGCTGCGCGGCTGCACCGGCGAGTTCGGCCACCAGGCCTTCGGTGTCGGCCGGCGTGGCATCGGGCAGGTGCAGCACCTGCCGCAGGCGCGCCAGCCAGCGCGCCGCCACGGCGCCGCGCCAGGCGAGCGCGTGCGACGGCAGGTCGGCATCGGCGGCCACCGCCAGCCACAGCGGCCACTCGATCGCCAGCGCCGTGAAGCGCGCGGCCGGCAGGCGCTGGCCGGGCGCGAAGCGGTCGCGGTGCTCGACCCAGGGCGGGTTGAAGACCAGCAGCGCCTCGCCGGGTGTCGCGCGCGCGGCACCGCTGGCGCTGCTGAGGTAGTGGCCGCGCTCGACGGCCACCACGTGTGCGCTGTCGTGGCGATGCGGCGGCACCTCGTGCGAGGCCAGCGTGGGCGCATACAGCGCCAGGCTCGCGCCTCCGGCGGCGCGGCCCGACAGCGGCTGCCCGATGAGGCCGGCTGGGTTCATTCGGGCAGTGTGCCAGCGCGTTCGACGGGGCTCGGTTAGCCTGTGCCGATGACCACCCTCTTCGACCCCCTTCGCATCGGCGAGATCGACCTCGCCACCCGCCTCGTGATGGCCCCGCTCACGCGCAACCGCGCCGGCGCCGGCCAGGTGCCGACGCCGCTGATGGCCGAGTACTACGCCCAGCGCGCGAACCCGGCCAGCGGGGCCGGGCTGCTGATCACCGAGGCCACGCCCATCAGCGCCACCGCGCACGGCTACCAGGACACGCCCGGCATCCACACGCCCGAGCAGGTGGCCGGCTGGAAGGCCGTGACGCGCGCGGTGCACGAGCGCGGCGGACGCATCGTGGTGCAGCTGTGGCACGTGGGGCGCATCTCGCACGTCTCGCTGCAGCCGGGCGGGCAGGCGCCGGTGTCCAGCACGGCCCGGCGCGCCAACGGCAAGACCTGGGTCGGCGGCGCCTTCGAGCCGGTGAGCGAGCCGCGCGCGCTGCGCACCGACGAGATCCCCGGCATCGTCGAGGACTACCGCCGCGCGGCGATGAACGCGATGGATGCCGGCTTCGACGGCGTGGAGGTGCACGGCGCCAACGGCTACCTGATCGAGCAGTTCCTGCGCGACAGCATCAACGACCGCAGCGACGCCTACGGCGGCCCTGTCGGGAACCGCGTGCGCCTGCTGCTCGAGGTGATGCAGGCGGTCACCGGCGCCATCGGCGGCGGCCGCACGGGCCTGCGCCTGTCGCCGGTGACACCGGCCAACGACGCGGCGCTGGACAGCGACCCGCAGGCGCTGTTCGAACACGCGCTGCGCCAGCTGGCGCCGCTGGACCTGGCCTACGTGCACGTGGTGGAGGGCGCCACCGGCGGCCCGCGCGACATCGCGCCTTTCGACTACGCGGCGCTGCGCCGGCAGTTCAACGGCGCCTGGATGGTCAACAACGGCTACGACCGCGCGATGGCGCTGAGCGCCGTGGCCAGCGGCCGCGCCGACCTGGTGGCCTTCGGCAAGCCGTTCATCGCCAACCCGGACCTGGGCCGCCGGTTGCGCGAGGACCGGCCGCTGAACGAGCCCGACCGCATGACCTTCTACGGCGGCGGCGCGGCCGGCTACACGGACTACCCCACGCTGGATGCCACCCCTGCCTGACGGCGCGCGGCTGCGGCGCGTCGCCGCGACGCTGCTGCTGGCGCTGCTGGCGGCACTCGCGGCGCAGGCGTTGCAGGTGCCGCTGCCGTGGATGATCGGCCCGCTGGTGGCCACCGGGCTGCTGGGCATCGCGGGCCTGCCGGTGGCGGGGTCGAACCGGCTGCGCAACGTCGGGCAGGGGCTGATCGGCATCGCGCTCGGCCTCTACTTCACGCCGGCGGTGGTGGGCCTGCTGCTGACGCTGGCACCGGCCGTGGCGCTGGGTGTCGCCTGGGCGCTGCTGCTCGGCTACCTCTTCTACCGCTTCCTGCACCGCGCCAACGGCGGCGACCGCGCGAGCGCCTTCTTCGCCGCCGCGATCGGCGGCGCGTCCGAGATGGCGGTGCTGGCCGAGCGGCACCAGGGCCGCGTGGACCGCGTGGCTGCCGCGCACTCGCTGCGCGTGCTGATGGTGGTGCTGCTGATTCCATGCAGCTACCAGCTGCTGGGCGTGCATGGCGCCGATGCCACGCAACCCGCGGTGGCGGTGGTGAACCCCGCCGGCCTGCTGGCGCTGGCCGCCACCGCGCTGGCCGCCGCACTGGCGCTGCAGCGGCTGGGCCTGCCCAACCCCTGGGTGCTGGGATCCCTGCTGGCCACCGCCGTGCTCACGGCGCGTGGCGCCACCTGGTCGGCGCTGCCGCGCGAGGCCAGCAACGCCGGGCAACTCTTCATCGGCGTGGCGCTCGGCACGCGCTTCACGCCCGACTTCCTGCATGCGGCGCCGCGCTGGCTGGGCAGCGTGGCGGCAGGCACGCTGGCGATGATCGTCGCGTCGGCCGCCTTCGCGTGGCTGGTGGCGCAGTGGGTGGGGCAGCACCCGGCCACGCTGCTGCTGGCCACCGCGCCGGGCGGCATCGCCGAGATGTGCATCACCGCGAAGGTGCTGCAGCTCGGCGTGCCGGTGGTCACCGCCTTCCACGTGGTGCGCTACGTGGCGGTGCTGACCCTCACCGCGCCGCTGTACCGCTGGGAGATGGCACGCCGCGCTAGCGTCCGAGCCGGGCCCTGAACAGCTCGCGGATGTTGACGTCGCGCGGCCCCGGCTCGAGCCGGCCGGTGTCGCCGGCGCGCACCGTGCCGGGCTGTAGTACCGCGAAGTAACTGCCGCAGAAACCCGACTGCGCCATCAGCTTCGCCGCCTGGGCGAAGCCCATCGCCGCGTCGAACTTGAAGCAGGGAAAACGCGGTTCGCTGACCACCAGCACGCAGCCGGGCAGCACCAGGCGGTCGCCCACCCAGAGTCGCTCTTCGCTGCCCAGCCCGCGCAGCAGCAGGTTCTCGCCGAAGAGCCCCGGCGGCACCGGCGCGCCCCACTCAGCCACGCGCGCCTGGGCGCGCACGGTCTGCCAGAACGGCAGGTGCTCGGCCAGGTAGGCGTAGACGGCCTTCGCCAGGCCACCGTGCACGCCGGGGTCGGCCTGCTCGTCGCCCTCCAGGCCGGTATCGCCCACCGCCACGTCGCCGTGGCGTGCGACCTTGCCGATCGCCGTGGCCACCAGACGTTCGTCGATGCGCACGCGGCTTGCCACGCCCGTGCAGACATTCATGACTTCGATCAACTTTCTGCCCTCTCGGGACCCCTTTGCGTGACGGCGTGCATTAGGTCATACCGAATCCGCATGGCCCCCTCGGGGCCGGTGGTTACAGCGCGATTACATTGGTCCGACAATCGCGTCCCCGCCTCCTTGCGACGCATCGGCGGGCGGCATTCGGCGAGCGTCGCGGCAGCAGCGGTTCATCGAGCGTAGCGCGGCGTTCGCCCAATTCCGGTTTCACGCTTTTTGTCATTGCCATGATTGGAGATCCGATGAACCGTCCCGTGCTCGAGGGCTTGCGCCTGAACGTGCCCGCGTATGTCAAGCATGAACGCCTGGTGGAGTGGGTGGCCGAGATCGCCGCGCTCACCGAGGCCGACAGCGTCTACTGGTGCGACGGCAGCGAAGCCGAGTACCAGCGCATGTGCGAGCAACTCGTCGCCGCCGGCACGATGATGAAGCTCAACCCCGAGCTGCGCCCCAACAGCTACCTCGCGCGCAGCGACGCCAGCGACGTGGCGCGCGTCGAAGACCGCACCTTCATCTGCAGCGAGACCAAGGACGACGCCGGCCCCACCAACAACTGGGTGGCGCCGCACGAGATGCGCGAGAAGCTGCAGACCGGGCCGAACGCGCTGTTCCGCGGCAGCATGAAGGGCCGCACGATGTACGTGGTGCCCTTCAGCATGGGCCCGCTGGGCTCGCACATCGCGCACATCGGCGTCGAGCTCACCGACAGCCCCTACGTCGTGATCAGCATGCGCACGATGACGCGCATGGGCCGCGGTGCCCTCGAAGTGCTGGGCCGCGAAGGCGGCTTCGTGCCCTGCGTGCATACGGTGGGCGCACCGCTCGCCGCCGGCCAGAAGGACGTGCCCTGGCCCTGCAACCCCACCAAGTACATCGTGCACTACCCCGAGACGCACGAGATCTGGAGCTACGGGTCGGGCTACGGCGGCAACGCGCTGCTGGGCAAGAAGTGCTTCGCGCTGCGCATCGCGTCCAAGATGGGCCGCGACCAGGGCTGGCTGGCCGAGCACATGCTGATCCTGGGCGTCACCAGCCCCGAGGGCAAGAAGTACCACGTGGCCGCCGCCTTCCCCAGCGCCTGCGGCAAGACCAACTTCAGCATGCTGGTGCCGCCCAAGGGCTACGAAGGCTGGAAGGTCACGACCATCGGCGACGACATCGCCTGGATCAAGCCGCATGCCGACGGCCGCATGTACGCCATCAACCCCGAGGCCGGCTACTTCGGCGTGGCCCCGGGCACCAACGAGCACACCAACCCGAACTGCCTCGATTCGCTCAAGCGCGACACCGTGTTCACGAACGTCGCGCTGACGGATGACGGCGACGTCTGGTGGGAAGGCCTGACCGAGACCCCGCCGGCACACCTGGTCGACTGGCAGGGCCGCGACTGGACGCCGGCGATCGCGAAGGAGACCGGCGCCAAGGCCGCGCACCCGAACTCGCGCTTCACGGTGGCCGCCACCAACAACCCGGTGCTCGACGCGCAGTGGGACGATCCCAGCGGCGTGCCCATCGACGCCTTCATCTTCGGCGGCCGCCGCAGCACCACGGTGCCGCTGGTCACCGAGGCCCGCACCTGGGCCGAAGGCGTCTACATGGCCGCGACCATGGGCAGCGAGACCACGGCCGCGATGGCCGGCGGCAACGGCGCCGTGCGCCGCGACCCGTTCGCGATGCTGCCCTTCGTCGGCTACAACATGGCCGACTACTTCCAGCACTGGCTGGACATCGGCGAGAAGCTCGGCAAGGCCGGCGCCAAGCTGCCGCGCATCTACTGCGTGAACTGGTTCCGCAAGGGCGCCGACGGCAAGTTCGTCTGGCCGGGTTACGGCGAGAACATGCGCGTGCTGGAGTGGATGCTGGGCCGCATCGAAGGCAAGGCCGGTGGAGCCGACAACGTGTTCGGCACCAGCCCGCGCTACGAAGACCTGCGCTGGGACGGCCTCGGTTTCACGCGCGAGCAGTTCGCCAGCGTGATCGGCATCGACAAGGCGGCGTGGCAGGAAGAGCTGTCGCTGCACGCCGAGCTGTTCAAGCAGCTCGAACACCGCCTGCCGGCCGAGCTGCCGGCCACCAAGGCGCGCATCGACGAGCGCCTCAAGGCCTGAGCGCCTGATGTGATGATCGGAGAGTGAAGCTTCAGCTCCTCTCCGACCTCCACCTCGAGACCGAGACCTTCGACCCCGCGCCCGCACCGGGCGCGGAGTGGCTGGTGCTGGCCGGCGACATCGACAGCACCTGGGAGGGCTACCGCCGCTTCGCCGGCTGGCCTGTGCCGGTGCTGGTGGTGGCGGGCAACCACGAGTTCGACGACCGCGACGTCGACGAGGCGCTGGCCGGACTGCGTGCCTTGTGCGCGGGCCTGAGCTTCACCTTCCTCGAACGCGAGTCGGTGGTTCTCACGGGCGCCGGCGGCGAGCGCATCCGCGTGCTCGGCACCACGCGCTGGAGCGACTTCGACCTCTTCGGGCCGGAGAAACGGCCGCGCGCCGAGCGCGCCGCGGCCTACTTCATGACCCTGATGGGCAGCACGCGCGCCGGCCGCCCGTTCGGCACGGCCGAGGTGCGCGACGAAGCGCTGACCTGCCGCGCCTGGCTCGAAACCGAGCTGATGCGCGGCCCGCAGGGCGCCTGGGATCGCACGCTGGTCATCACGCACTTCGGCCCCAGCCTGCGCAGCGCGGATCCGCGCTACGGCAGCCAGCCCGGCACCGCCAGCTTCTGCAACGCCGACGACGACCTGATCCCGCGCGCCGACACCTGGCTGCACGGCCACCTGCATTGCCGGCACGACTACCGCCTGCCACGGCCGGGCCGCGCGCCGACGCGGGTGGTGTGCCACGCGCGTGGCCTGGCGAGCAAGGGCGAGGACGAAGGCCACGATCCGTTCTTCACGGTCGAGGTCTGAACGAAAGTCTGAGGCCGGTCAAATGCGCGTGCCGGCGCAGTGCCACACTGCGGCCTGGTCCGTTGCCCCTGGAGCACCCGCGATGAAGATCCTCGCCGCCGTCGACGGCAGCCCGTACACCAAGCGCATGCTGGCCTACCTGGCCGCGCACGACGAATGGCTGGGTGCCAACCACGAGTACACCCTGCTGACGGCGGTGAACGCCCTGCCGGCGCGTGCGGTGTCGGCGCTGGACAAGGCCACGCTGAAGGGCTTCTACGACGAGACGGCCGAGAAGGTGTTCAAGCCGCTGCGCACCTTCTTCGAGAAGCAGCGCATCAAGGCCAGCTTCGTCGGCAAGGTGGGGCCCGCCGCCGAGGTGATCGCCGACTTCGCCACCAAGGGCGGCTACGACCTCATCGTGATGGGCTCGCACGGCCACGGCACGCTGGCCAACCTGGTGATGGGCTCGGTGGCCACCAAGGTGCTGGCCAACTGCGGCACGCCGGTGCTGCTGATCCGCTGACGCGAAGCGGTCTCAGGCCGGCTTGCGCAGCCCGCGCAGGCACACGGCGGTGAGCAGGTCGACGATCTGCGCGTCGTCGTAGGCACCGCCGGCCTTCAGGAACGCCGGCACGGGGTCGCAGGCACGCGCATAGACCGTGTAGAGCACCAGCTCGGGCGGCAGCGAAGGGTCGATGTCGCCGTCGGCCTGGGCCTGGTGGATCCACTCGCCGAGCCGGTCGCTCACCCGCATCAGCAGGTCCAGGTAGGCCTTGTGGGCCAGCAGCTCGGCGCGCAGCGACGAGTTCTGCGACGGCACGGTCGGCATCTCGCCGGCCAGCTGCTGTGCCAGCGCCCAGCGCACCATCGCCTCCAGCCGCTGCACGGGCTTCGCGTCGGCGCGCGCGGCCTGCTGCTCGACGACCACCAGCGTGCGCTCGAGCAGGCGCACCATCGCGGCGGCGGCCAGCGCCTCCTTGGACGGGAAATGCTTGTAGAGGCTGGCCTTGGCGATGCCGACGTCGGCCGCCACCTCGTCGACCGTCATCAGGTCGAAGCCCTTGTCGGCCAGCAGCCGGTTCACGGCGGTGACGATCGCGTCCTCGCGGACCCTCAACACCTGTTCGCGGAACGACAACCGAGCCATGGGCCCAGTTTACCGGCCGGTCGGCGGCCGCTCAGTGACCGGGCTTGCGCGACAGGCCCAGGCGCTGGGCCCAGCCGGCGCCGGGCTCGGGGCGCGCGGGCGGGGGTTCGCTGGCGCTTTCCTGCAGGCTCATGTCCAGGCCGAAGGCGGTGCCCAGGTCGGCCAGGTCCTCGAAGTCCGAATCCGGCGCCGAGCGCCAACCGGTGAACCAGCGCTGCGGGATCGTCGGCTTGGACATGGCGGTCGACCTTTCGATTCGGGGACGTTCGAGGTGATGTCTGGTAACCAGTGTCACGCGACACCCTCTTGCGTGCACGCGGAACAAGGGGTCTTCCGTGTGTCAGTTCACGTGACAAATCGCGGGGTGGCGCCGTGGCTACAATCGCGCCCTTTTTTCCCGCGCAAAGCCATGCACGCCAAGCCTGCCGCCGGATTCGTGGCCATCGACTTCGGCACCTCGAACTCGGCCGTCGCGCTGCCGCATGGGACCGGCGTGCGCCTGGTGCAGCTGGAGCCCGGCCAGCCGACCATGCCGACCGCGGTCTTCTACCGCGCCGATACCCCGCCGCAGCAGCTGGAGGCCGAGCGCCTGTACGGGCGGGCGGCGCTGGCCGCCTACGTCGAGGGCGTCGACGGGCGGCTGATGCGCTCGATGAAGAGCATCCTCGGCTCGTCGCTGCTCGACCAGAGCACCGACATCGGCGGCGGCCGCGCGGTGCGCTACCGCGACGTGGTCACCGGCTACCTGCGCCGGCTGAAGCAGATGGCCGAGGCCGAGGCCGGCCATGCGGTGACGCGTGCCGTGCTGGGCCGGCCGGTGTTCTTCGTCGACGACGACCCGGCGCGCGACGCGCAGGCCCAAGGCGCGCTTGAAACGGCGGCGCGGCAGGTCGGCTTCACCGAGCTGCAGTTCCAGTTCGAACCGATCGCGGCGGCGCTGGACCACGAGAGCCAGGTCGATCGCGAGCAGCTGGTGCTGGTGGCCGACATCGGCGGCGGCACGTCCGACTTCTCGCTGGTGCGCGTGGGGCCCGCGCGCCGCGGCCGCGCCGAGCGCCGCGACGACATCCTGGCCAACCACGGCGTGCACCTGGCCGGCACCGACTTCGACCGCCACGTGGAACTGGCAGGGATCATGCCGCTGCTGGGCTACCGCGCGTTCCGGCCGGCCCCGAAGGGCGAGCCGCCACGCGAGGTGCCGACCGGGATCTACTTCGACCTCTCGACCTGGCACCTGATCAACACCGTCTACGCGCCGGCCCGCATCGCCGAGCTGCGCGGCATGAAGAGCTGGTACGCCGAGCCGCGCCACCACGCGCGGCTGCTCACCACCGTCGAGGAGCGCCTGGGCCACGCGCTGGCGGCGGCAGCCGAGCAGGCGAAGATCGACGTCGCCACCCACGGCGAGGCGCTGATCGACCTGTCGACGCTGGAAGCCGGCCTGGCCGCCGGCCTGAAGGAAGCGCAGGCCGCGAAAGCCATCGAAGCCGACCTGCAGCGCATCGTGGTGGCGGCTGCCGACACGGCGCGCCTGGCCGGCGTGGCGCCGGATGCGGTGGACGTGCTGTACTTCACCGGCGGTTCCACCGGGCTGAAGCCGCTGGTGGACCGCATCGCCGCCGAGTTCCCTGCCGCGGAACGCGTGCGCGGCGACCGCTTCGCCAGCGTGGCCGCCGGGCTCGGGCTTCACGCCCGCGCGGTGTTCGGCTGATTCAGCGCCGGCGAGCCGGCCCGTGGTTGCGGCGCGGCGGCGTCCGCTGGGCGGGCCTGGCCCCGCGCGGGCGCGTGACGTCGGCCATGAGCATCAGCGCGCGCACGATGTCCTGCACCGCTTCGCCCAGGTCGTCCGGCGGCTCCAGCGTGGCGATCACCTCCAGCAGCGCGTCGGCGTCCTCCAGGTCCTCGGGGTCGAAGTGCATGAACAGCAGGGCCAGCGGCTCCACCAGTTCCGCATCGCCGAGCGCCATCAGCGCCGGGAAGGCCTCCATCGCGGCGGCGAAGCCGGCGACCCAGGGCAGCACGCAATCGGTGGGGCTCGCGTCCTCGTCGAGCTGGAAGATCCAGGGGTCGAACCACTGGCGCTGGCCGATCGCGCGGTCCAGCTCGGCATGGCGGCGCTGCAGCAGCGCCTGCAGCTCATCGAGCGCCGGGCCGGGCGGCGCCGGGCGGCCGTCGACGTCGCAGGCCAGCGCCAGCCAGCGCTCGGCCGGCACCCGCTGCGGCTGCAGCAGCGCGCCGCACAGCAGGCCGTCGACGGCACACACGTCCATCGGTTGCAGTGGCGCCGGCAGCGCGTCGAGCAGGGTTTCGAGGCGCTGGATGTCGGTGTCCGACAGCGGCGACAAGGGGGAGGCTGACTTCTGAATTGGGGGGGTCAAGGCGCTTTCCCCTTGGTTGGGGATATTCCGGTGCGGGGGCGCCGGATAGATTGAGGACGTGGCTGGTGCTGAAGGGAGATTGTCCCGCAGCACGGCTGTCTCCGGTCCCAACGACGTCCTTCTCGGAGGACTTGATCCAACCCGCGGCTGAAAGGCCGTCGGGTTGGCTTTTTTTGGGCGGCATAGACTGCGGGCTGACTCATCGCACGCAGGAGCGCCCATGGCCCAGCCCGCCTACAAGGCCGACGCCGACATCGGCCACTGGATCGCCGGCCAGCCGCATGCCGGCAGCGGCGGCCGCAGCCAGCCCGTCTACAACCCCGCGACAGGCGCCGCCGCGCGCCGCGTGCTGCTGGCCAGCCCCGACGACGTGTCCGCCGCCGTCGCCGCCGCCAGGGCCGCGCAGCCGGCCTGGGGCGAGATGCCGCCGATCCGCCGTGCCCGCGTGCTCAACGCCTTCCTGGCGCTCCTGAACCAGCACCGCGACACGCTGGCCGCGATGATCACCGCCGAACACGGCAAGGTGTTCACCGATGCGCAAGGCGAGGTCTCGCGCGGCATCGACATCGTCGAGTTCGCCTGCGGCATCCCGCAGCTGCTCAAGGGCGACTTCACCGACCAGGTCTCCACCGGCATCGACAACTGGACGCTGCGCCAGCCCCTCGGGGTCGTCGCCGGCATCACGCCCTTCAACTTCCCCTGCATGGTGCCGTGCTGGATGTTCCCGGTGGCACTGGCCTGCGGCAACGCCTTCATCCTCAAGCCCAGCGAACGCGACCCCTCGCCCTCGCTCTTCATGGCCGAGCTGCTCAAGCAGGCCGGGCTGCCCGACGGCGTGTTCTCGGTGATCCAGGGCGACAAGGCGGCGGTCGACGCGCTGCTGACGCATCCGGACGTCAAGGCCTTGTCCTTCGTCGGCAGCACCCCGATCGCCCAGTACATCTACGAGACCGGCGCCCGCCACGGCAAGCGCGTGCAGGCTTTAGGCGGCGCGAAGAACCACATGGTGGTGATGCCCGATGCCGACCTGGAGCAGGCGGTGGACGCGCTGATCGGCAGCGCCTACGGCTCGGCCGGCGAACGCTGCATGGCGATCAGCGTCGCGGTGCTGGTGGGTGACGTGGGCGACAGGATCATCCCCAAGCTCGCCGAACGCGCGAAGAGCCTCAAGATCAGGAACGGCATGGAGCTCGATGCCGAGATGGGCCCCATCGTCACGAAGGAAGCCCGCGACCGCATCGAAAGCTACATCGGCATCGGCGTCGAGGAAGGCGCGAAGCTCGTGGTGGACGGCCGCGGCCACAAGGTCAGCGGCTTCGAGAACGGCTTCTTCACCGGCGGCACCCTGTTCGACCACGTCACGCCGAGCATGAGGATCTACAAGGAAGAGATCTTCGGCCCCGTGCTCGCCTGCGTGCGCGCCAGGACCTTCGCCGACGCGGTGCAGCTGGTCAACGACCACGAGTTCGGCAACGGCGTGGCCTGCTTCACCAGCGACGGCGGCGTGGCGCGCGAGTTCGCGCGCCGGGTGCAGGTGGGCATGGTCGGCATCAACGTGCCGATCCCCGTGCCGATGGCCTGGCACGGCTTCGGCGGCTGGAAGAAGAGCCTGTTCGGCGACATGCACGCCTATGGCGAGGAGGGCGTGCGCTTCTATACGAAGCAGAAGAGCGTGATGCAGCGCTGGCCCGACAGCATCGGACGAGGCGCCGAGTTCACAATGCCCGTCGCCCGCTGAACACCGCGGGTGAAGGGATGAAGCGCACATGCCTGCAGGAGCCCTGGAGGGGTTGAAGGTCGTCGAGATGGGCCAGCTGATCGCCGGCCCTTTCGCCGCGAAGACGCTCGCCGAGTTCGGCGCCGACGTGATCAAGATCGAGCCGCCCGGCAGTGGCGACCCGCTGCGCAACTGGCGCCTGCTGCAGGACGGCACCTCGGTGTGGTGGCAGGTGCAGAGCCGCAACAAGCGCTCGATCGCGCTCGATTTGCGGCAGCCCGAAGGGCAGGCTGTCGCGAAGAAGCTGGTCGCGCAGGCCGACGTGCTGGTGGAGAACTTCCGCCCCGGCACGCTGGAAGCCTGGGGCATGGGCTACGACGAGCTCGCGAAGGACAACCCCGGGCTGATCATGCTGCGCATCAGCGGCTACGGGCAGACCGGGCCGTACCGCGACCTGCCGGGGTTCGGCGTCATCGGCGAAGCGATGGGCGGCCTGCGCCACCTCACCGGCGAGCCGGGGCGCGTGCCGGTGCGCTGCGGGGTCTCGATCGGCGACACGCTGGCGGCACTGCACGGCGTGATCGGCGTGCTCACCGCGCTGCATCACCGCCACGCGCACGGCGGCAAGGGCCAGGTGATCGACGTGGCACTCAACGAAGCCGTGCTCAACGTGATGGAGAGCCTGATCCCCGAGTACAGCGCGTTCGGCGCGGTGCGCGAGCCCGCCGGCTCGGCGCTGCCCGGCATCGCGCCGAGCAACGCCTACCGCTGCAGCGACGGCGTGGTGCTGATCGCCGGCAACGGCGACTCGATCTTCAGGCGCCTGATGCAGGCCATCGGCCGCGACGACCTGGCGGCCGACCCCGCGCTGGCCGACAACACCGGCCGCGTGAAGCGCGTGGCCGAGATCGACGCGGCCATCGGCGCCTGGAGCGAAGGCCGCCGCGTGGCCGAGGTGCTGCAGCGCCTGAACGAAGCCCAGGTGCCGGTGGGCCGCGTCTACACCGCGAAGGACATCGTCGAGGACCCGCACTACCGCGCGCGCGGGATGATCCTGTCGCAGACCACGCGCGACGGCCACACGATGGAGGTGCCCGGCATCGTGCCGAAGCTGAGCGGCACGCCGGGTGCGGTGCGCAGCAGCGCGCCGAAGCTGGGCGACGACACCGACGCGGTGCTGGCCGGCATCGGCCTTTCGCCGGCCGACATCGCGGCACTGCGCCAGCGGCAGGTGGTGGCATGACCAGGGCCGACCCCGCCTTCGAGCCGGTCGCGCTGCAGCACGCCAGCCGCCTCGTCAACCACGGCCCCACCGTGCTCGTCACCAGCGCGCACGGCACGCGCCGCAACGTGATGGCGGCGGCGTGGGCTATGCCGGTGGAGTTCACGCCGCCGCGCATCGCGGTGGTGATCGACAAGAGCACGTTCACGCGCGAGCTGGTGATTGCGAGCGGCGCCTTCGCGCTGTGCATCCCCGGCGCGGCGATGGTCGACTTCACCTACGCGGTGGGCCAGGCCAGCGGGCGCGACGGCCCCGACAAGTTCGCGCGCCACGGCATCGAACCCAAGGCCGGCCCGGTGCTGGGCCTGCCGGTGATCGAGGGCGCGGGCTGCGCCGCCTGGCTGGAATGCCGGCTGATCCCGGAACGCCACACCGAAGAGGCCTACGACACCTGCTTCGGGGAAGTGGTGGCCGCAGCGGCCGACCCGCGCGTGTTCGCGAACGGCCGCTGGGCCTATCGCGATGACAACGCGGCGCTGCAGTCCATCCACCACCTGGGCGCCGGGAACTTCGTGCGCGCCGGCGGCGTGCTGCGCGCGGCCGGCGCCTGAAGCGCGTTCAGCCGGCGGCGCGCGCCAGCATGCGCTCGCCGGCCGCACGCACGCGCGCATCGGGCGCACGCAGCAGCAGCTCGCCGGCCTGGCGCAGGTAACGCGGCGTGGCCCGCTCGACCACCTGCTCCAGCCAGCGCAGCGCCTCGTCGATGCGGCCGCGCGCCGCCAGCATGCCGGCATAACTGAACTGACCGCGGAAGTCGCCGCCCTCGGCGCCGCGGCGGTAGCAGTCGAACGCGGCGGCCTCGTCGCGCGGCACCACCAGCCCGTCCTCGTGGTAGCGGCCCAGCTTGGCCCAGGCCTTCGCGTAGCCCTGCCCGGCCGCCTCGCGGTACAGCGCGTGCGCCTGCGCGTGGTCGCGCGGCACGCCCTGGCCGGCCGCCATCAGGTTCGCGAGGTTGTAGCGGGCCTCCGGCAGGTCACCCAGCTTCAGCGCCTGGCGGTACCAGTGCGCCGCCTTGTCGAAGTCCGGCGGCGTGCCCCAGCCCTGCTCGTGGCAGCGGCCGGCCATGTTCGCGGCCATCGCGTGGCCGAGCGCCGCGGCGCGCAGGAACCAGTGCAGCGCCTGCTGCGGGTCGCGCTCGACGCCGTGACCGTCGAGCCGCCATTGGCCCATCACGGCCTGCGCCTCGGCATGACCGCGCTGCGCGGCGGCCTCCATCCAGGCCGCCGCGGCAAGCGGCTCGGCGGCGAGCACGGCCTGCCACTGCGGCAGGGTGATGGCGGACAGCTCTTCGGCGGACGCGGGCGCGGGCGGCAGTGGCAGGGGCAGTGGCAGGCTCATGCCGCGATTGTCGGCGCTGCCCCGTCCATCACCGCGCGCACCTCCAGCCCCTGCTCCTGGCGCCGCAGCTGCAGCTCCCAGCCGTGCGCCAGCGCGATCTCGCGGCAGATCGGCAGGCCCAGCCCGGCGCCTTCGTCGCGTCGGTCGGCGCCGCGCCAGAACCGTTCGAACAGGCGCGGCAGGTCTTCTTCGGACACGCCCGGCCCCTGGTCCGTGACCGAGAAGCCGCCCGGCCCCGCCGCCAGCGTCACCACGCCGCCGGCCGGGCTGTGCTGGATGGCGTTCTCCAGCAGGTTCTTCAGCAGCGTGAACAGCGCGCCGCGGTCGATGTTCCAGCTGCGCAGCTCCACGTCGATGCGCAGCCCCAGGTACACCGCGTGCCGCTCGGCCACGCGGGCCATGTAGTCGAACACCTCCTGGATCGTGGAGCGCGGGTCGGCCGGCGCGATGCGGAAGTTCTGCGGCTCGCTCACCTCGGCCAGCAGCAGCAGCTGCTGCACCTGTCGCGCCATGCGGTCCACGTCCTGCAGGATGTGGCGGTTGCGCTCGTCGCGCGGGCCCAGCTCCACCTGCGCGCGGATCAGCGCCAGCGGCGTCTTCAGCTCGTGCGCGGCGTTGGACAGGAACTCCTGCTGCGTGCGAAAGCCGCGCTGCAGACGCTCGAGCGCGTCGTTGAAGCCTTCCACCAGCGGGCGCACCTCGATGGGCTGGGCCGCGGCGTCCAGCCGGGCGTCCAGCCGACGAGGCGTGATGCGACGCGCCGCCTCGGACGCTTCGCGCAGCGGCCTGAGCGCGCGGCGCAGCGTGAAGTGCATCGTCACGAGGAAGATCACGAGGAAGATCGCGCAGGTGGCCAGGATGCCCTGGCGCAGCGCCGGCACGCCGAAGGCCTGGCGCATCTCGCGCATCACGCGGTCGCTGGTGGCGAACTGCACGTACCAGGTGCGGCCGGCGTGTTCGCGCAGCGCGGTGGCCGCATGCATCGGCAGGCCGTTGCGCACCAGCGCGAACTGGCGCTGCTCGGGGTCGAAGCGCGCGCCGCCGGGCACCAGCGGCTCGGGGATGTCGTGCGGCGTGTAGGCCACCCGCCCCTGGTCATCCAGCACCGCCACCACCATTTCCTCGTCGAAGCTCTTCAGCACCCAGTTCTCGATCTTCGTGTCGTCCAGGCCGACGGGATGGCCGCTTGCGTCGAAGACCACCTGCTGCGCCATGATCTTCGCGTAGCGCGCGATGTCCTTGCGCAGCACCAGTTCGCTGTTCGCGCCGGCCAGGGCCGTCCAGGCCAGCGCCACCAGCCCCGCGCTGAGCACCATGCCCAGCGCGAACACGCCGAACAGGCGCGCGCGCAGGCTACGGGGCCGGCCGGTCTTCGCGAAGGGCATAACCATGGTTCCTGACGTTGACGATCTGCAGCGCCGAGCCCACCGCCAGCAGCTTGCGGCGCAGCCGGTGCAGCGCCACGTCCAGCGCGTTGGGCGTGACCGCTTCCGACAAGCCCCAGGCGGCCGCCTCCAGCACCGTGCGCCGCACGGTGGCGCCGGCCTGGTTCACCAGGCAGACCATGATCTGCAGCTCGGTCGGCGCCAGCGTCACCGACTCGTCGCCGCAGGCCAGCCGGCCCTCGGCGGGCTGCAGCTGGATGTCGCGGAAGCGCGGCTGCAGCGCGCGCAGCGCGGCAGGCCGGCGCATCAGCGCGCGCACCCGCGCCACCAGCTCTTCCATCGGGAAGGGCTTGGTGAGGTAGTCGTCGGCGCCGGACTCCAGGCCTTCCACGCGGTCGTGCAGCGCGTCGCGCGCGGTCAGCATCAGGCAGGGCGTGCCCTTGCCGGCGCTGCGCAGGCGTTCGACGAGCGCCAGCCCGTCGCCGTCGGGCAGGCCGCGGTCCACCACCAGCGCGCCGTAGTCGATGTCGCGCAGCGCGGCCCAGGCCGATTCGATGCCGTGGAACACGTCCACGCCGATGCCGGCGGCCTGCAGCGCCTGACGCACGAGTTCGGCCAGCCGCGTGTGATCCTCGACCAGCGCGATGCGATGCATCCCCGCGATCCTAGAAGCGGTACATGTAGCCGGCCGATGCGCGCGACAGGCTGCTGCGGCCGACGATGGGGCTCTGCTTGATCTCGTCGGGCAGCTGCGTGCGCGCCAGGTCCATGAACAGCATGTGCTGCGGCGCCAGCGCGTAGTCGACGCGCAGGCCCACTTCGGTGGCCCAGGCCGAGCGGCCGGCGTAGGCGGCGCGGTCGGGCAGCGCCTCGGCGGCGCGCACGCCGAAGTAGTAGTCCACGTACTTGCGGTCCATCCACTGGCCCTGCAGGCGCGGCGTCAGCGCCAGCGCGCCGAAGCCGATGCGGCGGTCCAGCTGCAGCTGCGCCTTCTGGCCCTTGCTGTGGCCCGACATATCGCCCAGCCACTCGACGCCGAGGTTGGCCACCGGGTTGTGCCACGCGGCCGCGGCGCCGCCCCAGAGCCCGCCCTTGCGCTCTTCCATGCCACGCAGCACGGGCGCGTCGTCGGCTTCGTAGCCGCTGTTCTCGTACTTGATCTTCAGGCCGCCGGTGACGGCCTGCGAATCGCCGAAGTCCTGCCGGAACAGCTTGAACTCGGCGCCCACGCCGGCGAAGCGCACCCACTGGTTCTCGTAGAACAGCAGCGGCAGGCCGGTGGTCTTGCGCTCGGCACCGCGGTAGGGCTGCTGGCGCACGGACACGCCGGCCCCCAGCGCCCAGCGCGCGGCGCCTGCACCGGCAGGCTGGTCCTGCGCGAAGGCCGGCGAAGCGATGCCGAGCAGGCCGGCGGCCAGCAGCAGGTGGGAAGCTTGGAGCGGGGACAGCGAAGTCATGGGCGTGATGGAAATGAAGGAAGGCGTCATGCTCGCCGCGCCGGTCTTACCGGCGACTTACTCGCTGCCTATCCCCCCATCCCCCAGGCCAACGCCGCGATGCCTGCGGCCCCGATCACCGTGCGCAGGTGGTTCCAGCGCAGCCAGGCCACCACGTAGGCCGGCCACACCGCGTCGGCCTCGCTCGCCGCGGCCCCGGCCAGCCGGTTGTTCAGCGGCACGTTGAACGCGACCGTCACCCCGAGCGGCCCCAGCAGGTAAAGCAGCGCGCCTGCCAGCAGCCAGGCCGCGCCGGGCGCCGCCAGGCCGCGCAGCGCGACCACAGCGAGGCCGGCGCTGAGCAGCGCGGTGCCCAGGAAGAGCGCCAGGAACAGCGGGTTCACGATCAGCACGTTGATGCGCTGCATGGCGGCCATCCCCGTTGCCGCCGGCAGCTCGCGCAGGGCCCGCATCACGACCAGCGAGAACGCGAACAGCAGCCCCGTGACGAGGCCGCCGCCGACGATGGCGGCGACGACGAGCAGGCGCAGGTGTTCGGGCACGGCCGCAGCATAAGCGCTGGGCCGCACCCTCCAGCGCACCTCAGGCCGCGAGGTCGTAGCGGTCGGCGTTCATCACCTTGACCCACGCGGCGACGAAGTCGCGCACGAAGCCGGCCTGCGCATCGGCAGCGGCGTAGACCTCGGCGATGGCACGCAGCTGCGCATTCGAGCCGAACACCAGGTCCACGGTCGTCGCGGTCCACTTCAGCGCGCCGCTCGCGCGGTCACGCCCTTCCAGCACACCAGGGCTGGCGGTCTTCTTCCACACCGTGCGCATGTCGAGCAGGTTGACGAAGAAGTCGTTGGTCAGCGTCTCGGGGCGCGTGGTGAACACGCCGTGCCTGGCCTGGGCCGTGTTGGCGTTCAGCACGCGCAGGCCGCCGACCAGCACCGCCATCTCGGGTGCGCTCAGGTTCAGCAGCTGGGCCTTGTCGACCAGGCGCTCGGGCGCGCTGGCCTCGAGGCCCGGCGCCGCGTGGTTGCGGAAGCCGTCGGCCACGGGCTCCAGCACCGCGAAGGCATCGACGTCGGTCTGGTCCTGGGTCGCATCGGTGCGCCCCGGCGCGAAAGGCACGGTGATGGCCTGGCCCGCCTTCTTCGCGGCCGCCTCGATGGCCGCGCCGCCGGCCAGCACGATCAGGTCGGCCAGCGAAACCTTCTTGCCGCCCGTCTGCGCCGCGTTGAAGGCCTTCTGGATGGCCTCCAGTTTCGCCAGCACATTCGCCAGCTCCACCGGCTGGTTCACCAGCCACTCCTTCTGCGGCGCCAGCCGGATGCGGGCGCCGTTGGCGCCGCCGCGCTTGTCGCTGCCGCGGAAGGTGGAGGCCGAGGCCCAGGCGGTGTTGACCAGCTGCGCGATCGTGAAGCCCGAGGCCAGCACCTGCGCCTTCAGCGCAGCGATGTCCGCGTCGTTCACCAGCGGGTGGTCGACGGCCGGCACCGGGTCCTGCCAGATCAGCGCTTCCTTCGGCACCAGCTTGCCCAGGTAGCGCGAGCGCGGGCCCATGTCGCGGTGCGTGAGCTTGAACCAGGCGCGCGCGAAGGCATCGGCGAAGGCCTTCGGGTCGTTCAGGAAGCGGCGCGAGATCTTCTCGTAGGCCGGGTCGAAGCGCAGCGCCAGGTCGGCGGTGGTCATCATCGGGGCGTGACGCTTCGTGGGGTCGTGCGCGTCGACCACGGCATCGGCGCCGGCGCCGCCCTTGGGCCGCCACTGGTGCGCGCCGGCGGGGCTCTTCGTCAGCTCCCACGCGTAGCCGAAGAGCGTCTCGAAGTAGCCGTTGTCCCAGGTGGTCGGGTTCGGTTTCCAGGCGCCTTCGATGCCGCTGGTGATGGCGTGCGCGCCGACGCCGCTGCCGTGGGTGCTGGCCCAGCCCAGACCCTGCAGTTCGATGTCCGCACCCTCGGGCTCGCGGCCGACGTGGCTGGGGTCGCCCGCGCCGTGCGCCTTGCCGAAGGTGTGCCCGCCGGCCACCAGCGCCACGGTCTCCTCGTCGTCCATCGCCATGCGCGCGAAGGTCTCGCGGATGTCGCGCGCCGAGGCCACGGGGTCGGGCTTGCCGTTCGGGCCTTCGGGGTTCACGTAGATCAGGCCCATCTGCACCGCGGCCAGCGGCTTGGCGAGCTCGCGGTCGCCGCTGTAGCGCTGGTCGCCGAGCCACTTCGTCTCCGAGCCCCAGTCGATCTCGGCCTCGGGCTCCCAGATGTCCGGCCGGCCGCCGGCGAAGCCGAAGGTCTTGAAGCCCATGCTCTCCAGCGCCACGTTGCCGGTGAGCACCAGCAGGTCGGCCCACGAGAGCTTGCTGCCGTACTTCTGCTTGATGGGCCACAGCAGCCGGCGCGCCTTGTCCAGGTTGCCGTTGTCGGGCCAGCTGTTCAGCGGCGCGAAGCGCTGCGCGCCGGTGCCCGCGCCGCCGCGGCCGTCGTGGATGCGGTAGGTGCCGGCCGCGTGCCAGGCCATGCGGATGAAGAGCGGGCCGTAGTGGCCGTAGTCGGCGGGCCACCAGTCCTGCGAGTCGGTCATCAGCGCGCGCAGGTCGGCAACCACCGCGTCGAGGTCCAGCGTCTTGAAGGCCTGCGCGTAGTCGAACGCGGCGCCGAGCGGGTTGCCGCGCGGCGAGTGCTGGTGAAGGATCGCGAGGTTCAGCGCCTCGGGCCACCAGTTGCGGTTGCCGTTCAGCCCGGCGCGGGCGTGCGAAGGTGCACCGCCCGAGAACGGGCATTGGGGTTCGTTGGCGGACATCGGGTGCTCCTGGTTGCTGCGTGGGAAGCAGTCTAGGAAGGCACCCGTCTCCGATCCATTGAAGCCTCGTTATGGCGGCGATAGGAAAGGCTCAGGCCACGCGCCAGATCACGTCGCCCACGTCGTCGGCCACCAGCAGCGAGCGGCCGTCGGGGCCGATGGCCACACCCACCGGGCGGCCATAGGACACCGACTCGTCGGGCGCCAGGAAGCCCGAGAGGATGTCGCGCGGCGGGCCGGCGGGCCGGCCGTCGGCGAAGGGCACGAACACGACCTTGTAGCCGCTGAGCGTGCTGCGGTTCCACGAGCCGTGCTGGCCGATCACCATGCCGTCGACGTCGAAACCGGGCAGCGTGCCGGCCGGCATCCAGCACAGGCCCAGCGACGCGGTGTGGCCGCCCAAGGCGTAGTCGGGCGTGAGCGCGCGGGCCACCAGCGCGGCATCCTGCGGCACGCGGTCGTCGACCGTCTTGCCCCAGTAGCAGTAGGGCCAGCCGTAGAAGCCGCCGTCGATCACCGAGGTGAGGTAGTCGGGCGGGGTCTCGTCGCCGAGGCCGTCGCGTTCGTTGACCACGGTCCACAGGCGGCCGGTGACGGGTTCCCAGGCCAGGCCCACCGGATTGCGCAGGCCGGCCGCGAACACGCGGTGCTGGCCGGTGGCGAGGTCGAGCTCGCAGATGCAGGCGCGGCCTTCTTCCGCCTCGAAGCCGTGCTCGGCGATGTTGCTGAGCGAGCCGACGCCGATGTAGAGCCGGCGGCCGTCAGGGCTGGGCAGCAGGCTGCGCGTCCAGTGGCCGCGCGTCTTGTAGGTGCTGTGCCGGCGCGCGGGCGCGGTGATCCGCGTCTGGCCCGGCGTGTAGGGGAACGACACCACGCCGTCGGTGTTGCCGACGTAGAAGGTGTCGCCCACGAGCGCCATGCCGAAGGGCTGGTTCAGGCTCTCCAGCAGCGCATGGCGTTCCTCGGCCACGCCGTCGCCGTTCGCATCGCGCAGCAGCGTGACGCGGTTGGGGCTGTCGCCGATGGCGGCGGCGCGGCGCATCGTCGCGTGCATCGCGTGGTCGAACAGCGTGCGCGGCTGGCCGCCGGGCTGCATCGCTTCGGCCACCGTCACGTCGCCGTTGGGCAGCACGGTGATCCAGCGCGGGTGCTTGAGGCCGGTGGCGAAGGCGTTGGCCTTCAGGCCCGGCGCCGCCGTGGGCAGCTGTCCGGCGGCCCAGCCCTGGGCGGTGGGCATCTTCAGCGTCGGGATGCGGCCCTGGGGCCGGGCTGCCGGGATCTGCGGCGACGCGCCGACGGCCGCCGTGCCCACGCTCCCCTGCAGGCGGCGCCACTGCACCGCCGCCGCGCCCACCACGGCCACGGCCCGGGCGAAGAATCCGTTCTGCGTCATGCACCCTCACTTCAAACGTCAGCACACACCATGGAGCAGCGGCGCAGTCTAGCGCGGCAGGCCCCGCGCGTTCGCGCCCCGCCTGGTCGGAGCTGTTGTGTATCATTCATCACGTTGTGAGATATTTGCTTCATGACCACGAACTGGCTGATCCTCACCGCAACCCTGCCCACCAGCCCCAGCGGGCTGCGCGTGCGCGTCTGGCGCGCGCTGAAGGCCACGGGCGCCGGCACCCTGCGCGAGGGCGTGTACGTGCTTCCGCAGCACGCCCCCAGTGCCGGCATGCTCTGGGAGCTGGAACGCACGATCGACGAGGCCGGCGCCGACGCCCACCTGCTCGTGGTGCAGGCGCGCGACGCGGCCCAGGAACAGTCGTTCCGGGCGCTGTTCGATCGCGCGGACGCCTTCGGCGAGTTCCTGCAGTCGGTCAAGGAGGCCCGGGGCGGCATGCGGCGCGCGTCCGAAGCCGAGCTGCACAAGGGGCTGCGCAGGCTGGAGGCCCAGCTGCAGGCCCTGCAGGCGAGCGACTTCTTCCCCGGCAAGGACAGCCGCAAGGCCGCCGACGCGCTGGCGGCACTGCGGCGCGACGTGGAGCTGCACCTCTCGCCGGACGAGCCGGCCACGACCGACGGCGCGATCCCGCCACGCGCCATCGCCGACCACCAGGGTCGCACCTGGGTCACGCGCAAGCGCCCGTGGGTGGACCGCCTGGCGACCGCCTGGCTGGTCCAGCGCTTCATCGACCGGCAGCCGACCTTCAGGTGGCTCGCCGATCCCAGGAAGCACCCGAAGTCGGCGCTGGGCTACGACTTCGACGGCGCCACGTTCACGCATGTCGGCGATCGCGTCACGTTCGAGGTGGTCGCGCAGAGCTTCGGGCTGCTCGAGGACAGGGCGCTGCAGGGGCTGGCCCGCCTGGTGCACTGCATCGACGTGGGCGGATTGCCGGTCGACGAAGCACCCGGCTTCGAGATGCTGATCCGCGGCCTGCAGGCGCAGCATGCCGACGACGACGCGCTGCTGGCCGCCGCCATCCCGGCCTTCGACGCCTTCTATGCCGCGCTGAAGGTGCCGCATGAACGTTGACACCGCCACCGCGGACCCGGCACCGGCACCCGGGCCATCGCGTGCGGAAGCCTTGCGCTACTGGCTCAAGCTCGGCTTCGTCAGCTTCGGTGGACCGGCCGGGCAGATCGCGCTGATGCACGAGGAACTCGTCGAGCGTCGCCGCTGGATCTCGGAGAACCGCTTCCTGCATGCGCTGAACTACTGCATGGTGCTGCCCGGGCCCGAGGCGCAGCAGCTGGCCACCTACATCGGCTGGCTGATGCACCGCACCTGGGGCGGCATCGTGGCCGGCGGGCTTTTCGTGCTGCCCTCGCTGTTCATCCTGATCGCGCTGTCGTGGATCTACATGGCCTACGGCCACGTGCCAGCGGTGGCGGGGCTGTTCTACGGCATCAAGCCGGCCGTGACGGCGCTGGTCGTGCATGCCGCATACCGCGTGGGTTCGCGCACGTTGAAGAACGGCTGGCTGTGGGGCATCGCGGCCGGTGCCTTCCTGGCGATCTTCGCGCTCAACGTTCCGTTCCCGCTCATCGTGCTGGTGGCGGGTGTCGTCGGCCACCTGGGCGGCCGGTTCGCGCCGGAGAAGTTCAAGGCCGGCACCGGGCACGCCGCGGGCGGCCAGCGTTCGGGCCCGGCGCTCATCGACGACCACACGCCGACGCCGCCACACGCGCGCTTCACGTGGGCGCGATTCCGGCGCGTGCTGGCGGTCTGCCTCGCGCTGTGGGCCACGGCGCTGGGCGCGCTGACCGCGGCCTACGGCTGGCACGGCGCGCTCACGCAGATGGGCTGGTTCTTCACCAAGGCGGCCTTGCTGACCTTCGGCGGCGCCTACGCCGTGCTGCCCTACGTCTACCAGGGGGCGGTGGACCACTACCAGTGGCTCACCGCGGCGCAGATGATCGACGGGCTCGCGCTCGGCGAGACGACACCCGGGCCGCTGATCATGGTCGTCGCCTTCGTGGGCTTCGTCGGCGGCTGGGGCCAGGCCCTCTTCGGCGGCGACTCGCCGGCGGCGGCCGGGGCGGTCGCGGCGGTGGTGGTGACCTTCTTCACCTTCCTGCCGTCGTTCTGCTTCATCCTGCTGGGCGCGCCGTTCATCGAATCGACGCACGGCAACCTGAGGTTCACCGCGCCGCTGACCGGCATCACCGCCGCGGTGGTCGGCGTCATCGTGAACCTGGCGGTGTTCTTCGCGTACCACGTGCTGTGGCCGCGCGGGCCGGCCGGGCCGTTCGACGCGGCCTCGGCGGCCATCGGCCTGGCCGCGGCAGTGGCCTTGTTCCGGTTCAAGGCCGGCGTGATCAAGGTCGTGCTCGCCGCGGGCGTCGCCGGACTGGCGATCCAGCTCACCCGCGCCGCGCTCGCCATCAACCCGTGAGGAGACAGAGATGGACGTTCGCATCCAGGACCTTCCGTTCGACCCGGCGGCCGTGAAGGGGCTGTCGGAGAAGCTGCTGCGCAGCCACCACCAGAACAACTACGGCGGCGCGGTGAAGCGGCTGAACGCCATCCGCGCGCAGCTGCACGATCGGGACTTCGCCACGACACCCGGCTTCGAGCTGAACGGGCTCAAGCGCGAGGAGCTCGTTGCCACCAACTCGATGCTGCTGCACGAGCTGTACTTCGCCAGCCTGAGCGGCAACCCGCAGCCGATGGCGCCGGCGATGGACCTGGCGCTGAAGGCCGGTTTCGGCAGCGCCGAGCGCTGGCGCGACGAGTTCAGCGCGATGGGCAAGGCACTGGCCGGCGGATCGGGCTGGGTGCTGCTCAGCTTCCTGCCGCGCGAGGGCAGGCTCGTCAACCAGTGGGCCGCGGACCATACGCACGCCGTGGCGGGCGGTGTGCCGCTGCTCGCGCTGGACATGTACGAGCACGCCTACCACCTGGACTTCGGCGCGGCGGCGGGCGCCTACGTCGACGCGTTCATGGCGAGCATCGACTGGACGGGCGTGTACCAGCGCTACCAGGACGCGGTGACACGCGCCAGCGAAGGCCTGGGCGTCGTGCACGACCCGGCGCTGCGCGCGCGGGTCCTGGACGTTCGACGTGCCGCGGTGTTCGAGCAGTCCGACGCGCTCGTGGAAGGCGCGGAGTGGCGGGATCCCGCCCAGGTCGGCACCTGGGCCGCGCAGTTGCCGAAGGACGAGCCGGTGGTCGTGTACTGCGTGTACGGCCACGAGGTCGGCCGCGCCACCGCGATGCGCCTGCGGGCCGCCGGCATCGATGCCCGTTTCCTGATCGGCGGCTTCGACGGCTGGCGGTCGCAAGGGCGTCCGCTCGCCCCCAAGCCGGGACGTTGACGCGATGCGCACGAACCGCGTCGCGCTGCTCTACCCCGGCGATCGGCAGGCACGCGATCGCGCGGATCCTGCTGCGAGCCGGTTCGTGTCGCTCTTCGAAGCCTTCGCTGCGGCCGGCGTGGCGGCCGAGCCGGCGGTGTGGCACGACGACTTCGCCGAAGAGGTGGCCGAGCAGCTGCTCGGCGTCCACGCCGTGCTGGTGTGGTGCAACCCGATCGAAGGCGGGCGCCGCCGGGATCGCCTCGACGCGGTGCTGCGCGAGGCCGCATCACGCGGCGTCTTCGTCAGCGCGCACCCGGAGGCCGTGCTGCGCCTGGGCACCAAGGACGTGCTGTTCGCGACGCGCCACCTGCCCTTCGGCAGCGATGTGCACCGCGTCGACACCCTGACCCAGCTGGCCGACGAACTGCCGCAGCGCCTGCGGGCCGGGCCGCGCGTGCTCAAGCAGCACCGCGGGCACAGTGGCATCGGCGTGTGGCGTGTCGAGGCGATGGCGTCGGGGCAACTGCTGGTGCGCCACGCTCAGCGCGGCAGCGAGCCGCAGGCCATGGACCTCGGCGGGCTGCTGAGCACGCTGTCGCCGTACTTCGAGCCCGAGGCGGGCGGTCACATGATCGACCAGGCCTGGCAGGCGCGGCTGGCCGAGGGCATGGTGCGGGCCTACCTCGTCGAGGACCGTGTCGCGGGCTTCGGCCACCAGGCGGTCAACGCGCTGCATCCCGGGCACCCGCTGCCGGGGCAGCGCCTGTACCACGGAGCCGACCTCGCGCAGTTCCAGGGCCTGCGCCGCCTGCTGGAAACCGGATGGGTGGCGCAGCTGCGCGAGAGCGTCGGGCTGGCGACCGAGCACCTGCCGCTGCTGTGGGACTGCGACTTCCTGCTCGGCGAAGCCGCAGACGCCGGGACCGAGCGCTTCGTGCTGTGCGAGATCAACGTCAGCAGCGTGGCACCGTTTCCGCCCAGCTGCGTGGCTTCGGTCGTCGACGCGCTGCTGCGGCGTCTGGCCAGCGCGGCGTGATCGCAGCAGCACCCATGAAAAAGGCCACCGCACGGCGGTGGCCTTGTGAATGTTGGCGGAGTGGACGGGACTCGAACCCGCGACCCCCGGCGTGACAGGCCGGTATTCTAACCAACTGAACTACCACTCCCTGCCAGATCAGTGAATCTGGCGTCCCCTAGGGGATTCGAACCCCTGTTACAACCGTGAAAGGGTCGTGTCCTAGGCCTCTAGACGAAGGGGACTCAAAACCTTCTTCCCTTGAACAGCGCTCGGTGACCTTGGTGGAGGTAAGCGGGATCGAACCGCTGACCTCTTGCATGCCATGCAAGCGCTCTCCCAGCTGAGCTATACCCCCTTTGGGTTTTGACCCGCGCTGTTCAAGCGAGTCTGTGATTCTAGAACACTTTTCAGACACCCCGCAATCGAGCGAGCACCTCGTCGCGCTGGAAGAGTGCCAGCACCGCGTCGATCGACGGCGTCTGTGACCGACCGCACACCAGCACGCGCAGCGCCGGCGCCAGCTGCGGCATCTTGAGCTGGTGCGCGGCCAGCGTCTCCTTGATGGCCGCGGCGATCGCGGCCTTGTCCCACTCGATCTGCGCCAGCTTGTCGCGCAGGGCGCGCAGGCCCGGCTTCACCGCGTCGGTGACGAAGGTCGCGAGGTCTTCCTCGCGCGGCGTCACCGGCATGTAGAGCATCGCCGACCAGTCCGCGAGCTCGACCACCGTGCTGCAGCGGTCCTTGAACAGCGCGGCCGCGCGCTCCAGCAGCGGCAGGCCGTGCGCGGGCACGCCGCGCGACTTGAGCTGGCGCTGGATCATCGGCGCCAGGCGGGCATCCGGCGCCTGCTTGATGTAGTGCGCGTTGACCCAGGCGAGTTTGGCCGGATCCCACTGCGCGGGGCTCTTCGCGAGGTGCGTGCCGTCGAACCACTGCACCATCTGCTCGCGCGTGAACAGCTCGTCGTCGCCGTGGCTCCAGCCCAGGCGCGCCAGGTAGTTCAGCATCGCCTCGGGCAGGTAGCCCGCGTCCTGGTAGGCGGTGACGCTCACCGCGCCGCGGCGCTTGCTGAGTTTCAGTCCGTCCTCGCCGAGGATGATCGGGCAATGGCCGAACTGCGGCAGCGGTGCACCTAACGCGCGAAAGATGTTGATCTGCCAGGGCGTGTTGTTGATGTGCTCGTCGCCACGGAAGACGTGCGTGATCGCCATGTCCCAGTCGTCGACCACCACGGCGAAGTTGTAGGTGGGCACGCCGTCGGCGCGCTGGATGATCAGGTCGTCGATCTCCTCGTTGCTGATGCTGATCGGGCCCTTGACCAAGTCGTCCCACGACACCACGCCGCGCGGCGGATTCGCGAAGCGCACCACCGGCTGAACGCCCTCGGGCACCGGCGGCAGCACCTTGCCCGGCGCGGGGCGCCAGGTGCCGTCGTAGCGGCGCTTCTCGCCGCGCGCTTCCTGGCCGGCCTTCATCGCCTCCAGCTGCTCGGGCGTGGCGTAGCAGCGGTAGGCCGTGCCGGCGGCGATCATCTGGTCGATCACGGCCTGGTAGCGGTCCAGGCGCTGCATCTGGTAGACCGGGCCTTCGTCGTAGTCCAGGCCCAGCCACTTCATGCTGTCCAGGATCTGCTGCACGCTGTCCCCGGTCGAACGCGCGACGTCGGTGTCCTCGATGCGCAGCACGAACTGGCCGCCGAAGTGGCGTGCGTAGGCCCACGAATAGAGCGCGGTGCGCGCGGTGCCCAGGTGCAGGAAGCCGGTGGGCGACGGGGCGATGCGGGTGCGGATGGTCGTCATGCGGAAAGGGTGCCGAGGCCGCGCTGCAGGTCGTCGGTGATGTCGTCGACATGCTCCAGCCCGACGGCCAGCCGGACCAGGCCCTGGCCGATGCCGGAGGCCTGCCGCTGCGCCTCGCTGAGGCGGCCGTGCGAGGTGGTGGCCGGGTGGGTGATGATGGTCTTGGTGTCGCCCAGGTTGGTGGCGATGCTGAGCACGCGCGTGCTGTCGATGACGTGGAAGGCCGCGGCGCGCGCCGCTTCGGGCGTGGCCGCCTTCAGGTCGAACGAGACCACTGCACCGCCCAGCCCCGACTGCTGCGCCATCGCCAGCGCGTGCTGCGGGTGCGACTCGAGCCCCGGGTAGTGCACGCGGCCCACGGCCGGGTGCGCTTCCAGCCAGCGTGCCACCTGCAGCGCCGCTTCGCTCTGGGCCTTCATGCGCAGCGCCAGCGTCTCCAGCCCTTTCAGCACCACCCAGGCATTGAACGGCGCCAGCGTCATGCCGGCGGTGCGCAGCGTGGGGCCGAACACGTCGACGATGAGGCGGTTGGGCCCGCACAGCGCGCCGGCCATCACGCGGCCCTGGCCGTCGAGGTACTTGGTGCCGGCGTGCATCACGAGGTCGGCACCCAGCGCGAGCGGCCGCTGCAGCGCCGGCGAGCAGAAGGTGTTGTCCACCGTCAGCAGCGCGCCGGCGCCGTGCGCCAGATCGGCCAGCGCGCGGATGTCGCAGACGTCGGTGAGCGGGTTGGTGGGCGTCTCGGCGAACAGCAGCTTCGTCGTGGGGCGCAGCGCGGCGCGCCATTCGGCGATGTCGGTCTGCGAGACGAAACTCGTCTCGACGCCGAACTTCGCGAACTCCTTGCCGAAGAGGCTCAACGTGGAGCCGAACACCGAGCGCGAGCAGATCACGTGGTCGCCCGCCTTCAGCAGGCCCATCACCAGCAGCAGGATCGCGCTCATCCCCGTGGACGTGGCGACGCAGCCTTCGGCGCCTTCCATCGCGGCCAGCCGCTGTTCCAGGCTGCGCACGGTCGGGTTGCTGGTGCGCGCGTAGGTGAAGTCCTCCATCTCTGCGAAGCGGCGCGCCGAGGTGGCCGCATCGGGCTGCACGAAGGCGCTGGTGAGGAAGAGCCCTTCGGAGTTCTCGCCGTGCTGGCTGGGCGCCAGCGCGGTGCGCACCGCCAGCGTCTCGGGCCGCAGGCCTTCGGGCAGCTTCGCGCGGTCGATGCGCGCGGCCTCGCTGTCCCGATCGCTCACGCCGCCTCCCCGCTCTGCAGCGCCAGGCGGCCGCGGGCGTCGGACTCTTCCTCGTCGAACTGCAGGCGACGCTGCGCTTCCAGCGTCGCGAAGTCCTCGGCGGTCACGTCGCCCGTGATGTAGCGCCCGTCGAAGCAGCTGGCCTCGAAGCCGGCGATCCCCGGGTTCAGCGCGGCCACCACGCGCTTCATCGCGTCCACGTCCTGGTAGATCAGCTGGTCGGCGCCGATGAAGGTGCGGATCTCCTCCACCGTGCGCTGGTGCGCGATCAGCTCTTCCTTCGTCGGCATGTCGATGCCGTAGACGTTCGGGAAGCGCACCGGCGGCGCGGCGCTCGCCATGTAGACCTTGCGCGCACCGGCCTCGCGGGCCATCTGCACGATCTCCTTGCTGGTGGTGCCGCGCACGATGCTGTCGTCCACCAGCAGCACGTTGCGGCCCTTGAACTCCACGCCGATGGCGTTGAGCTTCTGGCGCACGCTCTTCTTGCGCACCGCCTGCCCCGGCATGATGAAGGTGCGGCCCACGTAGCGGTTCTTCACGAAGCCCTCGCGGTAGGGCTTGCCGAGCCGATGCGCGAGCTGCATCGCGCTCGGGCGGCTGGACTCGGGAATCGGCACCACCACGTCGATCTCGTTCGGCGGCAGCGCATTGATGACCCGCTGCGCCAGCGTCTCGCCCATGTTGAGCCGCGCCTGGTAGACCGAGACGCCGTCCAGCACCGAGTCGGGCCGCGCGAGGTAGACGAACTCGAACATGCAGGGGTTCAGCACCGGGTGATCGGCGCACTGGCGCGCGTGGATGCGGCCTTCCAGGTCGACGAAGATCGCTTCGCCGGGCGCGACGTCGCGCGTCAGCTGGTGGCCGGTGCCTTCCAGCGCCACCGACTCGCTGGCCACCATCACGTCGCGGCCGCCGTCGCTCACGCCTTCGCCGAAACACAGCGGGCGGATGCCGAACGGATCGCGGAACGCCAGCAAGCCGTGGCCCGCGATCAGCGCGATCACCGCATAGCTGCCCTTGATGCGCTTGTGCACCGCCCCCACGGCCTTGAAGACCTGCTCGGGCGTGAGCGGCAGGTCGCGGGCGGCGAGTTCCAGCTCGTGCGCCAGCACGTTGATCAGCACCTCGGTGTCGCTCTCGGTGTTGATGTGGCGGCGGTCGATCTCGAACAGCTCGGCCTTCAGCGCGTGCGCGTTCGTGAGGTTGCCGTTGTGCACCAGCACGATGCCGTAGGGCGCATTCACGTAGAAGGGCTGCGCTTCCTCTTCGCTGTAGGCGTTGCCCGCGGTCGGGTAGCGCACCTGCCCCAGGCCCACCTGGCCGGGCAGCCCGCGCATGTTGCGGGTGCGGAACACGTCGCGCACCATGCCGCGCGCCTTGTGCATGAAGCACTTGGTGCCCTGCATCGTGACGATGCCGGCGGCGTCCTGGCCGCGATGCTGCAGCAGCAGCAGCGCGTCGTAGATCAGCTGGTTGACGGGGGCCCGGGTGATGGCGCCGACGATGCCGCACATGGTTCGTTGATCCTTCGCAGATGCGTTCAGGCCGGCAGGTGCCGCGCGGCGGCTTCGGGCAGCAGGGGCTTCAGCGCCACCAGGCTCTGCTGCAGCCAGCGGGCGCCACGCGCTTCGCGCCAGGCCTTGGATTGTGCGGCCGGTGTCAAACCCACGACGGTGGCGACGGCGAGCAGCAGCACGCCACCGCGCAGCGCGCCGAAGCCGGCGCCGAGCAGGCGGTCGGGCACCGACAGCGGCGTGGCGTGGATCAGCATGCGGACCAGCTTGGCGAGCAGGCCCCAGGCCACCAGCGCCACGATGAAGGCGACCGCGAAGGCCGCGCCCAGATTCAGTGCGGAACCCGGCGCGCCCACCGGCAGGTGCAGCGACAGCCACGGCGCGGCCCATTGCGCGCCGAACCAGGCCACCACCCAGCCCACCAGCGACAGGCACTCGAAGACGAAGCCGCGCACCAGGCCGATGACCACCGACACCGCCAGCACGGCCAGCAGGGCCCAGTCGACCCACGAGAGCTGCAGCAGCAGGTCCATCGTCGTGCGCTACAGGGTGAGGATCGCCGCCGGCAGCCCGGCGCGCTTGATCTTCGCGGCAGCCGCATCGGCCTCTTCGCGCGTGGCGAAGGGTCCCAGGCGCACGCGGGTGCGCTTGCCGCCCTCGCCTTCGATCACCTGCGTGTAGGTCTTCAGGCCCAGCTTCTCGACCTTGCCGCGGGCCTCGCGCAGCATCGCGGCGTCGGTGTAGGCGCCCACCTGCACCACGAAGCGACCGGCGGCGGCAGCCGGCGCGCTGGCAGCGGGCGTCGGCGTGGGTGCGGGTGCCGGCGCGGCAACCGGCCTGGCCGCCGCCACGGTGCTCTCGGCCACGGGCTTGCTCACGGCGGGTTTGCTCGCGGCGGGCGCGGGCGCAGGTGCCGGCAGCGGTGCGGGTGCGGGTGCCGACGGCACCGCCGCAGGCGGCGCCACCTCGTTGCCGGCGTCGGCCGGCAGCTGCGTCACCGGGGAAGGGCGCGGCCGCTGCGGAGCCACGGCCACCTCGCGGCGCGGCGTCTCGATCGGCGTGTCCAGCGGCAGCGGACGCGGCTGCGTGTCGAACAGCAGCGGGAAGCCGATCACCCCGATGGCCAGCAGCACCACCGCGCCGACCAGCCGGCGCCGCGCCCGCACGCGCGCAGCGGCGACGGCCTCGTCGTCGCCGCCGCTCCGCAGGGCGTCCGCGCCGGCCCCGCCGCGGGCGTTGCGACGCGGCGGTTCGGACTCGGCATTCTTGGGGCGCAGGAAGGGCAGGCGCATGCGGCTGACGGTGGTGACGGAGCAGGCCCGGCGCGGGCCCGACCATCGGATCAGCCGACGTGGGCGGCCGTCAGCCGGGGCAGTCCCTCCCGGAGCACGCCGCCCACGGTGTAGAAGGAACCGAAGACCACGATTCTATCGGTGGGGTCCGCCATCGCCGCCGCGGCGGCCAGGGCGGCCGCAGGGCTGGCGTGGGCGTGCACGGCCACGTCCTGGCGACCCGCCGTGGCCTCGCGCACCACGGCCACCAGCTCGTCCAGCGGCGTCGCGCGCGGCGACGTCAGCGCGCAGCAGTGCCACACGTCGACCAGCGGCACCATGCGCGTCAGCAGGCCGGCGATGTCCTTGTCGCGCAGCGCCGCGAACACGGCCTGGGTGCGCGGGAAGAAGCCCATGGCGTCCAGGTTCAGCGCCAGTGCGCCCACCGACTGCGGGTTGTGCGCCACGTCCAGCACCAGCGCCGGCTGTCCGGGGATCACCTGGAAGCGGCCCGGCAGTTCCACCAGCGCCAGCCCGGTGCGCACGGCCTGCGCGGTGATCGGCAGCCGGTCGCGCAGCGCCTCCAGCGCCGCGATGGCGCCGGCCGCGTTGATGAGCTGGTTCGCGCCGCGCAGCGCGGGATAGGCCATGCCGTTGTAGCGCCGGTTGCGGCCGCTCCAGCTCCACTGCTGGCGGTCGCCGGCATGGTTGAAGTCGCGGCCCACGAGCCAGAGGTCGGCGCCGATCGCTTCTCCGTGCTTCACCACGCTCTGCGGCGGCAGCGGGTCGCTGACGATGGCCGGCTTGCCCGGCCGCATGATCTGCGCCTTCTCCAGGCCGATGCTTTCGCGGTCGGGGCCCAGCCACTCGGTGTGGTCGAGGTCGATGCTGGTGATCACCGCGCAGTCGGTGTCGAAGGCGTTCACCGAGTCGTAGCGGCCGCCCAGGCCCACCTCCAGGATCACCACGTCCACCGGCGCCAGCGACAGCAGCCGCGCGATGGCCAGCGTGCTGAACTCGAACTGCGTCAGCGTGATCTCGCCGCGCGCGTCTTCCACCGCGGCGAAGTGCGGCACCAGCTCGTCGGCCCGCACCGGCGCGCCGTTCAACCGGCAACGCTCCTCGAAGTTCACCAGCTCGGGCTTCTGGTACAGCCCCGTGCGATAGCCGGCATGGCGCGCGATGGACTCCAGCATCGCGCAGGTGCTGCCCTTGCCGTTGGTGCCGGCCACCGTGATGACGGGGACCGCAAAGCGGATGCCCAGGCGCCGCGCCACCTCGACGGTGCGCTCCAGCGACAGGTCCATGGACTTCGGATGCTGGGCCGCGCAGTGCGCGAGCCAGTCCGAAAGGGTCTGCGGCGCGGTCAAGCCACGGCGTCGGCGCTTTGCCGTTGCAGCATCGCCAGCAGGCGGGCGATGGTGGCGCGCAGCTGGCGGCGGTCGCAGATCATGTCCAGCGCGCCGGTGCCGAGCAGGAACTCGCTGCGCTGGAAGCCCTCGGGCAGCTTCTCGCGCACGGTGTTCTCGATCACGCGCGGGCCGGCAAAGCCGATCAGCGCCTTCGGCTCGGCGATCACCACGTCGCCCACGAAGGCGAAGCTCGCGGAGACGCCGCCCATCGTGGGGTCGGTGAGCACGCTGATGTAGGGCAGCCGGGCCTTGGCCAGGCGCGTCAGCGACGCGTTGGTCTTGGCCATCTGCAGCAGGCTCAGCAGGCCCTCCTGCATGCGCGCGCCGCCCGTGGCGGTGAAGCTGACGAAGGGCACCTTCTGCTCGATGGCGGCCTCGACGCCGCGCACGAAACGCTCGCCCACCACGCTGCCCATCGAGCCGCCCATGAACTCGAACTCGAAGCAGGCGGCGACCAGCGGCACGCTCATCACGGCGCCGCCCACCACCACCATCGCGTCGGTCTCGCCGGTGGCTTCCAGGGCCGACTTCAGCCGCTGCGGGTACTTCTTGCTGTCCTTGAACTTCAGCGCGTCGACCGGCATCACCTCCTGGCCGATCTCCCAGCGGCCTTCCGGATCCAGGAAGGCGTCGAGCCGGGCGCGCGCGCCGATGCGGTGGTGGTGGTCGCACTTGGGGCAGACGTTGAGGTTCTGCTCCAGGTCGGTCTTGTAGAGCACCGTCTCGCACGAGGGGCACTTGATCCACAGGCCCTCGGGCACCGCCCGGCGCTCGGCCGGGTCGGTGGGCTGGATCTTGGGCGGCAGCAGTTTTTCGAGCCAGCTCATGCGACAGTTCTCCTCAAGCGTCCTGCACCGGTGGGTGCTTCTACGCGTCCAGGGCGGCGCGGATCTCCGCCATGAATGTGCGGGCCGCGGGGGCCGCATTCTCGCGCGTCTGCGATTCCAGGATCTGGATCAGGCGCGAACCGATCACCACCGCGTCCGCCACCTGCCCCACGGCCCGGGCTGTCTGGGCATCCCGTATGCCGAAGCCCACGCCCACCGGCACGCTCACGTGGCGGCGGATGCGCGGCAGCATCTCGGCCACGGCCGCGGTGTCCAGGTGGCCGGCGCCGGTGACACCTTTCAGCGACACGTAGTAGACATAGCCGCCGGCGACACGGCCCACCTGCTCCATCCGCTCGTCGGTGCTGGTGGGGGCGAGCAGGAAGATCAGGTCGAGCCCGGCGTCCTTCAGCTTCGCGGCAAAGGCTTCGCACTCCTCGGGCGGGTAGTCGACGATCAGCAGCCCGTCGACACCGGCCTCGCGCGCGGCGGCGATGAACGCGCCGGCGCCGTGCACCTGGTCGTAGCGCTCCACCGGGTTCGCGTACCCCATCAGCACCACCGGCGTGCGGCTGTTGCCCTTGCGGAACTCGCGCACCATCGCCAGCACCTGCGCCGTGCCGATGCCGCGCGCCAGCGCGCGCTCGCTGGCCTTCTGGATCACGGGGCCATCGGCCATCGGGTCGCTGAAGGGCACGCCGAGCTCGATGATGTCGGCACCGCCATCGGCCAGCGCCTGCATGATCTGCGGCGTGGCGTCGGCAAACGGGTCGCCCGCGGTGACGTAGGGGATCAGGGCCTTGCGGCCGGCGGCCTTCAGGTCGGCCAGCGTTCGGGCGATGCGGCTCATTGCGCAGCCCCCTTCTGCGGGAACGAGAGCCCGGGGATGTCGGCGCCGGTCAGCGCGGCCACGGTGTTGATGTCCTTGTCGCCCCGGCCCGAGAGGTTCACGAGCAGGTGCTGGTCGGGCTTCATCGTCGCCGCGAGCTTCATCGCGTAGGCCACGGCATGGCTCGACTCCAGCGCGGGGATGATGCCCTCGGTGCGGCACAGGCGGTGGAACGCCTCCAGCGCCTCGCTGTCCGTCACCGCCACGTACTCGGCGCGGCCGATGTCGTGCAGGTAGGCGTGTTCAGGGCCGACGCCGGGGTAGTCCAGGCCCGCCGACACCGAATGGGTCTCGATGATCTGGCCGTTGTCGTCCTGCAGCAGGTAGGTGCGGTTGCCGTGCAGCACGCCGGGCGAACCGCCGCAGATCGACGCCGCGTGGCGCCCAGTCTGCAGGCCCTCGCCCGCGGCCTCGACGCCGATCAGGCGCACCGCCTCGTGCTCGATGTACGGGTAGAAGATGCCCATCGCGTTGCTGCCGCCGCCGACGCAGGCGATCACGGCATCGGGCTGGCGACCGATCTGCTGCGGCATCTGCACCAAACACTCGTCGCCGATGACGCGCTGGAAGTCGCGCACCATCATCGGGTACGGGTGCGGGCCCGCCACCGTGCCGATGATGTAGAAGGTGTTCTCGACGTTGGTCACCCAGTCGCGCAGCGCCTCGTTGAGCGCGTCCTTCAGCGTCTTGCTGCCGCTTTCGACCGGCACCACCTTGGCGCCTAGCAGGTGCATGCGGTAGACGTTGGGGCTCTGGCGCTTGACGTCCTCGCTGCCCATGTAGACCACGCACTCCAGGCCGTAGCGTGCGCAGATGGTGGCCGTGGCCACGCCGTGCTGGCCGGCGCCGGTTTCGGCGATCACGCGCGGCTTGCCCATGCGCCGCGCCAGCAGCGCCTGCCCGATGGTGTTGTTGACCTTGTGCGCGCCGGTGTGGTTCAGGTCCTCGCGCTTCAGGTGGATCTGCGCGCCGCCGATCTCGCGGCTGAGCCGCGCCGCGTGGTAGACCGGGCTCGGCCGGCCGACGAAGTGGGCGAGCTCGTGGCGGAACTCGGCGACGAACTCGGCGTCCTCGCGGTACTTCGCGTACGCCGCCTCGAGTTCGTGCAGCGCATGGATCAGGGTCTCGGCGACGAAGGTGCCGCCGTACGGTCCGAAGTGCCCGTGCGCGTCGGGCTGGTGGTAGTTCAACATGATGGGATCGATTCCTTGTCAGGCGCCAAGACGCGCATCCGCGTCCCGCACCGCCTTGCAGAACCGGCGCATCAGCGGGCCGCTCTTGACGCCCTTGCTGATCTCCACGCCGGTGCTCACGTCAACGGCAAAGGGCCGTACGTGAAGCACCCCATCGGTCACGTTGGCAGGATTCAACCCACCAGACAAAACGACCGGAAGGGGCACGCTTGGTGGAATCCGTGACCAATCGAAGACCTTCCCGCCCCCGCCGAAACCCTCGACGTGGGCGTCGAGCAGCAGGGCCATCGCGCTGGAAAAACGCGCCGCGAAGTCTAGCAAATCGAAGCCTTCGGCCATGCGCGCGGCGCGCACGAAGGGCCGCCCCGCGGCGGCACACTGCTCCGGCGTCTCGTCGCCGTGGAACTGCAGCAGCGCGTGCGGCACGTCCTCGGTGGCCAGCCGCAGTTCCTGCGGCGAGGCGTTCACCGTCAGCAGCACCGGCGTGACGAACGGCGGCAGGCGCCGGATCAGCTCGGCCGCGCGCGCCGGCGTGACGGCGCGCGGGCTCTTCGGGTAGAGCACGAAGCCCAACGCGTCGGCGCCGGCCTCGATGGCCTCGTCGACGTCGGCCTCGCGGGTGAGGCCGCAGATCTTGATGCGCGTTCTGGCCATCGGGCCTCGGTCAGGGGAGCCAGTCCATCGCGGGCGTGTGCCCGGGCAGGCCGAAGCCGGCATCGTAGTACGGGCCGGTGAAGTAAAGGCCGTCCGGCGGGAAGGTGGGCGCCGCGGCGTCGCGGCTGCGCGCGGCCAGCACCTCGCCCATCCAGCCCGGCGGCTGGCGGCCCTGCCCCACCGCCACGAGACAGCCGACGATGTTGCGCACCATGTGGTACAGGAAGGCGTTGGCGTCGAAATCGAAGCGCCAGTAGGCGCCGCGCCGTTCGATGTCGATGGAGCGCAAGGTCTTGACCGGCGTGGGCGACTGGCAATCGGCTGCCCGGAAGGAGCTGAAGTCGTGCTCGCCGACCAGCAGCGCGGCCGCGGCACGCATGACCTCGGCGTCCAGCGACCTGAAGACCCAGCCCGCCAGCCCCTGTTCGAGAGCCGGTCGAACCGGTGATTCGAGGATCACGAATCGGTAGCGACGCCCGCGCGCGCTGTTGCGCGCATGGAAGCTGTCGGGCACCGGCATGCACCATTGCACCGCGATGTCCGGCGGCAGGAAGCGGTTGGTGCCGCGCACCCAGGAGAAGTCATCGCGCTCGACCGGTGCATCGAGATGGACAACCTGGTTGAGTGCGTGCACGCCGGCGTCGGTGCGCCCGGCGCAGACGGTGGTGACGGTCCGGTCGACGAAGGCCGAAAGGGCCTGCTCGACCCGATCCTGCACCGTGTTCCCGTCGGGCTGCGACTGCCAGCCGTGGTAGGCCTGGCCTCGGTAGGCAAGCCCTAGTGCGATGCGCATCCTGAGTGGGGGTTCGTCAAGCGGGCGCAGCGGAGCCGGCTCAGCCGGGCCGCAGGCGCCGCCCCCTCGAGGGGGAGCGCCGTCAGGCGCTCCGAGGGTGGACCATCACGCCAGTTTGTCGAGCATGCCCTGGGCTTTCGCCTGCAGGGCGCCTTCGGCCTTGGCCACCACTTCTTCCAGCAGGTCGCGCGCGCCTTCCAGGTCGCCGATCTGGCGGAACTCCTCCGCCAGTTCGAGCTTGCGCGACAGCGGGTCGCTGCCGTCGGCCACCGTCGGCGGCTCGAGCGGCTGGCCGCCGATCGAGAATTCGCCGAAGTCCAGCGCCGGTTCGGCCGCCTGGGACTTCGGGATCGCGACCGTCTTGGGCTCGTCGGTGCCGAACGACTCCAGATCGAAGTCCAGCGAACCGCCATCGGCCTGCTTCGGCGCAGACGCCAGCGGCACCGTCTTCTGCTCGCCCGCGGGCGGCAGCGACAGGTCGAGCGTGGAGTCCGACAGGCCCGCGCTGGTGCCGAAGGGCGTGGTGGTCTCCACCGGCGACGGCGGCGCCACGAGTTCGAGATCCAGGTCCAGGGCGCCGTCGTTGTCCAGCGTCGCGTCGGCCGCGGGCTGGAAGGTGGGCGGGGCCACGGGCGCCGTGTAGGGCATCGTGGCTGCGTTCAGGGCGTCGACGACTTCGCCGCTGGCGCGCACTTCCTCGGGCAGACCGCCCGGCTGGTACAGCGGGTTGGTCGGGTCGATGGTCAGACCCAGTTGCTGCGCCTTGCTCCAGTCCTCGCCCTCGCCCCGGGTGAGGTTGAACATCTGCGTGGCCAGCAGTTCGAAGGCCTTGGTGTCGCGGCGCTTGGCGTAGACCTCCAGCAGCTTGCTGCGGATGGCCATGCGCTCGGGCGCGCTGCGCATCGCCTCCTTCAGGATCTCCTCGGCCTGCAGGTCGCGGCCGTAGGCCAGATAGACGTCGGCCTCGGCCACCGGGTCGACGTCACCGATGGCATCCAGCTGCGACAGCGAGTACGACATCGACGACGACTGGCCGCTGCCGGTGACGTTGGCGTCGCGCGTGTCGATGCGCTGGCCGCCGCTGGCGCCGAAGAACGAGTCGGGCTGCAGGCGGCTCTCGAGGAACGAGGTCTCGCCGGCCGGCTTGCGCATGCGGCCACGCAGCTTGTACAGGCCCAGGCCCGCCAGCAGCGCCGCCAGCACGCCGGCAGCCGGCAGCAGCAGCGAGTTGTCCATCAGCGAGTCGAGCAGGCCCGGCTCGGGCGCCGGGCTTCTTCGCGACCGGCTTGGGCACGGCGGGTGCGGACGCTGCCACGGGGGCCGGCTCGGGCGCCGGTGCCGACGCCACCACGGCCGGCGCGGCGGGTGCTGCGGCCGGCGCCGGTGTGGGCGCCGGAGCCGGCGCAGGCACCGGGGGCGTCGCCACCACCGCGGGTACCGGCGGCACCACCGACGGAGCCGGCGCTGGGCGCGCGGCGGCCGGCGCAGCGCCGGAGCCGCGGGCGCGGTGGCCGCGCCCTGCAGCTTCTTCAGGTCCTCGACGTTCTTGCGCAGCTCGGCCTCGCGGGCCTTCTCGGCCTTTTGCTGGGCTTCCTTGGAGACCTGCGCGACGGCCTGGCCGCCCTTGGCGCTGCCCTGCGACAGCGTCAGCCTGTCGGGCGTCTGCGCGGCGGCCTGCTTGCGGTCGTCGACCTGCGTCTGCACCTTGCCGCTGGCCTGGCGACCGGCGCCCTCGTCGGCCGCGGTGGTGGTGCCGCTGGCCAGGCGCTGGCGGTACGCGGCGAAGTCGTTGCTCTGCGCGACGATCACCTCGCGCGCTTCCTGTGCCGACAGCTTGCCCGCCTGCTCGGCCGAGGGTACCGACAGCACGGCACCGGACTTGAGCCGGTTCATGTTGTCGCCGACGAAGGCCTGCGGGTTGCCGCGGAACAGCGCCACCAGCATCTGGTCGAGCGAGATGCCGGGCCGCTGCGTGCGGCCGGCGATCTTGCTGAGCGTGTCGCCCGGGCGCACGCGGATGTCGTCGCCGGTGGGCTCGGTGCCCGAGGAAGCCACCGGGGGCCGCGGCGCCTCCATCGGCGTCTGCTTGCTGCGTGCCGACGGCGCCGGCGCACGCGCGACCGGCGGTTCGGCCGGCACCGGCGCCGGGCTGAGCACCGGGGCGGCGGCGGGCGCCGGCGCCGGGGCCGCTGCGGTGCGCGTCGGCGGGTCGAACAGCATCGTGTACTCGCGCACGAGGCGGCCGTTGGTCCACGTGGCCTCGATGATCACGTCGACGAAGGGCTCGAGCACCGCGCGGTCGCCGCTGATGCGCAGGATCTGGCGGCCGTCGCCGCGGCGCGTGACCTGCACCTGCGCGCCGGCGAGCGCCGGGTTGTACTCGACGCCGGCCGCGCGGAAGGATTCGGGCGGCGCCACGCGCAGGCGCAGCGACGAGGCCTCTTCCGGCGTCATGCTGGTGATGTCGATCTCGGCGCGCAGCGTCTCGCCGAGCGCGGAGGTGACCGTCAAGCGTCCCAGGCCCAGCGCCCACGACTGCGCGCCCCACAGGCAGGCGGCGGCGAAGGCAACGCCCTTCAGCGCGAAGCGTGCGGCGTCGGTAGATCTCTGTTTCAAGGCATTTCCCCCAGGCCCTCCGGAACGACTCGGGTGCCCGAGCCGGCGGCTGTCTCTTCGTGCCGAACGGGCCCGGTGGGTAGCCGAGCGCCAGAAACGGCGGAAATCGCAACAGTATCAAGCATATAGGAGCACAAGCTCAACCGGTTGCTGATGATCCCGAGGAGAAATGCTTTGTTTCTGGGGGCTGCACCCCCTGTTGCCGACGGGCAACGCGAAACCTCATTGCTCCAGCAGGATCCGCAGCATCCGGCGCAGCGGTTCGGCGGCACCCCACAGCAGCTGGTCGCCGATGGTGAACGCACCCAGGTACTCGGGTCCCATCGCCAGCTTGCGCAGGCGACCGACCGGAATCGACATCGTGCCGGTCACGGCCACCGGCGTCAGGTCGCGGATGGTGGCCTCGCGCGTGTTCGGCACCACCTTCACCCAGGCGTTGTCGGCAGCGATCATCGCCTCGATGTCGGCCAGCGGCACGTCCTTCCTGAGCTTGAAGGTCAGCGCCTGGCTGTGGCAGCGCATCGCGCCCACGCGCACGCAGAAGCCGTCGACGGGAACCTGGGAGGCCGTGCCGAGGATCTTGTTGGTCTCGGCCATGCCCTTCCACTCTTCGCGCGACATGCCGTTGCCCAGGTCCTTGTCGATCCAGGGGATCAGCGAGCCGCCCAGCGGCACGCCGAAGTTGGCGGTCTCTTCCGCGGACAGGCTGCGCTGCCTGGCGATCACCTTGCGGTCAATCTCGAGGATGGCGCTCTTCGGGTCGTCCAGCAGCGCCTTCACCTCGGCGTTCAGCGTGCCGTACTGCGTGAGCAGCTCGCGCATGTGCTGCGCGCCGCCGCCGCTGGCGGCCTGGTAGGTCTGGGTGGACATCCACTCCACCAGGCCGGCCTTGTAGAGCGCGCCCACGCCCATCAGCATGCAGCTGACGGTGCAGTTGCCGCCGATCCAGTTGCGCCCGCCCTTGGCCAGCGCGCTCCTGATCACCGGCAGGTTGACGGGGTCGAGGATGATGACCGCGTCGTCCTTCATGCGCAGCGTGCTGGCGGCGTCGATCCAGTGGCCGGTCCAGCCGGCGGCGCGCAGCTTCGGGAAGATCTCGGTGGTGTAGTCGCCGCCCTGGCAGGTGATGACGATGTCGCAGCGCCGGAGCGCGTCGACGTCGTTGCCGTCGAGCAGCCGGGTCTCGTTCTTCGCCAGGCCCGCGGGCGCGGCGCCGCCGGCGTTGCTGGTGCTGAAGAACACCGGCTCGATGAGCGCGAAGTCGCCTTCGGCCTGCATGCGCTCCATCAGCACGGAGCCCACCATGCCGCGCCAGCCGACCAGTCCTACGAGTGCCATTTCAGTTTCGCCTTTCCGTTGGTCCGGACCCCTGGGTTTCCCGGCTCGTTTCGCCGGGGTCCAGAGTGGAGTGGAAGGGGCGAGACGATCCGAGACCTCAGGTGGTCTTGGTGGTAATCGTTTTGCCGGTGATGGCGGCGACGACCGCATCACCCATCTCGCGCGTGCCGACCTTCGTCGTGCCCTCGCTCCAGATGTCCGCCGTGCGCAAACCCGCCGACAGCACGGCACGCACCGCCGCTTCGATGCGGTCGGCGGCGGCGGGCTGGTTCAGGGTGAAGCGGAGCATCATGGCTGCGGACAGGATTGTAGCCAGCGGGTTTGCAACACCCTTACCGGCGATGTCCGGCGCGCTGCCGTGGCTGGGTTCGTACAGGCCCTTGTTGTTCTTGTCGAGGCTCGCACTGGGCAGCATGCCGATCGAGCCGGTGAGCATCGCCGCCTCGTCGGACAGGATGTCGCCGAACATGTTGCCGGTGACCACCACGTCGAAGGCCTTCGGCGCCTTCACCAGCTGCATCGCGGCGTTGTCGACGTACATGTGCTGCAGCTCGACGTCCGGGTACTGCGCATGCACCTCGGTCACCACGTCCTTCCAGAACTGGAAGGTTTCCAGCACGTTGGCCTTGTCGACGCTCGTCACCTTCTTGCTGCGCTTGCGCGCGGCCTGGAACGCGACGTGCGCGATGCGCTCGATCTCCGGCTTGCTGTAGCGCATGGTGTCGAAGGCTTCCTCGGCGCCGGGGAAGTGGCCGTCCACCGCCGTGCGGCGGCCGCGCGGCTGGCCGAAGTAGATGTCGCCGGTGAGCTCGCGGATGATCAGGATGTCCAGGCCCGCGACGAGTTCGGGCTTCAGGCTCGACGCATGCGTGAGCTGCTCGTAGCACAGCGCCGGACGGAAGTTCGCGAACAGCCCCAGGTGCTTGCGCAGGCCCAGGATGGCCTGCTCGGGCCGCAGCGCGCGTTCCAGCTTGTCGTACTTCCAGTCGCCCACCGCGCCGAAGAGGATGGCGTCGGCGGCCTTCGCCAGGTTCAGCGTGCTCTCGGGCAGCGGATGGCCGTGCGCCTCGTAGGCCACGCCGCCGACGAGCGCGTGCTCGGTCTCGAACTTCAGGTCCAGCACGTCCAGCACGCGCACGGCCTGCTCGACGATCTCGGTGCCGATGCCGTCGCCCGGCAGGATGGCGATCTTCATGTCGGTGTCCTCGTCAGATCTGGCGTTGCGCGAGCCACGGCATCTTCGCCAGGCGCTCGGCTTCGTAGGCGCGGATCTTGTCCGCATGCCGCAGCGTCAGGCCGATGTCGTCGAAGCCGTTGATCAGGCAGTACTTGCGGAAGGGCTGCACCTCGAAGGGCAGCTCGCTGCCGTCGGGCTTCACGATCACCTGCCGCGGCAGATCCACCGTCAGCTGGTAGCCGGGAAAGGCCGCGACCTCGTCGAACAGGCGTGCCACCTGCGCCTCGGGCAGCACGATGGGCAGGATGCCGTTCTTGAAGCAGTTGTTGAAGAAGATGTCGGCGTAGCTCGGCGCGATCAGCGCACGGAAGCCGAACTGCTCCAGCGCCCAGGGTGCGTGCTCGCGGCTGGAGCCGCAGCCGAAGTTCTGGCGGCACAGCAGCACGCTGGCGCCGGCGTAGCGCGGCTGGTTCAGCACGAAGTCCGGGTTGGGCCTGCGCGTGGCCAGGTCCTGGCCCGGCTCGCCCTTGTCGAGGTAGCGCCACTCGTCGAACAGGTTGGGCCCGAAGCCCGAGCGCGCGATGCTCTTCAGGAACTGCTTCGGGATGATCGCGTCGGTGTCGACGTTGGCGCGGTCCATCGGCGCCACGAGACCCTGGTGGACGGTGAAGGCTTGCATCAGGCGATCCTCCGGACATCGACGAAGTGGCCGTTCAGTGCCGCGGCAGCGGCCATCGCAGGGCTCACGAGGTGGGTGCGGCCGCCGGCGCCCTGGCGGCCTTCGAAGTTGCGGTTGCTGGTGCTGGCGCAGCGCTCGCCGGGCTCCAGCCGGTCGGCGTTCATCGCCAGGCACATGCTGCAGCCGGGCTCGCGCCACTCGAAGCCGGCGGCCTTGAAGACCTCGTGCAGGCCCTCGGCTTCGGCCTGCGCCTTCACCTGCCCCGAGCCCGGCACCACCAGCGCCGCCTTCACGTTCGGCGCCACGCGCCGGCCGACGCGCCTGACCACCGCGGCGGCCTCGCGCAGGTCCTCGATGCGGCTGTTGGTGCAGCTGCCGATGAACACCTTGTCGATGGTGATGTCGGTGATGGCCTTGTTCGGCTGCAGGCCCATGTAGGCCAGCGCGCGCTCGATGGCGTCGCGCTTCACCGAGTCCTTTTCCTTGTCGGGGTCGGGCACGCGGCCGTCCACCGGCAGCACCATCTCGGGGCTGGTGCCCCAGGTCACCTGCGGCTGGATCTGCGCGGCGTCGAGCTCCACCACCGCGTCGAAGTGCGCGCCGGGGTCGCTGTGCAGCGTGCGCCAGTGCGCCACCGCGTGATCCCACTCCACGCCCTGCGGCGCGAACGGGCGGCCCTTGCAGTAGGCGATGGTCTTGTCGTCCACCGCCACCAGGCCCGCGCGCGCGCCGGCCTCGATGGCCATGTTGCAGACCGTCATGCGCCCTTCCATGCTCAGCGCCCGGATCGCGCTGCCGGCGAACTCGATCGTGTAGCCCGTGCCGCCCGCGGTGCCGATGCGGCCGATGATGGCCAGCACGATGTCCTTGGCCGTGACGCCGCGGCCGATCGTCCCCTCGACCTTCACGAGCATGTTCTTCGCCTTCTTGGCGAGCAGCGTCTGCGTGGCCAGCACGTGCTCCACCTCGCTGGTGCCGATGCCGTGCGCCAGCGCGCCGAAGGCGCCGTGGGTGCTGGTGTGGCTGTCGCCGCAGACCACCGTCATGCCCGGCAGCGTGGCGCCGTTCTCGGGGCCGATCACGTGCACGATGCCCTGGCGCCTGTCCAGGAACGGGAAGTAGGCCGCGGCACCGAAGGCGCGGATGTTCGCGTCCAGCGTCGTCACCTGCAGCTTGCTGATGGGGTCGACGATGCCGTCGTAGCCCTGCGCCCAGCCGGTGGTGGGCGTGTTGTGGTCGGCGGTGGCGACCACGCTGCTGACGCGCCAGACCTTGCGGTTCGCCAGCCGCAGGCCTTCGAAGGCCTGCGGGCTGGTCACCTCGTGCACCAGGTGGCGGTCGATGTAGAGCACGGCGGTGCCGTCCTCCTCGGTGTGGACGACGTGTTCGTCCCACAGCTTGTCGTACAGGGTGCGGGCGCTCATGGCTGGCGGCCTCCGGTCGGGGGAATGGATTGTGGTTCGGGTGGGCACAGGGCGTCGACGAAGCGTTGCAGCACGGCCGGCAGCACCTCCTGCGTGCGCACGGCCAGCAGGTACTCGCGGGCGGCCCACGGTTCCTCGAGCGCGAGCACCTGCACCGCGAAGAGCTGGGCCAGGCGCTCGGCCGACGCCGCGGGCAGCACCGAAACGCCCAGGCCGGCTTCGACCAGCTGCGCGATGGCGTCGAAGCCGCGCACCTGCAAGCGCGCCTTCAGCGGCTTGCCCTGCGCCACCGCCTCGGCCTGCATCAGCTCGTCGACCGCGGCGCCGTGGTGCACGCCGACGATGTCGTGGTCCAGCAGTTCCTCGAAACGCACGCGGCGGCGGCGCGCCAGTGCGTGGGCCTTGGGCACCATCACCGCCAGCTGGCTGCGGCGGTAGGGGCGCGTCGCCAGCCGAGTGTCCAGCAGCGGCGGCACGAAGATGCCGACATCGGCGCGGCCTTCGGCCACCGCGGCCTGCACCTCGGCGCTGGTCAGGTCGTCCAGGCTGATGCGGATCTGCGGGTGCGCCTGCGAGAACGCCGCCAGGTCCGGCGGCAGGCACTCGCTGATGGCGCCGGCGCTCGCGGCCACGCGCAGGTGGCCCTTGATGCCGCGCGAGAACTCCACCACCTCGCTTTCCAGCGCATGCAGCTGCGCGTGCAGGCTGCGCACATGGCGAACCAGCGCGCGGCCGGCCTCGGTGGGTTCGACGCCACGCGCGCGGCGTTCGAACAGCGGCACGCCGAAGCGCGCCTCCAGGTCCGACAGCCGCTTGCTCGCCGCGGCCACGGCGATGTGCTCGCGCGCGGCGCCGCGCGTGATGCTGCGGGTGTCGGCGATGGCGAGCACGAGGTTGAGCGTGGTGAGGTCGAAGCGCATCGGGCCCGTGGGAAGGCGTCGGGCCGGCGCAGGTGCCGAACCTTAAGCCTTCGCCGGATGTTCGTGATTGCTTCGATTGTCAACCGAGGCTTCGCATTCGGCGAAACCTCGGTTTCAAAGTTGCCAGGACAGCGCCCACACGAGCCGCGGCTCCACCGCCGGCCCCGGTCCGTCGCGGAACACCCGCGTCGCCGAGACGCCGAGGCGGCCGCTGCGCCACGACAGGCCGATGCTGCCGTAGGTCTGCGGTTCGAAAGCCAGCCCGGTGTAGCGCGCGCGACCCAGCCCCAGGTCCAGCACCCAGCCGGGCACCAGCCGCGGATGCCAGCCCACCTCGGCCAGTTGCAGCCCGCCGCGGCCGATGCCGCCGCCGTAGAGGGCGCCGGGGTAGTCCGGCGAAGCCGCGACGAGCAGGTCGACCCGGCCCGGCGCGTCGACGCCCAGCGCCAGCTCGTGGTACGGCAGACGCCGCTGCGCGCCGCCACCCAGGGCCCGGTAGTGCGTGGCGGTGAGCTGCCAGGCCCAGCCGGCATCGAACGCGCCGCCGTAGCCGGCGCCCAGCGTCAGCTCGGCATCGCCACGGCCGCGGTCGCGGCCCAGGGTCGACAGGCCGCCCTGCGCCAGCCAGCCGCCGTCGGCGCGCCAGCGGGCATCCAGGCTGGCCACCGGGTCGCCGTTGCTGTCGCTGAATCCGCGCCGCAGCTTGTCGGACTGGAATCCCAGTGCCGCTTCAACCGTACCTGCTTGTACGGCCTCCGCGGCCAGCAGACAGGCCAGCACGGCCAGCCGGCGGCAGCGGCTCGACACGATCATCGAAAGGAGCCCGTCGATGCAACCATTGCGGACGATTCTGGCACCCAGCCCCCGATGAGCTCCGAATCCGAGGATCTGCAGGACCTGGCCTGGCTGCACGCCACCGCGCGCGGCGAGCGGGCGGCGTTCGCGCAGCTGTACCGCCGCCACCAGCCGCGCCTGATGCGCTTCCTGTGGCGCTTCGTCTCGCGCGCCGAACTGGCCGAGGAGATCGTCAACGACACGATGTGGCTGGTGTGGAGCCGCGCCCATGCCTTCCGCGGCGAGGCCAAGGCGCGCACCTGGATCACCGGCATCGCCTACCGCGTGATGCTGCGGGCGCTGCGCGACGGGCCGCCCGCCACCGAAGTGAACGCCTCCTCGCTGGATGACTTCAGCTTCGATGCGCTGCCCGGTCCGCCGGGCAGCGATGCCACCGTCGAGGCCCGCGACTGGCTGCAACGCGGCATGAACGGCCTGCCGCACGAGCAGCGCGTGACACTGGAACTGGCCTACTTCATGGGCGAGAGCTGCGAGGACATCGCGGCCATCATGGAGTGCCCCGTCGGCACCGTGAAGGCGCGGCTGTTCCACGCGCGGGTGCGCCTGCGCAACACGCTGCCTGCCCTGGGCGGCGATGCCGGCGCCGCGGCGCAGCCAGCCAACGAGACCCAGAAACATGGTTGATCCCACGCCCCGCCCGCCCGCCACCGACCCCTCCGAGCACCGCCGCGCCTGGGACGCCATTCCCTGGGTGGTGGCCGGGAGCGCGGCGATGGCCGACGTCGACCTGGTCACGCGCCACCTGCCGCATTGCGCCAGCTGCCGCGAGGAGCTCGAGTTCCAGCAGCGGCTGCACCGCGGCCTGCGCGACGCGACACGCGTGCCGGACGTCGACCCCGAACCCGGCCTGCAACGGCTGCTGGCGCGCATCGACGCCGCCAGCACAGAGCCCGCGCCGGCCGCGGCGCGCAGCTCCGGCGCGCTGCGCTGGCTCGCGGCCGCGGTGATCGTGCAGGCCGTGGGACTGGGCGCCGCCGGGTTGGCGCTGCTGGGCAACAGCCGCGACGGCGGCGAGTACCGCACGCTGAGCTCGGCCGATGCCGCCCGCGTCGCGACGCTGCGCGTGGTGCCGGCGCCCGGGCTCGATTTCGAGACGCTGCGCACCCTGCTGGCCGAGCTGAAGCTGGAGATCGTGGAAGTCGCGCCCGACGGCAGCACGCTGGGCCTGGCCGCGGTGGACGGGCAGGCCGGCACGGTGCAGGCGGCGCTGCCGCGGCTGCGCGGACACCCCGGCCTGCAGATGGCCGAGCCCACCGGCCACGGGCGCTGACATGGGCCGCCGGCTGCTCGCGGCGCTGGCCGTCCTGCTGCTGGCCTGCGGTGCGGCGACGCACGCGCAGGCTGCGGACGCGGCCGGGCCCATCATCGTCGTCGCGGTGGCCGAAGGCGGCGCGTCGCGCGGCGCCGTGGGTGCGGGCGGCCGCGCCGACTACCGCCGCGCCGGCGGCTACAGCGGCAGCGACCGCGCGCTGGATGCGCTGGCCGCGCTGCGCGCGGAACACGGGCTCGCCGAGGTCGATGCCTGGACCATCCCGTCGCTGAACTGGCGCTGCGCGCTGTTGCAGCTGGCCGCCGGCGCCGATCGCGGCGCGCTGCTGCAGCGTCTGGCGCGGGACCCGCGTGTCGCGCTGGCGCAGCCGCTGAACGAGTTCGAGACCCAGTCGTCCGTGCCGGCCGGCTACAACGACCCCTATGTCGCGCTGCAGACCGGCTTCGCCGCGATCGACGCCGCCAGCGCGCAGCGCGCGAGCCGGGGCGAAGGCGTGACGGTGGCGGTGATCGACACCGCGCTCGACCCGCAGCACCCCGACCTGCAGGGCCGCATGGCCGCGCCACGCGACTTCGCCGCCCAGGACGGCGGCCGCGGCGAGCGTCACGGCACCGAAGTGGCGGGGATCATCGCGGCGTCGGCCAACAACGGCATCGGCATCGTCGGCATCGCGCCGGCTGCGCGGCTGCTGCCGCTGCGCGCCTGCTGGGGCGGCGGGCCGGGGCAGCCGGCTCGCTGCAACAGCTTCACGCTGGCGCGCGCACTCGCCGCGGCGCTGGCGGAAGGCGCCGACGTGGTGAACCTGAGCCTGGCGGGGCCGCGCGACCCCCTGCTCGAGAAGTTGCTGGCGCAGCTGCTGGCGCGCGGCAGCGTGGTGGTGGGTGCGGTGCCGCCGGGCGGGACGCGCGACGCCTTCCCCGCCGCGCTGCCCGGCGTGCTCGCGGTGGCCGCTGCGGAGGACGGCGCGCCGGCGGCGGGCGTGCTGGCCGCCCCCGGCCGGCGCGTGCTCACGCTGGCGCCGGGCGGCGGCTACGACTACGCCAGCGGCAGCTCGATGGCTGCCGCCCACGTGAGCGGCGTGGTCGCGCTGCTGCGCGCGCTGGACCGCCGGCTCGACGGCCCGGCGCTGCAGCCGCTGCTGGCGGCACGCGGCGCGGCGCCCGGGATCGATGCCTGCGTCGCGCTGCAGCGCCTGCGCCCCGAGCTCAGCTGCGCGGCGAACCCGCCGCCTCACTGACCGACGACGAACGGCGCCGCCACAGCAGCCCCGCGGCCAGGCCCAGCGACATCAGCGCCAGGCTGCCGGGTTCCGGCACCACGGTGGCGGTGAAGTTCGAGTTGTCGGGCGCGAAGTCGGAGATCTGCGTGAATCCGGCCGGCAGCGCGCCGTCGCGCGGCCACAGGTTGAAGGTGTAGTTCGCGAAGGCGAATCCGGTGCTCGGCAACAGGCTGCCACTCACCGTGGCGCTGATCGTGTTGCCGCTGATCAGCACCGAGCCGGCCGGCAACGCCGTGGCGCCGATCGCCCCGGTGCCGTCGGGCCGCAGGATCACCACGCGGTCGAACAGCACGCCCGGCAGGCCGTTGGCCGCGAAGCCGGCGGTGCCCGCACCGCGGTTCACGCCCCACACGTAGAGGCCGGTGGGCGTGAGGCCGACCGCGCCGCTCTGCGTGCTGCTGAAGGTGAAGACGTTGGTTGCGCTGTTGTAGGTGACGGTGGCGGCGATCACGTCGAGATCGGTGGACGCGGTGCTGCCGGCGAAGGTGGCGAGGAAATCGCCCGGCCGGTCGGTGATGCCGTCGAAGGCCAACGCCGACAGCGGCGCGGCCAGGGCCACGGCCGCCAGCCGTGCCGGACGCAAACGGAAGGGAACAGACATCGTCGAGCTCCTGGTCTTTGGGGTGATGCGGGCCGGGGCATGTCCCGGCTTGCGCTGCCCTTGAGTGCCCGTTCCGTGGCCGGGGGTTGTCCGGCGGCCCCGCGTTCGCGGGGTGGCTCAGTCGGCCCCGAACCTGACGTTCACGCCGGTGAAGAGGCCCACGTCGTTGCGCTTCTGGCCGTCCGGCGGATTGCTGTTGTAGGTGTCGGTGAGGCCGACCGTCAGGTTGATCGAGCTGTTGATCGCCACGCCCAGGCCGGCGGTGAACTTGACGATCTTCGCGCGGTCGCCCGAGACGCCGGGGTAGACCTCCAGCCGCTGCTTGAAGCTCGTGCTCGCCGTGATCTGGTGCTGCGACTCCTCGCCGACGAAGAGGCTGGGGCGCGAGAAGCGCGTGCCGGTGACGTTGTCGATCGTCACCGGTTCGCTGTAGCGGTCGGTCGAGTAGGCGAAGCCGCCGAGCAGGCTGAAGATGTCGTCCTTGGTGTCGACGAGCTTGTAGCCCGCGCCGCCGGCCACCGTGCTGCGCAGGCTCAGGTGCGCCACCTTGTCGCTCTCGAAGCCCAGCTTCACGAAGCTGTAGAGCTGGATGCTCACGTTGTAGTCGTACTGGCCGTTCAGGCCCCACTTGTCCGACGTGGTCTTGCGCTCGCCGTCCACCACGCTGCGGCCGTTGTTGACGTTGCCGTTGAGGTTGACGCGGTCGACCAGGGTCGCGCGGCCGAGCTCGAAGCTCACCAGCGCCGAGGTGCTCTCGTTGTTGCCGGCGCTGGCGGCGAAGGCCGCGCCGCCGTTGCCGCGCCAGCGGCCGTCGGGCTTGAGGTCGGCGCGGGCAGGCAAGGCGGCCGCCAGCACGAACAGGCCGAGAAGGCCGTTGCGGATTCGGGTGTGCATCGACAGGATTCTCTGCGGGCGAAACCTGTCTTGATCGCCCCCGGCCGCCGGAGTTCAGGCGTCAGCCGAGCGCGGCGACGACCTCCGGCGGTGCCTGCACCAGCTCGATCAGCACGCCCTCGCCGCCCAGCGGGAATTCCTCGTTGCCCTTGGGATGGATGAAGCAGATGTCGTGGCCGGCCGCGCCCTTGCGGATGCCGCCCGGCGCGAAGCGCACGCCATGCGCCGTCATCCAGGCCACGGCCTCGGGCAGCCTGTCGACCCACAGGCCCACGTGGTTGAGCGGCGTGGTGTGCACGGCCGGCTTCTTCTCGGGATCGAGCGGCTGCATCAGGTCCACCTCGACGGCGTGCGCGCCGCCGCCCAAGGCGCAGATGTCCTCGTCGACGTTCTCGCGTTCGCTGACGAAGGTACTTTTCACCGTCAGGCCCAGCATGTCGACCCACAGTGACCTGAGCCGCGACTTGTCGGGGCCGCCGATGGCGATCTGCTGGATGCCGAGGATGCGGAAGGGCTTCTTGTTGTCCATCACGCGAAGCTCAGGATGGGTTGGTCGACGGCGAGGCTCTCGCCCTTGTTGGCCAGCAGCTCGCCGACCGTGCCGTCCTGCTGCGCGACGAGGATGTTCTCCATCTTCATCGCCTCGATCACGGCCAGCCGCTCGCCGGCCAGCACCTTCTGGCCGGGCTGCACCGCGATGTCCACCAGCAGGCCCGGCATCGGCGACAGCAGGAACTTGCTCAGGTCGGGCGGTGCCTTGTAGGGCATCAGTCGCAGCAGTTCGGCCGCACGGGCGCTCATCACCTGCGCCTCGATGCGGCGGCCGTTGTGCTCCACGCGCATCCACAGGCCGTGGCGTTCGATCTGCGCGGTGAAGGGCCGGCCGTTGCACTGGCCGCTGGCGCGGATGCCGCCGAAACGCCAGTCGCTGTCGATCGCATAGGGCTTGCCGCCCGCATGCACCGTGAGCGGCTGGCCCGGCACGATGCGCACGGGAACCTGCGTGTGCAGTCCCTTCTCGCCCTTCACCACGACGACGAAGTACTCGCCGATCACCACACCGTGCCCCGCCATCTGCCCGCTGATGCCGGCCGCGCGCTCGCGGTAGCGGCGGTAGGCGGCGGCGGCCATCGCGACGAGGAAGTCGGGGTCGTCGTGCGGCACGTCCTCGGCGCGGAAACCACGGCCGTAGTGCTCGGCGATGAAGCCGGTGTTGAAGTCGCCCGACACGAACTTCGGATGCGCCAGCAGCGCGGCCTGGAACGGGATGTTGCTGGAGACGCCGCGGATCACGAAGCCGTTCAGCGCCTCGCGCATCTTCGCGATCGCGTCGTTGCGGTCCAGCCCGTGCACGATGAGCTTGGCGATCATCGAGTCGTAGTACATCGGGATCTCGCCGCCTTCGTAGACGCCGGTGTCCACGCGCACGCCGCCGCCGTGCGGCACGGGCGCCGCGGCCTCCATCGTCTGCGGCGGCGGCAGGTAGCGCACCAGCCGGCCGGTGCTGGGCAGGAAGTTGCGGAAGGGGTCCTCGGCGTTGATGCGGCACTCGATCGCCCAGCCCTCGCGCTTGATCTGCGCCTGCGTGAACGGCAGCTTCTCGCCGGCGGCCACGCGGATCATCTGCTCGACGAGGTCGATCCCGGTGATGCTTTCGGTGACCGGGTGCTCCACCTGCAGCCGCGTGTTCATCTCCAGGAAGTAGAAGCCCTGGTCCTTGCCGACCACGAACTCCACCGTGCCCGCGCTCTGGTACTTCACCGCCTTGGCCAGCGCCACGGCCTGCTCGCCCATCGCCTTGCGGGTCTTGTCGCTGATGAAGGGCGACGGCGCCTCCTCGATCACCTTCTGGTGGCGGCGCTGGATGCTGCACTCGCGCTCGTGCAGGTACACGACGTTGCCATGCGCGTCGCCCAGCACCTGGATCTCGATGTGGCGCGGGCTCTCGACGAACTTCTCGATGAAGACGCGGTCGTCGCCGAAGCTGTTCTTGGCCTCGTTGCGGCAGGAGCTGAAGCCTTCGAAGGCCTCCTTGTCGTTGAAGGCCACGCGCAGGCCCTTGCCGCCGCCGCCGGCACTGGCCTTGATCATCACCGGGTAGCCGATGTCTTTGGCGATCTGCACCGCCTGCTCGGGCGTCTCGATCGCGGCGTTCCAGCCGGGGATGGTGTTGACCTTGGCCTCGTTCGCCAGCTTCTTCGAGGCGATCTTGTCGCCCATCGCCGCGATGGAGTAGTGCTTCGGGCCGATGAAGACGATGCCCTCTTCCTCGACGCGCTTGGCGAACTCCTCGTTCTCGGACAGGAAGCCGTAGCCCGGGTGCACGGCCTCGGCGCCGGTCTGCCTGCAGGCCGCGATGATCTTGTCGGCGACGAGGTAGCTCTCGCGCGAAGGCGCGGGGCCGAGCAGAACCGATTCGTCGGCGAGCTCGACGTGGCGCGCGTCGGCATCGGCTTCCGAGTAGACGGCCACCGTCGTGATGCCCATCTTCTTCGCCGTCTTGATGACGCGGCAGGCGATTTCCCCGCGGTTGGCGATGAGGATCTTCTTAAACATTGAGCGTCTCCGCGGGGAACTCGCTTGCATGCGCTTCGCGCATCAGGCAATCTGGCTTCGCCGCAACGGCCTGTCGGCCGTTGTCGCCGCGGTTCGCAATCAGGATCTTCTTGAACATGGCGGCGCCGATCAAAGGGGAATGTTGCCGTGCTTGCGCCACGGGTTCTCGAGCTTCTTGTCCTTCAGCATCGCCAGGCTGCGGCAGATGCGTTTCCTCGTCTCGTGCGGCTGGATCACGTCGTCGATGAAGCCGCGGCTGCCGGCGACGAAGGGGTTGGCGAAGCGCGCCTTGTATTCGGCCTCGCGCGCGGCCAGCTTGGCAGGGTCGCCCTTGTCCTCGCGGAAGATGATCTCCACCGCGCCCTTGGCGCCCATCACCGCGATCTCGGCGTTCGGCCAGGCGAAATTGACGTCGCCGCGCAGGTGCTTGGAGCTCATCACGTCGTAGGCGCCGCCGTAGGCCTTGCGCGTGATCACCGTCACCTTGGGCACCGTGCACTCGGCGTACGCGTACAGCAGCTTGGCGCCGTGCTTGATGATGCCGCCGTACTCCTGCGCGGTGCCGGGCATGAA
>JBGAHJ010000030.1:0-58587 GCA_044226255.1 Rubrivivax sp.
GGTCGGCGCAGTGTACGGGGCGGGTGGGAGGGAGCGGGGCGTGTTCGGGGCGGGGCGGTGTGGGGCGGTGAGCGTGCGCGATTTGCGAGGGGGGTGAGTGGCGGGTGTGCAGCGGTTGCAGTCGTTCGCGTGAAGTCGCCGACCGGTAGCGAACGGCTCCGAACCGGCCCCTTCAACGGGAGAGCGTGAACGACAGGCCGATCTCGAAGACGCCATCGACATCGGGCCCAGCATCGTTTTCGACGATGGCGATTCTCACGTGCCCAGCGCCGAGCGTGCCGCGGCTGAAGTGTTGGTGCCCGGTCCGCTGGTGGCGATCCCGGGAACCGCGCCGGGATGCAGGCGCTCCAGCACATATTGCTCGGCGCATTCCGTAGCCTCTACGGAGATCGTAAAGACATCCCCGGACCCTGCAGCCAACAGAGCAGAGAGGCGCGGTCTGAGGACGGGGCCTTCCAGCCGAACCCCGATCTCGGGGACCTCGGCGGTGAGATGCACCACGTGACGCCTGCCCAGCGAGTCTCGAAGAGCAGCCAACCGGAGGGCGAAGCAGACGTCGGTGACGGTGTATGTATTCGTATTCATTGAGTTTTCCTTAGGACTAAAGGGTCTGGCGACCGCACCGGCGACGGGCTGTGGACTTCGGTGATCCGCGAGGAGCAGGTCCCATGCCATGCGGCGTCAAGGGCGCCGCTGTTTGTCGGCACGCTTGCCCTTGGGTGTCAGCATGGGACCCCCCGCGGTGTGCAGCGCGTAGCCCTTGAAGATCAGGCTTTCGACAACGCTGTGGCAGATGAGTGGGAGCCCGCCTTGCGGTCGGCCAATCGCCAGCAGCACGGCCAGCTCTTCATCGGATAGGTCAGCCCTTGGTATGAATGTCATGAAGCCCTTCGCTCCGCGCTCGCCGCACAAGCCGTGCGCATGAAATCGGCCCTTCTAGCTGGCACCGGCTAGCAGCTGGTCTGCGTCGATCCACGCTCTTGCGACGGCACGCGCCCGTTTGACCGCATCGTCGCTGAGCAAGAAGTCGTGCGGCTCAGCGACAGCGACTATTTGGCTGCGCACCGTGAGTCCGTTCGCGTTCATCAAGTACGCGGCCGCCCGGAATGGCGTGTCGGTTCCGGAGATGCGTGGGCTCAGATCCAGGATCCAGCCGCAATAGTGTTCCAGGATGGGCACGGGAACTCCTAGCGCAGCGACCGAAGAAGCACGCATGCCGTGACTGATAAAGCCAGCACAGTGATGATGCGCGCCGCCACGAACGCCGCGACGGCGTCACGAGCCATGAGGAAGAAGAACCAGCGTCCGCGGGCTCTTCGACATTGCACGACGTGCCTGACGAAGGCCGCTGTCATGCAACGAACAAGTCACCGGCGGCCTTCGTCGAAGCAAAGACGCATGTGCGCTGGCCGAGCGCGGTCAGGTGAAGACAGCCGTCACGCCACGCCAGCCAGTTCAGCGCAAGGTAGTCGGCAATGAAGCCGTCTGGTAGGGTGCCATCGCCGCGGCCCAGGGTATCAACAACGCCAGGGAGCCCATCCATCAACCTGTCGCTGCGCCTCCAAGTGCGCGCGAAGTCAGTCAACGGGGAGTGGTTCGAAGGGGTGGGTCGTGCTGCGGCGGCGATATTGATAGGGGCTCCAGAAACGCCGACCTTAACAGCTGCAGCTCGTACCTCTGCAGGCGCCAAGGGGATTCCACTGCTAACCATCAAACGAAACGGCATTCTCAACCGCTTCTCGCTTCCCGCCAACCCGTCTGGCGGCGAGCCTGGATCCTTCGTCGCCGGCCTCCGGCCGAGCGTCTGAGCAGGCGCTCCTGGGCGACCTGCGGATAGTCCCGCGGCATCTCCCGAAGGCGCTTGACGATGGGCAGTCCGATCCCTTCGCCGACGTTCTGATCGTTCTTCGGCGTGAGCGCATCAGGGCCCCGGCTAGGGCGTAGGTGCGCTGCCAGCGCGTCCGCCACCGTCGGTGGTCAAGGTCAGCAGGATATCCGCATACCAAGCGCAGTTCAGGCCCAACGATTCATCTTCGTTTCGGTCGCGGCTACGCATGTCCATGCGCGTCGAGTGCACACCGAGCAAGTGCCATGACAGCGCGGAAGGAGCAGCGCTCCTGTGCCCGCGTCGACGAACTACCGGCGCCCCGCTGCTCCCACGGTGCGTTCGCGCGTCGGTGAGGAAGCACCCTTGCCGCTGGAAGCGGACGCCGAAGGCCGACGCCAGAGAGCCGCTTCGAGCCACAGCGAGGTGATGGACGGTGTCGTGAAAGCCGAGCGGATAGCCCACGATGGTCAACGCGTCTCCGATGGCGACTTCCTCGCCGCGTGGCTCAAGGTGCGACTCGTCGAACGCCTCCAGCACCGTGTTGCCTGGAAGGCTGCCGGGCGGGATCTCCAGTGTGGCGATATCCACCGGGCCGCCGCTGTCCGTGGCCTCTCGCCACTGGCTCAACCCGTCGAGATAGAGCGGGAGCGACACCACCGCATGCTGCGTCAGGTCTTGCGCATCGACGTGCAGGCCGATCTCGATGCGATCAGGGAAGTGAGCGCTGTCGGCATCGACGAGAACGTGGCGGTTGCTGACCACGAAGAGCCGCCCGTCGCGACGAAAGAAGAAGCCGCTTGCACTGGTGAGCACACGGGACCCCGCAAAGGTCGTGATGCGGGTCGTGGCGAACAACAGTGCATCGACGCTTGAAGTGTGCTGGACCGGCGCCGATGCATGCTGGCGCTCCAGCAGCGACCTGTGGCGCGCAACGTCGCGCTCGAACGTCGCCAGCACCACGTCGGAGATGTCAGCGTGCAGCAGGACGGTGCGGGCCGCTTCGGCGTGCGCTTCAAACGACGCCAGCAGCTGCGCGCCCGCTGGCTGGGTGAGCACACCGATCATTGCGGGAACCAGAGCTTCGAGTGCGACCAGGCTGCCCTTCAGTTCGCAGATGCGCTCGGTGGCTTCGTGCAGATTCTTCAATGGCCCTCCGCGTGCAGAAGAAAAAAGCGCGGCCGGGCCGCGCTTTCGTCACAGGTTGCCGGGTCGCGCCCAGCAGCCGGCTGCAAGCCTGGATTCAACCCAGGCTGCGGATGTTCGATGCCTGCGGGCCCTTCTGGCCTTGGATCACCTCAAACTGCACGCGCTGGTTCTCGGCCAGCGTCTTGAAGCCGCCGCCCTGAATCTCCTTGAAATGGGCGAACAAATCCTTGCCGCCGTTGTCGGGCGCGATGAAGCCGAAGCCCTTGCCCTCGTTGAACCACTTCACAGTACCGGTTTCAGTCGACATGTCGATTTCCTTTCAGATTGCCAAGCGCAACAGCGCGCCCAGCGAAGAGACGCCAAGAAAATCTTCAAGAGGGGATTCGACCACCGGCAGAACGCCGGTTCGGGAGGAAAGACCTAAGAGCGGACGGTCTTGTGCATATCAGCGCATTGATCTTACAGGAGAACCCGGATCCCTGCTTGTGCACGTAGCGCTAGCCCTTGGCGCGCTGCCCTGGTAGTCGTTGCGGTGCCGGGGGTCCATATCTGCCCAGTCTGATTGCTAACAATTGAACTGACCGACTCCAAGGCGCTGTTCAGAACTCCCGCGATGACAGCTCCTCGCCGGGGGTGGCCTGCGCCAGTGCCACAGCGATCAGCAGCACGGCTCGCGGTCCACTGACCGCTGCCGGCAGGACCGGTCATCCAAGGATGCTGGCCTGAATGGCAGCTTTCAGTCTGTAGCTGCCCTCCACGCGCGGATGAGCATGGTCTTGTTAGGTCGCTCGCAATGAGATGGTGGACTGGACGCACTACGAACGCGGAGTTCCTCGGGCCGAGGAACCTTCAGCGACTGCTGCTACCAAGAGCCGCCATTCGCCGCTGCCGTGGATGGCCTTGATCCCCACTCATGCGGCGGTGCCAACTACCCCAGAACCGCCTCCGTGCACCTCCACCGACGCAAAGCAAGCCCATCGAGAGCCGCCCCCCCGTCCTCGGGACCGATGGGGTGGTAGACTCGCGCCTCGCGTGCAGGCCTACACACCCGTACGCAGAGATCACGACTTGATCTCCATCCTTGCGCCAGACGCACTGAACGACCGCTCGGTCTGCCCGTCCTGGCCTCTCCTGTCTCGCAGCGAGTGACCCTGCGGATCAGTTGCCGGACAGAGTTCGTTCGACGCCTGCGCCTTCGGCGCACCCTTGTTCCAACCGGCCGCTTGCCTGCATGCCTGCAAGCGCCCAGAGAGCCCCTTATCCACACGCCGTTTCTGATCGGGAAGTACCTGGTCTCGCCTTTGACTCAGCTGGCCGGCCGCGGCCAGATCGCGGCCTCCGTTTCGATTCGAAGCGGCCGCGGCAGCATGACGCACGACCGCGTCGTGCGATTTGCCCCCCTCTTCCCTACCCACGAAGCCGCAGCGCGGTTTGCCGTCGAGCAGGCGCTCGCGTGGATCGCACAGCGGCTGAGCACCATGTCCCAGGAGTGAGCCACGCATGGCCAAGGAAGAACTGATCGAGATGCACGGCGTGGTCGACGAGATCCTTCCGGACTCGCGCTTTCGCGTGACGCTGGACAACGGGCACAAGCTCGTTGCCTACACCGGCGGAAAGATGCGCAAGCACCACATCCGCATCCTGGCCGGCGACAACGTCTCGCTGGAGCTGTCGCCGTACGACCTGTCGAAGGGTCGCATCACCTTCCGCCACCTCGAGCGCAGGTCCTCGTCCGCACCCCAGAGGCCCGGCCGCTGAGTCAGCCGCCGGAGCCTCTCTCCCGAACTCGGCCCCGCCGGGGCCGCGCAGCCGCGCCACGGCGCACTTTCAAACGATCCAACAAAGGATTCACGACATGACTACGCAAACCGGAACCGTCAAGTGGTTCAACGAAGGCAAGGGCTTCGGCTTCATCGCGCCGGACGACGGCGGCAAGGATCTCTTTGCCCATTTCAAGGAAATCCAGGGCACGGGGTTCAAGGTCCTGGCCGAGAACCAGCGCGTGGAGTTCGAAGTGACCCAAGGCCAGAAGGGCCCGCAAGCCTCCCGCATCCGCGCGCTCTGAAGTCGCGCCCGGCCACCCGGAGACCACCTGTCTCCGGCTCGGGCCGTCCCGCAGCGCCGGGCCTCAGGGCGCCAGCGTGATCGTCACCGTGCACTTGCCGGAGCCCGGATCCCAGGTGTCGCTGAAGCCGAGCCACACGGCCCAGGTGTTGGTCGGGCCGTGCGAGCTGTGCGGGTGGTACGAGACCGGGAAGTTGCAGCCGCCGCCGTCGGGCTTGGGCGCCGTCCAGGTCACGGTGTGGTTGCACGGGCCGTAGCCGAAGTTGGTGAACACCGCGGTGTACCGGATCGCCTTCGACAGCACCGGCACCAGGTAGGCGCCGTAGTGGCTCACGCCGCAGGCCAGCGTGTCGGTGCAGGCGAAGGAACCGCCGCTGGCCTCGAAGGTGATGGTGGTCACGCCCTTCCTGACCTTCAGCGGCAGCGTCACCGGATCGGCGTCCACCGTGCGCGCCGGCAGCGTGGTGGTGGCCGGCATGTGGATGCGCGCGCTCACCGTGACGCTGGCGGTTCCTTCGGTGTTGCCGGTGTCCAGCGTGCCGGCGGTGTCGCTCGGCACGTTGTCCGGCGCCTGCACGGCCAGCGTGCCCACCCCCGCGTGCTGCCAGGCCCAGTCGATGGTGGCTCCGGCGGGCAGCTTCTCCTTCACGAAGCAGCTGATCGGCAGCGGCACATCGGTCGGCACCTCGGTGTCGGGCGCGAGGTTGAAGCTCAGCGTGAACTCCTTCTTGAAGTGCACGTTGACGCTCGCGCGGCCGATCTCCTCCTTCTTGTTCGTCGTGGGGTTGCGGTAGTACGCGGTCGCGGTGATCACGTCGGGGTTGGCCGGATCGGTCTGCCCGCCGCCGCTGCGGAAGTAGTTGTGCGACGGTGCGCTGAGCGGCGCGGTGAAGGTGTTGACCTCGCTGCTGCCGCCGACGCGGATCAGGTAGCCCCAGCGGCCGGTGCAGGTCCAGTCGACGAACACGTCCTGCGCCGGGATGCTGGCGTCCAGGCCTTCGAGCCTGGCCGTCACCGGCGCCGGGTTCGAATCGTCGAGCGCGGCCTCCAGCGGGTTGGGCGTCAGCGTGAGCTTGGCGCGCGTGGCCTCGGCGAACATCAGCTCCAGCCGTGACGAGGCGCGCCAGTCCTTCACCATCGCGGCGTAGTCGCCGACCGTGGCCGCGGTCTTGATCACGTTGATGACGCGCGCCAGCTTCGTCATCGCGTTCGAGAACTTCTGGACCACCAGCGACTGCTGGCTGGCCGGCGTGCCCGGCAGCTGGTTGACGCGGATGGGCTTGCCGTCCTTGTCCAGCAGCGCCTGCCAGGTCGGGTTGGCGATCGCCAGCGCGCTCAGGCTGCGGTGCAGCAGCACCTGGAACGCGCTGCTGTTGAGGAACTCCGGGCCGATGCTGAGCGCCGCCGCGGCCAGGTCGCCGCTGCGCAGCGCCGCCCAGGTGTTGGGGAAGAACTGGCGCCCGGCGGCGCTGCTCGAGACGTCGGAGATCAGCCAGGCCGTCAGCTCGCCGCTCATGGTTGCGAAGCGGTCGCCGCCGTTGGTGACGATGAGGTCGGTCAGCCAGGGCGCGATGATGTTCTGGATGAACGGCGTGATGATGTCCTCCACCCACGTCGTCAGCAGGATCGCGTCGAGCTTGTCCGACTGGGCGGCGGTGAGATCCGCGTCGCCCGCCTGCGCGCCCGGGCCCACCGTGCGCACGGTGTAGATGGTCGCGGCCGGGGTCTGGTCCACCGGGGCCACCGGCAGCGTCACCATCTTGCTTGCCACCGGGGCCCAGACGTTGGGGTCGTTCTCGTAGAACTCGATGAAGCCGATGTCCTGCGCCAGCTTCGCGTAGAAGTCGGCCACGGTCACCACCAGGTTGTTGAACGACGCGGCCGTGGTGGCCGGCAGTTCGAAGTTGTCCAGCGCCGCGGCGGCGTCGACCGTGGAGCCGTCGTCCGTCCGGTAGCTCAGGCGATCGACCCAGACGTGGCCGCGGCGGCGGAAGGTGTTGATCACCTGGATCGTGTTGTAGTCGTCGGTCGCGCGGATCCACACGCCGCTCTGCGCGGTGGCCTCGGTGTCGCCGCCGGCCGAGGGCCAGACCCTGATGCTCTGCGCCCGCTCGCGCTCGCGCTCGGCGTCGCCGGCGTCGCCGGTGGCGCGGGCGGTCACGCGGGCCGGGCGCAGCAGGTTCACGGCCTGGTTCACCGCGGCCACGAGCGCCGGGTCGGTCTCGGTCAGCGGCCCGCGCGCCAGCGCCGCCTGCACCGCAGCGGCCACCGGCTCGACCATCGCATGCGTCTTCAGCGTCTTGCGCAGCGCCAGGCCCAGCGCGGGCGTCTGCTGCGCAACGTCGCTGGCGAGCAGGATCAGCGCCTCGGCCGTGCTGCGCGCGTCGAGCCGCTCGGTGCCGCCGGGTTCGACGAAGGCCATCAGCAGCAGGCGGTCCTGGGCGTCGATCAGGCAGGCCAGCTGCGCGCCGCCTTCGATCAGCGCGGCGCCGCAGGTGCCGTCGGCTTCCGACACCTCCGAGGCGTTGAAGGCCGTCACCAGCCGGGCGCCGGCGAGCGTCGGGCTCGCGTTGGCCGGCAGTGCCGCCTTCAGCGGCAGCAGCGTGCGCTGCACGCCGCTCACCGACGCGTTGAGCGCCTGCAGGCGGACCTGCACGGCCGCCTGTTCCGCAGCGCCCGAATCGTCCGGCGCGCCCGAGCCGCCACCCCCGCCGCAGCCCAGCAGCGCGACCGGGGCCGCCATCGACGCAAGGCCGGCAGGCATGCCGATCAGCAGGGCCCGGCGCCGGGCGTCGGGGGCGGAGACGTCGCGGGCATCGCGCAGCAGGGTGCGCAGCGTCGTCGACAGGTGCAGCGGCAGGCGAGATCTGAGCATGGCAGCGGGTGCGGCCGGCGCCGGGTCTCGGTGCGGCCGACGGTGTGGTTGAGCGTCGAAGCCATCGTCGACGCGCACCGTTAGGCAACCGCTAGGCGCAGCGCTCGCGCCAGGTCATCCAGGCCCGCCCGGGCCCACCAGCCACGCCTGCCCGCCGATCACCGCGGCGTTGTAGACCGCATGCACCAGCATCGGCGCCAGCAGCAGGCCCGAGCGCTCGTAGGCCCAGGCCGCGACCAGGCCGAGGCCGAACACCGGCAGCATCGCGAGCGGCGGGTGCACGATGGCGAAGACGGCGGCGCTGGCCACGGCCGCGGGCAGCAGCCGCATCGAACGGCGCAGGCCGCGGAACACCAGGCCGCGGAAGATGAACTCCTCGAACAGCGGTGCGGCGAGCACGCCCAGCGGCAGCATCCAGGCGCCCAGCGACAGCACGCCGCCGCGGCGCGCAGGCCGTGCCGCCTCTTCCAGCAGCCCCAGCCCGTGCACGGCCTGCAGGTAGGCGATGCCCAGCCCCGCGGCCAGCGCGCCGAAGGCCACGCCCCAGCCGAGCGCCGCCGGCCAGCGCGCGCCCCACACGGCCGGCACCTCGCGCACCTTGGCGCGCCACTGCGTGAAGCGCACGCCGGCGTAGGTGAGCGCGCCGGCCAGCGCGAACGCGAAGACGACCTGGGGCCCATCGAGCGGCCGGCCACGCCACTGCAGCAGGCCGCCGATGAAGACCTGCAGCACGAAGAACAGCATCGCGGCGATCAGCCCGTCGGCGGTGGAGACGCGCGGCGGCGGGCCGGCCACCGGGTCGAGCAGGAAGGGCAGCTGGTCGCGCGCCTTCTGCCACAGCGCCTGCGCCAGCAACGCCGCCAGCACCACGAACACCAGCGCCTGCCACCAGCTCGGCGCGTAGAGCGCGTAGACGTACAGCCCCGACAGCAGCATGAAGAGGTAGACGTAGGTCGGCTTCACGCGCTGGCGCGGATCGGTGGCCAGCGGATCGCAGGCGAACACGCCCAGCGCCACCGCGATGGCCGCGTAGATCGGCACGCCCAGCGCCACCATCGCGATCAGGCCGAACGCGCTGGCGTCGAGCGGCGGCCCGAAGACACCCAGCAGCGTGAAGCCGACCAGCGGATAGGCCAGCGCCAGCGCGCCCCAGAGCCGCGCCTTGTCGAGCAGCACGCTCTCGATCGAGCGCGGCAGGCTGTAGAGGATCCACAGCGCGCCGCCTTCGGCGGTGAGGGTCTGGAAGGCCGACAGCATCAGCGCGTAGACCGCGACGCCGAACGCGCCGGCGGCCACGGTCTGCGGGTCCTGCCAGACCTGGGCGAAGGAATCGAAGCGGCCGTTCAGCACCCACTGCAGCCCGACCACCAGCAGCGGCAGCACCATCGTCTGCACGAGGAAGTTGCGGTCGCGCACGAGCAGCGTGAGCTCGCGCCGCTGCACCGGAGAAGCCAGGCTCCAGCGGCTGACTGCCGCGGTCGCGGCCACGCGATCGGGCGCGGAACGGCGGCCGCTTTCGCGCGTGCCGGCAGCCGCCACGCCCTGCGCCAGCAGCGCGCGCAGCAGCCCCATGCCGGCCAGCAGCAGCACGGCCATTTCGATGGTCAGCATCAGGGCAGGCCACGCCGCATCCGCCGCGGTCGGGGCTCCCAGCACCTGCAGCACCAGCCCGGGTGGCGCCCAGGCGACGACGGCCGGCGTGGCGTCGGCGATCGAGAGCAGGAAGCGGCCGCCGCCCGGCATGCCCGGCGAGACGGTGAGATAGAACACCAGGATGCTCGTGACCGAGATCAGCGCCTGCAGGTTGCGCAGCCGCGCCGGCGCCAGGCGCAGGCGCAGGCCGGTGTCGATCAGCGTGCGGGCCAGCGCCGTAAGCACCAGCAGCGGCAGCGCGGCCACCAGGCCGGCGAGCGGCGCCCCCAGGCGCCAGCCGGCCTGCCAGGCCAGCACCGTGCAGGTGGGCCACAGCGCCAGCATGCCGAACGCGTTGGCCACGGTGCGCTCGACCACGCGGCTCCACAGCAGCGTGCCGGTCTCGGCCGGCAGCGTGACCAGCCATTCCAGGTCCCAGTCGGCCTGGGCGAGTTCGCGCGAGCCCACCGTCATCAGCACGCCCGCCAGTGTCAGCAGGGCCAGTTCGACCGAGAGCACGTGCAGCAGCGGCGCCGCGAACACGGCCTCGATGTCGGCATCGCCCACATCCACCAGCCGGGTCAGCTGCAGCACCGCGTTGTGCGCCAGGTTGCCGTAGCTGAGCACCATCGCCAGCACGACGAAGCCGGTGAGCAGCACCGAGCCGCGCTTCTTCGGCCGCGTGCCGCCGCGCGCGCCGTCCCTGGCCTTGCCGCGGCGGCCGAACAGGCCCATCAGGTTGACCATGCGCCGCAGGCGCAGTCGCGTCAGCAGCCAGGCCACGCGCCAGGCCGGCACGAGCGGGCGCGTCATGGCGCCGGCGAAGCGGGCTCGGCCTCGGGCTGCTCGGTCATGCGCAGGAAGATGTCCTCCAGCGATTCCGATGCCGCGCCTTCGCGCCGCAGCTCGGCGGCGGTGCCGGCCGCCACCAGGCGGCCGCGGTCGATGATGCCGATGCGCGTGCACAGGCGCTCGGCCATGTCCAGCAGGTGCGTGGAGACGAAGATCGTGCGGCCCTGGCCGGCGATCGCCTTCAGCCGCTCCTGCACGTCGCGCGCGGCACGCGGGTCGAGGCCGTTGATCGGCTCGTCGAGGATCAGCACCTCGGGCTCGTGCATCAGCGCGCAGGCCAGGCCCAGCTTCTTCTTCATGCCCATCGAGTAGTTCACGGCGAACTCCTCGGTGGCCTCGGCCAGGCCCCAGTCGTCCAGCGCGCGGGCGGCGCGCTGCGCCGCCTCGCGCCGCGGCAGGCCGTGCATCTCGGCCACGAACTGCAGGATCTCGCGGCCGCGCAGGTAGTCGTAGAAGACCGGGTTGTCGGGCAGGTAGCCGGTGCGCTGCTGCACCTGCGCACGCTCGGCGTGGCAGTCGAGCCCGCCGATCGTGACGCGGCCCGACGAGGGCACGAGGATGCCCATCATCATGCGGATCGTGGTGGTCTTGCCCGCGCCGTTGGGGCCCAGGAAGCCGAAGACCTCGCCGCGGCGCACCGTGAGCGTGAGCGGCTTGACGGCGTCGAAGTCGCCGTAGGACTTGGCCAGGGCCTGGAAGTCGATGTCCATGGCGGGCAGTATCGCGTGGCCGCGTGCACGCGGCCCGTCACCGCCGCTTCGGCCGGGCCGCCTGCCTGCGGCGCGGCGCGGGCGCTTCCGGCACCGGGCCCGCAACGGCGGGTTCCTGCAGCCGCTCGCGCAGCCGGCCCGCCGCGAGATCGATGAACGCGCGGGTTTTCATCGGCAGGCGCCCCTGGCCCGGATAGATCAGGTTCGCCGGCACCGGCGGCGGTTCGTCGGCGGCCAGCACGCGCACCAGCCGGCCGTCGCGCAGCGCGTCGGCCACCTGGTAGGACAGCACCCGGGTCAGCCCGAGGCCCAGCGTCGCCGCCGCGATGGCGGCATCGGCCGTCGACACGGTCAGGCGCGAACGCACCGGCACCTGGCGCCGCGCGCCGTCGGCCGACGGGAAGGTCCAGGCGGCCGCCGCGTCGAGCCCGTCGAAGGTGACGCAGCGGTGCGACGCGAGGTCGTCCGGTGCCTGCGGGGTGCCGTAGCGTTCGAGGTAGCCGGGGCTCGCGCACACCACGCGGCGCACCGTGCCGACCGGCGTCGCCACCAGGCTGCTGTCGGGCAGGCTGCCGATGCGCAGCGCCACGTCGACGTGCTCCTCGATCAGGTTGACGTTGCGGTCGCCGAGCCGCAGCTGCATGTCGACCTCGGGGTGGCGCTCGAGGAACGCCGCGGCCACCGGCACCACGTGCAGGCGACCGAACACGATGGGCGCCGCCACCACGAGCCGGCCGCGCACCTTGGCGTAGGCGCCGCTCGCGGCGCGCTCCGCCTCGTCCACCTGTTCCAGGATCTGCCGGCACGCCTCCAGGTAGTCGCGCCCGGCATCGGTGAGGTCGAGCCGGCGCGTCGAGCGCGTGATGAGCCGCGTGCCGAGGTGGGACTCCAGGTCGGCGAGCTTGCGGCTCACGGTGGCCAGGGGCACATCGAGGCGGCGCCCGGCCGCCGACAGGCTGCCCATGTCGACGATGGCCGTGAACACCGACATGGCGTCGAGTCGATCCATTGTTTCGAGTTTCGAGAGGAAGACTTGCAGATTGGCAGTCTAGTTCTGATTGTCGGGAGTATCTACAGTCTCTCCACCGGCACAAACCGGCACGACCAACCCCTGGAGTCCTCACCATGTCCCGCCTCACCACGCCTGCCCACATCGACGCCGCCCCGGCATCGGCCCGCCCGCTGCTCGACGCCGTCCACAAGCAGCTCGGCAGCGTTCCGAATCTCTTCCGCCTCGTCGCCAACAGCCCGGCGGCCCTGGAGGGCTACCTCGGCATGTCGGGCGCCCTGGCCAAGGGCAGCCTGCCGGCCCAGACCCGCGAGCGCATCGCGCTGGCGGTCGCCCAGGCCAACGATTGCGGCTACTGCCTGTCGGCCCACAGCTACCTGGCCCGGAACCTCGCGAAGCTGAGCGAAGCCGAGATCGCGGCCAATCGCCACGGCGGTTCGCTCGACCCGAAGGCCGACGCCGCGGTGCGCTTCGCCACCCAGGTCGTGCGCGAGCGCGGCCACGTGTCCGATGCCGACGTGCAGGCGGTGCGCATGGCCGGCTACGACGACGCGCAGATCGTCGAGATCGTCCAGCACGTGGCGCTGAACACCTGGACGAACTACGTCAACTCGGTGGCGCAGACCGAGATCGACTTCCCGGTCGCGCAGGCGCTCGCCGCCTGAGCGGCGGGCTCGCCCGGGGGGTCGTGGTCCCGGTGACCGCGACCCCGCCCCCACCACCCGATCCAGGAGACCCGTCATGGACCACGCCACGACCTTTGCCAGCGACGTGGCCTTCACCGACACCGTGAAGGCGATCCAGCGCCGCAAGGGCTCGCGGCCGGCCTATGCGCGCATGGAAGCCGGCGGTTCGTGGGAGCAGGCCATCACGCCCGAGCTGAAGAGCGAGATCGAGGCCCAGACCAGCGTGTTCCTGGCAACGGCGAACCGCGACGGCCAGCCCTACATCCAGCACCGCGGCGGACCGGCCGGTTTCCTGCGGGTGCTCGACGAGCGGACGATCGCCTTCGCGGACTTCACCGGCAACCGCCAGTACATCACGCTGGGCAATCTGTCGGAGAACCCGAAGGCGCACCTGTTCCTGATCGACTACGCGCAGCGGCGCCGCATCAAGGTCTGGGGCACGGCCCGCGTGGTCGAGGGCGACGAGGCGCTGCTTCGCAGCCTGATGCCGCCCGGCTACGCCGCCCGGCCGGAGCAGGTGGTGCTCTTCACCGTGACGGCCTGGGACGTCAACTGTCCGCAGCACATTCCGCAGCGCTTCGAGGCCGCGGACGTGCAGGCGGCGATCGAGAGCCGCGACCGGCGGATCGCCGATCTGGAGGCGGAAGTCGCGCGGCTGCGTGCCAGCGGGCCCGTCGCGCGCGCCTGATCCGCGCGGCGCGCGGCAGCCCGGACCGCGCAGCCCGGCTCAGCCCAGCCAGCCCTTGATGCGCCGGCCCAGCGCCTCGCGGCTGATGCCGTAGCGGTCGTGCAGGGTGGGCAGCGCGCCGGCGTCGAGGAAGGCATCGGGCAGCCCGGCCAGCTGGAAGCCCGCCGGCTGCACCCTGTGGCGCAGCAGCGCGCTCGCCACGGCCTCGCCGAGTCCGCCGATGACCGAGTGGTTCTCGGCCACGACCACCAGCCGATGCTTGTAGCGCACGGCCTCGACGATGGCCGCCTCGTCCAGGGGCTTGATGGTCGGGCAGTGCAGCACCGCGACGCCCACGTTGTCCTGGGCCAGGTCCTGCGCCGCCTCGAGCGCGCGCATCGTCAGCAGGCCGCTGGAGATCACCAGCACGTCGGCGCCCTCGCGCAGCATCTTGGCCTTGCCGAGCTCGAAGCGATAGCCTTCGATCTCGTCGAGCACCAGCGGCACCTGGCCGCGCAGCAGGCGCATGTACACCGGGCCCTTGTGCTGCGCGATCTGCGGCACCGCCGGCGCATGTACACCGGGCCCTTGTGCTGCGCGATCTGCGGCACCGCCTGTTCGATGTCGAGCGCGTCGCAGGGGTCGACGATCGTCAGCCCGGGCACGCCGCGCATCATCGCGATGTCCTCGATCGCGGCATGGCTCGGGCCGTAGCCGGTGGTCAGGCCCGGCAGGGCGCAGCAGATCTTGACGTTCAGGTCCTCCTCCGCGATCACCTGGTGGATGAAGTCGAAGGCCCGGCGCGTGCCGAACGCGGCGTACGTCGTCGCGAACGGCACCAGGCCCTCCTTGGCCAGGCCGCCGGCGGCACCCATGAGCAGCTGCTCGGCCATGCCCATCTGGAAGAAGCGCTCCGGGTAGGCCTGGGCGAACAGGTGCAGGTCGGTGTACTTGGCCAGGTCTGCCGTCAGGCCGACGACTTCGGGGCGGTTCGCGGCGTATTCCACGAGCGCCTTGCCGAACGGCGCGGCCCTCACCTTCTGACCTTCGGAGGCGATCGAGGCGATCATCGCCGAGGTGGTCAGGCGCGGCTTCCTGTCTGCAGCGGCGGCGCTCATGCCGGGGCTCCTTCGGGTTGGACGTAGGGCTGGGACTGGTCGAGCACCTCGAGTGCCTTCTGCCACTCGGGCGGGTCGACGCGGATGAAGTGGTTCTTCTCGCGCTGCTCCAGGAAAGGCACCCCCTTGCCCATCAGCGTGTCGAAGACGATGACGCGCGGCTTCGCGTCCGTGAGCGCGCGGGCCGCGTCGAAGGCGTCGACCACGGCCGCCAGGTCGTTGCCGTCGACGCGCTGGACGTGCCAGCCGAATGCGGCCCACTTGTCGGCGATGGGCTCGAAGCCGAGCACCTTGCCCGAGGGACCGTCGGCCTGCTGGTTGTTGATGTCGACCAGGCAGATCAGGTTGTCGAGCTTGTGGTGAGAGGCGGACATCGCCGCTTCCCAGGTCGACCCCTCGTCGAGTTCGCCGTCGGACATCGAGTTGTAGATGAAGGCCGGGTTCCTCTTCTGCTTCAGCCCGAGCGCCATGCCCACGCCGATGATCAGGCCCTGGCCGAGCGACCCGCCGGAGATCTCCATGCCGGGCGTGTAGGTGGCCATGCCCGACATCGGCAGCCGGCTGTCGTCGCTGCCGTAGCTGTCGAGCTCGTTCTCGGCGATGACGCCCGCCTCGATCAGCGCCGCGTAGTGGGCGATGGCGTAGTGACCGTGCGACAGCAGGAAGCGGTCGCGCCCTTCCCACTCGGGCTCGTTCGGCCGCAGGTTCATCGCGTGGCAGTAGGCGGTGGCGAGCACGTCGGCCCAGCCGAGCGCCTGACCGATGTACCCCTGGCCCTGGACCTCGCCCATGCGCAGGGCGAAGCGCCGGATGCGGTACGCACTGAGTGCCAGCCTGGCCAGCGCCTGATTCGTGATGGACATCGAGAACTCCTTGAACGAACGTTGCGTGAACCGGTCAGCGCAGCACGGTGGCCGGGACGTACGAGATGAGCGCCAGCACGGCGAAGGCGACCAGGTAGAACGGGCCCATCGCCCGGACGGTCTCGCCGACCTTCACCTTGGCGATCGAGCTGGTGATGAACAGCGTGGTCCCCACCGGCGGGGTGTAGAGGCCGATCGCGAGGTTCAGGACCATCATCAGCCCGAGCTGCACGGGGTCCATGCCGATCGCCCTGGCCAGCGGCAGGAACACCGGCGTCAGCAGCAGGATCGCGGCCGGCAGGTCGATGAACATGCCGATGAACAGCATCATCAGGTTCATCAGCAGGATGACCAGCCACTTGGCGTGCACGTTCTGCTGCACCCACTGCGCCACGCCCTGCGGCATCTGGTCGAAGGTCAGCAGCCAGCCAACGGCGGCCGAGGCCATGATGACCAGCAGCACGACGCCGGTCGCCAGGCCCGCCTCGACGATCGCCGCGTGCAGGCGCCGGATCGAGAGGTCGCGGTAGATCAGCACCGAGACGGCGGCGGCGTACAGCGTGGACAGCACCGCCACCTCGGTGGGCGTCGCGATGCCGAAGCGCAGCAGGATGATGATCGCCACCGGCAACACGATTGCCGGCGCCGACAGCACCAGGTTGCGGCGCAGCGCCGCCCGGTCGACGGGGCCCGTCTCGCGCGGCAGGTTGCGGCGCTTGCCGACCCACCAGCACGCCGTCATGAAGCCACCGCACAGCAGCAGGCCCGGAAGGATGCCGGCGTAGAAGAGGGCGGCGATGGACTCGTTCGCGGTGAGCGCGAAGAGGATCATCGGGATCGACGGCGGAATGATGATGTCGATCGTGGCGGCCGATGCGAGCGCCGCGGCCGAGAACGCCATCGGATAGCCCAGGCGGCGGTGCCAGGGCATGAGCAGCGATCCGATGGCCGACGCATCGGCGACTGCGGAGCCGGAGACGCCGCCGAACAGCGTCGACGACAGCACGCTCACCTGGGCCGGGCCGCCGTGCCAGCGGCCGACCAGCGCCGACAGCGTGCCGACGATGGCCTCGCCGAGCCGGCCGCCCATCATCAGCGCGCCCGTCAGCATGAAGAACGGGATCGCGATCAACGGGAAGCTCTGCACCTGCGCGACCATCTGCTGCACCAGCAGGTCCAGCGGCACGCGGTCGGTGGTGGCAGCTGCGGCGAGCGCGGCCAGCAGCAGCGCATGGGCGATCGGGATGGCGGCGACCGCGCCGCCGAGGAACACGACGAGAATGAGCAGGCTCATGGCGAAGTCCTCGTTGCCTTACCAGTGGGGCGCCTGGACTTCCGCGTCCACGGCGGCCTGCGCCCGGGGCTGCGCCCGCCACGCCCGCCAGGCCGACTGCAGCGCCAGCAGCGCGAGCATCACCATGCCTCCGAGCACGCAGGCGTAGGTCACCGACCCCGGCACGCGCAGGATCGGCGACTTCTCGTCGTGCACGATCTCGAGCATGCTGTAGGTCGCCTTCGAGAGCGTGCCGTACAGCGTGGCCACCACCAGCCAGCCGAGCACGCCGACGATGCGTTGCACATGGCGCGGCAAGGCCTCCAGCAGGAACACGGTGGCGATGTGGGCACCCTTTTCGGCGGCCAGCACCACGCCCGCCATCACGAGCCAGGGGAACAGCAGCTCGGGCAGTTCGTTGGCCCACTGCAGGCCGGTGCCGCCGACGTAGCGCAGCACGGTGTTGGCCGTGAGGATGGTGAAGATCACCACGGTGGTCACCCACATCACGACGCTGCAGACCGCGACGATGGTGCCTTCGAGTCGATTGCGGTGGACGGTGTCCATGCGAGTCTCCGCAGCCGTGCTTCACGGGCGCCCGGAAGGGGCCCGCGAACACGACGGTGTGGGTGGATGCGAGGGGCGTCAGCTCACTGTGCGCGGGCCGCGGCGAGCACCTTCTTGACGTACGCGCCGATCGGCGAGGCGATCCACTTGTCGTCCACCGATGCCGTCGCCTTCGCGAAGGCGGCCTTGTCGACCGTGGTCACCTGCACGCCCTTGGCCTTCAGGTCGGCCAGCAGCTTCTCGTCGGCCTCCGCCGACAGCCTGCGCTGCAGCGCGGTGGCCTCCGCGGCGGCTTCCTGCACGGCCTTCCTGTCGGCCTCGGACAGCCGGTCCCAGCTGCGCTTGCTCATCAGGAACGGCGTCATCTGGAACTGGTGGTTCGTCAGCGCCAGGTGCTTCTGCACCTCGTACAGCTTGCTCGCGTGGATGTTGACCAGCGGGTTCTCCTGGCCGTCGACCACACCCTGCTGCAGCGCCACGTACAGCTCGGCGAACTTGATCTGCTGCGACTCGGCGCCCAGCGCGGTCATGATGTCCACCAGCGTGGCGTCGGGCGGCACGCGCATCTTCAGGCCCTTCATGTCCTCGACCTTGGTGATCGGCCGCTTGCTGTTGGTCATCTGGCGGATGCCGTTGTCCCATGCGCCCAGCAGGATCAGGCCCTTCTCGGCGGACTTGTCGGCCAGCTCCTTGCCGAGCGGGCCGTCGAGCAGCTTGAACGCCGCGGCCGGGCTGGAGAACGCGAACGGCATGCCGAAGGCCGCATATTCCTGCACCGCGTTGGCGACCGCGCCCTGCGAGTTCGCGCTGAGGTCGAGCGCGCCGGTGCGCAGGGCAGTCACCATGGCGGCGTCGTCGCCGAGCTGCGCCGAGGGCGCGACCTGGACCTCGATGCGCCCGCCGGTCCTGGCCTTGAGCACCTCGGCGAACTTGACCGAGGCCTCGTGGCGAGGGTTGCCGACCGCGGCACCGTGGCCCAGCGTGAGCTTGATCGTCTGGGCCTGCGCGGCCATCGGAAGCAGCGCGGCGGCGGCGGCGGCGAGCAGCGTGCGGACGAAGGTGTGACGTTGCATTCTTGTCTCCGGTTGTCGTGTTGGGAACTGGAAGCTCAGTGGATCAACATGCCGCCGTTCACGTCGAGCGTGATGCCGGTGCAGTAGGCGGACAGGTCGCTGGCAAGGAAGACGCAGGCACCGGCCACGTCGTCGGCCCGGCCCAGCCGGTTCAGCGGGATCGTGGTGTTGATCTCGGCCTTCTTCTCCGGGCTCAGCTTGCCCTGGGTGATGTCGGTTTCGATCAGGCCCGGGGTGATGCTGTTGACGCGGATGCCCTCGGCGCCGAACTCGCGCGCCATCGCACGGGCCAGGCCCAGCACGCCGGCCTTCGCGGCCGAGTAGTGCGGTCCGCCGAAGATGCCGCCGCCGCGCTGGGCCGAGACCGACGAGATGCAGACGATCGAGCCCGCCTGCTGCCGGCGCATCGCCGGAAGGGCGGCCTGCGACATGTACAGGGTGCCGCGCAGGCTGACGTCCAGGATGCGGTCGTAGTCGGCGCCGGTGATGTCCAGCGTCTTCACCGGCTGCGTGATGCCGGCGTTGTTGACCAGGATGTCGATGCGGCCGAAGGCCTTCACCACTTCCGCCGCGGCGGCTTCGCAGGCGGCCTTGTCGGTGACGTCGGCAACCAGGCCGAGGTGCCCGGTGCCGAGCCGGGCCGCGGCCTGGGCCGGCTCGGCGCGTGCCAGGTCGAGGATCACCACCTTGGCACCTTGCGCCGCCATCCGGCGTGCCGTCGCGAAACCCAGCCCGTTGAGGCCGGCGCCGCCGGTAATCACGGCAACCTTGTCTTCCAGCAGCATGTCGTCGATCTCCGTCAAGAGTTGAGAAGTCCCTCTCAGGAGAAGACGACGAGCCCGATGGTTCATCGCGGGACCCGGCTGCGCGGCCGGGCCCTGTCTCCTTTGATGGCTGCCATGTTCGGCGCCGCACGAGCTGAAGACAAGCGATGAATCTTCAGGCTAAAGTGACGGTTCTTCATGCAACGACAGGGGGAACCCTATGTCCTCGCTCCCACCGGTTGCCAACCTGCTCGCGTTCGAGGCGGTCGCACGGCGGCGCAGCTTCGCGTTTGCAGCCACCGAACTTCACCTGACGGCTTCGGCGGTGAGCCACCAGATCGCGCGCCTGGAAGCCGACCTGGGCGTGCGGCTCTTCGAGCGCAGCGCACACAGCGTGCGCATCAGTGGCGCCGGGGAGCAGTACCTCGAACGCGTCGCGGGTGCGCTGTCCGCCATCTCGGCCGCCACCGAGGACATCCGCAAGGGCGTGAGCAACAGCCTGTATGTGCACTCCGCGCCCAGTATCGCGAGCCTCTGGCTGATGCCGCGGCTGCGAGGGTTCTCGCAGGCGCACCCCGAGATCGCGCTGAACCTGTCCGCCGCGCACACGCCCAGCGACTTCGCGCTCGGGCAGGCGGACCTGGACATCCGCTACGGCGTCCCGCAGTGGGACGACCTGGTCGTGGAGCCCTTGTTCGAGGAACGCATCGTGCCGCTGGCGAGCCCATCGTTCATCCGGGAGCACCGGCTCAAGCGGATCGACCAGCTCTTCGACGTGCCGCTCATCCAGAGCAACGTCAGCGTGGTCCAGTGGGCCGACTGGCTGCGCGAGTTCGCCGAAAGGCGGGCGCCTGAACGCTTCGCGCTGCGTTTCGATCGCGCGCAGATGTCGCTCGACGCCGCGACGCAAGGGCTGGGCGTCGCGCTCGAAAGCGCGGTCAACGCCGGGCAGCATCTGGCCAGCGGGAGGCTCAAGCCGGTGTTCGGTCTGGACAAGGCCGTGCGGGTCAAGGCGCACTTCGTGGTCTACCCGGCCAGGCACGCGAAGCGGCCGCCCGTCGAGGCCTTCCTGTCCTGGGTTCATCGTGAAGCCGCGCGCACCGAAACGGGCCTGCGCTGATCGAAGGCTCGCCGCAGAACAGCGTGACGGCCGTGCCGGTGGACCGGGGCACGCCGATCCCGGTGCGCTGAGGCCTCGGGCGCGCTGCGCCGCCGATAACGCCCCGCTAACACCTGCGTCGATACAACCGCGGCGCTCGGCACCCGAGCGCAACCGAAGGAAGACATGCAGCGTCCGAACGTCGCGGTCGTGGCTGCCGCCACGCTGGCCCTGGCCGCCTGTGGCGGCAGTGACAGCGACACCACCGGCACCAGCCCCGCGCCCGCCGTCACCTACACGGTCAGCGTCACCCGTCAGCACGGCGATGGCCGCGGGCGAGAGTTTCGTGTTCGGTCTCGGCGGCCAGCAGGCCACCGTGACGGCCAGCGGCACCGCGGTGGCCTTCGGCACCGCGCTGGCGTCCGGCAGCAGCTACACCACCACCCAGGTCTCCGGGCCGCGCAGCTGCACGCTGTCGCCCAACCGCAGCGGCACGCTCACGGCCAACGTCAGCGTCACGGCCGACTGCGGCACCCCGCCCGCCTCACGGCCGCTCGGCGTGCGCTTCTACGGCCCTGCCGGCGCGCAGGCCACGCTGCAGAACAACGGTGGCGACGACCTGCAGGTGTCGGTGCCCACCACCTTTGCCTACGACAGCAAGACCTTCAGCTTCGCCACGCCGGTGCCCGACGGCAGCAGCTACAACGTGACGCTGCGCAGCAGCGGCCCCAACCTCGACTGCCGCGTCTTCAAGGGCGCCACCGGCACCACGCCCATCGGCGCCGACGCACTGCGCGTGGGCTGCGAGACCGTCTTCGACCGCATCACCCGCAGCACCGACGACCGCCAGCAGCTCACCTTCTTCGAGACCACGGCACCGGTGATCGGCGGCGCCAACGTCCCCATCGGCAACGGCAGCACCGCCTATGGCGAAGGCCGCTTCGTGGCCTTCGTGTCCAGCGCGGCCATCGCCGGCGCCAGCGGCGCGCGCCGGCAGGTCTTTCTGCGCGACCGCTTCACCGGCGAGTTGTTCCTCGTCAGCGCGGTGGGCGGCGCGGAAGGCAACGGCGCCAGCGACAACCCGGCGATCTCGGCCGACGGCCTCACCGTCGTCTTCGAGTCCAGCGCCAGCAACCTCGTGAGCGGCGACAGCAACGGCGTGCAGGACGTGTTCGCCTACTCGCTGCTCGACCAGACCCTCAGCCGCGTGAGCGTGGGTGCCGGCGGCGTGGAGTTCACCTCGCCCAGCGGCAAGCCCACGGTGTCGGGCGACGGGCGCGTGGTGGCCTTCGAGACGATCCGGAGCAACCTCGGCAGCAACGTCGCCGGCAGCGACAACACCACCGTCGTCGTGCGGCGCGACCGCAGCACCGGCGCGCTGGCCGCGATCAGCCGCAACCTGTCGGGCCAGGCCACGGGCGGGCTGGTGCCGTCGATCTCGGAGGACGGCAACCGCATCGCGTTCTGGTCTTTCGCCAGCGACCTGGTCGCGGGCGACGGCAACGGCCTGTGGGACATCTTCGTGGCCGACGTGTCCGCGGGCAGCATGCAGCGCGTGAGCCTCACCGCCGCGGGCGGCGAGCGCAACCAGGGCAGCGAAAGCAGCAGCCGCGTGGTGATGCCCACGATCTCGGGCGACGGCCGCTGGGTGGCCTATGCCACCACGGCCAGCAACGTGGTGCCGGGCGACACCAACGGCACGCAGGACGTGTTCGTCGTCGACACGCAAAGCGGCGCCGTGCACCGCGCCAGCGTGGCCACCAGCGGCGCGCAGGCCGATGCCGACGCACCCATCGCCCAGGGCGACCGCATCGGCCTGTCGCGCGACGGTGTCTGGGTGGCCTTCACCAGCACCGCCGGCAACCTGGGCGCGGCCACCACCACCACCACCGGCATCGGCAACGTGTTCCTGCACAACCGCGTCACCGGCGAGACGCGCAGCGCCAGCAAGCACACCAGCGCCGGCTCGGTGGGCTTCGCGCCCGCGCTCTCGCGCGACGGCGCCTACCTGGTGTTCGGCGCCAGCACGGCGCTGGACCCGCGCTTCCCGGGCAGCGGGCAGTTCGTGCACTTCACCGGCATCACGCGGGCGTTCTACTGGTTGCCGGACTGAGCCGTGATCGCCGACGGGCGATCAGGTGCTCTCCAGCAGCATCACCGCGCCCGCCGTGTTCGAGATCGGCACGTGGTACGTGCGGTGCAGCTCGCGCACCGCGCGACCGGTGGCCTCGGTGGCGCCGCGCGCCACCAGCCAGTTCAGCAGCTCGATGCCCTGCGTGCCGCCGGCCTTCACCAGCTCGTTGATGCTCTGCCGCGTGGCCCAGGCCGGGTCGCGCGTCAGGCTGTCCATGAAGGCGGTGTCGAAGGGCTTGTTGATGTGGCCGGCGCGCTCGCCTTCCAGCTGGTGCGACAGCCCGCCGGTGCCCATCACCAGCACCTTCTGGTCGCCGGGGAAGTTCTCGATGGCGCGGCCGATGGCCTGGCCGAACCTGAAGCAGCGGGCCGCGGTGGGCAGCGGGAACAGCACGGTGTTGATGCACACCGGCACGATCTTCACCGGCCAGTCCTGCTCGGGCCACAGCAGCGCCATGGGCAGCGTCAGCGCGTGGTCCACCAGCATCTCCTGGCAGGTGGTGATGTCGAACTCGTCGGCCACCAGCTGCTCGATCAGGTGCCACGAGAGATCGACGTCGCCCGCGAAGGGCTTCGTCTGCGGGATGCCCCAGCCTTCGTCGGCGTTGCGGTAGCTCTCGGCGGCGCCCACCGCGAAGGTGGGCATCTTGTCGAGGAAGAAGTTCAGGCCGTGGTCGTTGTAGGCGACGACCACGATGTCGGGTCGTGTCTCCTTCAGCCAGTGGCGCAGCGGCGGGAAGCCGTCGAAGAAGGGCTTCCAGTAGGCGTCCTGCGTGCGCCCCTTGGCGATGGCGCCGCCGATGGCGGGCACGTGCGAGGTGAAGACGTTGCCGATGATGCGGGCCATGGTGCGTGCTCCCTTCAGCGGCCGGCGGCGGCGAGGCGCGCCTTGAACTGGTCCTTGGTCACGCCGGTCTGCTGCGCGCCGATGTCCTGCATGTCCAGCCCGAAGATGCCGGCCAGCTTGGCCAGGTAGTAGGCGTTGCCGCCCGCGGCCAGCATCTGCAGCACCTGCCCGGACTTCACCGCCTCGCGCTGCTCGGCCGTGAGGCCGAAGCGCGCGCAATAGGCCTCCGGGTCGGCGCGGAAGGCCTCGCGGTTGGCGGCGTCGTTGAACGAGTAGCACATCTTGTTGAGCGCGTAGCCGCGGCGCGCGGCACGGCCGTCGAACAGCGGCGTGCCGGGGATGTCGTCGTGGACCTGGCGGGGGTGCATGGGCGGTCTCCTTGCGTTGCGCCGCAGTGTGTGGGCGGCGCCCGACCCCATCAACGCACCGATACTCATGCCTGCCATGAACGGAATCGATGCCCTGGACCTGGACGGCCGCCTGCTGCAGCTGCTGGTGGCCGTGGTGGAGGAGCGCTCGGTGACGCGCGCCGCCGAGCGGCTGGCGCTCACCCAGTCGGCCGTGAGCCACGGGCTGGAGCGGCTGCGCCAGCTCACCGGCGACGCGCTGGTGGTGCGCGCCGGCCGCGGCATCGCGCCCACGCCACGCGCCGAGGCGCTGGCGCAGCAGGCGCACGGCGTGCTGGCCGCGCTGCGCGGCTTCGCGCAGCCCGAGCGCTTCGAGCCCGCGCGCTGCGAAGCCACGCTGCTGATCGCGGCGAACCCCTTGCAGCGCGACCTGCTGCTGCCGCCGCTGCTGGCGCGGCTGCAGGCCGCGGCGCCGAAGATCGCGCTGCGCATCGTGCACTCGGCCGTGCCGGGTGCCGACACGCTGCGAAACCCCGAGCTGCACCTGGTGGTCTCGCCGCGCCGGCCCGAGGCCGACGACATCGAGTGCCAGCCGCTCTTCAGCGACACCTGGCAGGTGTTCTACGACGCCGCCGAGCGCGACGCGCCCGCCACGCGCAAGGCCTACGAAGCCGCCGAGCACGTGGCCGTGCGCTACGAAGACGGTCGCAGCCTGGACATCGACCGCTTCCTGGCCGACCGCGGCGTGCAGCGCCGCGTGGTGGCGCAGGTGCCCGACTTCTCGGGCGTGGCGCCTTTCGTGCGCGGCACCACGCGCCTGGCCACCCTGCCCGCCCTCACCGCGGTGAACCTGATGCGCGGCCTGGCTGCCGCGCCGGTGCCGCTGCCCTGCCCGCCGATGCCGATGTGGATGCTGTGGCACCGGCGCTGGCAGGCCGACCCCCTGCACGCCTGGCTGCGCGGCGAACTGGCCGCCACCGCAGCCGCACTCGACCTGCCCACTCCGGAGAAGAGACGATGACCATCCGAACCGCCGCCGCGCTGGCTCTTGCCGCGCTGCTCACCGCCTGCGCCAACATCGGCAGCCCGATCGGCGCCTACAACGGCGTGGTGGCGCTGAAGAGCCCGCACAGCGCGGCCGAGACGATGAAGCGGCTGGAAGCGCAGGTGCGCGAACGCGGCCTGGTGGTCGTCGCGAAGGTGGACCACGCCGCCGGCGCCGCGCGTGCCGGCCGCAACCTGCGGCCCACCGAGCTGCTGGTGTTCGGCAATCCGCAGGTGGGCACGCCGCTGATGGAGTGCGTGCAGACCGCGGGCATCGACCTGCCGCTGAAGGCGCTGGTGTGGGTGGACCTGCAGCAGCAGGTCTGGCTCGGCTACGACGATCCCGAATGGCTGGTGCAGCGCCACACCGCCACGCGCTGCCCGGCCGCGAAGAGCGTGGCCGAGACGCTGGCGACGATCGCGCAGGCGACCGTCGCCCCCTGACGCGCCGCTCAGTCGGCGGTGTAGGCGCCGCAGCCGCGGCCCTGCACCAGGCAGCGCGGGTAGTTCGGGTCCACCTTCAGCAGGTACTGCACGCGCGCGGCCACCGCGTCGTCGGCGAAGTCGCTGAACAGGCCGTCGACACCCAGCTCGAAGAACATCAGGTACTCGGCGGCAGGGTTGCCGGCGTAGTCGGACGCCAGCCGCCGCTGCTCGCTGCGGAAGGTGTACGGGTGCACCAGCAGGCCCTTGGCGTGGGCGCGCGCCACCAGGTCGGTGGGCGGCAGCAGCACGCGGTCGGCGTCGTTGACGCGGCCGTCGCCGTTGGCGTCGCCGCAGGCACCGGCGTTGATCACGATGCACTTCGCGCTGCGGATGTAGGGCTTCCAGGGGCCGATGCCGTTGGCATAGGTGCGCACCTCGGCCAGGCCGGCGGGCGTCAGCAGGTCGCTGAAGAGCCCGGGGCGGCCGGACACCACCCAGTCATACGGCTTGTGGTACGGCGGCGCGAAGGTGATGGTGCCGTCGGGTGCCACGTCGTCGGCGTCCACCAGCTGGATCAGCGGCAGCTCGGTCCTGCCGCGCAGGTAGCGCAGGTTCGCGGTCTCGAAGGACTGGATGAACACCGGCGCGTGGCGGTGGTTCCAGCCGGCGCGGCGCAGCGCGTCGAGCAGCCGGTCTTCCAGCGGCAGGCCGATGCTCTGGTGGTAGGTGGGGTGCTTGGTCTCGGGGTAGATGCCGATCTGGCGGCCCTTCTCGGCCGACTTGCGCTTCACGAAGTCGATGATCTCGGGCAGCGTCGGGATCTGGAACCTGCCGTCCCACGCGGTGCCGCGCTCGGGCAGCGGCTGGATGGCGCGCAGCGTCTTGATCTCGGCCAGCGTGAAGTCGCTGGCGAACCAGCCCGTCACCGGCACGCCGTCGAGCATCACGGTGCGGCGGCGCGACGCGAACTGCGGCAGCGTGCCGACGTTGGTGGTGCCGCTCAGGTCGGGCTCGTGGCGCGCGATCAGGTGGCCGTCCTTGGTGGCCACCAGGTCGGGCTCGACGTAGTCGGCGCCGAGCTCGATGCCCAGCGCGTAGGCCTCCAGCGTGTGCTCGGGCAGGTAGCCGCTGCCGCCGCCGCGGTGGCCCACCACCAGCGGCACGCGCACGGCGCTGGCGCCGGGGCCGTTGTTGCCGTCGTGCGCGAGCGCCGGCGCAGCGCCTGCGGCCATCACCAGTGTCGCCAGGGCCGCGAAGGCGCCCCTCAGTCTGCGTGTCATCGTCTTGCTCCTCGTTCGTGTGCTTGTCGAATCGATCAACGCTAGGCGCGCGGCATGACCGGCCGGTGACAGCCGGACTGCCTGCACGCCGAAGCGAGTGTGCGCCCTCCGGCGCCCTTCCGGCTCACGCGCCCGGGCACGTGCCTTGCCGTGGTGTCGAGATGAGCCGTTCGCTGCGACAGCGGCTGGCCCTCTGCCTGGCCGCCGCCGCCCTCGGCTGCGCCACCGGCTGCGGGGCCCTGCCGCCCAGGACCCCCGAGGTGAAGCCCCTGCCGCCGCAGCAGGCGGCGGAGCGCATCACGCTGCAGGACCGCCGCGGCCCGGTCTCCGCGCCGGTGCAGGCCGGCGACCTGGCGCGGCTGCGCGCCGAAGGGCACGCCGAACGCGTGCAGCGCCACCTGGGCGTGCTGGCGGCGGCCGGCGAGGCCGAGCTCTACCGCGGCAACAGCGCGCGGCTGCTGGTCGACGGCCCGGAGACCTTCGCCGCGATGAAGACCGCCATCGCCGGCGCACGGCGGCGCGTGCTGCTGGAGAGCTACATCATCGAGGACGGTGGCATCGCGCAGGGCTTCGCCGAGCTGCTGCTGAAGAAGGCCGCCGAGGGCGTGCACGTGGCGGTGCTGTACGACAGCATCGGCTCGCTCGAGTCCGACCGCGCGTTCTTCGACCGGCTGCGCAACGGCGGCATCGCGGTGTGCGCCTACAACCCGGTGAATCCGCTGGAACGCCCCGGCCACTGGAACGTGGTGCAGCGCAACCACCGCAAGATGCTGGCGGTGGACAGCGACGTCGCCTACACCGGCGGCATCAACCTGAGCGACGTCTACGCCAGCGGCAGCGGCCCGGGCGGCGGCCTCAGCGGCAGTGGCGGCGGCAGCGGCGGCAAGGCCCGCGCCGCGTCGGGCGAGGAAGGCTGGCGCGACACGCAGGTGGAACTGCGCGGCCCCGTGGTCAACGCGATGGCGGTGGTGTTCCGCGAGAGCTGGGCCAGCCAGGGCTGCCCCGGCACGCTGGCGCCGGCGCCGCCGCCGCGCCAGGCCACCGCCGGCACGCGCGTGGTGAAGCTGGTGGCCGGCGACCCGCGTGCCGGCGTGAACCCGACCTACCAGGCGCTGATGAAGGCGGTCGACGCGTCGACCCGGAGCGTGCACCTGACGATGGCCTACTTCGCGCCCGGCAAGGACCTGGTGCAGGCGCTGTGCGACGCCGCCGCGCGCGGTGTCGACGTGCAGCTGGTGCTGCCCGGCAAGAGCGACGTGAAGCTGGTGATGGCCGCGGCGCGCTCGCACTACGCGCAGCTGCTCGAGGCGGGCGTGCGCATCCACGAGCTGCAGGGCACCGTGATGCACGCGAAGACGGCGGTGATCGACGGCGTGTTCTCGTCGGTGGGCTCCAGCAACCTCGACTGGCGCAGCATCCTCGTCAACCACGAGATCGACGTGATCGTGCTGGGCGACGACTTCGGCCAGGCGATGGAGGCGCTGTTCCAGCGCGACGTGCAGGCCAGCCAGGCGATCGACGCGGCCGCGTGGCCCAAGCGCGGCCTCGTGCAGCGGGTGATGGAGGGCTTCGCGCGGCTGATCGAGCCGCTGCTGTGACCCGGCGGCCTCAGCCCGGCACCAGCATGTGCCCGCGGCGGAACGGGTAGTCGCTCTGCGCGCCGCGCATCGCGCCGGCGTCCACGTCGCCGTCGGGGCGCGCCGCGAGCAGCTGGTACAGCCCGAGCCAGCCCCGCTCGAAGCACATCGCCGAGCCGGCCAGGTACAGCCGATAGGCGCGCACCGTGGCCTCGGACGTGAGCGCGCGTGCCTGCGCCAGCCGGCCTTCCAGCCCGGCCGACCACGCCCACAGCGTGCGCGCGTAGTGCGGGCGCAGGTTCTCGGCGTCCAGCAGCTCCAGGCCGCTGCGCGCCAGCGCCTGCACGGCGCGCGACACGTGCACCAGCTCGCCGCCGGGGAAGATGTGGGCCTCGATGAAGTCGCCGATGCCGGCGCCCAGCTGCCGGTTGGCCAGGCCGCCGGCCGCGATGCCGTGGTTCAGCAGCAGACCGCCCGGGCGCAGCAGGTGCATCAGGTGTTCGAAGTAGCCGTCGAGCCGCGATTCGCCCACGTGCTCGAACATGCCGACCGAGGCGATGCGGTCGAAGCCGCCGTCGCGCTCGGGCGAAAGCTGCCGGTAGTCGGCCAGGCGCATCTGGACGCGGCCGCGCAGCCCGCGTTCGTCGATCAGCCGGTTCACGTGCGCGTGCTGGTTGCGCGACAGCGTGATGCCGGTGCCGTTCACGCCGTGGTGCTCGGCCGCCCACAGCAGCAGCGCGCCCCAGCCGGCGCCGATGTCCAGGAAACGCTGGCCCGGCCTGAGCTGCAGCTTGCGGCACACCAGCTCCAGCTTGGCCTGCTGCGCCTGCGCCAGGTCCATCGTGTCGTCGGCGTAGTAGGCGCAGGAGTACAGGCGCGCCGGGTCCAGCCACAACGCGTAGAAGTCGTCGCCGATGTCGTAGTGGCTGCGCACCTGCAGCGCGTCCTGCGCCGGCCGGTGGCGCCAGCGCGAAGCCAGCAGGCGCAGGCCGCGCTGCCACCAGGCGCCCGCGCTGCCGCGCTGCACCGGGTCGCCGGCCAGCACCGCGGCCACCTCCATCACGTCGTGCAGTTCGCCCTCGATCTCCAGCTCGCCGCGCACGTAGGCTTCGGCCAGCGCGCCGATCTCGCCGCGGGCCAGCCAGCCCAGCGCCTGACCGTGCGCGAAGCGCAGGCAGACGTCGGCCACGCGCGGACCGAGCCGGCCGCCGGGCCACTGCAGCGCCAGCCGGCGCGGCAGCGCGGCCAGGCGGGGTTCGATCCAGCTGCTGAGCATCGTCGTCGACATGCGTCCTCCGGCGGCCGCGCAGCCGGCCGCCGTGCAGCGGCGGCAAGCCTCATGCCCGGGCCGGGGCCTGCTGCAGCCGCTTCGCGGACGGGGCGTGCATCGGCTCGAGCCACGGCTCGCGCGGTGCATCGGGCGCCGGCGTGCCGCGCAGGAACTCGTCGCACAGGGTGCAGAACTCGCGCGGCGCCTCGACATGCGGCAGCGCGCCGGTGCGGAAGACCGTGCGCTTCCAGTGGCGCGTGGCCGGCACCCGCGTGAGCGCGCGGAAGTCGCAGAAGTCGCCGCGGTCGCCGTGGCTCAGCCACACGGGCTGGGCCAGCCCGTCGTAGAGCCGGTGGATGTCGGCGCTGAACAGCTTGCCGGCCAGGAAGTGCAGCGGTGCATGGCGCGCGCCGGGCTGGCGCGCGGTCACCACGGCGTAGGCCGCCAGGGCGTCGTCGATGCGCGGGCCGCCGAAGCTGCGTTCCAGGTAGTGGCGGATCGTGCGCGGACGCGTCAGCCGGTCGTAGATCGCCTGGGCCCACAGGCGCTGGCGCAGCAGCGCGTGCAGCCCGGGGATTTCGCGCGTGCGGCCCTCGGGCTCGCGGCGGTCGCGGTGGTCCTCCAGCCCGGTGGGGCTGATGAAGGCCAGGCGCCCGAACTGCGACGGCGCCTCGCAGGCCGCGCGCGCCAGGAACTCGCAGCCCAGCGACAGCGCGATCGCGTCGACGGGCTGCGCCCCGCAGATGCGGCGGATCAGCTGCGTCGCGCTGTGCAGCGCGTCGGTCATCAGGCGCGGCGTGTAGTCGCGGTCGCTGCGGTCGCTGAAGCCGAAGCCCGGCAGGTCCAGCGCGAACACCGTGCGTCGCGCCCGGTGGTGTTCGTACAGGGGCTGCATCTCCGCCGCCGAGGCCGCCGCGTTGATGCTGTGCACCAGCAGCAGCGGCGCGCCATGCCCCGCGACATAGGCCGACAGGCCGTCGAACGAGATGCGCTGTCCGGACAGCGCGGGCGGGAGCGTGAGGGTGTCTTCCATGGCGCCAGTCTGCGGCGCGTCGCGCGCGCGGCGCGTAGGAAGCCGCTTGCGCCTGCTGTAGGAGCGACACGGGCGCGCCGATTGCCGCGGCCGCGCATGTCCCGCGCGATATGGAAGGGCGCCATCAGCTTCGGCCTCGTGCACGTGCCGGTGGCGCTGCACCCCGCCGCCACCGAGAGCGGCATCGACTTCGACTGGCTGGACCGCCGCAGCATGGACCCGGTGGGCTACCGGCGGGTGAACAAGCGCACCGGCCGCGAGGTCGCGCGCGAGCACATCGTGCGCGGCGTCAAGGTCGACGGCGGCCGCTACGTGGTGCTGGGCGACGACGAGATCCGGGCGGCCTACCCCAAGACCACGCAGACCATCGAGATCGAGGCCTTCGTCCCGTTCGGCCAGCTGCCTTTCACGCTGCTGGACCGGCCCTACTACCTCGAGCCCGCCGCCCGCGGCGAGAAGGTCTATGCGCTGCTGCGCGAGGCGATGAAGGCGTCCGGCGTGGCCGGCGTCGCGCGCCTGGTGATGCATGGCAAGGAGCACCTGGCCGCGCTGGTGCCGGTGGGCGCCGGGCTGGTACTGAACACGCTGCGCTGGGCTGCCGAGATGCGCCCGTGGGACGGGCTGAAGCTGCCGCCGGACGGTGCCAAGGGCGCAAAGCTGAAGGGTGGCGAGCTGGAGATGGCGCGCCGGCTGATCGGCCAGATGACCGGCCGCTGGCACCCGGAGCGCTATGCAGACCGCTTCGCCGGCGCCATCCGGCGCCTGGTGGCGAAGCGCGCGGCGGCCGGCCGCACGGAGGTGGTGGAGCCGCTCGAGGCAGCGGCCGAGGTGCCGGACAACGTCGTCGACCTCGGCGTGCTGCTGCGCCGCAGCCTGCATGGCCGCAGCTCCGGTGCGGCGGCCGACACGGCCGCCGCGACGAAGAAGGCGCCGGCACGCCGGCGCGGCTAGGGCAGCGGGCGGTTGCGCTCGGCCGCGTCCTCGGCGGCTTCGCGCGCATCCTTGGCGGCTTCCTGGGCGTCGCCCAGCGCCTTCTGGGCCTTGCCTTCCACCTGCTTGGCCACGCCCTTCACCTGCTGGCTGGGGCTGCCGGCGACCTCGCCGACCTTGCGCTGCACCTTGCCGGCCGCGTCCTTCACGGCACCCTTGATCTGGTTGCTGTTCATCGTGAACTCCTGTTTGCTCGAGGCCGGCGCACCGCGCACCGGCTTGACGCCAGCTTAGGCAGGCGGCCGCGCGGCCGGCGTCGGCCGGTGCCGGCAGACGCCGTAGGCCGGCGCCGACAGCGCCGGTCGGGCACGCGGCGTGCCGGCGTTCGGGCCTGTGCACTCTGCGAACAGGCCTGGCCATGCTGAACCATCCGAACCGTGTGAACGACCTGGCCGGCTTCGAGCTCGTGACGCTCGACGGCGGCGCCATCGGCACCGTGCGCGAGGTCTACTTCGACGACGAGCGCTGGGTCATCCGGCACCTGGTGGTGGAGACCGGCAGCTGGCTCTCGGGCCGGCAGGTGCTGGTCTCGCCGCACGCGGTGCAGGGGATCGACGCCGGCGCGAAGCGCCTGGGCGTGGCGCTCACGCGCCAGCAGGTGCAGGACGCCCCGGGCACCGACACCGACCGTCCCGTCTCGCGCCAGTACGAAGCCCAGGCCTACGACTACTACGGCTACCCCTACTACTGGGGCGGCAGCGGCCTGTGGGGCATGCTGGACCTGCCGCTGGCCGGCGCCGTGGGCCCGCTCACGGTGCCGCTGCCCGACGGGCTGGACGGCGCGGCGCGGCGCGAGCAGGCGCTTGCCGAACGCGGCGACCCGCACCTGCGCAGCAGCCGCGAGGTGACCGGCTACGACGTGGCCGCGCGCGACGGCGACATCGGGCACGTGCACGACTTCCTGTTCGACCCGCGCTCCTGGCAGATCGTGGCGCTGGTGGTCGACACGCACAACTGGCTGCCCGACCGCCTGGTGCTGGTGCCGCCCGGCTGGGTGGACCGCGTCGACTGGAGCGGCCACCGCGCCACGTTCCGCGTCACGCGCCAGGCCGTGGAGAGCAGCCCGCCGTACGACCCGCGGCGCGAGCTGGCGGCCGACGAGCTGCGCCGCCTGCAGCGGCACTTCGAGGGCATGACCTGAGCGCCGGTGGACACCAGCGATGCGCCCAGCGCGCACTGGCGCGGCGACGGCCAGGCCTGGGTGCTGGCGCTGGCCGGTCGCTGGCAGGGCGCGGCCGCGGCCACGCTGCCGGCGCCGCCGCCCGGGCTGCGCGGCGGGCAACTGCGCATCGACGCCACCCGCCTGGCCGACTGGGACGTGCGCCTGGCCGCGGCCCTGTGGACGCGGCTGCACGCGCTGGCAGCGCAGCCGCCAACGCTCGACCTGAGCGGACTGCCCGACGGCCTGCGGCAGATCCTGGCCCTGGCCCAGGCGGCGCCGGACGCCGCCGCGCCTGCCGCGGCCACGCCGGCCACCGCGCCGCGCCGGCCCGGCATCGCGGCCTGGCTGGCCCGCATCGGCCGCAGCGTGCGCGGCCGCGGCGGCGACCTGCGCAACACGCTGGAGTTCGTCGGCCGCACCCTGCTGTCATTCGGCCGCCTGCTGCGCGGGCGCAGCGCGATGCGCGCGTCCGACCTGGCCTGGCAGCTGGAACAGACCGGCCCGCGCAGCCTGCCGATCGTCGCGCTGGTGAGCTTCCTGGTGGGGCTGATCGTCGCCTACATGGGCGCGGCGCAGCTGGAGCGCTTCGGCGCGCAGAGCTTCGTGGCCGATCTCGTGACGGTGGGCGTGGTGCGCGAGATCGCGGCGCTGCTGGTGGGCATCGTGCTGGCCGGGCGTGTGGGCGCGGCCTTCGCGGCGCAGCTCGGCAGCATGCGCGCCAACGAGGAGATCGACGCACTCGAGTCGCTGGGTCTCGACCCGGTGGACCACCTGGTGCTGCCGCGCGTGCTGGCGCTGGTGATCGTGGGCCCGCTGCTCACCGCCTTCGCCGCCGTGGTGGGCATGGGCGTGGGCTGGCTGGTGGCGGTGCTGCTGTACGACGTGTCGCCGCTCGAGTACGTGCACAAGAGCCTGCTCGCGCTGACGCTGCCGCACGTGGGCGTCGGGCTGCTCAAGGGCACCGTCTACGCGCTGCTGGTGGCGCTGGCCGGCTGCCGCCAGGGCCTGGCCGCGGGCCGCAGCGCGCAGGCCGTGGGCCAGGCCACGACGCGCGCGGTGGTGCAGGCCATCGTCTGGATGGTGGTGGCCGCGTCCACGCTGACGGTGATCTTCCAGCGCCTGGACCTGTGACGCGATGACGCAGGCCGCCGCCGACGCCGCGCTGGTGCGCGCCGAGAACCTCACGATGGCCTACGGCGACCGGGTCATCCAGCGCGACCTCGATTTCGAGATCCGCGCCGGCGAGGCCTTCGTGATCGTGGGCGGCAGCGGCTGCGGCAAGAGCACGCTGCTGCGCCACCTGGTGGGCCTGCAGCGGCCCGCGCGCGGCCGCGTGTTCCACGGCGGGCAGGACCTCTACGCCGCCGACGAGGCCACGCAGGCGCGGCTGCGGCGGCGCTTCGGCGTGGCCTTCCAGGGCGGCGCGCTGTGGAGCAGCATGACCGTGGGCGAGAACGTGATGCTGCCGCTCGAGATGTTCACGACGCTCGGCCCGAGCGCGCGCGAGCAGGAGGCGCGCTTCCGCCTGGCGCTGGTGGGCCTCGGCGACAGCTTCGAGCGCGAGCCGGCGGCGCTCTCGGGCGGCATGCGCAAGCGCGCGGCGATCGCGCGGGCGCTGGCGCTGGACCCCGCGCTGCTGTTCCTGGACGAGCCCTCCGCGGGGCTGGACCCGCTCACGTCGGCGCACCTGGACGAGCTGCTGCTGCACCTGCGCGACGACCTCGGCACGACGGTGGTGATGGTGAGCCACGAGCTGGAGAGCATCGCCACGGTGGCCGACCGCGTGCTGTTCCTGGACGCCGAGGCCCGGACGATGACCGCCCTGGGTCCGCCGCGCCAGCTGCGCGAGCACGGCCCCGACGGCGTGCGGCGCTTCCTGGCGCGTGACGCGGCGGCGCGCCGGCAGCCCGCCGGCGAACCGGCATGAAGCGCAGGGCCAGCCCGGTGCTGATCGGCGCCTTCGTGGTGGCCGGCCTGGCGCTGGTGGCGCTGGCGGTCATCGCGGTGGCCGGCAACCGGCTGTTCGAGAAGAAGGGCCGCGCGGTGATGCACTTCACCGGCTCGGTCTACGGCCTGCAGGAAGGCGCGCCGGTCGTCTTCCGCGGCGTGCGCGTGGGCAGCGTGGCCTCGATCGAGGTGCACTACGACGCCACCCGCGACAGCTTCTCGATCCCCGTGGTGGCCGAGCTCGACGCCGACGCGGTGCGCAGCCTCGACGGTCGCCACGCCGAGCGCGACGCCGCCCTGGCGCTGCCGGCGCTGGTGCAGCGCGGCCTTAGCGCGCAGCTGCAGATGCAGAGCCTGCTCACCGGCCTGCTCTACGTCGACCTCGACCTGCGCCCGCAGCGCCCGGGCAGCACCCGCGGCAGCTACCGCGGCGCGGTGGAGATCCCGACCACGCCCACCGCGATCCAGGCGCTGCGGTCCCAGCTCGACGGCATGGACTTCCGCCGCCTGGCCGAGGACCTGTCGGCGATCGCGGCGTCCGCGCGCGCGGTGGTGGCCGGCCCCGAGCTGAAGCAGGCGCTGGCCGACCTGGCGCAGATCACCGCCAACGTGAAGCGCGTCTCGGGGCGGCTCGACCAGCGCGTGGAGCCGCTGGCCGACGAGCTGCAGCGCACGCTCGCCAGCACGCGCGCCGCGCTGGACCGCGTGGGCCATGCGGCGCAGGACGTGGGCGGCAGCGCGCAGCAGGTGAGCGCGCTGCTGGCGCCCGACGCGCCGCTGGTGCGCAACGTGCAGCGCGCCGCCGACGAGGTGGCGCGCAGTGCCGCGTCGCTGCGCCAGGCCACGGCCGGCGACTCCGCGCTGATGCGCGGCAGCGAACGCGCGCTGGCCGACCTTTCGCGCGCCGCGCGTGCACTGCGCGACCTGGCCGAGGCGCTGGAGCAGCAACCCGACGCGCTGCTGCGCGGCCGCAAGGTGTCCGAATGAAGCCCGCCCGACCCTTCCCCTTCGCCGTCGCCGCCCTGCTGCTGCTCGCCGCCTGCGCGCGCCCGCCCGTGCCCCCGCACTGGTACGCGCTGCGCGGGGACGTGCCGTCGCCGGCCGCCGCCGTCGGGGCGGCGGCCGGCGACACGGTGTGGGCGCTCTCGCCGCGCGTGCGCCTGCCCGGCGCGCTGGAGCGCGACACGCTGGTGGTCGAGAACGGCGCTGCCGGCCTGCAGCCGCTCACCGGCCACCGCTGGGCCGAACCGCTGCGCGACGGCATTCCGCGCCTGCTGCTGCAGGACCTGGCGACGCTGCGCGGCAGCGGTCGCGTCTGGCTGGCGCCGGCGCCGCCGGGCGTGGCCGCGGCCGAGCGCCTGACGGTCGAGGTGATGGTGCTGCACGTCGATGCCGCGCGCCGTCGCCTGCGCCTGCAGGCGCGCTGGTGGTTCGAGCCCGCCGGCGCGGCGGCGGGCCTGCCCTGCCTGGGCGAAGCCGATCTGAACGTCGCGCCGGCAGGCGACTCGGTGGACGCGCTGGCGGCGGCGCACCGCCTGGCGCTGTGGCACCTGGCGCAGCGCATCGTGGCCTCCGACCCTAGGCGGCCTGCGTGCGACGGGCGCGCGCCTCCAGCACCGTGAGCTCGAACTCGCGCAGGTCGAAGGGCTTCTGCAGGAAGCCCTCGAAGCCGGCCTGCGCCGCGTCGGCCTGCGTGAGGGCGTCGCCGTAGGCGGTGAGCGTCAGCAGCACGCCCGGGCGCGCGCCACCGGCCTCGCGCAGGCGCTGCGCGAGGCGCAGGCCGTCGAGCAGCGGCAGCCCCAGGTCGACGAGGGCGACGTCGAAGGCCTCGCGCTGCAGCAGCGCCAGGCCCGCCTCGCCGTCGGCGGCCACCTGCACCTCGTGCCCGGCCATCTGCAGCAGCTGCGCCACGGCCTCGCGGCCGTCGGGGTTGTCCTCGACCAGCGCCACGCGCAGCGGCGGCAGCCCGCCGCTCTGGCGCTGCGGCGCCGCGGTGGGCTCGGGTTGCGCCAGCGGCAGCCGCACCGTGAAGCGCGCGCCGCGCCCCGGGCCTTCGCTGTGCGCCTGCACGCTGCCGCCGTGCAGCTCGACCAGGCGGCGCACCACGTGCAGGCCCAGCCCCAGGCCGCCGCGCGCGCGGTCGATGCCCGGGTCGGCCTGGGTGTAGGGCTCGAACAGGCGCCGCAGCAGGCCGCCGTCCATGCCGATGCCGTTGTCGGCCAGCACCAGCTCGGCCTGCCCGTCCGCGGCCCGCAGCGTCACCTGCAGCCGGCCCTCGTCGCGCGTGAACTTGGCGGCGTTGTCGACCAGGTTGCCCACCACCTGTTCGAGCCGCAGCGCGTCGCCGTTGACCACCAGCCCCGGCTGCAGCTCGCGCTCGATGCGCAGGTGGCGCAGGCGGCCGCCGGCCTCGAAGCCGTCCAGCGTCTCTTCGACCAGCCGCGCCAGGTCCAGCGGCGCCGGGTGCAGCACCACCGCGCCGCGCGCCACCCGCGCCCCGTCGATCAGGTCGTCGACCATGCGGGTCATCTTCTGCACCTGGCGCCGCAGCACCTCGCGCGCGTGGCGGTCGGTCTCGGGCGTGGCGTGCGTGGCCTCGAGCAGCGCCACGGCCGTGGACATCGCGCTGATCGGGTTGCGCAGCTCGTGCGCCATCATCGCGAGGAAGTCGTCCTTGCTGCGGTTGGCGCTGTCGGCCTGGGCACGCGCGGTCTCGGCCTCGGCGCGTGCGGCGGTCTCGCTGCGCAGCGTGTCGCGCAGCTGGGCGCGCAGCTGGTCCGCTTCGCCGATGGGCAGGGCCGCGGCGGCGCCGTCGGTGGCGGGGTCGCGCAACCGGCTCACGTCGCCCAGCCCGTGCAGGGCGGCCAGGATGCGCCGGCGCAGCACCGCCACCACCACCGCGGCGATCGCCATCGCCAGCAGCACGCCGCCGGCCAGCAGCGCCATCTGCCTGCGCAGCGGGGCCTCGCCGCGCTCGGCCGGCACGCCGGTGGCCAGCGTCCACGGCAGGCGCTCCAGGTGGCTGAACGCGGTGTGGAAGCGCTGGCCTTCCAGGCCGATCGACGCGAAGGCGCCTTCGCTGGCGGCGCCGGTGTGGCGCAGGAACTCGTCGGAGGCGCGGCTGCCGAGCCAGCGCCCCGGGTTCAGCGTGCGCGCGATGACCATGCCGTCCTGGTCGACGAGGCTCAGCGTGGCACCGTGGTCGACGGGGTAGTCGCTCAGCAGCGCCAGCCACTCGCCGTGCGGGATGGCGGCGGCCAGCACGCGCCGCACCTGCCCCTCGTGCAGCACCGGCACCACCACGAAGCTGACGGGCACCTGCCCGGCGCCGCCGACGAGCCCCGAGCCCGCCGGCACGCCGCCCTGCAGCGTCTGCCGCAGCGTGCGCTCGTCCAGCGCCGGCACCGGGCTGGCGGCGCTGCGGTCCAGGCGCACGCTCTCGCGCCCGTCGGGCTCCACCACCAGCAGCGCGCTCCAGCGCAGCTGGTGGCTGAGCTGGCGCTGCAGGGCCTGACGCAGCGCCGCGGCGTCGGCGGGCGGCGCGCCGGCGGCGATCAGCTCGGGCCGCTCGGCCTGGCTGCGCAGCGCGCGGATCGTGGCGTCGACGTCGGTGTCCAGCACCAGGCGCAGCGCGCGCACGCGCTCCAGGATGCGCTGCGTCTGCAGGTCGCGCTGCACGTCGGCCAGCATCACGGCGAACGCGGCCGCCAGCAGCACCACCGGCGCCAGCACGGCGGCCATCATCGCGATCAGCTGCGGGCGGATCCTCATGGCGCGCGCCGCGCGGCGTGCGTGGCCAGCAACTGCAGCAGCGCATCCACGTCCACCGGCTTGACCAGGTGGGTGTCGAAGCCGGCGGCGTGCGCGCGGTCCTGGTCGGCCTGCTGGCCCCAGCCGGTGATGGCCACCAGCAGGCAGCCGGACCCGGCATGCGCGCGCACCTCGGCGGCGAGCTGGTAGCCGTCGAGCCCGGGCATGCCGATGTCGAACAGGCCGGCGTCCAGCGGCCCGGCGCGGGCCGTGTCGAGCGCGCTGCGGCCGTCGTAGGCCACGCGCACGCGGTGCCCCGCCGCCTCCAGCGCGAGCGCGAGGCTGTCGGTGAAGTCGCGGTTGTCGTCGGCCAGCAGCACCGACAGCGCCCGCGGAGCCGCGGCCACGGGCGGTGACGCGGCCGGCGCCGCCGGCGGCGGCGCCTCCTGGCGCGGCAGCTGCACGGTGAAGGTGCTGCCCTGGCCGAGCCCGGCGCTGCGCAACGACAGCACGCCGCCCTGCAGCGACGTCAGCTGGCGCGCCAGCGGCAGGCCCACGCCCAGCCCGGCGCGGCCGCGCGCCAGCGACTGGTCGACCTGGACGAACATCTCGAACACGGCGGTCTGCATCTCGGGGGCTATGCCGATGCCATTGTCGGCCACGCTCACCCGCACCACGCCGGGCTGCAGCTCGAAGCGCAGCTCGATCACGCCGCCGGGGTCGGTGTACTTGGCGGCGTTGCCCAGCAGGTTCGCGAACACCTGGGCCAGCCGCGTGCGGTCGCCGTCGATCCACACCGGCGCCGGCCACTGCACCAGCAGGCGGTGGCGCCGCTCCAGCAGCAGCTGCGTGACGCTCTCCACCGCCGTGCGCACCACGGCCACCAGGTCGAGCCGCTCGATGCGCAGCGCCAGCCGCCCGGTGGAGATGCGCGAGACTTCCATCAGGTCGTCGATCAGCCGCACCAGCTGCTGCACCTGGCGCTGCATCACGCCCACCAGGCGCCCCTGCGTGGCGCGGTCGGCCTCGCCGCGCGCCAGGATGGCCAGCGCCGTGTTCACCGGAGCCAGCGGGTTGCGCAGCTCGTGCGCCAGCGTCGCCAGGAACTCGTCCTTGCGCCGGTCGGCCAGCTGCAGCGCCTGCGCCTGGCCGCCCAGCTCGCGCAGCATGTCGTTGAACGCATCGACCAGCGTGCCGACCTCGTCCTGGTGCGTCTTGGGCGCGCGCAGCGCGTAGTTGCGACGCTGCACCACCTCGCGCGCGACGCTCGAGACGGCGACGATGGGATCGGTGATGGTGCGTTGCAGCCGGCTCGCCACCAGCGCCGACAGGCCCAGGCTGGCCAGGGTGACGGTGCCGAGGATCATCAGGTAGTCCAGCAGGCGCGGCAGCACTTCGTAGGGCGCGCGCACGACCATCGTGCCCAGCACCTCGCCCTGCTGCACGATGGGCTGGCGCAGCTCGAGCCGCTCGCCGCCGGGTTGCTGCGCGTCGCCGGCGTCGTCCAGGCGCTCGGGCAGCTCGGCCCGGCCGGGCGCCGCGTAGCTGGCGAAGCGGCGGCCGCGGGCGTCGTAGATCGCGGCCGCCTCGATCTGCGGGCGCAGGCGCAGCAGCGCCAGGTTCTCGCGCGCCACGCGCGCGTCGTCGAAGCTCAGCGCCGGCGCGCTCACCTGCGCCATCAGGTCGGCCTGCGTCTCCACGTCCTGCATCCAGGTGGCGCGGAAGCTGCGCAGCTCGTACAGCAGCAGCGCGGCGGCACTGACCAGCAGCGCCAGCAGCGTGGTCGTCATCACCACGCGCATCGTGCGGTGGCGGATCGACAGGCCCGGCGCCGCCAGGCGGTTCACGGGCGGCCTGTCATGGCGCCACCACGCGCACGGCCACCGCGAGCAGGCGCGCGCTCAGCTTCAAGCCGGCGCGCTCGGCCGCCTGCGGCGAGGCTTCGAAGCGCACGCGCTGCTCGACGGTGACGAAGTTGACCATCGCCCAGTCGGGCAGGCCGGTGCTGGCATCGGTCACCACCAGCAGCGGCCACGCCCGCAGCGCCTCGGGCAGGCCCGGCCGCGCGCCGCGGCCGACATGCAGCAGGTGCACGCCCTGCAGGGGATCGCCGGCGGCCACGCGGCGCACCACCACCGGCCGCCGGCCGGGCGACACCGGGCCGCGCGCCGCAGACAGGCGCAGCAGTTCGTCCAGCACGTCGTCGGCTCCCATCACCGCCACGACGTGCGGCGCCTGGGGCCCGGCGTGCGCACCGGCAGGCCACCGGACGAAGCCGAGAAACCGGTGCAGGTACTCGGCCTTCACGCGCGCCTCGCCGGCCCGGTGGTCCGCTGCGCGCGCACCGGCGCCCGCCACCGCCAGGCACCCGATCAGGCACTGGAGGCAGAAGCGTCGGCGTGGTGGCTGGATGCTCGGCGGCTGCACGTAGGCCCGGCCCGGACGGGGTCCGGCTCCTGCGACCCATTCTGGGCTTGGCCCGCGCACCGACGACATATCCCACTCGCCGCGAAGGTCATGGAACGGCAGGCGCCGCCCTGCGCGTGCACTTGCCGGTCGCGGGGACTAGCGCTGCGCCGTGCGCGTCACCACCGGCTGGCGCGGACGCTCATGCCGGTCGACCGCCACGCGCGGCGCCGGCGGCACGGCGCCGAAGCTCGCCCGCCACTGCGCACCGCGCTCGACGTGCGCCGTGAGCACGTGCACGAAGCACGACAGCAGGGCCAGCATCACGACCAGGGCCCACAACAGCAGCGGCTGGTTGGCACGGAGATATTCGGCGTTGTTCATGGCGCTCCTCGGGCACGCACGGACGGGATGGGGGCCATCGTGGCCGGCCTGCCGGCGCCGCGGCATCGGCGGCCGGCGCGTCGTCTTGTCGGACGATGCCGACGCCGCCCAGACTCCTAACGTGCCGGCGCCGGCGCCGGCGCCGCCGGCGCGCAGGGGTCGCCGGTCTCGCGCTGGCCCGGGTCCACCAGCGGCAGCAGCGCCGCCAGCGGCGCCACGGCCGCACCCAGCGCCATCGCGCCCAGCACCTTGCCGGCGAGGCGGCCGCCCTCGATGCCCGCCCTGGGCGCGGCCAGCGTGCCGCCGACGACGATGGGCGCGCGCAGGCTCAGCGGCGAGAAGTCCTTGGGCCGCGCCACCGCGCGCAGCGCGAGCGACTCGTCGCGCAGGTCGATGCGGCCGTCGATGCGGATCGTGCTGTCGCGGTTGTCCAGCACCGCCTGGCGCGGCAGCACCACGCCGTCCTGCAGCTGCAGGTCCAGGCGCGCGCAGCGCAGCGGCAGCGCGCGGTCGCGCACCACCAGCACACCCAGCGCCTGCGCCAGGTCGAGCCCCGCCACCTCGGTGGCCAGGTGCGACAGCGTGCCGTCGCGCAGCGTCAGCTGGGCGCGGCCGTCGGCGCTGGACAGGATCTCGGCGGTGGAGCGGCCGCGCCCGGTCAGCTGCACGGCACCACTCATCGTGCCGGTCAGGTAGGCCTGCACCGTGCCGTTCGTGGCCTGGCCGCGCGCCGGGGCACGGGCCCTGCCGGCGCCGGTGCGCAGCACCGGCAGCCAGCCCACGAGGTCGACGTCGCTGAACGTGACGTCGGCCGCCCAGCGCGCGGGCTGCGAGCGCGCGTCCAGGCTCGTGCGGCCGCCGAAGCGCCCGCCGGCCACCTCGGCCTGCAGCCCGTCGAGCTGCAGCACGCCGTCGTTGAGCAGCAGGTGCGTGCGCAGCGAGCGGAACGGGCTCACCGCATCGCTGCCGAAGTCGAGTTCGCCGATGGCCACCTGCAGGTCGGCCTCCATCGCGCTGAGCGAGGGCAGGTCGAAGCGCCGCTGCGGCAGCACCTTGCCGGTGGCGGCGCGCTCGGAGCGGCCGTCCGGCGGCTTGCCCACCGCCGGCGCCAGGTCGGCCAGCAGCAGGCGCGTGCCGCCGAGCCGGCCCTTCAGGCGCGGCGGCCGGGCGTCGCGGTCGAAGCTGAAGTCGCCATCGAGCAGGCTGCGCCCGATGGCGGCGCGCTCGGCGCGCAGGCGCCACACGTGTCCGCTCAGGCCGAGCGTGCCGCGCAGGTCGAACGGCGGTGTCTGCGGCAGCGTCACGCCGAAGGGCTCGCCCACCTGGGCCAGCGAAGGCCCGCTGACGTGGATGCGGCCCTCGAAGCGCGGCGGCTCGCCGGGCGGTGCGCTGCGGCCGTCGAACAGCAGCTGCGCGGCACCGGCCCGGCCCTCGACGCGCAGCGGCAGGAGTGGCGCATCGCCGTCCGCCTCCGGCGCCTGCAGCTGCGCCAGCGTGCCGCCGGTGCGCACGTCGAGCTGCATCGGCAGCGCCTTCCAGCGTCCGCTGACGCGCGCTTCGTAGCCGGCCCGTGTGCCGTCGGGCAGCTGCTCGCCCTCGGCGCCGCGCAGCTCGGCATCCAGCTGCGTCTGCAGCGGCTGGTCGTCGACACGGATGCGGCCCTCGCGCACCTGCAGCCGCGCGAAACGCGGCACGCCTTCAAGCGGGCGGGCCGGTTCCTGCGCGGCCGCGTCCTGCGGCCGGGCGCCGCGGCCGAGCTGCCAGCTGGCGCGCCCATCCTGCACGCGCAGCAGCCGCGCATCGAAGGTGTCGGCCTGCAGGCGCGCCAGGCGCAGCGGCGCGTCGTCGTGGCGCCAGCGCCAGATGTCGCGCCAGCGCCATTCGACGGTGACGCCGCGTGCATCGAGCAGGTGCGGCACCGGCAGCGCGTGGGCCGGCGCGACCTGCAGGTGCCCCACCTCCAGCCGCGGCCGGACGAGGAAGTGCACGCGGAAGCCGTCGTCCATGCGCACCGCCACGCCGGTGGCGCGCGCCGCCGCCTTCTGCAGCGGCTCGCGCAGGAAGGGCCAGCCGGCGCCTTCGCCCCAGGCCAGCGCCAGCGCCAGCACGGCCAGCGCGACCACGCCGGTCCGTGCCGCCACGCGCCAGCGCCGCTTCATCTCACTTCCTGGCGTGCGAGCGGCCGGCTGCTTCGGCGTCCTGCATCTCGCGGGCCTCGGCGCTGTCGTGCGGCGCGGCGTCGCGCGCAGCCGGCTCGACGCGGCCGGACTCGACGAAGGCCTCCGCCGATTCGCGATGGCGGCGCGCCGCCGTGTAGTTGCCTTCGCCCTGCAGCGCGGGGTCCTGGGCATCCGGCTGCGGCCGGGGCGCCGGCTCGCGGGGCTGCGGTGCGGCTGCTTGCGGGTTCTTCATGATGGGTCTCCGGGTGGGGTGATGAACCCGAGCATCGGCCTCGCCGCACCGGGCCGCCATCGGCGCATGCGCCGGCGGCGTGTCGGCGCCGGCCGACACCGGTACACCGGCCCTTGTCCTACACGACGCGGCGCCGTCGCCCGACGCGGCGCGCGGCCACAGCACGGCACGATGAGTTCCCACCCCTGTCGCTCCGGAGAACCCATGCCACGCACCCCCCGACCCGTGCCCCGCGATGGCGTCGCAGCCGCCGGCGGCAAGCCGCTGCCGATGCCGCACGAGCGCGACGAGAGCACCGGGCAGGTGGGCCATCGCGACGACCCGGTGATCCGCCAGGCGCGGCGCGACATCGACGCCGGGCTCGTCGACACCGACATGCGCGCCACGCCGGGCCTGGACGCGGCGCGGCGCGCGGCACTCGTGCCGACGCCGGCGCCGCGGCGCACGGCGCGGCGCCGCTGAAGCCGCCGGCGCGGGCACCCGACTTGCCGCCGCCACGCCTTGACCACCCGTCGTCGCAGGACCCGTCATGAACACCATCGCCGAACTGATGACCCGCGCGCCGGTCGTGATCGACCCGCAGGACACCGTGCAGCGCGCCGCGCAGCTGATGGACGAGCTCAACGTCGGCGCCCTGCCCGTCTGCCGCGGCCAGCAGCTGCTGGGCATCGTGACCGACCGCGACATCACCGTGCGCGCCACCGCGGCCGGGCTGGACCCGGCCTCCACCGAGGTGGACCTGGTGATGAGCGACCGCGTGCGGTGCTGCTCGAAGGACCAGACCGCGGCCGAGGTGCTGCGGCTGATGTCGGCGGTGCAGATCCGGCGCCTGCCGGTGCTCGACGAGTCCGACTGCCTGGTGGGCATGATCTCGCTGGGCGACATCGCGGCGCGCAACCCCGACGAGGGGGTGCAGGAGACGCTGCGCCGCATCTCCACGCCGGCCGAGCCGGACCGGGCCGCCGCATGAAGCCCCTGCTGGCGGCGGCGCTGCTGCTGCTGGGTGCCTGCAGCGAGAGCAGCCTGCTGCCGGACCGTGCCGACGTCGGCCCGCAGCCCACGCTGGGCGAACCCCGCACGGGCCTGCTGCCCACGGTGAACGTGGCGCCGGCCGAGCCCTGGCCCGCCGGCACCGGGCCGACACCGGCGCCCGGCCTGCGCGTGACGGCGCTGGCCGCCGGCCTGGACCATCCGCGCTGGCTGCTGGTGCTGCCCAACGGCGACGTGCTGGTGGCCGAGACCAACGCGCCGCCGCGGCCCGAGGACGGCAAGGGCATCAAGGGCTGGGTGATGAGGCAGCTGCAGGGCCGCGCCGGCGCCGGCACGCCCAGCGCCAACCGCATCACGCTGCTGCGCGACGCCGACGGCGACGGCCGCGCCGAGATGCGCACCGTGTTCCTGCAGGGACTGAACTCGCCCTTCGGCATGGCGCTGGTGGGCGACCGCCTCTACGTGGCCAACACCGACGCGGTGATGGAGTTCCCCTACCGCACGGGGCAGACGCGCATCGAGGCCGCGGGCCGCAGGCTCGCCGAGCTGCCGGGCGGCACGCTCAACCACCACTGGACCAAGTCGCTGATCGCCTCGCTGGACGGCACGAAGCTGTACGCCACCGTCGGCTCCAACAGCAACGTGGCGGAGAACGGCATGGCCGCGGAAGAGGGCCGCGCCGCGATCTGGGAGATCGACCGCGCCAGCGGCCGCAGGCGGCTGTTCGCCACCGGCCTGCGCAACCCCAACGGCATGGCCTGGATGGCGGGGCCGGCAGGCGGCCCGCCGGTGCTGTGGACCGTGGCCAACGAGCGCGACGAACTGGGCAGCGACCTGGTGCCGGACTACCTGACCTCGGTGCGCGACGGCGGCTTCTACGGCTGGCCCTACAGCTGGTACGGTGCGCACGTCGACACCCGCGTGAAGCCGCAGCGGCCCGAGCTGGTGGCGCGTGCCCTGGTGCCGGACTACGCGCTGGGTGCGCACGTGGCGGCGCTGGGGCTGGCGGCCAGCGTCGGCAGCCCGCTGCCCGAAGCGCTGGCGCCTGCCGCCGCCGCGTCGGCGGCGCCGACGGCGCCGGTCTCGCACGGGGTCTTCATCGGCCTGCACGGCTCGTGGAACCGGCGCCCGCACGCCGGCTACAAGGTGGTGTACGTGCCGTTCGCCGACGGCCGCCCGCAAGGCCTGCCGGTGGACGTGCTGACGGGCTTCGTCGACGCCGATGGCGACGCGCACGGGCGTCCGGTGGGCGTGGCCATCGACGCCCGCGGTGCGCTGCTGGTGGCCGACGACGTCGGCAACACCGTGTGGCGCCTCGTTCCGCGCTGAACGCGCGGGAACAGGGCTTGCCGCCCGCATGGCAGACGCGCCCTTCCGCCGCTCGCGCGGCGGAGTCCGGGTCTGAAGACGAGATGGACACACACACACCTGAAAGGATTCACGATGGCACGACATGACGAAAGCCGCCACCAGGGCGGCCAGACAGGCAGCGGTTCCCGCGACAGCGAGCGCAACCCGGCCGGCCCGGTGTGGAACCACGAGCCCGGCTATGGCCAGGGCGGCCAGGGCTACGGCGGGCCGGCCGGCTACGACGCCGATCACGCGGGCCGCGGCCAGCCCGGCGGGCGCGACGAGGGCCAGCGGCAGTTCGACGCCGACTACCACCAGTGGCGCGCCGAGCAGATGCGCAGCCTGGACGACGACTACCGCAGCTGGCGCCAGGAGCGCTACCAGAAGTTCTCGGACGAGTTCTCGAGCTGGCGCCGGAACCGGCCCGGCCAGGGCTCGTCCTCCAGCACCGGCAACGACCACCCGTCGTCCGCCGACAAGAGCAAGAAATAACGGCCATCCGTGATGGCATCGAGGGGCGGCACCTGCCGCCCCTCTTTTTTCGCGCGGCCTCAGGCGTGGCGGCGGCGGCGATCCACCGCCTCGATCTTCAGCATCTGGCGGTACTTGGTGACGGTGCGGCGCGCCACCACCAGGCCCTGCCCGGCGAGCTGGCGCGTCAGCTCCGCATCGGACAGCGGGCTGTCGGGGCTCTCGGCCTCGATGATGTCCTTGATGAGCCCGCGGATCGCGGTGCCCGAGCAGGCACTGCCGTTGCTGCTGATCATCGCGCGCGAGAAGAAGTACTTCAGCTCGAACACGCCCATCGGCGTGGCCATGTACTTGTTGTTGGTGACGCGCGAGACGGTGCTCTCGTGGATGCCCACCTCGTCGGCGATCTCGCGCAGCCCCAGCGGCTTCATCGCCATCGCGCCGTACTCCAGGAAGTTGCGCTGCCGCTTCACGATCGCCTGGGCCACGTCGAGGATCGTCGAGAAGCGCTGCTCCACGTTGCGCAGCGTCCAGCGCGCCTCCTGCAGATGGGCGCCGAGCTCGGCGTTCTGCGCCGTGCGGTGGCGCTGGAACAGCTGCGCGTAGACCTGGTTCAGCCGCACCTTGGGCACCACGGCCGGGTTCAGCTGCACGGTCCACTGGCCGCGCACCTTCTTCACCACGACGTCGGGCACGATGTAGGTGGTCTGCGACGAGCCCAGGCGCCACCCGGGGCGCGGGTCGAGCCGGCGGATGCGGTCGCACACCTCCTCCACACGCGCCGGCGACTCGCCGAGCTGGCGCGCCAGCGCGGCCACGTCGCGCGCGGCCAGGCTCTGCAGGTGCTCGGAGACGATGGTGCGGGCCAGCGCCCGCATCTCCGGGCAGGCGATCGCCGGCAGCTGCAGCAGCAGGCACTCGGCCACGTTGCGCGCCGCCACGCCGGCCGGCTCCAGCGACTGCACGCGCTTGAGCGCGATCTGCATCTCCGCCAGCGTGGCCGGCGGGTCCAGCGCGGCCACCACCAGCAGCTCGTCGAGCGCCGTGCGCAGGTAGCCGTCGTCGTCCAGCGACTCCACCACGGCGCGCGCCAGCGCCAGGTCGCGTGGCGACAGAGGCAGCACGTTGAGCTGGCCGTGCAGGTGCGTGTTGAGCGAGGTCTCGACCACCATCATGTCCATCGCCGACAGCTCGCCGTCCTCGCTGCGGCGCGTGCCGCTGCCGGCTTCCGACGACCACAGGTCGCGGTCGCTGCTGCCGTCGAAGTCGGCCTCCGGCAGGGTGTCGCGCTCGGCGACCATGGCGTCGGTGCTGACCGTCTCCAGCGCCAGGCCGTCGCCGGTCGGCAGCGGGCCCGAGGACGGATCCAGCGGGTCGCGCGGCTCGGCGGCCGCGTCCTCGCCTTCGCCCTCCTCGGTCTCGAGGAAGGGGTTCTTGCCGAGCGTGTCGCGCACGAGCGCGGCGAAGTCCAGCGAGGACATCTGGAGCAGCCGCACCGCATGCTGCAGGCGGGGCGAAAGGGTCTGGCTCTGCCGGTGCTCGGCACGGATTTCCATGAATGTCACGCGAAGCCTCCTGAGTCTGCGTCGTGGCGTCGCCACCACGGCCGGCGCGCCTTGACCCCACTCACGCAACCCCTGTGCCGCAACGAGGTCGTCGATGCAACTCGACACAAGGTCAGCGGCTTCCCAGGGAGACGCGCGTCGTGCCCGGCCCGGGCGGCACGGCCGGGCACCGCCGGCCGCGCCCGACGATTACCGATGGCGCGCGATTTGCCGCAAACGCTGCCGGCACCCGACGAGTCGCCGGGCGCGGCGATTGCCTGCAGCCGGCCATCTTTCAAACCAGGAGTGCGCCATGAAGAACATCCTGCTCGCATCGATGCTGGCCGTCGCCGCGCTGGCCGGCACGGGCTGCGCGGTCACCAGTGGCCAGAGCAGCACCGGCCAGTACATCGACGACGCGACGATCTCCACCCGCGTCAAGGCGCGCTTCGCCGAAGACCCCGGCGTCAGCGCGATGCGCCTGCAGGTGGAGACGCTCAACGGCACGGTCCAGCTGGCGGGCTTCGCGACCTCGCAGGCCGAGAAGGACAAGGCCGGCCAGCTTGCGCGCGGCGTGCCCGACGTGAAGGAAGTGCGCAACAACATCATCGTGCGCAGCGCGCCGTGAGCAGGAGCGCATCGCCATGAACCCACGCATCCGACACCTGATGCAGGCGTGTGCGCCGCTGGCCTGCGTGGCCGCGCTGGCGGCATGCGCCAGCTCGCGGCCGGTCGCACCGGCGATCGCCGCCGGCGCCGCATCGCTCGAGGCGGCGCGTTCCTCGGGCGCGCCCGAGCTGGCCGCCGCCGAGCTCAACGAGGCACGCACGAAGCTCGACCGCGCCCGCGCGCTGGCGCAGGCCGGCAAGAACGAGGAGGCGATCGCGCTCGCCGAGCAGGCCGACGTCGACGCGCAGCTGGCGCGCGCCCGTGCCGGCAGCGAGCGCTCGCGCCGCGCGCTGGCCGAGGTCGAGGCCAGCCTGCGCACGCTGCGCGAGGAACTGAGCCGCACGCCCACCCCGATGCCGGCGCGTCCGCCGCAATGACAGGAGTCCGCACCATGAATCCGTATCGACACGGCCTGGCACTGGCCGCGGCGCTGGCCCTCGGCGCCTGCCACACCACACCGCCGGTGAACAACGAGCTGGTGGCCGCGCGCCAGGCGCTCACGCAGGCGCAGGCGGAACCGGGTGCCCGGGCCGCCTCGGTGGAGTTCGAGCGCGCGCAGCAGGCGCTGCAGCGCGCCGAGCTGGCCTGGGCCAAGAACCGCGACGACGACGAGACCGGGCAGCTGACCTACCTGGCGCGACGCCGCACCGACATCGCGATGGCCGTGGCCGCCCAGGCGGCGGCCGACGAGCGGCTGCAGCAGGCCGGTGCCGAACGCGAGCGCGCCCGACTCGACGCCCGCACGCGCGAGGCCGAGATGGCCGCCCAGGCCGCGCGGGTGGCGCAGGCCAGCGCCCGGAACGCGCAGAGCCAGGCCCATGCCGCACAGAGCCAGGCCGACGCGGCGCAGCGCCAGGCGCAGCAGGAGCGCGACCGCGTCGCCGCGCTCGAGCACGACCTGCAGTCGCTGCGCGCGCGGCCCACGGAGCGCGGCCTCGTGGTGACGCTGGGCGACGTGCTGTTCGCCTCCGGCCGCGCCGACCTGCAACCCGGCGCGCAGCGCAGCGTGCAGACCCTCGCGCAGGTGCTGCAGCAGTACCCCGAGCGGCGCGTCCTGGTGGAGGGCTTCACCGACAGCCAGGGTTCGGAGCAGGCGAACCTCGAGCTGTCGCAGCGCCGTGCCGAGGCGTTCCGCCACGCGCTGCTGCAGACCGGCGTGTCCGACGACCGCATCGAGGTGCGCGCCCACGGCGAGGCGTTCCCGGTGGCCGACAACGGCAGCGCGGCCGGCCGGCAGCAGAACCGCCGCGTCGAGGTGCTGTTCTCGGGTCCGGAAGGCCGCTTCCCGGCGGCGCGCTGAGGCGCACTCCGCCGGCCGCACGAAGAAACCGGCGGCGCCCCTTTCGGGGTGCCGCCGGTTCGCAGGTCCGGCAGGCCCGCCGTCAGAAGCGGTGGACGTAACCCAGGCTGGTGGTGTCGACCTCGTCGCGGCCGTCGCGACCCGGGAAGCGGAACTCGTTGCGCGACCATTCGAGCACCAGGCCCGAGGTCGGCGTGAAGTCGAAGCCGACGCCGGCGCCGTACGACGCACCCCAGCCGCGGCGCTTGCCGTCCGGCACGCCCGAGAGCAGGTCGCTGCTGACCTGGGTCTGGCCGTAGATCGCGCCGCCCTTGGCGAAGACGTTGAAGGCACCCAGCGGTGCCCGCAGCACCAGGCTCACGTTGACGCCCTGGGCGCGCGTCGTGCCGCCGGCGCGATCGGCCTTGCCGGTGTTCATGTAGCCGAGCTCCATGCCGACCCAGTCGTTGAACAGGCCGCCGGTGTAGACGCTGACGCCGGTGCTGGGGTCGTCGCACGCATACAGGCCGGTGCCGCACGGGGTGTTGATCTCGGGCTTGCCGAGGTTGATGCCGAAGTAGCCGCGCCGCGTGTACGGCAGCAGCGAGTAGCCGTCGTCGCGCGCGTAGCTGCCGCCGCCCGCGGAGCCGCTGCCGGCCTGGGCCACGCGCACGGCGCCGCCGGAGCCGTAGCCGATGCCCGGCTGTGCCTGCGCATCGGCGGAGCCCGTGGTCTGGGCCTGCGCGACGCAGGCCAGCGCGGCGGCGGCGAGGGCCAGCACGCGGGCGGCCGGACGTCGGGTTCGGATCGGGTGGTGAGTCATCACAGGGAATCCTTGTTGAACGGGATGCCCCGGTTCGGCAATCGCAATGCCCTGTGCAGGCCCGGCCCCGGCGGGCACGCCGATTGCCACGCAGCTTCCCCGCGGCCTGCAGACCGCGCCCCACTCCTGCCAGACACCTACGACCGCGGCCGGGTCCAGGTGTCGCTCCGCCCATGCCGGTCACGATCCGCTTCCGACTGATGTTGCTGGTGCTGGCGGTGCTGCTGCCAGGCGTGCTCGGCATGGGCTGGACGATCGTGAGCGCGCTGGACGCCGAACGCGCCGCGCACGAACGCACGCTGCGCGAGACCGCGCGCGCGCTGGCGATGGTGGTCGACCGCGAACTGGCGCAGCGTGCCGCCATTGCCCGCGTGCTGGCGCAGTCGCGCTGGCTCGACGCCGGCTCGGCGATGACGGCCGAGCAGCTGCGCGCCTTCGAGCCGCAGGTGCGGGGCTCGCTGCAGGGCCTGGAGGGCTGGGTCGAACTGCGCGCGCCCGGCCGGGTGCTGCTGGACACGCGCTGGACCCCGGGCATGGCCTCGCCCGAGCAGTCCGACAGCACCGAGCTCTCCGACCAGCCGCTGCTGCTGCCGCTGCGCACCGACCGCGGCCCGCCGCACGCGGCGGTGGTGCAGCCGGTGCTGCGCGACAACCGCGTCGTGCTGAACCTCGTGCTGACGCTGGTGCCGTCGGAACTGCAGCGCATCGTCGACGCGCAGAACCTGCCGCCGGACTGGATCGGCACCGTGATGGACGACGGCGGCAACGTGGTGGCCCGCCACCCGGGCAGCACGCAGTTCATCGGCCACAAGGTCCGCGAGGACCTGCGCCGGCGCATCGTCCAGCGCTCGGAGGGCCTGTTCAACACCGTCTCGCTCGACGGCCAGCGTTCGGTGGGCTTCCTCAGCCTGTCGCCGCAGGGCTGGTCCTACGTCAGCGCGATGCCGGGGCAGCAGTTCAGCGGCGCGCTCTCGCGCACCGCGCAGCAGGTGACGGCCGGCGCGCTGCTGCTGCTGGCGATGGCGCTCGGCGGCGCACTGTGGCTGTCGCGCCGCATCGTCGAGCCGGTGCAGTCGCTGAAGGCTGCGGCGCTGCGCATGCGCACCGGACAACCGGTGGAGCTGAAGCCCACCGGGATCGTCGAGTTCGACGACGTGGCGCGCTCGCTCGCCGAGGCCGCCGCGGTGCTGCAGCGCAGCCTCTCGGACCTGGAGCGGCAGGTCGACGACGCCGTCACCCGCACCCGGCAGGCCGAGCAGCGCATCTCCAAGAGCCAGCGCGTGGAGGCGCTGGGCCGGCTCACCGGCGGCATGGCGCACGACTTCAACAACCTGCTCGGCGTGGTCAGCAACAGCCTGCACCTGATCGAGCGCGGCGCCGGCGGTCCCGAGCTGGAACTGCCCATCGCCGCGGCGCGCCGCGCGGTGGAGACCGGCAGCCAGCTCACCCAGCACCTGCTGCGCTTTGCCGGGCAACGGCCGCTGCGGCCGCAGGCGCTGTCGCTGGCGCGCTGGCTGCCCGAGCTGGTGGACCTGCTGCGCAGCCTGATCGGCCGCCACATCCAGACCGTGGCGCGCGTCGACCCCGGCACGGCGCCGGTGCGCGTGGATGCGGGCGAGCTGGAGCTGGCGCTGATCAACCTGGTGCTGAACGCGCGCGACGCCATGCCCGCCGGCGGCCAGCTGCGCCTGAGCGCCCGCAACGCCGGCGCGGCCGACCTCGAAGGCCTGCCCGACCTGGCCGAGCCGGCGCAGCGGCGCTTCGTCTCGATCACCGTCAGCGACGACGGCATGGGCATCGCGCCCGAGCTGGTGTCGCGCGTGTTCGAGCCCTTCTTCACCACCAAGGCCGTGGGCCAGGGCAGCGGCCTGGGCCTCAGCCAGGTGCACGGCTTCTGCGTGCAGGCCGGGGGCGCGGCGCGGCTGGCCAGCACGCCGGGCCTGGGCACCGCGGTGACGCTGCTGCTGCCGGCCGCCGTCGGCGAGCCGGACACCACGCCCGCGCCGCAGCCGGCGCCGGCGGTGGCCGGCCTGCGCGTGCTGCTGGTGGAGGACAACGACGAGCTCGCCGCCGTCACCGCCGAGATGCTGCGTTCGCACGGCCTGCGCGTGGAGCGCGCGGCGCACGCGGCCGACGCGCTGGAGCGGCTGGCAGCACCCGGCGCCCGCTTCGATGTCGTGCTCTCCGACGTGGTGATGCCCGGCGCGATGGACGGCCTGGCGCTGGCGCGGCGCATCCGGCGCCAGCACGCGACGCTGCCGGTGGTGCTGATCAGCGGCTTCAACAACACCGGCGCCGAGGGCAGCGAGTTCACGGTGCTGCGCAAGCCCTGCCCGCCGCAGGAGCTGCTGCGCGGGCTGCACGACGCGGTGGCCGCCGGCCCGCGCACCGATGCACCGCCGGCCTAGCAGGAGTCTGGGCTCACCACACCTTCACGCGCGCCTGCGGCTCCAGGTACAGGCGGTGGCCGGGGCGCACGTCGAAGGCCTCGTACCAGGCGTCGAGGTTGCGCACGGTGGCGACGCGATACGCCTCGGGCGCGTGATCGGTGGCCGCCTGGGCGCGCAGCGCGTCGTCGCGGTAGCGCACGCGCCAGGCGCGGGCGAAACCGATGAAGAACAGGCGGTCCTGCGCGCGCACGTAGGCCGCGTCCTGCACGCGCGCGCCCAGCGCACGGCGGTGCGCGTCGAAGGCCGCGGCCAGGCCGCCCAGGTCGGCCAGGTTCTCCACCAGGCCGGCCTGGCCGTCCACCGCCACCTCGGGGAACGGGCGGTAGGCCGAGAACTGGCGCACCAGCGCTTCGGTGACGCCGCGGTAGCGCGCACGGTCCTCGTCGCTCCACCAGTTGCGCCGGCGGCCGTCGGCCTCGTAGTCGGCGCCCAGCGTGTCGACGAAGTGGCTCACCTCGTGGCCGACGATGGCGCCGATGGCGCCGAAGTTCGCCGCGTCCGGGGCTTCGGGTTCGAACTTGGGCGGCTGCAGCAGCGCGGCCGCGAAGGCATAGCTGTTTTCATTGAAGCTGAGCACCGCGCCCGGCCCCTGCGGCGGGATGAACCAGGCCTTGCGGTCCACGGCCCTGCCGATGCGGGCCAGCGCGCGTTCGCGCTCGCGCCGGGCCACGCGCAGGCGGTTGCCGATGGCGTCGGTGGCATCGACCATCAGCGCGCGCTCGTCGGGCCAGCGGTCGGGGTAGCCGACGCCGAACTGCAGCGCGCGCAGCTTGGCCAGGGCCGTCGCACGCGCGGCCGGCGCCAGCCACGGTGCGGCCTCGACGCGGCGCATGAAGGCCTCGATCACCGGGCCCGCGATGGCCTGCACGCGGGCCTTGTGCGCCGGCGGGAAGTGCCGCTGCACGTAGAGCCGGCCGATCAGGCCCGAGAGCGCCGCCTCGGTGGCCTGCTGTGCGCGCTCGGCACGCGGCGCCGCGCCCGGCGCCTCGGCGCGCAGCGCACGGGGCAGCACGTCGGCATGGCGCAGCACGGCGCGGGCGCGCAGGTAGTCGCGCCACACCGCCAGCGGCTCGGCCGCCACCATCGCCGCCACGCCCTTCACGGCGCCCGGCTGCCAGGGCACGAAACGGTCCTGCCGCGCAAGGCCGGCCGCGGCGAAGAAGGCCGGCCAGTCCAGGCCCGGCGCCTCGCGCGAGAAGTCCTGCAGCGACCACTGCGTGTCGGCGTTGCGCTCGTCGGCCGAGGCCTCCGCGGTGGCGTGGCTGCGCGCCAGCGCCGTCTCGAAGGCCAGCACGGCGGCGGCACGTGCGTCGGCCTGCCCGGCCGGCACGTCGAGCGCACGCAGCACGCGCGCCAGCGCGGCGCGGTAGCCGTCGCGCAGCGCCTGCGACGCCGCATCGGCGTCCAGGTAGGCCGCGCGCGCCGGCAGCCCGAGGCCGCCCTGCACCAGGTAGGCGATGTAGTGGGTCTCGCCGCGGAAGCCCGATTGCAGCGAGAAGCCGAGCACGTGCGTGGAGTCGTAGACGCCGGCGTTGACCGGGTCGGCATCGGCCGCCAGCTCGCGGCCGAGCCAGCGCGCCAGCCCCGCCTTGTCGCGCAGCGCGGCGATGGCGCGCAGCTGTGGGCGCAGCGCCACCAGGCCGCGGGCCTCGATCGCGGCCTCGTCCAGCCAGGCCGCGCGGAAGTCGGCCACGCGGCGCAGGTCGGAGCCGGGCGGCGCCGCCTTCGCGTCGTCGAACAGGCGCGCCAGCTGCTGCCGGGTCGACGCGGCGATCTCGGCGCGGGCGCCCCAGCGCGGCTGGCCGTCCGGGATCGGCGTGGCCTGCAACCAGGCGCCGTTGGCAAAGCGGAAGAAGTCGTCGCCCGGATGGACCTGCGCGTCGACGCCGGGCTCCAGCTGGGCAAGGGCTGGCGCGAACAGCGTGCAGGCGAGGATCCAGGCGCCGGCGGCGCGCGAGGCGTGGGACATGGCGGACAGGTGGCAGATGGCGGAGGCCGGCACCTTAGGGAAGCGGCGCCTCCGCGTCGCGCCGGCGGCCGACCGGTTTGGAGCAGATCCGGACATCGTCGGGCGCCGTGCGTGCAGGAGGCAGCCTGTTCTGCTTCAATGCCGAAAAACTGCACCGTGTCCGGAAATGATCCAGCGTGACCCGCTCATCGACGTCCTCTTCGTGATCTCGCCGCACGCGCTGCTGCTGGACATCGCGGGCCCCGCCGAGGCCTTCCGGCTCGCCAACCTGCACCGCGCGGCGCGGCGCCTGCCGCCGCGCTTCCGCCTGCGCTTCGCCGCACCGACACCGGCACTGCGCAGCTCGGTGGGCCTGGCGCTGGCGGACCTGGAGCCGCTGCCGCTGCGGCTGGAGGCGCCGACCTGGGTGGTGCTGGTGGGCCAGCCCAGCGCGCAGGTGGGCCAGGTGAGCGCGGCGATCGGCACGCTCGCGCAGTGGCTCAACCGCGCGCTGGGCGCGGGCCTGGAGGCGGCCGAGCCGCCGCACCGGCTGGTGACCATCTGCTCGGGTGCGCTGCTCGCGGCACGCGCGGGCCTGCTCGGCGGCCGCCGCTGCACCACGCACCACGAGCTGCTCGAGACGCTGCGGCGGCTGGCGCCGCAGGCCCGCGTGGTCGACAACCGCGTGTTCGTGGTGGACGGTCCGGTGGCCTCGAGCGCCGGCGTCACCGCGGGCATCGACCTCGCGCTGCACCTCGTCGCGCAGGAGTGCGGCGAGGCGCTGGCCGCCAGCGTCGCCACCGACATGGTGGTGTACCTGCGGCGCTCGTCGCGCGACCCCGAGCTGTCGCCCTTCCTGCAGCACCGCCGCCACACGCACGCGGCGGTGCACCGGGTGCAGGACGCCATCCACGCCGAGCCCGAGCGCGAGTGGGACATGGCGGCGCTGGCGGCGCTGGCGCACGTCACCGAGCGCCACCTGCTGCGGCTGTTCGTGCAGCACGCCGGGGCTTCGCCGATGGCCTGCCTGCAGACCATCCGCCTGGAGCGCGCGCGGCAGTCGATCGAACACGGCATCAGCGTGGCGCGCGCGGCCGAGAGCGCCGGCTTCGGCAGCGGCCTGAACCTGCGCCGCGCGTGGAAGCGGCAGTGGGGCGGCACGCCGCGCGAGGCGCGGCACGCGGTGGCGGGCTGAGCGGGGCGCTGCGGGCACGTGGTCTGCCGGTGGCCACGCAACCGCAACACCGAAAGGACCCTGCCGTGGCCACCGACACCATCGACACCCTGAACAAGCTCATCGAGACCTCCAAGGACGGCGAGAGCGGCTTCCGCGACGCCGCGCAGCACGCCGTCAGCCCCGACCTGCAGCAGACCTTCCGCCAGCGCGCCGACGAGTGCCGCGAAGCCGCGGTCGAGCTGCAGTCCCTGGTGGTGCAGCTCGGCGGCAAGGCCGAGGACAGCGGCACCGTGGCCGGCGCCGCGCACCGCGGCTGGATGGCGGTGAAGGGCTCGCTGGCCGGCTACACCGACCTGGCGATCCTGGAGGAATGCGAGCGCGGCGAGGACGTCGCGATGAAGAACTACCACGAGGCCCAGGGCAGCGGCCTGCCGGCGGCCTGCCGGGCCATCGTCGACCGCCAGTTCGACGGCGTGAAGCGGAACCACGCGCAGGTGCGCGCGCTGCGCGAGCGGGCGCGCGCCGCCGCGCGCTGACGCCGTCCCCGGCCTGCCGGCGCGGCGCACGTGCTGGGCCTGGCGCTGGTCCTGTTCGGCGGCGTGCTGCTGGCGCTGGTGCTGGCCGACCAGGCCGTGCGCCGGCTGCCGCTGACGCCGGCCGTCATCTACCTCGCGGTCGGCTGGGCCGCCGGCGCCGTGCTGGGCGCGCCGCCGCTGGCCGAGCTGGTGCGGCGCGCGCCGCTGCTGTCCGACATCACCGAGATGGTGGTGCTGGTCTCGCTGTTCGCGGTGGGCCTGCGCCTGCGCATGCCGCCCAGCCTGCGCGCCTGGCGCGTGGCGCTGTGGCTGGCCGGCCCCGGGGTGGTGGTGGCCATCGTCGCGGGCGCGCTGCCGGCGATGTGGCTGCTGGGCTTCAGCCTGCCCGCCGCGCTGCTGCTGGCGGCGGTGCTGGCGCCCACCGACCCCGTGCTCGCGTCGGAGGTGCAGATCCGCTCGCAGCAGGACCGCGATGCGGTGCGCCTGTCGCTCACCGCGGAGGGTGGGCTCAACGACGGCAGCGCGCTGCCCGCGGTGATGCTGGCGCTAGGCCTGATGGGCCTGCACGACCTGGGCGAAGGCGGGCCGCTGGCCAGCACGCGCTGGTGGCTGCGCGACTTCGCCTGGCCCATCGGCGGCGCGGCCGTGCTCGGCGTGCTGCTGGGGCGCCTGCTGGGCCACGCGCTGCACATGCGCGGCGTGCGCGGCGACCGGCTGGCACGCGACGAACTGCTCTACGTCGGCGCGGTGGCGCTCGCCGCGGGCCTGGCCCGGCTCACGGAGACCTCGGCCTTCGTGCTGGTGTTCGTGGTCGGCGCCACCGCCCTCGAGCCGCTGCACCGGCTGGGCGACGACGATGCCGGCGCCGCGCCGGTGGCCGACGAGGCCTTGTGGGACCGCATGCATCGCTTCGGCGCACGCATCGAGCGCCTGGTGGAAGCCGCCACGGTGCTGGCGGTGGGCGTGGCGCTGCACAGCGTGCCGGTCGGCGGCCCTGCGCTGCTCTACGGCCTGGTGCTGGTGGCGCTGGTGCGGCCGCTGTCGGTGCTGGCGGTGGTGCGGCCCGGCAGCGTCGGGCGCGGCCAGCGCCGGCTGCTGGCGTGGTTCGGCATCCGCGGCGTCGGGTCGCTGTACTACCTGGCGTTCGCGGTGTCGCACGGCGTCGAGGGCGCGCTCGCCGAACGCCTCGGCGCCGCGGTGCTGACCGCGATCGCGCTGTCGATCGTGCTGCACGGCGTGTCGGCCACGCCGCTGATGACGCGCTACCAGCAGCGGCGCTCCGCGGCGCTGCCGGCGCCGCCGCTCGGGCCGCCGGACTGACCGGGCGCCGCGGCCCTCACCGCTTAACCGCTTACCGCGCTCACCGCGCGCCGCCGCCCGCCTCGCTCTCGCGGATCACCGTGATCCGGCCGTCGGCTTCCATGCGCGCCATCTTCACCTGCTCGAGCTTGTCCACGCCGTGCTCGCGCAGCGCCGCCATCAGCTCCGGCACCGACACGTACTCGCGGCGCAGGTTGCGCGCCAGGATGCGCCCGCGCCGCACCAGCATCAGCGGCGGCGCCTCGGTGAAGCGGCGCACGCGGCTGTAGCGGAAGCTCAGGCGGTCCATCAGCCCGTTCCAGCCGGCGATGGTGGCCACCAGCACCAGCCCGTCCGTCACGGTCTCGTAGCCACCGGCCATCGCGTTCTGCGACGCGTCGGCGATCAGCACCAGCAGCAGGATGTCGGCGATGCCCATCGAGCCGGCGTCGCGCCGCAGCACGAAGCGGAACAGCAGGAACAGGAACCAGTAGACGACGCTGCCGCGCAGCACCAGTTCCAGCGGCGACACGCCGAAGCGGAACAGCCCCGCGAGGCCGGCGGGGTCCACGGTCACGGCCGCTCGGCGTCGGCCGGCGCGCGCGGCGCACGCCGGTGCAGCAGCAGCTCGGCGAGCGGCAGCCCGACGCCCATCACCCCGTTGACGACCGAAGGCGGCACGCGCGCACGCCACGATTCAGGCAGCAGCGGCCAGACGATGCCCAGCATCGACACGGCGTGGGCCAGGCCGCCGCCCGCACGCGCGGCCGGCGGTGGCGCGGGCGCCGGTGCGCGGCGCCCGCGCCCGAGCCACCGC
>JBGAHJ010000052.1:0-5703 GCA_044226255.1 Rubrivivax sp.
CGCGCGGCCAGGAAGTTGGCCATGCCGCCGCCCCAGCAGAAGCCCACCACGCCGAGCTTGCCGTTGCCGCCGGCCACGCCCTGCGCCCAGGCCGCGGCGGCGGCGAAGTCCTCGCGCGTCCTGGCCTGGTCCAGCGTGGCGAAGCGCTCGCGCGCCTTGTCCTCGTCGCCGGGGTAGCCGCCCAGCGGGAACAGCGCATCGGGCGCCACCGCGATGAACTGTTCCAGCGCCAGCCGGCGCGCGATGTCCTCGATGTGCGGGTTCAGACCCCGGTTCTCGTGCGCCACCAGCACCACCGGCAAGGGCCCCACGGCCTGCACCGGCCGCACGACATAGGCCCGCACCTTGCCGTAGCCGGCCGGCGACGCGAACTCGACGAACTCGGCCTTCAGCCGCGCATCGGCCGGCGCCACCTTCTGCGCGCGGGCGAAGTCCGGGCTCAGCGCGGCCAGCAGGCCGGCGGCGGTGGTGCCCGCGGCCGCCGCGAAGCGGCCGGCACGGTCGAGGAAGGCGCGGCGATCGATGTCGCCATGCACGTACTGGTCGAACAGGCACCAGAGTTCGGCGTCGAAGTCGAGGCTGGGCGGCAAGGAGGTGTTCATGGGGACGCCTTGTACACCGGGCGGCCGGCCGCGCCGCACAATGCCCCCACCCTCGCGTCAAGCCCCCTCTCAGCCTTCATGCATTCCGACTGGTCCACCCCTTTCGAGCAAGGCAACGGCAACCAGACCACCACCTGGGCCGCCTGCATCGCGTTCCACCAGCGCCTGGCCGCGGCGTTTCCGCAATGGCTGCGCTTCGAGGAAGCCGGCCACTCCGATGGCGGCGTGCCGCTGCACTGCGGCGTGTTCTCCACCGATGGCGTGTTCGACCCCGCCGCGGTGAAGGCCGCGGGCCGGCCGGTGTTCTTCAACAACAACGGCATCCACCCCGGCGAGCCCGAAGGCATCGACGCCTGCATGGCACTGCTGCGCGACCTGTGCCTCGATGCCGCGCGCCGCGCCGCGCTGGGCCGCACGGTGCTGGTGTACATCCCGGCCTACAACGTCGACGGCCTGCTGAACCGCGGCACCACCAGCCGCGTGAACCAGAACGGGCCCGAGGCCTTCGGCTTCCGCGGCAATGCGCGCCACCTGGACCTGAACCGCGACTTCATCAAGCTCGACAGCCTGAATGCACGGACCTTCGCCAGCGTGTTCACGCGCTGGGACCCGGACGTGATGGTCGACACCCACACCTCCAACGGTGCCGACTACCAGCATGTGTTGACCTTGATTCCGACCCAGCCCGACAAGCTGGGCGGCCGCACCGGCGCGCACCTGCGCGACACGATGCTGCCGGCGCTGTATGCCGGCATGGCCGAGCGTGGCTTTGCGATGTGCCCGTACGTCAATCCGGTGAAGGAGATTCCCGACGACGGCATTGCCGACTTCCTGGACACGCCGCGCTTTTCCACCGGCTACGCGGCGCTGCACCACTGCATCGGCTTCATGCCCGAGACGCACATGCTGAAGGACTTCAGCGCGCGCTACCACGCGACGCGGGCGCTGCTCGACTGCGCGCTGGCCTGGACCGCGGCGCAGGGCGACGCGATCCGCGCCGCGCGCGCGGCCGACCGCGCGGCGGTGGCCGCCGGCGCCGCGGTGCCCTTGAACTGGCAGCTCGACGCGCAGCACAGCCGTCCGTTCCGCTTCAGCGGCTACCGCGCGGCCTACGAGCCCAGCCGGCTCGGCCGCTACCAGCGCCTGCGCTACGACCGCTCGGCCCCCTGGGAACGTGATATCCCCTACCACGATCGTTACGCGGCCACGGCCAGTGTGCTGCCGCCGCCGGCCTACCTGCTGCCGCAGGCCTGGCATGACGTGGCCGCGCGCCTGCAGGCGCATGGCGTGCCGCTGCAGCGCGTCGCCCGCGCCGGCCGCGTGCAAGCCGAGGCGTACCGCGTCACCCATTTCGAGAAGCGCCGCCTGCCCTTCGAAGGCCGCCACCTGCACGACACGCTCGCGCTGCAGGCCGAGCCGCTGGACGCCGCGGTCGCCGCGGGCGACTGGCTGGTCACGCTGGGCGGCACGATGGACCGCTTCATCGTCGAGGTGCTCGAGCCGCTCGGCGTCGACAGCTTCTTCCGCTGGGCCTTCTTCGACAGCGTGCTCGACAAGAAGGAAGCCTTCAGCGACTACGTGTTCGAGGACGAAGCCGAGCGCCTGCTGGCCAGCGAGCCCGGCCTGCGCGAACGTTTCGCGGCCTGGCAGGCCGCACACCCCGACCAACTGGACGACCCGCAGGCGGTGCTGGGCTTCCTGTTCCTCGCCGCGCAGCGCTACGCCGAGCCCGAATGCCGGCGCTACCCGGTGCTGCGGCTGGCGGCGCTGCCGGCCGCACTGCTGGCGCAGGCGGACTGACGCGTCTTTCAGGTATTACCAGCCACCGTCCGCATCCGCCCGGTGCGGCTCGAAGGCTGCGAGCAGGAAGTCCACCAGCGCGCGCGTCTTGGCCGACAGGTGGCTGCGCGTCGGGAACACCGCATAGATGTCCGCCGGCGGCAGCTGCCAGTCGGGCAGCACCGGCCGCAGCCGGCCCGAGCGCAGCATCGGCGCGGCTTCCCACAGCGAGCGCATCAGGATGCCGTGGCCATCCAGCGCCCAGCCGAGCACGCATTCGCCGTCGTTGGCGGCGAGCGGACCGCGCACCTTCACCGTCTCGTGCCGGCCACCGGCACGCAGGTGCCAGCTGCCGAAGGTCTCGTCGCTCTCGCGGATGAAGAGGCAGGCATGCCGTGCCAGCTCGCGCGGGGCCGCGGGTTCGCCGGCGCGCCGCAGGTAGGCGGGCGACGCGCACAGCACGCGCCGGTTGTGCGCCAGCAGCCTTGCGGTCAGGCGCGCATCGGGCAGTTCGCCGAAACGCAGTTGCAGGTCGAAGCCCTGCTCGATCAGGTTCACCGGCCGATCCGTCAGGTGCAACTGCACTTCCACCTCCGGGTAGCGCCGCGCGAACTTCGACAGCAGCGGTGCCAGCTGGCGCCGGCCGAAGCCCAGCGTCGCGCACACGCGCAGCAGGCCCTGCGGCTGCGCACGGGCGCCGGTCACCGTGCGCTCCAGCGCGTCCAGGGCCTGCAGCACGCGCTCGCCTTCCACCAGGTAGGTCTCGCCCTCGGGCGTCAGGCCGATGCGCCGCGTCGTGCGCTGCAGCAGCCGCACGCCCAGGCGCTGCTCGATGGCCGCGAGCCGCTTGCTCACCGCCGGCGGCGTCACGCCCAGCTGCTGCGCCGCGGCGGCCAGGCTGCCGTGCTTGACCAGCCGCGCGAAGAACGCCAGGTCGGAAAAGCCGTCGGTCGATTGATAACCCATGGGAACGAAAGAACTGCCGAGAGCGGCATTGTGGCGCCTGCGTTCAGGCCTACCATGCACCGAACAAACGGCCGCGGTCCGCCTGCGCCGCCTGGAAAAGCCATGCACACCCATCCCCTGTTCCCCGGCTTCACGGCCCACGACATCGAGACCGATGCCGACGTGCGCATCCACGCGCTCACCGGCGGCAGCGGGCCGCCGCTGCTGCTGCTGCACGGTCACCCGCAGACCAGCGCCATCTGGCACAAGGTGGCGCCGGCGCTGGCCGAGCGATTCACCGTCGTGGCCGCTGACTTGCGGGGCTATGGCGATTCGTCCAAACCCGCCGGCGACGCCGGCCACCTGGCCTACAGCAAGCGCCGCATGGCGCAGGACATGCGGGTGCTGATGCGCACGCTGGGCCATGAGCGCTTCGCGGTGCTGGCGCACGACCGCGGCGCACGCGTCGCGGCCCGGCTGGCGGCCGACCATCCCGAGGCAGTGCGCCGCGCGGTGCTGCTGGACGTGGCGCCGACCCTGGCGATGTACGAAGGCACCCGTGACGCCTTCGCCCGCGCCTACTGGCACTGGTTCTTCCTGATCCAGCCCGCGCCGCTGCCCGAGCGCCTGATCGAGGCCGATCCCGCGGCCTATGTGCGCGAGGTGATGGGCCGCCGCAGCGCGGGCCTGGCCCCCTTCGACCCCCGCGCGCTGGCCGAATACCAGCGCTGCCTGGCCCTGCCCGGCGCCGCGCACGGCCTGTGCGAGGACTACCGCGCGGCCGCCGGCATCGACCTCGAGCACGACCGCGCCGACCGCGACGCCGGCCGCCTGCTGCAGCCGCCGCTGCGGGTGCTGTGGGGGGCGGAGGGCGTGGTGCAACGCTGCTTCGAGCCGCTGGCGCTGTGGCGCGCGGTGGCGCGCGCGGTGGACGGCGAGGCCCTGCCCTGCGGCCACTACATCCCCGAGGAAGCGCCGCAGCGGCTGCTGGAGCGCGCGCTGCCCTTCCTGAGCAGCGAGGACACCGCATGAGCACCGCCCGAACCCTGTACCAGAAGCTGGTCGGCAGCCACACCGTGGCGCAGCTCGACGAACAGAACCTGCTGCTGTTCTGCGACCTGCACCTGATGAACGAGTACACCAGCCCGCAGGCCTTTGCCGGGCTGGCCGAGCAGCAGCGCGGCGTCGCGATGCCGGGCCAGAACCTTGCGGTGGTCAGCCACATCATCCCGACGCACCCGGGCACGCTGCGGGTGATTGCCGACACCGCGTCCGCGCTGCAGGCCAGCAACCTGAAGCGCAACTGCCAGCAGCAAGGCATCCCGCTGTTCGACACCCACGATGCGCTGCAAGGCATCGAGCATGTGGTGGCGCCCGAGCTGGGCATGATCCGCCCCGGCATGGTGGTGACCTGCGGCGACAGCCACACCACCACCTACGGCGCACTGGGCGCCCTGGGCTTCGGCATCGGCACCACCGAGGTCGAGCACGTGCTGGCCACGCAGACGCTGGTCTACCGCCCGGCGCAGGACATGCACATCCGCGTCGATGGCCGCCTGCCCACCGGCTGCACCGCGAAGGACCTGGTGCTGGCGATCATCGGCCGCATCGGCGCGCAGGGCGCGCGCGGCTATGCGGTGGAGTTGAGCGGCGCGGCGATCGCCGCGCTGTCGATCGAGGCCCGCTTCACGCTGTGCAACATGCTGGTCGAGGCAGGCGCCCGCGGTGCGCTGATCGCGCCCGATGCGAAGGCGATCGACTACGTGCTGGCACGCGCACGGGACCTCGCCGGCGCGCAGCGCGATGCAGCGCTGGCGGCCTGGCGCGCGCTGAAGAGCGACGATGGTGCCGTGTTCGATGTAACGCACACCTTCGACGCTAGCGAATTGGCGCCGCAGGTCACCTGGGGCACCAGCCCCGACCAGGTGATGGCGGTCGACGCGACGATCCCGCAGCCCGCGCGCCTGGCCGACGAACCCGCCCGCCGCAGCGCCGAGCGCGCGCTGCGGTACACGCGGCTGGAAGCCGGCCAGGCCATCGCCGGCACGCCGGTGCAGCATGTGTTCATCGGCTCCTGCACCAATGGCCGCCTCGAAGACCTGCGCGCCGCGGCCGGCATCGTGCGCGGCCGCCGGGTGGCCTCCGGCGTGCGCGCGATGGTGGTGCCGGGCTCCGGCAGCGTGAAGGCCGCGGCCGAGGCCGAAGGGCTGGACCGGCTGTTCCGCGACGCCGGCTTCGAATGGCGCCAGCCGGGCTGCTCGATGTGCCTGGCGATGAACGACGACGTGCTGGCCGAGGGCGTGCGCTGCGCGTCGACCACCAACCGCAATTTCGAGGGCCGCCAGGGCCGTGGCGCGATCACCCACCTGATGAGCCC
>JBGAHJ010000004.1:0-360251 GCA_044226255.1 Rubrivivax sp.
CCCCGCGTTACCGTTCGACTTGCATGTGTAAGGCATGCCGCCAGCGTTCAATCTGAGCCAGGATCAAACTCTTCAGTTCGATCTTGAATTTGCTCTTAGGAATCGAAGTGAACTTCACTTCAGTTTCCATGAGCGTTTAAGGTCATGAGACCTGAGTCTTGCGACTCTTGGCACTCGCCCTCAAACGCCCACGCTTATCGGCTGTATGTTGTTAAAGAACTTCGCTCTGCGTCGCCGCTTTGCGCTGCCGATCAGTGATCAGCGAAGACCGAGATTCTGACATTTTTTTCAAACCACTGTCAAGCACTCGGGCTTTCTGTTTTTCGCTTTCTTGATTTGGCGCTTTTGTCGCGCCGCTGTCTTGTCAGCGAAGAGCAGAGCCTGTGACTGTAGCACAGGATTTTCGGCCTGCGCAAGCGGCCGCAAAGAAATCAATGAGGCAGCCGCCCTCCAGCCAGGCGGCGCACCAACTCTTCGGGTTCATCCGATGCGAGGACCGCAGGCAGCTCGCTGGCCAACGACCGAGCGTCAGCACGCAAGACGCGCTGCTTGATCGAGGCGATGCGCGACGGATGCATCGAGAAGCTGCGCAGGCCCATCGCCAACAGGATCTCGGTGAAGCTCGCGTCACCCGCCATCTCGCCGCACACCGAGACATCGCGCCCGGCCGCGTTGGCCCTCGCGATCGTGTGGTGCAGCAGCTGCAGCACGGCTGGATGCCAGGGGTCGTAGAGATGGGCGACGGCGTCGTCGGCGCGGTCCACCGCCAGCGTGTACTGGATCAGGTCGTTGGTGCCGACCGAGACGAAGTCGAAGTGCTTCAGGAAGCGATCGATCATCACGGCGGCCGCGGGCACTTCGATCATCGCGCCGACCTCGACGCGGCTGTAGGCCCGCCCCACCTCGTCGAGTTGCTGCCGCGCCCGCGCGAGCGCCTCGAAGATCATCCGCACCTCGCCCAGCTGCGCCACCATCGGCACCAGGATGCGAACCTTGCCGAAGGCGCTGGCGCGCAGCATCGCGCGCAGCTGCTGGCGGAACATGCCGGGCTCCGCGAGGCTCCAGCGCACCGCGCGCAGCCCCAGCGCGGGGTTGAGGCTGTGTTCATGCCGCAGTTCCTGCTGCGACATGCGGTCCAGCGGCTTGTCGGCGCCGACGTCCACCGTTCGGATCGTCACCGGAAGGCCCTGCAGGGCCAGCACCGCATCGCGGTAGGCCTCGAACTGCTCGTCTTCGCCCGGCAGGTCGCCGCCGCGGTTCATGAACAGGAACTCGCTGCGGAACAGGCCCACGCCCACGGCACCGGCCTCCAGCGCTCCCGCCGCGTCGCCCGGCATCTCGATGTTCGCCAGCAGCTGGACAGACTGCCCGTCCAGCGTGACCGCCGGCGTGTGCCGCAGGCGGTGCAGGCGCGCGCGCTCGAGCTCGCTCTGGCGCTGCCTGAAACGGTACTCCTCCAGCACGATCGGCGTCGGATTGACGATGACGACCCCGGCATCGCCGTCGATCACGACCCAGTCGTCCTGGCGGATCAGGCGGCTGGCTTCGCGCGCGCCCACCACCGCCGGGATGTCCATGCTGCGGGCGACGATCGCCGTATGCGACGTGCGTCCGCCAACGTCGGTGACGAAACCCGTGAACACGCTGCGCTTGAACTGGATCATGTCGGCCGGCGCGACGTCGTTGGCCACCAGCACCAGCGGATCCTCGCCGGCGAAGTCGCGCGCCGCCTGCGCCGACGCAGGCGACGGCGCGGCCGCGCCCTGCTGCTCGTCGTCTCCGGCCAGCGCGCGCAGCAGCCGCTCGGCCACCTGCTCCACATCGGCCTTGCGCTCGCGCAGGTAGGGGTCGTCCATCTCGTCGAACTGGCGTGCCAGCACTTCGAGCTGCGCCGACAGTGCCCACTCCGCGTTGTAGTGGCGCTCCTGGATCCAGCTCTTCGTCGCGCCCGTCAGCGTTTCGTCGTGCAGCAGCATCAGGTGCACGTCCAGCAGCGCCGCCAGCTCGTGCGGAGCCTCCGCAGGCAGTTCCTGCTTCAGCGCCGAGAGCTCCGCGGCCACCTCGTCGCGCGCATCGCGCAGCCGCATGATCTCCTGGTCGACCTGCTCGCTGCCGACGAAGTAGTGCGCCACGTCGACGCGGCTCGAGGCCACCAGCACGGCCCGTCCGATGGCCACCCCGCGGGAGACCGGCAACCCGAACACCTGGATGCTCATGCGCCCCAATGTAGCCCAGCCGGGCGGGCGCAAGGTGAGGGCAAGGTGAAGACCGCTGCCGAAGCGTGACGCCGCGGCCGGCGCGGCGTCACTCGCCTTCGCCGAACTTGCCGTCGATGAGTTCGCGCAGCGCGTCCATCGCCTGCTGCTCGTCGTCTCCCACGGCCTCGATCTCGATCTCGCTGCCGAGGCCGGCCGCCAGCATCATCACGCCCATGATGCTCTTCGCGTTCACCCGCCGGCCGTTGCGGCTGAGGTGGATCTCGCTCCTGAAGCCTCCCGCCAGCTTCGTGAGCTTGGCCGAGGCGCGGGCGTGCAAGCCCAGTTTGTTACTGATCTGAATTCGCGTCTGGATCATCGCTGAGCGGCCGCTGGGGCTGGTCCTGGCGGCGGGCGCCCGCCACCTGCATGATGCCCTGGCGCGCTCCGTCGACGGCACGCGTGACGAGTTCGCTCAAGGGCAGGTGTCCGTAACACAGGGTGCGCCACAACATCGGCACGTTGACACCCGTCACCACGCGCGCCGAGGCGTCCACCGCCGCGAGGACGGCGTTGCAGGGCGTGGCGCCGAAGGTATCCACCATCACCAGCACTTCGGCGTCGGGCAGCCCCCGAAGGGCCTCGGCCACGCGGGCGGTGGCCTCGTCCAGGCCCATCTGCGGCGGCACATCGAGTGCCTTCACCTGCAGCGCACAGTCGGCATAGGTGTGCTGCGCGACGGTCAGCAACGTGCTGGCCATCGGGGCGTGGGCGACGATGAGGATGGATGCCATGGGCCGGGTCAGGCGCGATTATCCGCCGGCCCCGGGCGGCACAAGAACCATGCGTACGACACCACGCCGCAGCCGCCGAAGACCGCGAACGCCCAGCGGTAGGCGACGGTCTCCGCGAGGCCGAGCGCCCGCAGCGCGTCGATCCCCAGCCCCATGCCCCACTGGATGCAGAACACGCCGGCGAAGATCACCAGGTTGAACGCCGACAGCGCGCGGCCGGCCTGCTCGGCGGGAAAGGCCGCGGCCACCGCCGGCTGACTGACGGAGACGAAGGTGCAACTCACGCACCACAGCGCCCAGTGCGCCGCGCCGGCGTCCGCGCCGCGCGCCACGATGACGGCCAGCACCGCGAAGCTGCTCGGCACGCCCCAGCGCACCAGGCGCCAGGCGTCGAGGCCGCGCGCCGCCAGCCGCGGCATCAGCGCCCCCCACGCCGCGAATGCGCACAACATGCTCAGGTTCACGACCAGCAGGCCCTGCGCGGCGCCAAGCGGGCTGTAACCCGCCACGCGCGTCAGCCACGGCCCGGCCCACAGCGCCTGCACCGCGATCAGCCCGCCGTACACGAAGAAGGCCAGCGGCACCGCACGCACGAAGACGGGGTGCCGCACGATCGCCCCGTAGCCCGCCGGCGCGCCGGTGGTCGGCCGCGGCACAGGCTCGTCGCGCGGCACGAACAGCGCCACTCCCAGCGCCGACAGCGCCAGCAGCGCCGCCAGCGCCCAGAACAGGCCGCGCCAGCCCAGGAACGGCAACAGCACCTGCACCGGCACGGTCGAGGCCACCATGCCCAGCGAGCCCGTCATCAGCATCCACGAGTTCGCCCGCAGCTGGGCCGCCGGGCTGAAGCGGTGCCGGTAGGCGGTGAGCGCGGCCATCAGGCAGGCGCCGACGCCGGCGCCGATGAGGCTTCGCGCGGCGATCAGTGCCAGCAGACTGCCCGCCGCAGCGAACGCAGCGCAGCCGAGCACCGCCACCGCCAGCAGCGCCAGCAGCGTGCGCCGCGGCCCGAAGCGGTCGAGTGCGCGGCCCAGCGGCAGCTGCACCACCGCGAAGCCGAAGAAGTACGCACCGGCCAGCAGGCCCAGGTCTGCGGCGCGCAGCCCGAGCTCCTGGCTGAACACCGGCGCCAGCGTGGCCGTCACCGCGCGCAGCAGCGCGGAGAGGAAATACGCGAAGGCGAACGCGAGGAAGACGACCGCGGCGCTCATCGGCCGGGCTGCAGCGCGCCGAAGAAGGTCTCGACGGCATCGTCGCGCAGGGTCTCGCCCAGCACCGAGGCCTGGAACACCCGGGTGCCCACGACGAACAGCGCCAGCTCCATCTGTGCCGGCTTGCCGTCGGGCAGCCGGCCGGCCAGGCGCTGGCGCTGGCTGCCGGGGCTGGGCGTGGCGCCGTGCAGCTGCAGGGGAACCGTGCGCGACGCGGCGCCGCCGATGTTGCGCGCCGCCGCGGTACCCAGCTCCTGCAGGGCCGGCAGCACGCGGCCCGGATCGACGACGTCGGCATGGGCCAGCCCGAACGTCTGCCCGTCGGCGCTGCAAACCAGCAGCGTCAGCAGCACGGGCGAGCCGGCCAGCGGCAGCGTGCGCTGCTGCCGCGCCGGCTTGCACGGCATCTGCAGGCGCAGCGCGGCGGCGTCGAGCTGCACGTCGCGCCAGTCCAGCGCGGGGCTGCAGGCCGCCAGGCCGGCCGCCACCCCACCGGCCACGAAGAAGCGGAATCTCATGCGTCCATTATTCAGGCGGTCCGGCGGCTCGCCGGCTGCCGCAGAATCCCCGCGCATGGACGACGAACACAAGGCACCCGGGGCTCTGGCCGGCGTGCGCGTGCTGGACCTGTCGCGCGTGCTGGCCGGCCCGTGGTGCACGCAGACGCTGGCTGACCTGGGTGCCGAGGTGATCAAGATCGAGCGCCCGCCTGCCGACGGACACCCGGGTGGCGACGACACCCGCGGCTGGGGCCCGCCGTTCCTGAAGGACCGCGACGGCCACGACACCGCCGAGGCGGCGTACTTCCTCGGCGCCAACCGCAACAAGCGCTCGGTGACGGTGGACATCGCCACGCCGGCAGGCCAGGCCCTGATCCACCGCCTGGCGGCCACCTGCGACGTGATGGTCGAGAACTTCAAGGTCGGCGACATGGCGCGCTACGGCCTGGACGCCGCCGCGATGCGCGCGCGGCATCCGCGGCTGGTCTACTGCTCGATCACGGGCTACGGCCAGACCGGGCCCTACCGCGACCGCGCCGGCTACGACTACGCCGTGCAGGGCCTGGGCGGGCTGATGAGCGTGACCGGCGAACGCGACGACCTGCCCGGCGGCGGCCCGCAGAAGGTGGGCGTGGCGGTGGCCGACCTCTTCACCGGCATGTACGCCACCGTGGCGATCCTGGCCGCGCTGCGCTACCGCGACGCCAGCGGCGAAGGCCAGGCCATCGACATGGCGCTGCTCGACACCCAGGTGGCGATGCTCGCGAACCTGGGCGCCAACTACCTGGTGACGAAGCAGGCGCCGCGCCGCGCGGGCAATGCCCATCAGAACATCGTGCCCTACCAGGTGTTCGAGGTCGCCGACGGTCACCTGATCCTCGCCGTGGGCAACGACGAGCAGTTCCGCCGCTACTGCGCGGTCGCGGGCTGCCCGGAACTGGCGGCCGACGAGCGCTACGCGCGCAACGCCGGTCGGGTGCGCCACCGCGCCGAGCTGGTGCCGGTGCTGGCCGAGCGCATGAAGAGCCGGCCGCGCGCGGACTGGCTGGCCGCGCTGGACGCCGCCAAGGTGCCCTGCGGTCCGATCAACGACCTCGCCGACGTGTTCGCCGATCCCCAGGTTCTCGAGCGCGGCATGCGCCTGCCGGTGCCGCACCCGCTGTCCGACCGGCTCGAGCTCGTGGCCAGCCCGATGAAGCTCTCGGCCACGCCCGTCAGCCTGCGGTGCGCGCCGCCGCTGCTGGGGCAGCACACCGACGAGGTGCTGGCGGAACTGGGCCTGGACGGCGCCGAGCGGGCCCGGCTGCGCGCGCAGGGAGTCATCGGGCCTTAGTCACGGGATCCCTGTGACATATTGGCGGCCCCCTAGCTCACGGGTGCCCCGGAGGGGCTTGCCACTTTCGGCAAACAGGTCCATGAATTAGGATGCCCCGGCGGAGTTCGCTGCTCCGCCAGCTGCCGAAGCCGCGGGACGGGTTTGAGATGACGCGCGGCGCGGCACCCCATAACCAGACCTAGAACAAGAGTGCATCGATGGACCTGACGGACCTCGGCCGTCCGGCCGGCGCCTCCGCCGCACCGCGGAACGTCGAGCCGCTGGACCCCCAGGCGCTGATCGCGCAGCTGGGCAGCGAGGTTGCGAGCACCCTGTCCTCGGCCCTCGAGCGCGTCGCCACGCTGGCTGCCACCGGCCGCATCGACCGCGACGGCCTGCGCGCGCTGCGCGACGAGATCGACCTGGCGCGCCGCGCCGGCATCATGGGCCAGCAGGTGGTCCGCCTGAACAACGGCCGCGTGCAGCTGGCGCGCGAACAGCTCGACCTCACCGGCCTGCTGCGCGAGGCGCTGCTGCAGCGCAGCCGAGAGATCGACGCCCGCGGCATCGAGGTGCGCCAGGTGTGCGCGGCCGCCGAGGTGATGAGCGACGCGACGCTGCTGTTCTCGCTGCTGCAGACGCTGCTGGACTGGACCTTCGAACACGCTGTCTCGCGCATCGACCTGAAGCTGGCGATCAAGAGCTGGCCGGCCCACGCGCGGCTGGCCGTGGGCTTCGCGCACCGCCAGCCCGACGAGGTGGACAGCTCCGCCCCGAGCACCGCCCCCGAGGGCGAGGCGCGACTCAACACCATGTCCTGGCGGCTGCTGCAGCAGACCGCGCTGGTGCTGGGCCTCGTGGTCCAGCGCAAGGACACACCCGGCACCACCGAGCTGGTGTTCGAGTTCCCCGAGACGCTGGCGGCGCGGCTGCCGGGGCTGGATTCGATGAACGCCTCGGCGGATCCGGCGGTCGCTTCCTCGGCCGCTCACGCGCACAACTCGCAGCCGCTGGCCGGCCGCCACGTCATCGTGCTGGCCGCCCGGCGCGAGGTGCGCAACGTGGTGCGCGAGGCGCTGCGCCCGATGGGCCTGATGGTGGACTTCGTCGCCTCGGTCGACGAGGCGCGCGAGTTCTGCGCCGACGGCCTGCCGCACGCGATGATCTACGAGGCCGCGCTGGCCGGCGAACGCTTCGAGCGCCTGCGCAACGAGATGCTGGCCGAGGTGCCGACGCTGCCCTTCATCCGCATCGCCGAGCAGGGCAAGGCCTTCGAGGTGCTGAACCTCGGCGGCCGCCAGTTCGCCAGCGTCGGGCGCGACGCCATCATCGAGGCCCTGCCGGCCGCGCTGATGTTCGAGCTGTCGCGCAACCCCTGAGCCGTCCGGCTCAGATCCCGAACACCCGCTTCAGGATCGCGCTGCTGGTGCGCACCGGGTCGGCGCGGATCTTCTTCTCCTCCTCGCCGATCATGAAGAAGAGGCCGTCCAGCGCCTTGCCCGTCACGTACTTCTGCACGTTGGTCTCGTCGCCCTTCACCAGCCCCAGATCGGCCGCCTTGCCGGCCACGCGGTTGTAGCGGTCGGCCAGCTGCACCTTCTCGGTGGCCCTGGTGACGATGGGCAGGAAGCGCTCGCCGAGCGGGCTGCGGGTCTTGCCGGCGAAGTAGTCGGTCACCGAGGTGGGGCCGCCCTTCACGATCTTCAGCGCGTCGTCCACCGTCACCGCCTTCGCGGTGCTGACGAAGAGCGACTTGGCCTCGGGCACCGCGGCCTCGGCGGCGCGGTTCATCGCGGTCTCCAGCTCGTCGACGCGCTTGCCCTGGCCGAGCTTGCGCATCAGCTTTGCAGCGTCCTCCAGGTGGCCCGGCAGCGGGATGCGCACCTGCGGGTTCTTCAGGAAACCGTCCGAGCGCCCGAGCGTGGCCACCGCGGCCAGCGCGCCGCGTTCCAGCGCCGCGCGGATGCCGGCGGCTGCGTCGCTCTCGCTCGTGGCAGCCCACAGGCTGCCGTGCCAGCACCCACCACCGGCCATCAGCAGGGCTGCCGTAACATCGCGCCGCTCCATGACGTTCACTCCTCGTGCCTTGAACAGACGCCATCTTGCCAGCCGCCGCACCGCCGCGGCCCGTCCGCAATGATCGGCCGCCTCTCCGGCCTGCTGGCCGAGAAGAGCCCGCCGCAGGTGCTGGTGGACGTGCAGGGCGTCGGCTACGAGGTCGACGTGCCGATGAGCACCTTCTACAACCTGCCGGGCATCGGCGAGCGGGTGACCTTGCTGACGCACTTCGTGGTGCGCGAGGACGCCCAGCTGCTGTTCGGCTTCCTCACCGCCAGCGAGCGCACGGCGTTCCGCGAGCTGGTGAAGATCAGCGGCGTGGGCCCGCGCACCGCGCTGGCCATCCTGTCCGGGCTGAGCGTGAGCGAACTCGCGCAGGCCGTGTCGCGCCAGGACGGCGCGCGGCTGGTGAAGGTGCCGGGCATCGGCAAGAAGACGGCCGAGCGGCTGCTGCTCGAGCTGAAGGGCAAGCTCGGCGTGGACCTGGCGCAACCCAGCGCCGCCGCCGCCAGCGACAGCCAGGGCGACATCGCGCAGGCCCTGCAGGCGCTGGGCTACAACGAGCGCGAGGCGCAGGCCGCGCTGCGGCAGCTGCCGCCGGACGTGGGCGTCAGCGAGGGCATCAAGCTGGCGCTGAAGGCGCTCAACCGCTGACCTTCGCCCCGGGCGTCAGGGCGCGCCGGTCGATACCTGCACGTCGACCTTCACCTCGCCGGCCTTCTCGAACTTCAGCGTCAGCGGGAAACGCTCGCCGGCCTTCAGCGTCTTGTTGAGGCCGATGAACATCACGTGCAGGCCGCCCGGCTTCAGCTCGACCGTGCCGCCGGCCGGCACGTCGATGGCGTCGACCGCCCGCATGCGCATCACGTTGCCGTCCATCTCCATCTTGTGCAGCTCCACCCCCTTGCTGATGCCGGCGCTGGCCGACAGCAGGCGGTCGGCCGCGCCGCCGCCGACGATGGTGAGGAAGCCGCCACCGCCCGCCTGGCCGGCCACCGTGGGCCGGGCCCAGGCCTTGTCGACCTTGACCGCGTTCTGGGCCTGCGCCGCGGTGGCGGCCAGCAGGGCAGCGGCCAGCAGGCCGCGTCGGAGGGTGTTCATCGTCATCGTCTTCTCCTGTCGTCGTTGATCCATGCTGTTCAGTGCACGTGGCCGGTGGCGGCGGCGGGCTGCACGTCCAGCAGCACCGCGGGCGCCTTCAGGCCCTTGGTGGACGTGCCCGCGGCCGGTACCTCGGCCCAGTTCCACTCGCCCTTCTCGCACAGCTGGCGCACCTTGAACCAGGCCGGGCCCGGGGTTTCGGGCGCCTGGCCGCGCAGCACGAACTCGTCGTAGTGTGCGTCGGCCAGCCAGCGCTCGCGGCTGTCGGCCTTCCAGCTGATCTCGACCACGTCGTCGCTGACCTTGCGGCCGTGGCTTTCGTAGGGTTGATCCAGCGGTGCGCGCGTGATCACGATCGTCCAGCCCGGCTTGGGCATCGGCCTGGCGCCGCGGAAACCGGCCGGCAGACGCACCGTCACCGTGTGCGTGGCGCTGCCTTCGCAGCCGTGGCCGATGCGCAGCACGGCCTTGTAGCCGCTGCCGGCCGCGGCCTGCGGCTGTTCGAGCGAGACATGGGCTCGCGCCGTGGCGGCGGCCACCGCGAGCGTGGCGATGAAGAGGGGCTTGTTCACAGGTCGAACCTCACTTCGGCGCTGTAGGTGCGCTGAGGATAGGGGTGGAAGTTCCAATACTGGTAGTTGTTCAGGTTGTCGATGCCGAAGGCGGCGCTCCACTGCTTCGTCACCTTCCAGCGCAGTCGCAGGTCGGTGGTGAAGTACTTGCTGAAGGCCTGGTAGGCGAAGCCGTTGGGGTCGCTGTTGTTCAGCGTGCCGTACTGCGTGCTGCCGTAGCGCGCGCCGAAGCTGGCCTGCAGCGCGGGCGTGAGGGCATAACTCGCCAGCAGGCTGGCGCGCCACTTCGGCACGCGCGGCTGCTGCTTGCCGACGGTGTCGCCGGGTGTGCTCACGTAGCCGCTGTTGGCCCGGACCACCGAATCGGCGTAGGTGACGCTGGCCTGCAGGTCGAAACCCTTCACGAGCAGGTCGGGCGCATCGAACACCGTCTCCAGGCCCGCGGTGCGGATGCGGTCGACGTTCTGCACGCTGGTCACCGCGGTGCCGTTGACGATGGCGGTCTGCGAATACAGCGCGTCGGTGGTGGCCTCGTGGAACAGCGTGGCGCGCAGGCGGCGCGTGCCGGCGAGCGTCCACTCGGAGCTGAACTCCGAGGTCCGGCTCTTCTCGGGCCTGAGGTCCGGATTGGTGACGGCGTCGCTGCCGGCGTTGCCCTGGAACAGCTCGCCCACCGTGGGCACGCGCACCGCGCGTCCGGTGCTGAGCTTGAGCGACCAGTCGTCGCGCAGTTGGAACCCGAGCGCGGCCTTGGGCGAGAGCCAGCTTTCGCTGCGCGGCTGGAAGGACACCGGCGCCGCGCTGGCGGCGCTCTTCTCACCGTCGAAGGCCTGCCAGTGTTCCTGGCGCAGGCCCAGCACGGCCTTCCAGCGCTCGGCCAAGCTCCAGGCGTCCTGCGCGAAGACGCTGGTGAGCCGGGTGTCGCCGTGGAAGCGGCTCAGCGGCGTGGTGGGTGCGCCGACGATCCAGTCGGCCGCGTTGCTGATCTGCTGGCGCCAGCGGTAGCGCTCCTGCTGCAGGCCGAAGTCGACCTGGTGCGCAGCGACCGGCCGCCACACGCCCTTGGCCGCGAAGGTGGTCCAGCCGGTGCCTTCGAGGTCAGTGATGCGGCCGGCGCCGCCCGCGTCGGCCGCGGGCTTGGCGACGGTGGGTGCGCGCGAGGTGTCGCTGCGGTAGTCGTACTCGCTGATGGCCAGCTCCCAGTCGAACACGCCGCGCGTGCGCTGCGCGAGCGTGAGCCCGTTCATCAGGTGCGAGAGGTGGTCGCGGTTCTGGGGAAAGTCGGTGGCGGCGATGTTGTAGTTGCGGCCGTCGATGGTGGCCACGCCGCTGAAGAACGGGCTGCCGTCGCTGCTGCGCGTGAGGTAGCTGTGCGACTGGCCCACCGTGTCGTTGCCCCACCAGCCCAGGGTCCACATCGCGCGCACCTGGCCGGGCAGCTCGTAGGCGAGCTTGAGCTTCGCGTGGTCCTGCACCGTGTGGTACTGGGTGGCGTCGCCCAGCAGCAACCAGGGCAGGTTGCTCTTGTCCAGGCCGGGCACGGCACCGTCCACCGGCGTGCCGGCGGTGGGGGTGGTGGCGCTCGCGAGCCTGGTGCCGAAAGTGAGCGGCTGGCCGGTGCTGTCGAGCCGGTTGAGGTTCAGCCACCACGAGAACGCGCCTTCACGGCTGCCCACCGACGCGCTGGCCTGCCAGCCCGTGTAGGTGTCCTTGGTGCGGTAGAGCTCGAAGGGCTGCACGAAGCCGCCGAGCTTCGCGTGGGCCTCGAACTTCGCTGGCATCCGCGTCTGGTAGTCCACCACCGCGCCCACGCTGTTGCCGGGGTAGGCGGCGGAGAAGGGGCCGTAGAGCACGTCCACGCGCTCGATCTCCTCCGGCGTCACCAGCCCCCAGCGCGGCGTGAAGGCGGCGCCGTTGCCGAGGTAGTTCGACAGCAGGATGCCGTCGGCATAGACCATCGAGCGCGCGCTGTTGCCGGTGCCGCTGGCCCGGCTGGACAGCACGGCATGGTTGTAGTCGCCGATGGTGCGCTTGCGCACCAGCAGGCTGGGGAAGTACTTCAGCGCATCTTCGCTGTCGGTGGCGTTGATGCGCGCCTCGACCTCGGCGCCGGTGATGCTCTCGACGGTGGTGGGAATGTTCGTCGGCAGCGAGCTCGCCGTGCGCGTGGCGCTGACGGTGACGATGCCGGCCGAGCGCGTGTTGCCGTCGTCGGCGAGGGCCGGGCCGCAGGCGGCTGCGGCCCAGGCCAGCAGCGCCAGGCGCGGCCGGGCGTGGGAGATGCGATTCAAGAAACTCTCCTGGAGCCGCACCTGGCGGCCCGCTGAACGGATGCCGGCCGGCCGCGCGCAGCGGCTTTCAGGCCGGGACGTATCGGTTCTTCAGGAGAACGAAGGCGGCCCGCGCGGCTGCGCGCTGCGCCACGCGAACAGCGTGCGCGGCGCCAGCAGGAACAGCGGCGGCGGCTCGGCGCCGGCCACCGGCAGCGGCAGCGCGGCGGGTGGCGCGGGCGGCAGCGGCGGCGCGTCGGCGCCCAGCGCACACAGCGGACAGTGCTCCAGGTGGCCGGCGGCCTGCACCGGCGCGCCGGTGTCGGCGCCCTGCGCCGCATCCACCGCCACCAGCCGCATGCCTTGCGGCGTGCAGACTTCGGCCCAGGCCGCGCCGCCGCGCGCGTAGGCCAGCGCGTGCGACACGGTGGGCAGCAGCGCCAGCGCCAGCATCGCCACGAGGGCGAGCCAGAGCGGGAGGCGGGAGCTTCGGAGCGGCACGGGCGCAGTCTACCCGCTGGTCATAATCGGCCGATGGCGATCAAGACCGACGATTTCGGCCCCAATTCCGCGGATGACGCGGGATCGCGCCGCGTCGTCAGCGCCTCGCCCGCCTCGCCGAACGAGGAGGCCATCGAACGCGCGCTGCGGCCGAAGGAGCTGGACCAGTACGTCGGCCAGGGCAAGGCGCGCGAGCAGCTGGAGATCTTCATCGGTGCCGCGCGCCAACGCCGCGAGGCGCTGGACCACGTGCTGCTGTTCGGCCCACCTGGCCTCGGCAAGACCACGCTGGCGCACATCATCGCGCACGAACTCGGCGTGAACCTGCGCCAGACCAGCGGCCCGGTGCTGGAAAAGCCCAAGGACCTGGCGGCCATCCTCACCAACCTCGAGCGCAACGACGTGCTCTTCATCGACGAGATCCACCGGCTCTCCCCGGTCGTCGAGGAGATCCTGTATCCGGCGCTGGAGGACTACCAGATCGACATCATGATCGGCGAGGGCCCGGCCGCACGCTCGATCAAGCTCGACCTGCAGCCCTTCACGCTGGTGGGCGCCACCACGCGCGCGGGCATGCTCACGAACCCGCTGCGCGACCGCTTCGGCATCGTCGCGCGGCTCGAGTTCTATTCCGCGGAAGAACTCACGCGCATCATCACCCGCAGCGCCGGGCTGCTGAACGTGCCCACCGACGGCGCCGGCGCGCTGGAGATCGCGCGCCGCAGCCGCGGCACGCCGCGCATCGCCAACCGGCTGCTGCGCCGCGTGCGCGACTACGCGCAGGTGAAGGGCAGCGGCGCCATCGACGCCACGCTCGCCGACAAGGCGCTGGCCATGCTCGACGTGGACCCGCTGGGCCTGGACGTGATGGACCGCAAGCTGCTCGAGGCCGTGGTGCACCGCTTCGACGGCGGGCCGGTGGGGCTGGACAACGTGGCGGCGGCCATCGGCGAGGAGCCGGGCACGATCGAGGACGTGATCGAGCCCTACCTCATTCAGCAGGGTTACCTGCAGCGCACGCCGCGCGGCCGCATCGCCACCGCCGCGGCCTGGCGCCACCTGGGACTGGCGGCTCCCGCGCGCGCTTCGGACGATCTGTTCGGGGCTTGAGGCCGCCAGGCCGGGGCCGCCCCCTCCGACGGCGTGACGCCCGTCACGCCGGCCGCACCGGCGTCACCGTTGCGCGCCAGCCGTAACGATTGCACGCAAGACCACGGCTCAAGTCGAGGCCCGGCTCCGCCGATACACCCGCAGAGCCCGCTTTCCCCGCGGGCACCGGACGGCATTGCCGCCGCCGGCAGCGAACCAGGTGACAGGCATGGCAGTCCAGCGACAGCGCGGTTTCACACTGATCGAGGTGATGGTCACGGTGGCCATCGTCGGCATCCTGTCGATGATCGCGTACCCGAGCTACCGCGATTACGTCCTTCGCGGCCATCTGGTCGACGCCACCAACGGCCTGTCGACGGTGCGCGCGCAGATGGAACGCCACTTCCAGGACAACCGCAGCTACGCGACCGTCGGCGCCTTCACGACGCCCTGCGCCGGAGCCGCCGCCACGCGCACCTTCAACAACTTCGTCGTCTCGTGCTCGGGCACGCCCACCGACACCGCCTTCACGCTGCAGGCGGTGGGCAGCGGGCCGGCGGCGGGCTTCACGTTCACCGTGACCCAGCAGGACGTGCGCGCCACCACCGCCGCGCCGAGCGGCTGGAACACCTGCGCCACCGGCTGGATGACGAAGAAGGGGCAGACATGCTGATCCACGCACGCCGCCGTCACGGCGATCAACGCGGCCTGACGCTGGTGGAACTGGTCGTCACCATCGCCCTGCTCAGCCTGCTCATCGGCCTGGCCGCGCCCTCGTTCACCCTCTGGACGCGCAACGCCAAGGTGCGCACGGTCAGCGACTCGCTGATCACCGGCGTGCGCCTGGCGCAGTCGGAGGCGGTGCGGCGCAACCGCCAGGTCGTGCTCTTCCTCACCAGCAGCCAGACCTGCGACAACACGGTCGGCGCCAGCATCAGCGGCGCGCACTGGGCGGTGCGCACCGTGCCGCTGATCGCCGGCGAGGCCGTCGAGACCGTGCAGTGCGGCGTGCTCGCCGACACCGCCCCCGGCGTGTCCATCAGCGGCCCGGTCGCGCTGTGCTTCAACTCCGCCGGTCGCCAGGTCGCCAATGCCGACCCGGGCATCGGCGGCTCCGCCTGCACGCTGGCCGCCAGCGGCGTCAGCACCTACGACGTGTCGATGCTGCAGGCCGACCGTCCGCTGCGCGTGCTGGTGGCACTGGCCGGCCAGGCCCGCATGTGCGACCCCGCGCGCACGCTGTCATCCACCCACACCGACGGATGCCCCGCATGAGCCCCCGATTCCACCGGCGCAGCCGGCTCCGCAGCGCCGGCTTCTCGCTGATCGAGGTGATGATGGTGCTGCTGATCTTCTCGGTCGGCCTGCTGGGCGTGATCGCGATCCAGGCCCGCGCGACGCAGGTCTCGGTCAGTGCCGAGGACAGCACGCGCGCTGCGCTGCTGGCCAACGAACTCGCGTCCGCGATGTGGGGCGCCAACAGCGTCACGCTGCCCTCCGGGGTGATCGACGCCTGGAACACGCGGGTGGCCAACGCCCGCGACAGCGGCGTGCCCAACGGTGCCGGCACGGTGTCCGTCAGCGGCAACGTGGCCACCATCACGGTGACATGGCGCGCCCCGCACGAGGCGTCGGGCGCTCAGCACCGCTACGTGACGCAGGTGCTGATCCCATGAGACACGCACATCCCCGGGCCGCCCGCCAGCGCGGCTTCACGCTCATCGAACTGCTGGTGGCGGTGACCATCGGCATGGCGCTGACGCTGGCCATCACGCTGATGCTGACCCGCCACGAGGCGGCGCGGCGCTCGCTCACCAACGTCAACGACAGCACGATGAGCGGCGTCTACGCCTCCTACGTGCTGGACCGCAGCGTGCGCAGCGCCGGATCCGGCTTCGCCCAGGCCTGGCGCACCGGCGTCGGCTGCCGCCTGCTGGTGTCGCGCGGCGGCACGCAGGTGCTGCCGCGCAGCGCCGACTTTCCCGCACCCTTCGCCTCCGCGCCGCGCACGCAGTACCTGGCGCCGGTGGTGGTGCATGCCGGCGTCGGCGTCGGCGGCTCGGACGTGATCGCCGTGGCCACCGGCAACTCGGCCCTGGCCGAGGCACCGCTGCGCGTGCTGCCGCTCTCGGCCGCCACCGACCACGTGCGCGTGCCGGCCACCGTGGGCCTGCGCGAGAAGGACCTCGTGCTGGTGATGGACGGCAATGCTCAGTGCATGCTGCAGCAGGTGGTCGACGGCTTCAGCGGCGGCTCGAGCCAGACGCTGACCTTCGGCGGCACCTACGCAGCGAGCACGATCGCCAGCGTCGACCTCTCGACGATGGGCTCGGACCTCACGGCCTGGGTGGCCCCGATGGGCAACCTCAACGGCAACCAGCCGGCCTTCCAGCTCTTCGGCGTGGACGACAACGCCACGCTGGTGAGCCTGGACATGCTGCGCCTGGACGGCAGCGACGCGGTGCTGCCGATCGCCGAGGGCGTGGCCGACATGCGCGCTCTCTACGGCGTGGACAGCAACGACGACGGCAAGATCGACGAGTGGCGCAGCCCCGCCGTCTCGCCCTACGACGCCACCACGCTGCAGGGCGGCACCGCGCTCGCGCGCCTGTCGATGGGCCGCATCCTGGCCATCCGCGTCGGCCTGGTGATCCGCGGCAGCGCGCCCGAGCGCGAGGACGTCTCGCCCTCCACCATCACCCTGTTCGACGATCTCGGCAGCACGCTGCAGAGCACCCGCACCCTCACGTCCGCCGAGCAGAAGTACCGCTGGCGAACCATCGAATTCACGGTGCCGCTGCGCAACGTGATGCTGTCCCCGAGGAGCTGAAGCGATGTCCCCCCGTCTCCGTCCCGTCCCACGACGCCAGCGCGGCGTGGTCATGCTCTTCGGGCTGATCGCGCTGCTGATCATGCTGATCGGCACCGTGGCCCTGGTGCGCTCGATGAACACCTCGCTGTTCAACGCCGGCAACATGGGCTTCAAGCGCGACCTCACCAACCAGGGCGAGCGCGCGGTGGCCACCGTGCTGACGCTGCTGCAGAGCGGCGCGCTCGGCACCGAGGCCGCCCGCCAGTCGTCGGCCACGGCGCGCAACTACAGCGCCACCATCCTCAGCACCAACGCGCAGGGTGTGCCCACCGCGCTGGTCGACGACACCGCCTTCGCGGCCGTGGCCAACGCCAGCAACGACATCGCGGTCTCCGGCCAGGGCATCACCCTGCGCTACGTGATCGACCGGCTGTGCGTGAACACCGGGGCCGCCTCGGGCTCGCACTGCACGATGTCCGACAACGGGCAGTCCAACGGCTGCAGCAGCAACCCGTGCGACGACCTGTCCGACGCCGTCCCGCAGCAGGCCGTCTACCGGCTGAGCGTGCGCGTGACCGGCCCGCGCAGCACCCAGGCCTTCTTCCAGACCACGCTGACACTATGAACACACTCCAGCAGAAGCGAGACGCCCGCGCTGCGCGCCGGGTCGGTGTCCGCCGCGCCACCGCCCTCGCGGTGGCGATGCTCTTCGGGACGGCGCGGTCCGCGACCGACCTGGCCGACCAGCCGGTCTTCACGATCAACTCGGTGCCGGGCAACGTGGCGCTGGCGCTGTCGGTGGAGTTCCCGACCGCGATCAGCGTGGCGCACCAGGGTGCGTTCGTGGCCGGCAAGGAGTACGTGGGCTACTTCGACCCCGAGAAGTGCTACAAGTACCAGCAGGGCACGGAAGTCGGCGACGACCTGAGCCACTTCTACCCGGTGAGCACGGCCACCGCGCGCAAGTGCACGGCCACCGGCTTCACCGACACCTGGAGCGGCAACTTCCTGAACTGGCTGACGATGCAGGCCATCGATCCGTTCCGCTGGGCCCTCACCGGTGGCCTGCGCGTGGTGGACAACTCGACCACCACGATCCTGGAGCGCGGCTGGGCGACGTCGAACGCCAACAACGGCAGCGACACCAACTTCCCGCCGATCCCGACGACCGGCAACTCCGACCCGCTGAAGAACCGGCCCTCGCCGTCCAGCACCGACATCGCCGACCACACTCCGCTGTCGTTCAGCTCGCTGAAGGTCAGCGTGCGCACCCGCGGCAACAAGGTGCGCTTCACGAAGGACGGCAACCTCTCGAACACCCCCACGCACTACAGCCAGTCGCTGACGCTGTCGGACTCGACCGTCTACGAGTTCTACGTGCGCGTGAAGGTCTGCACCAGCGGCACCGGCTTCAGCGTCGAGGACAACTGCTACGCCTACGGCAGCACCTACAAGCCCGAGGGCCTGCTGCAGCAGTACGCCGACCGCATGCGCTTCAGCGCCTTCGGCTACCTGAACGACCCCACCGACGACAACCGCGACGGTGGCGTGCTGCGCGCACGGCAGAAGTACGTCGGTCCCAACCTGATCCGGCCGGGCCAGACCACGATCGCCAACCCGGCGAAGGAATGGGATCCCTCCACCGGCATCTTTGTCACCAACCCCGACGGCACCGACGTCACCGACACCAACACCGACTTCGGCGTCGCCGTGACCAACAGCGGCGTCATCAACTACGTCAACAAGTTCGGCCAGGAGCAACGCACCTACAAGCGCCGCGACCCGGTGAGCGAGCTGTACTACGGCGTGCTGCGCTACCTGAAGAACCAGGGCCCGGTGCCGGCCTGGACCTCGGCCATCTCGACCGACGCCAACAAGACCCGCCTGGTCGACGGCTTCCCGGTGATCACGCGCTGGGACGACCCGGTGCAGTTCGCCTGCCAGCGCAACTTCGTGCTCGGCATCGGCGACACCAACACCAACTGGGACCGCAACGTCCCGGGCACGGCGGTGGCCAACAACATCAACGAGCCGACCAAGCCCGCCGAGGTCAGCAGCGACACCAGCGTCAACGCGCAGACGGCCACCAACAAGGTCGGCTCGCTGCATACCAGCGGCAGCACCACGAACCTGGGCACCACGGCCATCAGCAACGGCAGCTACCTGATCGCCGGCCTCGCCTACGACGCCAACGTCAACGACATCCGCGTCGACGACAACACCAAGCCGCAGACCCTCGGCAAGCAGACCGTCAAGACCTACTGGCTCGACGTGCTGGAGTTCGGCAGCTACGCGCAGAACAACCAGTACTACCTGGCCACGAAGTTCGGCGGCTTCAAGGTGCCGCGCAACTACAACCCCGCGACCCAGAGCACCGACCTGCCGCAGGCCTGGTGGACCACCACCGCCACCACGGTGGGCAGCGGCGCGTCCTCGCAGCCGCGGCCCGACACCTACTACACGGTGGCGGATCCGTCGCAGATGATCAGCGGCCTGCGCAGCGCGTTCGCCAGCATCGCCAGCGACCTGCGCGCCTACACCACCTCGTTCACCACCGCGCTGCCGCGCGTGGCCTACGACGGCGTGGCGAGCTACGCGACGACCTACGACGCCTCGGGCTGGACCGGCGATCTCGTGGCCAGCACGGCCACGTTCGACCCGACCACTGGCGAGCCGACGATCACCGACGCCTGGAGCTTCCGCGCCAAGCTGGCCACGCAGCTGGCCGGCACGGGCTGGAACACCGGCCGCCGGGTGATCTCGTTCAACCCGAGCACCGGCGTCGGCGTGCCCTTCCGCACGGCCAACCTCTCGACGGGCCAGGTCACGGCCCTGGACACGGTGTACCGCACCGGCGACGACAGCAGCGACTACCTCAACTACCTGCGCGGCGACACCACGCACGAGGTGGGCTCCACCGCGTCGGGCAGCGCGCGCATCTACCGCTACCGCGAGGCGCTGGTGGGCGACATCGTCGGCTCGAAGGCCCGCCCGGTGGGACCGCCGTCGGGCTCGATGGCCAATGCCACCAACCCGGGCTACAGCACCTTCAAGACGACCTATGCGTCGCGTCCGACGATGGTCTACTTCGGCACCAACGCGGGCATGCTGCACGCGGTCTACGGCGCGCTCACCGGCAGCACCGCCGGCACCGAGCTGTTCGCCTACGTGCCCAACCTGCTGTTCCAGGGCCCGACCGCGACCCCCGCGGTGAACGGCCTGCAGGCGGTGGGCGACCCCGACTTCGCACACCACGCGATGGTGGACGCCTCGCCGGTCTCCTTCGACGTCGACTTCGGCCGCACGGTCGGCGGCACCGGCACCGACTGGCGCACGGTGCTCGTGGGCGGCCTCGGCAAGGGCGGCAAGGGCTACTACGCACTCGACGTCACCAACCCGGCCGGCATGACCACGGAGTCCACGGCTGCCGCGAAGGTGCTGTGGGAGTTCACGAACGCCGACCTGGGCTACACCTTCGGCGAGCCTGCGATGGTGAAGACCGCCAAGTACGGCTGGGTGCTGGTGTTCGCCTCGGGCTACAACAACGCCGACGGCATCGGCTACTTCTTCATCGTCAACCCGCGCACCGGCGAACTGCTGGAGAAGGTGTCCACCGGCGCCGGCGGCTCGGGCGTCGACGCGGGCCTGGCGCACGTGCAGGCCTTCGTGCTCGACCGCACCGACGGCACGGCCGACTCGGTCTACGCCGGCGACCTGCTGGGCAACCTGTGGCGCCTGGACCTGCGCGGCACCGGCGCCTACCCGGCGCCGCTGAAGCTGGCCGAGCTGCAGGACAGCAGCGGCAACGGCCTGCCCGTCACCTCGCGCCCGCTGGTGATGGTGCAGCCGGGCACCAACGTGCGCTACGTCACCGTCGGCACCGGCCGCATGCTGGCGAGCAGCGACACCAGCAGCACGCAGAGCCAGGCCTTCTTCGCGGTGATGGACGGCACCGGGCTCGCACCGGGCACCTCGGCGCGCCTGCCCAGCGGCGTGAGCTACCCGATCCGCAAGGCCAACCTGCAGGAACTGACCGACCTGACCAAGAAGTCCACGGTCGACCCCGCGAACTACGTCGGCTGGTGGTTCGGCACCGGCACCGGCTCGGGCGGCCTGGGCTGGCGCATCACCGTGGAGCCGACGGGCTTCAACGGCATCGTCGCCTTCACCTCGATGCTGCCCAGCGGAGACGTCTGCAGCCCCTCGGGCACCAGCCGCGTCTACGCGGTGGACCTCGGCACCGGCCAGAGCAAGCTCACCGACTCCAGCGGCAACACGGCGGCCTACCTGTCGACCGTCGCCGGCGTGGTCGGCGACCTGCGCTTCTACAGCGTCTCGGGCAAGCCGCGCCTCATCGCGGGCAGCGACAAGGGCGAGGTCAAGAACCAGAACGGCAACTGGTCCACCGGCCTCGGCGTGCGCCGCCTGAACTGGCGCGAGCTGCCGCTGGCCGACTGAGCCCAGCCCCGCTCCTAGGCCAGAGGGTCACCCGCGAGGTGACCCTCGTCGCTCCAGCCCACCAGGCTCAGGCGCTCGCCGTTGAACAGCAGCCGGTTGATCGCGGCGTTGCCGATCTGCCAGCTGCGCGGCGCGCTCAGCGCCACGCCCACCGCGGCGCGGTACAGGCAGTCGAGCACCCCGCCGTGGGCGACGATGGCGATCGCCTGCCCCGGGTGGGCGGCGGCCCGTTCGGTCACCGCGAGCACGCAGCGCTCGTAGAAGGACTCGAGCGGCTCCCCGCCTTCGGGGCCCGCGCCGGGTTCGCGCCGGCGCCAGCGCGACACCTCCACCGGCCAGCGCTGCTCGATCTCGGCGTAGGTGTGGCCCTCGAAGACGCCGAAGCCGCGTTCGCGCAGGCGCGTGTCCTGCGTGATCGGCACGCCGCAGGCGGCGCCGATGGCGGTGGCCGTGGCGTGCGCGCGCTGCAGGTCGCTGCTGTAGATGGCGTGCAGCCCCTCGTCGGCCAGCGCCTCGGCCAGGCGCGCGGCCTGCCAGCGCCCGGTGTCGTCCAGCGGCACGTCGAGCTGGCCCTGGATGCGCTGCTCGGCGTTCCACGCCGTCTGGCCGTGCCGCAGCACGACGAGCCGCGTCGCCTCCTGCAGGGTCAGTCCCCGGCGGCCAGCAGGCGCTGGTTGAGCGTGTAGGTGCCCGAGAACGTGGCCTCGCCCAGCACCCGCCCGGCGAGTTTCTCGCGCACCTGCTGGCCGCTGAAGATGCCGTCCAGCGGCAGCCTCGGGATGCTCACCGCGTAGAGCGTGAACACGTAGTGGTGCACCAGCGAGTCGTTCCAGGGCGGGAACGGGCCGTCGTAGCCGAAGTAGTTGCCGGCCATCTCGGGGTGGCCCGCGAACCAGCCGGTGTAGTCGTTGAGCCCGTGGCGGATCTCGCCGCGCGCCACCGGGCCCGGCTTGCCGCGCGGCGTGAAGCCGCGGCTGAACTCGCCCTCGGCGATCTCCATCGGGCGCGGCGGCAGGTCCACCAGCACCCAGTGGAAGAAGTCGACGCGCGGCAGGTCGGCGGGCACCTCGCGGCCGGCCTGGTTGACGTCGTCGCCCTTGCTCGGCACGTCGAAGTCGTGGCAGATCAGCACCATCGACTGCGTGCCCGGCGGCACATCGCTCCAGGCCAGGTGCGGGTTCAGGTTGTCGCTGAAGGTGGCGCCGCCCTTGCCGTCGGGCCGGCCCGCCGCGTAGCGCAACGGGATGCGGTCCCCGTTGGTCCAGCTGTCGCTCCAGAGCTGCATCGAAACACTACCCCTCGTACGTCGTCGTCACCCTGCCCTGGTGCTCTTGTGTCGTCGTTGTCGCTCAGACGCCCCACACCACCGGCTCGCCGGCGGCCTGCGCACGGCGCAGCATCTCCACCATCGGCCAGAAGCGCTGGCGCAGGCCCACCGGTGCGGGCTTGTCCTCGTTCTCGGGCGGCTGCTCGTCGGCCGCGATGGCGGCCTGCAGCGCGGCGATGGCCGCCGGCATGTCGGCCGGCTCGATGATGCCCTTGGCGGCAGGCTCGCGGCCCAGCGCGCGCAGCAGCTGGTCGCCGTTGCCGGCGAGCATGATCACGTCGCCGGCGGCCTTGCTCTTGAACTTGTAGATCATTCGGGGGGCTCGATTCGCCCCCATTGTGCGTCAGCGGGCGCCCGGCGGCTCAGCCGCGCACGAGCCGGATGCGCGGTCCGCCGCCGGTCTGGCGCGGCGGCTCCTCGCCGCTGACCGCCAGGCGCTGCTCGAAGCTCAACGAGTCCAGCGCCGGCGCGTAGAGCCAGCCCTGGAACTGCTGGCAGCCCTCGTCCTGCAGGAACTGGCGCTGCGCCTCGGTCTCCACGCCCTCGGCGATGACCTCCATGCCCAGCGCACGGGCCATCTGCAGGATCGCACGCACGATGCCGGCGTCGCTGTCGTCGGCGGGCAGGCCGCTGACGAAGCTGCGGTCGATCTTGAGCTTGCGGATCGGGAAGCGCTTCAGGTAGGCCAGGCTCGAGTAGCCGGTGCCGAAGTCGTCGATCGACAGGCGCACGCCCAGCCGCGCCAGCGCGTGCAGGCGGTGCAGCGCCTCGTCGGCGTCGCGCACCAGGATCGACTCGGTGAGCTCCAGCTCCAGCAGGTGCGGCGGCACGCCGGCCACCGCCAGCACGCCGGCCACGCGGTCGACGAAGTGCGGCTGCTGGAACTGCAGCGCCGAGACGTTGACCGCGATCGGTACCGCGTGCCCGCGGCCGTGCCAGAGCGCGGCCTGGCGCACCGCCTGGCTCAGCACCCATTCGCCGATCGGCACGATGAAGCCGCTCTCCTCGGCCACCGGGATGAAGCGCGAGGGCTTGACCTCGCCCATCTCCGGGTCGCGCCAGCGCAGCAGCGCCTCGGCGCCCACGATGCGGCCGTCGGCCAGGCTGACCTGCGGCTGGTAGTGCAGCCGGAAGCGGCCGCTGACGAGCGCCTGGCGCATCGCGTGGTCCAGCTTCATGTCGTGGCGGCGGTCGCCCTCGGCGCGCGCCTGGTGCAGCCGGTAGTGGGCGCGGCCCGAGGCCTTCACCGCCCGCATCGCGGTCTCGGCGTGGCGCACCAGGTCGTCCAGCCGCGTGCCCTGGGAGGGCGCCAGCGCCATGCCGATGCTGCAGGTGATGGTGAACGCCGCCCCCGCCACCGTGGTGGGCTGCGCGACGACGTTGAGGATGCGCCGCGCCGCGGCCTCGGCGGCGCCGGCATCGGCCGGGCGCACCAGCACCGCGAACTGGTCGCCCGACAGGCGCGCCAGCACGTCGTCGGTGCGCAGGCAGCCGGTGATGCGGCCGGCCACGGTCTGCAGCACGCGGTCGCCCACCTCGTGGCCGAGGCTGTCGTTGATCTGGCGGAACCGGTCGAGGTCGATCACCAGCATCGCGTAGGTGCTGCCGTCGCGCCGTGCCGCGGCGCTGGCGGCGACCACGCGCTCGGCCAAGCCGCGCCGGTTCGGCAGGCCGGTGAGGCCGTCGTGCGAGGCCAGCTCCTCGATGCGCTCCTCGGTGGCGATGCGCTCGGTGAGGTCGCGGAACGACCACACGCGGCCCTGCGGGCGCCCGCCGCGCAGCAGCGGCCGCGTCACGCGCTCGAGCACCTGGCCGGTGATCAGCTCCAGCCGGTCGGTCGCGCTGACCAGGCTGGCGTCGCGCAGGCCCAGCAGGCGCGCGCGGTAGCCCTCCGGGTCCTGCACGCTGCGCTGCATCCAGGCCTGCACGGCGCCGCTGTCTTCCTGGTTCTCCTCGCCCTGCAGCAGCTCGGGCGGCAGGTTCCACACCTCCACGAAGCGGCGGTTGCAGGCGCGCACGCGGCCCAGCAGGTCGGTGACCAGAATGCCGTCGGCGGTGGCCTCCAGCGTCGCCTGCAGCTCGGCCAGCAGGTCCTCGCGCTGGTCCTGCGCACGCTGCTCGGCGCTGCGGTCCACCAGCGTCACGAGGGCGTGCGTGCCGTCGGGCAGCAGGCCGATGCTGCGGCTCACGTGCAGCAGGCGGCCGTCGGCGGCCGGCAGCACGGTGTCGGAGTGCAGCGGCGTGGCGTGGCCGGCTTCGGCGGCGTCCCACCACAGCGCGTCCTCGGGCACCGCGGTCAGGGTGCCCGCACCCACGCCCAGCAGTTCGTTCAGCGGCCGGCCCAGCAGCGCGGCGGCGGCCGGGTTGGCGGCCACCACGCGCCGGCTGTCGCACCGCACCACCCACGCCGGGTGCGGCATCGCGGCGATGAGCTCGCTCCAGCTGGCTTCCGAAGTGAGCAGCATCGGATCAGGCGGCCAGCTCGGCGGCGGCCGTGTGTTCGCGTGCCAGCGGCTCGAAGTAGTAGGTGACGCGCGGACGCGGGTCCAGCGCCGCCAGCACCGCCGGCGGCAGCTTGGCCGGCGGCAGGCTGCGGCGGATGCCCAGGTCGGGCAGGGACTCCAGGTCCACCAGCTGGGTGTCGGCCGCGACGCGGCCGCGGGCGGCGCTGTGCACCAGCACGCGCGGCTTCAGCGGGCGGCTGGAGTTCACGCCCACCACCAGCGCGTAGCGGTCGTCGGTGAGCTGCACCAGCGAGCCGGCCGGGTACACGCCCATCATGCGGATGAAGGCGTTGAGCACGGTGGCGTCGAAGCGCGTGCGGCCCTGCGAGAACAGCATCGCCACCGCCTCGTGCGGCGTCAGCGCCAGCGAGCGCGTCGCCGGGTTGCACAGGTTGTCGTAGCGGTTGACGATGGCGACGATGCGCGCGGCCAGCGGCATGCGCTCGCCGGACATGCGCTTCGGGAAGCCGGTGCCGTCGGCGTGTTCGTGGTGCTGGCCGATGACGTCCAGCGCACCCTCGGCCAGCCCCATGCGCCGGCCCTGCAGCAGGCCCTTGGCGACGTGCTCGCGGTACACCGCGTGCTCGCTGCTGCTGAAGGTGTCGTCGGCGTGGCGCAGGCGGTCGGGCAGGTCCTGCTTGCCGACGTCGTGCATCAGCGCGCCGACGCCCAGGTCGAGCATGTCGCTGTCGGCCATGCCGAGCGTGCGGCCGATCAGCATCGAGACCACCGCCACGTTCAGCGCGTGCGCGGCCATGCGGTCGCCGCCGCCGCTGATCAGGCGGATGCCCACCTCGTCGGCGGCGATCATCTTGTCCAGCATCGCGCGCGCCAGCGCCTCGGTGGTGCGGCCGGCCGACTGCGGCTGGTTCGCGGTGTTGCCCCAGGCGCCACGCCAGATGCCGGCGGCCTCGGCGTACTGCTTCTCGCACAGCTTGGCCGCCGCGCGCTGTTCGGCCAGCCAGGCCTGGCGCCGCTGCGCCTCCAGCTCCTCGGCCGTCGGCGCGGCCGACGCCGGGGCGGCGTCCGCGACCAGCGGTCCTTCGGCCACCGCCGCGTCGACGGCGCCACCGGCCAGTGCCGGGTCGCTGCGCTCGGGCGCCCAGCGCACCTGCTTCAGGCCCAGCCGGCGCAGCGTCTGGATCTCGTCGCCCGACGAGATGCGGAACGCGGACAGCGGGAACGGGTGCGACAGCCAGCCGCCATCCAGGTGGATGTACATGCCGACGCGCAGATCGTCGATGGCAATGGTGGCGGTCATCGGAAGGTGGTGACGGATGCGGACTCGGATGCGGAGCGCGGTGCTGCCGCTCCTGGGTTCCTTTTCGGGTGTTGCGTCGCCCGACTTGAGAAGAGGTCACACGCGCACACAAGCGGGCGGCGCCCAGGGCCGGCGCGGCGCGCACTTGAGGGCGGCCGGCGTGACAAACGCCGCATCCGGCAAACCCCGTCTGTTGTCCGGGCTGCGGTGCGGGCATGCTCCGGACGAATCGAACCCGGAGACCCGAATGTCCTTCAAGCCCCGTTCCAGCCTCACCGCCCTCGCCCTGGCCACCCTGGCCTGCACCGCCCAGGCCCAGACCGCACCGCTCAAGGTCGGCCTGATGCTGCCCGCCACCGGCACCTTCGCGGCCCTGGGCGACGCCATCGAGAAGGGCTTCAAGCTCTACGTGCAGGAACAGGGCGGCAAGCTGTCGGGCCGCGAGATCCAGTACGTGAAGGTCGACGACGAGAGCGACCCCAGCAAGGCCACCGACAACGTCAACAAGCTGATCAAGCGCGATAACGTCGACGTGATCGTCGGCACCGTGCACTCCGGCGTGGCGCTGGCGATGGCGCGCGCCGCCAAGGAGAGCAACACGCTGCTGATCGTGCCGAACGCCGGCGCCGACGCCATCACCGGTCCGCAGTGCGCGCCCAACATCTTCCGCAGCAGCTTCAGCAACTGGCAGCCGGGCTACGCCGCCGGCGTGGTGGCTTCCGGCAAGGGCTACAAGAAGGCCGTGACCATCACCTGGAACTACGCCGCCGGCAGCGAGACCGTGAAGGGCTTCGCCGAAGGCTTCGAGAAGGGCGGCGGCAAGGTGGCCAAGGAGCTGAACCTGCCGTTCCCGAACGTCGAGTTCCAGGCCCTGCTGACCGAGATCGCTGCACAGAAGCCCGACGTGGTGTTCGCCTTCTTCGCCGGCGGCGGCGCGGTGAAGTTCGTCAAGGACTACGACGCCGCCGGCCTGAAGAAGAGCATCCCGCTGGTGGCCAGCGGCTTCCTCACCGACGGCACGCTGGAAGCCCAAGGGCCCAGCGCGCAGGGCATCCTCTCCACGCTGCACTACGCCGACAACCTGGACACGCCGCGCAACAACGCCTTCCGCAAGAGCTACGCCATCACCTACAAGCAGCAGCCCGACGTCTACGCCGTGCAGGGCTACGACGCCGCCCAGATGCTGGGCGCGGGCCTGGCCGCGGTGAAGGGCGACTTCAAGCAGCGCGACGCGCTGCAGGCCGCGATGGCCAAGGCCAGCATCGACAGCCCGCGCGGCAGGTTCACCCTGTCGCCGCAGCGCAACCCGGTGCAGGACATGTACCTGCGCGAGGCCAAGGGCGTGAACAACGAGAGCCGCGGCGTGGCCGTCAAGGCGCTGGCCGACCCCGGCCGAGGCTGCAAGATGTGACGCCTCGCCCCTGAAAGACCCTGCCGCGGGCCAGCCGATGGCCCGCGGTGGCCCGCCCGATGGCTCCTCGGAGCGATGGCGGCCGGGCGGCGCCCCGGAACACTGCGAAGCACCCGCAAACGCACTGTTCCAGGAGCCCTTCATGACCGCCGCCATCCTTTCCGCCGCCCCCGCCACCAAGGCCGCCCGCGCCCCGCGCTACGACATCTACGCCGGCATCCACCGCGCTCTGCGCCTGTTCATGACCGACACGCTGGGCCGCCTGGGCTGGCTGGACTGCGGCGACGCCGCCGAGACCGCCGCCACGCTGGCCCAGTTCGACAGCCTGATGGCCTTCTGCCGCAAGCACCTGGAGCACGAGAACAGCTTCGTGCACGCCGCCATCGAGGCGCGCCGCCCGGGCGCCAGCCAGCGCATCGCCGGCGAGCACGTGGAACACGCGGCCGAGATCGCCGCGCTGCAGGCCGAAGGCGCCGCGCTGCGTGCCGCGCCCAGCGCACCGGCCGCGCTGCGCCTGTACCGCCACCTGGCGCTGTTCATCGCCGAGAACTTCCACCACATGCAGGTGGAGGAGAGCCAGCACAACGAGACGCTGTGGGCGGCCTACGCCGACGAGGAGATCATGGCCATCGAGCAGCGCATCGTGGCCTCGCTGGACCCGGCCGAGCAGGCCCTGGTGCTGCGCTGGATGACCCCGGCGCTGCCGCCCGCCGAACGTGCCGCCTGGCTGGGCGGCGCGCGCCAGCAGATGCCGGCCGAGGCCTTCGCGATGGTGCTGGAGGGCGCCCGCGCCGCGCTCAACGACACCGCCTGGACCAAGCTGGCGCGCTCGCTGGGTGTGGCGCCGGTGCCGGGGCTGGTGGAAGTCTGATCCGCTACTTCCGCCGGACTTCCATCCACAGCAGGTACAGGCCGCTCAGCACCACCACTCCGGCGCCGGCCACCACGAAGGCGTCGGGGACCTGGTTGAACACCAGCCAGCCCCACAGCGTCATGTACAGGATCTGCTGGTAGAGGAAGGGGCCCAGCACCGCCGCCGAGGCGTGGCGGTGCGCCATGGCCACGAAGAGGTGGCCCACGCCGCCCATCAGCCCGCACAGCAGCAGAACGCCCCAGCTCAGCCAGTCGGCCGGCGCCTGCCACTGCGCCAGCGCGAACGGCGCGATCAGCACGGTGGCCACAATGGCCGAGATCATCTGCATGGCCTCGGCCGATTCGTTGGCCGTCATGCGCCGCGTCAGCAGGTTGAACGCGGCGTAGAGCAGCGCGTTCAGCACCGACAGCAGCAGCGCCCAGTGGAACGCATGGCTGCCCGGCCGCAGCACCAGCAGCACGCCGGCGAAGCCGCCGGCGATGGCGATCCAGCGCCGCGCGTCCAGCCGCTCGTGCAGCAGCCAGGCCGACAGCAGCGCGATCAGGATCGGCACCGAGAACTGGATCGCCCCCGTCTCCGCCAGCTGCAGATACTGCAGCGCGACGAAGTTCAGCGCCGTCATCGAACACAGCATCAGCCCGCGCAGCACCTGCAGCTTCGGGTTGTGCATGCGCACGATCGCGAGGCCGTGCCTGGGCGCCAGGATCAGCGCCATCAGCCCCACGTGCGCCGCGAAGCGCACCCACACCACCTGCAGCACCGGCAGGCTCTGCACCAGCCACTTGGCGCAGGCGTCCAGGATCGAGAAACACAGCGTGGCGGCCACCACCAGCGCGATGGCCAGGCGCCGCTCGCCGGCGGCGTTCAAGACGGCCGGCCCGGCGCCGCGGCGGTGGAACCGCGCACCACCAGCTCGGGCCGCAGCACCACGGTGGACGCCGCCTCGGGCGCGCCCTGGAGCTCGGCGAGCAACAGCCGCGCCGCGCGCACGCCCATCTCGTAGTGCTGAATGCGCACGCTGGTCAGCGGCGGGCGCAGCTGGTCCAGCAGCGGCATGTCGTTGTGGCCGATCAGCGAGACCTGCTGCGGCACCTCGACGCCCTCGGCGTGCAGCACCTGCAGGGCGCCCAGTGCGATCAGGTCGTTGGCCGCCACCACGGCGGTGAAGCCGCCGGCCCGCGGGCGGCGCGCGGCGTCCAGCAGCGCGCGCATGCCGGTCGCTCCGGCCTCGATCGAATAGGCCTCGCAGACCGCCACACCCGCGGCCTGCAGCGCGTGCGCCTGCAGCGCCCGCTCGAAGCCGAGGCGCCGCGCCTGGCCGGTGGAGAAGCTGGCCGGGCCGGCCAGGTGCGCGATGCGCCGGTGGCCGAGCGCCACCAGGTGGTCCACCGCCAGCCGCATGCCCAGCATGTCGTCGCTGGTCACGGCGGGCAGTGCGGCGCGGGCCGCCTTCGCGTCGTTGGTGCGGTTGACCAGCACCACGCGGGCGCCGCTCTGGCGCAGGCCCTCGAGCCAGGCGTCGTCGCGCAGCGCGGTGGCGACGATGAAGCCTTCCACGCGTTGCGCCAGCATGCGCTCCACCGCGGCCTGCGCGGCCGCCTGGCCGCCCGGCCGCGATTCGGGGCGCGAGGTGTTGGCGAGCAGCGCGAAGTAGCCCTCGGCATCGAGCGCGTCCTCGATGCCGCGCAGGATCGGCGGAAACACCGGGTTGGTGATGTCGGGCAGCAGCACGCCCACGGTGCGGCTGCGGCCGGTGGACAGCGCAGCGGCGGCGCGGTTGGGCCGCCAGCCGAGTTCCCGCGCCGCGGCCTCCACGCGCTGCAGCAGGTCGGCGCCGATGAGGTGGCGGCGCGCCGGATCCATCGCGCGCGAGACGGTGCTCTTGTGCACGCCCAGGTGCTGGGCCAGGTCGTTGATCGTGGGGCCGGACGATGCCGGACCTCTTCTTGTGCTGGAGCGCGCCATGCCCGCGATGCTATGCGAGGCCCTGTCGCGGACAGGTTCACCCGCTTGACGCCGTGCCCACCCGCGCCTACATTGCGCGCTCCCGTGCAACCGGTTGCATAACCGTCCGCATCATGGCCAAGACGCTGCCCACCACCCCCGAATCGCTGCTGCCGCTGGTGCTGCGGGCGATGTCGAACACGCCGGACGCGCGGCTGCGCCAGCTGATGGCGTCGCTGACGACGCATCTGCACCAGTTCGTCATCGAGAACCAGGTCACCGAGCCCGAGTTCGAGGCCGCGGTCGGTTTCATCGTCGGCATCGGCCACGCCACCGGCGACAAGAAGAACGAGGTGATCCTGGCGTCGGACCTGCTGGGCGTGTCCACGCTGGTGGCGCTGATCAACAACCCCGCCGGCAGCGGCCAGACCGAGTCGCACGCCGCGCTGCTGGGCCCGTTCTGGCGCCAGCAGGCGCCGCTGTGCGCGGCCGGCGACTGCATCGCGCGCGGCGACACACCGGGCCTGCCGCTCGAAGTGAAGGGCACCGTGTTCGACGGCGCCGGCAAGCCGCTGGCGGGTGCGACGGTCGACGCCTGGCAGGCCTCGCCGGTGGGCCTGTACGAGAACCAGGACCCGTCGCAGCCCGACATGAACCTGCGCGGCCGCTTCACCACCGACGAGCAAGGCCGCTACTTCCTGCGCACCGTGCTGCCGGCCGGCTACCCGGTGCCCACCGACGGCCCCTGCGGCGACCTGCTGCGCGCGCAGCTGCGCCACCCGTTCCGCCCGGCGCACCTGCACTTCATGGTGTCCAGCCCGGGCCACAAGGTGCTGATCACCCAGGTCTTCGCCGACGATGCCGAGACGCTCTACACCGACCCGGTGTTCGGCGTCACCGCGCCGCTGGTGGGCCACTTCGAGCGCGGCACGCGCGACGGCCAGCCGCTGGCCACGCTGGACCACGACTTCCACCTGATCGCCGGCGAGACGGTGTTCCCGCACCCGCCCATTCCCTGATGACCTCCGACTTCGCTCCCACCGAACGGCTCGACGGCCGCGTCGCCGTGATCGCCGGCGGCACCGGCGCCATCGGCCTGGCCAGCGCGCGGCGCCTGGCCGCGCTGGGCGCGCGCTGCGTGCTGCTGCACCGCGGCGGCAGCGCCGACGAAGCGTCCGCACACGCCGCCGCGCTGCCCGGCGGCGGCCATCGCGCGATCCGCGCCGACATCACCGACAGCGCCACCTTGAAGGCCGCGGCCGAGCAGGTGGCCGCGGCGCACGGCGGCGCGGTGCACATCCTGATCAACAGCGCCGGCCACACGAAGGCGGTGCCGGCGGCCGACCTCGACGGGCTGACCGACGAGCTGATCGACGACATCCTGCGCGCCAACTTCCGCGGCGTGTTCGCCACCATCCGCGCCTTCGCGCCGCTGCTGAAAGCCTCGGGCGACGGCCTGATCGTCAACATCAGCTCGATCGCCGGCTTCACCGGCGCCGGCAGCAATCTGGCCTATGTCGCCGCGAAGGCCGGTGTCGACGTGGTGGGAGACGCGCTCGCCCGAGCCCTGGCACCGGCCGTGCGCGTGATCTCGGTCTCGCCCGGCGTGGTCGACAGCGGCTTCGTGCCCGGCCGCGGCCCCGACTTCAACGCCAAGGCCGCGGCGACGATGCCGCTGCGCCGCGTGGGCACCGTCGACGACGTGGCCGCGGCCGTGCAGGCCTGCGCCACCACGCTGCGCTACGCCACCGGCACCCGCATCGTCATCGACGGCGGACGACACCTATGAGCAAGACCTTCCTCACCTGCGCGGTGACGGGCAACCTCACGAAGCCCGACCAGACGCCGCACCTGCCCATCACGCCCCAGCACATCGCACGCGACTGCCTCGAAGCCGCCGCCGCCGGCGCCGCCGCGGTGCACATCCACGTGCGCGACCCGCAGAGCGGCCGGCCGTCGATGGAGGTGGAGCTGTACCGCGACGTGGTGGAGCGCATCCGGCGCGAGAACCGCGAGCTGATCATCAACCTCACCACCGGCCCCGGCGGGCGCTTCATCCCGAGCGAGGACAACCCGCGCGTGGCCGCGCCCGGCAGCACGCTGCTGCCGCCGCTGGAACGCATCCGGCACATCCAGCAGCTCAAGCCCGACGTCTGCTCGCTGGACCTCAACACGATGAACTCGGGCGGCGACGTGGTGATCAACACGCCGAAGAACGTGCGCATCATGGCCAGCGCGATGCGCGAGGCCGGCGTGAAGCCCGAGCTGGAGATCTTCGACAGCGGCGACATCCACCTGGCGCTGGACCTCATCAGGGACGGCACGCTGCAGGGCCCCGGCATGTGGACCTTCGTCACCGGCGTGAAGTACGGCTTCGGCTTCAACCCCGAGACGCTGCTCTACGCGCGCAGCCTGCTGCCGGCGGGCGCGGTGTGGTCGGCCTTCGGCATCGGCCGCTTCGAGTTCCCCTGCGTCGCGATGGCGGTGCTGGCCGGCGGGCACGTGCGCGTCGGCCTGGAAGACAACATCTACCTGGAGAAGGGCGTGCTGGCGAAGAACAACGCCGAGCTCGTGAGCAAGGCGCGGCGCATCGTGGCCGACCTCGGCGGCGAGCTGATGAACCCGCGCGAGGCGCGCGAGATGCTGGGGCTGGTGCGATGACGGTGGCCATCGAATCGCTGCCGGCCGTGCGCGTGCTGGCGAAGGCGGCCGATGCCGATGCGCTGGCGCCCTCCGTCACGCCCATCGGAGCCCCGCAGCCCGGGCCGGGCCAGGCGCTGGTGCGCGTGGCGACGGCGGGCGTGAACCCGAGCGACGTGAAGGCCGCGCTGGGCATCATGCCGCAGGCCGTCTTCCCGCGGACACCCGGCCGCGACTACGCCGGCACCGTGGTGGCCGGCCCCGCCGAGTGGATCGGCAAGGCGGTGTGGGGCTCGGGCGGTGACGTGGGCATCACGCGCGACGGCTCGCACGCCGGCTGGCTGCTGCTGCCGGTGGGCGCCCTGCGCGAGAAGCCGGCGCGGCTGTCGTTCGACGAGGCCGGCAGTGTCGGCGTGCCCTTCGTCACCGCGGTGGAGGGCTTTCGCCGCAGCGGCTGGCCGAAGGCCGGCCAGGTGGTGGCGGTGATGGGCGCCAACGGCAAGGTGGGGCAGGCCGCGGTGCAACTCGCCGCGCAGGCGGGGGCCACCGTGATCGCGGTGCACCGCAGCGCCGAGCCGCACATCGGCTTCGCCTGCGCGCCGGTGCACACGGTGAACGCGAAGACCGAGGACGTGGCGGCGCGCGTCCGCGAACTCAGCGGCGGCAAGGGTGCCGACATCGTCTTCAACACTGTCGGCAGCCCCTACTTCGAGGCCGCGAACAAGGCCATGGCCAAGGGCGCGACGCAGATCCTGATCGCCACCGTCGAGCGGCCGGTGCCCTTCGACATCTTCACGTTCTACCGCGGCATGCACACCTACGTCGGCATCGACACGCTGGCGCTCGACGCGGCAGCCACCGCCGAGCGCTTCGACGCGCTGCACGACGGCATGCAGGCCGGCACGCTGCAGCCCTTCCCGGTGCAAGCGAGCGGCGTCTACGCACTGGCCGATGCACGGGACGCCTACCGCCGCGTGCTGGCCGGCGCCGACGAACGCATCGTCTTCCACCCCTGACATGAACCTGCCCCAAGCTCACTTCGTTCGCTGCCCCCAAGGGGCGCTTCAGGCCCTTCGGGCGGCCGGGCGGGCCTGACATGCACGTCACCCGCATCGCCGACGCGCCCGAGTACCAGGCGCCGAACCATTTCGAGATGACCTGCCTGCGCCTGCAAGGCAAGGAAGCCGGGCCGGCGGAACAGCTGTGGCTCGGCCTGTCGGTGATCGAACCCGGCGGCCACACGGGGCTGGACCCGTCGCCGATGGAGAAGCACTACGTGGTGCTGGAAGGCGAACTGGTGCTGGTGGGCGAAATGAACGGCACACGCGAGGAAGCGGTGCTGCGCGTGCACGACAGCTGCCGCTTCGCGCCGGGCGAGAAGCGGCAGCTGGTCAACCGCAGCGACCGCGCCGCGCGCGTGCTGCTGGCGATGCCCTTCGAGCCGCCGGCGGCGAAGGCCTGAAGACACAAGACAACGACAACGGAGACGACGACGATGCGATGGATGTCCTGGCTGCCTGCCGCAGCCCTGGTGACGACCACGATCACCGCCCAGGCCCAGCCGGCCGACCTGGTGGTGACGAACGCGAAGGTGGTGACGCTGGACGCGCGCTCCACCGTCGCGCAGGCCGTGGCGGTGCGCGACGGCAAGCTGCTGGCGGTGGGCGACAACGCGACGGTCGAACGCCTGGCCGGCAGCGGCACGAAGCGCGTGGACGCCGGCGGCCGCACGCTGATCCCCGGCCTGATCGACTCGCACATGCACGCGGTGCGCGCGGCGCTGAGCTACAGCACGGAAGTGAACTGGATCGGCGCCGGCAGCATCCCCGAAGCGATGGCGCGCCTGCGCGACAAGGCGGCGAAGTCGGCGCCCGGCTCGTGGCTCATCGTCGCCGGCGGCTGGAGCGAGCAGCAGTTCGCCGAGAAGCGCCGGCCCACGCTGGCCGAAGTGCTGGCCGCGGCACCCGACAACCCGGTCTACATCCAGCTCTTCTACGCCCAGGCGCTGCTGACGCCGAAGGCGCAGGAGACCCTGAAGCTCGGCCCCGACAACCTGCCGAACGGCATCACGCTGGAACGTGACGCCGCCGGCCAGCCCACCGGCTGGTGGAACGGCAACATCATCGGCATCTCGTCGATGTTCGACCGGCTGCCCAAGCCCACCTACGCCGACAACGTGGCCGGCACGCGCCAGTTCATGGCCGAGCTGAACCGCCTGGCCGTCACTGGCGTCGTCGACACCGGCGGCTTCAACATCGCCGCGCCCCAGTACGCGGCGCTGTTCCAGCTCTGGCGCGAGAAGGCGCTGACGGTGCGCTTCAACTACCACCTGTTCGCGCAGAAGCCCGGCGTCGAGATCGCCGAGTTCGCGTCGCCGACGCAGATGATGCCGATGGGCTTCGGCGACGACTGGCTGCGCTTCAACGGCATCGGCGAGCGCATCACGCTGGCCATGTACAACAACAACTTCCCGAACGACGAGGTGAAGGCGAAGTTCCACGAGGCGCTGAAGTGGGCCGCCGAGCAGCGCCTGTCGCTCACCGTGCACTGGAGCGAGGACGCCTCGGTGGGCCACCTGCTCGATGCCTTCGAGCGCATCAACCGCGAGGTGACGCCGATCGCGCCGCTGCGCTGGTCGGTGGCGCACCTGGAGAACGCGTCGCCGCAGACGCTGTCGCGGCTGGCCGCACTCGGTGCCGGCTGGACCGTGCAGATGGCGATGTACTACGGCGGCGACCGCGAGCTCGCCGCCCGCGGCGAGGCCGCGAAGCGCATGCCGCCGGTGGTGAGCGCCATCAAGGCCGGCGTGAAGGTGGGCGCCGGCACCGATGCGCACCGCGTCGCCAGCTACAACCCCTTCGTGGTGCTGCAGTGGCTGCTGGACGGCCGCACCGTGAGCGGCAGGGAACAGCGCGTGGCCGACGAGATTCCCACCCGCGAGCAGGCCCTGCGCCTGTACACGCAGGGCAGCGCCTGGTTCGCGTTCGACGAGCAGCGCCGCGGCACGCTGGAGCCCGGCAAGCTGGCCGACTTCGCGCTGCTGGACCAGGACATCACCACGGTGCCGGTGGACCGCATCGGCCGCACCAGTTCGCTGCTGACGGTGGTTGGCGGGCAGCTGGTGCACACCGCGGCCCCTTTCACGAACATCAAGCCCTGACCCAACACGGAGACACCGATGAACAAGCAGAACCCCACGCGCCGCATCGCGCTGCAGTCCCTGGCCGGCGCCGCCGCGCTGGCCTCGATGCCAGCGGCTTTTGCGCAGGCCGACTGGCCCAAGGCCGGTCCGGTCAAGCTGGTGGTGCCCTTCACCGCCGGCAGCGGCACCGACGTGCTGGCACGCATCCTGGCCGAGAAGCTCGGCGGCGCGCTGGGCCAGCAGTTCGTGGTGGAGAACAAGCCCGGCGCCGGCGGCACCGTGGGCGCGGCGCAGGTGGCCAAGAGCGCGGCCGACGGCTACACGCTGCTGATCCACAGCTCGGGCCACGTGGTGAACCCGTCGCTGTACCCGAAGCTGAGCTACGACACGCTGAAGGACTTCGACGGCATCACCACGCTGGCGGCGCTGCCCAACGTGCTGGTGGTCTCGCCCTCGAAGGGCTACAAGGACGTGGCCGATCTCGTGGCCCAGGTGAAGGCCAAGCCGGGCGCGTTCCAGTACGGCTCGGCCGGCAACGGCAGCGCCACGCACATGAACGCCGAGCAGTTCCGCGTGGCCGCCGGCATCCAGGCGCTGCACGTGCCCTTCCGCGGCACGCCCGAGGCGCTGACCGAGACCATGGCCGGCCGCATCGACTGGTTCTTCGCGCCGCTGGTGAGCGCGCTGTCGCTCATCAGGGACGGCAAGCTGCAGGCGCTGGCCGTGGGCACCGCGTCACGCTCGCCGGTGCTGCCGAACGTGCCGGCGATCACCGAGACCGCGGGGCTCAAGGACGCGGCCTACACCTTCTGGGTCGGGCTCTTCGCGCCGGCGAAGACCCCCAAGGCCATCACCGAGCGCATCCACGCCGAGACGCTGAAGGCACTGGCCGCGCCCGACGTGCGCGAGCGGCTGGAGAAGCTGGGCGCCGCCGCGATGCCGATGCCGCAGGCGGCGTTCGAGAAGTACCTCGACGAGGAGACCGCCGCTGCCTCCAAGCTGGTGAAGGCGGCGGGCATCCGGATCGAGTGAGCGCCGCCGGGTGGCGGCTCCCGCGCGTGGGACACTGCCTGCCCACGCACACAGCCGCAGGAGCCGCCCGTGATCCTTGAAATCGCCGACATCCGCATCCAGCCCGGCCAGAACGCCGCCTTCGAGGAAGCCATCGCGCGCGCCATCGCCACGGTGGCCAGCAAGGCCAAGGGCTTCAACGGCGCCAAGGTCAACCGCGGCATCGAGAGCCCCGAGCGCTACGTGCTGCAGATCTTCTGGGACACGCTGGAGGACCACACCGTCGGCTTTCGCCATGGGCCGCTGTTCACCGAGTGGCGCGGCATCATCGGCGGCTTCTTCGCACAGCCGCCGCAGGTCGAGCACTTCACGCTGGTGACGAAGTCGTGAGCCGTGCCGCCGCGCTGGCCGCGGCCGAGGCGCACTTCGACCGCGGCGACTTCGCGCGCGACCTGGCGCGCCGCGTCGCCTACCGCACCGAGAGCCAGGACCCGGCCTCGGCGCCCATCCTGCACGCCTATCTCGCCGACGAGATCGGCCCGTCGCTGGCCGCCCTCGGCTTCACGTCCACGCTGCACCCGAACCCCGAGCCGGTCTACGGGCCCTTCCTGATCGCCACGCGCCACGAAGGCGAAGAACTGCCCACCGTGCTGATGTACGGCCACGGCGACGTGATCCGCGGCCAGGACAGGAGCTGGACCCGCGGCGAAGGCCCGTGGACGATGGCGCGCGACGGCGAGCGCTTCTACGGCCGCGGCACCGCCGACAACAAGGGCCAGCACACCATCAACATCGCAGCGCTCGGCGAAGTGCTGAAGCAGCGCGGCGGCCGCCTCGGCTTCAACGTGAAGTGGCTGCTGGAGACCGGCGAGGAAACGGGCTCGCCCGGCCTGGCCGCCTTCTGCGAAGCGGAACGTGCGGCGCTGGCGGCCGACGTGCTGATCGCCAGCGACGGCCCGCGCCTGTCGCGCGAGCGCGCCACCGTGTTCCTGGGCTCGCGCGGCGTCGCCAACTTCACGCTGACGCTGAAGCTGCGCGACGGCGCGCACCACTCGGGCAACTGGGGCGGGCTGCTGCGCAACCCGGGCACGGTGCTGGCGAACGCGATCGCGTCGCTGGTGGACGCACGCGGCCGCATCCTCGTCGATGCGCTGCGCCCGCCGCCGATTCCGGCCAACGTGCGCGCGGCGCTCGCAGGCCTGCGCTTCGGCGGCGACCCCGGCGACCCCGAGGTCGACGCCGGCTGGGGCGAGCCCGGCCTGACGCCCGCCGAACGCGTGATCGCCTGGAACACGCTGGAGGTGCTGGCGATGGTCACCGGCAACCCCGACCATCCGGTGAACGCGATCCCGGCCTCGGCGCGCGCCACGATGCACATGCGCTTCGTCGTCGGCACCGACATCGCCCGGCTGCGCGAGGCGGTGCAGGCCCACCTGGCCGCGCTGGGCTTCGAGGGCATCGAGGTCGGCGAGCCGGTGGTGATGCACGCCACGCGGCTGGACCCCGACAACGCCTGGGTGCGTTTCGCGCTGGCGTCCATCGAGCGCAGCACCGGCGCGCCGCCGGCGCTGCTGCCCAACCTGGGCGGCAGCCTGCCCAACGACGTGTTCGCCGACATCCTCGGCCTGCCCACCGTGTGGGTGCCGCACAGCTACGCCGCCTGCAGCCAGCACGCGCCGGACGAGCACTTGTTGGCACCCGTGGCGCGCGAAGCGCTGGCGCTGATGGCCGGCCTCTTCTGGGACCTGGGCGAGCAGGCCGGCACTTTGCCGCGACTTGTGCACACAAGCGCCGACTAGCCGCCCGGCGGCCACCGCCCGCGCGCCATATGCACGGACGCTTTCGAGGGAGCGTTTACAGAATGTCACGCATCCCCACTGCTCGAAAGCGTCCCGATGATCCGCACGAAGAGAACCCCGCTGCTGCTGGCCCTGCTGTCCGCCAGCCTGATCGGTGGTTCCGCCCATGCCGACGTGGTGGCCGCGTCGACCCCGCTGGGCTCGATGTACGGCATCTGGTCCAACAACGCCGGCGGCCAGAACTTCCTGGTGCAGTTCACGCTGGCCAGCGACACCACGCTGACCGGCTTCGACCTCTTCACGGGCCGCAGCTACGCCAACGTCGGCACCGGCGTCACCGTGAAGATCCGCGCCGACAACGGCAGCGGCCTGCCGGGCACGAGCCTGGCGCAGTTCAACGACGTGATCGACGCCGAAACCGCATACGACAGCTTCGTCGACATCAGCTCGGTGCACTTCGCCGGCCCCACGCTGGCCGCCGGCACCTACTGGATGGGTGTCTCGGGCCTCGCCAGCGAACTCAGCTGGGCCACCTACTTCGGCGCCAGCAGCAGCCCGACCGGCCAGGCGCAGCTGAACGGCGACACCTACATGCACCAGCCGGGCGTCTACAACTTCGCCTGGCGCATCGAAGGCGAACCCGCCACCGGCAACAACGTGCCCGAGCCCGCGAGCTGGGGGCTGGCCGCGGTGGCGCTGGCCGGCCTGGCCATCAGCCGCCGCCGCGCGGCGCGCTGATCGAGGCCCTCAGCGCAGCGGCGCCGGCGCGAGTGCGCCGAAGCCGCTGCGGCCCCCGCCGCTGACGGCCTGCAGCACCGCGTCGACACAACGGCCCGGCGTGGCGCCCGGCAGCTGCCACGCGTCGGCCAACGCGCGCAGCGCGGCACGCGCGCCGCGCGACAGCGTGCCATCCAGCGGATCGTCCGCCAGCGCGCGCAGCCGCCCTGCGTAGAGCGCACTCGCCCGCGGCGACTGCGCCAGCAGCGCCAGCAGCGCGCGCAGCGCCTGGTCGAAGCGCGCCGCGCTCGGCCGGTCCACCCCCTGCGGTTCGGCGTACCAGGCGCACAGGTATTCCACCGGCCCCAGCGCCGAACCCAGCGCCAGCTCCACACGACGGCCGCTGCCCCATGCGCCGCGCCGGCCCGACGGCAGGCGTCCGCCGAGCAGCGCGTCCACCAGCGCGTCGGCCACCGCGGCCTGGGCCGGCGGCGTGCCGCGTTCGCCCACCACCGCCAGCACGTTCAGGAAGGCCGGGTAGAGCGCGTCGCCCAGGCCAAGGCTCAGGCGTTCGAGCAGCTCGACGCGCCAGGCGGGGTCGGGTGCGTGCGCGCAGCCGTCGATCAGCAGCTGCGCCGCGGCGGCCCAGTCGGGCGCGGCCTTCAGGCGGGCGGGTTCTCGCACAGCGCGGCCAGGAAGTCGCGCTCGATGTCGTCCAGCGCGCGCGGCGCGGCGGCGCTGCCCACGTGCAGCGGCGCGCCGCCGGCGATGTCGTCCAGCGCAGCGGGGGTGGCAACGCCGCGCGACGCGGCGTCGGCCGGCGCCAGCGGGCTGGCGGGCCAGGCACCGAAGGACGGCGGCGGCAGTGAAGACAGGGTGTTCATGGCATTCGAGCCCCGAGCTTAAGTCCGCTGCGGCGCCGCGCGGCAGCCGGGTGCGCCCCAGCTGGGGTGGACCCCAGGGTCGGCCGGCGCCGCATCGCGCGCGATCCAGCCCCGCAGCGGGCCAGCCTTCTGCCGCGCCAGGCACAGGCGCCAGACCGCCGCTTCCTGGTCGCTGAGCCGGCGTTGCTCGAACACGGTGCCGGAGTGGTCGTCGGGGTCGGCCATGCGGAACATCGGCGCGCCGCGGAACGAGCCCATGAAGGTGATGGCCACCTGGCCGTCGGCCAGCAGCGCGCCGGCGCCGGGCGGGCCGAAGGCGGCCACGGTACCGGCGTCGGCGCCTTCCACGTCCAGCGCGGTCCACAGGTTCTGCGGGTTCTCGCCCAGCAGGCCCGGGCCGTCGGGGTTGTCGAAGGCCAGCGCGCCGTCGGGCACCACGGCGTCGATGAGCCAGCCGAAGTCGCGCGTCTCCACGAAGTACAGGCCGCCCGGGCTGTCGGGCGCGATGCCGCCCACCTGCACGCCGTAGTCGCCGCTCACGATCAGCAGGCTGTCGGGCCGCGTCCCGTCGGAATCGGGCAGCCAGGGCGCGCTGTGCAGCGTGAGCTTGGTGCCGTCGGCCAGCAGCAGCGTGCTGTAGCCGGCGAAGGTGACCGGCGGCTGCTTGGGGTCGGCCGCGAGGTCGAACGCGAAGAAGGCCTCGCCGTCGGCATGGCGCGTGACGCTGACGCCGTTGGCGTCGACGACCACGCCCCAGTTGAAGTTGCTGAAGTACAGCCGGCCGCCTTCGAGGCGCGTGTCGGCACCCAGGCTGGTGTCCAGCAGCGGCAGCATCCCCACGTCCAGCGACAGGCCGCCGAGCCCGGCGCTGCTGGTGCTTGTGATCATGCGGTGTCCCTCCGGCTTGTCACGGTGATGACTGGACCATGACGGCCGCGGCCGCGCACCTCGCGGCGTGCCCGAGCTGGGGCCGGCCCCAGTCAGCCGCCGCCGAAGACGCGCTGCAGCGCCGGGATCACGCCCGCCAGCCGGCGCGCCAGCTCGTCGCCGAAGGCCTGCACCAGCTGGCCCAGGATCAGGAGCCAGATCGCGGTGGCGGCCACGCCCTTCAGCGACATCGAGACGCTGATCAGGTTCAGCTGCGGCGCGTAGCGGTTCACGAGGCCCAAAGCGAGGTCCACCGCGAACATCACCACCAGGGCCGGCGCAGCCACCAGCAGGGCCAGCAGCATCAGGTCGGCGAAGTGGCGCTCGAACAGGCCCACCGCGGCCAGCTGCGGCGTGAGCGCGAGGCGCCCCACCGGCCACAGCCGGAAGCTTTCGAGCAGGATGCCGACGAAGAGCAGGAAACCGCCGCCGGCCATGAACAGGAAGCTCGCCAGGCGCCCGAGCAGCGCGCCGGTGGGTGTGACGGGCTGGCCCGACAGCGGGTCGTTCATCTGGCCGTTGGCGGCCGCCACCTTGGTGTCGACGATGGCGCCGGCCGCCTCGAAGGCCCACAGGAAGGCGGCCAGGCTGAAACCCAGCGCCAGGCCGATGAAGGCTTCTTTGCCGTAGAGCGCGATCCACTGTGCGGTGTTGAGCTTCTCCAGGTGCAGCACCGGCTGCAGCGCCACCGACAGCAGCGCCAGCGACAGGAAGATGGCGCCGCGCACCAGCGCCGGTACGGTGTCGGGCGCAAACAGCGGCAGCAGCACGAAGGCCACCGCCACGCGCGTGGCGGCCAGGCCGGCGAGCAGCGCCACTTCGCCGAGCGTGGCGTAGGCGGTGAGGCCTTCCATCAACGTCTGCTGGTGATGCCTGCAAAGCCCGTCATCACGCGATCCGTGTACGCCAGCAGCGTGCCGCCCAGCAGGCTGGCGGTGAGGAAGATGGTCACCACGATGGCGAAGAACTTGGCCGCGTACTGGAAGGTCTGTTCCTGGATCTGCGTGGCCGCCTGCAGGAAGGCGATCACCAGCCCCACCAGCGCGGCCACGATCACCGGCGGCGCCGACAGCACCAGCACCAGCCACAGCGCCTGGTAGGTCAGTTGGAGCGCTTCGGACCGCATGCGTGCTCTTCTAGAGGTAGGCCAGCACGAGGCCGTGCGCCAGCTTGACCCAGCCGTCCACCAGCACGAACAGCAGCAGCTTGAACGGCAGCGAGACGGTGGTGGGCGTGAGCATCTGCATGCCCATCGCCATCAGGATGTTGCTGATGACGAGGTCGATCACCAGGAAGGGCAGGAAGATCAGGAAGCCGATCTCGAAGGCGGTGGCCAGTTCGCTCACCGTGAACGCCGGCATCACGACGATGAAGTCGCGCTCGGTCAGCTGCGCCGCCTTCTCGCCTTCCAGCGCCTTCTGCGCGGTGCGCAGGAAGAAGGCCCGCTCGCGCGGGTGCGAATGCGCCAGCAGGAAGTCGCGCAGCGGCTCCTTCGCGCGGTCCACCGCGGCCAGCAGCGCGGTGGTGCTGCCGCCGATGCCGTCCAGCGGGCCGATGCGGTCGCCCATCTTGTGCGCGGTGGGGAACATCACGTAGACGCTGAGCACGATGGCGATGCCGTTCAGCACCACGTTGGGCGGCGCCTGCTGCAGGCCCAACGCGCTGCGCAGCAGGCTCAGCACGACGATGATCTTCGTGAACGAGGTGACCATCACCGCCACGAAGGGCGCGAGCGCCAGCACGATCACCGTGACCAGCGCGCTGGCCGGCGAGAAAGTCGTCAGATCCATCAGTCGTCGCGGTCCGTGGGGCAGTGCGACCCAGTCGACGCCACGGATCCGGCCCTGCCGGTCCGTCGGCGTGCGGCCCCCCGGGGGGGTACCGAGCGCAGCGAGGTTGGGGGCTCCATCAATCGATGAGGAAGAGGCCGAAGCCGTCGAGCGCGGGGGCGATGTGGCCGGCGTGGCGGCTCTCGTCGGGGCCGAGCAGCAGCGCCAGGTCGCCCGGGCGCCATTCGCTGGCCGCCTCGATCCAGCCGAAGAGTTCGGGCAGCGAACGCACCAGCGGCTCCACGAGCTGCACGCGCCACGGCGGCTCGGTGGCCTCGCCGGGCTCGGGCGGGTTCACCAGCAGCAGCTCGTGGCCGGGGCCGCGCCATTCGGCTTCGGCCACCAGGCCCTTGGCCGGCGCCTGCAGCGTGACGCGCCACGGCGGCTCGAAGGCCGGCGGCAGCAGCAGCACGCCGGCCTGCGCGTCGTGCGGGCGCGGCGCGCTGTCGAAGGTGGCGACGGTGGCTTCGAAGTGGAAGTCGGGCCAGCGCAGCGTCCAGGCCGGAGCCTGCGTCTGCGCGGCCAGCAGCGCCCAGTCGAAGCCGAGCTGCACGGCGCCGGCATCGGCCCACCAGAGCGCGGGCACCGGCTCGCCGCGTGGCAGCGGCTGCGGGTCCAGCGGCTGCTGCAGCCACTCTTCGAGCACGGCGATGAGCGCCTCGTGTTCGGCCAGCGCCAGCGCGGCAGCCACGGCGTCGCCCGCCTCGTCGGGCAGCACCAGCCGGAGCCGGCCTTCGCGTGCCTGGGTCTCGAACTGCAGATTCATACGACCCGCTCGCTCACCACCATCTTGATCAGGTGCGTCGCCGAGCTCGCGCCCAGCTTCTCCATCACGCGCTTGCGGTGCAGCTCCACCGTCTTGATGCTGATGCCCATCAGGTCGGCGATGGTCTTGTTGAGCTTGTCCTCGATCACCCAGCCGAGCAGCTCGCGCTCGCGCGGCGTCAGGCGGGCCAGGCGGCGCTGCCATTCGGTGGCTTCGCCGGAGGTGTCGGGTTCGGCCTCGGGCTCGGCCGCTGCCGGCGTGCTGAACGCACGCTGCAGCGCGGCTTCGAGCGCGTCCTCGGCGAAGGGCTTCTCCAGGAAGCTCACCGCGCCGCGCTGCATCGCCTGCACGGCCAGCGGCACGTCGCCGTGGCCCGTCATGTAGACGATGGGCACGTGCACGCCGGCCTGCAGCAGGCGGTCGTGCAGGTCCAGCCCGCTCATGCCGGGCATGCGCACGTCCAGCAGCAGGCAGGCCGGCTGCGCGGGCGGATGCGCCTGCAGCGCGCCCAGGGCGTCGGCGGGATCGGCGTAGTCCACCACCTCGTAGCCGGCACTCGCCAGCCACCACTGCGCCGAACGCCGGAACTCGGCGTTGTCGTCGACGATGTAGATCCTGCGCGTGTTCATCGCGGTCTCTCCGTTCAGTCGGTCAGCGGCAGCGCCACGTGGAAGGTGCAGCCGCGCTCCGAAGGTTCGTCGTTGGGCGTGAACCAGAGCCGGCCCTGGTGCAGCTCGACGAACGAGCGGCAGACATTCAGGCCGATGCCCATGCCGTTGGGTTTCGTGGACTGGAAGGGCACGAAGAGCTGGTCCTGCGCGTCCTTCGGCAGGCCGCAGCCGTTGTCGCGCACCGCCAGCTGCGCCATGCCGCGCTCCACGCGCAGCGCCAGCGACAGGCGGCGCGTGGCGCGGCCCTGCGCGTCGGGCGGGTTGTCGCGCATCGCCTCCAGCGCGTTGCGCAGCAGGTTCACGAACAGCTGCTGCAGCATCACTTCGTCGCCCAGCACGTGGCAGGGCTCGGGGGTGAAGTGGCGTTCGAGCTGCACGCCGTCGCGCTGGATCTCCCAGTCCAGCAGCGCGACGGAGTCGCGCAGCACCGCTGCCAGGTCCAGCCGCTCGCGGCGCGGCTGGCGTGAATGCGTGTACTCGCGGATGCGGGCGATGATGCGGGCGGCGAACAGCGCCTGGTCCAGCGCCAGCTGCACACCGCCGAGCAGCTCGTCGTTGGCCGCGCCTCGGCCCAGCAGCGCACGCATGCCGCGCAGCACGTTGGCGACGGTGCCGATCGGCTGGTTCAGCTCGTGCGCCAGCGTGGACGCCATCTCGCCCACCGCCAGCGAGCGCGAGGTGAACAGCAGCCGCTCGCGGTCTTCCAGGTGGCGGCGCGCGGCACGTTCGTGCTCTTCGCTGGCCTGGCGCGCCTCGGCCTCGCAGCGCAGGCGCAGCGCCGCCAGGCCCGGGCGCACCAGCGTCGCTTCGACGACGCTGCCGCCGTCGCCGCTGTCGACCTGGAAGCGCTGGCGCGGCGCGATCTCGTCGGCGTCGCTCGACGAAGTGAAGGCCGCCGGCTGCAGCAGCTGAGACAGCGCCTGGCCCACGCCGGGCAGCCGCGGTTCCAGCCGCTCGACATGGTCGTCGACGTCGACGCAGCAACGCGAGACGAAGCCCGGGCTGCACCAGACCAGCCGCCGGTGCGTCAGGTCCACCAGCGCCGCGCCCTGGTCGAAGGCCTCCAGCGCCTGCAGCGCGCCGTCCTCCATCGCGGAGCGCGGGTTCGCGCTGCGGCGGGCCGGGTTGCGCGTGGCGGCCATGGTCGGAGGGCTCACGGCGTCCAGCCGGCCGGCGCGACCAGCAGCAGCAGGCTCCACTGGCCGCCCAGCGCCTGCGCGAAACGCATGCGCTCGGCGATCTCCAGGCTCGCGGCGCCGCCATCGGGCAGGCGCGGCGGCTGCGGGCCCAGGCGCACGCGGCAGGGCGTGCCGCCCGCGCGGCTCAGCAGGCCGCGGCCGAGTTGCGGGTCGCCGTCGCGGAACACGCGCCAGGGCCTCCACTCGTCGGCACCGGCGGCGCCGGGCCACCAGCGCGCCGCATGGCGCTGCGCCCGCCGCGGGCCGAACAGCCAGGCCAGCGCGGCGCCGGCCTGCGGCAGCACCAGCAGCACGCGGCGGCCATGGGCCAGCTCGCGCAGCGCGTCGGCGCGGCCGGCGCGCTCCAAGGCCGCGCGCAGGCGCAGCGCCTCGGGGTCGGCGTCGGCAGGCTCGGCGGGCGCTGCAGCCTCGCGTTCGAACGCCGTCTCGGTGGGCTCGAGATCGGAGGCGGGCTCCTCGTGCTCGTCGCGCGGCCCGCGGTCCTGTGGCCAGCGCAGACGCGGCGTGTCCTCGGCCTGCTGCGCCCGCGTGGGGCCGGCGGGCGGCGTGTGCAGCGTGCTCACCATCACCGGCACGGCCACCGCATCGGGCAGGCGCGGGGCCTGCGCGGCCTCCGGCATCGGCTGCTGGCGCAGCACCGGGTTGGTGTCGGCCGCCGAGGGCGGCGCTTCGGTGCTGGCGCTGCGCCGCAGGTTCTGCTCGGCGGCCAGCTGCCCCAGCGTCAAGCGGCCCTGCTGCGCGGCCAGCGCCTGGCTGCCGGGCAGCACGGCCTCCGGCAGCGCGGGCGCTTCGGCCTGCGCGGCGTCGACGGCTGGCGCCGCCGGCTCGGCGGCATGCGCCTGCGCGGCGCCCAGGGCGCCCATCGCCTCGGCCAGCGCCTGCAGCGTGGCCAGCGGCCGAGCGCCCGCGGCGGCCGCGCCGCCCACGGCCTCGACGAACCCGCTGCCGCCGGCGCCGCCGTTCATGCCGCCACCCGCTCCAGCACCAGGCCTTCGGCCGACAGCGCCAGCCGCTCGGCGCCCGGGCCCAGCATCTGCACCAGGTAACCCAGCGCAGCGCGCTGCACGTGAGCGCGGGCGGCGGCGCCCTGCTGGCGCGCCGCGTGCGCACTCTCGACCATCAGCACGCCAAGCAGCGCGAACTGCTCGAAGGCGCTCTGGCGGTCGGCCAGCGGGGCTTCGCGCCAGGTGCTGCCCAGCTGCTGGCGCATCTGCCTTTCCACGCGCTGCAGGTCCTCGGCGGTGGGCTCCACGGCCGACGCGGCCGCCAGGTTGGCCAGCACGAAGTAGGCGGCGGCCAGGCCCGCATCGTCCTGCTCGGCGCCCCGTTGCAGGCGCTCGCGGAACTGCTGCAGGCAGCGCGTGTAGAGGCGCCGCGCCTCCTGGCGCGCGCGCACGCCGCCCTGGGCGTGCGCCAGCAGCGCCGGGCCGCTGGGGCGCTCGGCCGCGGGCTGCAGCAGCGGCTCGCCGGGGTCGGCCGCAGGCAGCACCAGCCCGTGCTGCAGCACGCCGCGCAACCGGCCGGCCAGCGTGGGATCGGGCCTCGTCGTGTGGATCATGAACCGGGGTCCTCTTCGGATGCGGCCGTGCCGCGGAACTCGACGCGCGCGGCGCCGCGCGCCTGCAGGCGGTCGCGCACCCCCGCCGCGGGGCGGGGCGGCTGCGCTTCGGGGCTGGCGCCGACCAGCACCGTCAGCGGGCCGGCGCCGGCACGCTGCAACTCCACGCGTTGCAGCGGCAGGCCGGCCTCGCTGATCTGCAGTTGCCAGCGGTTGGACGAAGCCCCGGGTTCCGGCAGCGCCTGCGCGCGCAGCTGGCGCGCCAGCGCCTCGGGTTGGGCCGCCGGCAGCACGCCGGCGCGGGACGTCGCTTCGACAGGCGGCGGCAGCGCCGTCGATGCCTGCAGCGGCATCGGCTGCGGCAGCTGCGCACCGGCGTCCGGCGCCGCCTCGTCGTCGGCCGGACCGTGGCGGCCGCGCCGGCGCAACGCGGCCTCGAAGGCGTCGACGCCCGCGGGATCCGGCTCCTTGACCGGCTCGCGCCGGGCCTCCATGCCGCGACGCCCCACCGCTTCCAGTGCTTCGCTACGCATCGTTCACACCCCTTGCCAGCCCAGGTGCGCGGCCAGCGGCCGCATCTCGATCTCGCGTTCGGCGCGCTGCTCGTGCCGGCGCAGCGACTCGCGCCGCGCCTCGTCGGCGAGCTGCTCCACGGCCTGGCGCCGTGCCGATTCGCGCGCCCAGGCCGCGCGCGCCACGTCCGCCTCCCGCGTGGCGGCGGCGAGTTCGTCGCGTTCGTCGATCAGCTCCACCTGCGCGCGCTCCAGCTCGTCCTCCAGCGCCGCCAGGCGCGCGCCGGCATAGGGCCAGGTGCGCGGCACGTCGGCGGTGCCGGTGTCGGACAGCCACTGCACCATCTCCAGCCGCGACTGCCGCACGCGCGCGATCTGCGCCACGCGCTGCTCGACGACGCGCCGGCACTGCGCCTCGCGCTCGCGGCAGCGCTGCAGCGAGACGCGCGCCGCCTCCTCGCGCATCAGGCGCAGGCGCAGCAGCGTCTGGGCCTCGCGCACGGGGACGTTCAGGCCGTTCATGCCACCACCTCGGCCAGCCGCTGCAGCGCCTGCGGCAGCGGCGTGTTTTCGTCCGGCCGCTGGCGCAGCAGTGCCTGGATCGCAGGCCAGCGCTCGATGGCCTGGTCGGCCAGCTCGTCGCTGCCCGGCCGGTACTCGCCCACCTGCAGCAGGAAGCGGATCTCGGCGTACTTCGCCATCAGCGCCCGCAACCGCAGCGCGTTCTCGCGTTGTGTCGGCGCGGCCACGCGCGTGAACACGCGGCTGGCGCTCGCCAGCACGTCGATCGCCGGGTAGTGCCCCGCCTGCCCGAGCTCGCGCGACAGCACGATGTGCCCGTCGAGGATGCTGCGCACCTCCTCGGCCACGGGGTCGCTGCCGTCCTCGTCTTCCGCCAGCACGGCGTAGAACGCGGTGATCGAGCCGGCGGCGTCGTTGCCCGCGCGCTCGAACAGCCGCGGCAGCTCGGCGAACACCGACGGCGGGAAGCCGCGCCGCACCGCCGGCTCGCCGATCGACAGGCCGATCTCGCGCAGGGCGCGCGCGTAGCGCGTCACCGAATCCATCAGCAGCAGCACGCGCTGGCCGCGCGCGCGGAAGCCTTCGGCGATGGCGGTGGCCGCCTGCGCCGCGCGCAGCCGCTCCATCGCCGGGCGCTCGGAGGTGGCCACCACCAGCACCGAGCGCGCCAGGCCTTCGGGGCCCAGGTTGTCCTCGATGAACTCGCGCACCTCGCGCCCGCGTTCTCCCACCAGCGCCACCACGTTGACGTCGCTGGCCGCCTGGCGCGCCAGCATGCCCAGCAGCGTGCTCTTGCCGCCGCCGGCGGTGGCGAAGATGCCCAGGCGCTGACCGACGCCGACCGTGAGCGCGGTGTCGATGGCGCGCACGCCGGTGGCGAAGGGCTCGTGCACCGGCGTGCGCGCCAGCGGGTTGGGCGCCTCGGCGTGCACCGGCTGGCCGCGCTGCAGCAGCAGCTCGGCGGGCAGCGGGCGGCCGTCCAGCGGCTGGCCGAAGGCGTCGATCACACGGCCCAGCAGCGCAGGGCCGCAGGGCACGCGCGGCGCGTCGGCCACCACTTCCACCTGGGCGTCGCTGGCCACGTCCTGCAGGCCGGCCAGCGGCACCAGGATGGCGTCGCCGCGCGACAGGCCGACCACCTCCGCGCGCAGCTTCGCGCCGCTGCTGTCGCTCACCAGGCACTGCTGGCCGATGCGCGCCGACAGCCCGCTGACGCGCAGCGTGGTGCCGAAGGCCTGCACCACGCGGCCGCGCTCCACCAGCGTGCGCGCCTGCGCGAGCCGGGTGCCGAGTTCGGCGGCGAGCGTGGCGGCACCGCTCATGGCCGGTCTCCGTCCTGCAGCACCTGCTGCAGCCGCGCCAGCTGCGAGGGCAAGCCTGCCAGCAGCTGGCCGGCGGGCGTGTCGAAGGCGCAGTCGAAGGGGCCTAGCTGCGCGTCGCCGCGCACCTCCAGCACGCCGGCCGAACCGGAGAGCCGCGCGCGCACCGCGGCGGCCACCTCGGGGTGCACGCGCACCACGGCCGCGCTGTCGGGCAGCAGGCTCTCGGCGGCGCGCACGGCCAGCGCCGACACCACGCCGGCCGGCGCCAGGTCTTCGGCGATGCGCTGCACCACCTGCAGGCTCAGGGCCACCACCGCCTGGCGCAGCGCGGCCAGCTCGGCGCCGGCGCTGCGCGCGGCCTCGTCCCACTGGTCCGCGAGGCGCGGCGCCAGCGTCTCCAGCGCTTCGCGGCGGCCGGCGGCATAACCGTCCAGCTGCGCCTGTTCGCGCGCGTGCGCCAGTTCGGCCTGGCGCGACGCCAGCACCGCGCGCAGGCGGTCCAGCAGCTCGCGCGCGGTGGCGGCTCGCGTGAGCTCGCCTTCGCTGAGCCAGAGCTGGCTGGTGGCCAGGCTGGTGGCTTCGCTGCGGTGCAGGGCCAGGAAGGTCATCGGAAGGCTTCCGCAACGGCGCGCGTGGCGCGCGCGTGGTCCAGTGCCGGCAGCGGCGGCAGCGTGCGCGGCGCATGCTGCTCGCGAAGCACCACGCGCAGCACGGCCGAAGGCACGCTGGCCAGCAGCGCCTCGCGGCCCTGGGCCAGCAACCAGTCGTCCAGCGCCGCCGCCTCGGGCAGCGGCGTGGTGTCGTCGTCGGGGGTGGCCATCAGGCGCTGGAACGCCGGCTCGCCGAGCTGCGTGCGCACCCGCTGCAGCAACGCGCCGGCGATGCAGCGCTGCAGCGCGCCGGCATGCAGCCAGGCGCCGGCGCGGCGCGCCAGCGCGTCGCGGCTGTCGGCGTCCAGCGCCGCCCAGTCGGGCCAGGCCGCCAGGACTTCCCAGGTCACCTGCACAGGGCGGGCATCGGCCGCCAGCGCCAGCGCCGCGGCGGCCCGGCGCTGGCGCAGCGCGGCGGCACTCCGGTTCATGCGACCGGCCTTTCCATCACCCGCGCCAGCGCCTGGCCCGGCGCCGGCCGGCGGCGGTTCCAGGCCCACAGCGCGGCGCCGGCCGCGGCCACGGTGCCGCCGAGCCCGATCAGCACCCACAGCAGCCCGTCCAGGCCGCCCAGCGCCTCGGGCGCGGCGGGCCGCGTGGGCAGCGGCTCGGCGGCGAAGAGCGCCACCGTGACGTTGTCGTAGGAAAGCCCCGGCAGCGCATTGACCACCAGCGCCTTGATCTGCCCGAGCCGCGCGTTCAGGTCCACGCCCGGCCGGTGCTTGATGAACACCGAGGCCGACGAGGGCGGCGTCTTCTCGGCCAGCGGGTCGCGCTCGGGCACCGACAGGTGCACGCGCGCGACCACCACGCCGTCGATGCTGGAGATGGTGCTGGCGATCTCCTGCGACAGCGCGTGGCTCAGGCGCGCCCGCTCCTCCAGCGGCGAGGAGACGAAACCTTCCTTCTTGAACACCTGGCCGAGCGTGTCGTGGCCGTCGCGCGGGTAGCCGCTGGCGCGCAGGATCTCGATGGCGTCCGAGAAGCGCGCCTTGGGCGCCACCACCGCGAAGGTGCTGCCTTCGCGCGCCTGCTTGTCGGCCGCGATGCCGGCGTTGCGCAGCAGCGCGGTCATCTCGTTGGCCTGGCGCTGCGACAGGCCGGTGTAGAGGTCCTGCTCGCCGCAGGCGGCAAGCAGCATGAGGCACAGCGCGGTGATCAGCAGGCGGAAGGCAGGCATCGCAGGCCCCGTTCAGGCTTGTTGTCGGAACAGTTGCTGCAGCCCGTCGGACGTGCGGTTGGCCACGTTCGCGGTGAGCTGGCAATGGAACATGAACTCGTGCGCCTTCACCGTCATCAGCACCATCTCGCTGGGGGTCAGCGAGCGGCCCTCGGCCTGCGCGGCCTGGGCCTGGGCCGACAGCTGCGCGGCCTGGCCGTTGATCTGCTCCAGCGGCCGGAACAGCGCCTGCATCGCTTCGCCCGGCGGGTGCAGCGAAGTGCCCTGCGTGATGGTCACCGGCGCGGTGGCGAAGCCCTGGGCGGCCGCGCCGCGCGCGCGGTCCAGCGCCTGCTCGAAGGCGGCCACGTCGTTGAGCGAGACGCCGTAGCCGGCCTGCGCCGAACCCGGTGCGGTGGCTTCCGCCATCAGCGTGTTCATCGAGAGCGAGGCGTTCATCGCCGTCTCCCGCTCAGGACTTCTGCGCCATCGTCTTCAGCGCGTCGCCGGTGGACGACAGCGCCGTGTGCGAGCTCTGCGACAGGAAGCCCATCTTCAGCGACTCGGCGCTCATGATGGTCAGCGTGGCGGGGTTGTCGCTGCCCGAGCCGATCTCGGCCGACAGCGTCTCGATGGTGTTCGCCTGCTTGTCCAGCGTCTGCCCCCAGGCCTCGGCCATCGCCTGGTACCAGGTGCCCGAGCCTTCCTTCTTGGTGGTGGACGGGGCGGTGGCCATCACGGACAGCGGGTTGACGTTCGAGGTGCTCATGGATGCTCCTTGTCGGTTGAGAGTCAGAAGACCAGCGCGGTTCGCACGCCGTTGATGTCGAGCACCACGCGGTGCTCCTCGATGCCGGCGATGCGGTGCCCGGTGGGCAGCAGCGCGCCTTCGAAATAGCGGGTGCCGTCGACGGTGACGACATAGGGCGGGTCGCCCGGCACGATGGAGGCCACGCGCTTGCCGGGGTCCTCGATCGCCGCCACCGGGCCGGTGTTCGCGGGCTGCGGGTCGTTGCGCAGCTCCAGCGCGGCCAGGCCCGGCACGTCGCGGCGCGCGCTGGAGCGGATGGACTCCAGCACGCGCGGGTCGGCCACCGTGGTGTCCACGCGCATCGCGCCGGGGCCCACCGCCTCCACGCGCGCGGCCACGCCGTGGGTGCGGAACACGTCCTGCACGGCGCTGGCCACCTGTTCGTTGACGAAGACCTGCCAGCGCGGCACCAGGCCTTCGCCGGCGACGATCTGCTCGGCCTTGGCGCGCTGCGCGGTGGTCTCCAGGTAGCCGTCGATGCGCAGCTCGCCGGTGGTGGCCGCGGTGACGGCCAGCCGCTGCAGCCCGGCGCCGTGCAGCAGCGCCTCGGCGCGGCGCGCCTGCTGCTGAGGCGTGGGCGGCTGCGGCGCCACGCTGTAGGCGAAGGCCAGCACGCCGATCGAAACCGCGGCCAGCGCCGCGCCACCGCCTGCCAGGCGCCGCGACCAGACGCGGGCGGCGCTCAGCGGCAACAGCGCCACCGCGGGGGCGGTGTCCTCGAAGGCCGGGGGTTCCTCTTCGGCCACGGTGGGCGCGGCCACGCGCACGATGCCGATGCGGCTGCCGCCCACGCTCACCGGCGTGTCCAGCGGCAGGCTCGCGCTCTGACCGGCGAGCAGCCGCCGGCCGCCGGCCTCGGCCTCGCCTTCGATCACCTGCAGCTGCAGCGCCTGGCCGTCGGCGGTGAGGGCGATGCGCTGGCCCTGCACGCCGGTGCCGCGCAGCACCACGTCGCCATCGAAGGCGCCGCCGACGATCACGCGCTGGCCCGGCGGCAGCACGGTGCGGGCACCCTGCTGCTCGCCCTCGAGCACCTGCAGTTCGAATGTCATGGTCCGCCCTCCGAAGACGGGTTGAACGGGGCCCGCGAACGCTCCGTCTGCAGAGCGGGCACGGCGGCCGGTGGCGGCGCGGCGGGTGGCGGCGCAGCCGGGGGAGCAGAAGCCGCGGCAGCGGCGGGCGCCGACGCCGCAGCCGCCGGCGGCTGCGAGCGCCGGCCGCTGGACAGCCGCGGCTGGATCAGGAACAGGCGTTCGACCCGCGCGTTGCCCTGCGCGGTGCTGCGGAACAGGCCGCCGATCAGCGGCAGGTCGCCCAGCACCGGCACCTTGGTGACGTCGTCGTTGTTGCTCTCGCGCACGATGCCGCCCACCAGCAGGCTCTCGCCCTCGAAGATCAGCGCCTGGGTGCTGATGGCCGAGCGCTGCACCACCGGCAGCGTGTCGACGGTCTGGGTGGCCGACAGCGAGCCGTCCTCGATGCTCACCAGCATCTTGATGCGCACCTGGTTGTTGTCCTTGAAGACGTGCGGCGTCACGCGCAGCGTGGTGCCGGCGCTGACGTTGAAGAGGTCCACGTCGTCGCGCCCGGCCACGCGCACGAAGAAGGTGCGGCTGTTGTCGAACACCGCCTCGACGTTGCTGAGCGTGAGCACCTGCGGGCTGCTGACGACCTTCGCTGCGCCCTGGGTCTGCAGCAGGTTGATGCGGGCGATGAACTCGTTGGCGCCGCCCAGCACCGCCGAGATGTAGCCGCCGGTGCCGCTGGGCGTGACGTCTGTGGGCGAGATGTTGGGACGCAGCGCCAGGTCGGAGCTGGTGCCGTTGCCGAACAGCAGCGACCAGCGGCTGTGCCCGCCGCGCCAGTTGATGCCGATCTCGCGCAGCTTCTCGATGTTGAGGTCGATGATGGTGGCCTCGATCTCCAGCGCCTGCGGCTCCACGTCGAGCGCGGCGATCAGCTGCTCGTACTGCTCCAGCCGCTCGGGCGTGTCGCGCACCACCACGGCGTTCAGGCGCGCATCGGCCTCCACGCGCACCTGGCTCGGGTCGGCGGCCACCACGAGCGGCGGGTTGGCGCCGTTCTGCAGCGCGTTGGCGTCGGCCGCCACCTTGGTGTTGGCGCCCAGCCCGGCCGCCGCGACCACCGGCGCCGAGCTGAGGTTCGCGTTGGCCTCGGGCCCGCCCAGCGTCGGCAGCCCGCGCACGCTGCGCTGGCCGCGCACCGAGGCCACGGTGCCGAAGGCCGGTGTCTCGTACGAGGTGACCGAGACCTGGCTCTTCGCGTTGCTGGTCATCAGCGCGCGCACGATGCTGGCCACGCCGGGCAGCATCACCTGGCGGCCGCCGAAGGCGATGTTGACGTCCTGGGCCCAGGCGTAGCGCAGGTAGAAGACCTTGAAGCCGGTGGGCGTGCCGGTGCGGTCGCTGACCAGCTGCGCGCGCGCGATCTCCTCCACCTGCTCGATGAAGCGGCGCGTGCCGCTGGCGATGAGCGTGCCTTCGCGCGTGCTCTTGAGCGTGTTGCGCGTGTCGGGCAGCCGCATCTCGGTGACGGTGCGCTGCACGCGCGCCGCGGCGCTGGGCGACACCGGCAGCGTGCGCGTGGCCATGTCGGCCGGCGAGTAGATGTAGAGCACGCTGCCGTCGTAGTACTCCACGACGTTGAAGGCGCGCGAGACGCTGCGCCAGGTGCGTTCGGCCGGGCCCGCGAAGTTGCCGTTCACCGCGCCCTTGATCGTCGGGCTCACCGACACCGGGATGTCGATGCGGCCGAACAGGTCCTGCAGGAAGGCGGCGATCGGCTGCTCGCGCGCGGTGAGCTGCACCTCGCGGTCGCCGAAGGGAATGGGCATGGCCCAGGTGACGTTGGCCACCAGCGCCAGCAGCGCGGCAGCGAGGGTGACGATGACACGCATGAGCGGCTTCATGGGCTTCACGGGCTTCAAGCGGCCTCCAGCAGCGGGGCCTCGGGCACGCCCACGCGCGACAGCGCGTCGAGCCGCAGGGTGGGCATCAGCTCGTGGAAGCTGAGCACGGGGGTGTCGAAACATTCGGCCTCGATCAGCTTGCGCACGTGGCGGCGGATGTCCACCGCGGTCACCAGCGCCGCCGGGTGGTGGCGCTGCACCGCGGCGGCCAGCGTGTCCATCAGCGCGCGCGAGACCTGCGGGTCCAGCGCCAGCTGCTGCACGCCGCCGGTCACGCGCACCGCCTGGCGCAGCATCTCCTCCAGCTCGGGCGTCAGCAGCAGCGCACGCAGGCGGCCGTCGGGCGCGGCGCGGTGGCTGATCTGGCGCTTGAGCGCGATGCGCGCCAGCTCGGTGAGCGCGAACACGTCCTTCTCGCGCTGCGCGGCGTCGGCCAGCGCCTCGAGGATGTCGCGTGCGTTGCGGATCGTCACTTCCTCTTCCACCAGCCGGCGCAGGATCTCGGCCACGCGCTGCAGCGGCAAGGCGCGCAGCACTTCCTTGGCGACGTCGGGCATGTCGGCGGCAGCGCGCCCGATGTAGCTGCTGGCCTCCTGGGTGCCGAAGAACAGCGCCAGGTGGCGGCGCAGCGCGTTGCGCACGGCCTCGGCCAGGTCGATGTCGACGCGGGCGCCCGAGGCGATGGGCACCTCGAAGGCCAGCAGCCGCCAGCCCGCGACCTGCTGCACCGCGTGCACGCTGATGCGCGGCAGCGGCGCGCCGAGCTCGAGGTTGATGCGGTCCAGCATGCCTTCCAGCGCCGCCATCAGCGCCGCCGGCGCATCGCCCTGCAGCGCCGCGGGCGGCAGTTCCAGCACCAGCGGCAGCGTGGGGCGCGGCGGCGGCAGCGCGGTGTGCAGCACCGGCGGCGCGACGTCCTTGCGGCGCAGCACGGTCTCGCGCGCCGGCCGGCTGAAGCGCTGCCAGCGCGCGCGCATCGCCGGCAGCAGCAGCGCGCCGGCAGCGCCGAACACCAGCGCCATCACCAGGAACACGGCCCACGGGAAGCCGGGCACCAGCGCCAGCAGCAGGCAGACGAAGCCGGTGACCAGCAGCACGCGCGGCTTGGCCGCCAGCTGGCGCGCGATGGCCTCGCCGAGGTGGCGGTCCTGCTCGTCGCTGGTGGCGCGGGTGACGATGAGGCCGGCGGCCATGGCCGCCAGCAGCGCCGGGATCTGCGCCACCATGCCGTCGCCGATGGTCAGGATGCTGTACTTCACCATCGCGTCGGACAGCGTCATGCCCTGCTGCAGCACGCCCACGCCCAGGCCGCCCAGCAGGTTGATCACGATGATCACGATGCCGCAGATGGCGTCGCCCTTCACGAACTTCATCGCGCCGTCCAGGCTGCCGTGCAGCTTGCTTTCAAGCTCCAGCTCGCGGCGCTTGCGGCGCGCCTCGTCCTTGTCGATGAGGCCGCTGCGCAGGTCGCTGTCGATCGACAGCTGCTTGCCCGGCATCGCGTCCAGGCTGAAGCGCGCGGAGACCTCGGCCACACGCTCGGCGCCCTTGGCGATCACGATGAACTGGACCACCGTGATGATCAGGAACACCACCAGGCCGACGACGAGGTTGCCGCCCGCCACCAGGTGGCCGAAGGTGTCGATGATGTGGCCGGCGTGGCCCTGCAGCAGGATCAGCTTGGTGGTGGCGATGCTCACCGCCAGCCGGAACAGCGTGGTGATCAGCAGCACGCTCGGGAACACCGAGAACTCGAGCGGCGAGGCCACGTACAGCGCCACCAGCAGCAGCAGCGCGCCGATGACGATGTTCACCGCGACCAGCGCGTCGATCAGCAGCGGCGTCAGCGTCAGCACCATCGTGGCGAGCACGACGCAGACGCCGGCCACCAGCAGCAGGTCGCTGTAGCGGGAACGGGCAGCGGGCAAGGGAACGGAAAGCGGGGTCATTCGGGCAGCCTTTGCAGCGCCTCGCGCGGTGTTGTTCGTCGGTGGAAGGAAGGCGAAGGCGGCGCGCGTTCAGTCCGGGCGTTGCGCGGTGGTGGCGGCTGCCGTCGCGGTGAGGCTGCGGTACAGCGCCAGCACCTGCTTCACGTAGCTCTGCGTCTCGGGGTACTGCGGCACCTTGCGGCCATGGCGTTCGACCGCGCCTTCGCCGGCGTTGTAGGCCGCCAGCACCAGCTGCAGGTTGCTGCCGAAGCGCTGCTGCAGCGTCTTCAGGTAGCTGGCGCTGACCTCGAGGTTGGTGCCGGTGTGGTGCAGCGCCTGCGCGCTGCCCACGCCGAAGCGCTGGCCGGTGGCCGGCATCACCTGCATCACGCCACGCGCGCCCGCATGCGAGGTGGCGCCCGGGTTGTGGCGCGACTCGACATGGGCGATGGCGTGCAGCAGCAGCGGGTCGATGTCGTGGCGGCGCGCCACGGCGTCGATCTCGGGGGCCAGCTGCACCGCGCGACGCGCGGAGGCCGTGCGCGTCGCGCCGCCCGGCACGGCAGCCGGGGGGACGGGCCGCGCGGGCACGGCGTTTGCCGGCTCGGCGGGCGCCAGCTTCGCCATCACGACACCCGAGCGTGCGAACAACTGCAGGTGCGCCGACTCGCGCGCCGGCATCTCGGTGGCCGCCGGCGCCGGCACGCCGCCGCTGGCCACCAGCGCATCGGCCTGCACCGCCAGCGGCGCGGTGCGCGGCGTGGCGGCTGCCGTACAGTCGGCCGTGGCCAGCGCGAAGCGCGCGCGCTGCGCGGCGCTCAGTTGCGCGTCGCACGCAGGGCCTTCTTCGGCCAGGCAGCCCAGGCTGCCTAACAGCGAAACAGTGCCGAAGAACAGGTGCCTTCCGGTGGCGAAGCGCATCGGTCAATCCCCTCGGATGGGTTTGCCGGTTCGGGGGATGCCGACACCGGACATGACGCCAGTGTTGATGGGCAACAGAGTCCGATTCGTGACATTGTTCACGCTCCATGTATCCGTCCGTTGCAGCGCACAGGCCCGGGCCTCCATAGAGTCGCGCGCGCGCGTACGCGAAACGTTTTGCGGATGCCACCCACCCCCCTAGGAAGCAAGCGGTTACGAAGGGCTAACGCCCTACTTGCTGCTTCCACTGACGATGCAGACCCGAGCACAGCCAGGGTGCATGCATGGCGCAGGACAAGGACAGCGGCGACAAGACCGAGCAGCCCACACCGAAGAAGCTGCAGGACGCGCGCAAGAAGGGCCAGGTCGCAAAAAGCAAGGACCTGACGAGCACGGTCACGCTGGCCGTGGCCGCCGCATTGGCGCTGGTGGCCTGCGGCTACGCGGCGCAGCAGTTCGCCGCGCTGCTGGAGGCGGCGCTGGCCGTCGTCAACCAGCCTTTCGCCAACGCGGCGCCGCGTCTCGCGCAGCAGGCGCTGCACGCGCTGCTGGCGCTGAGCGCCATCGTGCTGGTCCCACTGGCCGCGGTGGGGGTGTTCACCGAATTCCTGCAGGCGGGCCCGGTGTTTGCCCTGGAGAAGGTCAAGCCGCAGCTGGAGCAGATGAACCCGGTGGAAGGCATCAAGCGCATGTTCACGATGGACGCGCTGGTGGAGCTGGCCAAGGCCGTCGCGAAGACCGCGCTGCTGCTGGCCATCGGCTGGCTGGCGGTGCGCGCACTGCTGCCCGAGCTGGCGCTGCTGCCGCGTGTGCAGCGCCCGGCGCTGCTGGGCGACGCGCTGTGGATCGCCGCCAAGAGCGTGCTGCTGTGGACGGTGACCCTGTTCGCGCTGCTGGCGATGCTGGACGCGATCTACCAGCGCTACAGCTTCACGAAGAAGATGCGCATGAGCCGGCACGACATCCGCCAGGAGGTGAAGGACGCCGAGGGCGACCCCTACGTGAAGCAGGCGCGGCGCCAGCAGCACGAGGAATGGTCGCAGCGCAACGCCCAGGCCGCCGCGCGCAACGCCAACGTGCTGGTGGTGAACCCGACGCACGTGGCGATCGCGATCGACTACGACCGCGAGACCTGCCCCGTGCCGACCATCGCCGCCAAGGGCGAGGACCACGTCGCCCGCGCGATGCGCCAGGCCGCCGAGGAAGCCGGCGTGCCGGTGCTGCGCAACGTGCCGCTGGCGCGCGACCTGCTGGCGCGCGGCGAGCCGGGCGAGCTGATCCCACCCGACCTGTTCGACGTGATCGCCGACGTGGTGCTGTGGGCACGCGAGGTGCGCGACGAGCTGGCCCGCGCGGACACCGTGCGCCGCCGCCCCCCGCCCGGCCTGGACCTCACGCGCTACCCCGACCGCCGCAACGCCATCAACGACGAGGACGTGCCCGATGCCGCCGCCTGAGGCGCCTTCGATGGCGGTGCAGCTGGCGAGCACCGCGCTGGCGCTGGTGTTCGTGCTGGCGCTGGCCTGGCTGGCGCTGCGCGGCCTGAAGCGGATGCAGCAGCGCGCCGGCGGTGCAGCTGCCGGCGACGCGCCGCAGCTGCTGCACAGCACGGGCCTCGGGCCGCGCGAGCGCCTCGTCACCGTGCGCTGGCGCGGCCGCGACTACCTGCTGGGCGTGACCCCCGGCGGCGTGAGCTTCATCGACCACCGCGGCGCCGACCCAACGCCGCCGCAGCACTGACACACCCACCCTGCGGCCGACCCTAGCTATGGCACGCACCAACTTCCTGCAGCCGGGCCCGTCGCCTTCAATGCGTGCCATGCGCTGCATGGTGCAACGCGATGCGGCCCCAGGCGGGGACCGCGACAACCTTGCTACAGGAGAGAGTCATGGGTCTGAACCTTGGAAGCGTCTTCGGCGGCGGCAACATCCTGGGCCTTGCGCTCAACGTCGCCAGCATGGCGTTCCCGCAGCTCAAGCTGGCCACCGCGCTGCTGGGCATGTTCTCGCAGGCCTTCCAGGGCGGCATCCAGCAGGGTCTGAGCCAGGCCGTGCAGAGCCTGGGCCTGCCGAAGTTCATCGCCGACATGGTGGGCAAGGCGCTGGGCCAGGCCTTCCAGAACGTGCAGCAGAACAGCAGCGAGCAGAACCAGGCCGCGCAGGGCACGCTGGGCCAGGACTTCCTGCAGCAGTTCACCCAGGGCATCGCCCAGGCCTTCGCCAGCGAGCTGGAGAAGAACTCGGCCGCGTCCGGCGGCGGCAAGAAGGGCTGGCTGCGTGCCATCGCCGAGACGCTGGGCAACATCGCCAACAAGGCAGCCAAGGAGCTGGAACAGATGGGCCAGGGCATCACGAAGGACGACCCCAAGAAGCTCACCGAGTACCAAGCCGCCACGCAGGAGTTCAGCCTGCTGATGAACACCTTCACCAACGCCATCAAGACGATCGGCGAAGGCAACGCCAACGCGACGCGCAAGGGCTGACGCTCGACACGCACGCATCCGGTTCGCGCCGGGTACTGGGGCCCCACGGGGCCCCTTTTCGCGTTCATTTCCGACCAGGAGCACGCACATGAAACCGACCTCGCCACTTCGCAACCTGCTGCCGCGCACCGATGTGCGCCGCCGTCAGCTGCTGTCCGCCGGCCTGGCGCTGCCCGTGGGCGCAGCGTTCGTGGCCTGCGGGGGCGGCGGCGGGGGCGGCTCGTCCACGCCGCCCCCGGGCGGAGGTGGCGGCGGCACGCTCAGCGGCCGCATCGTCGCGAAGGACAGCCGGCTGTGGGTGGTGGACGGCGCCACCGGCAACAACGCCAACTTCGCCGCCACCTCGTCGAACACGCAGAACGGCGTCGGCGTCTCGCGCAACGGCAGCATCGCCGACGTGTGGGGCTACGACGGCGGCAACAACGACCCGTGGCAGCTGACGATCCGCAGCCTGGCCGGCGCCGTCACCGGCGACTACACGCTGCAGAACGCGCTGCTGTCCTTCCCCAACAGCGCCGCGGTGCTGAACGCGGATGCGACGCGGCTGGCCTACAGCGTCAACGAGATGACCTCGGCCGGCAATTCCACGCGCATCGACCGCACCTACGTCAACGCGCTGCCCAGCGGCACGCTGCTCGCGGCGCTGGACAACCGCGCCGAGCCCGCATTCGCCGACACCGGCGAGCTGCTGGTGCGCGACGGCGCCTCGCTGCACGTCTACAACGCGTCGCTGGTGGACCAGGGCGCGCTGGCCATCACGGTCGAGCAGCGCGCCGGCGCCTACAGCGTCAGCCCCAACGGGCGCTACGTCGCCTTCGAGGACAGCTCGCGCATCCGCGTGCTCGACCGCAGCACCGGCGGCACCTGGTACGCCACCGACGCCTCGGCGCGCGGCCACTACGCGCCGGTGTTCTCGCCCGACGGCGACCACATCGCCTTCCTGCGCGCCGGTTCGCTGGCGCTGCGCTACCTCCACGCGATCGCGTTCACCGCCGGCGTGACGACGACGGTGACCGACAGCCACGCGGTGAAGTCCAGCAGCGGCGAGCTCTACGACGGCACCGGCCGCATCGGCTGGGCCAGGTAGCTCTGGGGTCGGCCCTAGCTGGGGCACGAGCTAGCGTGTTTTCGTCGCGGCAAGGTGGTCTGATCGCGTCTCCACACACACGCACGCGGGAGACCCCGATGACCGTCACGGCCGCTTCCACCAACACGAACTTCGCCTTCTTCGCCGGTTTCGTCGGCACCGGCAGCAACGGCATCATGGCCGGCGGCTGCCTGCCCACGACGCCGATCGCGAACCCCAGCAACGCCCGGACCGAGATGGTCGGCGGCAAGGTGCAGTTCGAGAACGACAACTACCGCATCACCGCCGGCGACGACAACACGGTCACCATCCACAACAAGAACACCGGCGAGACCTACCAGGCCTGGGGCGACCCGCACATGAACGTCGACGGCCAGCACGCCTTCGACTTCTGGGGCACCACCACGCTGCAGCTGGACGACGGCACCAAGGTGACGATCGAGACCACGCCCTGGGCCAACAACCCCGAGATGACGCTGTCATCCAAGGTCACCATCACCAACGGCGACTACGGCGTGCAGATCTCCGGCGTCGACACCAACAAGACCGGCGACCTGAAGATCGACGAGGCGCCGCACCACGGCAGCCTGCTCGACGCCCTGGTGGACGATGGCAACGTGCTGCACGAGAACCCGGCCGGCAAGGGCTTCCTGGCCGTGGACAGCCAGGGCCGCATCCGCGCGGTGGACCAGAAGTACATCAACGAGACCGACCTGAAGAAGGGCGGTGCACTGCAGGCGCAGGCCAATGACGCCTTCCGCCAGCTGGCCGGGCTGATGAGCATCGCCTTCGTGGGCGGCTTCATCGGCGGCTTCCTGGGCGGCCTGGTGGGTGCCACGCGCGACGGCGGCGAGGGCCGCGCCCAGCCACGTGCCAACCCCTTCGACGACGTGAGCTCCTTCCTGCTGGTGGCCAGCCGCAACAACCCCAGCATCTCCTGGATGGCCGTGGTCGGTGCGGCGCTGAGCCGCTGATCGAGAAGAGCTCCCCCAACTGCTGCGGAGGCCGCGATGGTCAACCCGATCTCCTCCACCAGCCATGCGGCCGATGCCGCGCGCAGCGCGCTCAACGCCGGCGACCTGGCCACGGGCGCGCGCACGCTGATCGACGGCAGCAGGCAGCTCGGCGTGCTGAACGCCGAGCTGCTGGCCAAGGACCTGGCGCAGGTGGTCGCGCACGACCCCAAGCGCGCGGCCGAGCTGCTGTCCGAGATCAAGCCGCAGCTGTCGGCCGCCGACCAGCAGCGGCTCGTGAAGGAGCTGAGCGAGGAGATCGACGGCAACCTGGCGCGCCAGGTCAACGCGCAGGCCGATGCGCGCACCGCCGACCTCGCGAAGCAGAAGTCGGAGCTGGCGCTGGACCTGGTGCAGATCGGCCTGTCGATCGCCGGCATCTTCGACCCGACGCCGATCAGCGACGGCATCGACGGCCTGATCTCGCTGTTCCGCGGCGACTTCCTCGGCGCCGGCATCAGCGCGGTGAGCATGATCCCGTACATCGGCGACGCCGCGAAGCTCGGCAAGCTGGGCAAGTTCGCCGAGACCATCGCGAAGGCGGTGGACCTGGCCAAGGCCGACAAGGCCTTCGCGAAGACCATCGAGCCGGCGCTGAGGAAGATCGGCGAGGCGCTCGACAAGGTGCCGATGGACAGCCTGCCGAAGCCGGCGCGCGAGGCGCTGCAGTCGATGAAGACCAAGATCGACGAGCTGTTCGCCGCCACCACCAGCGTCGCCGCGAAGGTGGGCCGCAACGACGTGAAGTGGACGGTGGACGCCAACGGCCAGACCGTGAAGGCCGAGGCCACGCTGCGCGAGGTGTTCACCGGCGCCAAGCGCTCGTCGGCCGAGGCCAGGGCGCAGGGCCAGGCGGCGGCCAGCGGCGTCACCGACGACGTGGGCGGGCACATCATCGGCCACCGCTTCGTGAAGGACCAGGGCGACGTCAACCTGTTTCCGCAGAACGTCCAGTTCAACAACAGCGCCTACAAGAAGCTCGAGAACGAGTGGGCCGACTGGATCAAGGAAGGCAAGGAGGTCAGGATCGAGGTGCAGCTCTCGGGCGGCACCGCGGCGCGGCCCGACAGGATCGACGTCTTCTACAAGGTGGTGGACCCGGCCACCGGCAAGGCCATCTACAAGGACTCGGCCAACTTCACCAACCAGGCCGGCCAGACCTTCGACCGCCTGCCGCGCAGCGACATCAAGACCTATTAAAGTCCGCCTCCATGAGCGCAAAGGACGATCTGATCCACGAGCTGGGCGCGCTGCTGGTGCGCGACGACGAGGTCGCCGCCGAAGGCTGGCAGCACCTGGCGCTGGTGGGCGTGGTCGACGCCGAGCAGGCGCGCATGAACGGCTTCTGCTACGACGCGGCCGGTGCGGACGAGCCCGCCGCGCCGCGCAACTTCGAGACGCTGGCGCTGCTGCGCCGCCTGCGCGACGAGATGGCCCAGGCCGACGGCAAGGCGCCGTGGAAGAGCTGCCTGGTGCGCATCGCGCGCGCCAGCGGCAAGATCAGCGTCGACTTCGAGTACGACAACGCGGCGCGCTGGGCCATCACCAAGGCCAACCTGCGCCAGCGCGCTGACGAGTTGAAACCTCGATAGCGAAGCGGACACGGGCGCGCGCACCGCGCGCCCACCCCAGCTGGGGCACGCCCCATCTGACGCGCGCCGGCCGCAATGCCTACGCTGCATCCTGAACTGACAACCATCACGCCAGGAGCAGCCCCATGGTCGCAGCCGCGCGCCTCGATTCCGGTTCCTCGCCGTCCGTCTCGGCGAATGCCTCCACCAGCAGCCACACGGTCGAGCGCGGCGAGACGCTGTCGCAGATCGCGCGCGACAACGGCGTGTCGCTGCAGCAGCTGATCGCCGCCAATCCGCAGATCGCGAACCCCAACCGCATCTACGTCGGCGACCAGGTCAACATCCCCGGCTCGCGCGGGCCGGCGGCCAACGGCGACACCGCGACCGCGCCGCAGGGCGGCGGCGCGAATGCGCTGAGCCAGAACGGGCTGGACCTGATCAAGGGCTTCGAGGGCCTGCGCCTGTCGGCCTACCAGGACTCGGCCGGCGTCTGGACCATCGGCTACGGCCACACCGGCAACGTCAAGCCGGGCGACCGCATCACGCAGGCGCAGGCCGAGGAGCTGCTGCAGAAGGACACCGCGTGGGCCCAGCAGGCCGTGCGCGACCAGGTCAAGGTGCCGCTGTCGCAAGGCCAGTTCGACGCGCTGACCAGCTTCACCTTCAACCTCGGCGCCGGCGCGCTGGAGAAGAGCACGCTGCTGAAGAAGCTCAACGCGGGCGACTACGCCGGCGCGCAGGCCGAGTTCGGCAAGTGGGTGCATGCCGGCGGCCAGGTGCTGCAGGGCCTGGTGCGGCGGCGCGCGGCGGAGGCCGACCTCTTCGGCAACAGCGCGCCGCAGGGCGGCGCGGCACCGGCGAGCGGCGCGCCGGCGGCCGCCAACGGCGGCGGCAGCAACAACGCCGCCGGCGGCGACTACACCGTGAAGAAGGGCGACACGCTGTGGGACATCGCGCGTGCGCACGGCGTGAGCCTGCAGGCGCTGATCGCGGCCAACCCGCAGATCGCGAACCCCGACCTGATCTTCCCCGAGCAGAAGATCCATCTGCCCGGCGGAGCCCGCAGTGGCGGCAGCGGCGGCAGCAGTGGCGTGGCGCCCAGCACCGGCGTGGGCCCCGGCGGACCGGTGGGCGATGCCGGCGACGCGGCGGCCATCGCGCGCCAGTTCGTCGGCCGCAACGCGTCGGAGCTCAAGCGCAGCGGCGACCTGCCGATGGACGGCAGCGTGCCGTCGAACATCTGCTGCGCGAACTTCGTCTCCGCGGTGCTGCAGAAGGCCGGGCTGCTGCCCGCCTCCAAGCACACCAACAGCGTGGACCAGCTCGACAGCACGCTGCGCGCGCGCGGCTGGCAGCCGGTGAGCGTGGCCAACGCGCGGCCCGGCGACGTGGTGATCATCCAGGGCGGCGGCGCCTCGCACACCGTGATGGTGGAGAGCAACCACAACGGCCAGCTGCGCCTGATCGGCTCCAACAACGTGAACGCCGACGGCAGCCAGAAAGTCACCATCGGCAGCGCGGACTGGGCGCTGCGCCACGGCGCGGTGATACTGACGCCGCCGGCGCACTGACAGCGCCGTCGCGCTCCAGGAGGCCGCTCGATGTCGACGCTGAAGTCCATGGCCGCGGTGCTGCCGCTGTCCGCCGCCGCGGCGCTGGCGGCCTCGCCCGAAGCGCCCGCGGTGCTGCAGGCCACGCAGGTGGCGGCTCAGGCCGAGCTGAAGGTGCCGCTCGCCCTGAGCCCGCAGACGACGCGGGTCTCGGGCACCTGGGCGTTCGTGATCGCCGAACTGCGCCAGCCGGGCGGCCAGCCCTTCGACTACGCCGGCACGCCGCAGGCCGAAGCCGCGCGCGAAGGCTACCTGTCGCGCCAGTGCGTGGCGCTGCTGTCGCGCCGCGACGGCCGCTGGCAGGTGCTGGAGCTGCGCCTGGGCGCCACCGACGTGGCGTGGGGCGGCTGGGCCGCGAAGCACCACGCGCCGGCGGCGCTGTTCGCCACGCCGTGAGCGGCCTGCGCGCGGCGCTGGCCGTGGTGTGGCTGGCGATGGTCTCGGCGGCGCCCGCAGCGGCGCAACCGGCGGCCGGCTCGACGCAGGGCCGCTGGCTGCCGCTGAGCCGGGCGATCGAGCCGCTGGGCCCGCTCAGCGTGAGCGGCACCCAGATCCAGTGGTCGATCTGCCGCGGCGCCCGTGTGGCGCGTGTCGAGGCCGACCCCGCCAGCACCGTCTACGTGCTCGAAGGCGAACCCGGCTGCGTGCTCGACGGCCGCCGTGTCACGCACCTGAAGCTGGCGCCGAAGCCCGGCGGCATGGCCGGGCGCTGCGGCGCCGAACTCTCGCTGTTCGGCAGCGAGAAGGCATGGCGCGACACGCAGCCCGACGCCTGGGGGCTGGTCGAGCGCTCGCCCTGCCCCTGACGCGGCTTTCAGGCCGCGCCGGCCTTCTGCTTCCTGCGCTGTTCCTTCAGCGCCGTCTTGCAGCCGTCGGACAGCTGGCGATGCTTGCCGCGCAGGCAGGCGGCGATGCGCCCTTCGCCCGGCTGCACGCCGGGGCAGAGCTTCTCGACATCGGGCTTGCAGGCCTCGACGACGGCGCCGGCCGGCGCATCGGCCGCATGGGCGGCCATGCCGGCAGCGAGCAGGAAGGGGGCAAGGAGCGAGGTCGCGATGCGCATGGCAGGTCTCGTGGCTGGGGTTGAAGGGAAAGGCCTTGCAGCCTGCCACCAAAAACGCCACGCGGGCCCCGTGGCCGACCAGCTTTGCCAGCCTTTGCGCTTCTTCACGGCGCGGCCTTCAGCCGGCCGGCAGCGTGATCGTCACCGTGGTGCCGGCACCGGGCGCGCTCTCGGCCACCACCGTGCCGCGGTGCAGCTCGACGATGCGCTGCACGATCGACAGGCCCAGTCCCTTGCCTTCTTCGCTGCTGGCCGGCGCCACGTCGTTGCGGGCCTGGTAGAGGCGGTCGAACAGGTGCGGCAGGTCGGCGGCCGGGATGCCGCGGCCGTTGTCGGCCACCTGCAGCCGCACCAGGTTGCCGCTGCGCTCGGCGCTGAGCACGATGCGGCCGCCACCGGGCGTGAACTTGAGGGCGTTGTCGAGCAGGTTGGCGATGGCGCGCTCCAGCAGCTCCACGTCCACCTCGGCCACCGGCGGCGCGTCGCCGCGCGGCTCGAAGGTCAGCGCCACCGCCTGCTGGCTGGCGCGTTCGGCGAAGCGCAGCACCACGCCGTCCAGCACCTCGGCCAGGTCCAGCCGCATCGGGCTCAGGCGGAATTCGGGCTCGTCCAGCAGCGCCAGGTCGCCGAGCGAGCGCACCAGGCCTGCGGCGTTGCGTGTGTTGCGCAGCGCCACGGCCACCAGCTCGCGGTCGGGCGCGCGCGCGGCGTCGCCGGCCCAGCGGTTGTCCAGCGTCTCCAGGCAGGCCACGGTGGCGGTGAGCGGGCTGCGCAAGTCGTGCGACAGGTTGCTGACGCTTTCGCGGCGGAAGCGGTCGAGCCGGCTCAGTTCGTCCCACTGCATGCGCAGCGTGGCCAGCAGCGCGTGGAAGCCGCCGCGCAGGCGGCCGATCTCGTCGGGCGCGGCGCTGGCCGCCGGCGCCCGCACGCCCGCAGCGCCGGCGCTGAAGCCCTCGCGCGCAACCGCCGCCACCTCGTCGCTCAGCACGCGCAGCGGGCGCGTCACCGCAACGATGATCCATGCCGCCAGCGCGCTCGTGAACAGGCACACCGCCAGCACCGGCACCAGCGCCGGCGAGGCCAGGCCCTGCCACAGCTCGGCGCGCGCCACCGGCAGGCCCGGCTTGCGGCACACCAGGTAGAGGAAACCATCGGCCGCCTGGGCGGGGGCGATGCGCGAGCGCTGCAGCACGCGCGCGGCCACCACCGCGTCGGCCTCCATGTACTCGGGGTCGTCGCCCATCACGTAGGCGGCGGCGCGCCGGTCGGTGCTGCCGGCGGCCGCGGCCGCCTGGCGCACCGGGTCCAGCGCCACCTGGAAGCCGGGCTTGAGCCTCATGCGGCCGGTGTGGGCGAGCACCGTGCCCTGCGCGTCCAGCAGGTAGAGCTGGCTCGCGGGTTCGTACAGCAGCAGGCTCTTCAGGAACTGCCCGAAGGCCTCCGGGTCGCGCTGCTGCTGCTCCAGCAGGTCGGTGTGCTGCTCCAGCACGCGGCCCAGGAAGGCGTCGCCGCGCTGCCAGGTGTTCTCGTGCTCCACGCGCTGGAAGGCCAGCGCCACCGCGACGATCACGCCGCAGGCGGTGGCCAGCCCGGTGAGCAGGATGGTCAGCGCAAGGCGCAGCCGGACCGTCATGCCGCCGGCGCGTCGCGCATCTTGTAGCCGGCGCCGCGCACGGTGAGGATGAAGCGCGGCTGCATCGGGTCGGCCTCCACCTTGGCGCGCAGCCGGTTGATGTGCGTGGTGACGGTGTGCTCGTAGCCGTCGTGCGAGTAGCCCCACACCGCGTCGAGCAGCTGCGCGCGCGAGAACACCCGGCCCGGGTGGCTGGCGAAGTGCAGCAGCAGGTCGAACTCGAGCGCGGTGAACTCCAGCGGCCGGCCCTGGATGCGCACCTCGCGCCGCCCGGGGTCGATCTGCAGCTCGCCGTTGCGCAGCACCGCGCCCTGCTGCGCGGGCGCCTGCTGGGCGGCGCGCAGCAGCTCGGCGCGGCGCAGCAGCGCCTTCACGCGCGCCAGCAGCTCGGCCATCGAGAAGGGCTTGGTGAGGTAGTCGTCGGCGCCCAGTTCGAGGCCGAGCACGCGGTCGAGCTCGGTGCTCTTCGCGGTGAGCATCAGGATCGGCGTCGCGCGGCCGCGCGCACGCAGCGCCTTGCAGACCTCCAACCCGTCCAGCCGCGGCATCATCAGGTCCAGCACCAGCAGGTCGTGCGGCGGCGTGGCGGGGTCCAGCGCCAGCTCCAGCGCCGCCTGGCCGTCGACCACCGCGTCGACGCCGTACCCCGCCTGCTGCAGGTTCAGCGCGATCAGGTCGCGGATGTCGGCCTGGTCTTCGGCGACGAGGATGCGGTGGGCCATGGTCGGGGGTCGGTGCGGCCCCCGAGTGTCTTACAGCTGCGCCCGCCTAGAAACGGTACTGCGCCCCCAGCGCCACCGTGTCGGCCTTGGTCTTGGTGAGGCGGGCGTAGTCCAGGGTGATCGACCAGCCGGCCGTGGGGTCGAAGGCGATGCCGGCGCCGAGCACGGGGTCGGTGCGGGTGGCCTTGCCGATGCGGTTGCCGGTCTGGGCGGCGAACACCGTGACGCCGGTGCGCCCCACGCCCACGCGGCCGCGCAGCCGCCACGAGTCGCCGAGCGGATAGGCGCCCACCGCGGCGATGCCGGTGTGGTCATCGGCGACATCGGTGTCTGTGGTGCGCACGCCCGGCAGGCCGAACAGGCCGCTCCATGACGGGAAGAAGTAGGCGTGGCCGTAGGCCTCCACCGCGAGCGAGCGGTTCAGGTTGTAGCCCACGGTCCAGCCCAGCAGCCCGTCACGGGTGTCGGCCGGGGCCAGCACCTTCTGGCGCACATTGCCGATGGAGAAGCCCAGGTAGAAGGCCTCGGGCTTGGGTTCGGCCGCCCGGGCGGGCAAGGCCAGCAGGACGCCGGCCACCACGGCAGCGGCACTCGTTCGGATGTGCATGTCGGTCTTCCCTGATGCGGCCGGAGCGGCGGCGCCGGCTCATGTTGTTCGTCGAATGTGATCTGGCTGTGATCTTCGGTGATCCGCCTGCGAGGCACAGCCGCGAGAGTCTACCCATCGCATCACCCACAGGATGACCGCCATGCAGACCCTCGCCGCCCACGCCACGCCGGCCCTTCCCCTGACGGTGACCTGGGCCGAGATGGCCGAACACCGCGGCGCGCTGGTGGCCTACGCGCGCCGCCGCCTGATGGACCCGGCGCTGGCCGAGGACCTGGTGCACGACGTGTTCGAGGCCGTGGCCAGCGGCCGCGCGCAGTTCGGCGGGCGCTCGGCGCTGCGCAGCTGGCTGGTGGCGATCCTGAAGCACAAGATCGTCGACCTGATCCGCGAGCGCAGCGGCCACGACAGCATCGACGCCGGCAGCGACGACGCCGACGGCGACAGCGGCCCGCTGGAACTGGAATGCCCGCAGCCGCGTCCCGACGAGGTGGCCGAGCAGCGCCAGCGCCTGGCCCGCACGATGGCGCGCATCGGCGAACTGCCCGAGACGCTGCGCCGCGCGGTGGAACTGCGCCTGCTGCGCGACGAGAGCACCGAGGAGGTGTGCCAGGCGCTGCAGATCACCGAGCAGAACCTGTTCGTGCGCCTGCACCGCGCACGCCGGGTCCTTGCGTCCTAACCCAGCCCGATGGGCGCCGGCGCACGCATCAGGATGCGCCGGAACAGCGCCTGGTAGTCCGGTGCCGGCTCGTGGCGGCCGGTCAGCGGGTCGGCGTTGGTGCTGAAGGCTTCGTCCAGCGGCTCCCACTCGGTGGCGGTGAAGGCGCGGCGCGCCGCGGGCAGGATCTCCTGCTCCTCGGCCGCCATGTGCTCCAGGTAGCCGCGCACGTAGCGCTCGGCGGCCTGCTCGAAGGCGGCGCGGCGCGCCTCGCCCATCATCTCGAAGGCGAGCAGCGCATGCTGCAGTTGGCGCACCGCGTGCTCGCCGTCGGCGTGATCGCGCTCCAGCCGCTGGATCAGCGGCGCCAGCTCGGGGCAGCGCGCGGCCACGCGCGGGAACAGCAGCTCGCTTTCCTTCGGGTGGTGCAGCCGCTCCGGGAACTCGTCGATGTAGAACAGCATCGCCCGCAGCAGCTCGAAGTCGGGCAGCCGCTGCTCGCGCCGCGACTGCGCCAGCAGCATCTGCAACGAGCGCAGCATCGCGGCCAGGGCCTGGTGTTCGTCGCGGATGACGTCGAGCGTGGAATGGCGCATGCACCCAGCATGGCAGCGCCGGCGCTGCGGCCGTTGACCCAGGTCAAGCGGGTCGCAGGACCCGGCCGCGCTGCACGCGGTGGTGTTCGCTGCGCGCGGGCGCGAAGGCGCGCTCCAGCGTGCGCAGCAGCAACTCGGCGCGGCCGCTGTTGTCGGTGTCGAGGTTGCAGACGTAGACGTCCAGCGTCACCGCACCCAGCTCGGGCCAGGTGTGCACGGCCAGGTGCGACTCGGCCAGCAGCACCATGCCGGTGACGCCACCCGGCGCCGGGAACGGGTGGAACAGCTCGCCCACCGCCCGCAGCCCCGCCTGCGCCACCGCGGCCAGGCACAGGCCGCGCAGCGCCGCGGCGTCGCGCATCGACGGCGCCGCAGCCGGGCAGCCGTGCAGGTCGGCGGTGAGGTGCAGGCCCAGCATGCGCCGGATCATACGGAGCCGCCCGCAGCGCCGGCCGGCGCCAGCCGCGGGCTCCTAGAATCGAAGGCTCCCCACCCACCACACCCCGCCCGCTGCCCGCGGCGCCTGCCATGCCCCTGCCCACCGACGCCGCATCCCTTTCCCTGATGGCCAACGCCGTGCGCGCGCTGGCGATGGACGCCGTGCAGCAAGCCAACTCGGGCCACCCGGGTGCACCGATGGGCATGGCCGAGATGGCGGTGGCGCTGTGGGGCGGCGTGCTGAAGCACAACCCGGCCGATCCGCAGTGGCCCGACCGCGACCGCTTCGTGCTGAGCAACGGCCACGCGTCGATGCTGCTGTACGCGCTGCTGCACCTCACCGGCTACGACCTGCCGATGAGCGAGCTGCGCAGCTTCCGCCAGCTGCGCAGCAAGACGCCCGGCCACCCCGAGGTGGACGTGACGCCCGGCGTGGAGACCACCACCGGCCCGCTGGGCCAGGGCCTGGCCAACGCGGTGGGCATGGCGCTGGCCGAGAAGCTGCTGGCGGCCGAGTTCAACCGCGAAGGCCACGCGGTGGTCGACCACCGCACCTTCGTCTTCATGGGCGACGGCTGCCTGATGGAAGGCATCAGCCACGAGGCCATCGCGCTGGCCGGCGCCTGGAAGCTTTCCAAGCTGGTGGCGCTGTACGACGACAACGGCATCAGCATCGACGGCAAGGTGCAGCCCTGGTACGTGGACAACGTGGCGCAGCGCTTCGAGGCCTGCGACTGGCGCGTGGTGGGCCCGGTCGACGGCCACGACACCGCGGCGCTGGCGGCGGCGCTGGAGCAGGCGCGGCAGCCCGGCACCCAGCCCACGCTGGTGATCTGCCGCACCACCATCGGCAAGGGTTCGCCGAACCGCGCCGGCACCGCGAAGGCGCACGGCGAGCCGCTGGGCGGCGACGAGATCCGGCTCACGCGCGGCACGCTCGGCTGGGAGCACGAACCCTTCGTGCTGCCCGAGGCCGCCTACGCCGCCTGGGACGCGCGCGCCGCCGGCACCGCCGCGCAGCAGCGCTGGGCCCAGGCCTTCGCCGCCTACCGCGCCGCGCACCCGGAACTGGCCGCCGCCTACCAGCGCCGCATGGCCGGCGAGCTGCCGGCGGACTTCGCGCAGACCGTGGCCAGCGCGGTGAAGGCCGCCCAGGACAAGGGCGAGACGGTGGCCAGCCGCAAGGCCAGCCAGCTCGCGCTGGAGGTGTTCACCAAGGCCCTGCCCGAGATGCTGGGCGGCAGTGCCGACCTCACCGGCTCCAACCTCACCAACACCAGCAGCACGCCGGCGCTGCGGGTCGACGAAGCGGGCCAGCCCAACGGCGGCCGCCACGTCAACTACGGCGTGCGCGAGTTCGGCATGGCCGCGGTGATGAACGGCCTGGCGCTGCACGGCGGCGTCATCCCCTACGGCGGCACCTTCCTCACGTTCAGCGACTACAGCCGCAACGCCATCCGCATGGCCGCGCTGATGAAGCGGCGCGTGATCCATGTCTTCACGCACGACTCCATCGGCCTCGGCGAGGACGGCCCCACGCACCAGAGCGTGGAGCACGCGGCGGCGCTGCGGCTGATCCCGAACCTGGACGTCTGGCGCCCGGCCGACACCGTGGAGACCACGATGGCCTGGGCGATGGCGCTGGGCAACGCCACCCGCCCGACCGCGCTGCTGCTGAGCCGCCAGAACCTGCCGCACCTGCCGAAGCCGAGCCTGGCCGACATCGGCAAGGGCGCCTACGTGCTGGCCGAGCCGGCGGAAGTGGGGCTGAAGAAGAAGGCCCAGGCGGTCATCGTCGCCACCGGCAGCGAGGTGCAGCTGGCGCTGCACGCGCAGGCCGAGCTGGCGAAGCTGAAGCTCGCGGTGCGCGTGGTCAGCATGCCCAGCACCACCACCTTCGACCGCCAGACCGTGGCCTACAAGCGCAGCGTGCTGCCCGACGGCGTGCCGCGCATCGCGGTGGAAGCCGGCGTCACCGACGGCTGGTGGAAGTACGGCTGCGCGGCGGTGGTGGGCATCGACAGCTACGGCGAAAGCGCGCCGGGGCCGTTGCTCTTCAAGCACTTCAAGCTCACGGCGGAGAACGTGGCCGCGGTGGTGCGCAAGGTGCTGGGGCGCTGACGCGCGACGGCCGGCGGCAATGACGGTGTGGGTCGCGCGCTCCCTGCTCCTGCTGGCGGGGCTGCTGCTGGCCGCGAGTGCCGGCGCACAGGTGCGCATCGAGCTCGCGCCGCCGGCGGCGCTGGAATGCCTGCAGGTGCCGACGGGCGAGCCGGTGGAGCCCGTCTACCCCTTCGACGCCTACAAGGCAGGCGAGGCAGGCCGCGTGAAGGCCACCGTCTCGCTGCCGGGCGGGCTCTTCGGCAACGAGGTCGAGATCCAGTCGAGCGAAGGCGCCGCGGCCTTCGTCGACGCGGCGAAGAAGTTCCTGCGCTCCCTGTCCGCACCCTGCCTGAAGAAGGGCGAGAAGGTCACGCTGCAGTACGAGTTCGTGTTCAAGCCCGATGACCGGAAGGTGATCTGGGGCAGCCCGACCGAAGCCACCGACGAGACGCGGCGGTCCGAGGTCAAGTGCATCGGCCACGTCGACAAGGTCAAGTCGCCGCCCTATCCGGAACGCGCGCGTCGCAGCCTGCAGCAAGGCCGCGTCTACGGCCTGATGACGTTTCACTCGGCCGATGCCCCGCCCGAGGTGGAGCTGCTGCATCGTCCGGCCGCGGAGTCCTTCGCACCGTCCATCACGAGTTGGGCGGCTGGCCTGCGCATGCCTTGCCACGCCGGCAGGGGTCCCGTGCGAACCGGCGTGCTCTTCATCTACCTCATGGAGGGAGAAGGCCGCTACGGCTTCAAGGCCCTGACGCTGCCCGAGCTGCTCGGCGTCAGCAAGGGCATCCGCGAGCGACGGCTGCAGCTCGACACCACGGCGATGGGCTGCCCGTTCGATGTCAAACTGACCTACTACCAGCCTCTTCGCCGCAACTCGGTGGGCGAGGTCGGGGACAGCGACCCGCGCAGGCGCCCGCTGCTGGAACTGCTGGCCGGGCTCGAACTCGAGCTGCGCTCGAACAGCCTCGACTCCGTCTTCGCCGACACCGCCGACGTCGCGGTGCCCTGCGTCCGCATCAACCTCAACGACCCCAAGGAGAAGACCTCATGACCATCAAAGTCGGCATCAACGGCTTCGGCCGCATCGGGCGCATGGTGTTCCGTGCCGCCGTCCAGAACTTTCCCTCGATCGAAGTCGTCGGCATCAACGACCTGCTGGAGCCCGACTACCTGGCCTACATGCTGCGCTACGACAGCGTGCACGGCCGCTTCAAGGGCGACATCGCGGTGGACGGCAGCACGCTCATCGTCAACGGCAAGAAGATCCGCCTCACCGCGGTGAAGGACCCGGCCGAGCTGAAGTGGGGCGACCTGGGCGTGGACGTGGTGGTGGAGTCCACCGGCCTCTTCCTCACCAAGGACACCTGCCAGAAGCACCTGGACGCCGGCGCGAAGAAGGTGATCCAGAGCGCGCCCAGCAAGGACGACACGCCGATGTTCGTCTACGGCGTGAACGACAAGAGCTACGCCGGCCAGGCCATCATCAGCAATGCCAGCTGCACCACCAACTGCCTGGCGCCCGTGGCCAAGGTGCTGCACGACAGCTTCGGCATCAAGCGCGGCCTGATGACCACGGTGCACGCCACCACCGCGACCCAGAAGACGGTCGACGGCCCGAGCAACAAGGACTGGCGCGGCGGCCGCGGCATCCTGGAAAACATCATCCCCAGCAGCACCGGCGCCGCCAAGGCGGTGGGCGTGGTGATCCCCGAGCTGAACAAGAAGCTCACCGGCATGAGCTTCCGCGTGCCGACCAGCGACGTCAGCGTGATCGACCTCACCGCCGAGCTGGTGAAGGAAGCCAACTGGGACGACATCTGCAACGCGATGAAGGCCGCCGCCGCCGGCCCGATGAAGGGCGTGCTCGGCTACACCGAGGACAAGGTGGTCTCCACCGACTTCCGCGGCGAGGCGATGACCAGCGTGTTCGACGCCGACGCCGGCATCGCGCTGGACAAGACCTTCATCAAGGTGGTGTCCTGGTACGACAACGAATGGGGCTACTCGAACAAGGTGCTCGAGATGGTGCAGGTGATGGCGCGCTGAAGCCGCGCACCCGCCGCCCTCAATGAAAAGGCCCGCCGTAGCGGGCCTTTCCTCTTCTTGTCGAGTCCTCCTGGCGCCCGTGGGGTGCGCAGGTCTCGTGCGGGTGATCAGTCGCGCCGGCCGGCGCCCTGCTGGCGGCGGCGCAGCGCCAGGCCCACGAGGCCCAGGCCGAACAGCGCGTAGGTGGCGGGCTCCGGAATCGGCGCCAGGTTCCAGCCGATGGTGTCGAACAGCGTGATGTCGTTCTGGCGGATCGTCAGCAGCTCGCCGGTGGCGGCCGTCGGATCCATGATGCCCAGGCCGAGGCTGTCCTTCCAGTGGCTGTTCTGCTGGCCGTCGCCCCAGGTGCGGCCGGTGGAGAAGCCGGCGATGGCGGTGGCGCCGTTGTTCAGCGAGAAGTACTTCGGCGTGGTGCTGGCGGTCCAGTCGATCACGCCCTGCGCCGTGCTGGCGGTGGAGTAGCGGAACAGGTCCACCGAGCTCACGTAGGTGAACTGGTCGGCGGTGAAGAAGGTGGTCGACGAGTTGATGTCCAGGATGTCGACGCCGCTGATGAAGCCCAGGGCGTGGCCGATCTCGTGGGTGGCGATGCCGACGAAGTCGTAGGCGCCGGCGGTGATGCCGTCGCTGGGGTTGTAGTCCCAGGTGAAGGCGTTCGCGAACACGATGCTGGCGTCGCAGGCGCTGGCGCAGGAGCCGACGACCTGCGACGTGGGCGTGAGGCCCAGCGCCAGTGCGTTGGCGTTGGTGATGCGCACCGTGGTGTTGTTCGCGCTGCCGTTGTTGTCCAGGTAGGCGGTGGCCGAGCCGGCGCCGTTCGGGTTGTCCGACGTGCGGTTGATCAGCATGCCGAACGACGAGCCGCCGGGCAGCGAGGCCACGGCCTGCGCGTCGGTGCCGCTGGTGGCGTCGCCCGCCAGCGCATTGCGGAACTGCGTGTAGGTGAAGGCGGTGCGGGCCGACCCGGTGGAAGCCAGGATGCCGGCGCCCAGGCTCGACTGGCCCACCGTCATGTTCAGCGTGACGTTGTCGGTGAACAGCGACGACCAGCGGTTGCCCGCGTCGATGAAGGCCTGCTGCGCCTGCGCGCTGGTGCCGGCGACGAAAGTGAAGTTGAACGTCAGGGCGTGCGACGCGCCGCTGACGGCCAACAGGGTGGCGGCTGCGGCGGCGCTCAGGCTGTGCTTCATGGCTGGACCTCGTGTGGAAGGGCAGAAGGTGCACCGCGGCGGGTCACGCGCGCGGGGCAGCAACGCTTCTTTGCAAAGCTTGCGCCACGATAAGCATCCCGCCCCTTGTCACCCACCCCTCAGTCACGGGGATCCGGGATCGGCGTCACCGGCCGCAACGGCTGGAGACGCAACGCCTTGAAACGGGGGCAGGCTTCGGGCCTTTCACCGCGCCCGCGCAGAAATGGGCGCCCTACACTGATCTCATGGACCTCGCCCCCCACTTCCGCCGCCTCCTGCTCACGGCCCTGGTGGCCTTCATGGCTCCGGTTCCCGCCGCCAGGCCGCCGCTGCCCGCGCCCCCCGAAGCCCGGGTCATCGTGAAGTTCAAGTCCAGTGCCACGGCGCTGCGGGTGCATGCGCTGGCCGCCCGGCCCGACGGCGTCTCGCTGCGCCAGGCGCTGTCCGGCCGTGCCAGCCTGCTCGGCGCACGCACGGGGCGGGTGCTGACGGCGGGCGCGGTGGTGGGCGAGCGCACCCAGGTGGTGAAGGCCAGCGGGATCAGCGCCGCCGCGCTCGCCGCCGAGCTGGCCGCCGACCCCGACGTCGAGTTCGCCGAACCCGACGGCCGCGTGCGCCGCGCCGCGGCGCCGAACGATCCGCTGTACGCGGCCGTGAGCGTGGCCAGCCGCCCCAACGGGATCGGCACCCAGAGCGGCCCGCTGGTGGGCCAGTGGTACCTGCGTGCGCCGCAGGCCGGCAGCGTGATCTCCGCGATCGACGCCGAAGCCGCCTGGGCCCGCACGATGGGCGTGCCCAGCGTGGTGGTGGCCGTGCTGGACACCGGCGTGCTGCGCACCCACCCGGACCTGTCCGGCAGCCGCCTGCTCAACGGCTTCGACTTCATCACCGACCCCGAGATCGCCAACGACGGCGGCGGCCGCGACGTCGACCCGAGCGACCCCGGCGACTACACCACCGCCACCGAGAACAGCGATCCGAACGGCACCTTCTATCAGTGCGACCCCTCGGGGCTGGGCCGGCCGGTCAGCACGCCGAGTTCCTGGCACGGCACGGCCACCGCGAGCCTTGTGGGGGCGACCGCGAACAACGCCATCGGCATGGCCGGCACCGCGCCCGGCGTCAGCATCCTGCCGGTGCGGGTGCTGGGCAAGTGCTTCGGCGAGCGTTCCGACATCCTGGCCGCGATGCGCTGGGCCGCCGGCATCCATGTCGACGGCGTGCCCGACAACCTCACCCCGGCCAAGGTGCTCAACATGAGCCTGGGCGGCGACCTCACCTGCAGCGCCGGCTACCAGTCGGCCGTGGACGACGTGCTGGCCGCCGGCGCGGTGATCGTCGCTTCGGCCGGCAACGGCGATGGCGGCCCCGAGGAGGCCCCGGCCAACTGCGATGGCGTGATCGGGGTGGCCGCGGTGCGGCACGTCGGCACCAAGGTCGACTTCAGCAGCATCGGCCCCAAGGTGGTGATCGCGGCGCCGGGCGGCAACTGCCCCACCGGCCGCAGCAACTGCACCTATCCGCTGATCGCCGCCAGCAACACCGGCACCACCGTGCCCGGCTCGTCGAGCTGGTTCGACAGCATCGCCTACGAGGTGGGCACCAGCTTCAGCGCACCGCTGGTGGCGGGCACCGCGGCGCTGATGTTCTCGGTGCAGCCGACGCTGACCCCGGCGCTGCTGCGCAGCAAGCTCGTCGGCACCGCGCGCCCCTGGAGCCAGGCGATCGTCGCCGGCGGCGTGCCGCAGTGCCAGGCGCCGGTGGAAGGTGTCGAGCAGGCCGAGTGCGCCTGCACCACCACCACCTGCGGCGCCGGCATGCTGGATGCGGGCGCCGCGGTGGCCGCCGCTGCCACGCCGGCACCGGTGGCGCGCATCACCTTCACGCCGGCCACGCCCACCGCGGGCACCGCGGTCACCCTCAACGCCAGCAGCAGCACCGCGTCGAACGCGATCACCGGCTATGAGTGGACGCTCACCAACGGCGGCGGGATCATCCCCAACGTCGCCAACGGGACCAGCTTCGCGACCTCGATCACCGCCACCCTGACGCCGAACGCGGCGGGCACCTTCACGGTGCTGCTGGCGGTGAGCGACGGCAGCGGCAACACCGGGCTGGCCAGCCAGACGGTGACGGTGGCCGCGGCACCCGGCGCCGGAGGCGGCTCCGGCGGTGGCGGCGGCGGTGCGCTGTCCTGGCCGTGGCTGGCGCTGCTGGCGCTGGCCACCGGGCTGCTGTTCAGGATGCCACGGCGCAGGGCTTGAAGCCGCCGCCGGTGGCCGCCACCGCGGCCGGCGGCAGCGCCAGCAGGCGCGCCTGCTGATCGACGTCGGCGCGCGGCACTCGCAGCCACTGCCGCGGCGGGCCCGGCGGCAGGTTGGCGACGCGTGCGCCCTTCAGCGGCTGGCTCGCCGAGGCCAGCGCGGCCAGCGCGGTCTCGGCCTCGGCCTTCGTGAAGTGGCGCGATACCACGAGGCCCGGTGCCAGTTCGGCCGGGGCGTCCAGGCGCTCGAAGCGCAGCCCGAGCTTCTCCAGCTCGGCCTCGCGTGCACGGCGCTGCGCGGCGTCGGGCACGCGGCCGGCGAACACCACCCACAGCGGCGGCGCCGGCGCGGCCTCGCGCTGCAACGCACCGTCGGGCAGCTGGGCCGAGGCCAGCGCGGCTTCGGCAGCGGCGATCTCGCCATCGGCCAGCGGCCCGGCCTGCAGGCACACGGCGGCCGCGGCGCGTGCGGCGGCGATCGCGGCGCTGGCGGCCCTGGGCGCCAGCACGATCACCGCATCGGGACGCACCTGGGCGGCCAGCCGCTGCGGCTCGCGCTCGCCCTGGTGCGGCGGCGGCATCGAGGGTTCGAACCAGCCGCGCGCCCAGCCGAAGAAGGCCAGGTTGGCCAGCAGCAGCAGGGCGACGACGACGCGCAGCATCAGCCGGCGGCCCCGGGCGCCGTGCCGGCCTCGTCGGGGGCCAGCCGCACGCTGACCTCGCCGCTCACCACGTGGTGCAGTTCGCCGGCGCGCACGCGCAGCGCGCCGCGCTCGTCGACCCCCTCGGCCACGCCCGCCGGCACGTCGGCCAGCGTGGTGGTGACGGGGCGGCCGTTCAGCAGGTCGCGCCGGGCGTAGCGTGCCACCAGCGGCGCGAAGCCGTCGGCCTGGAAGGCGAGCAGACCGCGGACCAGCGGCTCGGCCACGCGCGCCAGCACCGCGGGCGCGGTGGTCGCGCCGTCGATCTCCTGCAGGCAGGCGTAGCCGTGGGTGAGCTCCGGCGCGCCGGGCACCGGCGTGGGCTGCGGCAGCACGTTCAGGCCGATACCGACCACGCACATGCGATGGCGGCCGACCGTCACGGTCTCGATCAGGATGCCGCCCAGCTTGCGGCCGCGGCCGGGTTCGTCCAGCAGCCAAAGGTCGTTGGGCCACTTCAGGTTGATGCGCGGGGTGCCAGCGTCGTCGTCGGCCAGCGGATCGAGCGCGTCGGCAAGCGCCAGGCCGACCGCCAGCGAGAGCCCGGACCAGTCGGCCGGCGCCAGCGGCAGCGACAGCGAAAAGGTGAGCGACGCGCCCGCCGACGAGACCCAGTCGCGCCCCAGCCGCCCGCGGCCGCGCAGCTGCTGCTCGGCCACCAGCAGGCAGGGCATCACGTCGGCGCCACGGCGCCCGTGCGGGGTGGCGGGCCCGGGCGTGGCGCGTTCCAGCTCGCCGGGGCGGGTGATGGGCGCGTCGCGCGTGCCGCTCAGTTCGCGCGCGCGTTCGAGCAGCCGGGTGTTGGTGGAATCCACACGCGCCAGCACTTCCACCGACAGCCCGGGCAGCAGCGGCAGCAGCTGCTCCCAGAGCGCCTCGGCGCCCCAGTTCAGGTGCTGGCCGGTGGTCATCGCATCCGGGCCGCTAGCGCTTGGGCGCCAGCATCGTGCCGCGGCAGGCCTTGGCGCCGCAGCGGCAGGCGTACTCGCGCTTGAGCTTCGGGGTGTAGCGCTCGTCGATGATCAGCCCGTAGTCGTAGAACAGCTCTTCGCCGGGCTTCAGCTTGCGCAGCGCCTTGATGAACACGCGGCCTTCGGGCGTCTCGTCGGCCTGGCAGTTGGGCTCGCAGGCGTGGTTGATCCAGCGCGCCGCGTTGCCGCCCACCTTGGCGTCGATGACGTGGTCCTCGTCGACGTGGAAGTAGAAGGTGTGGTTGGGATCCTTCGGATCGTGCGGGTGGCGCCGCAGCGCCTCGGGCCAGGTGATGACCTCGCCCTTGTATTCGATGATGCGCTCGCCGGCGGGAATGGGCTGCAGCGCGAACACGCCCTTGCCGTGCACGCCGCTCCTGCGCACCTGGATGCGGCGGCCGTTGGCGGCGGGGGCTGCGGCCTTGGGGGTTGTGCGTGCAACTCGGCGGCCAGCTTGCGGTGTCTTCTTCATTCGGTACATTGAAATCATGCAGGCGCGCGTGTGCGCGCGCGAGGGGCGCATTGTAGGCACGTGCCCGGAACCGCCACGCCGCCTGCCGCATCCGAAGGAACCATGACCAAGACCCTGATCATTGCCGAGAAGCCCAGCGTTGCGCAGGACCTCGTGCGCGCGCTCACCCCCGTGGCGGGCAAGTTCGAGAAACACGCCGACCACTTCGAGAGCGAGACCTACGTGGTCACCTCCGCCGTCGGCCACCTGGTGGAGATCAAGGCCCCGGAGGAGTACGACGTGAAGCGCGGCAAGTGGAGCTTCGCCCACCTGCCGGTGGTGCCGCCGCACTTCGACCTGGCGCCGATCGACAAGGCCAAGAGCCGGCTCAACGCGGTGGTGAAGCTGGTCAAGCGCAAGGACGTCACCGCGCTCATCAACGCCTGCGACGCGGGCCGCGAGGGCGAGCTGATCTTCCGGCTGATCGTGCAGTACGCCGACGGCGGCAAGATCAAGCTGAACAAGCCGGTGCAGCGCCTGTGGCTGCAGAGCATGACGCCGCAGGCCATCCGCGACGGCTTCGCGCAGCTGCGCAGCGACCAGCAGATGGCCGGCCTGGCCGACGCCGCGCGCAGCCGCTCCGAAGCCGACTGGCTGGTGGGCATCAACGGCACGCGCGCGATGACGGCCTTCAACTCGCGCGACGGCGGCTTCTTCCTCACCACGGTCGGCCGCGTGCAGACGCCCACGCTGTCCATCGTGGTCGAGCGCGAGGAGAAGATCAGGAAGCACGTGGCACGTCCCTACTGGGAGGTGAAGGCCACCTTCGACGCCGCCGCGGGCCTCTACGAGGGCAAGTGGCTGGACCCGAAGTTCAAGAAGGGCGAGGACGCGGAAGCCCGCGCCGACCGCCTGTGGAACGAGGCCGATGCCAACGCCATCCGCGATGCCGTGCTGGGCCAGCCCGCCACCGTGGTGGACGAAGCCAAGCCCAGCACCCAGGCCAGCCCGCTGCTCTACGACCTGACCACGCTGCAGCGCGAGGCCAACTCGCGCTTCGGCTTCAGCGCCAAGACCACGCTGTCGATCGCGCAGGCGCTGTACGAGAAGCACAAGGTGCTCACCTACCCGCGTACCGACAGCCGCGCGCTGCCCGAGGACTACGTGCCGACGGTGAAGAAGACCTTCGAGATGCTGGCCGACGAGGACCTGCCGGGCCCGCTGCGCGAGCTCTCGATGCACGCGAGGAAGGGCCTCAACGAAGGCTACGTGAAGCCGATCAAGCGCGTGTTCGACAACACCAAGGTGTCGGACCACTTCGCGATCATCCCCACGCTGCAGGCGCCCAAGAGCCTCACCGAGATCGAGCTGAAGCTCTACGACATGGTCGTCAAGCGCTTCCTCGCGGTGTTCTACCCGAGCGCCGAGTTCCTGGTGACCACGCGCACCAGCACGGTGGAGCGCGACGGCAAGGCCTATGCCTTCCAGACCAACGGCAAGGTGCTGGTGAACCCGGGCTGGCTGGCGGTGTACGGCAAGGAGGCGCAGGACGAGGACGCCAACCTCGTGGCCGTGGCCCCCGGCGAGCTGGTGCGCACCGAGAGCGTGGACGTGGCGGCCCTGAAGACGAAGCCGCCGGCGCGCTACACCGAGGCCACGCTGCTCAGCGCGATGGAAGGCGCCGGCAAGCTGATCGACGACGAGGAACTGCGCGAGGCGATGCGCGAGAAGGGCCTGGGCACGCCGGCCACGCGCGCGCAGACCATCGAAGGCCTGATCGCCGAGAAGTACATGCTGCGCGACGGCCGCGAGCTGGTGCCCACCGCCAAGGCCTTCCAGCTGATGACACTGCTGCGCGGCCTGGCGATCGAGGACCTCACCAAGCCCGAGCTCACCGGCAACTGGGAGTACCAGCTGGCCGAGATGGAGCACGGCCGCCTCAGCCGCGACGCCTTCATGGCCGAGATCGCCAAGATGGCCGAGCGCATCGTCAAGAAGGCCAAGGAGTACGACCGCGACACCATCCCCGGCGACTACGTGACGCTGTCGGTGCCCTGCCCGAACTGCGGCGGCGTGGTGAAGGAGAACTACCGCCGCTACGCCTGCACCGGCCTGAGCGGACAGGAAGAAGGCTGCGGCTTCTCGATCACCAAGATCCCGGCCGGCCGCGCGTTCGAGATCGCCGAGGCGGAAAGCCTGCTGCGCGACAAGAAGGTCGGGCCGCTGGAAGGCTTCCGCAGCAAGGCCGGCTGGCCCTTCACCGCCGAACTGAAGCTGGCGCGCGACGAGGAGATCAGCAACTGGAAGCTCGAGTTCGACTTCGGCGACGACGCAAAGGCCGGCGAAGGCGACGGCGAGCCGGTGGACTTCAGCGGCCAGGAGAGCCTGGGCACCTGCCCCAAGTGCAAGGGCCACGTCTACGAGCACGGCAGCAACTACGTCTGCGAGCACTCGGTGGGCGCGCACGTCACCTGCGACTTCAAGAGCGGCAAGATCATCCTGCAGCAGCCGGTGGCGCGCGAGGAGTTCAGCAAGCTGCTGGCCACCGGCAAGACCAGCCTGCTGGAGAACTTCGTCTCCAACAAGACGCGGCGCAAGTTCAAGGCCTACCTGGCCTACGACAAGAAGGAAGGCAAGGTGGGCTTCGAGTTTGAGCCGCGCGCGTCGAAATTCCCGCCCAAGCCGGCGGCCAAGGCGGCCGGCAAGACCGCGGCCAAGAAGGCGGCCGCCTGAGTGCGGGGTGGGCGGCGCCTATCGGTGAAACTACTGGTAACTGCGCGGAAGAAAGCCCGCTATTCCTTCGTCCAGCGGTTTCGGTCCGAACCTATGATTGGCCGAACCGGTACTTCTGGACAGGAAGCGCATGAAATCATCGAAGTGGGGCACCGCGCTGCTGGTCAGCCTGGCGCTGGCCTCCACCTGGGCGCAGGCGCTGACGTTCGCCGTCAACGAGGGCGTGACCTACCGCGTGGGCAACGACGAGATCCGCGCCCGCTATGCCGCGATCTCGAGCGACCTGTCCAAACTGCTGGGCCAACCGGTGCGCGTGGAGCCCATCGGCGACTACCCCACGCTGCGCAAGGGCCTGGCCGAGAAGACCTACGACCTCGCCATCGTGCACCCGGCGCACATCTCGATCGGTGCGATGAAGAACAACGGCTACCAGCTGGTGGCCGTCACCAAGGGCTTCGAGAACTACCGCGCCGCGTTCATGGCGCGCGCCGATTCGCCGTTCAAGAGCCTCGCGGAACTGCGCGGCAAGAAGGTCGGCGCGCCCGACGAGGACTCGATCACCTCCTGGATGGTGCGCGCCACGCTGCGCGACGCCCTGGGCGATGCCAAGGCCGTGGCCTACACCTACACGCGCTACCAGGACGCCGTGCCGTTCATGGTGGAGAACACCTTCACGCAGGTGGGCGCCAGCGCCTCCAACGCGATCGTCAAGCAATGGGAAGCGGGTGGCGGCAAGGTCATCGCGCGCAGCAAGCCGGTGCCCATCAAGCACGTGATCGCCAGCCCGGCCCTGAGCCGCGAGACGGTGGACAAGCTGCGCGACTACTTCGTCGGGCTGGACGCCACCGAGGCCGGCCGCAAGAAGCTCGAGCCGATCAAGATCCAGGGCTATGCCGCCTACGACGGCGCGGCGCTGATGAGCCTGGGCGCCTGGCTGGGCCTGTGGAACGACGGCCGCAGCGCCGCGGCGCCGGCACCCAGCCCCGCGATGCCGGCCGCCGCCGCGCCGAAGCCGACCGCCACGCAGACCGCGGGCCTCTGAGCCTGCCGCGACGGCGGGCCGTGCCTGCCGCAACCCGCGCGGAGCCGCCGCGATGACCGCGGCGGTGCTCGCCAAGCTGCTGGCGATGTTCGTCACGGTGGCGCTCGGTTATGTGGCCGCGCGCCGGCAATGGCTCGGCAAACCGGGCGAAGGCGACCCGGCCCGCATCCTCGGCAACCTCGCCTTCTACCTGTTCGTGCCGGCGCTGCTGTTCCGCACCACGGCACGCCTGGACCTGGCGCACATGCCCTGGCGCACGCTGGCGGCCTTCTTCGTGCCGACGCTGCTGCTGCTGTTCGGCGTCTACCTGCAGCAGCGGCGCCGCGGCGCCGCCGACGGCGCAGCGGCGCCCTCGGTGCGCGCGATCACCGCCACCTTCGGCAACTCGGTGCAGGTGGGCATCCCCTTCGCCGCCGCGCTGTTCGGCGAGGCCGGGCTCGCGATCCACGTCACGCTGGTGAGCCTGCACGCGCTGGTGCTGCTGTCGGTGCTGACGATGCTGGTGGAACTGGACCTGGCGCGCGCCCGTCACCACCACGCCGAACCCGCCGCGCTGATGCAGACGCTGGCGACCACGGCCCGCAACACCGTGATCCATCCGGTGGTGCTGCCGGTGGTGGCCGGCCTGCTGTGGAACACCACCGGCCTGGGCATCCACGCCATCGTCGACGAAGGCCTGACCACGCTGGCCAGCGCCGTGGTGCCGGTGTGCCTGGTGCTGATCGGCGTCACGCTGGCGGCCTACGGCGTGCGCGGGCGCGTGCGCGGGGCGCTGGTGCTGTCGGCGCTGAAGCTGCTCGTGATGCCGGCGCTGGTGCTGGTGCTGGCGAAGTACCTGTTCGGGCTCGAAGGCCTGCCGCTGCACGTGATCGTCGTGATGGCCTCGCTGCCGGCCGGCAGCAACGCGCTGATCTTCGCGCAGCGCTACGAGACGCTGCAGGCCGAGACCACCGCCGCGATCGTGCTGTCCACCGTCGCCTTCGCCGCTACCGCGTCGCTCTGGCTCGCGCTGCTGCGCTTCGTCTGAGCGGGTGGGACAATCGCGGCGCGATGAACGCCCCCCGCGACAACCTGATCACCGACATCCCCGCCTACATGGCCGAGGTCGGCGCCGCCGCGCGCCGCGCGGCCACCGCGATGGCCGCCGCCTCCACCGCCGCGAAGGACGCCGCGCTGCGCGCGCTGGCGCGCCGGCTGCGCGAAGCCGGCCCGGCGCTGGCCGCGGCCAACGAGCAGGATCTCGCCGCCGCCCGTGCCGCCGGCCTCGCGGAGCCGCTGGTGGACCGCCTGAAGCTCACGCCCGCGGTCATTGCCACCGTCGCCGAAGGCTGCGAGCAGATCGCCGCGATGCCCGACCCCATCGGCGAGATCACCGGCGTGAAGCGGCGCCCGAGCGGCATCAGCGTCGGCCAGATGCGCGTGCCGCTGGGCGTGTTCGGGATGATCTACGAGAGCCGGCCCAACGTGACCATCGAGGCTGCGTCGCTGGCCATCAAGAGCGGCAACGCCGCCGTGCTGCGCGGCGGCAGCGAGGCGCTGCATTCCAACCTGGCGCTGTGGTCGCTGGTGCAGGCGGCGCTGGCCGAGGCCGGCCTGCCGGTGGACGCGGTGCAGCTGGTGCGCACCACCGACCGCGCCGCGGTGGGCCGCCTGATCACGATGCCCGAGTTCGTGGACGTGATCATCCCGCGCGGCGGCAAGAGCCTCATCGAGCGCATCAGCGCCGAGGCGCGCGTGCCGGTGATCAAGCACCTGGACGGCAACTGCCACGTCTACGTCGACGCCGAGGTCGACCTCGAACTGGCCGTCACCGTCACCGACAACGCGAAGACGCAGAAGTACAGCCCCTGCAATGCTGCCGAGAGCCTGCTGGTGCATGCGGCCCAGGCAGCCGCCTTTCTGCCGCGCATCGGCACGGTGTTCGCAGCCAAGGGCGTGGAGATGCGCGCCTGCCCGCGCGGCATGGCGCACCTCGCGGGCCTGCCGAAGGTGGTGGCCGCCACCGAGGACGACTGGGCCACCGAGTACCTGGCACCCATCATCAGCATCAAGGTGGTGGACTCGCTCGACGAGGCCATCGCCCACGTCAACCGCCACGGCTCGCACCACACCGACGCGATCCTGACCACGAACCACCCGCACGCGATGCGCTTCCTGCGCGAGGTCGACTCGGCCAGCGTGATGGTCAACGCGAGCACCCGCTTCGCCGACGGCTTCGAGTACGGGCTGGGCGCCGAGATCGGCATCAGCACCGACAAGTTCCACGCCCGCGGCCCGGTGGGGCTGGAGGGCCTAACGTCGATGAAGTGGGTGGTTCTCGGGCAGGGCGAAGTGCGGCGCTGAGGCCGACAAACCCGAGCGCTGCAGGCTTTGCCGCGCCGCAGTATCGTCGGCGCCCTGTTGTCGACCAACCAGGAACGGGGCCTCCACCGATGAGCACGACATTCACCCTCAACGGGCAGCGCGTCACGCACGACGTCGACCCCTCCACGCCGCTCCTGTGGGTGGTGCGCGAGGAATTCGGCCTGACCGGCACCAAGTTCGGCTGCGGCATGGCCCAGTGCGGCGCCTGTACCGTGCATGTCGAAGGCCAGGCGATGCGCGGCTGCGTCACGCCCTTGGCAGCCGCGGCCGGCAAGCGCGTGAACACCATCGAGTCGATGGAGAACGACAAGGTCGGCAAGGCGGTGCAGGACGCCTGGGTGAAGAACGACGTGGCGCAGTGCGGCTACTGCCAGAGCGGGCAGGTGATGAGCGCCACCGCGCTGCTGAAGAAGAACCGCAAGCCGAGCGACGCCGACATCGACGCCGCGATGGCCGGCAACGTCTGCCGCTGCGGCACCTACCAGCGCATCCGCGCTGCCATCCACGACGCCGCCAAGGCGCTGGCCTGATCGGGAGCACGCGATGAGCTTTGCCACGATGGATTTCGCGCCGCTCGCCCGCCGCATCGCCGCGCAGGCCCCGGCCACCGGCGGCCTGGACCGCCGCAGCTTCTTCAAGTTCGGCGGGGCCGGCGCCTTCGCGCTGGCCTTCGCCCCCGCGTTGGCGCAGAACGGCGCGCCGGCCGCGGGCCTGAAACCGAACCAGATCCCCGGCCCCTTCGTCAGCATCGCGCCCGACGGCCGCGTCACCGTGCAGGTGAACCGGCTCGACTTCGGCCAGGGCGCCGCCACCGCGCTGCCGATGCTGGTGGCCGAGGAGATGGACGCCGACTGGACGAAGGTGAAGGGCGAGCTCGCACCCGCGATCGCCGTCTTCGCCGACCCCGTGTTCGGCATCCAGATGACCGGCGGCTCGTCGGCGGTGGCGAACTCGTGGGTGCAGTACCGCGAGATCGGCGCGCGCACGCGGGCGATGCTGGTGGGTGCGGCGGCCACGCAATGGGGCGCCGACCCGGCGTCTCTGAAGGTCGAGTCCGGCGTGGTCAGCGCGCCCGACGGCCGCAAGGCGACGTTCGGCGAACTCGCCGCGGCCGCGATGCGCCAGCCCGTGCCCGAGAAGGTGACGCTCAAGACGCCGCAGCAGTTCAAGCTGCTCGGCCAGCCGCAGGGCCGCAAGAACGCGCGCGACATCGTGCGCGGGCGCCAGGCCTATGGCATCGACTACGGCGTCGACCCCGCCACCAAGGCGCTGCTGCCCGGCCTGCAGACCGTGGTGATCGCGCGCCCGCCGGTGTTCGGCGGCAAGGTGGCGAAGTTCGACGCTGCCGCGGCCCGTGCGGTGAAGGGTGTCTCCGCGGTGTTCGAGGTCGACCTCGACCGTGGTGGCCGTGGCGTGGCCGTGGCCGCCAAGGGCTACTGGGCCGCGAAGCAGGGCCGCGATGCACTGAAGCCCGAGTGGAACACCGCCGGCCTGGAGAAGGTGGACAGCGCCGCGCAGCTCGCGGCCTACCAGGCCCTGGCGCAGCGCGACGGCACACCGGTGAAGACCGAGGGCAAGCCGGCACCGGTGGCCGGCACGCCGGCGCAGACGATCCGCGCCGAGTACCGCTTCCCCTACCTGGCGCACGCGCCGATGGAGCCGCTGAACTGCGTGATCGAGTTCAACGGCGAGGCCTGCCGCGTCTGGGCCGGCTCGCAGTTCCAGACCATCGACCAGGGCGCCGTGGCCGCCACGCTCGGTCTCAAGCCCGACGCAGTGCACCTGCAGACGCTGATGGCCGGCGGCGGCTTCGGCCGCCGCGCGGTGCCCACCAGCGACTACCTGGTGGAAGCGGCGCAGATCGCCAAGGCCTGGAAGGCCAGCGGCAAGAACACGCCGCTGAAGGTGATGTGGAGCCGCGAGGACGACGTCCAGGGCGGCTACTACCGCCCGAGCATGCTGCACAAGGTCGACATCGACCTGGCTGCCGACGGCCAGGTGTTGCGCTGGCAGCACCGCATCGTCGGCCAGAGCATCCTGAAGGGCACGCCGTTCGAGCAGTGGCTGGTGAAGGACGGGGTCGACGCCACCAGCGTCGAGGGCGTGGCCGACAGCGGCTACGCGCTGCCGATGCAGGTGTCGCTGCACACCACCACGCAGAACGTGCCGGTGCTGTGGTGGCGCTCGGTGGGCCACACGCACACCGGCTTCGTGATGGAGACGCTGGTCGACGAGATCGCCACCGCGACGAAGCAGGATCCGGTGGCGCTGCGCAAGGCGCTGTGGGGCGGCAAGCACCCGCGGCATGCGGCGGCGCTGGACCTCGCGGTCGCCAGGAGCGGCTACGGCAGCAAGGCCCTGCCGGCCGGCCGCGCCTACGGCGTCGCGGTGCACGAGAGCTTCGGCTCGGTGGTGGCCTATGTCGTGGAGGCCTCGATGAGCGGCAAGACGCCGGTGCTGCACAAGGTGACCGCGGGCGTGCATTGCAACTTCGCGGTCAACCCGCTGGCGGTGCAGGGCCAGGTGCAGGGCGCGGCGCTGATGGCGCTGGGCACCACGCTGCCCGGCGCGGCCATCACGCTGAAGGACGGCCAGGTCGAGCAGACCAACTTCCACCAGTACACGGTGGCGCGCCTGCCGCAGATGCCGGTGGTGGACGTGCACATCGTGCCCAGCACCGACGCGCCCACCGGCATGGGCGAACCCGGCCTGCCGGCACTGGCGCCGGCGTTCGCGAACGCGCTCGCGAAACTGACCGGCCAGCGCCAGCGCGAGCTGCCGTTCAAGGTCGCCTGACGGGCCTGCGCGCGATGCCGCTGAACGCCGCCCAGCTGCTGACGCTGGCCATCGCCGCGCTGCTGGTGTTCTGGATGGTCGGTGCCTACAACCGGCTGGTGGCGCTGCGCAACGCGATCGCGCAGGCCTGGGCCAAGGTCGACGAGGCGCTGCGCCAGCGCGCCGGTGCCGGCGAGCCGCTGCTGGCCGCGCTGCGCGAGCCGCTGGCGGCCGAGCAGGGCGCGCTGGACGCGCTGGCCGCGGCACTGGCCGAATCGGCGAAAGCCGCGGCGGCGATGAGCGCGCGGCCGGTGGAGCAGGCGAACGCCAACGCCTGGCTGGCGGCCGAGGCGGCGCTGGCGTCGGCCGCGGCGCGCGTGCTGGCGCTGTTCGAGCACGACATCGGGCTGCGCGGCCGCGCCGAGATCGCCACGCCGGCCGCCGCGTGGCGCGACGCGCAGACCAAGCTCGGCTTCGCGCGCCAGCTCTTCAACGAAGCGGCCGCGGCCTACAACGAAGCCGTCTCGATGTTCCCGACGCGGCTGCTGGCGCCGATGTTCCGCTTCGGCCTGGCGGGGCGGCTCTAGACCAGGTTCGCCGCCGCGTTCACCGCGGCCGGCGCGACCCCCAGCGACGCGGCCGCATCGAGGATCTCCTGCCAGGTCGTGAAGTCCACCGGCACGCCTTCCGCGGTGCGGCGCGCGCGGTTCATGCGCTCGGCGTCGCCGGCCACCTGCACCGGGCCGTAGCCCTCGCGCTGCGGCGAGGCCTGCACCCAGTCCAGGAAGGCCAGCGCCTCGGCCTCGAAGGCCGCGCGGTCGGTGAGCGCGGCCGGGTCCATCAGCACGCTGAACATGCCGTTGAGCACACGCTTCTTGGACATGTCGTCGCTGCGCTGCGTCATGCCGGAAGCCAGCGCGCCGCCGAGCAGCTCGCACATCAGCGCCAGGCCGTAGCCCTTGTGCGAGCCCAGGGCGCCGCCGAAGGTGAGCAGCGCGCCGAACGGCGGCACCACGCTGTAGCGCGGCTCGACGGTGGCGCGGCCGTGTTCGTCGATCAGGCAGCCTTCGGGCACGGTCTCGCCCTTGTTCATCGCCACGCGCGTCTTGCCCTGCGCGATCACGCTGGTGGCGAAGTCGAGGATCACCGGCGGCCGCCCCTTGAGCGGCACGCCGGCGCAGAACGGGTTGGTGCCGAAGCGCGCGTCGCCGCCGCCGTGCGGCGCGACGATGGCGCGCGAGATCACGTTGACGAAGTGGATCGACACCAGCCCCGCGGCCGCGGCCTGCTCGGCCCAGGCGCCGATGCGGCCCAGGTGGTGCGAGTTGCCGATGGCGACGATGCAGCTGCCGTTGGCCTTCGCACGCTCGATGCCGAGCGCCATCGCCTGCTGGCCGATCACCTGGCCGAAGCCGCGCTGGCCGTCCACGCGCAGCAGGCTGCCGCCGTCGTGCAGCAGCGCGAGGCTGGCGTTCGGCGTCAGTCCGCCTTCCAGGAAGGCGAGCGCGTAGCGCGGCAGCATGCCGATGCCGTGCGAGTCGTGGCCCGTCAGGTTGGCCTCGATCAGGTTGCCGGCGACGGCTTCGACTTCTTGCGCGCTGCTGCCGAAGCCGCGCACGACGAGGCGCATCGCGTCCTGCAGGCGCGGCAGGGGGATCAGGTGGGTATCGGCCATGCGCCGATGCTAGATCACGCCGTGGCGGGCTTCGGCAGCGCCGGCAGCGCGCGCACGGCCGACGCGGTGATCACCGCCGCCTGCAGCGCGAAGCCCGCCAGCGCCAGCCACAGGCAGGCCGCCTCGCCGAAGGCCGCGCCGAGTGCACCGCCCAAAGCGGCGCCGAGCGGCCGCGCGCCCATGTTCACCGCCAGGAAGATCGCGGTCACGCGGCCGAGCATGGCCTGCGGCGTGACGGTCTGGCGCAGCGTGGTGGAGCTGATGGTCCAGATGATCGGGCCGACGCCGAACAGGAAGAACGACAGGCCCGCCAGCGCGCCGTGCGGCAGCGCCAGGGTCGCGACCATCGTCGCCATCGCCAGCACCGAGACGAAGGGCCCGAGCAGCACCGCGTGGCCGAAGCGCAGCCGGCGCAGCACGCGCGGCGCGGCCAGCGCGCCGACCACCATGCCGGCGCCGTAGCTGGCGAGCGTGGCGCCCACCGCGCCCGCCCCCAGGCCCAGCGCGCGCACGGCATGCGGCACGTAGGCCGCCTGCAGCACGAACCAGGCGATGTTCCAGGCCACCGCCGTCAGCAGCACCGGCCGCAGCAGCTCGTGGCGCCACACCAGCGCCGCGCCTTCCTTCAGCTCCACCCACGGGTGGCGCGGTGCCACCGGCGCGCGCGCCGGCTCGGGCAGGCGCAGCAGCAGCGCCAGCGCGGCCACCGACAGCATCGCCGCCAGCACGAAGGCCGGCGACGCGCCGGCCCACGACACCAGCGCACCGGCCAGCGCCGGGCCTGCCGCGAAGGCCGCGCTGCGCGCCAGCTCCAGCCGGCCGTTGGCCGCGGCCAGCGCTTCACGCGGCACCAGCGCGGGCACCAGCGCCGGCGCCGCGACGCTGAAGCCCACGGTGCCGGTGGCGCCGATGAAACCCAGGATCGCCAGCAGCGGCAGCGACAGCGAACCACTGGCCGCCGCCACCAGCAGCCCCAGCAGCGACAGTGCGCGCAAGGCCTCGCACAGCAGCATCAGCCGGCGCCGCGACGAGCGGTCGGCCACCAGGCCGAAGGGAATCGACAGCAGCAGGAAGGGCAGCGTCTGCGCGGTGGCGAGCGTGCCGATCTCGCCCGGGCCGGCGCCGAGCGCGAGCACCGCGACGATGGGCACGGCGGCCAGGCTGATCTGCTCGGCCGACTGCGCGGCCAGGTTCGCGCCGGCCAGCGGCGCGAAGACTTTGGGCAAGGGATGCGATGCGTTCATGGCCGCATCGTCAGCGGTCTGCGGGTTGCCGACTCGCCGTTTTCGGACCTGTGTTTCCCGCGCCCTTCAGGGCTGGCCGACGATGGAGGCGGTGGCCATCAGCTCGTCGAACAGGGCCATCGAGACACGACCCGAGACGCTGTACGGATCGAGCGCCGGGCCCTCGGAGTACTTCAGCAGCAGCGCCGGGTTCAGGCGCGACATGTTGACCTGGCCCATGCTCCAGCCAGCGAAGCGGCGCTCGCCGATCTCCTCGTAGCTCATCAGCTCCACATCGGTATGGCGCGCATCGGCCACGATGCGGTTGTAGAGCCGGTTCACCGGGGTGCGGCCGCCTTCGAGCACCTGCATGAAGATGCGCTGGTTCAGGCACGCACACAGCACGCCGGTGATGCCCAGCGCCGTGTTGTTGCTCTTGCTCTTGCGCAGGATCGCGACCAGCCCTTCGGCGTCCACCCCGTCGGCCACGCGGCTGGCGTACATGAGTCTCACGAGCATGGCGGCTTCCTCAGGCGGTCTTGCGCGACAGCAGCGAGAGGAACTCGCGCCGCAGGTTGGCGTCCTTCAGGAAGGCGCCGCGCATCACGCTGTTGGTCATCGCGGTGTCGGTGTCCTTCACGCCGCGCCAGTGCATGCAGAAGTGGTCGGCCTCCATCACGATGGCCAGGCCATCCGGGCGCACGCGCTCCTGCAGCTCGTTGGCGAGCATGGTCACCGCCTCTTCCTGGATCTGCGGCCGGCTCATCACCCAGTCGGCCACGCGCGCGTACTTGCTCAGGCCGATCAGATTGCTGTGCTCGTTGGGCAGGATGCCGATCCACACCTTGCCGAAGATCGGGCACATGTGGTGGCTGCAGGCGCTGCGCACGGTGATGGGGCCGACGATCATCAGCTCGTTGAGCCGCTCGACGTTCGGGAACTCGGTGACCGACGGCATCGGCACGTAGCGGCCGCGGAACACCTCGTCGACATACATCTTGGCCACGCGCTTGGCCGTCTCGTTGGTGTTGTGGTCGCTCTCGGTGTCGATCACCAGCGCCTGCAGCAGGTCCTGCACCTTGGCCTGCACCTCGGCCTTCAGCTCGACGATCTCGTCGCCCTTCACGAACTCGGCGATGTTGTCGTTGGCGTGGTAGCGCCGGCCGGCCTGCACCAGGCGGTAGCGGATGCGTTCGCTGGCGGGCAGCGCCGCCAGTTCTTCTTCGCTGCGGAAGATGCGCGAGCCGTCGCTGGCGACGGGCGTGAGGTTGCGGGCCATGCGGGGTGACGCCGGACAGGCGGTGCCGAAGGGACGCGCATTGTGCGCCGCCGGCCCATGCCGTGCAGGCCGCGGGGATAGACTGGCCCGATGTCCGTTGCCGCCGCCCCGTCGCCTCCGCTGGCGCGCCTGCTCGAGCACACGGCCGACGCGGTGGCCGCGGTGCGCGGCGGGCGTTCGCTCACCGACGCGCTGCCGCGCTGCCCGGCCGAGCTGCGGCCCGGCGTGCAGGCGCTGGCCTTCCACACGCTGCGCTGGCTGGGCAGCGCCACGGCCGTGAGGGCGCAGCTGGCGCCCAAGACCCCGCCGCCGGCGGTGGACGCGCTGCTGGTCACCGCGCTGGCGCTGCTGTGGCCGGTGCCCGGGCAGGCAGCGCCCTATCCCGAGCACACGCTGGTGGACCAGGCGGTGGGCGCCGCGCGCGTGCGCGTGCCGGCGGCCTCGGGCTTCATCAACGCGGTGCTGCGGCGCTTCATCCGCGAACGCGATGCGCTGGTGGCCGCGGTGGGCCACGACGCGGTGGGCGCCTACAACCACCCGCTGTGGTGGATCGAGCGCGTCAAGCGCGACTGGCCCGCGCACTGGCAGGCGCTGCTGCTGGGTGCGAACCGGCATCCGCCGATGACGCTGCGGGTCAACGCGCGCCGCGGCAGCGGAGCGAGCTACGTGCACGGCCTGGCCGCCCTGGGCCGGCACGCGATGCTGCTGCCCGACCCCGCCCTGGGCGGCCAGGCCGTGGTGCTGGCGCAGCCGGTGCCGGTGACGCAGCTGCCCGGCTTCGCCGAGGGCGAGGTCTCGGTGCAGGACGCCGCCGCGCAGCGCGCCGCCCGGCTGCTGCTGGACGGCGCGCCGCTGCCCAAGGGTGCGCGCGTGCTCGACGCCTGCGCCGCGCCCGGCGGCAAGACCGCGCACCTGCTGGAGCTGGCCGACCTGGACCTGCTGGCGCTGGACAGCGACCCGCTGCGCCTGGCGCGCGTGCAGGACAACCTGAACCGGCTGCAGCTGAAGGCCGAGCTGAAGGCGGGCGACGGCCGCCTGCCGCAGGGCTGGTGGGACGGCCGGCCGTTCGACGCCATCCTGCTCGACGCGCCCTGCACTGCCAGCGGCATCGTGCGCCGCCACCCGGACGTGCGCTGGCTGCGCCGCGCCGACGACATCCACAACCTGGCCCGCGTTCAGGCCGAGCTGCTGCATGCGTTGTGGCCGCTGCTCAAGCCCGGCGGCCGGCTGCTGTACGCCACCTGCTCGATCTTCCCGGACGAGGGCCAGCGCCAGATCGACGCATTTTTGCAACGCCAAGCCCCTGGCACGGCCCTGCTGGAACCCCAGTCGCCGGGCCATCTGCTGCCCTTACCCGACAATGCCCCCCACGGGTCCGAGGCCCGCAGCGCCCCGCTGCAGGACGGCTTCTACTACGCGCTCATCCGCAAAGCCCAGGGACCCTAGAAGCATCGTTGCCAGCACCTGCCTCATGCACCTGCCGCCGGCTCGCCGTCACTTCATGCAGGGCCTGCTGCAGGTGCTGGCCTTGCTGCTGGGCCTGCTGGCGCTGGCGCCGGTCCAGGCGCAGGGCGTCGAGCTGGCCACGCTGCAGCTGCAGCGCGGCGACGGTGCGCTGAACCTCGAGTTCAGCGCCCGCGTCACGCTGCCCAAGGCGGTGGAGGAGGCGCTGCAGCGCGGCGTGCCGATCTACTTCGTGGCCGAGGCCCAGTTGCTGCGCAACCGCTGGTACTGGCGCGACGAGCGCGTGGCGCGCCTGTCGCGCCAGTGGCGCGTGGCCTACCAGCCGCTCACCGGCTCCTGGCGCGTCAGCCTGGGCGGGCTGTACCAGACCTTCCCCTCGCTGGCCGAAGCGCTGAGCACCGCGTCGCGCACCGGCGCCTGGAAGCTGGCCGATCTGGCGCAGCTGGACCCCGACAAGAGCTACTACCTCGAGTTCAGCTACCGGCTGGACACCTCGCAGCTGCCCGGCCCGATGCAGTTCGGCCTGGGCGGCCAGGGCGAGTGGGCGGTGGGCGCCAGCCGCACGCTCAAGGTCGACCTGAACGGACTGCCATGACGCGCTCGGCCCGCTGGGCCTGGATCATCGCGGTGGTCGCCGCCACCGGCGCGGCCCTGGTGCTGGCCTTCGTGCTGTCGTTCAGCAGCCAGGGCGGCGGCTTCTACGAGCGCCACTTCGTCTGGCTGTTCGGCGTCAACGTCGCGGTGGCGGTGCTGCTGAGCCTGGTGATCGGCATCGTGGCGATCCGGCTCGCGGTGCGCGTGCGCCGCGGCAAGTTCGGCAGCAAGCTGCTGATCAAGCTGGCCGGCATCTTCGGCCTGGTGGGCCTGCTGCCGGGCCTGGTGATCTACACGGTGAGCTACCAGTTCGCCAACCGCAGCATCGCGGCCTGGTTCGACGTGCGCGTGGCCGGCGCGCTGGACGCCGGCCTGGCGCTCGGCAAGGGCACGCTGGACACCCTGGCCGCAGACCTGGCGAGCAAGGCGCGCAGCGCGGCCGACCGCGTCGCCGACACCGGCAGCGCCGTGCTGCCGCTGACGCTGGAGCGCCAGCGCGAACAGATCGGCGCCAGCGAGGCCCTGCTCATCGGCGCCGGCGGCCAGGTGCTCTACGCCGCCGGCGGCAGCGCCGCAGCCGGCCCGCCCGAACGTGCGCCGGCCGCGCTGCTGCGCCAGGCGCGCGCCATCGGCACGGCCACGGTGGTGGAGGGGCTGGACGAGGAGTCGCTGGGGCCCAACAGCCCCGGGCCGCGCATCCGCGCGCTGACGCGGCTGCCGCGCAGCGACATCGCGCTGGCCAAGAACGAGGAACGCTACCTGATGGTGGTGCAGCCGCTGCCGCGCAAGCTGGCGGTGGACGCGCTGGCGGTGCAGGCCGCGTACAGCGAGTACCAGCAGCGCTTCCTGGCGCGCGACGCGCTGCGCCGCATGTACGTGGGCACGCTGACGCTGGCCCTGATCCTGGCGGTGTTCGCCGCCGTGCTGCTGGCCATCGTGCTCGGCAACCAGCTCGCCAAGCCGCTGCTGCTGCTGGCCGACGGCGTGCGCCAGGTGGCCGCCGGCGACCTGACCGCCAAGCCCGTGTTCGCCAGCAGCGACGAGCTCGGCGGCCTGACGCGCAGCTTCGCCGCGATGACGGCGCAGGTGGCCGACGCGCGCGAGCAGGTGCAGCGCGGCATCGCGCAGCTCGAGGGCGCGCGCACGCGGCTGCAGACCATCCTGGACACGCTGACCGCCGGCGTGGTGGTGTTCGACCGCGAAGGCCGCATCGACACCGTGAACCCCGGCGCCACGCGCATCCTGCAGCGCCCGCTCGGCTCGTGGCGCGGGCGGCGGCTGTCCGAGATCTCGGAGCTCGAGGACTTCGCCAAGGGCGTGGAGCAGCGCTTCGAGCTGCTGGCCACCAGCCCCGAGGCGGGCGAACGCGACCAGTGGCAGGAGAGCTTCGAGCTCAAGCGCGGCGACGGCGCCACGCTGACGCTGCTGGTGCGCGGCGCCTGGCTGCCGAGCGACGCCCGCCTGATGGTGTTCGACGACATCACCGATGTGGTCAGCGCGCAGCGCAGCGCGGCCTGGGCCGAGGTGGCGCGGCGGCTGGCGCACGAGATCAAGAACCCGCTGACGCCGATCCAGCTCTCGGCCGAGCGCCTGCAGCACCGGCTGGGCACGAAGCTCGAGGGGCCCGAGCAGGCGCTGCTGCAGCGCAGCGTCAACACCATCGTGTCGCAGGTGCAGGCGATGCAGACGCTGGTCAACGAGTTCCGCGACTACGCGCGGCTGCCGGCCGCGCAGATGCAGCCGCTGGACCTGAACGCGCTGGCCTCCGAGGTGCTGGGCCTGTACGGGCAGGCGCTGGACAACCACCTGCTGCAGCCGCACCTGGAGCCGGGCCTGCCGCGCATCATGGGCGACGCGACGCAGCTGCGCCAGGTGATCCACAACCTGGTGCAGAACAGCCTGGACGCCGTGGCCGACCGGCCCGACGGGCAGGTGGAGCTCATCACGCGCAGTGCGCGCGGCGAGCAGGGCGAGCTGCGCGCGGTGCGGCTGACCGTCATCGACAACGGCCCCGGCTTTGCCGACAAGGTGCTCAAGCGCGCGTTCGAACCCTACGTCACCACCAAGGCCAAGGGCACCGGCCTGGGCCTGGCGGTGGTGAAGAAGATCGCCGACGAACACCGGGCCCGGCTGCGTGCCGCGAACCTTCACCAGGGTGACCAGCCGGATGGCCCGGTGACCGGGGCGCGCGTTTCGCTATCATTTTCGATCTTCGCTGCCGAGACGGCCGTGCCCGCCGAGGGCGCCGGCTCCGGTGCCCTGGCGCCACAACCGCCCGGCAGCGTGACCCACTGAACCCTGCATGGCAACTATCCTGGTAGTCGACGACGAGTTGGGCATCCGCGCCCTGCTCTCCGAGATCCTCACCGACGAGGGACACACCGTCGAACTGGCCGAGAACGCCGCCCAGGCGCGCCAGGTGCGCGAGGCGCTGCGGCCCGACCTGGTGCTGCTGGACATCTGGATGCCCGACGTCGACGGCGTGACGCTGCTCAAGGAGTGGAGCGCCTCGGCCCAGCTGACGATGCCGGTGATCATGATGAGCGGCCACGGCACCATCGACACCGCGGTCGAGGCCACGAAGTTCGGCGCCAGCGCCTTCCTGGAGAAGCCGATCACGCTGCAGAAGCTGCTGCGCGCGGTGGAGCAGGCGCTGGTGAAGCCCGCGCAGCGCCTGGCCCAGGGCCTGGCGGGCACCCCACGTGCGCTGGACATCGCCGGTGTCGGCGCCCACCACCTGCACCCCGAGCACACCGCGCTGCCGCTGCACGGCAGCGCCCCGCTGGCGGCAGCGGCCGAAGGCCCGCGCGCCGAGCAGAGCTTCGACCTCGACCGCCCGCTGCGCGAAGCGCGCGACGCCTTCGAGAAGAGCTACTTCGAGTTCCACCTGGCGCAGGAGGGCGGCTCCATGACGCGCGTGGCCGAGAAGACCGGCCTGGAGCGCACCCACCTGTACCGCAAGCTGAAGCAGCTGGGCGTGGACCTGTCACGCAACAAGCGGGGCGCCGCCTGACGGGACGCCTGGCGGCTCGGGCTATACTCTCGGGCTCTCCAAGGCCTGGTAGCTCAGTTGGTAGAGCAGCGGATTGAAAATCCGCGTGTCGGTGGTTCGATTCCGCCCCAGGCCACCAAGACAAAGCAACGGGTTGGATGCCATGTCGTCCAGCCCGTTGTTGCTTATGGGCCCGGACGTCGGCGATGCCGGCGCAGGCCCGTCGCACCGAGCACCAGGGCGCCGATCGACAGCAGCGCACCGGTCGACGGCTCCGGGAACGGCGTGAGCGGCCCCAGCGTGGTGACCGGTCCACCGGAGTTCTCGTAGGCCCAGCCGGTGATCGTCAGCGGGAAGCCGTTGGTGCCGGCGACGAACAGGGTCGCGTAGCCGTAGTTGATCGCGTTGGTGGACTCGTTCCAGAAGCGAAAGCCCAGGAAGTGGGTGCCCGCGGTCTGGAAGGCCGCGGTCGCCGCACCGGCCGTGACTTGTGCGAACGTCGAAGCGCCGGAGATCGGCGCGCTGTAGCCCATGTCGATGTACGGGCCGGTGCTCGTGCCGGCCACGCCGCCTGCCGGGCTCGGCGTGGCGTTCCAGAAGAAGCTGAGCGTGGTACCGGAGTTGTACGGGTTCCAGTCCCAGCCGGGGCTGGCAGCGCCGGAGCTGCCGTAGCCACCGGTCAGGAAGTTGAGGTAGATGCCGTCGAAGTTGTTCGGCACCACGATCGGGGTGTTGAACACGACGACGGTGGCATGGGCGCTCGACAGCAGGCCCGCGGTGCCGGCCAGCGCTGCCGCGCAGGCGGCCAGCCGCGCGCCGACCGTGGATCCATCGAGCGGTCCGAAGGGGTGCGTGAGCATGTGGCGGGCGCCTCCTAGTCTCTACAGGCTACACCTTCGCCGCCCGCGAAGCCACTAGCCCCTGTCGGCCGGCTGCGCCAGCCGTTCGAGCCGGTCGAAGTAGCCGCGCGCCTCGGCGAGCAACTGCTTGTCGGTCGGGTGGTCGACCACCTCGTAGCCGGCGATGTGGCGCACGGCCTGCGGCCGGTGCTTGGTCACGTAGTGGCGGAAGTCGGCCAGCGCGGTGCGGCCACCGGTCACCAGCACCTGCGTGACCTGCTCCAGCGTGGCACACAGTTCGGCGAAGAACTCGTGCTCGCTGCGCACGCCCGAGCCGTGCTGGCCGGTGGGGTGCTTGTGCGCATGCAGGCGCTGGGCGTCGGATGCCGCGTCGGCGTTGAACCGGATGACGATGGCGTGTTGGTGGTCGGTCCAGACCACGGCGTGCGCGAAGCTCATCTCAACTCCTGGTGTGTCAGCTTGCCTGGCACCCATCTTGGACGCCGGCCGCGCGCCGGCCCTTGACCTGCCGCAAGCCGCGTCGCGCGCAGCCTCATCCCTCCTTCAGCGCCGCCTTCAGCACCCGCGCGTAGTTGCGGTACGCCACCCGCTCCACCGCGTCGGCCGACAGACCCTCGTCCTGCAGCCGATCGATCACGCTGCGCAGGTGGCCGTACTGGTTGAGCGCCCAGCCGGTGCCCACGCCTTCGATGTCGCTGCCGATCGCCACGTGCTCGGCGCCGAGGCGCTGCACCAGCGCGGCCACCTCGCGCGCCAGCGCGCGCGTGTCGCCGCGGCCGACCGTCCAGCCGCCGTCGCCCATCGCCACGCGCGGCGCGGGCGCCGCGAGGCCCAGGCCCCACAGGCCGACGACGCCGCCGGCCGCGGCGATCCTGCGTGCGTGTTCGAGCGACAGCCGCCGGCGCATGTAGCCCAGCGCGTCCTGCCAGTGGCCGCCGCTCTTGTCCACCCAGCCGTGCGACCACACCACCGGCGCCTTGGCCACCTGCAGCGCCTGCTCCACCACCTCGGCCGTGCCGTGTGCCAGGTCCACCAGCACGCCCTGCGCGTTGCAGGCCTCCACCAGGCGCCGGCCGGTGTCGCTCAGGCCCTGGTGCACGGGCGACTCGGTCTGGAAGTCGCCGATCGGGTTGCGGATGTAGTGCACCAGCTGCAGGTGGCGCAGGCCCTGGGCCACCGCGCCGGCGAGCGCGTCGACGCGGCCTTCCAGGAAGTCGGCGCCTTCGCTGGCCAGCACCACGCCGGGGCCGCTGCCGGCAACGGCCGCGTCCACGTCGGCCTTCGTCAGCACCGTGCGCAGACCGTGGCGCGCCAGGTAGGCCTTCATGCGCGCCAGCTGACCCTCGAAATGAGCGGCAAGTTCACCCGGCCGCGGTTCGGCGGCCTGCACGATGCCGGTGGCGCCGGCGCGCAGCCAGCGCTGGTCGGCCACCAGCTTCCAGGCCATCAGCGCGACACCCTGCTCGCGCAGGTCTTCGGCGAGGCCGGAGCCGTCCAGCCTGCGCTGGAGGAGGCCGTAGTGGCTGTGCATGTCGGCCAGCGGCACGCGCGCGGCGGCGGGCTGCGCGAAGGCCGTGTCGGCGCCCCAGGCGCCCAGGCCCGCAGCCAGCAGATGGCGACGACGCAGCAGCGGCGGTGCACTCATCCCTGCACCGCCAGCATCACCGCATAGGCCTTGAACACCGCGGTGGCGGCCATGCCGACCTTCAGCGCCAGGGCCTCGACGCCCTCGTTGGTGACGCTGGCCGTGATCACCGCGCCGCCAGGCACGGTGAGTGCCACCAGCGAGGACACCGCGCCCTTCTCGATGCGCGACACCGTGCCGGCGAGCTGGTTGCGCGCCGACAGGCGCCAGCCGGCGAAGTCGGTCACCAGCACCACGGCCGAGGCCTTCACCAGCGCCAGCGCCTCCTGGCCCTGCTTCAGGCCGAGGCGCTTCGCGGCCGCGCTGGTCATCGTGGCCGCGATCTCGCCCCCGCCGCCGGCCAGCGCCACGATGACGCTGGCCGACACCGGGCCCACGTCGAGCGCGCTGATCGTGCCTGCGAACTGGTTGCGTGCCGTGGTCTTCATCGACATCCTCCTCAAGAGCCCCTGCAGGGCAGGCAACTGGGCGAGTTCGGCTTCCTGCTCGCGCAGGAAGGCCTCGTGGCGCGCCTGCAGCAGGCGCCAGGCATCCAGCAGCGCGTGCGCCGCCGGCGTGAGCCGCGTGCCGCCGCCGCCGGCGCCGCCGGTGGCGGTCTCCAGCAGCGGCTCGTTGGCCAGGTTGCACGCGGCCTCCAGCACCATCCACGCGCCCTTGTAGCTGAAGCCCGCGGTGCGCGCGGCGCGGTTGATGCTGCCGGTGTCGGCCAGCGCCTGCAGCAGCGCGAAGAAGCGCACATCCAGCCGGCCGGCCAGGCGCAGGTCGGCGTCGAGCAGGCGGCCTTCAGGCACGGCTCATCACTCCATCAGCGCCACGGTCTTGATCTGCACCCACACCGGAGCGCCCGGCTGCAGGCCCAGCGCGGCGGCGGAGCGGCGCGTGAGCCGCGCCACCACCGGGTGGCCGGCCACGCGCACGCGCGCCAGCGCCAGCGCCGGGTGTTCGTCGGCGGCCAGTTCCTCCACCGTGCCGGCCAGCTGGTTGCCGATGCTGCTGTCGCGGTGCGGCTGCTGCGACAGGCTGACGTCGCGCGCCAGGATGCGCACGCGCGCATCGCGGCCCACCGCCAGGCCGTGGTCGCGCGCCCACAGCGCGAAGCCGCCCGGGCCGACGTCCAGCCGCGCCAGCTGCCAGTCGGCGTCGCGCTCGGCCACGCGCGCGTCCAGCACCACGCCGGCACCTTCGCCGCGCGCGGTCGGCAGGTCCAGCCGCGCCATCACATCGGCCAGCGCACCGGCGGCCACGGCGCGGCCCTGCTCCATCAGCACCAGGTGGTGGGCCAGGCGCGTCACCTCGTCGAGCGCGTGGCTGACGTAGACGATGGGGATCTTCAGCCCGGCCTGTAGGCGTTCCAGGTAGGGCAGCACCTCGGCCTTGCGCCCGGCATCCAGCGCGGCCAGCGGCTCGTCCATCAGCAGCAGGCGCGGGCTGGTGGCCAGCGCACGCCCGATGGCCACACGCTGGCGCTCGCCGCCCGACAGCGCCCCGGGCCGACGCGCCAGCAGGTGGCCGATGCCCAGCAGCTCGATCACCTGGTCCAGCGCGATGCGGCGCTCGTGCGCGGCGACGCGGCGGCGGCCGAAGTCGAGGTTGCGCCGCACGTCCAGGTGCGGGAACAGCGCCGACTCCTGGATCACGTAGCCGAGGGCCCGGCGATGCGGCGGCACGAAGAGCTGGCGGGCGTCGTCCTGCCAGACCTCGTCGCCCAGCGCCACGCGGCCGGCCGCGCGCTCCAGCCCGGCCAGTGCGCGCAGCACGGTGGTCTTGCCGCAGCCCGAAGGCCCGAACAGCACGCTCACGCCCTGCGCAGGCAGCTGCAACGCGACGTCGAGCGTGAAGGCGCCGCGCGCCCAGAGCAGCGAGGCCTCGATCACGGCGCCGCCTCCGCCGCGCGCCGGTTCAGCGCCTGAAGCGCCAGCAGCACGGCCAGCGAGAAGATCACCAGCGTCAACGCGAGGCGGTGCGCGTCCGCAAACTCGATGGCCTCGACATGGTCGTAGAGCGCCACCGAGAGCACGCGCGTCTGACCCGGGATGTTGCCGCCGATCATCAGCACGACGCCGAACTCGCCCACCGTGTGCGCGAAGCCGAGCACGCCGGCCGTGAGCAGGCCGGGCCGCGCCAGCGGCAGCGCGACGCTGAAGAAGCGGTCCCAGGGCCCGGCGCGCAGCGTCGCCGCGGCCTCCAGCGTGCGCTCGGGAATGGCCTCGAAGGCCTGCTGCAGCGGCTGCACGACGAAGGGCATCGAATACAGCACCGAGGCCACCACCAGCCCGGCGAAGGTGAAGGGCAGCCGGCCCAGGCCGAGCGCCTGCGTGAGCTGGCCCACCGCGCCCTGCGGGCCCATCAGCAGCAGCAGGTAGAAGCCCAGCACCGTGGGCGGCAGCACCAGCGGCAGCGCCACCACGGCGGCGCACAGCGGCTTCAGCGCCGAGCGCGTGCGCGCCAGCCACCAGGCCAGCGGCGTGCCCAGCAGCAGCAGCAGCAGCGTGGCCAGCCCGGCCAGTTCGGCCGTCAGGCGGATGGCGACCCAGTCGGCCGGCGTCATGCCCGCGGCTTCAGACGCCGTAGCCGAAGGACCGGATCAGCTCCTTCGCTGCCGGCGTCTTCAGGTAGGCCAGCAGCGCGGCTGCCGCGGGGTTCTTCTCGCCGGCCTTCAGCAGCACCGCGTCCTGGCGGATCTCGCCGTGCAGGCTCTGCGGCACCAGCCATTGCGAGCCCACCGGCGCCTTGCCGGGCACCGCCACCTGGCTGAGCGCCACGAACGCCAGGTCGGCGTTGCCGGTGACGGCGAACTGGTAGGCCTGCCCGATGCTCTCGGCGGTGACGAGCCGGGGCGCGACGGCGTCGGCCAGGCCGCGTGCCTTCAGCACCTGCATGGCCGCCGCGCCGTACGGCGCCACCTTGGGGTTCGCGATCGCCAGCTTGCCGAAGCCGCCGCCCGCCAGCACCGCACCCTGTTCGTCGACCAGGCCCGGCTGGGCGCTCCACAGCACCAGGCGGCCGATCGCGTAGGTGAACGCGGTGCCGGCCACCGCGTGGCCTTCCTCGACCAGGCGGCGCGGTGTCTCGTCGTCGGCCGCCAGCAGCACCTCGAAGGGCGCGCCGGCCCGGATCTGCGAATGGAACTTGCCGGTGGCGCCGCTGGACGTCTTCAGCGCATGGCCGGTGGCGGCGGCGAAGGCGCCGGCCAGCCGCTCCATCGGGGCGGCGAAGTTGGCGGCCACGGCCACCTGTACCTCGGCGGCCTGCACCGCCGGCACGAGCAGCAGCAGCCCGGCCAGCCAAGCCCGTCTCGACATCGTCGGCTCCTCGCGTTGTGTACTTGAATATACAACGCGGGAAGAGAAGACCTCAGTGCAGTCGAGCGGCCAGCGGCGACACGCTGCGCCAGCCGCGCTGCAGGCGGACGAAATCGGACAGCGTGCGCGGCGCCGAGACCAGGTAGCCCTGCACCTCGTCGCAGCCGGCCTGCGCCACGGCGGCCAGCTGCTGCTGCGTCTCCACCCCTTCGCAGACGGTGCGCATGCCCAAGGCCACCGCAAGCTGCGCGATGGTCTGCACGATGGCGCGCGCGTCGCGCCGCAGCAGCACCTCGTTGACGAAGGCGCGGTCGATCTTCAGCGTGTCGAAGGGGAAGCGGCGCAGGTAGGCCAGCGACGAGTAGCCGGTGCCGAAGTCGTCGAGCGCGATGCGCACGCCCAGGCCGCGCAGCGCGTGCAGCTGCTCCAGCACGCCGACGGCGTCGTCGATGAACACCGACTCGGTGATCTCCAGCTCCAGGCGCGCCGGCTCCAGCCCCCAGCGGCGCAGCGCGTGGCGCACGCGGTCCGGGAACTGGCCGTCGCGCAGCTGCGAGGGCGAGACGTTGACCGACACCACCAGCCCTGCCAGCGGGCCCGCCGCGGCGCTGCAGGCCTCCTGCAGCGCCCAGTTGCCCAGCTCGTCGATCAGCCCGCTGCTCTCGGCCACCGCGATGAACTCGGCCGGCGACACCGTGCCCAGCTCGGGGTGCTGCCAGCGCATCAGCGCCTCGGCGCCCACCACCTCCCAGCTGCCGATGTCGACCTTGGGCTGCCAGTGCAGCGCGAGCTGGTTCTTCTCGATGGCCTGGCGCAGCCCGGCCTCGATGCCGGCGCGGCGCCGGCTGCGTTCGCCCAGCGCCATCTCGTAGACCACGTGCTGGCCGCGGCCGGCCTCCTTGGCGGCATAGAGCGCGGTGTCGGCCTGGATCAGCCATTCGTCGACACCCACGCCGGGCTCCACGCGCAGCGCCACCCCGACGCTGCCGCCGATGCGCAGGCGCCGGCCGTGCAGCTCCAGCGGCTGCTGCAGCGCATCCACCAGGCGGCGCGCCAGCGCGTCGGCGGCGCCGGTCTCGCCGGAGTGCGTCATCAGCACCGCGAACTCGTCCCCGCCCAGCCGCGCCACCAGGTCGCCGGGGCGCACGCAGGCGCGCAGGCGCTGGGCCACCGCCTGCAGCAGCTCGTCGCCGACGCTGTGCCCCAGCGTGTCGTTGACGGTCTTGAAGTGGTCCAGGTCCAGCATCAGCAGCGCCGCGCCGCGCTCGGCGTCGCGCAGCACCTGCGCCAGGCCGTCGCGCAGCGTGAAGCGGTTGGCCAGGCCCGTGAGCGAGTCGGTGTGCGCCAGCTGCCACAGGCTGTGCTCGGCCTCCACCTTGGCGCTGACGTCGGACAGCACGCCGCGCCAGCCCAGCGTGCGGCCGGTGTCGTCGACCAGCCGCTTGCCGTTCATCGCCAGGCGCCGCACGCCGTCGGACGACGGGCGCTGCAGCGTCATCTCGCGGAACGGCCGGCCGGCGTCGAAGGCCCGCTGCAGCGCCGGCACGCCCTCGCTGCAGCGCTCGGCCAGCAGCGCCAGCAGCGGGCGGCTGCGCGCCTCGGCGACGTCCAGGTTCAGCAGTTCGGCCAGGCGCTGCGAGACGTGGTTCAGCCGGCCGTCGGCGCCGGTCTCCCACAGCGCTTCGCCGGCCTGCTGCTCGAAGTCGTGCAGCAGCACGGCCAGCATCTGCTCCTGCCCCAGCGCCCGGGCCTGCGACATCAGCAGCGCGGTGGCCTTGCGCCACATCGACAGCGACCCCAGCACCGTCACCGACGAATAGAAAGCCAGCAGCACGACGACGCCCAGGTACATCGGCTCGCGCGTCAGCAGCAGGGCCCCCAGCGAGGACACGGTGTAGACGCCCGCGTAGGCCAGCGCCGCCAGCGGCAGCGGGCTCAGCATGAACGTGCCGGCGCCCAGCATGCCGGTGAACAGCGTGGCGATCACGAGCTGCTGCACCGGCGCCATCGCGGCAAACCAGGTGAGCGGCAGCACCGCCCACACGCCGGCCAGCAGGGCCGCGTGGGTGGTGGCGCGGTGCACCGAGCGGATCGAGGCGGTCTCGGTGCCGCGGCCGCGCTGGCGGCGCCAGCCGAGCATCGCGACGCCGGTGGTCAGCATCAGCACCGCCCACCAGATCCACAGGCCGGTGGGCCGCTCGGCGCCGAAGGTCCACAGCACCAGCGCGGCGCTGACCACGTTGGCGGCCATCGCCGCCGGCGTCAGGCGCGAAACCTCGGCCAGGTGGGCGCCACGCACGCGCGCCGCCATGCGGTCGGCGGACGCGTACATGCCGCGGATGCCGCTGCGTAGGGATGAGATGTCGAAGGAGTGCTGCGGCGGCATGGCTGCACGGTTATCGCGCAGCACCGGCCGAAGCTGAAACGCCGGCGCCGCGGCCGCGGCGCCACCTGCCAACTATTGCCGAGAGCCGGTCAGGCCGGCAGGGCCTGTCCGCTGGCGTCGAAGAGGCCCTCGAACAGCACGCTGCTCAGGTACCGTTCTCCGGAATCGGGCAGCACCACGACGATCGTCTTGCCGGCGTGTTCGCTCCGGCGCGCCACGCGCACCGCCGCGGCCACCGCGGCACCGCAGGAGATGCCGGCGAGGATGCCCTCCTCGCGCGCCAGGCGCCGCGCGTACAGCACCGCGTCCTCGTTGCTGACGGTCTCGATCGCATCGACCAGCGACAGGTCCAGCACGTCGGGCACGAAGCCCGCGCCGATGCCCTGGATCTTGTGCGGCGCCGGCTTGATCTCCTGGCCGGCGCGCGCCTGGCTCAGCACCGGGCTCGCGGTGGGCTCCACCGCCACCGAGACGATGGCCTTGCCGCGCGTCTTCTTGATGTAGCGCGAGACGCCGGTGATGGTGCCGCCGGTGCCCACGCCGCTGACCAGCACGTCGATGCGGCCTTCGGTGTCGTCCCAGATCTCGGGGCCGGTGGTGGCCTCGTGGATCGCCGGGTTGGCGGGGTTCTTGAACTGCTGCAGCAGCAGGTACTTGGGGTCGCTGGCGGCGATCTCCTCGGCCTTGGCGATCGCCCCCTTCATGCCCTTGGCGCCCTCGGTGAGCACCAGCTTCGCGCCGTAGGCCAGCAGCAGCTTGCGGCGCTCGATGCTCATGGTCTCGGGCATCGTCAGCGTGATGGGAATGCCGCGTGCGGCGGCCACGAAGGCCAGCGCGATGCCGGTGTTGCCGCTGGTGGGCTCGACGATCTCGCGGCCCGCGCCGAGCAGGCCGCGCTTCTCGGCGTCCCAGATCATCGCGGCGCCGATGCGGCACTTCACGCTGTAGGCCGGGTTGCGGCCCTCGATCTTGGCCAGCACGGTGGCCGGCGCGCCGTCGGTGACGCGGTTGAGCCGCACGAGCGGCGTGCGTCCGATGGACAGCGAGTTGTCGTTGAAAGTGCCGGGCATGGGCTGGGTCCTTCGTTTCCGCGTTCGACGAACCGGCGAGACTAGCGCCGCCGCTCCGGGCAGGCAAAGACGATCCCCGCATGACCTTATGCACGCCGAAGGTCGGACCCGGGACCCGGGCAACGGTACGGCTAGCGGAGGAGTTGCGCGGTATCAAACCCGGCGCGCGAACGCCCGCCTAAAGTCGCGCCCCTGCCCAGCCTGCGCGTCGCGCCCACCGCCCATGCCGATCGAGCTCTTCAACAACGGCCGCCACCAGTGCCTGATGTTCACCGACCTCGGCGGCGACGGCGGCTCGGCGGTGCAGGCCAACCAGTTCCTGGTGGTCGACGGCGACACCGGCGCGGTGATCGACCCCGGCGGCAACCTCGCCTACAACGAGCTCGTGCTGGGGATGCAGAAGCACTTCCCGCCGAGCCGGCTGTCGTCGATCCTGGCCTCGCACGCCGACCCGGACATCATCGCGGCGCTCGACCGCTGGATGACGGGCACGCCGGCCAGGCTCTACATCAGCACGCTGTGGGAGCGCTTCGCGCCGCACTTCTGCAAGCCCGGCAAGACCGAGGGCCGCATCGTCGGCATCCCCGACGCCGGCATGCACATCAAGGTGGGCGGCTGCACGATCACCGCGCTGCCGGCGCACTTCCTGCACGCCGAGGGCAACTTCCACTTCTGGGACCCGGCCTCGGGCATCCTGTTCTCGGGTGACCTGGGCGTCACGCTCGGGGGCGACCCGCGCAAGCCGATCTCACGGCTGGCCGACGCGCTGCCGCTGATGGAACCGTTCCACCGCCGCTACATGGCGAGCGGACGCATCCTGAAGCTGTGGGCGCAGATGGCCGCCCAGCTGCCGATCCGCATGCTGGTGCCGCAGCACGGCGCGCCGCTGATCGGCGACGCCGTGCCGGCCTTCATCGAGTGGGTGAAGACGCTCGAGTGCGGCGTGGACCGCATGAGCCAGGCCGACTACCGCATGCCCTGAGCCGGGCGGGAAAGCTGCAGCGTCAGCCGTTGGCGCGCGCCGCGGCGCCGCGCAGGTCGGCGGCCATCCCGGGGTCGCTGGATTCGACGCAGCGGGCCAGCGCCAGCACGTCGTCGACGCTCATGCGCGCCTGCTCGCGGCGCTCGAGCCAGGCGTCCAGGCGCACCGGCAGCGCCATCAGCGCGGCGGCCACGCGGGCCAGCAGGTTCGGGAGGTCGAACCGCGCGGGGCGGCCGAAGGTCATGGAGGTGACGGCGGACATGAGAGGTCTCCGGTTTGTCGTTTAGGGTTAACCCTGATTTTGACGCACCGCAGCAATCGCCGCTCGTGAAAAGTCAGACGAAGCTCTCTAGACCGGCCCCGGCTTCGCACCCGGCCGTGAAGGACTCCTCGAACACCGAGCAGCCGGCCAGGTCGGCATGCGCAAACCGCAGCCGTCCGCGCGAGGCGCGCAGCGCGGCCAGCACCGGGTGCTGCATCACGCCGGGCGCCGGAATCGCCATCGCATGGCCCCAGCGCATCAGGTCCACGCGCTGCGTGCGGCGGCCGATGTCCGGGTGCACCGTGGCCAGGTCCGCCAGCACGCGGGCGGCCCAGGTCGCGGCGTCGCCGGCCAGCAGCGCGCCACGTTCGGCGCGAGGCAGGGCGCGGTAGGCCGTCAGCACGGTGGCGCCGGGCACCGCGTTCAGGCTCTGGTGCATCGCGTCGACATAACCGAGTCCGCTGCTGCCGTAGATCACGTTGTCCCACGACGGCGGCGCCCCGGCGCGCGCCAGCAGCGGCGCGTCCAGCTGCAGGTTGGCCACCAGCCAGGGCGCGTAGCCCAGCAGCGCGGCCGCCTGCTGCAGCGCTGCGGACGGGGACTCGACGATGCGCCCCGCGATGAACAGCGGCAGCGCCAGCACCGCCGCGCGTGCGGTCCACGCCTCCGCCTGCCCGCCCTGCTCGTCCCAGGCCAGCACCTGCACCTCGTGCCGCCGCTCCGCGACGCGCAGCACGGTGCGGCCGGTGTGCAGCCGGCCGCTGCTGGCGAAGGGCGCGGCCAGCCGGCGCGCCAGCCACGCGTTGCCCTCGGGCCAGGTGAACAGGCCCTCGCGTTCGGCCGCCGGCTCGTCGCCCGGCGCGTGGAAGCCGTGGCGGCTGGCGAAGTAGTGCACGCCGGCGCGGGCGCTGACGCCGTCGGCGGCGGCGCCGTAGTCGTCGCGGCAGCAGTAGTCGAGGTACCAGCGCAGGCGCGGGTCGCGCAGGCCCTGGGCATCGAGCCACTGCGCGAAGGTCTGCGCGTTCAGCGCCGCGGCCTCGGCGGTGCGTTGGCCGCGGTGCGCCGGCAGCGTGAACGCGCCGCTGCGGTGGAGTTCGGCGATGCGGCGCCCGAAGGCCTGCATCTGGCGCGCGGCGTCGCTGCCCGGATCCACCGGCGGCAGCAGGCCCTCGGCCCAGGCGCCATCGACGAAGAGCCGCTCCTGCGGGCTGTGGCAGAGGTGGCGCTCGTCGGGCACGGTGCGGCCGTGCGCGGTCTTCAGCAGGCCGATCTCGTGCAGCCACTCGGCCACCTCGTGCGCCTCGGGCCCCGGCAGCGGCAGGTAGTGCGCACCGAGCGGGCAGCCGATGCCGCCCATCGCATGGCCGCGGCTGTTGCCGCCGGCTTCGTCCTCCAGCTCGAGCAGCTGCACGTCGTCGATGCCACGCCGCGCCAGCGCCCGCGCGGCGGCCAGCCCGGCGATGCCGCCGCCCAGCACCAGCACGCCGGCGCGGCGCTGCATGGCCGTGGCCGCCTCCGGCAGCGGCGCGGCCTGGCGCAGCCGGTGACCGCGCTCGTGCCGGGCGCCGACCCAGGCCGCCGGCGGCGGCCCGGGCGCGTCGCGGCCACAGGCCGCCAGCGCCGCGGCACCGGCCAGCACCGTGCGTCGGCGCGGGCCCGTCAACGGCTCACCCGGCCCCATTCCTCTTCGAAGGTGCTGACGAGCACCTGGTTGCTGAGGCGGTTGGGCGGCGCCGCCACGCGCGCCATGTCGGGCGGGAACTGCTGCAGCGCCGGCAGGCCTTCGACGGTGAGGAAGCGCAGGCCGGCCGGCAGCGCCGCCGGCGGCTGCCACGGACGCCGGCCGGCGATCACGAAGCCCCACTCGCCGAAGCTCGGCACGTGCACGTGCAGCGGCGTGGTGGCCAGGCCCACCGCTTCCAGCGTGGACACCACGGTCCAGAAGCTGCGCCGGGCGACCAGCGGCGAGGTCGTCTGCACCACCATCCAGCCGCCCGCCGCCAGCACCTGGTCGACGCGCTGGTAGAACGTGGTGGTGTAGAGCTTGCCGATCGCGAAGTTGGTGGGATCGGGGAAGTCGACGATCACGATGTCGAAGCTCTCGGTGCTGCTCTCCAGCCAGGCGTAGGCGTCGGCGTTGACGATGCGCAGCTTCGGGTTCGACAGCGAACCGGCGTTGAGCGCGCTCAGGCGCGCGTCGTCGGTGAACAGGCGCGTCATCTGCGGGTCCAGCTCCACCAGCGTGACCTGTTCGACGCCCGGGTACTTCAGCACCTCGCGCACCGCCATGCCGTCGCCGCCGCCCAGCACCAGCACGCGGCGCGGTGCGGCCTGCGCGGCGTAGGCGGACATCACCGGATGCACCAGCGTCTCGTGGTAGCGGTACTCGTCGCGGCTGTGGAACTGCAGGTTGCCGTTCAGGAACAGGCGCACGCCACCGGCGCCGGCCGTGACCACCACGCGCTGGTAGGGACTGGTCTCGCGCAGCACGATGTCGTCGCCGTAGAAGCGGTCCTCGGCCCAGGTGCTGAGGCGCTCGGCACCGGCCATCGCCAGCACCAGCACACCCACCACCACCGCGCACGATGCGGCATGCGCGCCGAAGCGCCGCAGCTCGGCGCGGAACACGAACAGCGCCCACACCGCCACCGCGGCATTCAGCAGGCCGAAGAAGATGCCGGTGCGCACCAGCCCCAGGTGCGGCACGAACAGCAGCGGGAAGGCCACCGCGACGACCAGCGCGCCCAGGTAGTCGAAGGTGAGCACCTGCGACACCAGCTCCGACAGCGCCCAGCGCGGCGCGAAGTGCGCCTTCAGGATGCGCATCACGAGCGGGATCTCCAGGCCCACCAGCGCACCCACCAGCCCCACCAGCCCGTACAGCAGCACGCGGAACGGCGCCGCGGCGTGCGCCGGCAGGCTGCCGTGCGCGGCGAACAGCACCGCCGGCATCAAACCGCCGATGAGCCCCACCAGCAGCTCGATGCGCAGGAACTGCGCCACCAGCTGACGCTGCACCAGCCGGCTGGCCCAGGAGCCCAGCCCCATCGCGAACAGGTAGGTGCCGATGACGGTGGAGAACTGCAGCACCGAGTCGCCGAGCAGCCAGCTCGCCATCGCGCCGGCGGCCAGTTCGTAGACCAGGCCGCAGGCGGCGACCACGAACACCGACACCAGCAGCGCCAGCTCGGCCGGCGACACCGCGGGGCGTTCGTCGGGTTCGGAGGAGGGCGGTGCCACGGCGGCCATGCGGCGAGACTAACGCAGCGTGCGGATGCGCCGGCCGGTCGCCGCGGCGACAGCGGCGCGCGGCGACGCTGGCCACAATGCCCTCCATGGGAACGCTGTACCTCGTGCGTCACGGCCAGGCCAGCTTCGGCGCGGCCGACTATGACCAGTTGAGCGACCTCGGCACGCGCCAGTGCCGCGCGCTGGGCGAGTGGTTCGCGGTCCGCGGCGTGCGGTTCGAGGCCGTGCTGCGCGGCACCCTGAAGCGCCATGTGCAGTCGCTGGCCGGCATCGCCGAAGGGATGGGCGGCGGCCTGCCCGAAGCGCTGGCCTGGCCCGGCCTGAACGAATACGACAGCGACGCGCTGCTGCGCACCGTGCACCCCGGCCCGCTGGCCGCGCCGACCTCGCCCGAGCAGTACCGCGCCCACTTCCGCCTGCTGCGCGAGGCGCTGGCGCGCTGGATGGCCGGGGAGACCCGGCCCGAAGGCATGCCGGGCTGGGCGGATTTCACGGCCGGCGTGGCCGCCGCGCTGGACCACGTGCGCACCACGCACGAGCAGGACGTGCTGCTGGTGAGCAGCGGCGGCCCCATCGCCACCGCGGTGCACCACGTGCTGGGCACGCCGCCGGCAACCATGGTCGAGCTGAACATGCGCATCCGCAACAGCGCGCTGACGGAGTTCGCGTTCACCCCCAAGCGACACATGCTGCAGAGCTTCAACCACCTGCCGCACCTCGACGGTGCCGAGCGCGCCGCCTGGGTGACCTACAGCTGAGCCGGCAGGTCAGGAAAGCACGCCCCTTCCCGTCCAGTTTTCCCTACAGCGCCGCAGGCCGGCTGCCGATAAGCCTGTTCGAAGGGCGTTACCGCCCATGTGTTGTACGAACAGCGCGGCAGAGGAGTGCGTGCCTTGAAGTTCCTTTCCAACCTCCGTATCGGGGTGCGCCTGGGCCTGGCCTTCGGCGTGCTGATCCTGCTGCTGGTGGCCCTGTGCGGCTATGGCGCACTGAGTGCCAATTCGCTGGCCCGCGACCTCGGCACCACCGCCAGCGTCGACCTGGTGCTGATCCGCTCGGCGGCCGACCTGCAGCAGCGCGCCGCCACCATCGCGCGCGCCAGCCGCGAGCTGCTGATCGTCGACAGCGCCGGCCAGATCAAGAAGCAGCGTGCCGCCGTGGCCGACGCGCTGAAGGAAACCGACGAGCTGCTGCCCAGGGTCAGGCAGCTCGCCAGCGGCGACGCCAACGCGCCGCTGTTGACAGCGGTGTCCACCGCGCACGCCGACTTCGCGAAGGCGGTGCAGAAGTTCCTCACCACGCAGGAAGGCGGCAATCCCGACGACACCAAGAGCGCGCTGCTGATCGAGCTGCGCCCGGTGCAGGCCGCCTACGAGAAGAGCCTGGGCGAGCTGACGCTGGCCATCAAGGCGCAGGCCGACGCCCGCGCCGAAGCCGGCAGCGGCATGGCGCGCAACACGGTGATCGCGATGGTCGTGCTGGGCGGCAGCGGCCTGCTGCTGGCGGTGTTCGCCGCGGTCGCCATCGGCCGCTCGATCACCGCCCCGCTGCGCCGCGCGATGCAGGCCGCCGAGCAGATCAAGGCCGGCGACCTGGCCACCCGCATCGACACCGACGCCCGCGACGAGATCGGCGAACTGCTGCGCGCGATGGGCGGGATGCAGCAGCACCTGCTGGGCGTGATCGAGGACGTGCTGCGCTCGGCGCGCGACGTCGCCGCCAGCTCCGACGAACTGGCCAACGGCAACGCCGAGCTGTCCTCGCGCACCGAGCGTTCGGCCGGCAGCCTGCAGCAGACGGCCTCCGCGATGGAGCAGATCTCCGCCACCGTGGCCGGCAGCAGCGCGAAGTCGCGCGAAGCCTCGGCCGTGGCCACGCGTGCCCGCGACGCGGTGGTGGAAGGCGGCGCCACGGTGGAGAAGCTGGTCGAGACGATGACCCGCATCTCGAGCTCCAGCGCGCGCATCAAGGACATCATCGGCGTCATCGACGGCATCGCGTTCCAGACCAACATCCTGGCGCTGAACGCCGCGGTCGAGGCCGCGCGTGCCGGCGAACAGGGCCGCGGCTTCGCGGTCGTCGCCACCGAGGTGCGCTCGCTGGCCGCCCGCGCCTCCGGCGCGGCGCGCGAGATCAAGACGCTGATCGACGACTCGGCCGAACGCGTGGCCGACGGCACCGCCACCGTGAGCGAGGTGGGCCAGCGCATCAAGGGCATCGTCGAGGAGGTGATGGCCGTGCGCCAGCTGGTGGAGGAGGTGTCCACCGCCAGCCACGAGCAGGAGACCGGCATGGTCTCCGTGAACGGCAGCGTCAGCGAGCTCGACCAGTCGACGCAGCAGAACGCCGCGCTGGTGGAGCAGATCGCCTCCACCGCCGATTCGCTCAAGGGCCACGCCCGCAAGCTCGTGGAGACGGTGGAGTTCTTCCGCCTGCCGCAGCCCCAGCAGACCTGATCCGCACCCCGCCAACGCCCGACCCTTCCACGAGGAAACCGACCATGAAGAACCTGCCCCTGGCCGCCGCCCTGCTGGCCGTCGCGACGATGACCCTGCTGCCGGCCGCGCCGGCCCACGCCGACCCGGCGCCCAAGATCCTGAAGAAGGTGCCGCCCGAGTTCCCCGCCGAGGCCACGCGCAAGGGCGTCGAGAAGGGCGTGCTGAAGGCCCGCGTGACGGTGGACGGCGGCGGCGCCGTCACCGAGGTGGCCATCGTCGAGACGCAGCCGACGTCGGCGCGCATCCTGAACGCGTCGGTGGTCAGCGCGCTGAACCAGTGGCGCTTCGAAGGCAGCGGCAAGGCGTCGACCTTCGAGCTGCAGGTCGTGCTCACCGCCGACTGAGGCGGGACACCCGCTCCGGCGCCAGATCACGGCGCCGTGAGGATGACGCGAAGACCCGGTGACCGTGGCCGCCTACCGTGGCGGCACGCGCGGCCGAAGGCGGCCGTGCGACCGAACCACCGAGGAGCACCCGCCATGTCCCGACACCTTCCCGCAGGCCGCCTGGCCGCCGGCCTGCTGGCGCTGGCCGCCGCCGCCGGCGCGCAGGCCACGCCGCAGCAGCTCACCATCACCGTCCAGAACCTGGCGCCGGCGAGCGGCATCGCGTTCGCGCCGCTGCACGTGGGCGTGCACAGCGGCGTCTTCGACTCGTTCGACCTCGGCGGCGCCGCGGGCGCGCCCATCGTCTCGGTGGCCGAAGGCGGCAGCGGCGCCGCCTGGCAACCCGCGTTCGCCGCCGCCGACCCCACCGCCGTGCGCGGCACGGTGGGCGGCCTGCTGCTCGCCGGCGCCACGGCCACGCTGACGCTGACGGTCGATCCGGCGCAGAACCCGTACTTCAGCTTCGCCTCGATGGTGGTGCCGAGCAACGACTTCTTCATCGGCAACGACAGCCCCACCGCCTTCCGCCTGTTCGACGCCTCCGGGCAGCTGGCGCTCGGCTCCATCGTCCAGCGCGCCAGCGACATCTGGGACGCCGGCCACGAGGTCTTCGACCCGGCGGCCGCGGCCTTCGTCGGCAACAACGACCTGTTCGCGCCGCAGAACTCCGTGGTGGCGCTGAACTTCGCCGAGCTGGCCGCCTTCAACGGCCTCACCACCGGGGCCGGCTACGTGTTCACCAGCGGGCTGGCGGCATCCACCGAGATCTACCGCATCAGCTTCAGCGCCAGCGCCGTGCCCGAGCCGGCGCCGATCGCCCTGCTGCTGGCCGGCATGGGCGTGCTGGCGCTGCGCGCGCGACGCGCCACCGGCGGCGGCGACCCCGCGCTGTAAGAAGCGCCCCGGCGGCACGACCGAGCGCCGGGCGGCGGCTCCACGGCCGCCGCGCGCCGCATGCACGAACGCATCCTTCTCGTCGAGGACGACACGGCCATCGCCCAGGCGCTGCGCCTGCACCTGGAGCAGGCCGGCTACCGCCTGCAGCACGAGGCCGACGGCGCGCGGGCGCACGAGCTGCTGCGGCAGCCGCAGCCGCCGTGGGACCTGGTGCTGCTGGACCTGATGCTGCCCGGCGCCGACGGCTGGGACCTGTGCCGCCTGTTGCGCCAGCAGCAGCCGGCGGTGCCGGTGATCATGCTGAGCGCGCGCTCGGCCGAGGCGCACCGCGTGCTGGGCCTGGAGCTGGGGGCCGACGACTACCTCGCCAAGCCCTTCTCGATGCTGGAGCTGCTGGCGCGCGTGCGGGCGCTGTTCCGCCGCCTGGAGGCGATGCGCCTGCCGGCCGCGTCGCCAACGATCACCTTCGGCCGCTACCGGCTCGACGTGGCCGAGCGGCGCCTCGCCGATGACCAGGGCGCGACGGTGGCGCTGACCCAGCGCGAACTGGAGCTGCTGGTGTTCCTGGCGCGCCGGCCCTCGCGGGCCTTCGGTCGCGACGAGCTGCTGCGGCGCGTGTGGGGCCCCGGCTTCGACGGCTACGAGCACACCGTCAACTCGCACATCAACCGGCTGCGCGCCAAGATCGAAGCCGATCCGCGCGCGCCGCGCCACATCGTCACGGTGTGGGGCGTGGGCTACCGCTTCGAGCCGGCGCTGCCGCCATGAGACCGCTGCACGGCTTCACCGCGCGCCTGCTGGCGGCCCTGCTGCTGGCCCTGCTGCTGCACGGCGGCTTCGTCGCGCTGCGCTTCCACCGCGACGCGGTGCAGCGCGAGGCGGCGGCGCTGCAGGCGGTGTCGCGCGAGCTGGCGGCGCACATCGTGCAGCACTGGCCGCAGATGGCCGCCGGATCGCCGGCGGAAGCCGAGCGCGCCGCGCGGCACGCCGTGCTGGCGATGCTGATGGGCGTGAACCCCGGCGTGCAGGTGTACCTGCTGGACGCCGACGGCCGCGTGGCCGAATACCTCGGCGAGCCGGGAATGGTGCGCACCGGGTACGTGGACCTGGCGCCGCTGCAGCGCTTCTTCGCCGGCGCGCCGCTGCCGCTGCACGGCACCGACCCGATGGGCTCCGGCGCGGGGCGGCTGTTCAGCGCCGCCCCCTTCCCGCCGCGCGCCGGCGACGTGCGCCCGCCCGGCTACCTGTACGTGGTGCTGGACGGCGCGCCGCGCCTGCGCGCCGCGCTGGAACTGGGCGACGGCGCCACCTGGCGCAGCATCGCCTGGGCCACCGCCAGCGGGCTGCTGCTGGCGCTGCTGGTGGGCGGTGCGGCGCTGCGGCGCCTGACGCGGCCGCTGCGCCAGCTGGCCGGCCGCATGCGCGCCTATGCCCAGCCCGCGGGTGGCACCCCGACGGCCGATGCCGGCAACGAGGACGAACTGCGCGTGCTCGACCGCGTCTTCGCCGAGATGACCGATCGCATCGAGGCCCACGCGCGGCACGACCGCGAACAGGCCGCCGCGCACCGCGAAGCGATGGCCGCGGTGGCGCACGACCTGCGCACGCCCCTGACGGCGCTGCACGGCCAGCTCGAGGCGCTGGCGCAGGCGCCTGCCGGCGCGGCGCCGCGCCTCAACGTGGCCGCCGCGCTGCAGCAGAGCGAGCGGCTGCGCCGGCTGCTGCAGCAGCTGTTCGAGCTGGCCACGCTGCAGTCGGCCGCGCAGGTGGCGCAGCACGAGCGCTTCCGGCTCGACGAACTGGTGGCCGACTCGGTGGACAAGTACCGCGCCCTCTCCGCCGGCGGTGCGCCGGGGCCGGAGGTGCGCCTGGAAGGGCCGGCGCCCGGCGTGGTCGAGATCGACGGCGACCTGCAGCTGGTGGAGCGCGCGCTGGCCAACCTGCTGGAGAACGCGCGCCTGCACGCCGCGCAGGGTGGGCCGGTGACCGTGAGCCTGGCGGTGGACGGTGCCCAGGCCTGCGTGGTGGTGGCCGACGCCGGCCCCGGCCTGCCGGCCGACGTGCACGCGCGGCTGGTGGCGGGCCATCCGCTGCGCGAACCACCGCTGGCGCGCCGCACCGGCGGCATCGGGGGCCTGGGCCTGGCCATCGCCCAGCGCGTGGCGCAGCTGCACGGCGGCAGCCTGCAGCCCCTGCCCGCCCCGCGCGGCGGCACGCGGCTGCGCCTGGCGCTGCCGCTGGCCGGCTGAGCGGCGCCCTCAGCCGTGCACGGCAGCCGACACGATCATGCCAATGGCGATGCACATCGAGCCGACGACGATCGCCAGCGCGGTGTTCTTCTTCTCGACGATCTCGGCCCACAGGTCGTAGGGCGTGAGCTTGTCGATGATGATGAAGCACAGCCAGAAGACGAACACGCCCACCAGCGCGAACAGCAGCGAGCCGAAGAAGACGGCCGGCTTCAGCCACTCGATACCCATCATGTCAGTGCTCCTTCTTCGCTAGCTTGCTGTTGATCGCTCACTTGTGGCCGCCACCGCCGCTGGACCAGCCCCCGTAGGAGCCGCCGCCGGTGCGCACGCCGCTGCTGCCGCTGCCGCGGCTGGCGCGGCACTGCTGGTACTCCAGGCTGGATTCGCCGAAGGCGCGCCGCGTGTCGTCGCAGCTGTCCTCGCAGTTGGCCAGCACGATCATCAGCACCAGCACCACCACGACGATCAGGACCACCTTGCCGGCACCGGCGTTCCAGCTGCCGCTGAAGTTGACCGCCGGTGCGGCGTCGCGCTGCATCGCGCGGCGCTGCGCGGCCGGGATGGCGAAGGCGTCGGCCACCGTCTCCGCGCCCAGCGTGCGGCCGGCCGACCAGGTGACCTCCTGCCCGGTCTGCTCGCGTGACAGGCGCAGCGCCGCGTCGGCGCCCTCGCCTTCGTAGTCGATCACCAGCGCGCGCTCGTCGCGCCGCACGCGCCAGTAGAACTCGCCCTGCACCCAGGTGACCTTGGCGCTGTAGGTCCAGCGCTTGCGGTAGGCCTTGTTCTGCCAGGTCGCGCCCTTCTTGGTCACCTGCGGCACGCCGGTGATCGGCCGCACCCAGCTCCAGCCTTCGTTGCTGTCGACCAGGAACGCGAAACCGGCCTCGCGGTTGTAGAGCAGGTACTCGCGCCAGAAGGTGGTCTCGTCCTCGTCGCTCTCGGGAATGTCGCAGCGCTCCAGGAAACCCACGGCCTGCCACGCCATCGGCGGGCCGTCGAGCGCGAGCTTGCCCTCGCGGCCGAGCGGGATCTGCGGCTCGAAGCCGTCGGTGCCCGAGTTGTTCTGCGCGTAGTGCGCCAGGTCGCCGCCGACGCCCTGGGACAGGTCCACCACCGCCTTGCACTGCGGGCAGGTGATGCTCTGCGTGGTGGCGAGCTTGACCTCCAGCGCCGTGCCGCAGCTCGGACACTCGACCGCGCGGCCCGACAGCGTCTTCTCGTTGGTCTCCTTCAGGCCCTGCAGCTTCAGTTCGGCCAGCGTGACCGCGCGGCCCACCGACCAGGCCGTGCGCTTCGGATCGCTGTCGTCCAGCGTGCCGACCTCGCCGACGTTGTTGCGCAGGTCGACGACGGTGAACTCGCCCTGCAGCTTCGGCGGCGACGGCAGCTCGCCCTGGGCGGCGACGAGGTGCGCGCTGACGACCGAGGCCACGTCCCAGGCGCGCCCGTCGGCCAGCACGCGCTGGCCGGCGCGCAGCGTGGCCGGCGCCGGCGCGTCGGCGGGCGCCGGCGCGTCGAACGCGATCACGTAGGCGCCGTTGTCCTCGCTCAGCCAGGCGCTGCGGCCGTTGTCGAAGAGCGCGTGCCACTCGTTCCACGTGCCGTCGGCGTAGCCGTACTGCAAGCGGCCGACGAGGATGAAGCCCACGCCCTGGCGCACGCCGCGCACGCCCAGCTGCAGCGGGCTGTGGTCGTCGAACAGCTCGGACGAGACGCCGATGCGCCGCAGCGCCTCGCCGTCGCGCACCAGCGTGCTGCGGCAGAAGCTGCAGACGGCGCTGGCCGAGGCCGCCGAGGCGAACTCGACCGGCGCGCCGCAGTTGGGGCAGGCCGCGCGCCAGGCGCGCTGTGTGGTGGCCACCTAGCGCGTGATCAGACGAGCTTCTTCAGCAGCTCGGCCTTCTTCGCGCTGAACTCTTCGTCGGTGAGGATGCCCTTGGCCTTCAGGTCGCCGAGCTTCTCCAGCGTGGCCATCACCTCTTCGGGCTTGATGCCCGCGGCCGCCGCCGGCGCAGCGGCGGGCGCCGCGTGCAGGCCCTGGCCCAGCTGCTGCGCCATCACCTGGCCCAGTGCGACACCGGCGCCCAGGCCCATCGCGTCGCCGGCCACGCCGCCACCGCCCGCCCCGCCGCCTTCGGCGAACTTCGGGATGGCCTGCGCCGTCTGGTACTGCATGAACTTGCCCATGTCGTTGCCGACCATGCCCATGCCGATCTTCTGGTCGAGGATCTTCTGCAGCTCCTCGGGCAGGCTCACGCTCTGCACCGTCACCGAGACCAGCGCCAGGCCCAGCTTCGTGAACTCGGGCGCGGTGGCGTCCTGCAGCTGCTTCGCGAACTCGATCTGGTTGGCCGCTAGGTCCAGGAACGGGATGCCGCTGGCCGCCACCGCGTCGCTGATGTGCTGCAGCATCAGGCCGCGCAGCTGGCCGTCGATGTCCTCCACCGTGTAGCGGTCGCGCGTGCCGGAGACGGCCGTGTGGAACAACTTCGGGTCGGTGATCTGGAACGCGTAGTTGCCGAAGGCACGCAGGCGCACCGCGCCGAAGTCCTTGTCGCGGATGGTGATCGGCTGGCTGGTGCCCCAGCGGCGGTCGAGCTGCTGGCGCGTGCTGAAGAAGTAGACGTCGCTCTTGAAGGGCGACTGGAACAGCTTGTCCCAGTTCTTCAGGTAGGTCAGCACCGGCAGCGTCTGCGTCGTCAGCTTGTACATGCCGGGGCCGAACACGTCGGCCACCTTGCCTTCGTTGACGAACACCGCGGCCTGGCTCTCGCGCACCGTGAGGCTGCCGCCGTACTGGATCTCGTTGCCCGCCATCGGGTAGCGGAAGGCCAGCGTGCCGTCGCCGGCCTCGGTCCATTCCAGGATGTCGATGAACTGTTTCTTGATGAAGTCCATCAGCGCCATGGCCGGTATCTCCTAGCCCCGCAAAAGGGGTGTGCGGGCGCGGCGAATAATACGCGGCGGACTCTGGAATGCACATGAATCGGACAGCCTGGCAGATCGCGGTGGTGGGCGCCGGCCCGGTGGGGCTGGCGTTGGCCCTGCACGCCGCAAGGCTGCTGCCGCAGGCGCAGCTGACGCTGTTCGACGCCCGCCCGCTCGAGCGCGACGTGGCCGGCGATCCGCGCACGCTGGCGCTGTCGCTGGGCAGCGTGCGTTTCCTGGAGCGGCTGGATGCCTGGCCGGCCGGCGCGGCGATGCCGATCACCGAGGTCCACGTCTCGCAGCAGCCGCCGAGCTTTGCCGACGCCGAGGTGCGGCTGCGTGCCACCGAGCTCGGCGTGCCGCAGCTCGGTGCGGTGCTGAGCTACGGCGCGCTGCTGGCGCCGTTGCAGGCCGAGTGGCTGAAGCTGGCGGCCGAGCAGCCGGCGCGGCTGCACACGCGCTTCGGCACGCCGGTGGCGGCGCTGAAGGCGATGCCGGGCGGCGTGGAGATCGACGCCGGCATCGCCGAGCGCTTCGACCTGGCGGTCATCGCCGAGGGCGGCGTGTTCGGCGAGCAGCTGCGCAAGCCGGTCGCCGGCGACTACGGCCAGACCGCCTGGGTCGGCACCGTCACGCTGCAGGGCGGCACGCCCGGCATGGCCTTCGAGCGCTTCACGCGCCACGGACCGGCCGCGCTGCTGCCGCTGCTGCCCGGGGCCGACGGCGCGCCACGCGCGGCGCTGGTGTGGTGCGTGCCGAACGGCGACGACCCGGTGCAGCCGCTCAGCGACGCGCAGCGGCTGGCGGTGCTGAACACGATCTTCCCGGCGGCGGCGGGCCGCATCGTCTCGGTCACGCCGCTGAAGTCCTTCGCGCTCGGCCTCAACGCCGAGCGCACGCTGGTGCAGGCGCGCACGGTGCGCATCGGCAACGCGGCGCAGACGCTGCACCCGGTCGCGGGCCAGGGCCTGAACCTGGGGCTGCGCGACGCCTACGAGCTGGTGCAGGCACTGCGCGGCGCCAGCGACCTCGACGCCGCGCTGCGCCGCGTCGAGTGGGCGCGCGCGCCCGACCGCTGGAGCACCATCGCGACCACCGACTTCCTGGCCCGCAGCTTCACCTGGAAGCTGCCCGGCGCCGCCACCGCGCGCGGCCTGGGCCTGGCGGCGCTGCAGGCGCTGCCGCCGGTGAAGGGCTGGTTCGCGCGGCGCATGATGTTCGGCTCACGCTGAGCCGATCACGCGCAGCGCCTCGCGCCGGGTGAGCGGCGACAGCCGCTCCGCGTACTCGCGGCAGAACGCGCGCACCTCGTCGGGCGCCCGGTAGGCCCGTTCGCGCAGCGCCCAGCCCATGCCCTTCGTGATGAAGAATTCGCCGGCCAGTGGCGTGGCGCCCCGCAGCGAAGGCAGGATGCAGTCATAGAGCAGCACGGCGTCGAAGGCGTCGCCCTTGAGCCGCCGCTGCGCGAGCATCGCGGCGCGGCGCAGCCAGAGCGCGTCGCCGCGCGCCCATTCGCGCAGCAACGGCTTCATCTCGGCGGGGTGGCGCTGCAGCAGCAGCGGCAGCGCGAGGCCGGAGATCTCGTCGTTGAAGTCCCACCAGCGGCCGCTGTCGAGCATCTCCAGCAGCACCGGCAGGTGCGACAGGCCGAGCAGCTTGCGGTGGCGCGGCAGATGCAGCAGGTCCAGCGCCGCGTAGCGCTCCTCGCGGTGCGTGGCCGGGCGCCACAGCGCGAGCATCAGCGCACCCAGCGCCGCGGCGTCGCCGCACTCGCGGCCCTGCATCGCTTCCTTCACCCAGGCGCGGCGCGCCGGCGTCGCGACGCCCAGGAAGGGCATGGCCGACTTCATGTAGGCCTGCATCGCCGGCGCCCGCGCGGCGTCGGCCCGCGCCGCCAGGCCGGCGCGGATCTCGTCGGCCAGCCCGCTCACAGGCGCCGGTGCTGCAGCGCCGGCAGCTGCTGGCGCACCTGGGCCAGGCGTGCGGCGTCGACGTCCGCCAGCACGACGCCTTCGCCCTCGGGCAGCACCTGCAGCAGCTCGCCCCACGGGTCGACGATCAGGCTGTGCCCCCAGGTGCGCCGTCCGTTCTCGTGCGTGCCGCCCTGCGCCGGTGCCAGCACGTAACACTGGTTCTCGATCGCACGCGCCCGCAGCAGCAGTTCCCAGTGCGCGCGGCCGGTGGTGTAGGTGAAGGCGGCGGGCACGACGAGCACGTCGCAGGGCGGCTGCATCAGCGCGCGGTAGAGCTCGGGGAAGCGCAGGTCGTAGCAGACCGACAGGCCGACGCGAAGAGGCCCGGCCTGCAGCGCCACCGGTGTGCCGCCGGCTGCCAGCGTGCGCCCTTCGTCGTAGGCCTCGCGGCCGTTGTCGAAGGCGAAGAGATGGATCTTGTCGTAGTGCGCGGCCTCGCGGCCGTCGGGGCCGAAGACGCAGCAGCGGTTCAGCACCCGGCCTTCGCCGGCCGCCAGCGGCAGCGTGCCGCCCACCAGCCAGATGCCGAGCTCCTGCGCCAGCGCCGACAGGAAGGCCTGGATCGGCCCGTCGCCCGGGCCTTCCGCCAGCGCCAGCTTGTCGGTGTCCTTGCGCCCCAGCAGGCAGAAGTACTCGGGCAGCGCCACCAGCTGCGCACCGGCCGCGGCCGCCTGCCGCACCCCGCGCGCGGCGGCGTCGCGGTTGCGCGCCCAGTCGGGCGTGGAGACCATCTGGACGGCGGCGATCTTCGTCATGGCGGCATTGTGAGCGGCGCGTGCAGCCTGCACGCAAGCCCCGGCTGCCCCCTCGGGCTAGGGTTCGGGAAGACACTCGCGCACGCCGGGCAGCCGTCCAGACCACAATCCGCGCTGCCCGAACCGAGGGATGTCGTTCTTTCGCCGATGAGTCTTACGGCCCCCCACGCCACGTTCGCGGCGGCTGCGCACAGCCGCTTCGTGCAGCGCATCCGCCGCCGCTATGCGGCCGAACTGCCGCTGCTGCCACCCGGTGCGCCCGATGCCGCCGGCATCACGGCGCTGGTGCAGCGGCTGCAGCAGCGCGGGCACGAGCTGGCCACCGCGCTGCGCATCGCGCGCCAGCTGGTGGTCGAGCGGCTGGCGGTGCTGGACGTGGAGCAGGGTGCGCCGCTGGAGGTGATCACCGGCGCGATGACGGCGCTGGCCGAGGCCACGCTCGAGCTCGCGCTGGCGCAGGCCCAGGCCGAGGCCGACGAGCGCCACGGCGTGCCACGCCGGGCCGACGGCCGCCGCATGGACCTGTGGATCGTCGGCATGGGCAAGCTCGGCGCGCGCGAGCTCAACGTCTCGTCGGACATCGACCTGATCTACGTCTACGACGACGAGGGCCACACCGACGGACCGCGCCCCTGCAGCTACCACGAGTACTTCGGCTTCGTCGCCAAGCGGCTCTACGCGCTGATCGGCGACACCACCGAACACGGCTTCGTGTTCCGCGTCGACCTGGCGCTGCGCCCCAACGGCAACTCGGGCCCGCCGGTGGTGAGCCTGGCGATGCTGGAGGAGTACTTCCAGGTCCAGGGCCGCGAGTGGGAGCGCTTCGCCTGGCTGAAGAGCCGCGTGGTGGCGCCGCGCGTGGCGGTGGACAGCGGCCAGGCGCTGGCGCTGCGTTCGCTGGTGACCCCCTTCGTCTACCGCCGCTACCTCGACTACGGCGTGTTCGAGGGGCTGCGCCAGCTGCACCGCAAGATCCGCGACGAGGCCCAGCGCCGCGCCGCCGGAAGGCCCGAACGCGCCAACGACGTGAAGCTGTCGCGCGGCGGCATCCGCGAGATCGAGTTCATCGTGCAGCTGATCCTGGTGGTGCGCGGCGGGCAGTTCCCCGAGATCCGCACCCGCAGCACGCTGCGCGGCCTGCAGCGCCTGGTGGCGCGCGGGCTGATGAAGGCCGAGACCGCCGACAGGCTGGCGCAGGCCTACACCTTCCTGCGCCGCGTCGAGCACCGCATCCAGTACCTGGACGACCAGCAGACGCACCTGCTGCCCGCCGCCGACGAAGACCTGGTGTGGCTGGGCCTGAGCCTGGGCTCGCCGTGCAGCCGGCCGCCCTCGTGCCGCATGCTCGACGAGCTGCTGGAGGTGCGCGAATTCGTCGCCGCCGAGTTCGACGCGCTGCTGCGCGAAGGCCAGGGCTCGGCGCCGGCCGACAACGGCCGCACGGTGTGCCGCGGCTGCGGGCCCGGCCCGCTGCCGGTGGACAGCGACGTGCTGCTCGAGCGCCTGCCGCCCGCGCTGGCCGAGCGCGTGCGCGGGCTGGCCGCGCTGCCGCGCGTGCAGGCGCTGCGCGACGAAAGCCGGCTGCGCCTGGGCCGCCTGGTGCAGAAGACCGCGCTGGCGCTGCAGAGCGAGGCCTGCACCGCCGAGGGCGCCACGCGCTTCATCGACTGGCTCGAGCCGCTGCTGCGCCGCGAGAGCTACCTGGCACTGCTGCTCGAACGGCCCGAGGTGCACCGCCGGCTGCTGCGCCTGCTGGGCCTGGCGCGCTGGCCGATGCAGTACCTGATGCGCCACCCCGGCGTGATCGACGAGCTGGCCGACGAGCGCCTGCTGCACCAGCGCTTCGACCGCGCGGCGCTGCAGGCCGACCTCGACGAGCGTGTCGCGGCCTGGCAGCGCGCGGGCGAGGACGACGAGGAGAAGCTGCTCGACACGCTGCGCCACGCCCATCACGCCGAGGTGTTCCGCATCCTGGTGCGTGACGTCGAAAAGGCACTGACCGTCGAACAGGTGGCCGACGACCTGTCGGCGCTGGCCGACACGCTGCTGGACACCACGCTTCGCTGGGCCTGGGCGCGGCTGAAGCAGCGGCACCGGCCCGACCCGGGCCTGGCTGTCATCGCCTACGGCAAGCTCGGCGGCAAGGAGCTCGGCTACGGCGGCGACCTCGACGTGGTGTTCGTCTACGACGACAGCGACGAGGCGGACAAGCAGCAGGCCCAGGAGGTCTACGCCGCCTTCGTGCGCAAGCTGATCACCTGGCTCACGCTGCGCACCGCCGCGGGCGAACTGTTCGACATCGACACCGCGCTCAGGCCGAACGGCAACTCGGGGCTGCTCGTCACCTCCATCGACGCCTTCGAGCGCTACCAGGACGGCCGCGGCAGCAACACCGCCTGGACCTGGGAGCACCAGGCACTGACGCGCGCGCGCTTTGCCGCCGGCTGCGCCCGCGTGGCGCCCCGCTTCGAGGCCACGCGCCGCGCCGTGCTGACCGCGGCGCGCGACCCTGCCGCGCTGCGCGACGAGGTGCGCGCGATGCGCGAGAAGGTGCGCGCCGCGCGGCCGGTGCCGGCCGGCCGCTTCGACGTGAAGCACAGCCCCGGCGGCATGATGGACGTGGAGTTCGCGGTGCAGTACCTCGTGCTCGCGCACGGCTCGGCGCACGCGGCGCTGCTGGACAACGCCGGCAACATCGCGCTGCTGCAGCGTGCCGAGGACCACGGCCTGCTGCCCGTCGGCGTCGGCCGCGCCGCCGCCGACGCCTACCGCGAACTGCGCCGCGCGCAGCACCGCGCGCGCCTGGACGAGAAGCCCACCCAGTTCGAAGCCGACGACACCCTGGCCGGCGCGCGCGACGCGGTGCTGGCGCTGTGGCGGGCGGTGTTCGGTTGAAGCGCGCGGGGCGCGCCTGGGCCGCGTTGGCGGCGCTGCTGGCCGCGGCCTCCGTGGTCGCGTTCCTGCTGCCCGCGCCGTTGCTCGACTGGCAGCCGACGCTGGCCGCCGCAGAGCCCTGGCGCGCGTTCAGCGCCGCCTTCGTGCACTGGAGCCCGCTGCACCTGGGCGCGAACGTGGCCGGTGCGCTGGTGGTCGGCGCTTTCGGTTATGCCGCCCGGCTGGCCTGGCCGGCCGTGCTGGCCTGGCTGGCGGCCTGGCCGCTGACGCAACTGGGCCTGCTGGTGCAGCCGGCGCTGGCGCACTACGGCGGGCTCTCGGGCGTGCTGCACGCCGGCGTGGCGGTGGCGGCGCTGGCGCTGGTCACCCAGGAACTGGGCCCGCGCCGGCTGCTGGGCAGCGCGGTCCTGGTGGGCCTGCTCGTCAAGCTGGCCCTCGAAGAGCCCTGGGGCGCGCCGCTGCGGCCCGGCGATGGCGGCTTCGACATCGCCACCGCGCCTGTGGCCCACGCCAGCGGCGTGCTCGCCGGGCTGGTATGCGCCGGCGTGGCCCTGGCGCTCACACGGGCCGAGCCGGTCTGATGCAGGACCGGCGCAGCGAACTCGACGCGCTGGCGATGGGCCTGCTGGTGGCCTGCTGCGCGATCTGGGGCCTGGGCCAGGTGGCGACCAAGGTGGGGCTGCAGCAGATCCCGCCGCTGCTGCAGGCGGCCGTGCGCTCCTTCGGCGCGGCGCTGCTGCTGCTGCTGTGGTGTCGGGTGCGCGGCATCGCCGTGCTGCGCGCCGACGGCACCGGCCGTGCCGGCCTGCTGGCCGGGCTGCTGTTCGCCGCCGAGTTCGGCTGCATCTTCCTCGGCCTGCAGCACACGACGGCCTCGCGCATGGCGGTGTTCCTGTACCTGGCGCCCTTCGTCGTGGCCGCCGGCATGCCGCTGATCAGCCGCAGCGAGCGCCTGCACGCGTGGCAGGTGACGGGCCTGCTGGTCGCCTTCGGCGGCGTGGTGTGGGCCTTCGCCGAGGGCTTCTCGCGGCCGGCCGCCGGCCCGCGCCAGTGGCTGGGCGACAGCCTGGGCATCGCCGCCGCGGTGCTGTGGGGCTGCACCACGCTCGTGATGCGTGGCTCGTCGCTCGGCAGCGCCACCCCGGAGAAGTCGCTGCTGTACCAGCTGGGCATCTCGGCGCTGGCGCTGGGTGCGGCGTCGCTGCTGCGCGGCGAGGCGGTGCCGCCGTCGCTGTCGGCGCTGAGCTGGACGGTGCTGCTGTTCCAGATCGTCGTGGTGACGTTCGCCAGCTACCTGGTGTGGTTCTGGCTGGTCCGGCACTACCCCGCGACGCGGCTGTCGGCCTTCACGCTGCTGACGCCGATGTTCGGCCTGCTGGCGGGGGTGGGGCTGCTCGACGAGCCGATGACGATGCGCCTGGCCACCGCGCTGGCGGCGGTGTGCGCGGGGATCTGGCTCGTCAACCGGCCGCGGCCGGCCGCGCCTGCAGCGACGCGGTGACTTCCTTGCGGTAGCGGTTGAGCTCCTGGACGCTGGCGAAGCTGCGCTCCATCAGCAGGCTCAGGTTGTGCAGGATGCGCTCGACGACCTTGTTCTCCCACACCGCGTCGAACTGGATCTGCTTGTCCAGCCACTGCTCCAGCCACTCGGGGTTGGGCAGGCGGCTCTGGATGGTGTCCCTGGGGAACAGCTTGACGTTGACGTGCAGGTTGGTCGGGTGCAGCGCCTGCGCGGTGCGCCGGGCACTGGCCATCAGCACGCCGATCTTCGCGAACGCGGCGCGCGCCTCGTCGCCGAACTTGCCCATCGCGCGCTTCATGTAGCGCAGGTAGGCGCCGCCGTGGCGGGCCTCGTCGCGTGCCAGCGTCTCGTAGATGGCCTGGATCACCGGCTCGGTGTGCCATTCGGCGGCGCGACGGTACCAGTGGTTGAGGCGGATCTCGCCGCAGAAGTGCAGCATCAGCGTCTCGAGCGCGGGCGCGGGGTCGAACTCGAAGCGGATCGCGTGCAGTTCCTCTTCCGTGGGCACGAGGTCGGGGCGGAAGCGGCGCAGGTACTCCATCAGCACCAGGCTGTGCTTCTGCTCCTCGAAGAACCACACGCTCATGAAGGCGCTGAAGTCGCTGTCCTCGCGGTTGTCGCGCAGGAACATCTCGGTGGCCGGCAGCGCCGCCCATTCCGTGATCGCGTTCATCTTGATCGTCTGCGCCTGCTCTTCGCTCAGGCGGCTGGCATCGAAGCGGTCCCAGGGGATGTCCTGGTCCATGTTCCAGCGCACGGCTTCGAGCTGTTTGAAGAGTTCCGGGTAGAGCATGGGCTTGGGCGCAGGCATGGTGCGCGATTCTAGGGAGCCTGCGAGCGCCAGCGCTGCATTTCCGCACCCAAGGCGTCCAGACTCGCCAACGGCAGCACACCCTCGACCCGCCGGCGGTGCAGCACCGGCGCGCTGCCGCCCGCCCACAGCTGCACCGCAGCCGGCAGCTTGGCCCTCAGCTCGGTGAGGCTGTCGACCACCTGGTTCGGGTTCAGGCAGCCGGTGAAACCGACGGCGACGATGTCGCTGCGCAGCGCGCCGGCAGCCAGCACGATGTCCCACAGCGGCGTCTGCGTGCCCAGCGACAGGCACGGGCAGCCCTCCAGCCGCAGCAGCGCCTCGGCCATCAGCAGGCCCAGCGCGTGCGGCTCCCCGGGGAAGGTGGTCAGCAGCACGCGCGGCCGCGCGCCGGGGGCGGCATCCGGCACCGAGGCGATCGCCTGGCGCAGCACGCCCTGCATCACTTCCGTGTACAGGTGCTCCTCGAAGATCTGCAGCTGGCCGCGCAGCCAGGCGTCGCCCACCGCGGTGTTCAGCGGGCTCGCGACCTCGGTCACGAAGCGCGCCACGCCGGCCCGCCCCAGGCAACGCTGCAGCCCGGCCCGCAGCGCGGCGGCGTCGTGGCCGCCGATCAGCGCGAGCAGCGCGCGCAGCTCGTCGGAGTCCAGCGCCGGCGCGCTGCCCCGCGCCGGCTGGTCGACGGTCTGCCGCGTGAGCTGCTGCAGGGCGTCGAAGGGCAGGGGAACCACGCGGCCCGGCCGGTGGCCGGCGTCCAGCAGCCGCTTCAGCAGCCGCAGCTTGTCCACCTGGTCCAGCGTGTAGGCGCGCTCGCCGATCTCGTCGCGCGCCGGCGCCGGGAAGCCATAGCGTCTTTCCCACACCCTCAACGTGTCCTTGGACAGGCCGGTGTCGCGCTCCACCGCAGCGATGGACAGCGTCAGAGCGGGTGTCGGTGAGCGTGTGTTCACGTCAGGGAGGGGTGGGTTGTCATGGACAAGGGACGACGCTCGCTCGCCAGATGATTTGGCACCACCGAGCCAGCCGGCAATTGAACTGGACAACGGTTGATCATTGCGCTGCGTCACTCAAAACCATAGCGCGCCCATTGGATATCGGTCGGCACCGACGAACCAGAGGATTACCATGCGGTCAGTTCGTGACCAAACAGTTTACTCCCCGATGACCGGCTCGTGCACGAGAGTCCGCACCACCCGCATGCACGCGGGCTGGCTTCGCGCTTCTTTACGGTCTGTTGTCAATTCGGCCGGAACTTTCAGCACCCGGGCTGCTTCCATACATCCGGGCACTGCGCTTGCCGCGTATGTGTCTGAAGCAGTTTCACTGTCGTGCGGACTCTCGGGTCCCCCGGCTGGAATCCCGGAGCTCCTCTCCTCCTCCTCCCTCCCTCCCTCGTTCGCTCCGGGGCGCCGCACGACGGTCTTTATCTCCAGGGGCGCCGCATGCCGCGGCGCCCCTGTTCGTTTGCGCGGGGCCGCCCGATGAAGCGCGTGGCGGTGGTGGGCTCCGGGATCACGGGCCTGGCGACGGCCTACCGCCTTGCCGGCGAAGCGCAGGTGACGCTGTTCGAGGCCGGCCGCCACTTCGGCGGCCACACGCACACGGTGGATGTGGCGATCGACGGCATCCGCCACGGCGTCGACACCGGCTTCCTGGTGTTCAACGAACGCACCTACCCGAACCTGGTGCGGCTGTTCGCCGAGCTGCAGGTGGAGACCGCGCCGTCGGACATGTCGTTCTCGGTGCAGGCGCGCGATGACGACCTCGAATGGAGCGGCACCAGCCTGGACAGCGTCTTCGTGCAGCGCCACAACCTGCTGCGGCCGCGCTTCCTGCGCATGCTGGCGGACATCGTGCGCTTCAACCGCCTGGCCACCGGCATCGCGCTGCGCGAGGCCGAGGCCGACCTGGCGCAGCCGGTCGGCGACTTCCTCGACCAGCACGGTTTCGGCGCCAGCTTCCGCGACTGGTACCTGCTGCCGATGGTGGCCTGCATCTGGAGCTGCCCGGCCGAGCAGATGCTGCGCTTCCCGATCGCGACGCTGATCCGCTTCTGCCACAACCACGGCCTCATCCAGCTGAGCGACCGGCCGCAGTGGCGCACCGTGCGCGGCGGCGCCCGGCACTACGTGCTGAAGATGCTGGACCGCATCGCCGATGCGCGCCTGAACACCCCGGTGCGCAGCGTGCGTCGCGTGCCACCCGGCCAGGGCAGCGCCGGCGTGATGGTGGCCACCGACGCCACCAGCGAGCGCTTCGACGACGTGGTGCTGGCCTGCCACAGCGACCAGAGCCTGGCGCTGCTGGCCGATGCCGACGACGCCGAGCGCCGCGTGCTGGGCGCCGTGCGCTACCACCCCAACCGAGCGGTGCTGCACACCGACGAACGCGTGCTGCCCAGCCGCCGCAAGGCCTGGGCGGCCTGGAACTACGCCCGGGCCACGGGTTCCGCCGGCGCCGACCGCGCCAACGTCTGCCTGCACTACCTGATCAACCGGTTGCAGCCGCTGCCCTGGAAGCAGCCCGTCATCGTCACGCTCAACCCCGACCCCGAGCATCCGCCCGCGCCGGCCGACGTGATCGGCAGCTACGACTACAGCCACCCGGTGTTCGACGCGGCGGCGATCCAGGCGCAGCAGCAGCTGCCCGCGCTGCAGGGCCGCTCGCACGTGTGGTTCTGCGGCGCCTGGACGCGCTACGGCTTCCACGAGGACGGGCTGATGTCGGCGCTGGACGTGGTCGAGCGCCTGCGCCGCAGCTGGCAGCACGGCAGCACGCAGGTGGCGGCATGACGGCAGGCCACGGCGCGCAGATCGGCATCGGCCAGGTGCGGCACCGGCGCCTGCGGCCGCGCGAAAACACCTTCGCCTACCGCACCTGGTTCCTGATGCTGCCGCTGCGTGCGCTGCGCCGCGACGGCGATGGCGCGCTGGTGCGCAACCGGCGCGGCCTGGTGAGCTTCCACGACGCCGACCACGGCGACGGCCGGGGCGACGCGCTGGCCTGGATCGACGAGCTGCTGGCCGCCGAAGGCGTGCACGATGCCGGCGGCGAGGTCTGGCTGCAGACCTACCCGCGCGTGCTCGGCTATGTCTTCAAGCCGGTGAGCTTCTGGTACTGCGAACGCGCCGACGGCACGCTCGCGGCCATCGTGGCCGAGGTCAACAACACCTTCGGCGAACGGCACTGCTACCTGCTCGCGGGGCCCCAGCTGCGCTGGGGCACGGAGCAGGTGGCACGCAAGGTGTTCCATGTGTCGCCGTTCTGCCAGGTGCAGGGCCGCTACCGCTTCCGCTTCATGCGCAGCGCCGACCGCGTGCTGGCGCGTGTCGACCACGACGACGACGAGGGCGTGCTGCTCGAGACCAGCCTCGGCGGCCGCCTGGCGCCGCTGACGCCGGCCGCCGTGCGCGCGGCCTTCGTCGGCATGCCGCTGATGACCCTGACCGTGGTGGCCCGCATCCACTGGCAGGCTCTCAAACTCTGGCTCAAGCGCGTGCCCTTCATCAGCAAGCCCGCGCCGCCGCAAGCCTTCACTTCGCGCTGATTGCCGCCCGTTCGCCATGACGACATCGACCGCCGCTGCCGCCTCCCCCGCGTCCTTCAACCTGCCCAGCGGCGCGCCGGCCGCGGCGCGCGCGGTCTTCCGGCTGCTGGCGCAGCTGCGCCACGGCACGCTCGACGTGCAGCTGCCCGACGGCACGCAGGCCCGCTTTGCGGGACGAGACGGCACCGAGCCGCGCGCCGCCATCCGGCTGGCCGACTGGCGCGTCTGCGGCGCCGCACTCAGCAGCGGCGACATCGGCTTTGCCGAAACCTTCATCGACGGCGGCTGGACCAGCCCCGACCTCGCTGCACTGCTCAGGCTGTTCATCGCCAACCGCGAGGCCGTGGAGTCGGTGATCTACGGCAGCTGGTGGGGCTCGCTGCTGCACCGCGTGCGCCACCTGCTGAACCGCAACTCCCGCAAGGGCAGCCGCAAGAACATCCACGCCCACTACGACCTCGGCAATCCGTTCTACCGCCTGTGGCTGGACGAGACGATGAACTACAGCAGCGCGCTGTTCGAAGGCGACTTCGCGCGGCCGATGGCCGACGCGCAGCGCGCCAAGGTGCGGCGCGCACTGCGCGAGTGCGGCGTGCAGCCCGGGCAGCGGCTGCTGGAGATCGGCTGCGGCTGGGGCGCGCTGGCCGAATGCGCGGCGGCCGAGTTCGGCGCGCGGGTCACCGGCGTCACGCTGTCCACCGAGCAGCTGGCGTGGGGTCGGCAGCGCATGGCCGGTGCAGGCCTCGAAGGGGTGGACCTGCGGCTGCAGGACTACCGCGACCTGGCCGACGCGCCCTACGACGCGCTGGTGTCGATCGAGATGTTCGAGGCCGTCGGCCGCGAGTACTGGGACCGCTTCTTCGCCACCCTGAACCGCAACCTGAAGCCGGGCGGCCGCGCCTGCATCCAGACCATCACGATCCGCGACGACCTCTTCGAGCGCTACGTGCGCTCCACCGACTTCATCCAGCAGTACATCTTCCCCGGCGGCCTGCTGCCCAGCCCCGGCGCGTTCCGCGCGCAGGCCGCGAAGGCCGGCTTCGAGGTGGTGAACGAGTGCGCCTTCGGCCGCGACTACGCCGAGACGCTGCGCCGCTGGCGCGCGGCCTTCCTTGCGCAGGACGCGCAGGTGCTGAGGCTGGGCTTCGACACGCGCTTCCTGCGCATCTGGGAGTTCTACCTGGCGTACTGCGAGGCCGCCTTCGACACCGGGAACACCGACGTCATGCAGTTCACGCTGCGCCGCACCGGGGACGCCGCGTGACGATCGGGCGCCGCGCGTGGCTGCTCGGGCTGGCGCTGGCGCCGCTGGCGCTGCGCGCGCAGCCGGCCGCGGCCGGCGCGCCGGCGGAGCTGAACGCCGAGCTGCCCGGTGCGCGCCTGCAGGGCAGCGCGCGCATGCGCTTCCTGGGCCTGCACATCTACGACGCGCGGCTGTGGGTGGGCGCACAGCCCATCGTCGCCGACTGGGCCGCACTGCCGTTTGCGCTGGAGCTGCAGTACGCGCGCGGGCTGAAGGGCGAGCAGATCGCCGAGCGCTCGCTGAAGGAGATGCGGCGCCAGGGCGAGATCGCCGAGCTCACCGCCGAACGCTGGCTCGGCAACATGAAGCAGCTGTTCCCCGACGTGGAGGCCGGCGACCGCATCACCGGGCTCAACGTGCCGGGCGTTGGCGCGCGCTTCTTCGTCAACGGCAGCTTCCGCGGCGAGCCGCGCGAAGCCGAGTTCGCCCGCCTGTTCTTCGGCATCTGGCTGTCGCCACGCAGTTCCGAGCCGGCGCTGCGCGAAGCGCTGCTCGGGCGCGGCAAGCCGTGAGCCCCCCGGCTGCAGCCTGGCAGGGCGGTTGGCGCCAGGGCCTGCCGTACGGCGCGCTCGGGCTGCCGCTGGCCTTCGTGGCGCTGCCGCTGTACGTGGTGCTGCCGAACCACTACGCCGCCGAGTTCGGCGTGCCGCTGGCCACGCTGGGCGCGCTGCTGCTGGGCGCGCGGCTCTTCGACGCGCTGGCCGATCCGTTGATCGGCCGCTGGGTCGACGGCTGGTTCGCGCGCTCTTCCGCGCGCGTGCTGCTGGCCGCGGCGCTGGCTGCGCTTGTGGTGGCCGTCGGCTTCCGCGGGCTCTTCTTCCCGCCGGCGGCGGCGCGCGAGACGCCTGCGCTGCTGGTGTGGTGCGCCGCGCTGCTGGCTGCCACCTATCTCGGCTACAGCGTGCTGTCGGTGCTGCACCAGGCCTGGGGCGCGCGGCTGGGCGGCGACGAAAACCAGCGCGCGCGCGTCGTCTCGTGGCGCGAAGGTCTGGCGCTGGTGGGCGTGCTGGTGGCCAGCGTGCTGCCGTCGACCGCGGGGCTGTCGGTCACGAGTGCGGTGTTTGCGCTGCTGCTGCTGCTGGGCGTGGGGCTGCTGGCGGCAGCGCCTCGGCCCGTGGCGCAGGCCGCGGCCGGCGGCAGCCTGGGCGCACCGCTGGGCACGCCGGCCTTCCGCCGCCTGCTCGCCGTCTACCTGCTGAACGGAGTGGCCAGCGCGGTGCCGGCCACGCTGGTGCTGTTCTTCATCCGCGACCGCCTGCAGGCGCCGGCGCAGGAGCCGCTGTTCCTGGCCAGCTACTTCGCGGCCGGCGCGCTGTCGATGCCGCTGTGGGTGCGCGCGGTGCAGCGCCTGGGCCTGTCGCGGAGCTGGCTGGCGGGCATGGGGCTGGCGATGGCCACCTTCGTCTGGGCCGCCACGCTCGGCGCCGGCGACGTGGCGGCCTACACCGCCGTCTGCATCGCCAGCGGCATCGCGCTCGGCGCCGACCTCACGCTGCCCGGCGCGCTGCTGGCCGGGGTGATCCAGCGCGCCGGCGACGCCGGCCGGCGCGAAGGCGCCTACTTCGGCTGGTGGAACTTCGCCACCAAGCTCAACCTCGCGCTGGCCGCCGGGCTGGCACTGCCGCTGCTGGCGGCCTTCGGCTACACGCCGGGCGGGCGCGACGCCACGGCGCTGCAGGCGCTGACGCTCGCCTACTGCCTGCTGCCCTGCGCGCTCAAGCTCGGCGCCGCGGTGCTGCTGTGGCTGGTCTGGATCCGGAAGGAAGCACCGAGATGAAACGCCGCATCGCCCTGGCGCTGCCGATGGTTGCCGCGGCCGGCCTGCTGGCGGCTTGCGCGTCGGCGCCCACGCCCGCCGACTACGCCGCCGAGAAGCCGCTGCTGGACCTGAAGACCTACTTCAACGGCGAGCTGCTGGCGCACGGCATCTTCACCGACCGCGCCGGCAAGGTGCTGCGCCGCTTCACGGTGAAGATGACCGGCACCTGGAGCGGCAACCAGGGCACGCTGGACGAACGCTTCACCTACAGCGACGGCAAGACCGAGCGCCGCGTCTGGCGTCTCGTCGACGAGGGCAACGGCCGCTGGAGCGGCCGCGCCGACGACGTGGTGGGCGTGGCCGAGGGCCGCTCGGCCGGCAACGCGCTGAACTGGACCTACACCCTGTCGCTGCCGGTGGACGGCAAGGTCTACGAGGTGCAGTTCGACGACTGGATGTACCTGATGGACGATCGCGTGATGCTCAACCGCGCGCGCATGAGCAAGTTCGGCTTCCACCTGGGCGACGTGACCTTGTCGTTCACCAAGCCCGGAGGCTGAATCGCGATGGCACTGAACCCCCGCATCTCCAGCTGGGCTGGCAAGACCGTCTGGCTGGTGGGCGCCTCCACCGGCATCGGCCGCGCCACCGCGAGCGCGCTGCACGCGGCCGGTGCGCGTGTGGTGGTCTCGGCGCGCGGCCAGGCGGCGCTCGACGCCTTCGTCGCCGAGCATGCGCGCGCCGACGCCATCGCGCTCGACGCCACCGACCGCGATGCGGTGCGCGACGCCGCCGCGCACATCGTGCGCGTGCACGGCGGCATCGACCTCGCGATGTACTGCGCCGCCACCTACTCGCCGATGCGCGCCACCGGCTTCGACCTCGAGGTCGCGCAGCGCCACATGCGCGTGAACTACGACGGCGCGCTGCTGCTGCTGGACGCGGTGCTGCCGCAGCTGCAGGCGCAGGCGCGCACCGGGCGCGGCGGGCACCTGAGCCTGGTGTCCAGCGTGGCCGGCTTCCGCGGCCTGCCGCAGAGCCTGGCCTACGGCCCCACGAAGGCGGCGCTGATCAACCTGGCCGAGACGCTGTACCTCGACCTGTCGCCGCTGGGCCTGGGCGTCTCGGTGATCAACCCCGGCTTCGTCGAGACCCCGCTCACCGCGCAGAACGCCTTCCGCATGCCGGCGCTGATCTCGCCCGAGGAGGCCGCGCGCGCCATCCTGCGCGGCTGGCGCCACGGCGACTTCGAGATGCACTTCCCGCGCCGCTTCACCGGCTGGCTGAAGGCGCTGCGCCACCTGCCCTACGGCATCTACTTCAGCGCGGTGCGCCGCAGCACCGGCCTGTGAGCGAAGAAGGCGCCGCGCACGACGATCCGCGCGTGGCGCGCATCGTCGGCTTCTACGAACAGCTGGCGCCGGCGACGCTGCCGCTGCTGGCCCGCATCTACGCGGAAGATGCGGCGTTCAAGGACCCGTTCAACGAGGTGCGCGGCATCCCGGCGATCCGTGCCGTCTTCGAGCACATGTACCGCACGCTGGACGAGCCGCGTTTCGTGGTGCACGAGCGCGTGCTGCAGGGCCGGCAGTGTTTCCTGACCTGGGACTTCCGCTTCCGCCTCAGGCGCGGCGGCAAGCCCGTGACGGTGCGCGGCGCCACGCACCTTCGCCTGGCCGCCGACGGGCGCATCGAGGACCACCGCGACTACTGGGACGTGGCGGAGGAGCTCTACGAGAAGCTGCCCGTGCTGGGCGCGCTGATGCGCGCGCTCAAGCGGCGCGCGCGCTCGGGGTGAGGCCCGCTACTGCTGGCCTTCGGTCAGCGTGAAGGCCTGGAACTGGCCGGACTTGTCGACGAAGAAGGTCTCGGTGAAGCGCACCGTGCCGCCGGGCATGCCGGCGGGCGCCGGGAACGGCGAGGCGCGGCGGATCATCGCCAGCACCCACGGCGCCACCTCGTCGGCCGCCGGCTTGCGGATCACGCGGATGTCCACCACCTGGCCGTCGGGCGCGAGTTCGGTCTCCACCATCATCACGCCGTACAGCAGCGGCGGCAGCTTGCCGCGGTAGATGCGCATCGGGTAGCAGCGGTAGAGGTGCCGCGCGGCGTCGGTGCGGTAGGCGCGCTCCTCGTTCTGGGCCGACGCCGGCGGCGGCGCGCACTGCGGAGCCGGCACCATCGCGAACTGGGCCCGTGCGGCCGGCGTCGCCAGCAGCGCGGCGCCGCCCAGCAACAGCAGCATCAGCATGCGCCGCAGCAGGGCCTGCTGGTGCGCGACGGCGGTGTTCTCGGTCTTCATCTCGTGTGTCCCCGGTCGACCTGCGGCGAGGTTACACGATGGCCCCGCGCACGGGCCTCCCCCGCGCTGCGGAATCCTGCGCGCTCAGCGCAACCAGCCCTTGCGGCGGAAGTAGATGAAGGGCGCCGCCACCGACGCCACCATCAGGCCCAGCGCGTACGGGTAGCCCCAGGCCCAGTCGAGCTCGGGCATGGCCTTGAAGTTCATCCCGTAGACGCTGGCGATCAGCGTCGGCGGCAGCAGCGCCACGCTGGCCACCGAGAAGATCTTGATGATCTTGTTCTGGTTGATGTTGATGAAGCCGACCGTGGCGTCCATCAGGAAGTTGATCTTGTCGAACAGGAACGCGGTGTGGCTGTCGAGCGAGTCGATGTCGCGCAGGATCTGGCGCGCCTCCTCGAACTGCTCGGCGTTGAGCATGCGGCTGCGCATCATGAAGCTGAGCGCGCGCCGCGTGTCCATCACGTTGCGCCGGATGCGGCCGTTCAGGTCCTCCTCGCGCGCGATGGCGGTCAGCGCGGCGCCGGCGGCCTTGTCGTCCACGTCCTGCGTCAGCACGCGCGCGCTCACCTGCTCCAGGCCGTCGTAGATGCCTTCCAGCCGGTCGGCGCTGTACTCCGCATCGGCGTCGTACAGCTTCAGCAGCACGTCCTTGGCATCCTCGATCAGCGCCGGGATGCGGCGCGCGCGCAGCCGCAGCAGCCGGAACACCGGCAGGTCCTCGGCGTGGATCGAGAACAGGATGTTGTTGAACAGGATGAAGGCCACGCGCACGTTGCGCGCGTGCTCGGCACCGTCGGCGCCTTCGGCGGCGTCGCTCTTGTTGCCGTCGCCGGTGTCGACCAGGAAGTCGGAGCGGATGTGCAGCTCGCCGTTGTCCTCTTCGTAGAAGCGCGCCGACTCCTCGAGGTCGTCGTCCACCGCGTCGCTGGGGATCGTGAGGCCGAAGCGCTGCTGCACCCAGCTCTTCTCGTCGGCGCTCGGGCTCTCCAGGTCCACCCACACCGGCCGCACGTGCGCCAGCCCCTCGAGGCTCTCGATCTCTTCCTGGAAGAGCCGGCCGTTGGCCAGCGTGAAGACGTTCAGCATGAAGCGGTTCCGGCGGGTACTCGGGAATGCGGGCGGCAGGAGGGGCACCGTCCCACCCCGGCCGGGCCGGAACGGACGGTCACCGAGAGGGCGACGGGTCCAAGGCTGTCTTTCGCTGAAGCGACGCGGAATTATGCCCGCCGCGGGTGGCAGACTCGCGCGCGATGAAACGACTCCTGCGATGGCTCGCCGCGCTGCTGCTGCTCGTCGTCGTGGCCGCGTGCGGCCTGCTGGCCGTGGCGCTGCAGGGCGAACCGGCGGTGGTGGCGCAGCAGGAACCGGGGCTGGCCGACGCCGCGCGCGTGCTCGCGCTGCTGCGCACGCACGACCCGCGCCACGCGACGCCGGGGCGCGTCAGCGCGGCCCAGCTCACCGAGCGCGACGTCGACCTGCTGCTCAATCACGCCGCGCGCGGGCGGCTGGATCCGTCCTCGCACGTCGCGGTCAATGCCGACTTCGAACGCGGCGCGGCGCTGGTGCGCGTGAGCCTGCATCTGCCCGCCAACCCCTTCGGCCGCTGGCTCAACCTGCAGTTGCGGCTGGAGCAGACCGGCGGCCTGCCGGCGCTGGCGTCGATCCAGGCCGGCCGGCTGCCGGTGCCGGTGCGGGCCGGCGAGTGGCTGCTGCGACGCGCCATCGAGCGCCAGGGGCTGACCGCAGAGGCCGAGTTCGCCGGCCAGGTGGTGCGGCGCGTGATCTTCAATCCGCAGCAGCTGGTGGTGGTCTACGCCTGGCAGCCGGGCAGCGCCGTGCGCGTGGCGCAGGCGCTGGTGCCGACCGAGGAGCAGCAGCGGCTGCGCGCGTACACCGAGCGGCTGGCCCAGGTGGCCGCGCGCCAGCCGCCCGAGTGGACGGCGCCGCTGGTGGTCTTCATCGGCCCGCTGTTCGAGCTGGCCGCGCAGCGCACGCGCGACGGGGCCGACGGCCCGGCCGCGGCGGCGGTGGAGAACCGCGCGGCGCTGGCGGCGCTGACGCTCTACGCCAACGGCCGCTCGCTCGACTCGGTGCTGCCGGCCGCGCGCGGCTGGCCGCGACCGCGGCCGCTGCGGCTCACGCTGGCCGGGCGCGACGACTTCCCGCTGCACTTCCTGGTCTCGGCGGCGCTGGCCAGCGAGGGCACCGGCCCGCTGTCGAAGGTGATGGGCGTCTACAAGGAGGTGCTGGACTCGCGCGGCGGCAGCGGCTTCAGCTTCAACGACATGGCCGCCAACCGGGCCGGCACGCGGCTGGGCGAGCTGGCGGTGCAGCAGCCGCAGAAGCTGCAGGCCACGCTGGCGCGCGGGGTGGCCGAGACCGACATCCTGCCGCGCTGGGACGACCTGCCCGAGTTCATGCCCGAGCCCGAGTTCGTGCGCCGCTTCGGCGGCATCGGCGCGCCGCCGTACCTGGCGATGATCGAGGAGATCGACCGCCGCGTCGGCGCGCTGCCTGTGCTGCGCTGATTGGATCCAAATACAACAACCCGCGGCGACTTCTCTCGTTTCCCCTTAGAGCCAAGCGCGCGAGGCCCCGGATAAAGTCGTGCAACTGGATCCATTAGCTCGGATAACAGTTCACAACAGGAGACAACCGTGCCCCGCTCGACGCCTCGCCTCCCCTCGAAGACCCTGGCGCTCGCCGCCCTGCTGGCCAGCCTGAGCCCGCTGGCCGGCGCCCAGACCAGCACGGTCACCATCTACGGCTCGCTCGACGCGTACGTCGCGCAGCAGAGCGCCACCGGCGTCTCGTCGCGCAAGGTGCTGAACAGCGGCTACAACCCCAACAACCTGGGCTTCGCCGGTCGCGAGGACCTGGGCGGCGGCCTCGCCGCCGGCTTCACGCTGGAAGGCCAGCCCTCGCTGGACACCGGCGCGATGGGCCAGGGCGGCAAGATGTTCGGCCGCCAGTCCAACGTGTGGATGGAAGGCGGCTTCGGGCGCGTCACCGCCGGTCGCATCCACCTGCCCGGCCGCGCGTTCTCGATCAAGTACACGGCCACCGGCTGGCTGTCGTCGGACCCGCTGGGCAACATGGCGCTGGCGGTGGGCAGCATGTTCGGCCCGCTGATGAACGGCGACGCCGTCGGCGGCCGCGTCAGCAACGCGCTGATGTATTCCTCGCCGCGCATGGGCGGCGTGAGCTTCCAGCTGCTGCAGTCGGCCGGCGAAGGCGGGCCCTTCTCCACCGGCCAGGCCAAGCTGACCCAGGGCTGGGTCGGCTTCACGGCCGGCGACTTCACCGCCGACGTGGTCTTCGCGAAGATCCCCGAGCTCGCCGGCAACCAGCTGCCGCAGACCGACTACGCGTTCGGCGCGCAGTACACGCTGGGTGGCGGCTTCAAGGTGATGGGCTCGTACTTCTCGCACCAGGGCCATGCCGTGGCCGCGCCGGGCAGCACCACCGCGATCGCGAATTCCAAGGGCACCGACAAGACGACGCTGATCGGCCTGGTCTACAGCGCCGGCGTGCACACCTTCGGCGCCAGCTACGGCAAGACCAAGGTCGACACCGCCCACCGCGGCCGCCGCCCGGGCAACGTGACGGCCCCGTTCTCGACCGTGCTCGACGACATGACCGGCTTCTCGTTCGCCTACAACTACGCGCTCAGCAAGCGCACGCAGCTGTTCGCCGCGTACGGTTCGCTCGACAACGACGCGCTCGGCTCGGCCTCCTTCACGGTGGACCTGCGGCCGAGCGCCGGCGGCAAGTCGACGCTCACGGCGGCCGGCATCCGCCACAACTTCTGAGCGTCCGCTCGCGAAGGGAAACGGCCATGTTCCTGCACACCCGTCGTCACGCCCTGGGTCTGCTGGCCGGCGCCGCGGCGCTTCCGCTGGTGGCGCGCGCCCAGGGCATCGAGCAGCTGAAGGTCTACTACGGCTTCCCGCCCGGCAGCGCCGGTGACATCACCGCGCGCCGCGTCACCGAGCGGCTCAACGCGGTGGGCTACGTGAAGTCGCCGGGCGTGGTGGAGAACAAGGCCGGCGCCGGCGGACGCCTGGCGCTGGAGGCGCTGAAGTCGTCGCCCACCGACGGCTCGGTGCTGGCGGTGACGCCGATGTCGCCGGTGTCGATCTACCCGCACGTCTACAAGAAGCTCAGCTACGACCCACCGAACGACTTCGCGCCGGTGTCGATGGCCGCCATCGGCCACCACGCGATGGCCATCGGCCCGGCGGTGCCCGAGAGCGTCAAGTCGCTGAAGGACTTCCTGGCCTGGGCCAAGGCCAATCCCGAGAAGGCGGCCTACGGTTCGCCGGGTGCCGGCTCCACGCTGCACCTGCTGGGCGCGTGGCTGGCGCTGCTGGCGGGCGTGCCCTTGAACCACGTGCCCTACCGCGGCTCGGCGCCGGGCGTCACCGACACCGTCGGCGGCCAGGTGGCCTGCATGATCACCCCGCTGGGCGACGTGGTGCCGCACCAGAAGACCGGCAAGCTGCGCGTGCTGGCCACCACCGGCCCGCAGCGCAGCCCGTTCAGCCCCGACACCCCCACCTTCGCCGAGCAGGGCTACGGCGACCTCACCACCGAGGAGTGGTTCTCCTTCTTCGCCCCGGCGAAGACGCCGGCCGCGGTGCTGGCTTCGGCCACCGCCGCGGTGAACGCCGCGGTCAAGGACAAGGCCGTGATCGACGGCCTTGCGGCCGTGAGCCTGATCGCGCGCGGTTCCAGCGCCGACGAGCTGGGCCGCAGCATGCGCGCCGAGCACGAGCGTTGGGGCCCGGTGATCAAGCGCATCGGCTTCACCGCGGACAGCTGAGCCGCCCCGTCGGCATAATCGATAGCCTGCCTAACGATTGACCACGCCACCTCAGCGGGTGGCGGGTTCCGCGCATGTCCGACACCACCCCCACCGAGCCGCTGGTCACCGTCGCCGTCGACGGCCCGGTCGCCACCTTCACGCTGAACCGCCCGGCCAAGCGCAACGCGATCAGCCTGCGCATGGTGGGCGCGCTCGCCGACTCGATGGCCCGGCTGGGCCCCGAGGTGAAGGTCATCGTGCTGGCCGGCGCCGGCAGCCACTTCAGCGCCGGGCTCGACCTGTCGGAACTGCAGGAAATGTCCGCCGCCGAGGGCGTGCACCACTCGCACGCCTGGTACGAGGTGTTCGCGCGGCTGCAGTTCGGCAGCCGCCCGGTGGTGGCGGTGCTGCACGGCGCGGTGGTCGGCGGCGGGCTGGAGCTGGCGTCGTGCGCGCACGTGCGCGTGGCCGACGACACGGCCTACTTCGGCCTGCCCGAGGGCCAGCGCGGCATCTTCCTGGGCGGCGGCGGCTCGGTGCGGGTGAGCAAGCTGATCGGCTTCTCGCGCGTCACCGAGATGATGCTCACCGGCCGCACCTACGACGCGCAGCAGGCCTTCCAGATCGGCCTGGTGCACCACGCAGTGCCGGCCGGCCAGGGCATGGCCAAGGCGCTGGAACTGGCGCGGCGCATCGCGGGCAATGCGCCGATGTCGAACTACGCGATCCTGCGCACGCTGCCGCTGATCGCCGAGCAGCCGATGGAACACGGGCTGATGACCGAGTCGCTGATCGCCGCCATCACGCAGAGCGAACCCGAGGCCAAGGCGCGGGTCGAGGCCTTCCTCGCCAAGCGCGCGGCCAAGGTGGAGCGCAACGCGTGAAGGCGCAGAGCCTGGTGCTGGTGCCGGGCCTGGCCTGCGACGCAGAGGTCTGGGCCGACGTGTGCGGCCACCTGCCGGATGCGGCAGCGCCCTGGGTCGCCGAAGGCCAGCCGCAGCAGACGATCGGCGCGATGGCCGAGACGCTGCTGCGCGACGCGCCGGCCACGCGCTTCGCGCTCGCCGGCCACTCGCTGGGCGGGCGCATCGCGCTGGAGGTGATGCGGCGCGCGCCGCAGCGCGTGTCGCACCTGGCGCTGCTGGACACCGGCTGGCTGCCGCTGCCGGCCGACGACACGGGCGCCCGCGAACGCGCGCAGCGCCTGGAGCTGGTGGAGGTGGCGCAGCGCGCCGGCATGCGCGCGATGGCCGAGCGCTGGACACCGGGCATGCTGCACCCCGGCGCGCTGGGCGGCCCGGTGCACGAGGCGGTGCTGGCGATGCTGGCGCGCCAGTCGGCCGATCGCTTCGCGGCGCAGCAGGCGGCGCTGCTGGCGCGGCCCGATGCCAGCGACGTGCTGCCGCGCATCGGCTGCCCGACGCTCGTGCTGTGCGGCCGCGAGGACGCCTGGTCGCCGCTTGCGCGGCACGAGGAGCTGGCGCGTGCCATCGACGGCGCACGGCTGGTGGCCGTGCCGCGCTGCGGGCACATGAGCACGATGGAGCAGCCCGCCGCGGTGGCGGCCGCGCTCGCCGCCTGGCTCGCGTCGTGAGCGCCGAGGTCGAAGCCGCCTGCCGCGACACCGTCGCGCGCGCCGCGCGCCGGGTCGACGCGCAGGACTACGAGGGCTTCGCCGCGCTCTTCACCGAGGACGGCGTGCTGCAGCGCCCCGGCGGCGCGCCGCTGCAGGGCCGCGCGGCGATGGTGGCGGCCTACCGCGCCCGGCCGGCCTCGCGCATCACGCGCCACCTGCTCGGCGGCACGGTGGTCGAGGTGCTGTCGGCCGACGAGGCGCTGGCCTTCAGCAACGTGCTGCTGTTTGTCGGCGACGACGCCGATGCGGCCGGCCCCAATGGGCGCCCGGCGCGCGGGCCGCAGGTGGCCGGCGAGTTCGAGGACCGCCTGCGCCGCTGCGACGACGGCCGCTGGCGCATCGCGCACCGCGTCGCCCGCTTCGTGCTGCACGCCGGAGGCTGAAGCCGCGTGGCCACCCGCAAGGCCCCGGGCCGCACGCTCGCCGCTGCCGACGCGGACCGCTTCGACTTCCAGAGCGATTCGCTCGGCTACGCGCTGCGCCGCGCGCAGATGCGCACCTACGACCTCTTCTTCGAGATGCTGGGCACGATGGACCTGTCGCCGGCGCGGCTGACCGCGCTGTCGCTGGTGGCGATGGAAAGCGGCATCAACCAGGCCACGCTCGCCAAGCGCCTGGACATCGCCGGCCCCAGCGTGCTGAAGCTGGTCGACGCGCTGGAGCAGGCCGGCTTCATCAGCCGCATGGACGTCGAGGGCGATCGCCGCCGCTATTCGCTGGTGATCACCGCCGCCGGGCGCGGCAAGCTGGAGAAGGTGCGCGCCGAGCTGGAGGCCTACGAGGCGCGGCTCGCCAGCCGGCTCACGAAGGCCGAACGCGAGCAGCTGATGGCGCTGCTGGCCCGCGTGGCCACCTGAGGCGCGGCCGCCGCTTCAGGCGCGCAGCACGCGCGGGTCGGGCGCTTCGGCGTACAGCGCCTCGACCCAGGCCGCCCGGTGCTGCAGCACGGCGCGCTGGTTGATCGAGCCCTTGTCGGTGATCTCGCCCAGCGCCATCGAGGGCGGCGCGTCGAGCAGCAGCGCGCGCGTGAAGCGCGCCGAGCTGCCCTTCGCCTCGGCGGCCAGGCGTACCAGCAGCGCCTGCATCCAGGCGCGCACCGCGGGGTCGGCGGCCAGCTCGGCGAGCGAGGCACCGGGCTTCAGCGCCGCGCTCAGCTCGGCAGCGCGTGGCCACAGGAACACCAGCAGCCCCAGTTCGTCGCGACCGTGGCCGGTGACCACGGCATCCTGCACGTAGGGCGCCCCGGCCTCCACCACCGCGTGGCGCCGCGCACCCACCTGCACCCAGGTGCCGCTCATCAGCTTGAAGTCCTCGCTGGTGCGGCCGTCGAAGCGCAGGCCGCGCGCGGGGTTCGCTTCATCGGCGAAGCGCGCGGCGTCGCCGCTGCGGAAGAAACCTTCCTCGTCGAAGGCCTGCGCGCTGACCTCGGCGGCACGCCAGTAGCCCGGCGTGACGTTGGGGCCGCGGTAGCGCACCTCGAAGCGGTCGGCCACCGGCGCCAGCTTCACCTGCAGGCCCGGCGCGGGGATGCCGATCATCCCGGCCTGCCAGTCGGGCACGTGGGCGGTGAGCGCAAACGGCGCGGTCTCGGTCATGCCGAGGCCGGTCGTCATCGCGATGCGCTGGCCGACCGCGGCCACCGCGAGATCCTGGACCGCATCCTGCACGTTGCGCGGCAGCGCGGCGCCGGCCGGGAAGATCAGGCGCAGGCGGCGGAAGAAGCTGTCGCGCAGCACGGCGTCGTCCTGCATCGCATGCGCCAGCGATTCCAGCCCCTTGGGCACCGTGAAGTAGACGGTGGGCGACACCTCGCGCAGGTTGCGCAGCGTCTCGCGCAGGCCGGCTTCGGTGGGCTTGCCGTGGTCGATGTACAGCGTGCCGCCGTTCACCAGCGCCAGCCCGAACACGACGTTGCCACCCGCGGTGTGGTGCCACGGCAGCCAGTCGACCATCACCGGCGGTTCGTCGACCATGAACGGGTAGCACTGGTTGTGCATCTGCATGTTGCTGCACAACATGCCGTGGGTGTTCACCACCGCCTTCGGCAGGTTCGTCGAACCCGAGGTGAAGATGAACTTGGCCACCGTCGCGGCATTCACGGCCGCGTGTGCGGCGTCCACCGCAGGCGCGGGCGGCGTGCGCAGCAGGTCGGCGAAGCGCGTGCAGGCGCGGCCTTCGGCTTCGCCCCGCAGCAGCACCAGCTCGGTGTCCGCCGGCACCGCGCGGCCGATGGCCGGACCGAACGCGGCGCCGTCGTCGGCAAACACCAGGCCCGGCGTCAGCAGTTCCATCACGTGGCGCAGGCGCGCGCCGGAATGGTCCAGCAGCGCGTAGGCCGGCGACACCGGCGCCACCGGCACGCCCACGTGCATCGCGGCCAGTGCCAGCAGCGCGTGTTCGATGCCGTTGCCGGAGAGGATCGCGAGCGGGCGCTCCGGGCCCAGCCCGCGCGCGACCAGCGCGGCCGACAGCTGCAGCAGCTGCTCGAGCGCCGACGCGAACGTGAGCCTGCGCCAGCCGCCGGCCGCGTCGCGCTCGGCGAGGAACACGCCGTCGGGCCGCTCCTTCGCCCAGCGCAGCAGCGCGCCGGTGTAGCGCTGCGGGCAAGGGCCGAGCGGCTGTGCGTTCTCGAGCAGCCAGCCGCCCGCGGCCAGCGGCGTGATGCGGGCCTCGTACGGCCCCAGGCCCACCTCGCGCTGGGGCGCGGCGCTCATCGCGGCGCCAGGCGCAGCGCGCCGTCGAGCCGGATCACCTCGCCATTGAGCGAGGCATTGCGCACGATGTGCAGCGCCAGCTCGGCGAACTCGTCGGGTGCCCCGAGGCGCTTCGGAAAGGGGATGCTCGAAGCCAGGCTCTGCTGCACGGCTTCCGGCAGTTCCTTCAGCAGCGGCGTGGCGAACAGCCCCGGCGCGATGGTGCAGACGCGGATGCCGTGCTGCGCCAGGTCGCGCGCCAGCGGCAGCGTCATCGCGGCCACGCCGCCCTTGCTGGCCGCGTAGGCCTCCTGCCCGACCTGGCCGTCGAAGGCCGCCACCGAGGCGGTGTTGACGATCACCCCGCGCTCGCCGTCGGCATTCGCCGGTTCGGCGGCCACCAGCCGCGCCGCGGCCAGGCGGCAGACGTTGTAGGTGCCCAGCAGGTTGATGCGCAGCACACGCTCGAAGTCGGCCAGCGGCGCGGGCTGGCCGTCCTTGCCGACGATGCGCTTGGCGGTGCCGATGCCGGCCACGTTCATCACGAGCCGCGCCACGCCGTGCGCTTGCTGCGCGGCGGCGAGGGCGGCTTCGGTGGCGGTGCCGTCGGCGATGTCGCAGGCCAGCGCGAGGCCGCCGATCTCGGCCGCCAGCGCCTGCGCGGCGGCGAGGTTGATGTCGAGCAGTGCAACGCGCGCGCCCGCGGCGGCCAGCGCGCGCGCGGTGGCGGCGCCCAGCCCCGACGCGCCGCCGGTCACGACCGCGGCCTGTCCCTGGATCTGCATGGCAAGAGGTCCTCTGTTAGTTCAAATGATGAACTAGGTGGCGGCGGCACCACAGCGGGCTTACCCTCAGCCGGCGGCGGTGTAGGATGATTCTCCTGCTGAATCACTGTGAGGCCGCGATGAACGTCTCGGAACTGCGCGCCATCGACATCCACACGCACGCCGAAGTGTCGTGCTGGAACCCCTTCGACAGCTACGGCGAGGAGTACGACCGCGCCGCCGACAAGTACTTCGGCAACAGCCGCCGGCCCACCATCGCCGAAACCGTCGCCTACTACCGCGAGCAGAAGATCGGCCTCGTGATGTTCACGGTGGACAGCGAAGCCAAGCTGGGCCGCAAGCGCATCCCGAACGAGGAGATCTGCGAGGCCGCGCGCGCCAACAGCGACATGATGATCGCCTTCGCCAGCATCGACCCGCACAAGGGGAAGATGGGCGCCCGCGAGGCGCGCCGGCTGATCGAGGAGCAAGGCGTCAAGGGCTTCAAGTTCCACCCCACGGTGCAGGACTTCCACCCGTACGACCGCATGGCCTGGCCGCTCTACGAGGTGGTCGCCGAGCACAAGCTGCCGGCCATCTTCCACAGCGGCCACAGCGGCATCGGCAGCGGCATGCGCTGCGGCGGGGGCCTGCGGCTGCAGCTGTCGAACCCGATGCTGCTGGAGGACGTGGCGATCGACTTCCCCGACATCCAGATCATCGTCGCCCACCCCAGCTGGCCCTGGCAGGACGAGGCGCTGAGCCTCGCGCTGCACAAGCCCAACGTCTGGATCGACCTCTCGGGCTGGAGCCCCAAGTACTTCCCGCCCCAGCTCGTGCAGTACGCCAACACGCTGCTGAAGGACCGCATGCTGTTCGGCAGCGACTACCCGCTGATCACGCCCGAGCGCTGGATGAAGGACTTCGACGAGGCCGGCTTCAAGGACAAGGTGAAGCCGCTGATCCTGAAGGACAACGCGATCCGCCTGCTCGGGCTGGGTGCGCCGGCGGCCGCCGCCTAGCGGTCGAATGTCGCTGACACCGCTCGACGAAGGCGGCTTGCCGGGCCTGCTGGGCTGGCGCCTGGCCCAGGCCCGCGTGGCCACGCAGCGGGTGTTCGACGCCGAGGTGGCCGGGCCGTGGCAGCTCAAGCCCGCCGAACTCTCGATGCTGGAGCTGCTGCGCGCCAACCCCGGCATCGCGCCGGCACGGCTGGCGCGCGCGCTCGCCGTCAGCCGCCCGCAGGCCACGCAGCTGCTGGACCGCCTGGAGGAACGCGGCTACGCGCGCCGCAAGCCCAGCGGCAGCGACGGCCGCGGCTTCGAGGTGCACGCCACCGCCGAGGGCCAGCGCTGCGCGCGCGATGCGATGGCGCGGCTGGCGGCGGCCGAAGCCGCGGTGCTGGCGCCGCTGAGCGGCGCGGAACGCGCGATGCTGCTGGAGCTGCTCGGAAAGCTAGCGCCGCAGATGCGCTGACCAAGCTTCCCGCCACGGAACCGGCTCTGCCGGGCCGCCGGCGGGCGGCCCCCTCGGGGGGTAGCGAGCGAGAGCGAGCTTGGGGGCTCACGTTCAGTCGCCGAGCACGCCGCTCGGCAGCCCGAACAGCTGCCCGTAGCGGAAGCCGACCCAGGCGTGTTCGCGCATCAGCATCTCCACGCGCGTGGCTTCGCGGCGGTCGAGCGCGTCCAGCACCAGCTGGTGGTGCATCTGCGCGACGCGCAGCTTCTCGTATTCGGCGGGCAGCGACTGCCGGTCGAGCGCGATCGAGTCGGCGGACGCGAACGGCAGGTGGTTGTTGCGCGCGATCGCGTCGCCGATCACGCGGCTCTCGTGCGCACTGACGATGGCGTCGTGGAAGCGCTTGTTCAGCGAGCTCCAGCGCGCGATGTCGTCCTCCACCATGTAGCCCTTGCCGAGCACCGCGCGGCCCTCTTCGATGGCCGCGGCCAGCGCGGCGCGCACCTCGGCGCTCATGCCGCGTTCGGCCAGGTGGCGGGCGGCCAGGCCTTCGAGCGTGCCGCGCACCTCCACCGCGGAGCGCACGTCGGCCTCGGAGAAGCGCCGCACCACGTAACCGCGCTTGCCGGCCTTCTCGAGCAGGCCTTCCTGCTCCAGCGAACGGAAGGCCAGGCGCACCGGCGTGCGCGAGACGCCCAGCGACTCGGCGACAGGGATCTCCGCCACCCGTTCGCCGGCCGTCAGGCGGCCGCTGACGATCAGCTGGCGCAGGGTGGTGACCACGCTGGTGGGGTCGGCGGTCGACTCGATTGGATCCATTTGAAGCCCAGTTTATTGCCTTGCTGGCCTTTTTTGGCCACAATTGGATCCAATCGCCAACCCTTCCCGGAGCCTGCGATGTTTCCGAAGAACGCATGGTATGTGGCCTGCTCGCCGGCCGAGATCGACGAGAAGCCGCTCGGCCGCACGGTCTGCAACGAGCGCATCGTCTTCTTCCGCGGCCCCGAGGGCCAGGCCAGCGCGCTGGAGGACTGGTGCCCGCACCGCGGCGCGCCGCTGTCGCTGGGGCACGTGGTCGAGGGCAAGCTGGTCTGCGGCTACCACGGCCTGGAGATGGGCTGCGACGGCAGGACGATCGCGATGCCCGGACAGCGCGTGCGCGGCTTCCCGGCGCTGCGCAGCTACCCGGTGATCGAGCGCTACGGCTTCGTCTGGGTCTGGCCCGGCGACGCCGCGCAGGCCAGCCCCGAACTGCTGCCCCGCCTGGCCTGGGCCGAGGACCCGGCCTGGGCCTACGGCGGCGGCATGTTCCATGTGAAGTGCGACTACCGCCTGATGATCGACAACCTGATGGACCTGACGCACGAGAAGTACGTGCACGCCACCAGCATCGGGCAGAAGGAGCTCGACGAGGTGGTGCCGCAGACGCGCACCGACGGCGACCTCATCGTCACCGAGCGCAAGCTGCCGGGCGTGAAGGCCCCGCCGTTCTGGGCCGCCGCGATGCGCGGCAACGGCCACGACGACCAGGCCACCGTCGACCGCTGGCAGCGCTGCCGCTTCATGCCGCCGAGCAGCGTGTTCATCGACGTGGGCGTGGCGCTCGCCGGCCACGGCGGCTTCGACGCGCCGGCCGAAGCGAAGACCTCGGGCATCGTGGTGGACCTGATCACGCCCGAGACCGAGACCTCGATCTGGTACTTCTGGGGCCTGGCGCGCAACTTCCGGCCCGAGGACAAGGCGCTCACCGCCTCCATCCGCGAGGCCCAGGGCAAGGTGTTCACCGAGGACCTGGAGATGCTGGAAGCGCAGCAGCGCAACCTCTCCGCGCAGCCCGAGCGCAAGCTGCTGAGCCTGAACACCGACCTGGGCGGCGTGCAGGCGCGCCGCGTGATCGAGCGCCTGGTCGAGCAGGAACGCAGCCCCGCATGAGCCCGGCCCCGACCATCGCGGTGCGGGTGTCGCGCAAGCGCACCGAGGCGCCCGGCATCTGCAGCTTCGAGCTGGTGGCCGACGATGGCCGCGCGCTGCCGCCGTTCACGGCCGGCGCCCACGTCGACGTGCACCTGGCCGGCGGGCCGACCCGGCCGTACTCGCTGTGCAGCAGCCCCGCGGACACGCGCAGCTACCGCATCGCGGTGCTGCGCGAGGCGGCCTCGCGCGGCGGCTCCGCGGCGCTGCACGAGCGCGTGCAGGAGGGCGATCGGCTCGAGATCGGCGTGCCGCGCAACCTCTTCGCGCTGGCACCCGATGCCGACTCGCACCTGCTGCTGGCCGGTGGCATCGGCATCACGCCGCTGCTGGCGATGGCCGACCAGCTGGCGCGCGACGGCGCGCCGTTCGAGCTGCACTACTGCGCCCGCTCGCGCGCGCAGGCCGCGTTCGCCGAGGCGATCGCGCGTTCGCCCTACGCCGGCGCCGTGGTCTTCCACTTCAGCCAAGGCGAGCCGGCGCGCCGGCTCGACATCGCGGCACTGCTTTCACGGCGCCGGCCGGGACAGCATCTCTACGCCTGCGGTCCGTCGCGCTTCATGGATGCGGTGCTCGACGCGGCGCGCGCCCACGGCTGGCCCGACGGCAGCGTGCACCGCGAGGTCTTCAACGCGCAGCCGCCGGCCGCCGATGCCGGCGACGGTGCCTTCGAGGTGGAGCTCCAGCTCAGCGGCCGCGTGGTTCCCGTGCCGGCGGGCTGCACGATCGTGCGCGCGCTGGCCGACGCCGGCGTCACCGTGCCGACGTCGTGCGAGCAGGGCATCTGCGGCACCTGCATGACCACCGTGCTGGCCGGCATGCCCGACCACCGCGACCAGTACCTGACCGAGGAGGAACAGGCCGCGGGCCGGCTGATCCTGCCGTGCTGCTCGCGCGCGAAGAGCGCGCGGCTGGTTCTGGAGCTCTAGGGCTGCGGCGGTTCCGCCGGCGCGGGGGCCACGGCCTGGGCGCGCGCACCGGGGCCGGCGCCGGCCATCATGTCGAAGCGGAACATGCGGCACTCGATGGCGCCGTTCCACAGCGGCACGCGGCGGCTCTCCTTCAGCCGCATCAGCCCGGGCAGGCCCATGTCGGGCGTCAGCAGCCAGGCGGTCCAGCCCGGGTACTGGCGCTTCCAGTGCGTGGCCAGCCCGCCGAAGAAGCTGGCCGGCGTGCCGCCGCCTTCGAAGGCCTCGCGCGCGCCGCGCGGCAGCGAGCCGTGGCCCTTGGGCGCGATGCGTTCGCCGTACGGCGGGTTCATCACGATCACGCCGTGCGCCGCGGGCGGCGGACGCTGCATCGCGTCGGCGGTCTTGAAGTCGATGGCGGCACGCACGCCGGCGCGCTCGGCGTTGCGCGTGGCGAAGTCGGTCATGCGGAAGCTCACGTCGCCGGCGTAGATCGGCACCGGGCTCGGCTTGACGCGCGCCTTCGCAATCTGCTGCAGCTCGCGCCAGGCCGGCAGGTGCGACTTGAACGGCAGCATCTTCTCGAACGCGAAGCGGCGCTGGCCGCCGGGCGCGATGCCGCAGGCGATCTGCGCGGCCTCGATGGCGATGGTGCCGGCGCCGCAGCAGGGGTCCAGCAGCGGCCCGTCCTCGGCACGGCCGTGCCAGCCGGCCGCGGCCAGCATCGCCGCGGCGAGCGTCTCCTTCAAAGGCGCCTCGCCCTTGAAGCCGCCGCCGCTCTCGTCGCGCCAGCCGCGCTTGAAGAGCGCCTCGCCCGAGGTGTCGACGTAGATCGTCGCGTAGGCGGGGCCGGCGAACAGCACGATCGGCAGGTCGGGGAATCGCACGTCCACGCTGGGCCGCGCACCGGCCACCTCGCGCAGCGTGTCGCAGACGGCGTCCTTGATGCGCAGCGCGGTGAAGTTCAGGCTCTGCAGCGGCGAGCGCATCGCGTTGACGTCCACGCGCAGCGTCATCTCGGGCGTGATCCAGTCCTGCCAGCGCACGCGCCGCGCCAGTTCGTAGAGCTCGTGCTCGTCGCGGTAGGGGCCATCGATCAGCGGCCACAGCACGCGCTGGGCGAGGCGGCTCTCCAGGTTGAGCTGCATCGCCGTGCGCTCGTCGCCTTCCACCCAGACGCCGCCGCGCGTGGTCTCGGTGGGCGCGCCCGTGATGCGCTTGACCTCGTCCGACAGCCAGCCTTCGACACCGCCGGCGCAGGGCATGAACAGCGAAGGCATCTCTACAGTTCTTTGCGCAGGCTGGCGGGCGCGATCTTGAGGGCTTCGCGGTACTTGGCCACCGTGCGGCGCGCGACCTGGATGCCCTGCTCCTCGAGCATCTCGCTGATCTGGCTGTCCGACAGCGGCTTCTTCACGTCCTCGGCGGTGACGAACTGCTGGATCAGCGCGCGCACCGCGGTGCTCGACGCATTGCCGCCGGCCTCGGTGTTCAGCGAGCTGCCGAAGAAGTACTTCAGCTCGAAGGTGCCTTGCGGCGTGGCCATGTACTTGGCGGTGGTCACGCGCGAGATGGTGCTCTCGTGCAAGCCCAGTTCGTCGGCAATTTCGCGCAGGACCAGCGGTTTCATCGCAATGGCCCCGTGGGTGAAGAAGGCCTTCTGGCGCTCGACGATCGCCTTGCTGACGCGCAGGATGGTGTCGAAGCGCTGCTGGATATTCTTGACGAACCAGCGCGCCTCCTGCAACCGGCTGCTGAGGCTGGCGGCACCGTTGGCGCCGCCGCCGCGGTTGCCGCGCACCGCCTGCGCGTAGAGGTCGTTGATGCGCAGCTTGGGCATGACGTCCGGGTTGAGCGTCACGGACAGTCCGCGGCCGGCCTTGCGCACGATGACGTCGGGCACGATCACGTTGGCCTCGGCCTGCGCGAACGGCCGGCCCGGCTTGGGCTCGCAGCCCTTGATCAGCACCTGGGCCTGCCGCACCTGCGCCTCGTCGGCGCCGGTCAGCGCCATCAGGCGCTTGACGTCGCGCTTGGCCAGCAGGTCGAGATGCTGGCCGCAGATGCGTTCGGCCAGCGTGCGCGCCGCGGTGCGCGGCAGCGTGCGCAGCTGCAGGCACAGGCACTCGCCCAGGTTGCGGGCACCCACTCCGGTGGGCTCCAGGCTCTGCAGCCACTTGAGCGCGCACTGCAGCCGTTCGGCCAGCTCCGCGCGCTCGTCGTCGGAGGTGGCGTCGAGCATCTCGGCCAGGCGGGCGGCGATGTCCTCCAGCGGGTCGGCCAGGTAGCCGTCGGCATCCAGCGACTCGATCAGCACCAGCAGCGCCGCGCGGTCCTCGTCGGACAGGCGCATCCCGAGCACCTGCGTGCGCAGGTGGTCCTCCAGCGTGCCGCTGCCGGCCCGGCGCTCGTGCGGGTCCAGTTCGTCGCCTTCGCCGCTGGGGGCGCTGCCGGCGGCGCCGGGGGTTTCGCGGATGCCGTCGAAGTCGTCGCCCTCGGTGCCGTTCTCCCAGTCCTCGCGCTCGGTGGTGCCGAACTCGTCGCCGCGGATCTCGGCGGCGCTGTCGGCGCCTTCGACCGCGCTCTCGGGCGCGGCCTCGGCGTCACCGGCGCGGTCGGCCACACGGTCGGCCGACTGGCGCTCGGGCGGCGTGTCGAAAGGGCTCGGCGCGAGATCGTCCTCGGCCTCGAGAAACGGGTTCTGCTCCAGCATCTGCCCCACCTCCTGGTGCAGCTCGAGCGTGGACAGCTGCAACAGCCGGATCGACTGCTGCAGCTGCGGCGTGAGGGCCAGGTGCTGGGAAAGGCGGACTTGCAGCGACGGTTTCATGGCTGCAGCGTCACATGCGGAAGTTTTCGCCGAGGTACACCTTGCGGACTTCGGCATTCGCGACGATGTCTGAAGGCGTGCCCTCGGCCAGCACGCGGCCGTCGCTGATGATGTAGGCGCGGTCGCAGATGCCCAGCGTCTCGCGCACGTTGTGGTCGGTGATCAGCACGCCGATGCCGCGCGAGCGCAGGAACTTGATGATCTTCTGGATCTCGATCACCGCGATCGGGTCGACGCCGGCGAAGGGCTCGTCGAGCAGGATGAAGCGCGGCTGGGTGGCCAGTGCGCGCGCGATCTCCACGCGCCGCCGTTCGCCGCCCGACAGGGCCGGCGCCGGCGAGTCGCGCAGCTTCTCGATCGACAGGTCGGCCAGCAGGTGGTTGAGCAGCTCGTCGATCTGCGCCGGTTTCAGCGGCCGGCCCTGCTCGTCGAGCTGCAGCTCGAGCACCGCGCGGATGTTCTCGGCCACCGTCAGCTTGCGGAAGATCGAGGCCTCCTGCGGCAGGTACGACAGGCCCATGCGCGAGCGGCGGTGGATCGGCAGGCGCTGCACCGGCTGGCCGTCGATGCGGATCTCGCCGCCATCGGCGCGCACCAGTCCCACCACCATGTAGAAGGTGGTCGTCTTGCCGGCGCCGTTGGGCCCGAGCAGGCCCACCACCTCGCCGGCGCCCACCGCCAGGTGCACGTCCTTGACCACCATGCGCGAGCCGTAGCTCTTCTGCAGGCGTTCGGCTTCCAGTCGGCTCAGGCCTTCGCCCGGGCCGCGTGCGCTGGGCGCGAGCATCAGCGCTTGTCCTCGAGCGCCCGGCTGGGTTGCAGCGGCACGGGGGCCGGCGGCGCCGACGCCGGGGCTGCCGGCGCCTCGGCGCGCGGACTCAGCGTCATGCGCACGCGGCCGGTCGGGTTGGCCGGCGTCACCGCGCCGCCTTCGACCCGGAACACCTCGGCCACGTTGTCCCAGACGATGCTGGCGCCGTTGATCTCGTCGGCCAGCTGGCCGGCGCGCAGGCGGCGCACCTGGCCGTTGCCGACCAGCCGAAGGGTGTCGGCACGGCCGTCGAACTCGATGCGCTCGGCGGTGCCTTCGACGAACTCGTCGCCCGGCCCGTCGCGCTTCTGGCGCCAGCTGGCCGGCTTGCCCGGTGCGCCGATCGCGCTGGCGGCGCGGTAGCCGTCGGGCGTTTCGCGCAGCTCGATGCGTTCGGCGCGCAGCACCATCGTGCCCTGCGTGATCACGGCGTTGCCGCTGAGCACGGTCACCTGGCGCTGCAGGTCCAGCGTGCTGCCGCGGTCGGATTCGATCACCAGGGGCTTGCTGCGATCGGCCTTCTCGGCGCGCACCGGCAGGGTCGCGGTGGCGGCCAGGGCCAGGGTCAGCAGCAGGGGGGCGCGGGGCGTCATTTGTTCGGCACGAAACTTGCAGACCATTCTAGCCACAAGTTGCGCCGCATCCGCCCCGGCTTCGTGGAGAAATCGCGCCCGCGGCGGTGGCGGGCGCGACGCGCCGGACCTCAGCCGCCCTGGCGGGCGCGGTTGATCAGGAAGTCGGTGACCGCCAGCGCACGCTCGTGCGAGCCCGCCAGCGAGGCCGCAGTGTAGAACCTGCCCTGCACGCCGATCGCCGGCACGCTGTCGATCTTGTACGCGTTGCCCAGCGTCTTGCCGCGCGACACCTTGGTGTTGACCCCGAAGGACTTGAAGGCCTCGGTGAACTTGGCGGCGTCCACGCCGTGGGCCGCGACGAACGCCGTGATGTCGGCCTCGCTGTTGAGCCTCTTGTTCTCGACGTGGATGGCGTTGAAGATCTTGCCCTGCAGGGCCTCGCGCTGTCCCAGTTCCTCCAGCGCGTAGAAGAGCTTCTGGTGCTCCACCGGGCCGATGTAGCCGAACGGGACCTGGTGGAACCAGACGTCGGCGGGCAGCTTCTTCGCCCAGGGCTGCACGATCGGCTCGAACGCGAAGCAGTGCGGGCAGCCGTACCAGAAGAACTCGATCACCTCGATCTTCTTGCCGGCGGGCAGCGTGTTCAGCGGCGCCGGGGTCTGCAGCTTCACGAAGTGCCTGCCTTCCTCGGGCGCGCCGCCCTGGGCGCGCGCGGTGCCGGCCATCGCCAGGCCGAGGCCGGCGCCGGCCAGGTGCTTGGAGAAGTCGCGCCGATCCATGGGAAGTCCTTTCGTGTGGGTGGTGTGTGCCGGGTGTTGAGTGGCTCAACGGTCGGCAGGTTCCTTCGGTTGGCCGGCCCTCGTCACGGCTTCTCGACGCGCACGATCTGCGCCTCGACGTTCTGCTCCTGCAGCCGCGTCAGCTGGGTGTCGGCCTCCTCGCGGCTGGGGTACGGGCCGACGCGCACCCGGTAGACGGTGCGGCCAGCCTGTTCGCGCTCGCTGATCTTGGCCGTGGCGCCCATCATCGCGAGCTTGGCGCGCTGCTGCTCGGCGTCCTCGTTGCGGGTGAAGGCGCCGGCCTGGACGAAGTAGTCGAAGGCCTGAGCCGCGGGCTTCGCGGGCGCCGGAACCGGCGCGGTGGGTACCGGTGCGCCGGAGAGGATGGCGGCCGGATCGCGCGCCGGCGCCGGCGCCGGCTGCGCCACCGCGGGCGGCGGCGCGTCGGGCGCGCTTGCCGCAGGCGCCGACGCGCCCGGCCGCGCCGGCTTGCCGCCGAGCGGCGCGTTCGGGTCCCAGTTGCGGTTGCGCTCGGCCTCGGCCGTGTCCTGCTCGGCGGTGCGCTGGGGCACCTTGTTGACGAAGGGCACCGGCGCCTTCGTGATGTAGAGCGCCACGCCGAGCGCGAGCGCCAGCCCGACCAGCAGGCCGACCACCAGCCCCATCACGAAGCCACCGCGTTGCGACAGCGCGCTCATGCCGCCAGCTCCTCGACCGCCTCGCGCGACAGGCTCTCGGGCGCCGAGACGCCCAGCACCGCCAGCGCGTTGCGCAGCACCTGCGCGGTGGCCGCCAGCAGCGCCATGCGCGCGCGCGCCAGGCCCAGGTCGTCCACCAGCACGCGCTCGCGGTCGTAGAACGTGTGGAACGAGGAGGCCAGGTCGCGCAGGTAGAAGGCGACGTCGTGCGGCGCCAGGTCCGCGGCGGCGCGGGCCAGCATCTCGGGGTATTCGGCGAGTTTCAGCATCAGTGCGGTCTCGGACTCGGCCACCAGGCGGGTGAGGTCGGCGTTCGAATGGTCGTGCGGGCCCACGTGCTTCGAGAGGATCGAGCAGATGCGGGCATGCGCGTACTGCACGTAGAACACGGGGTTCTCGTCGTTGGCCTTCAGCGCCAGGTCGACGTCGAAGGTGAACTCGGTGTCGGCCTTGCGGCTGATCAGGAAGAAGCGTACCGCGTCGCGGCTGGTCCACTCGATCAGGTCGCGCAGCGTCACGTAGCTGCCGGCACGCTTGGAGATCTTCACCTCCTGGCCGCCGCGCATCACGGTGATCATCTTGTAGAGCGAATAGTCGGGGAAGCCGGCGGGGATGCCCATGCCCACCGCCTGCAGGCCGGCGCGCACGCGCGCCACGGTGCCGTGGTGGTCGGTGCCCTGCACGTTGATGACCTTCGGGAAACCGCGCTCGAACTTGGCCACGTGGTAGGCGACGTCGGGCACGAAGTACGTGTAGGTGCCGTCGGACTTGCGCATCACGCGGTCCTTGTCGTCGCCGTACTCGGTGGTGCGCAGCCACAGCGCGCCGCCTTCCTCGAAGGTCCTGCCCGAGGCGACGAGGCGCCGCACGGTGTCCTCGACGCGGCCGTCGGTGTAGAGGCTGCTCTCGAGGTAGTAGTGGTCGAAGTGCACGCCGAAGGCGCGCAGGTCCAGGTCCTGCTCGTGGCGCAGGTAGGCCACCGCGAACTGGCGGATGCCGTCGAGGTCGTCCGGGTCGCCGCTGGCGGTGAACTCGCGGTCGTCGGCATGCACCGTCTTCTTCGCCAGGAAGTCGGCGGCGATGTCGGCGATGTACTCGCCGTTGTAGGCGGCTTCGGGCCAGCCGGCGTCGCCGGGCTTCAGGCCCTTCAGCCGGCACTGCGTGCTCTGCGCCAGCGTCTGGATCTGCACGCCGGCGTCGTTGTAATAGAACTCGCGGTGCACCTCGTGGCCCTGCGTGGCCAGCAGGTTGCTGATGCAGTCGCCGAGGGCCGCATTGCGGCCATGGCCCACGTGCAGCGGGCCGGTGGGGTTGGCGGAGACGAACTCGACCATCACGCGCTGGCCGGTCGCGGCCTGGCGGCCGAAGGCCTCGCCGCCGCGCAGCACCTCGGCCACCACCGCCTGCTTGGCGGCCGGCGCCAGGCGCAGGTTGATGAAACCCGGGCCGGCGATCTCGAGCTCCTGCACCCAGCGCTGCACCGCGGGCTGCGCCCGCAACGCGGCCACCAGCGCGGTGGCCAGCTCGCGCGGCGGCTTCTTCAGGCTCTTGGTCAGCTGCATGGCCGCCGTCACGGCCAGGTCGCCATGCGCGGCCTGCTTGGGCGACTCGAAAGCAGCCGGCGGCGCCGCGGGCCCGGCCAGCTCGGCCAGCGCCGCCGCCAGCGCCTGCCGCAATTCCTGCTTGGCTTGGATCATCGGACGATTCTAAGTTGGGCCCCCGGCAAGCCCCGGGGACAGGGGCCGGCGTGAACAAGCGCCGGAACACCGCCCTGATCGGCCCATCGCCGCCGTCGGCCAGGCCTCACCATGGCGGTACGCGCACCCTGTCCGCCCATGCCCTCGCCCCTGTCCAAGCTCGCCGCCACCGCCTCGATCGCGCCGCCCGCGCCGCAGAAGGCCGAGGCCACGCTGCCGGCGTCGATCGGCAAGTACCGCGTGAAGGCCAAGATCGGCGAAGGCGCCACCAGCGAGGTGTTCCTCGCCCGCGACCCCTTCCGCGACTGCAACGTCGCGATCAAGCGCGTGCGCACCAGCGCGATGCCCGATTCGCGCGAGAACCACTTCCAGCGCCGCTTCTTCGCCGCCGAGGCCGCCCTCGTCGGGCGGCTGCAGCACCCGAACGTGGTGCAGATCCTCGACGCGGTGGACGACCCCGACGGGCCGCCCTACCTGGTGATGGAGTACGTCAGCGGCATCACGCTGCGCCGCTTCTGCCGCGCCGACAACCTGCTGCCGCTGTCGCAGATCGTCGAGATCGGCTTCAAGTGCGCGATGGCGCTCGGCTACTGCTACCGCCAGGGCCTGATCCACCGCGACGTGAAACCGGCGAACCTGCTGGTGCTGATGGACGGCGACCGCGTCTCCGACGTCAAGGTCACCGATTTCGGCAGCGTCTTCAACCAGGACGCCGAGCACACGCAGATCTTCCGCGTCGGCAGCCTGGCCTACATGTCGCCCGAGCAGCTCGACGGCGACGTGCTGGACTGCCGCGCCGACATCTACTCGCTGGCCGCCGTGCTGTACCACCTGATCGCCGGACGCCCGCCGTTCGACGCGACGCAGCAGCAGGCGATCATGAACCAGATCTACCACGGCACCGCACCGCCGCTGTCGAGCCTGCGCGAAGGCGTGCCCGAGGCGCTGCAGGCGCTGATCGAGCAGAGCCTGGCGAAGGAGCGCGAGCTGCGCCCGGCCAGCTGGCAGGAGTTCGCGCAGTCGCTGTCGGCGCTCAGCCACGACCGCACGCTCACGCAGGGCGGCGCGCTGCAGGAGGTGCTGGACAGCGAACGCTTCACGCTGCTGCGCTCGCAGGAATTCTTCGCCGGCTTCGGCGACGTGGAGCTGTGGGAAGTGGTGCACCGCGCGAAGTGGCAGCGCCACACCTACGGCGAGGCGCTGTACCGCAAGGGCGAGGAGGGCAACACCTTCCACATCCTCACGCAGGGGCAGGTGGAGGTGTACCGCGACGGACGCTCGGTGGCGACGCTGAACGCCGGGGCCTCGGTGGGCGAGATGGCCTACCTGGCGCCCAGCCCCGAGCTGCGCACGCACACGGTGGACATCCTGGTGTCGCAGCAGGCGACCACGGTCTCGTTCACGCCGCAGACGATGGACCAGCTCTCGCTGTCCACGCGGCACCTGTTCGACAAGGCCTTCATCGGCGTGCTCGTCAAGCGGCTGCACTCGGCGCACGAGGCGCTCGCGCACCCGCGGCGCATCATGTAACTTGCGCAACGGCCGAAAGGCCGGTCGGCGGAAAGCGACATCCGCGCGTTCCCGGCTAGCCGGGCGTCGTTTCCCCTGCTGAAATCGACGGCGGCATTCCCAGCCATTGCATCCACGGACGAGGAGAACCCGCCATGAAGAAATCCCTGCTGACCACCCTGATCGCCGCCTGCGCACTGTTCGCCGGCCAGGCCTTTGCCGCCGACGCCACGTGCGAGGCCAAGGCCGTCGACAAGAACGGCAAGCCGCTGGCCGGTGCCGCCAAGGAAAGCTCGATCAAGAAGTGCGAGAAGATGGCCGCCGCCGGCGCCGCCTGCGAGACCAAGGCCGTGGACAAGAACGGCAAGGCGCTCGCCGGTGCCGCGAAGGCCAGCTTCATGAAGAAGTGCGAGAAGGACGCAGCCAAGTAAGGTCCATCCCGTAGCGGCTTCGCCGCTCCCCTCGAGGGGCGACGCCAGCGGCCCGGCAAAGCCGGTTCCGCGGCGTCTGCTGGGTCAAGCGGCGCTCGACCAGTACTTCGGGTCGCGGTAGCTGTGCTTGATGTAGTCGATCCACAGCCGCACGCGCAGCGGCAGGTGCTTGGCGTGCGGGAACACCGCGAAGATGCCGTTGGCCGGCGCCGCGAAGGCCTCCAGCACCACCTGCAGCCGGCCCGCGGCCACGTCGCGCTCCACCTCCCAGGTGCTGCGCCACGCGATGCCCAGGCCCTGCAGGCACCACTCGTGCAGCACCTGGCCGTCGCTGCAGTCGAGCGGGCCGCTCGGGCGCAGGTGCACCACCTCGCCGTCGACCGTGAAGGCCCAGCCGCGCGTCTGGCTGGCGTCCGAGCTCAGGGTCAGGCAGGCATGGCGTGACAGGTCCGCCGGCGCGGCCGGGGTGCCGGCGCGCTGCAGGTAGTCCGGCGTCGCGACGCAGAGCCGCCGGTTGTCGGCCAGGCGCACGCTCACCAGGCTGGAGTCGGGCATGTCGCCCACGCGGATGGCGCAGTCGAAGCCTTCGTTGACGATGTCGACCACGCGGTCGCTCAGGTTCAGCGAGACGCTCACGTCCGGGTGCGCGGCGCGGAATCCCGGCACCAGCGGCGCCACGTGGCGGCGCCCGAAACCGGCCGGCGCGGTGACGCGCAGATGGCCGCTGGCCTTCACGCCGCCGGCGCTGACGCTGGCCTCGGCGCTGGCCAGGTCGGCCAGCAGACGCTGGCAATCTTCCAGGAACGCGCTGCCTTCGTGCGTGAGCGTGATGCGGCGCGTGGTGCGCACCAGCAGCTTCACGCCCAGGCGCTCTTCGAGCGCGTCGATGCGGCGGCCGATCACCGCCGGCGCCACGCCCTCGGCCAGCGCGGCGGCCGTCAGGCTGCCCTTGGTGGCCACGGCAACGAAGGACTCGATCTGCTTCAGCCGATCCATGCGATCGATTATGCATGTCTAGCGCACAAATCCATCGCATTCGACCCACTTAATGCTGATCCGGGTATCGAATAGAGTGGCAGCCATGGTCAAGCCGCGCGCGGTGCTGTTCGACGCCTATGGCACGTTGTTCGACGTGCTGAGCGTCGCGCTGCTCGCTGAACAGCTGTTCCCCGGCCACGGCGACGCCTTGAGCCTGCTGTGGCGCGAGAAGCAGATCGAATACACGCGCCTGGTGACGATGAGCAGCCCCGACGGCGCGCGCTACCGCCCGTTCTGGGAGCTGACGCGCGCCGCGCTGCAGTTCAGCGCCGAGAAGCTCAAGCTGCCGCTGACGCCGGTGCTCGAGGAGCGGCTGATGAACGAGTACCGGCACCTCTCGGCCTTCCCCGAGAACCGCGAGGTGCTGGCCGAGCTGAAGCGCTGCGGCGTGCCGGCCGGCATCCTCTCCAATGGCGACCCCGAGATGCTGGGCGTCGCGATCAAGAGCGCCGGCTTCAGCGGCTACCTGCAGCACGTGCTGAGCGTGCATGCCGTGCGGCGCTTCAAGACCGACCCCGCCGCGTATGCGCTGGGGCCTGCCGCACTCGGCCTGCCGGCGCGCGAGATCCTGTTCGTCAGCAGCAACGGCTGGGACGCCATCGGCGCCACCTGGTTCGGCTACACCACGCTGTGGGTGAACCGCAGCGGCGCGCCGCTCGAACGCCTGGACACCACGCCCACCCACACCGGGCGCAGCCTGCGCGACGTGCTGCCGCTCGTCGCACCCCGATCCACCCCCTGAACCGAAGGACCCACCATGCGCACGTCCATCCACAGCATGCAAGTCGCCGACGTGCTCGTCCGCTTCATCGAGGACGAGGCCCTGCCCGGCACCGGCATCAGCCCCGAACGCTTCTGGGCCGGCTTCGACGCCATCGTGCGCGACCTGGCGCCGAAGAACGCCGCGCTGCTGGCCGAGCGCGACCGCCTGCAGACCGAGCTCGATGCCTGGCACCGCGCGCACCCGGGCCCGATCCGCGACATTCCGGCCTACCGCGGCTTCCTGCAGAAGATCGGCTACCTCGTGCCCGAGCCGGCGCCGTTCAAGGCCAGCACGGCGAACGTCGACGCCGAGCTCGCGCTGCAAGCCGGGCCGCAGCTGGTGGTGCCCATCCTGAATGCGCGTTATGCACTGAACGCCGCCAACGCGCGCTGGGGTTCGCTGTACGACGCGCTGTACGGCACCGACGCCATCGCCGAGACCGGCGGCGCCGAGCGCGGCGCCGGCTACAACCCGGTGCGCGGCGCGCGCGTGATCGAGTTCGCGCGCCGCTTCCTCGACCAGGCCGCGCCACTCACCGAAGGCAGCCACCTCGACAGCACGGCCTACGTCGTCGAACACGGCCACCTGCAGGTGACGCTGAAGTCGGGCCGCATCGTCGAGCTGAAGGATCCGTCGCAATTCGTCGGCTTCCAGGGCGACGCGGCCGCACCGGCCGGCGTGCTGCTGCGCCACAACGGGCTGCACGTGGACATCCGCATCGACCGCACCAGCACCATCGGCCGCAGCGACCCCGCGGGCGTGTCCGACCTGGTGATGGAGGCGGCGCTCTCCACCATCCTCGACCTCGAGGACTCGGTGGCCGCGGTGGACGCCGAGGACAAGGTGCTGGGCTACCGCAACTGGCTCGGCATCCTGAAGGGCACGCTGACCGAAGCGGTCACCAAGGGCGGCAAGACCTTCACGCGCGGCCTCAACCCCGACCGCCGCTACCACGGTGCCGCCGGCGAGGACGTGATCCTGCACGGCCGCAGCCTGATGTTCCTGCGCAATGTCGGCCACCTGATGGGCAACCCGGCGGTGCTGTGGGGCAACGGCCAGGAGATCCCCGAAGGCATCCTCGACGCGGTGGTGTCCACCGCGATCGCGCTGCACGACCTGCAGCACCACGGCGAGGCCGGCATCGTCAACAGCCGCAGCGGCAGCGTCTACATCGTGAAGCCCAAGATGCACGGCCCGGCCGAGGTGGCGTTCGCGAGTGAACTGTTCGGCCGCGTCGAGCAGATGCTGGGGCTGCCCGACAGCACCGTGAAGCTCGGCATCATGGACGAGGAGCGCCGCACCAGCGTGAACCTGATGGCCTGCATCGCGGCCGCGTCCAGCCGCGTGGCCTTCATCAACACCGGCTTCCTCGACCGCACCGGCGACGAGATGCACACCGCGATGCTGGCCGGCGCCATGCGCCGCAAGGGCGAGATGAAGAGCAGCGAGTGGATCCAGGCCTACGAAAAGAGCAACGTGCTCGTCGGCCTGGCCTGTGGTTTGCGCGGCAAGGCGCAGATCGGCAAGGGCATGTGGGCCATGCCCGACCTGATGGCCGCGATGCTGGAGCAGAAGATCGCGCACCCCAAGGCCGGCGCCAACACCGCCTGGGTGCCCAGTCCCACCGCGGCCACGCTGCACGCGCTGCACTACCACCAGGTGGACGTGGCCGCGGTGCAGGAACAGCTGGAGAAGGTGGACTACGCCGCCGAGCGCGAGGCGCTGCTGACCGGCCTGCTCACCGTGCCGGTGGCCGCCAACACCAACTGGAGCGCGGCCGAGAAGCAGCAGGAGCTGGACAACAACGTGCAGGGCATCCTCGGCTATGTGGTGCGCTGGGTGGACCAGGGCGTGGGCTGCAGCAAGGTGCCCGACATCCACAACGTGGGCCTGATGGAAGACCGCGCGACCCTGCGCATCAGCAGCCAGCACATCGCGAACTGGCTGCACCACGGCATCGTCACCGAGGCTGAAGTGCACGCGACCTTCCGCCGCATGGCCGCGGTGGTGGACCAGCAGAACGCCGGAGATCCCTTCTACCGCCCGATGGCGGGGAACTGGGACAGCAGCTTCGCCTTCCGCGCCGCGCAGGACCTGGTGTTCAAGGGCAAGGAGCAGCCGAGCGGCTACACCGAGCCGCTGCTGCACGCCTACCGGCAGACGGTGAAGAGCGCGACGCCGCTGGCCACCGCCAGCTGAGGCTCGCGATCGTGGCCGCCACGCCGCGCTGGAGCCCGAGCGCCACCGTCGCCGCGGTCATCGAGCACCGCGGGCGCTACCTGCTGGTGGAAGAGGAGACGCTCGAAGGGCTGAAGCTCAACAACCCGGCAGGGCACCTGGAGCCGGGCGAGTCGCCGCAGGAAGGCGTGGTGCGCGAGGCGCTGGAGGAGACCGCGCGGGTCTTCGTGCCCGAGGCGCTGCTGGGCGTGTACCTCTCGCGCTTCGTGCGCCCGGCCACCGGCGAGGACGTGACCTACATGCGCTTCGCCTACTGCGGCAGCGTGGGCGACGAGCTGCCGGGCCGCACGCTGGACAGCGGCATCGTGCGCACGCTGTGGCTCACGCCGGACGAGATCCGCGCCAGCGCCGAACGCCATCGCAGCCCGCTGCTGCTGCGCTGCATCGACGACCACCTGGCGGGCGTGCGCCACCCGCTGTCGCTCGTCAGCGCCGACGCCAGCGTCCACACGCCAGCCGTCAAGCGCTAGCTAGAGCGACGCCAGCCAGCCGCGCAGCAGCGCCGTCACGCGCTCGGGCTGCTCCAGCGTCAGCATGTGGCCGGCGCCGGGCACGATCTCGAGCCGCGCCCTCGGCAGCAGCGCCGCCAGCTCGCGCGTGTGCTCGGGCGGCGTCAGCGCGTCGGCTTCGCCGCACACCACCAGTGCCGGGCACGTGACCGCGCCGAGCGCCGGCCGCAGGTCGGCACGCGCCATCACCGCCCGGTTCTGGCTCACCAGGCGGCGTACACCGGCACGCTTCACCATCGCGATGTAGCGCTCGACGATGGCCGGCTGCGCCGCGTGCAGCGGGTGGAACGCGAACATCACGTTGGCGCGCAGCACCTCGTCCAGCCGGCCGGCCTGGAACGCGGCGATGGCCTGCGTGCGCAGCTCGATCAGCTGCGGCGTGTCGGGCCTGGCGCTGCTGCCCAGCAGCGCCAGCGCGCGCACGCGGCGCGGCGCCTGGCGGGCCATCTCCAGCGCCACCATGCCGCCCATCGAGCAGCCCACCGGCACCAGCTCGCCCGCATGCGCCGCCAGCAGCAGGGCGGCCATCTCCGCGACCGTGGACGCATCGGCATGCGCCGTGGCCACCGACGCCCCGCCCAGCGTTGCGACTTGATGCGCAAACAGCTCGCCATCGCAGGCCAGACCGGGAATCAGCAGCGGGGTGAAAGGCATCGCCGCAGTATGCTGCGCGGATGAGCTCGATCGCCCCCTTCCACCTCGCATTTCCCGTCTCCGACCTGGCCAGCACGCGCCGCTTCTACGGCGAACTGCTCGGCTGCCCGGAAGGCCGCAGCAGCAGCGAGTGGATCGACTTCGACCTCTTCGGCCACCAGATCGTGGCCCACCTGGCGCCGCCCAAGAACGACGGCCCGCACCACAACGAGGTCGACGGCCACGACGTGCCGGTGCCGCACTTCGGCGTGGTGCTCGACTGGGACCACTTCCACGCCTTTGCCGACCGCCTGCGCGCGCACGGCGTGAAGTTCGTGATCGCGCCCTACGTGCGCTTCGCGGGCCTGGTGGGCGAGCAGGCAACGATGTTCTTCAAGGACCCGTCGGGCAACGCTCTCGAGTTCAAGGCCTTCAAGGACCGCTCGCAACTGTTCGCGAAGTGACCGAACTCCTCTTCATCCGCCACGGGCTGACCGACTGGAACCTGGAGCTGCGCTTCCAGGGCCAGACCGACATCCCGCTGAACGCCGCCGGCCACGCGCAGGCCGGGCGCCTGGCGCAGCGCCTGGCCGGCGAGCCCTGGGATCGCCTGCTCAGCAGCGACCTGCTGCGCGCGCGCCAGACCGCCGCGCCGCTGGCCGCCGCGTGGCAGCAGAACCCGGTGACGCTGGCCGGCCTGCGCGAGCAGCACTTCGGCGTGCTGGAAGGGCTCACGGCCGAGGGCATCCAGGCCCGCCATCCGGACCTCTGGCAACGCTGGCTGGAAGGCGACGCCGACTGGGAACCGCCCGGCGGCGAGAGCCAGCGGCGCTTCCACGGCCGCGTGGTGGAGGCGGTGCGCGAGCTGGCCGCGCAGGCCAGCGGGCGGCTGGCCATCGTCACCCACGGCGGCGTGCTGGACATGCTGTGGCGCACCGCGCACGGGCTGCCGCTGTCGGGGCACCGCGAGTGCCACATCCCCAACACCGGCCTCAACCGGCTGCGCTGGGCGGGTGGCACGCTGCACGTCGACGCCTGGGGCGACGACGCGCACCTCGTCGACTGAGCGTCTTCGCTACTGCCAGCTGAGCGCGGACAGGTCGTTGACGAACACCGGCATGTCCTTCCACAGGCCCTTCAGCCGCGCATTGCCCACCGTGATCCAGGTCGGCTGGTAGAGGTAGACCGAGACCGCGTCGTTGGCCACGAGTTTCTGCGCATCGGCCATCAGCTTGTTGCGCTCGTCCTGGCGCGGCGTGCTCTGGATCCTGTTCCACAGCGTGTTGAACTCGGCCGACTCGTAGCCCCAGTAGTAGCCCGGGCGCGCGAAGTTGCCGAAGTCCAGCGGCTCGACGTGGCTGATGATGGTCAGGTCATACGCCTTCTGGCCGTAGACGCCCGACAGCCACTGCGCCCACTCGACGTTCTCGATCTTCGCGTTGATGCCCACCTTGGCCAGCATCGCGGCCACCACCTCGCCGCCCTGGCGGGCGTAGGGCGTGGGCGGCAGCTTCATCACCAGCTCCAGCGGCAGGTTCACGCCCGCCTGGTGCAGCAGCGCGCGCGCCTTGGCGGGGTCGTAGGGGTTGATGCCGGTGGTGTCGATGTAGCCCGGCGCGCCCGGCACGTAGTAGCTGCCGATGGGCACGCCGTAGCCGTCGGCGGCGCCTTCGATGACCTGCTTGCGGTCGATGGCGGCGCTGATGGCGCGCCGCACGCGCACGTCGTCCAGCGGCTTGCGCTTGTTGTTCAGCGCGACGATGGTCTTCGCGCGCGAACCGCCCACCAGCACCTGGAACTTCTTGTTGTTCTGGAACTGCTGCAGGCTGCGCGCCGCGGCCACGCGCGGGAACGCGTCCACGTCGCCCGACAGCAGCGCCGCCACCTGCGCGGCGGGGTCGCTGATGAAGCGGATCTGCACGCGGCGCAGCTTGATGTCGCGCGCGCTGCGGAAGCCGTCCCAGCGCGCCAGCGTCACCGCCGAGCCCTTGGCCCAGTTCTCCAGCTTGTACGGCCCGGTGCCCACCGGCTGCGTGGCGTTGCCGGCCGCGCTCTTGGGCTCCACGATGATGGCCGTGGCCTGGCCCAGCTGGAACAGCAGGTCGGGGCTGCCGTTCTTCAGCACCAGCACCACGGTGCTGGCGTCGGGCGTGTCGATGCGCTCGATGTTCGCGAAGGTCGCCTTGTCCTTGTTGGTGCTGTCCTTGCCCGCGGCGCGCTCGAAGCTGAACTTCACCGCCGCGGCGTTGAAGGGCTCGCCGTTGTGGAAGCGGATGCCGGGGCGCAGCTTGAAGGTCCAGGTGCGCAGGTCGGAGGTCGACGTCCAGCTGTCGGCCAGCAGCGCGCTGGTGCGGCCGTCGGGGCCGATCTTCGTGAGCGTCTCGTAGATGTTGTAGAGCGTGATCTCGCCGATGGCCGAGGCCGCGCCGGCCGTCGGGTCCAGGCCCGGCGGCTCCAGCGTCATCGCCAGCACGGCGCTGTCCTTCTTCGCCTGCGCGGCGGCGGGGCCGGCCAGCACCAGCGAGGCCATCAGCGCCACGGCCGAGGCCAGCACGAACGGAGTACGCATCACCATCACGGACATCATCCTCTCGTCAGATCGCGCGGATCATCACCTTGCGGAAGCGGATCGTGCCGCCGGCCGACTGCAGCGCCACCGGGCCGCCCTTCCACTTGCCGTTCTCCACGTCCACCGTCTTCTCGCCGTTGAACACCACCACCAGGCGCGGGCCCTTCGCGGTGATCTCGAAGGTGTTCCAGCGATCGGCCGCCATCGGCCCGGGCTGGCGCACCTTGGCCACGTCGACGATGGCCGCCGTGCCGTAGGTCGGGTCGGGCCGCTTGTCGAAGATGTTCACCTCGTAGGCGTTGTCGGCGCCGACCTTGTTGCGGTCCTGGCAGCGGATGAAGATGCCGCTGTTGCAGGTGGCGTCGGCCCAGAACTCGGCGCGGATCTCGAAGTCGGTGTAGCTCTCCTTCGAGACCAGGTAGCCCATCTTGCCGCCCTGGCCCTGCAGCGTGCCTTCGGCCACGCTCCAGTTGCCCTCGCCGAGCGCGGTCCAGCCGTCGGCGGCGCCGGGCACCTTGCTGCCGTCGACCAGCGTCGTCCAGCCGCCACCCATGCCCATGCCGGCGCAGCCGGCCAGCGTCAGCAGTGCGCCGCCTGCGCCGGCGGCCAGAAGGTCCCTGCGATGGAAGGTCGTCATCGTCGTCTCCTCGTCGTTGTCGTCGGTGCCGGCGCTCAGGCCAGGTTCTTCTTGAAGAAGTCGATCGTGCGCTGCCAGGCCAGCTTCGCGGCGGCGGCGTCGAAACGCGGCGTGGTGTCGTTGTTGAAGCCGTGCTGCGTGCCGGCGTAGGTGTAGGCCTCGTACTTCTTGCCGCCGGCCTTCAGCGCCGCCTCGTAGGCCGGCCAGCCGGCGTTGATGCGCTCGTCGGTGCCGGCGTAATGGATCAGCAGCGGCGCCTTGATCTTCGGCACGTCCTCCGCCGGCGGCTGGCCGCCGTAGAAGGGCACCGCGGCCGCGAGCTGCGGCAGTTGCGTGGCCAGGTAGTTGGCCATGCCGCCGCCGTAGCAGAAGCCCACCACGCCGAGCTTGCCGTTGCCTTCGGGCAGCTTCAGCAGGCCCTGCGCGGCGGCCACGAAGTCGGCGCGCGCCTTGGCCTGGTCGAGCTTGGCGAAGGCCTCGCGCGCCTTGTCCTCGTCGCCGGGGTAGCCGCCGGACATCGCCAGCGCGTCGGGCGCGTAGGCCAGGAAGCCTTCCACCGCCAGCCGGCGCGTGATGTCCTCGATGTGCGGGTTGAGCCCGCGGTTCTCGTGCACCACCAGCACCATCGGCAGGCGCGCGCTGGCCTTGGCCGGCACCGCCAGCAGGCCCAGCACGTGACCATTGCCCTGCGGGGAATCGAAACCCTGCCGCTGCGTGGCGATGCGCGGGTCGTTCGGCTTGACCATCTGTGCGGCGGCGAACTGCGGGCTCAGCGCGGCCAGCAGCGCGGCGGCGGCGGCCGGCGTGCCCGCGATGCGCGTGGCCTGGTCGAGGAAGCCGCGCCGGCTCAGGTCGCCGTGCACGTAGCGGTCGAAGAGCTGCAGGACCTCGGGCTGGAAGTCGGCGGCGGTCAGGCGTTGCTGGGCTTGCATGGGGTCTCCTGTCGACAGGGCGGGCGGATGTTACGCGCCGCCGGTGACGGTGGGAGACGGTTACGCGGCGGGCCCGGGTCCGATCAGGTTTCTCAGCCGCTCGCGCAGCTCGGGGGTCAGTTCGGCGTGCACGCCGCGCAGCGCCGGCGGCACGTGGGCGACGGTGGATGCGTCGGCCTCGAACACCCAGTGCGCCAGCAGAGCCGCCCAGGCCCGGCGCTGTGCGGGCGGGAAGGCGCCGAAGGCCAGGCGGGCGTGCAGCAGCGCGCCGATGCCGCTGCCGGCCCCGGGCAGCGTCCACCAGTAGTTCACCAGCAGGTTGAGCGGTTTGCGCGACGCCACGTGGTGCCACCACAGCGGCGGTATGTAGATCGCGTCGCCCGGGCCCAGCACGGCCCGCAGCGCGGCGGCTTCGGCATCGGCATAACGCGGAAAACGCGCGAGGTCCGGGGCCTCGGGGTCGACCAGGCTGATCGGCGTGCCGGTGGGGGCGTGGCCGATCGGGCCGACGTAGAGGTTGCCGACCTGCTCCGGCGGAAACAGCGTGAAGCAGCGCTCGCCCGCGGCGACGCAGGCGATGTTGGACGACTCGTCGAAGTGCGTCGGCGTCTGGATCGCGTTGCCCAGCCACAGCCGCGGCGCCACCGACGCGTCCAGCAGCGGCAGCGGGTGCGCCGCCGCGAAGCCGGGCACGCAGGTCTCGGCCGGCGCGCTCTGTGCGGCCAGCGCCGGCGGGTTCGCGAACTGCGCGTAGCGCAGCAGCTGCTCCATCACCGCCGACAGCGGCAGCCGGTTGCGCAGGTAGTTGAAGCCGGTCCCGCCCTGTTCGAAGTCCTCGGCGAAGAACAGGCGGCGCCCGCGGCCGGGCGGGATCATCAGCGCGTCCACCTCGGCGCCGCTGTCCTGCGCAGCCAGGTGCCGGCACAGCGCGAGTTCGCCTTCGGCCGCGTGCCGCACCACGGGCCAGTGCGCCACCAGCCCGCGCAGCACGGCGGGTCGGCCGGCGGGCACGATCTCGGCTTCGAAGCGCGCGCGGTCGACGCCGTGAACCTCGGCGACCGGCGCGGTCATCGCCCGCCCAGCGTGCTTCCGAAGCGGCCGGCGGCCACGCCGGGCAGGCCGTGGCACAGCGGCGAGACGCGCGGGCTGCCGGCCGCACAGGGCTGGTCGCGGTCCAGCGACCACCAGTGCACCGCAGCCAGCTTCAGCGCCTGCGCGCCCTGTTTCAGCCGTTCGGCATCGGCGGAGGTGAAGACATTGCCGGCCACGTCGTTCTCGCCCAGCATGGCCGTGAGCGCGATGCGCTCGTAGGGCACGCCGTACTTCTCGTGCACGTTGCGCGCCGCCTGCAGGGCCGACTCGCCCATGTCGCAGGCCGTGCCGCCCGGCTGCAGCACGCACCAGCGGGCGTCGGCCGGGCCGTAGTTCATCACCATGAGATTGATGATGGCACGGTCCACGCCGTGCTCGCGCAGGCTCGCCAGCACCCGTTCGCCCAGCGCGTTCAGGCTGCGCCGGCTGCCGTCGGCGCTGCCGTGCGTGGCGAGCGTGAAGCTCAGGCGCAGCTGCGGCCGGCTGGCCTGCAGCTCGGCGGCGCGGCGCGCCAGCGCGGCTATCTGCGCCGGCGTCTGCTGGCGCTCGATGTCGAAGTCGATGCCCACCAGGCGCGCGCTGTCGTAGCGCGCCACGAAGCGCTGCATGCCCGCGGCGCTGTCGCAGGTGAAGGCGCCCGCCTCGCCGCCGGTGGAGACGACGTAGTCGATGCCGGCGTCGACGAAGGCCTGGACGTTGAGCGCGGCGAAGCGCGCGGTGTCGAAGTCGCCCCAGCGCTCCTGGCCGCATTCGCCGGTGGCGAAGGCCCACACCAGCGCGCGGCCCACGCCGGCCAGCGCGATGCGCGGCGCGGCGGGGTCTTCCAGGCGCTGGCTGACGTCCTTGTAGGGCGCCGACAGCGGCCCGGGCGCGCTGCAGCCGGCCGCCGCCGCGGCGACCGCCGCCACGGCGAGCAGCCGGGTCGGGCTCACAGCTTGGCGCGCAGCGTCAGGTAGTACTGGCGGCCGTTCTGGTAGATGCTGCGTGGCTGGTCCTCGTTGAGCGCGTAGTACTTGAGCTTCGGATTGTTCAGGTTCTGCGCGTCGAAGGACAGGCTCAGGTTGTCGCTGATCTTCACCCCGAACGACGCCGCCACCGAGGTGGTGTCGGCCTGGTTGAACGCGGTCGAACGGTCCAGCCCGCTGAAGAAGTGCGAACGGAAGTTGTAGGCGATGCGGGCGTTGAAGCGGTCGTCCTCGTAGTAGCCGACGAAGTTGTAGGTGTGGCGCGAGGCGCCCACCATCGGGCCGTTGTTGCTCTTGTCCTTGGCGTCGGTGTAGGTGTAGTTGGCGGCCATGCCGAAGTTGCCGAACAGCGGCTGCTCGGCGGCGAACTCCAGGCCCTGCGCCAGGCCCTTCGCGTTCACCGGCACCGACAGCACGTAGTCGGCCATGTAGCCCTGCGGCACCGCGTTCGTGAAGGTCTTGTACTGGCGCCGCACCTGGCCCAGGCTCACGTAGCTGCTCATGTCCATGCGGAACACACCCGCCGACAGCAGCGAGCGCGGCGCGTGGTACCACTCGAGCACGGCGTCGTAGTTGGTGGAGCGGATCGGCTTCAGGTCGGGGTTGGAGCCGTTGCCGCTGCCGGTGTCGGCCTGCGTGGCGGGCGGCGACAGGTTCAGCGCGCCGGCCAGCGCCGAGTAGTCGGGCCGCGCCATCGTCTTGGCCACGCCGAAGCGCGCCACCAGCTCCTTGCTCAGGTCGTAGCGGAAGCTGAAGCTGGGCAGGACGTCGTTGTAGGTGTGGTCGGTGTTGTCCGGCATGAAGTCGCCGAAGGCCGACCCGGTGATCGCGCCCGGCGTGCCGTTGGGCACGTTCAGGAACTTCAGCACGTGCTCCTTCGTCTGCACCAGCCGCAGGCCCACGTTGCCGCGCCAGCCCTGGCCTTCCATGTTGGCCTGCACGTAGGTGGCGAGCGTCTTCTCCTTGAGGCCGAAGTCGGCGAAGGGGTAGGCGCGCGTCACAGGGTCGCGGTTCGACAGCCCCGGCGCCACGGCGTCCATCTGCTCGGCCGTGTAGTACCAGACGTCGCGCGGGAAGTTGCCGCCCAGCCCCGCGGCGAAGTTGCCCGGGTAGTTGCTGTAGGTGCTGGGCCACTTGTCGAGGTTGAACGCGTCGTTCGCGAAGCTCGGGCCCTGGGCGATGACGCCGCGCGTGTCGCGCTTGTGGTCGGCACTGCGCACGCCGAACTTCAGCGTGGTGAACACGCCGCTGTCGATGGCGTACTCGCCGTCGATCTGGGCCCAGTCGTCCTTGTCCTTGATGTTGACGTTCTGGTAGCCGAAGATCCAGTCCAGCGAGCGCAGCGTCGGGCCGCCCGGCACGTTCGACGGCGTGTTCAGCGAGAAGTCGGCCGCGGTGTCCACGCCGTTCAGGCGCCAGCTGGCCCCGGTGCCCTTGCCGATGTCCCACTCGGCCACGTTCTGCGTCGGCGTCTTGCCGTTGCCGGTGGAACTGCCGATCTTCGAGGTGAGGGTCAGCGCGTCGCTGGCGCGCCAGTTGGCTTCCAGCGCGACGAACTTGGTGTCGGCCGATTCGTCGGGGCGGCTGATCTGGTCGTACACGCCGTAGGTGGTGCCGGTGACGCCGGTGAAGTTGGCTGCCACCAGCGTGCCGTTGCGCACCGTGTAGCCGGCGTCGGGCGACTGGCCGGCGCCTTCGTTCAGGAAGAAGGGCGCGTGCAGCAGGTAGTTGCGGTTGTAGTTGGCCGCCTTGAGCTTGCTGCTGAAGGCCGACAGGTCGATCGACAGGTCCTTGATCGGCTTGACCTCGAACTCCACCAGCCCGCCTTCGCGCTTGCGCACCTGCTCGAACAGCGCGGCGCCGATGCTGCGCGGGTAGTACACGTTCACCAGGTCGGGGTGCGCATTGGCCACCGCGCTGCCGGCCTTGATCTGGTTGTAGCCCAGGATCTCCAGGCCGTCGCGACGCAGGTGGCGCTTCTCGCTGAACACCTGGACCATCACGCCGCCGGTGTTGGCGTCGTTCTTGTAGTTGAACAGCGCGTTGAACTGCGGATCGGTCTTCTTCGGCAGCGTGGCGTGCACCGCGCCGAAGGCCGCTTCCAGCGTGACCTGCTTGCGGAAGCCCAGCGGCTTGCGCGTCACGATGTTCACCGTGCCGGCGACGCCGCCCTCGGGCAGGCTGGCCTCGCTCATCTTGTGCACCACCACGCGCTCCACCAGCTCCGACGGCAGCAGCGTGTAGCTCACGCTGCGGCCGGCGTTGTCGCTCTGGTTCAGGATGAACCAGTCGCCCGACGCCACCGGATGCCCGTTGATGTAGGTCATCGTCAGGCTGGGGTTGGTGCCGCGCATGCTGACGCGGTCGTTCTCGTCGAAGCCGCCTTCGGTGGCACCGGCCGAGCTGATGGTGACGCCGGGCACGCGCTGCAGCGAGTCGGCCACGTTCTTGTCGGGCATCTTGCCGATGTCCTCGGCCGTGATCACCTCCACCAGCGTGTCCGACGATCGCTTCTGCGCCAGCGACTTCTGCACCGACGCGCGGATGCCGGTGATCTCGATCACCTCGGCGGCGGGCGCGGAGGCCGCGCGCGCGGGCGCCGCCGGCACGTTCTGCGCCTGCGCGGCCGCGAAGCTGCCGCTCAACACCAGGGCGACGGCCGATGCGACGGGGGTGGGTCTGGCTTTCATGGTTGACCTCGTTGGGTTGCGTGTCACGGACGGGGCCTTGGGTGGCCTTGTGTCGATGAGTGCCACTATACTACCAGTTGAGACTGGTCTGCTACCAGTTTCAGCAGTGTGACAACGCTGCCGGGGGCTGGGACTTTCCCCTAAGTCCAGCCCAGACGAAGGAACCGGTACGGCGCCGTGCGCCGTCCTGGTATGCGGCTTGGTATGAAATTGGTACTATCCGGGGTTGCATGACCGACATCGCCGAATTCCTGAAGTCGCTGGACCCTGACAGCGCCCAGCCGCTGTACCAGCAGCTGCAGCGCGCCTTGCGCGACGCCATCCAGAGCGGCAAGCTGAGCCCCGACGACGCGCTGCCGTCCGAGCGCCAGCTGGCGGCCGAGCTGGGCATCTCGCGCATCACGGTGCGCAAGGCCATCGACGGGCTGGCCGACGAAGGGCTGCTGGTGCGGCGCCAGGGCTCGGGCAACTTCGTCGGCGCGCGCATCGAGAAGAACTTCGCCAAGCTGACCTCGTTCTCCGAGGACATGCGCGCGCGTGGCCGCGTGCCGTCGAGCCAGTGGCTGAAGAAGGGCGAAGGCCAGGTGACGCCCGAGGAAGCGATGCGCCTGGCGCTCAGCCCCGGCGCGAAGGTCTACCGGCTGCACCGGCTGCGCTTCGCCGACGACGAACCGATGGCGCTGGAGTACTGCACCGTGGCCGGCAACGCGCTGCCCTCGGTGGAGGACGTCGACGCCTCGCTGTACGACGCGCTGGAACGCGCCGGCAACCGCCCGGTGCGCGCGCTGCAGCGGCTGCGTGCGCTGCTGCTGGACGAAGAGAAGGCGCGTCTGCTCGAAGCCAAGCCGGGCGACGCCGGGCTGCTGGTGGAACGCGTGGGCTACCTGCGCGATGGGCGCGCCATCGAGCTGTCGCACTCGTACTACCGCGGCGACACCTACGACTTCGTCGCCGAGCTCAGCGCCGGCTGAAGCTCAGAAGCGGCACTCGCTCGCCAGCGGCGGGTTGGCCGGCGGCACGCTGTCCACCGCGTAGCGCCGCTGCGCGCGCAGGCGCTTCACCTTCGCCTGCACGGCCCGCGGGCTCAGCACCGTGTCGGCCGCGTGCAGCACCCAGTCCACGTCCTGCACCCACTCGCGCGGCGCCGCGCTCGGCGGCAGCAGGCCGCCGGGCGAGAACCAGAGGTTGAAGCTGATCGCCATCGGCACCACCGGGTGGTTGCGCCCGCCATGCAGCGCCACCTCGCGGCCGTCGACGAACCAGCGTGAGTGGCCTTCGTGCAGCTGCATCACGAGCGTGTGCCAGCCGGCGAAGTGCGCGAAGGTCTCCTTGGCCGCGTTGTGCGCGTCCCAGGGTTCGACGCGCACGGTCTGCCAGGCGATGCTGTACAGGCGTGTCTTCTCGCCGCCCCAGCCGCCGTTGGGCAGGTACTCCCAGTCGATCTCGCTGAACGCGGGGTCGTAGTCGAAGCGCAGCGGCGCCACGGCGTAGAAGGTCTGGATCACGGGGTCGCCGTCGGCGCCGGCCGCCGGCTCGTCATGGAAGCGGATGCGCGCGGCGTAGGTGCCGTTCAGCACCTTGCGCTGGTGGCAGGCCTGCGCCTGCACGGTGCCGGCCGGTGTGCCGTCGGTGCGCGCGGCCAGGCGCAGCAGCCGGTTGCCCGGGCGCGCGGGGTCGTCGATGAGGCTCAGCGCGTCGGGCGACCAGGTGGCGCCGGGCACGCCCGGATGGCCGGCTTCGCTGCGCAGCTGCCAGCCGAAGGCACGCAGCGCGGCGATGTCGGCGTGCTGGAAGTCGTCGAAGAAGAGGCGTTCGGCCTGCGCCACACCGGCCAGCGCCAGCGCACCCACCGCGAGCAGGCCGCGCATCACGGCGCCGGCGGCTCGTCGCGCACCGGCAGCCAGCGCAGCAACGCAAAGGCCGGCACCGCGCACAGCAGCACCCAGAGGAAGAAGTGCTGGTAGCCGAGCGCTTTCTGGATGTCGCCGCTGATGGTCTTGAACAGCACGTAGCCCAGCGCCATCACGCCGGTGGCGAGCGCGTAGTGCGCCGTCTGGTAGCGGCTGCCGGCGACGAACTGCATCATGAAGAGGATCACCGCGGTGAATCCGAAGCCGTAGCCGAAGGTCTCCAGGCTCACCGCCGCGGCGATGGCGCCCAGGCTCTCGGGCTGCCACAGCGCCAGCGCGTAGAACGCGGCGTTCGGCAGGTTCATCGCGATCAGGAGCGGCAGCAGCGCGCGCTTCAGGCCCAGCCACGCGGTGAAGTAGCCGGAGAGCACGCTGCCGGTCAGGAACGCCAGCGTGCCGGCGGTGCCGTAGCTCAGGCCCACGTCGGTGGTGGTGAGGCCCAGGCCGCCGGCCGCGCGCGCGTCCTTCAGGAACAGCGGGCCGATCGTCTGCACCTGCGATTCGCCGGCGCGGAACAGCACGATGAAGCACACCGCCACCCACACGCCGGGCAGGCGGAAGAAGCTGCCGATCACGTCGACGAGGTCCAGCTTCGCGCCACCTTCGGCCGCCGGGCTGCGCGTATCGGGCAGCGCCCACACGTGGTACCCCGCCAGCACCGCCATCAGCACGGCCGCGATCACGAACACCGCGGTCCAGGCGGCGGTGGCGCCGAGCGACTTCTCGAGCTGCCCCGCGACGATCACCAGCCCGCCCACCGCGAAGAGCCGCGCGCCGTTGAAACACGCGCCCAGCCAGCCGGCGTAGATGGCGCGCTGCCTGGCGTTCAGCGACGCGATGTAGAGCCCGTCGCAGGCGATGTCGTGCGAGGCCGAGAAGAACGAGACGAAGGCCAGCGCCACCACGCAGGCGACGAAGAACGCGGGCAGCTGCAGGCTGAACGCCAGCGCGCCTAAAGCCGCGGCGCCGGCGAACTGGAAGGCCACCACGAGCCACTTCTTGCTCGGCGCCGCTTCCAGCAGCGGGCTCCACAGCGGCTTCACGGCCCAGGCCAGGCCGAGCAGGCCGGTCCAGCGCGCGATCTCGTCGTTGGCCACGCCCAGGCTCTGCAGCGCCTGGCCGGCCACCACGTTGACCATGAAGAAGGGCAGGCCCTGCAGGAAGTACAGGCTCAGCACCCAGGTGGCGGGCGAGCGGTTCGGCGCGGTGTTCATCGGGTTCATGCCAGGGCCACCGGCGCGGTGCCGGCTGCTTCGGCGCGGCCTTCGAGCCAGGCCTTCAGCGCGGCCAGCGCGCCTTCGCCGTAGCCCCAGGTGACGACCGCCGGTGCGGGGACGTCCAGCACCTGGAACGGATTCCACAGCGCCAGGTGCAGCGCGGGCTTCAGCAGCCCGGGCCTGGCATAGCGTGCGCGCTGGTTGCTCACCAGCACGGTCAGGCGACCGTCGTCGGCGCGCAGCGTGGCGTCGGACATCGCGGGCAGGTTCGCCACCTCGACGAACTGCACGTCGGCGAAGCCCTCGAACAGCGCACGCACGGCGCTGGCCGGCAGGCCCGCCTCGCTGACACCGTCGCTGTCCACGCGGCCCTGCGTCACCACGCGCAGCGGCTGCGTGGGCGCCGGCGCGCGCGCCGGACCGACGGCGGCGAGGGCACGCGCCCAGCCGGCACGCATCAGCGCTTCGTCGGCCTCGCGTTGGGCGACGCTCAGGTCAACTCGAGAGGCAGGAAAGCGCGCCGCCAGCGCGTCGAGCCGGTCGACCGAGCGCTGCAGGGCCGCCGCATCGAGCGTGCCGTCGGCCAGCGCGGCCTGCACCGCCTGCAGCGCCGCCAGCTGCTCGGCGCGCGAGCCCTGCGCCAGCGGCATGTCCGCGCCGGCGGCCAGCGACAGCACGGCGCCGCGTGCATGGCCGTAGCGGTCGTGCACGGCCTTCATCATCAGGGCGTCGGTGATCACCACGCCGCGGTAGCGCATCCGCTCGCGCAGCAGGCCGGTGAGGAAGGCGCGGCTCAGCGTGGCCGGGTGCTCGGGGTCGATCTGCGGGTAGACGATGTGCGCCGTCATCAGCGACGGCGCCTGCTCGCCCAGCTGCGCGAACGGCACCAGCTCAAGCGCCTGCAGCGCGGCCAGCGGCTTGTCGACGGTGGGCAGCGCGTGGTGCGAGTCGGTGTGGGTGTCGCCGTGGCCGGGGAAGTGCTTCACGCAGCAGGCCACGCCCTCGCGCGCGGCGCCGCGCATCCAGGCCCCGGCCAGGCGCGCCACCGCGTGCGGGTCGCTGCCGAAGCTGCGCTCGGCGATCACCGGGTTCGCGGGGTTGTTGTTCACGTCCAGCACCGGCGCGAAGTTCCAGTTGATGCCCAGGTGCCGCAGGCCGCGCGCGATCGCCGCGCCCACCTGCTCGCACAGGGCCTCGTCGTTCACCGCGCCCAGCGCCATCGCCCCCGGCGCCTGCGGCAGCGAGAGCGCACGCACGACGGAGCCGCCCTCCTGGTCCATCGCGATCAGCGCGTGTTCGCCCAGCACCTCGCGCAGGTCGGTGGTGAGCTGGCGGATCTGCGCCTCGGTGCCCAGGTTCCTGCGGAACAGGCACACCGCGCGGATGCGGTGCTCGCGCAGGAAGGCAGCGGTGTCGGCATCCAGGCTCTGGCCGGGGATGTCGACCATCAGCAGGCGGCCGACGGAGAAACGTTCGCTCATGAAGTCCGGGTGACCTTGTTCAGATGGCGCGGCTTGTCGGGGTCGAGGCCGCGGGCGCGCGCGAGGGCCTCGACCATCGCGTAGAAGCTCTGTGCGGCGCTGATGGGATCGAGGTCCACGTGGCCGGTGGACGCCAGCGGCAGCGTCGCACCGGGCGTGCCCGGCGGCGCGGCGAGCAGTACGCGCGCGCCGCGTTCCCTCATCTGCTGCGCCAGCGCCAGCAGCCCGGGCTGCGCCGGGCCGGCGGGTGCGAACACCAGCATCGGGAAACCCTCTTCCACCAGCGCCATCGGGCCGTGCTGCACCTCGGCACCGGAGTAGGCCTCGGCGTGGATGCCGCAGACCTCCTTGAACTTCAGCGCCGCCTCGGCCGCCACCGGCAGCCCGGTGCCGCGGCCGATGACGTAGAGGCGCTCGGCGTGCGCCAGCGCCTCGACGCCGGCACTCCAGTCCTGCGCCCAGGCGCGCGCCAGCGCGTCGGGCAGCGCCTGCAACGCCGTCGAGAAGGCCTCGTCCTGCTGCCAGGCCGCGGCCAGGCTGGCGCCGGCGGCCAGCTGGCACAGGTAGCTCTTGGTGGCGGCCACGCTGGTCTCGGGGCCGGCGTGCAGCGGGATGCAGACGCGCGCGGCCCGCGCCAGCGGCGAGGCGGCATCGTTGACGAAGGCCACCGAGCGCCCGCCCTGCTCGCCGATGAGCCGCAGCGGCGCCACCAGGTCCGGGCTCTGGCCCGACTGCGAGAACGCGAGCGCCACCAGCCCGTCGCACACCAGGCGGCTCTGGTACAGCGTCACCAGCGACATCGGCAACGACGTGACGAGCCGGCCCAGCCGCGCCATCACGAGATAGGCCATGTAGTGCGCAGCGTGGTCGCTGCTGCCGCGCGCCACCGTCAGCAGCGACAGCGGCGGCCGGTGCCGCAGGTCCGCGCCCAGCGCGGCGAAGGCCCCGGCTTCCGCCGCCAGCAGCCGCGCCACCGCGGCCGGCGCTTCGCCGGCTTCAGCCCGCATGCGCGAGGTCAATCGCTTCTCCTTCGATCCAGACTCGGCGCAGTTCCAGCGTGCGCGCGTCGAGCGCGACGACATCGGCGAACGCGCCGGGCTTCAGTTCGCCACGCTCGGCCTCCACGCCGAGGTAGCGCGCGGCCTGCGTGCTCACCCGGGCCGAGGCCTCCGCGAGCGGCAGGCCGATCGCCACCAGGTTGCGCAGGCCCTGGTCCATCGTCAGCGTGCTGCCGGCCAGCGTGCCGTCGGCCAGGCGCACGCCGCCCAGGCACTTGGTGACGGTCTGGCGGCCGAGCCTGTAGTCGCCGTCGGGCATGCCGGTGGCGGCGGTGGCGTCGGTGACGCAGAAGAGGCCGGGGATCGCGCGCAGCGCGGCGCGGATCGCACCCGGGTGCACGTGCAGCAGGTCCGGGATCAGCTCGGCGTGGCGGCCGTGCGCCAGCGCCGCACCGGCGGCGCCGGGCGCGCGGTGCTGCAGCGGGCTCATCGCGTTGAAGAGGTGCGTGAAGCCCGTGGCGCCGGCGTCCAGCGCGTCCACGGCCTGTTCGTAGGTGGCCGCGGTGTGGCCGATCTGCACGCGCATCCCGAGGCCCACCAGCGCCGGGATCAGGGCCAGCATGCCGCTCACTTCCGGTGCCAGGGTGACGAGCCGGATCGGCGCGATGCCGTGCAGCGCCGCGATCTCCGCGAACGACGGTGGCCGCGCGTAGGCCGGCTGCGCACCGAGCTTGTCGGGGCTGATGTAGGGCCCCTCGAGGTGCACGCCCAGCAGCCGCGCGGCGCCCGCTTCGCGCTGCGCGATGGCCGGCGCCAGCGCGCGCAGGGCGCCTTCGATGTCGGCCAGCGGCGCGGTCATCGTCGTCGCCAGCAGCGCGGTGGTGCCGTGGCGCGCGTGCAGCCGCGCCAGCGTGCGCGCCGCGTCGCCGGCCTCCATCGTGTCGGCGCCGCCGCCGCCGTGCACGTGGGTGTCGATGAAGCCCGGCAGCAGCAGCGGCGTGGCGGTGTCGGCGCGCACCGCGTCTTCGGCCACCGGCGTGCCGTGCAGCGCGGCGATGCGCGTGCCGCTCACTTCGAGCGCACCACGCACGAAGCCGGCCGGGGTGAGGATGTGGCCTTCGATCGTAGCCATCAGACGTCCCGTCTCATCTCGCTGACGAAGCCGTAGTAGTCGCTGCGGCAGTACGACAGCGTCAGCTCCACCGGCGCGCCGTTGTCCAGGTAGCCGACGCGCGTGATGAACAGCAGCGCGTGCCCGGGCGCCACGCCCAGCAGCTCGGCGCGGCGCGCATCGGCGTTCATCGCGCGGATGTGCTGCAGCGCGCGCGCCGGCGCCTTGCCGATGGCGCCCAGGTGCTCGTACAGCGAGCTCTGCACCAGCGCCGGCTCGGGCAGCACGGGCTCGGGCAGCACGCTGATCTCGTAGGCCATCACGGTGCCGTCGGCCAGCCGCAGGCGCTCCAGCCGCGCCACGCGCGCGCCGGGCGACAGGCCCAGGCTGAGCTGCTCGTCGGGTGCCGCCGAGGTGCAGCTGCGCGTGAGCCAGCGGCTGCTGGGCTCGAAGCCGCGCTGGCGCAGCTCTTCGGAGAACGAGGTCAGGCGCGACAGCGGCTGCTCGAGCTGCGGCGCGATGTAGTTGCCCGAGCCGCGCTTGCGCACCACCAGGCCCTGCTCGACCAGGCGGTCGATGGCCTTGCGCGCGGTCACGCGCGACAGCTTCAGGCCGTCGCTGAGCAGGCGTTCGGAGGGCAGCGCCTCGTGCGGGCGGAAGCGCCCGTCGCGGATGGTCTGCGCCAGGCGCTGCGCCAGCTGCGCGTACAGCGGCGTGGTGGAGCGCAGGTCGGGCTTGAAGCTGAACGGCAGGCGCGCGCCCATGCTCAGGCGCCTTCCAGCAGGCGCAGCGCGCCGTCGCAGCTGTCGCCGGCGGGCGGCACGACACGCGCGCGCAGCGCTGCGGGCCAGCGCGCGACCAGGCGCTCGCCGACGCTGCCGCGCATCACGATCGGCAGGGCCTGCGCGCCGCCGGCGTCGAGCGCATGCACCAGCTGCGCGAGATCGCGCGCCGCGTGGTCCAGCAGCGTGGCGGCCGTGGTGTCGCCCGCCTCGGCGGCCGCGAACACCAGCGGCGCCAGCGTCGCCCACTTCGCCTGGCCGGCGCCCGCGCACCAGGCCAGCAGCGACGCCGCGTCGGACCCGGCCAGTGCGTACACCGCATCGGCCAGCGCCGAAGCTGCCGCGCGGCCATCGCGCACGTGCTGCGCATGGCGCATCGCCTGCAGACCCAGCCAGGCGCCGCTGCCTTCGTCGCCGACCGGGAAGCCCCAGCCGCCGCACTGGCGGGTGCGGCCGTCGGCGTCGCGCGCCGCGGCCACGCTGCCGGTGCCCGACGCCACCACCAGCCCCGGCCCGCCGGCGTGGGCACCCAGCAGCTGGGTGACGCCGTCGTTCACGAGCACGCAGCGCGCGTAGCCCGGATCCGCCTGCACGAACGCCGCATGTTGCGCGGGCACGCCGGCACCGGCCAGGCCCAGGCCGAGCGCGATCTCGCGCGCCGGCGCGGCCTGCAGCCCCGCCTGCGCGAAGGCCGCGGCGATCGCCTGCTGCACGTGCCGCCAGGCCTGCTCGATGCCCTGGCTCAGGCCCGAGGGGCCGGCCTGGCCTTCGCCGAGCGCGCGGCCATCGGCTCCTTGCAGCCGGGCCCGCGTGCCGGTGCCGCCGCCATCGACACCGACGCGGTAGCGTGGTGCAAGGCCTTGGAGGTCGGGGGAGGGCGTCACGGCGGCTGCACTGGTCTAATACCAGTACGATACCATACGGACCACGGAGCGCCGAGGAACTTCGGAGAGTCTGGCGTAGGGGTTTACGCCGGGATGTGACCAGTGCATGACCAGCAGCGATCCAGCGGCACCAAGCAAAACGCCCCGCGGTGCGGGGCGTTTCGAGGAGCCGGCGGACGCGGGTCAGAACGGGATGTCGTCGTCCATGTCGTCGAAGCCGGTGGACGACTTGGCGGCCGGCTTCGAGGCCGGTGCGCTGCGGGCCGGGGGCGCGCTGCGCGGGGCCGGCGCGCTGCGCTCGCCACCGCCGCCCATGTCGTCGCCGCCGCCCATGCCGCCACCGCCCTCGCGGCCGCCGAGCAGCTGCATCTCCTGCGCAATGACCTCGGTGGTGTACTTCTCGACGCCGTCCTTGTCGGTCCACTTGCGCGTCTTCAGGCGCCCTTCCACGTACACCGGGCGGCCCTTCTTCAGGTACTCGCCGGCGATCTCGGCCAGCCGGTCGTAGAAGACCACGCGGTGCCATTCGGTCTCTTCCTGGCGCTCGCCGCTGGTCTTGTCCTTCCAGTTGCGGCTGGTGGCGATGGTGACGTTGCAGATGGCCGAGCCGCTGGGGGCGTAGCGCACCTCGGGATCGCGGCCGAGGTTGCCGACGAGGATGACTTTGTTGACTGAGGCCATGGGCTGCTCCGGGGAAAGATGAGGCGGCGGGTGGGTGGGGGCCATTATCGCCGCCACCCCCGCCCAGGCCATCCTTCACACGGGGCGGCACCAAGGTAGGCACCCCTGCGCGGGGCCGTCGCGGCGAGGCCCTCGCGTACCATCGGCTCCCGTATGTCCGCCGTGCTGAACGCCCCCGCCACGAACCCGCAGCAGGTGCTGCACGAGGTGTTCGGCTACACCGCCTTCCGCGGCGAGCAGCAGGCCATCGTCGACCACGCGACCGGGGGCGGCGACGCACTGGTCCTCATGCCCACCGGCGGCGGCAAGAGCCTGTGCTACCAGGTGCCGGCCATCGTGCGCCATCGCCAGGGGCGCGGTGTCACCGTCGTGGTGAGTCCGCTGATCGCGCTGATGCACGACCAGGTGGGTGCGCTGGAGGAGCTGGGCGTGGCCGCCGCCTTCCTCAACAGCACGCTCGAGGGCGACGCCGCTCGCAAGATCGAGCGCGACCTGCTGGCCGGGCGCCTGACGCTGCTGTACGCGGCGCCCGAGCGCATCCTGACGCCGCGCTTCCTGGCGATGCTGCAGTCGCTGGCCGAACGCGGCCTGTTGAGCCTCTTCGCCATCGACGAGGCGCACTGCGTCAGCCAGTGGGGGCACGACTTCCGCGAGGAGTACCTCGGCCTCTCGGCGCTGCACGAGCAGTTCCCCGGCGTGCCGCGGCTGGCGCTGACGGCGACGGCCGACGAGCACACGCGCGCCGACATCGTCCAGCGCCTGAAGCTGGAGGACGCGCGGCTCTTCGTCGCCAGCTTCGACCGGCCGAACATCCGCTACACCATCGTAGAGAAGGACGACCCCAAGCGCCAGCTGCTGCGCTTCATCCGCGAGGACCACGAGGACGAGGCCGGCATCGTCTACTGCCAGAGCCGGCGCAAGGTGGAAGAGACCGCCGCGTGGCTGGCCGCCGAGGGCTTCACCGCGCTGCCGTACCACGCGGGCCTGGACGCCGACGTGCGCCGCACGAACCAGGACCGCTTCCTGCGCGAGGACGGCATCGTGATGGTGGCCACCATCGCCTTCGGCATGGGCATCGACAAGCCCGACGTGCGCTTCGTCGCCCACCTCGACCTGCCGAAGAACATCGAGGCCTACTACCAGGAGACCGGCCGTGCCGGCCGCGACGGCCTGCCCGCCGACGCCTGGATGACCTACGGCCTGCAGGACGTGGTGAACCAGCGCCGCATGATCGACGAGAGCGAGGCCGGCGAGGACTTCAAGCGCCTGCAGCGCGGCAAGCTCGACGCGCTGCTGGCGCTGAGCGAAGCGCACGACTGCCGGCGCGTGCGGCTGCTGGCCTACTTCGGCCAGGCCAGCGAGCCCTGCGGGAACTGCGACAACTGCATCAACCCGCCCGCCACCTGGGACGCCACCGAGGCCGCGCGCAAGGCGCTCAGCTGCATCTACCGTTTCCGCCAGAACAACGGCCAGCGCTTCGGCGCCGGGCACCTGATCGACGTGCTGCGCGGCAAGGCCACCGAGAAGGTGAAGCAGTACGGCCACGAGAGCCTGTCCACCTGGGCCATCGGCGCCGACCTCAGCGAGGCGCAGTGGCGCGGCGTGCTGCGCCAGCTGGTCGCTTTGGGCCACGTGCAGGCCGAGGGCGAGTGGAACACGCTGTCGCTGGCCGACAGCGCACGCGGCGTGCTGCGCGGCGACGAGACCGTGATGCTGCGCGTGGCCACCGAGCCGAAGGCCAAGGCGCCGAAGGTCGGCCGCGCCAGCGCGAAGGGCGGCGCCGGCAAGCCGCCGCCGCTGCCGCTGGACGATGCGGCCACCGCGCGCTTCGTCGCGCTGAAGGCCTGGCGCGCCGAGGTCGCGAAGGCGCACAACCTGCCCGCCTACATCGTGTTCCACGACGCCACGCTGGCCGAGATGGCGCGCGAGCAGCCGGCCACGCTGGACGACCTGGCCGGCATCAGCGGCGTCGGCGGCCGCAAGCTCGAGGCCTACGGCGCCGAGATCCTGCGCGTGCTCGAAGCGTCGGCTCAGTAGCCCGCGAGCAGGCCGATGGTGTTCACGGCGTTCGGCGTGCCGAGGCCGGTCACCAGGTCGTAGCCGGCGACGGCGCTGCAGCCGCTGCAGCTGCCGTTGCTGCCGCTCCTCACGTCCAGCAGCGAGGCCGCGTAGCTCGTGCCGTTGCCGGCCAGCGCGCGGTACACGGGCGTGCCGAGCGGCCCCAGCGCCGCCTTGCCGTTGAGCGCGCGCACCGCGTTCGCCACCGCGACGATGCCGGCCCACTGCGGCGTGCCGACGCTGGTGCCGCCGGCCACGTACCAGGCGCCGTTCACCAGGATCAGCTGGCCGCTGTTCGGGTTGGCGTTGAAGCCCACGTCGGGCAGCACGCGGCGCGTCGGCGTGCCGAGCGTGCCGCTCGTCGAGGTGACCTTCACGCCGGTCTGCCACGACGGCACCGCGTTGTAGGCGCTGATGCCGCCGCCCGAGCCCGACCAGGCCGTCTCGCCGCGCGTGCTGCCGGACGCGGCGAGCGTGGTTCCGCCCACCGCCAGCACCCGGGCCGACACCGCGGGCCAGGACACGCCGCGGCCGCTGTCGCCGCTGGCCGCGAGGTAGCTCACGCCGGCGGCGGCGAAGGCGCTGTCGTAGCCCGACTGGCTGCCGAACTCGGCGGCGCCGAAGCTCATCGAGACGACGTTGGCGCCCAGGCGCCCGGCCAGCACCACCGCGCCCAGCATGTCGCTCACTGACGCGGAGGCTGCCTGCACGAGCACGATGCGCGCCATCGGCGCCATCGCATGGGCCCATTCGATGTCCATCGCCGTCTCGGTGGCCCAGCCCGAGTTGGCGGCCGGCGCGCGGCTGGCGAAGCCGCCGGCGGCCGTGGCATTCACCACCGAGAAGCTGCAGGCGGAACCGGCCGCCGGCCGGGCCAGCGGCAGCGCCGCGTTGGTGGCGATGGTCGTCACCGCGCAGGGCGCCAGGCCGAACTTCTGCGAGAAGGCCGCCAGGTCGGTCGCCGCCGTGGGGTTGTTGTAGGCGCCGACGATCGCGATCGTCTGGCCCGAGCCCTGGTAGGCGCCCTTGTTGGTGCCGGTGGTGGCCGGCAGCTTGTCCAGCCCGTAGGCGGCGCGCATCTGGGCCGGCGTGTAGTAGACGGCCGCGGCGGCGGCGCTGATCGTCGCGCCGGCCCCGCCTCCGCGCGCGGACAGGATGCGCTGGCGCAGGCTGCCCGCGTCTTCGCCCGCCACCGGCGCGGCGCGCAGCGCGCTGCGGCCGGGTTCGCGCGCGGCCGAGGCGTTCGAGCCGTCGGCGTCGATGTCGTCGGGCTCCGGCGGCAGCGTGGGCGCCAGTTCGTACAGCGGCGCGAGTTCGGCGGTCAGCGTGGCGGCCGTGTCACCACTCCCGTCGGAGCCCCCACCGCAGGCGGCCAGCAACGCCGCGGCGAGGGCAGCGGGCAGGCGTCGGGAAACGGGAGCGGGCGGGAGCAGCGACATGAAAGCCTTCGGTTCGGTTGAACGCGAAGGCCGGGGCGCGGCGCTCGGGCTGGACGTGGGGAAGCTGGCGGGCGCGCCCGCGCATGCATGCGCGCAGCGGCCTGGCGGCAACCCCGCTGTCCTGGTTCGCGCCGCCTCGTGATGAGCCGCGCAACGGTAGACCGGTGGCTTTGCGACCCCGGCTTTCGCGCGGGTGTGCCTTTGACGAGGCGAGATGTTACTGGTCGTATCCGCGCCGCGGCGATTTGTGCGCGTGCGGATCTCACGGTCTGCCGCTGCAGGCGCGCGCCCCTCAGGGCTTCAACGTCATCAGCCAGCGCTCCACGCGGCCGGCCGACGGCGGGCGCTGCGCGTCGGGCGGCAGCAGCACCACGCGCGCCACCATCGTGCTGCGTCGCGGCACCGATTCGGCGAGCCCCGCTCCGTCGCCCTGCAGCAGCAGCACGTCGGCCACGTAGGACTCGCCGAGGCGCCGCACCTTCTCGGCGTGCGCACCGGCCGGCAGCAGGCGGTTCAGTTCGGCCGCGACGCGGAAGGCGCTGGGGCGCCCCGGGCCGGCGCCGGCGCCCGGCGCGTCCGGCAAGCGGATCTCGGCGAGATAGGTGTTGCCGGACCAGACGGGCTCGCGCTCGATCTCGAACGGCAGGCCGGCCGCGCGCAGCCGGTCCTCGGCGGCCACCAGGTCCTCGCCGCGCGTGGCGCGCAGCTGCACGCGCACACCGCCCGCGACGGTCTTCACGAAGCCGACGCGGCCGCTGCCCAGCAGGCCGGTCATGCGCACCCGCGTCTCGTCCTCGCGCAGCGCGGCGGGCGACGGCGCTTCCGGCTGGGCCGGCGGCGGCAGCCGGTCGGCGGGCGGCCAGCTGAAGCGCTCGACCTGCATGCGTCCGCTGAAGGGCCGCGGCACGCTGATGCGCGCGGAGTCGTAGCGGTACAGGTCGGCACGTTCGCTGCCGCTGAAGCTGACCTCGATGGCCAGCGAGCCGTCGGCCGACCGCGCCAGGCGCACCGTCGAGCCGCCCTCCAGGTGCGCCGAGCCGGCCTGGCGCGCCGACGCCACCGGGGTCTTCAGCACGACGCGGCCGTCGCGGCATTCGAAGTCCGAGCCGCGGAACAGCGTGCGCACATCGGGCGCGGCGCCCACCGCGCGGGCCGGCAGCAGCTGCAAGGTCAGCACGCCGCCGGCGGCCGACTCCAGCTTCAGATCGTCCTCGCCCGCCTGCGCCGTGATCTGCAGCGCGCGCAGCAGGTCGGCCTGCGCCGGCGTGCGGCTGGCGGCGACGCGGTAGCGGCCGCTCAGGTCGGGGCAGGCCGCCTGCGGGGCCGCCAGCGCGCACGGCGGCCCGCTGCAGGCCACCAGCAGCGCGAGCACGCGGCGCTTGCGGCCGCGGCGGACGGCGATGTCGGTCATCGCATCGATTCTGCGTTCACCCCGCCCCTGCCCGCGCCGCCTCGGCTGGTTAAGATGGCCGGTTGCCCTGCCCGACCGTGAACGATGCCCAGCCCTGACCCCGCCGACAGCAGCCGCACCGCGCAGCTGCAGATCCGCGGCGCCCGCACGCACAACCTCAAGAACATCGACCTCGACATCCCCAAGCACGCGCTGGTGGTGATCACGGGTCTGTCGGGTTCGGGCAAGAGCAGCCTGGCGTTCGACACGCTGTATGCCGAAGGCCAAAGGCGCTACGTCGAGAGCCTCTCCGCCTATGCGCGGCAGTTCCTGCAGCTGATGGACAAGCCCGACGTCGACGTGATCGACGGGCTGTCGCCGGCGATCAGCATCGAGCAGAAGGCCACCTCGCACAACCCGCGCTCGACCGTCGGCACCATCACCGAGATCCACGACTACCTGCGGCTGCTGTACGCGCGTGCCGGCACGCCCTACTGCCCCGACCACGACCTGCCGCTGCAGGCGCAGAGCGTCGGCCAGATGGTCGACGCCGTGCTGGCCCTGCCCGAGGACACGCGGCTGATGGTGCTGGCGCCGGTGGTGCGCGACCGCAAGGGCGAGTTCGGCGAGCTGTTCGAGGACATGCAGGCGCGCGGCTACGTGCGCTTCCGCATCGGCGTCGACGGCAAGCCCGGCGAGGTGGTGGAGGCCGAGGCGCTGCCCCGGCTGAAGAAGACCGCCAAGCACGACATCGACGTCGTGATCGACCGCCTGAAGACCCGCGCCGACATGAAGCAGCGCCTGGCCGAGAGCTTCGAGGCCGCGCTGCGCATCGCCGACGGCCGCGCCATCGCGCTGGAGATGGACGGCGGCCGTGAGCACCTCTTCAGCAGCAAGTTCGGCTGCCCGGTCTGCAGCTACTCGCTGCCCGAGCTGGAGCCGCGGCTGTTCAGCTTCAACAGCCCCGTGGGCGCCTGCCCGGCCTGCGACGGCCTGGGCCAGGTGACGGTGTTCGACCCCGAGCGCGTGGTCGCCTTCCCCAGCCTGAGCCTGGCCGCCGGCGCGGTGAAGGGCTGGGACCGCCGCAACAGCTACACGCACGGCCTGCTGGAGAGCGTGGCGCAGCACTACGGCTTCGACATCGAGACCGCCTTCGAGGCGCTGCCGCCGCAGGCACGCCAGGTGCTGCTGCACGGCAGCGGCGACGAGGCGATCGAGTTCGTCTACCAGGCCGAGGCCGGGCGAGGCCGCTCGCGCACCGTCAAGCGCCGGCATCCGTTCGAAGGGATCATCCCGAACTTCGAGCGCCGCATGCGCGAGACCGACTCGGTCGCGGTGCGCGAGGAGCTGGCGCGCTACCAGGCCGCCAAGGCCTGCCCGCAGTGCCACGGCACGCGCCTGCGGCGCGAGGCCCGCCACGTGTTCCTGCAGCACGCCGACGCCACCAAGGGCAAGCCCATCTACGAGGCCGAGCACGCCACGCTGGCCGAGGCGCTGGCCTACTTCGACGGGCTGAAGCTCATCGGCGCGAAGGCCGAGATCGCCGACAAGATCGTGCGCGAGATCAGGAGCCGGCTGCGCTTCCTGAACGACGTCGGCCTGAACTACCTGAGCCTGGACCGCGGCGCCGACACGCTCAGCGGCGGCGAGGCCCAGCGCATCCGGCTCGCCAGCCAGATCGGCAGCGGTCTCTCGGGCGTGATGTACGTGCTGGACGAACCCTCCATCGGCCTGCACCAGCGCGACAACGAACGCCTCATCGGCACGCTGCGCCACCTGCGCAACCTGGGCAACAGCGTGCTGGTGGTGGAGCACGACGAGGACATGATCCGCGCCGCCGACCACGTGGTGGACATGGGCCCCGGCGCCGGCGCGCACGGCGGGCGCGTGATGGCGCAGGGCACGCCCGACCAGGTGGCGGCCAACCCGGAGTCGCTGACCGGCCGCTACCTCGCGAAGGCGCTGCGCATCGAGGTGCCGAGGAACCGCCGGCCGGCGCTGGGCTTCGGCGCCGCGCCGCTGCGGCTGGCGATCGTCGGCGCGCGCGGCAACAACCTGCGCGACGTGAACGTCGAGATCCCGGTGGGCCTGCTCACCTGCGTCACCGGCGTCAGCGGCTCGGGCAAGAGCACGCTGATCAACGACACGCTCTACGCCGCGGTGGCGCGCAAGCTCTACCAGAGCCACGCCGAACCGGCGGCGCACGAGCGCATCGACGGGCTGGACCACTTCGACAAGGTGATCAACGTCGACCAGAGCCCGATCGGCCGCACGCCGCGCAGCAACCCGGCCACCTACACGGGCCTGTTCACGCCGATCCGCGAGCTGTTCGCGGAAGTGCCCGCGGCGCGCGAGCGCGGCTACGGCGCCGGGCGCTTCAGCTTCAACGTCAGCGCCAGCTCGGGCGGCGGCCGCTGCGAAGCCTGCGAAGGCGACGGCGTGATCAAGGTGGAGATGCACTTCCTGCCCGACATGTACGTGCCCTGCGACGTCTGCCACGGCGCACGCTACAACCGCGAGACGCTGGAGATCCTCTACAAGGGCCGGAACATCACGCAGGTGCTGGACCTCACGGTGGAGGACGCCCACGCCTTCTTCAGCGCCGTGCCCAACATCGCGCGCAAGCTGCAGACGCTGCTGGACGTGGGCCTGGGCTACATCCGCCTGGGCCAGGCGGCGACCACGCTGTCCGGCGGCGAGGCGCAGCGCGTGAAGCTGGCGCTGGAGCTGTCCAAGCGCGACACCGGCCGCACGCTCTACATCCTGGACGAACCGACCACCGGGCTGCACTTCCACGACGTGGGGCTGCTGCTGAAGGTGCTGCACCAGCTGCGCGACGCCGGCAACACCATCGTCGTGATCGAGCACAACCTGGACGTGATCAAGACCGCCGACTGGCTCATCGACATGGGCCCCGAGGGTGGTGCCGGCGGCGGCCGCGTGGTGGTGGCCGGCACGCCGGAGGACGTGGCGGCCTGCGAAGCCAGCCACACGGGGCGCTTCCTCCAGGCGATGCTCCAGCCCTGAGACGGTAAGGAGACGGCCTGTTGCTGGCCACGGCGCAGCGGCACGCTGACCTTCGCACCGGTCGAGCGGGTGGCCTACGTCCCGGTGCGGGTGTGCAGGTCGCAGAGCCAGGCCGAACAGACGTTCTGGATCGACCTCTCGAGCGCCAGCGGCGGCGGCGCCTTCATCTTCCGCGGCAGCGCCGAGATGACGCTGCTGCCGGCGCGTGGCCTGGCAGGGCGCGGCCGGTGCGGCACCCGTGCGCGAGCTGGCCTGCTGCTGGTGCCGGCGGAGAGCGCCGGCCGTTGAATCGGTCACGCCCCGGGCCCGCGCTGCGACGCCGCGCGGGCCCGGATGCCAAATTGTTGCCCCCTCACTTGAGGGGTCAGCCGTTAGTCTGGGCCCATACCGATGCCGCTCCCGCGGCCGCCCGGAGCCCCCCGATGAAGAGACTGCTCGCCACCGCCCTGATCGCCGCCATCGCCCAGTCGGCGCAGGCCCAGGACCTCGTGATCGGCCAATCGGTGGCGCTGAGCGGCTCCAACGCCGACATCGGCCGCGACATGCGCGACGGTGCGCTCGCCGTGTTCGCGAAGGCCAACGCGGCCAACGTGCTGGGCCGCAAGATCACCCTGGTGACGCTGGACAACGCCAACAACCGCCAGCGCGCCGCCGAGAACACGCAAGCGCTGGTGACCACGCACAACGCGGTGGCGCTGTTCGGCTACAACTCGGCCACCAACAGCCTGGACGCCCTGCCGGTGGTGGAGAAGAACAAGATGCTGTTCTTCGCGCCCTTCAGCGGCTCGGCCAGCCTGCGCGGCCACCCCAACGTCTACACGATCCGCGCCTCGTACCGGGACGAGGCGGGCAAGATCCTCGAGGCCAAGCGCATCGTCGGCTCGGTCAAGGCCGTGGTACTGCACTACGACGACGAGGTCGGACGCAGCAACTACGAGGCCGTGGCTTCGGCCTACGTCGCCGCCGGCATGGCCAAGCCGGCCGCGGTGGCCGTCAAGCGCGGCGCGCCGCTCGACGCGCCGGCCGCCGAGGCGCTGCTGAAGGACTCGCCGCACTACGTGCTGGCCACCACGCAGTACAGCGCGGTGGGCGACTACCTCAAGCTCAGCGGCGAACGCGGCGCGCAGGTGCCGGTGGCGGCGCTGTCGTTCGTGAACCCCGACGAACTCGCCGAAGGCGTGGGCAGCGCCGCGCGCGGCACCGTGGTGGCGCAGGTGATGCCGTCGCCGCGCGCGTCCAACCAGGCCGCGCTGCCGGTGGTGAAGGAATGCGCCGACGCGCTGGAAGCCTTCAACGGCGCCAAGCTCAACTACACCTCGCTGGAGTCCTGCATCGCCGCCAAGGCCCTGCTGGCGGCGCTGAAGAAGACCGGGCCGCGGCCCACGCGCGAGGGCCTGCTGGCGGCGATGGCCACGCTCGGCCGGGTGGACCTGAACGGCTTCTCGCTCAACTTCGCCAACGGCAGCCACCACGGCAGCGGCTGGGTCGAGCTGACGATGCTGTCGCGCGGCAACCGCTTCGTGCAGTAGCGCTCAGGCCGGCGCTCAGGCCGGCGTCGCGGCGGCGGCGCCTTCGCGCATCGCCCCCGCCACCACCGCGTACATCGCGGCCCAGGCCTCGCGGGTTTCGGCGGTGAACGCGTCGCCCAGGCCCACGGCCAGCGTGTCCAGCAGCGCGGCACCCACCAGCGGGTAGTGCGCGTCCACCACGCCGTAGCCGGCGTGGCGCTCGCCCAGGCGCAGCAGCGCGTGGCGCAGCATCGCCGGGCGGTCCAGCAGCTGCACGGCGCCTTCGATCATCTGCATCAGCCGCGCGCCCTGCTGTGCCATGTCGCCGCGGAACAGGCCCGAGACCGAGGGGTCGCGCTCGAACAGCTTGTCGTAGAACAGCGCCGCAGCCTGGTCGGCGATGGGGCTCACGAGCGCGAAGCTCTCGCGCACGAGCTGGATCTGGTGGTCGTTCATTCGGGGTTCCCTGGGGTTCGGTGAAGGGTCAGCGGGCGCTGCGCAGGGCTGCGACCACGCGCTCCAGCGGCTGGGGCTTGCCCACCGGCGCGTGCGCGGCCAGCACGGTCACGGCGAGCACGGCCGCGGCGCTGAGCGTGGAGATCAGGGTGTGGCGGATGTTCGTCATGGCGGGCTCGCGGCGTGGTGTGTCTGTCGAGGCCGCCAGTCTCGGCGCCGCGGCCGAAAGAGTCGTCACGTGACGGTCAGAGATCGGTCCTGTCTGCGCCGGGGCGGAGCCGCGCGGCAGAATCCGCAGCCGTGCCGCCGCCGCCCGAGTCCCCCACCGCCCCGCCCGGCCCCGTCGCTTTCGGCCCCTTCGTGCTCGACGCCGCCGAGGCGCGGCTGTCGCGAGACGGCGCGCCGCTGGCGCTGAACGGCCGCGCGCTCTCGGTGCTGGCGGCGCTGGCGGCCCGCCCGGGCCAGCTGCTGGTGAAGGACGAGCTGCTGGACGCCGTCTGGGGCCACCGCCATGTCAGCGAGTCGGTGCTGAAGAACGCGATCAACACCCTGCGCGGCGCCCTGGGCGACGATGCCCAGGCCCCGCGCTACGTCGAGACCGTGCCGCGGCGCGGCTACCGCTTCATCGCCGAGTGCCAGCCGCTGGCCGGCCCGGCACCGGCCGCCGCGCTGGCATTGGCCGCGGCCGGCAACCTGCCGCAGGCGGCGGAGGCGCTGGTCGGCCGCGAGGCCGATGCGGCGCAGCTCGCTGCGCTGCTGGCGCGGCACCGGCTGGTGACGCTGACGGGCCTGGGCGGCATCGGCAAGACCCGGCTCGCGCTGCAGACCGCGGCGCTGGCGCCGCCGCCCGACGGCGTCTGGCTGCTGCGCCTGGATGCGCTGGACGCCGCCGACGGCGGCGCCGCGCTCGTGCCGACGCTGGCGCAGACGCTGCGGCTCGGCCCCGGTGCCGGCGCTTCGGCCGAGGCGCTGGGGCGTGCGCTGGCCCCGCTGTCGGCGCGGCTGGTGCTGGACAACGCGGAGCACCTGGTCGAGCCGGTGGCGGCGCTGGTGACCACGCTGATGGCCGCCGCCCCGCAGCTGCAGCTGCTGGTGACGAGCCAGATGCCGCTGCGCGTGGCCGGCGAACAGCTGCTGCTGCTGGCGCCGCTGGCGCTGCCCGCCGACCTCGGCGATGCGGCGCCGGACCCGCATGGCTATCCGGCCGCGCAGCTGTTCTGCGAGCGGCTGCATCAGCGTCTGCCCGGCTGGACGGTGCCGCTGGCGCTGGAGCTCGCCGCCGCGCGCGCGCCGCTGCTGGGCGTGGCCGGCGTGCGGGCGCGCCTGGACCAGCGCTTCGCGATGCTGACGCATGGCGCGCGTGACTCGGCCGCCCGCCACCGCACGCTGGGCGCGGCGCTCGACTGGACCTACAGCCTGCTCGGCGAGGCCGAGCGCCACGCGCTGCAGATGCTGGCGCTGTTCGCCGGCAGCTTCAGCGCCGAGGACGCCGAGGCGCTGCTGGACGAAGGCTCGGCACTGGATCTCGTCGAGGCGCTGCGCGAGCGCTCGCTGGTGGTGGTGGAGGCCGCACCGGGCGGGCCGCCGCGGCTGCGCCTCTTCGACAGCGTGCGTCGCCATGCGCTCACGCACCTGGCCGACAGCGGCGCCGAACCTCGCGCCCGCGCGCGCCACCTGGCCCGGCTGCTGGCGCGCTTCGAACGTGCCGACCGCGAGGAGTTCGACACCCCGTCCGAGCGCTGGCTGCCGCCGATGCGGCTGGAGGTGGACAACCTGCGCGCCGCGCTGCACGTCGGGCTGGAGCGCGACCCCACGCTGCGCGAGGACGCGCTGCGCCTGCTGGGCCACAGCGCCAGCTTCTGGTACCGCAGCGGCCTGCGTCCCGAAGGCATGCGCTGGTTCGAGCTGGCGCGCGCGCTGCCGGCCGCGGACGACACGCGCGTGCTGCTGGACCACGGCTTCGGGCTCTTCGTCAACTTCACGCAGATCGGCTCGCCGCCCGAGGCCATCGCGGCGCTGCAGCGTTCGCGGCCCGCGCTGCTGGCGGCCGGTGACCGGCGCCGCGCCTACCTCTCCTACTACAGCGAGCGCATGCTGGTGCTGCGCGTCGCGCCGCAGCAGGACCCCGCGCCGCTGATCGAGGGCATGCGTGCGCAGCTGCAGCCCGGCTGGGGTGCGCTGGAGCGGCGCTACCTGGGCATGGTGGAAGCGCTGGCCGCGCGCGACGACGGCGGCTTCGAGCGCTACGGCCAGCGCTGCGCCGCGCTCATCGGCCCCTGCCGCGCAGCCGGCGGGCGCGTCGAGGCCTGGTCGATGGAGAACGGCCTGGTGCAGGCCCTGGCGCTGCAGGGGCGGCTCGACGAGGCCTGCGCCACCATCGCCCGCACCGTGGCCGACGTGCGCGAGATGGGGCTGCAGCGCGAGCAGGTGCCCATCCTGGCCATCGCCGCCTGCCTGCACCTGTGGCGCGGGGCGGACCCCTACGCGCTGGCCCTGGCCCACGAGGCGCTGCGGATGCTGGCGGCCGACGGCATGGTCTGGTGGATGGCCGACGCGCTGCCCTGGGCGGCGTGGCACCAGGGCCGACCGGCCGACGCCGCGCGGCTGCAGGGCTGGGCCGATGCGAAGGCGCAGCAGCGCGGCGATTCGCGCGGGCCGGTGTTCAGCCGCATGCGCGACGGCTTCCAGGCGGCCCTGGACGCCCACGCCGACCGTGCGCGGCTGCTCGCGGTGCAGCAGCAGGCCGCGGCCGAGGCGACGCCGATGGCCGACGAACTCGCGCAGCGCCTGGCCTTCGGCGGTCGGGACGTCACCGGGCGTACGCTCGGGGCGTGACGGCTCCCGCGACCTTCGATCCCGCCGACTTCCGGCCCGCGCTGCAGACGCGGCTGCTGGTGCTGCAGCCCACGCCCTTCTGCAACATCGACTGCAGCTACTGCTACCTGCCCGCGCGCGACGACCGCTCGCGCATGACGGTGGAGACGGTGGACGCGGTCGCGCAGCGGCTGCTCGACGACGGCCTCGTCGGCGACGAACTGGCCGTGGTGTGGCACGCCGGCGAGCCGCTGGCGGTGCCGCCGGCGTTCTACGAGGCCGCCTTCGCGGCGCTCGCCCAGCGGCTCGGCGCGCACACCCGGCTGCAGCAGTGCATCCAGACCAATGCGACGCTGATCGACGACGCCTGGTGCGAGCTCTTCGTGCGCCACCGTGTGAAGCTCGGCATCAGCATCGACGGTCCCGCCGACCTGCACGACCGCCACCGCCGCACGCGCAACGGCCGCGGCACGCATGCGCAGGTGATGCGCGGCGTGGCGCAGCTGCAGGCGCACGGCATCCCGTTCCACGCGATCGCCGTGGTCACCGCTGCGACGCTGCCGCAGGCCGAGGCCTTCGCGCGGTTCTTCATCGAGCTCGGTGCCACCGAGCTGGGCCTCAACTTCGACGAGGCCGAGGGTGCGAACCCGCGCTCCAGCCTGGCCGGCCAGGAGGACGCGCATGCCGCCTTCCTGCGCGCGCTGCTGCCGCACATGCAGGCCGGGCGCCTGGCGCTGCGCGAGCTGGCGCAGGCCTTCAGGCTCGTCGCCCAGCCGCTGCCCACCTACCGCTGGGCCGGCGCGGACTGGCCGCACAACGAGCAGGTGTTGCCCTTCGCGCTGCTCAACGTGGCCTGGAACGGCGACTTCGGCACCTTCTCGCCCGAGCTGCTGGGCCAGGCCACCGTGGGGCACGGCGGCGGCTTCACGATCGGCAACGTGCACCGCACGGGGCTCTTCGAGGCCGCGCGCGGGCCGGCCTTCGCGCGGCTGTGGCAACCCATCCGGGCCGGCGTGGAGCTCTGCCGCGAGAGCTGCGCGCACCACTTCGTGTGCGGCGGCGGCTCGCCGGTGAACAAGCTCTACGAGTGCGGCAGCCTCGCCGCCGGCGAGACGCTGTACTGCCGGACGATGGTCAAGCGCCCCTTCGACATCGCGCTCGAGAGCCTCGAGTCCGACTTGGCGCGGCCATGAAAAAAGGCGGCCGCAGCCGCCTTCTTCAACCAGGGCAAGCCTCTCACTTGAGGTGCTTGCTGATCTCCTTGGTCATCGCGAACATGCTGATCGGGCTGATGCCGACCACCGCCTTCAGCTTGGCGTCTGCATTGATCATGGTCTTCTTGACCTTGTCCTGCAGGCTGTTCTTCTTGATGTACTCCCAGACCTTCTTGGTCACTTCGGTGCGCGGCAGGGCCTTGTCGCCGATGACCGCGGCCAGCGCGGCGCTGGGGGTCAGCGGCTTCATGAAGGCGGCACTCGGGGTGCGCTTCTTGGCCGGGGCCTTCTTGGCGGCGGCCTTCTTGGCCGGGGCCGCCTTCTTGGCCGGAGCCGCCTTCTTCGCCGGGGCCGCCTTCTTCGCAGGGGCCTTCTTCGCCGCGGCCTTTTTCGCGGGAGCTTTCTTCGCAGTTGCCATTTGGATGTACTCCGTCAGTGGATGAGGGATGCCGCCTGCCCTGCGCCCCCTGCGAACCTCGCGATCCACGGAACCGTCTCTACTGGCAGACGTGCAGGCGCGATGGTAATGCCTGACTACTGGGAAGAGAAGCCATTTTCATAGGTAAAAGCGGCATCCGCACCACGGTATGCTGCAGGCATGAAGATCATCGTGCGTTGGTTGCTGCTGGCCGCGGCGCTCCTGCTGGTGGCCAACCTCTACTCCGGCGTGACCGTCGCGAGCTTCACGTCGGCCCTCTGGGCGGCCCTGGTGCTGGGCCTGCTGAACACGCTGGTGCGGCCGCTGCTGGTGCTGCTGACGCTGCCCGTCACGCTGATCACGCTGGGCCTCTTCCTCTTCGTGATCAACGCGCTGATGTTCTGGGCCGCGGCCTGGGTGCTCGATGGCTTCGGCGTCACCGGCTTCGCCGCGGCGCTCATCGGCTCGGTGCTCTACAGCCTGTGCGGCATGGTCATCGACGTCGCCGTCGAGCGCATCTTCAGCCCGGCTTCCGAATAGGCTGCGGCCTCGGCGGCGGCGCCGCGCGCACCTCGAAGGCCACGCGGTCCACCACGCCCGCAGCGTCGCTGCGCTCCAGCACGTGCCGCCCCGGGCGCGGCAACCAGCGCAGGCGCGCGCCTTGCCCCAGGTCCTGTCCGTCCAGGCGCCAGCGGCCCGCGGCGCCTTCGATCACGAGGCGCTGCGCGGCCATCGGGATGTCGGGGTCCAGCACCACGATGCTGCCGTCGAGCGGGCTCCGGATGCCGAAGGGCGCGGCCAGCGCCTTCGTGTCGCGCGGCGGCGCCGTGCCGGCGAGGAACCACTCGCCACCCGCGCGCTGCAGACCGGCCGGCGGCACCGGCGCCTTCGACGGTTCCTTCGCATGCAGCCAGGCCAGCACCTCGCGCCACACCGGCGCCGCGCCGCTGACGCCGCTCACGCCCTGCATCGGCGCGCCACCGGCGTTGCCCACCCACACGCCCACCGTGTAGCGCGCGCTGAAGCCCACGCACCAGTTGTCGCGCAGGTCCTTGCTGGTGCCGGTCTTCACCGCGGCAAAGCCGCGCGTGACCAGCGGGCTGTCGAGCCCGAAGGTGGTGGCGCGCGCCGCGGGGTCGGCCAGCATGTCGGCGACGACGAAGGCCGCGCCCGGCTCGAACACGCGGCGCGGTGCAGCCGCTGGCATGCCCGGCATCCAGCGCGGCGGCGTGTATCGACCCTGGTTGGCGAGCATGCGGTAGGCGTTGGCCAGGTCGAGCAGCGTCGCCTCGGCCACGCCGAGCGCCAGCGCATGGCCGTGGTAGCCCGCGCTCTCGCTGGGCCGCAGGCCGGCTGCCGCGAGCGTGTCGAAGATCGCCTCGGGCCCCAGCATCGCGCCCACGCGCACCGCCGGCACGTTGAGGCTGGACGCGAGCGCGGTGCGCACGCTCACCGCGCCCTTGTAGCCGTGGTCGTAGTTCTGCGGCGCGTAGAGCGCGCCGGCACTGGCCAGCTGCAACGGCGCATCGTCGATCAGGCTGCCGGCCGTGAGCAGTCGCTGCTGCAGCGCCAGCGCGTAGACGAAGGGCTTGATGGTGCTGCCCGGCTGGCGCCGCGCCAGCACCGCGTCCACCTCGGCCGCGCGCGACAGCGGCCCCGCGCTGCCCACCCAGGCCAGCACCTCGCCCGAGGCGTTGTCCAGCACCACCAGCGCGCCGTCCTCGACGTTGTGGCCGCGCAGCTCGCTCAACTGGCGGCGCAGCGCGGCCAGCGCCACGCGCTGCAGCCCGGCGTCGAGCGTGCTCTTCAGCGGCTGGCCCGCCGGCGTGGCGCGTGCGATGCGTTGCGCGAGGTGCGGCGCCAGGTCCTCGCCACCGGCCGACGGCAGCGCGCCGGGGCGACGGGCCAGCGCCTGCGACAGCACCAGCGAGAGCCCGTCGCAGCCTGCGTGCTGCTGCTTGAGCACCTCGCAGGCGCGCCGCTCCACGGCCGCCGGCGCCGCGTTCGGCGCACGCACCAGCGCCGCCAGGATCGCGGCTTCGGTCATGTCCAGCCCGCTCGCGTGCTTGCCGAACAGCAGCCAGGAGGCCGCGGCGATGCCGACCACCTCGCCGCGCAGCGGCACGCGGTTGAGGTACGCCTCGAGGATCTGCGCCTTGCTCCAGCCGGCCTCGAACTCGCGCGCGCGGCGGATCTGCGAGACCTTCTGCGCCATGCTGCGGCCGCCGGCGGGGCGCGCCAGTTCCTCGTCGGTGAGGCCGGCGAGCTGCATCGTCAGCGTGCTGGCGCCGCGCGTGCGCTCGTTCCAGGCGTTGCCCCAGGCGCTGGCCGCGAGTGCGCGCCAGTCGACGCCGCCGTGTTCCCAGAAGCGCCGGTCCTCGCTGAAGACGATGGCGTTGCGCAGCGCGGGCGAGATGTCGGCCAGCGCCAGCCACGGGCCGCGGCGCACCTTCGGATCGATGCGCACCATCGACAGCGGCGTGCCGTCGCGCGCCAGCAGCGGCAGGTCCGACGGCCGGTGCGAGGCGCGCACCGCATCGAAGCCCGGCACGTCGGCCTGTGCCGCCGCGCACAGCAGCGCCAGCGCGGCGGCGAGCGCCCTTCTCAAGGCTTCACCTCCAGCGGCGCGCTCGGCAGTTCGCCGAAGGTCTCGGGCGCATACATCGCCTCCACGCGCGCGGGCGGCAGGCCGAAGGTGCCGGATGCGTTGAGCCGCATCGTGTATTCGACGACGTGCTTGCCGCGGCCCATCCACTCGTAGTAACCGCGCCAGGCCTCGAAGGAGCGTTCCTCGTAGGCCGGCCAGCTGCGGCCTTCGCGCTTCTCGCCCTGGGTGGCGATCGCCGAGTCGCGCCCCAGCCCGCTGCCGAGCAGCGTGGCGCCGGTGGGCACGGGGTCGCTCACCACCACCCAGGCCATGTCGCCCAGCGCCTCGATCTCCAGCCGCACGCGCACCGTGTCGCCGCGGGTCCAGGCGTCGGGCACCTTGCGCTCCACCGCGCTCAGCGTGCGCGTGATGCGGTAGCCCGCGGCCAGCGGCTCCTTCAGCGGCACCGCGGCCAGCGCCTGCACAGCAAGCCAGGGCTTGCCGCTGCCTTCGTGCTGGGCTGCGAGGGTGGAGCTGCCCGCCGGCCACGGCAGCGCCAGCGTGGCGCCGGCGGGCGCGGCCTTCCAATCCTGCGCCTTCGTCGTCGCGGCCAGCTGCAGCGTGCTGCGCCCCGCCACCGGCTGCGACTCGAACTTGGCGCTGAACTTCTCCAGCGCCAGCACGCCCCACAGGTTGGCGGTGGTGGTGAGCCAGGCGCCGCGCTTCTGGCGCGCCAGCGCGCCGCTCACGAGCAGCGGCACCTCGTCCTTCCAGCCGGGTGTCTCCACCGCGGCCAGCACCAGGCGCGCGGCGTTGGCATCCGGGCCTTCCATCAGCCACCACCAGTCGTCGTCGGCCTCGGTGCTGAACTTGAGCGTGGTGCCGCCGGCGATGAGCCGGCTGCGCACCAGGCGCTGCAGCTCGTCGAGCCGCGCATTGCGCTCGGGCAGGTCGGCCACGCGGCGGTACAGGCCCCAGGCGTCGAGCAGCGTCGACGTCGGCCAGGCCGAAGGTGTCCAGTTGATGCTGCCCAGCATGCGCGGCACCACGCGGCCGTGGCGCGCCAGCGCTTCGAGCGCCGCGATCTTGCGCATGTCCAGGTCCGTGCGCGGCGCGCTGAAGCGGCGCTCGAGCCGCCCTTCGACGAAAGCCGCCAGGCCGCCCAGCATCGCCTCGCGCGGCGCCTCGGGGAGCTCGGCGCCGGCCTCGTGCGCGGCGGCGATCACGTAGGCGGTGAGACGGTCGCTGCCACGCGGCGGCGTGCCGGGCGAGGGCGGGAAGTAGTAAGCCAGGCCATCGCTGTCCAGGTAGCCCGGCAGCTCGTCGCGCAGCGTGGCCCACAGCGTCGCGTCGTGCAGGCCGAGCGCTCGCGAGGTCTTCTGCTCCAGGCACGAGTACGGATAGTTCTGGAAGTAGCGCTTCAGGCCCGGCAGCGCGCCCGAGAGCTTCGGCTGCAGGCCCACGCTGATCTGGCCGCCGGGCAGCGCATCGGCCGGTGTCGCCAGCGGCACGCTGGCCTTGCCGTCCAGCTGCAGCAGCGAGGCCTGCCACACGCGCAGCGGCACCGCCGGCTGCACTGCCTGCACGATCTTCAGGCGGTCGCGCACCGGTGCCGCGCCACCTGTCTCCGTGGCCTCTCCTTCCCACTCGATCCGCGTGGCCCCACCCGGCACCACCACCGGCCAGCGCAGCTCCTGCGCGGCACCGGCGGCCAGCGTCACGGTCTGCGGCGGGGTGGTGATGGCCTGCGCACCGTCGGCCTTGCCGGCCAGCGTGGCCTTCACGGTGACGCTGCGGTTCGTGGTGTTGCGCAGCGTGAAGCCGGCGTCGAAGCGGTCGCCTTCGCGCGCCAGCGGCGGCAGGCCGCTCAGCATCTGCAGGTCCTGCGAGACGCGCACGCTGGCGCTGCCGGTGCCGTAGCGGTCGGCGCCGGCATCGGCGATCGCCACCAGGCGGAAGCTGGTGAGCGAATCGTTCAGCGGTACGGCTATGCGCGCCTGGCCGTTGGCGTCCAGCTGCACCGTGCCCTTCCACAGCAGCAGCGTGTCGAACAGCTCGCGCGTGGGGTTGCGCCCGCCGCCACCGCCGGGCGGCAGCGCCTTGCGGCCGTAGTGGCGCCGGCCGACGATCTCGCCCTGCGCGGTGGAGGTCTCCACGCCCCAGCCGCGCGGCTGGAACAGCCCCGCCAGCAGATCCCAGCTGCGGTTGGCCTGCAGCGCGAGCAGGCCTTCGTCGACCGCCGCGAACGCGATCTCGGCGCCCGCGGCGGGCTTGCCGCCGAAGCTCACCTGCACGGTGGTCTGCACGGTCTCGCGCACGCCGTACTGCGGCTTCTCGGGTGTTACCTTCACGTCGAGCCGGTGGTCGGCCAGGCCCACCGTGAGCTGGGCGACACCGAGCTTGAAGCTCGGCTTGGCCAGATCGACCATCGCGGTCGGCGCCTTGTAGTCCTTGCCCTCGTAGCGGAAGGCACGCCACCACTCCCCAGGTTCGCGCCAGCCCCAGGTGAAGAAGCTCCACCACGGCGCCTCTCGCAAGCGACCGCGCAGCACCAGCACGCTGACCATCACGTTGGGCGCCCAGCTGCGATCCGCCGCCGCGCTCGAAGGAATGGGTAGCTCGATCACCGGCTCCTTGCCGGACAGCTGCATCACGCGCGCGTCGATCACGCCTTCGCGCTCCACCGTCACCAGCGCGGTAGCCTGGCGGAACGGCATGCGCACCTGCAGCCGCGCGGTCTGGCCCGGCTGCAGCTCGCGCTGCTCCGGCAACACGTCGATGCGGTCGTCGTTGTCCTGGCCGAACCACCACTCGTCGCGCTGCGACGAGATCCACACGCTGCTGGCGGCCTCGGCGCTGCGACCGTTGTCGTCCTTCGCGCGGGCGAGCAGCTCCACTTCACCGCTGGTGTCCAGCGTCACGCTGCAGGTGAGGCGCCCTCGTGCGTCGGTGCTGCCGCTGCACAGCGTGCCCAGGTCCTTCACCTCGTCGTGGTTCTCGTAGGCGTAGAAGCCGCCGACGATGCGCTTGCGCGTGGACAGCGTCTGGTGCGCGCGGCCGACGATCTCGACCTTGCGGCCCGCCAGCGGCTTGCCGTCGGTGCCGAGCACGACCGCGGTCATGCCGGCCTCGCCGCGCGTGGCGGTCCAGTTCGGCACGCGCAGGCCGACCACGATGCCGGCCGGCCACAGCCGCAGGCGCTGGCCGACGGTCTGCACTTCGCCGTTGGGGTCGTTGAAGGTCAGCTCGGCCAGCAGGTCGGAGGCCACCGTCACCGGCGGCAGGTTCTTCACGGTGATGCGCGCGGCGCCTTGCGCGTCGGTGCTGGCGCTGAGCTTGTCGGCGACGAGCTTCTGCGCGCCCTCGTCGCCGTCCTCGTCGCCACCGCCGCGCCGGCGCGCCGGTTCGAACGAGAAGTCGTCGTAGCCCTTGAAGTCCAGCGGCGCGCGGCGCAGCAGCGCCGACAGCTTCAGCGGCGCCTGCGGCATCGGCCCGCCGGACAGCGCATTGAGCTGCGCCGCGAACGCGACCTCGGCCGGCGCCACCTGCACGCCCGCCGGGCCCGCCAGGCGCGCGTCGACCAGCGGCACGCGGAAGGCCTCCACGCGCAGGCTGCCGCTGGGCAGGCGGCGCTGGTCGCCGCGCAGCAGCGCCACGTCGTAGAGGCCGAGCGGCGCGTTCTTCGGGATGGACCAGCTGTTCTCGGCCGAGCGCGCGCCGCGCGGCCACTTCAGCGGCAGCTTGAACTCGGTGTCGCTGCCCACGTGCGTCAGCACCACCTCGGCCGGCAGCTGCGCGGCGGCGGGCAGCGCCAGGCCGCGCTCGGTCTCGTCGCGCACGAAGTGCTTCATCGCCACCGTCTCGCCGACGCGCAGCAGGGTGCGGTCGAACACCGTGTGCGCGCGCGTGTCGGGCTGCGTGCCCTGCGCCAGCGGGATGTTGAAGCGCCAGGGCTCGATGCCGCGCGCCCAGTCGCTGAACACGAACGCGAGGTCGTCGCCTGCCGCGCTGCGGGCACTGACGAACAGGCCTTCGGCGGCCAGGCAGTTGTTGCGGCTCTCGGCGTTGTCGAAGCCGCGTTCGATGCGCGCGACGCCGTTGGCATCGGTGACGCCCTGCCACAGCGGCTGGCCGCGGCAGTCGTTCACCGCCACGCGCGCACCGGCCACGCCGCGCGCGCGGTCCAGCGTGGTCACCCACACCAGGCTCGACGAACGACCGCGCTTGAAGTGCACGCCGAGGTTCGTGACCAACGCCGCGGTGCGCGCGTACATCGGCGCGCGCGCGGCCAGCAGCGACTCGCCGAGGATGCGCGACTCGATCTCGATCACGTGGTAGCCGCGCTGCGGCAGCGGGATGCCGATCACCTCGGTGGCGGCCACGGGCCTGCCGGGCGCCACGTCCTTCAGCTGCGGCAGCTCGGCGCGGCGCGCGTCGTTCTCGCCCGCCAGCAGCGGGGCCTTGCGCGTCTCGTACTGCTCGTCGTGGTCCTTGCGCAGGCGGCCGGTCCAGCGCATCAGGTCGGCATCGGTGGCGCTGGCATCGAGGCGCTTGATCGCCACGCGGCCACCGGTGCTGGCGTTGGCCAGATCGGCCTGCACCTGGCGCAGCGTCACCGGCATCATCGCCTCGGGCCCGGCCTCGACGATGCCGAACGGCGCGCCGGCGAACTTCGCCAGCGGCGGCAGGCCGCCGGTCGCCACGGCAAGCGGGAAGCTCGCGGCATTGGCCAGCCCACGGCCCGCCTCGTCCTTCAGGCCCGCCGGCAGCGTGATCTTCAGCTTGGCGTTCTCGGGCAACGGTGCCGGGAACGTCAGCTGCGTCACCGTCTCGCTGCGCTCCTCGCGTTCGCTCTGCGGCTTGATGGCCTCGCCCTTCTCGGGCACCAGCCGCACGGCCATTGCCGTGGCGCGCGGCACGGGTGCGTTGAAGCGCAGCGTCATCGGACGCAGCGGCAGGCAGGGCGCCTGCGCGTTCTCGCGCTCGCAGCTGAACTCGGCCAAGAAGCGCGGCCGCACCTTCCATTCGAAGCGCTGCGCGCGGCGCGGCACGTTCCACACGAGGCGGACCTTGCTGTCGGGCGCGAACGCGCGCTGGCAGGCGAGCAGCAGCGCGTTCGCGTCGTCGGATCCGCGGCGGCGGCGCGCGCCGAGCACCGCGTCGCGCGCGGCGCCTTCCACCACCTTGACGGGGATGCGGTCCAGCAGCCCGTCGACCTCGCACCAGGCCCCGGCCGCCGCCGCCGCGGGTTCGACCTTGCCGTTCAGGCGGAGCAGGAAGTGCTGGTCTTCGTCGATGTTCGCGCCCTGGTAGGGCTGCACGTCGGTGACGATGGGCGCGCCGGTGCTGAACGCGAACTCGCGCGAGCCTTCCAGCGCCGCGCCACCCAGCGGCTGGAAGCCCGCGGCGGCGGTGAGCGTGCAGCGGCTGCCGGCGGCCAGCGTCTGGCGCAGGTCGTAGGCCCAGGCCTTCTCGTTGAGCCAGCGGCCGTTGCCTTCCGGCGCCGCGCCGGCGCCGTTGCAGCGCAGATCGAAGGGCGCGGGCAGGCGCGGATCACCGGCCGGCACGACGGCGACGTCGAAGCGCACGACCACCTGGCGCACCTCGGCCACCTCACCCTGGGGCGAGACGGCCGTGACGCGCGCGGCATGCGCGGCGGAGACGTTCGAAACAGCGAGCACCGCGGCAGCGGCCGCACGAAAAGCGAACGAGGCAGACAACAGGCGCATGGACCCTCCCACGCGGCGATTCTGGCGCGCAGGTGGAAGCTGCCGCGCCGGGGCGGCCCCCTAACGCAAGGGTCGCCTGGCCCGTCAGGGCCGAGGATCGTCGCCCGGCTCGGGCTTGCGGTTGTCGGGCCGCTCGCGCTCGCCGCGCAGCTCGGCGGCGAGTTGGCGCCGCTGGTTGCTGATCTGGCGCAGCCGCGTGTCGATCACCGAGGCTTCGATGAAGTCCTGGCCGGCCGCGGTGCGCGAGAAGCTCTGCGCGGCGCGCAGCCGATCGATGGCGCCGGTGAGGTCACCCAGCACCGCACGCGCCTCGGCGCCGGCGCGCATGGCGCGCAGCCTGAAGCCGAGCGCGTCGTTCACGGCCGCCAGCGACTCCCAGGCCGCGGCGTCCTGCGGCTGTTCGGCGACCCAGATCTGCAGCGCCTCGGCGCTGCTGCGCAGCGGTGCGGCGTCGCCCTCGGTTGCCGTGCGCCGCTGCGCCAGCGCGGCCTGCGCGCGCAGCAGCAGCACCGGCCGCGCGCCGCCGGCGCCTTCGCCGAGCATGTCCAGCGTCTGCATCGAGCCGGCGGCGTCGCCGGCGTTCAGCAGCACCTGCGCCTGCAGCAGGCGCAGCGCGCGCTCGGCCTGCGCGTCGCGCGGCGCGACCCCGGCCGCCATCTGCAGCGCCAGCGCCACCTGGCGTTCGGCGCGCGCATGGTCCTTCAGCATCGAAGCCGCCAGCGAACCGCCGTACAACGCCGCGACCTTGTCGAGCAGCGCCGGCGACGAGGTGGTGCCGCCCAGCCGCTGCAGCCCCTGCACGCTTGTGTCCATCAGCACGCGCGCACGCATCTGCATGAGCGAGTGCAGCAGCGTCGGCACCGAGGGCTTCACATCGGCCAGCAAGGTGCGGTTGCGCGCCTCGCTGATGCGGTCCACCGTCAGCGGGTGGGTGCGCAGGTAGGGGAAACCGCCGCTGTCGTTGAGGCGCGTGGCGACGTCCATGCGGTCGAACATCGCGGCCTGCCCGGCGGGCGAGAAGCCGGCGCTGGCCAGCAGCCCGTAGCCGACGCGGTCGGCCTCGCGTTCCATGTCGCGCGAGAAGTTCAGCTGCTGCTGGATGGCGGCGCCCTGGCCGCCCATGATCGCGGCGTTGGCCACGTCGACGTTGTTCGCGCGCGAGGCCGCGATGATGCCCAGCAGGATGGACGCCAGCGCCACCATCGAGGCCTGCTGCTGCGGCGCGATGCTGCGCGCGATGTGGCGCTGCGTCACGTGCGAGAGCTCGTGCGCCATCACCGACGCGAGCTGGTCGCGCGTGGTGGTGAGCGCGATCAGCCCCAGGTGCGCGCCGACGAAGCCGCCCGGCAGCGCGAAGGCGTTGACGCTGCGGTCGCGCACCAGGAAGGCTTCCCAGGCGAAGGCCTTGTCGGTGTCGGCGTCGATGTTGCCGACCTGGCGCGCGGCGGCCACCAGCGGCTGCCAGATGCTCTGCAGGTATTCGAGCAGCACCGGGTCGTCGAGGTACTCGGGGTCGCGCCGGGCCTCGCGCATGATCTGGTCGCCCAGCCGGCGCTCGGTGCCGATCGGCAGGTCCTGCGAGGCCGACTCACCCAGCGAAGGCAGCCGCACCTGCGCCGCGGCGGGGGCCACCGGCGCGCCGGCGGTCAGCAGGGCCAGCAGCAGCGCCAGGGCGCGGCGCCAGGGGGCGTGGGCGTGCAAGGTCAAGGGGAGGCCTGGGCGGTGCAAAGCGGGTTCGAGCGGGCGGGTGCCCTTTCGTTCCCGGTCACTATCATGACACCGCCTTGTTTCGCGACGTGAAGCTGCCATGACGACCTCCCCGCTGACCCACTTCGATGCCCAGGGCCAGGCCCACATGGTGGACGTGGCTGGCAAGGACGTGACGCACCGCGTGGCGCGCGCCGCCGGCAGCATCCGCATGCAGCCTGCCACCTTCGAGCTGATCGCCAGCGGCCAGGCGAAGAAGGGCGACGTGATCGGCATTGCGCGCATCGCGGCGATCCAGGGCGCCAAGCGCACCGCCGACCTGGTGCCGCTGTGCCACCCGCTGCCGATCACGCGCGTGGCGGTGGACTTCGAGCTCGACCGCGACGCGAGCACCGTGCACTGCACCGCGCAGGTGGAGACGCTGGGCCGCACCGGCGTGGAAATGGAAGCGCTGACCGCGGTGCAGGTGGGTCTGCTGACGGTCTACGACATGTGCAAGGCCGCCGACCGCGGCATGGTGATGACCGACATCCGCGTGCTCGAGAAGCGCGGCGGCAAGTCGGGCGAGTGGACCGCCGCCGTCTGACGGGTCAGTCGCGCAGGAAGTCGCGCCAGCCCAGGGTGCGCTGCGGCAGCTCGCACTGGAAGGGAAGGCCCGGCGCCGGCGCCTGAGCGGCGGTGGGGCAGTCCTTGAAGAACTCGACGGCGTCGGACTTGCGGAACTCGCGCAGGCGCGCCGCGAGGTGGCGCGCTTCGTCGATGCGCCCCTGGGCCGCCAGCGCACGCGCCCAGGTCATCATCAGCCGGGTGTCCAGCAGGTAGTGCGGCACGCGGTCGAAGGCGTGCTCGGGGTCGGCCTGCGGGATGTCGGACGTGACGGCGGCGTAGTCGGCGTGGTGTGCGAAGAAGACGCTGCGCTGGCCCACCGCGACGCGGTGCTCCAGCGAGGTGCTGGTGTCGCCCGGCGAGAAGATCACCATCACGCGCCAGTAGTCCACCACCGACAACGCGGCGCCGCCGATCAGCACCAGCGCGCCGACGACCAGGCCGTTGAGCCGGCCTCGCGCGGGCGCGGCCGGCGCGGCGGCAGAGGTGGCGGCAGCCGGATCGCCCTGCAGCGCGAAGCCGAAGACCCAGGCCGCCGGCAGCAGGAAGTAGCTGTACCACAGCGGGTACTCGAGCAGGCTGTGCAGCCCGATCATCACCACCATCAGCACGGCGCAGCGCTGCGCGGTGCCCAGGCCGCCGGCGGTGCGCCAGGCCCGCTGCGCCGCCTGCCACAGGGCCCACAGCAGCAGGCCCATCACCAGCAGCGCCAGCGGCAGGCCGAGTTCAACGGCCAGCTGCAGCGGCAGGTTGTGCGTGTGGTCGAAGAAGGCGACCGGGCGCTGCGGCAGCGGCGTCAGCGTCCAGGCGAAGTTGAACTCGCCCCAGCCGACGCCCAGCCAGGGCTGCTGGCGGATCATCTCCAGCGTGTCGCGCCAGATCGCGAAGCGCGAGCTGGAGATGTCGGTCTCGGCCAGGCGCTCGCTGCCGCCGAAGGCCTGCTGGGTCAGCGTCGCCCACTTCGCCATCAGCTCCCAGCTCACCAGGTACACCAGCGGCGCCACGCACAGCAGCACGCGCGCCGGCTTCGACAGGCGCCGGTCGGCAAGGCCCCACACCGCCAGCAGCACCACGCTGGCGAGCCCGGTGCGCGAGGCGGTGAGCACCACCGCGAACACGCCCAGCGCCAGCAGGCCGGCGGCCAGCCAGCGCCGCAGCCGGCCCAGCTCGAAGAGCGCGATCACCGCGATGCAGTGCCACAGCAGCAGGCTGCTCAGGTGGTTGGGCTGGCGCAGGTTGCCGACCGCCCGGCCCGGATAGGCCGACACAGCCAGCCACTCGCCGTCGCACAGGCCCGGGGCGAACACCTGCAGCAGCGCGATGACGATGTTGGCGGCTCCGGCCGCCACCCAGCCCCAGCAGAATGCCGCGAACAGCGCCTCGGCATCAGGCCGCGCGCGCAGGCCGGCGCCGCCGAGGGTCATCAGCAGGGCGGCTGCGAGCGTCGCGACGGCGGAGAAGCCGAGTGTGAAGGGCAGACGGCCGAAGGCCGATGAACCGGCAGCGGCCAGCTGCAACACGACCAGCGCCACCAGCAGCACGGCCGCGGACCGCAGGCGGAAGCGCGGTTCGGCCGCCAGCAGCAGTGTGGGCCAGAGCGCGAAGGCCAGGGCCTGGTTGAGGAAGGTGGGAGACGGGCTGGTGCTGAAGGCCAGCAGCGAGGGGAGCGCGGCCGCGAGGATGGCGGCCAGCACCGGCGGCAGCGCCGCAGGGCGGTTAACAGGTGTCACGAAGCGGGCCCGGCCACCGAAGTCTCAGGTGGCGCGATGCTACCTGCCCGAGGTCACGGGGCAGACATGGCGGGCACCTTCAGCGGCCAGGGTACCGCGGCGAGTTCGGGATAGCCCTCGTCGATAAGGCCCGCCCAATAGCCTCCCGCCTGGCGGCACACCGGCGGCGGGTGCAGGTTGCAAAGGAGCCTGGCGGCGGCGGCCGCCTCGGTGGGCTTGCCGTTGAGCGCCAGCGCCTGCGCGTAGCGCAAGAGCGATGGCCAGGCCGGATAGCGCCTGGCCGCCCGTTCCATGCGGGCAAGCTGCTCGGCGGGCATGTCCCTGGCGGCCTTGATCCGCAGGTCCTCGATGGCCTGCTGAAGCGGCTTCAGTACCAGCACATCGGGATCCCGTTCCGGCGGCACGCCAGCGATGCGGGCGGCGCGCAACCGCTGCGCGGTCGCCTCTGCTTCTATCTCACGGTACTCAGCGAAGGCCACGCCGAGTGTCCCGGCCAGCACGAGCAGGATGCCGAGTGGCACGACCCTGGGCACGCCGACTCGGCCGCCGCCTGTGCCGCCGAGCGGCAGGGCCAGACCCAGCATGGCCGCGGCGGGCAGCAGCATGAACGCATAGCGGTGGGGCAACTCGAGCATCGCGTGGATCAGGAACACCGCCAGTCCGATCAGGGGCAGCGCTTGCCGGGGTGAAGCGGCTCGACGTAGAGCCGTCCACAGTGCCAGCGCCCCAAGCAGTGTCAACAGGAACGCCAACGGCGCCCCGTTCCAGAGCGCCAGGTCGAGCACGAGGTTGTGGGCTTGCGCCACCACGACGTGAAGATCGGGATAGCGCTCGGCCACGGCCACATGACCGAGGGTGCCCTGATTCCATCCATAGCCCAGCCACGGGTGTTCGCCGATGGCGTCGAGTGCCATGCGCCAGATCATCGGCCGCTTGCCCGTCTCGACCTGCTCCGCCAGCGACATGGCCGTCGAGCGAAGCAGCAACTGGCCCAGGTACTTGAGTGCCACGACATAGGTTGCGAAGAGCAGACCAAGCGCCGCGATGGCGCCGAAGTGGCGGCTGGATCGCAACAGGATGCGGCGGCCGAACCAGCCGGCCAGGACCAGCAGGCCCACGGCCACCCATCCCGTTCTGGACTGGGTCAGCGCCACACCAAACAACAGGAGCGCCGCGGCCAGGCAGGCGACCGCATGACCGACGACGCGCCGAGAATGCCCCCACCAGACCGCGACCAGACCCCAGACCAGCAGCGTCGACAGGTTGTTAGGTTGGCCCACGTTGGCCAGCGGGCGGCCGTTCTCGCCGACGCCGGGCACCATCACGCCAAGGACGTCGAGGCCCAGCCACTGGTACAGCGCGAGCCCGGTCGATAGCAGGGCCGCGATGCACAGGCTCGCGAACAGCGCGTCCGCGAAGCGATCGGGAGCGGCCGACTCGACATGGCGAGCCAACGCAAAGCTCAGTGCGACGCCCAGCAGATACCCGAAGGCCCATGCGCCCTGGCCGCGGTACGGGTAGAAGCCGGCGGCTTCCTGTGCCAGGGGAATCGTCGCGATGATCAACAGGCCCGCCAGCCAGCGATCGACGAGCCAGCGCTCGGGCATCGACAGGCAGACCCAGGCCGCGATGGCGGTAAACGCGACGGCTGCCGACCACTCGCCGTAGAAGGTGGTCCACGGTTCGGCGTGGGTCGGCAGCAGCCAGGGGAGCGCGGCCAGGACCGGCCAAAGCGCCCAGGCGAGGCCGGTTGGCTGGGCTGCCGGCTCGGCAACGCCGGTCGACGGGAAGTGCGGGTACGGCTTCATGAAGAAGAAAAGCGGCCCTAAGGCCGCCTTGCTTGTGCGCAGGCGTCGGACTAGGCCGCGCACTGCTTCGCCGTGATTACGGGCGGCATTCCGAAGGCATGTACTTCGGGGCGATCGCGGTCGTGCAGCGCCAGGTCAGCTGGCCGGTGCCGGCGATCAGCGTCGGCGTCAGCAGGACTTGGCCAGTAGCGTTGGGAACGGTCGAGTCGATCGTGATCACGCCACCGGTAGGCGGCGCGCCGTCGGCGATCGTGATGCCCGAGACGTACTTGGTCGCGCCGGGGAACACGTAGCCGGTAGCCGACGCAGTGAACGAAGCGTCCAGCGTGCCAAGCGACGACACCGTCTCGGCCACCGCCAGCTTGGCCGGGGCGGCCATCACGAGCACTTCGCTCATCTTCGAGCGGGTGGTGTAGTCCTGGTAGGCCGGCAGGGCGACGGCAGCCAGGATGCCGATGATCGCGACGACGATCATCAGTTCGATCAGGGTGAAACCTTGTTGGACACGCTTCATGGGACGGAGCTCCTAGAGGGGTAGCGGGGGTGAAAGAGAGACAGACGCCTCCCACGAATGCAGGGGTTATGCCAGCCATTTCCCGGCGTTTCGCCGTGACTTACTTGGCAACACCTGACAAGGCCGGTCACTTCGGGGGTCAGCCCTGCGCCGATGGTGACGAAAAACGTCACCCTGCCGGTTTCAGTCGGCGAGCGTCATCACCTGGCCGGTGGCCAGGGCGCGGATGCGGTGGCGGCTGGCCTGGGCGCCGATCTCGGACATCACCGCATCGACCTCGCCCGGCTTGATGTGCGTGATGAACACGTCGGCAGGGCCGGCCAGGCCTTCGAGCTCGGTCTTCAGCTGGGCGGGGCACAGGTGCTGGCTGAGTTCGGCCAGCGTGTGCTCGTCGTCGCGGAAGGCGGTCTCGATCACCAGCGCGGCCAGCGGCAGCGAGCGCAGGCGTTGCCACAGCGCTGGGTTCGGGCCGGTGTCCCCGGTGAAGACCCACGCGCCGGCGCTGCCATGCACGGCATAGCCCACCGCCGGCACGGTGTGCCGGGCTGGCAGCACCTCGATGCGACGCTTGCCGATCTGGACCATCTGGCCCACCTCCACCGGCTCGAAGGCCAGCACGGGGTTGGCGAGGTCGGGCAGCCGCGTGAAGTCGGGCCAGATGACGCCGTTGAAGACATGCTGTCGCAAGGCGGCGATGGTGGCCGGCAGGGCGCGCACGCACACCGGCGGGCGTGCCGCAGCGCGGCGGCGGCGCGTGACGCTGTCGGCCAGCAGGCCGATGGCCAGCACGTGGTCGAGGTGGGAGTGCGTGACCAGGATGTGGTCGACGCGCGCGAGCTCATCGAGCGTGAGGTCGCCGACTCCGGTGCCGGCGTCGATCAGCACGTCGTCGTCGAGCAGGAAGGACGTGGTTCGGCTGCCCGCGGCGATGGAACCCGAACAGCCGAGAACGCGGATCTGCATGAAGTGGGATGCGAAGCCGCCCCTAGCGGCCTGGACGCGCATGCTGACCCCGCAAGGCTTGCGGTGCAAGGCACCGCGGCGCATTTGATCCCCCACTGAGGCGAACCCGACACGCCGTCGTGAACCCCGTCACGCCCGGCAAGTTGAGCGGCGCTGTTGCGTCCGCTCCAACGCGCCGACGCTGGGCCGGCGCCGAAGGCGTCCGACCTAGCGCGAGATGAACTGCATCTGCGTGCCGGCCAGCTCGATCACGTCGCCGTTGCGCAGCGGCACCGAGTCGCCGACCAGCGGCACGCCGTTGATGCTGGGTCGGGTCGCCCCTTCGACGTGGGCGAATGCGTAACCATTGGGACGCTTGGTGATCGAGGCCACCTGCACACCCGGCTTGCCGACGGTGGTGACCACCTTGGTCAGCGTGACTTCGCGGCCCGCAGCCGCGCCGTTGAGCACCTTGATCGAGGCAGGCTGTGCCACCGGCGCCTGCGGCGAGCCACCCAGGCCGCCGAAGCCCGACGCCGCGGCATATGCGGGGCTCGCCGACTGCGTGGGGCTGGCCGCGCCCAGCGGCGGCGGCGCCGCCGGTCGCATGATCATGGTCTTCTCGTATTCGCCCGAGTCGTCGACCAGGAACTTGATCTTGTACTTGCCGATCTCGACCGTGTCGTTGTGGGTCAGCAGCTGCTTCTTGATCGCCTTGCCGTTGATGTAGGTGCCGTTGGTGCTGTTGAGGTCTTCGATGAAGACGTCGGCACCCACCATCTGCAGCACGGCGTGCTCGCCGCTGACGGCGAGGTTGTCGATCACGATGTCGTTGTAGGGACGGCGGCCGAGCGTGGTCTTGTCCTTCGTGATCTGGACTTCCTTGATGACCACACCATCGAGCGAAACCACCAGCTTGCCCATGCCTGCCTGCCCTCGAATATCAACCCGCTGCCGGCCGCAGCGGTTTTGGCGCCGTGACGAGGCGCCGCTGTTTTGCGTCGTGCAGCGGCACCTGCCGCTTCATCGCCTGAACGGCCACCAGGACCGCGCCGGCGCGTTCGCGCCGCCGGAGGCGCGCACCAGGATGACGGAGATATTATCCTTTCCGCCTGCATCGTTGGCTGCATCGATCAGGGCCCGGCTGCCGCTCTCCAGCGAGTCGTGCGCCTGCAACACCTGCGCAATGCCTGCGTCATCGAGCATGTCGGACAGCCCGTCCGAGCACATCAGGTAGAGATCACCGGACTGCACCTCGTGCTGGTGCGTCTCGAGCAGCACGCTGTCCTCGACGCCGACCGCGCGCGTGACGAGGTTCTTGTTGGCCGAGAACGCGGCCTGCTCGGGCGTGATCAGGCCTGCATCGATCTGTTCCTGCAGCAACGAATGGTCACGCGTGATCTGTTGCAACTTGCCCGCACGCAGGCGGTAGCAGCGCGAATCACCGACGTGCCCGAGCAGCACGCGGTCGTCGCGGAATACCGCCACCACGAGCGTGGTGCCCATGCCTGCGTACTGGGGGTTGCTGTTGGCCGCGTTGTAGATGGCCCGGTTGGCGTTGTCGACGCAGATGTCCATTGCGCGCCGCACTTCGGCATCGCTCGCCTGAATGCTGGCTTCGCGCAGCCAACGGCCGAGTTCGGTGCGGATGAAGCTCGTGGCCATGTTGCTGGCCACCTCGCCGGCGTTGTAGCCGCCCATGCCGTCGGCCAGCACCGCCAACGCCACGCCCTCGTCGGTGGCCACGGAATCCTCGTTGTTGCTGCGTGCCCGGCCCGGGTCCACCGCAGCATGGATCTCGATCGTCATCGGCACAGGGACAGAAGCGGCGGCGCGGTTGGTGAGCGGTGGCGGATTGTGCAACGGAACCGGCGTGATCCCGCAAGGTGAGAAAACACGTCAGCGCGCACCAATCCGGCCGGCCGCGATGGCCGCCAGCTTCTCCGCGACTTCCGCCGCATCGGCGGGCCTTTCGATGCTGCGCCGCGCCAGCAACCGGGCCAGCAGCTCGGCCAGCGCCGGCTGGACCCGCGGCACCAGCGTGCGCACGTCCGGCGCCGGCTCGGACGCCACCTGGCGCAGCAGCTCACCCATCGTCGCGGCCTCGTGCGGCAGGCGCCCGCTGAGCAGCTGGAACAGCATCGCGCCCAGGGCGTAGAGATCGGTCTGCGCGGTCGGCAGGTTGCCGGCCAGCTGTTCGGGGGCCATGTAGGCGGGCGAGCCCAGCACGACGCCGGTGCCGGTCTGCGCCGCGTCGACCGTGCGCGCCAGCCCGAAGTCGGTGAGCTTCACCGTGTCGCTGGGCCAGTCGACCATCACGTTGGCCGGCTTCAGATCGCGGTGCACCACGCCCTGCCGGTGCGCATGCGACAGCGCACGCGCCACGCGGGCGCCCAGCCGGACCACCACGGGTTCGGGGAGCAGGCGCGACGGCGAGGTGTAGCGCGTGAGGTCGCAGCCCGGTACCGCTTCCATGGCCGCCCAGCCGGTGGTGCCGATGGCGCCGGCGTCCAGCAGGCGCACGATGCCCGGATGCTGCAACCCGCGCGAGACCGAGGCGCTGGCGAGGAAGGCGCGGTGGGCAGCCTCGACGCCGCCGGTCGCATCCAGCGCTACCAGCTTGAGCGCCACCTGGCCGGGATGCCCCGGCCCTTCGGCAAGGTAGACCGAACCGTTCGCGCCCTGGCCGATCAGCTTCAGCAGGCGCCAACCGGCGAACTCGCGACCGACCGGAGGCCCGGCGACCGCGTGCATCGTCGGTTCGATGCGGTCAGCCATCGGCTCCCGCGTCGGCCGACGCGCGCCTCTTGCGCGCCGCCAGCCAGCGGCCCACCAGCACCACGCCCACGGCGCCGGCGATCTCGATGATCGTCGTCGAGGCGCGCCCGGCGCTGTGGAAGAAGGTCTCCACGGCGTGGTCGGTCACCAGCATCTCGCCGGCCACGAAGCCCAGCAGCGCCGCGCCGAGGGTGATGATGACCGGGTACTTCTCCATCACCGACAGCAGCAGCGTGCTGCCGAAGATGATCAGCGGGATCGACAGGCCCAGGCCGATGATGAGCAGCAGCAGCTTCGATTCGGCGGGACCGCTGTCGGCCGCGGCGGCCACGGCGATCACGTTGTCCAGGCTCATCACCAGGTCGGCGATCAGGATCGTGCGGATCGCGGCCCAGAGCTGGTCGGTCGCCTTGATGCCGTCTTCCTCGCCTTCGTCGGGCACCAGCAGCTGCACGCCGATCCAGAACAGCAGCAACGCGCCGACGATCTTGAGGTACGGGTACTGCAGCAGCTGCACCGCGAACACCGTGAGGATCACGCGCATCACGATGGCCGCGGCGCTGCCGCCGAAGACGGCCTTCCGGCGCTGATGCTCGGGCAGGCTGCGCGCGGCCAGGGCGATGACCACCGCGTTGTCGCCCGACAGCAGGATGTTGACCCAGATGATCTTGCCCAGCGCGACCCAGAACGCGGCTTCGCCGATGTTCGCCATGTCTCCTCCTCGCGTGCCGCCGGCGTGGACGCCGGGGCGGCCGGAGTTTAGGTGCAGGGCCGGGGCGGCGGCCCTGCGGGAACTACATAGCCCGGCGGGATCCTAGAGCAGGCCCTTGAGCAGGCGGCCCATCTCCGACGGGTTGCGCGTCACGGTGAAGCCGCACTCCTCCATGATCGCCAGCTTCGCATCGGCGGTGTCGGCACCACCCGATATCAGCGCGCCGGCGTGGCCCATGCGCTTGCCCGGGGGCGCGGTGACGCCGGCGATGAAGCCGACGATCGGCTTCTTCATGTTCGCCTTGCACCAGCGCGCGGCCTCGGCTTCGTCGGGGCCGCCGATCTCCCCGATCATGATCACCGCGTCGGTGTCCGGATCGTCGTTGAAGGCCTTCATCACGTCGATGTGCTTGAGGCCGTTGATCGGGTCGCCGCCGATGCCCACGGCCGAGCTCTGTCCGAGGCCGATCTCGGTCAGTTGCGCCACCGCTTCGTAGGTCAGCGTGCCGGAGCGGCTGACCACGCCGATGCGGCCCTTCCTGTGGATGTGGCCCGGCATGATGCCGATCTTGATCTCTTCCGGCGTGATCAGGCCGGGGCAGTTGGGACCCAGCAGCAGCGTCTTCTTGCCGCCGGCGGCTTCCTTCTGCTTCATCTTGTTGCGCACCATCAGCATGTCCTTCACGGGAATGCCTTCGGTGATGCAGATGACGAGGTCGAGATCGGCTTCCACGGCTTCCCAGATCGCGTCGGCCGCGCCGGCGGGGGGCACGTAGATCACGCTGACGTTGGCGCCGTGCTGCGCCTTGGCGTCCTTCACGCTGGCCAGGATCGGGATGCCCTCGAAGCTCTCGCCGGCCTTCTTCGGGTTCACGCCGGCCACGAAGCAGTTCTTGCCGTTGGCGTAGGCCTGGCAGCCCTTGGTGTGGAACTGGCCGGTCTTGCCGGTGATGCCCTGCGTGACGACGCGGGTGTCCTTGTTGATGAAGATGCTCATGTCGGTGTGCTCCGGGCTTACTTGACGGCGGCGACGATCTTGGTGGCTGCTTCGGCCATCGTGTCGGCGGCGATGATCGGCAGGCCGCTCTCGGCCAGCATCTTCTTGCCCAGGTCCTCGTTCGTGCCCTTCATGCGCACGACCAGCGGCACGCTGAGGTTCACCGCCTTGCAGGCCGTGATCACGCCCTCGGCGATGGTGTCGCACTTCATGATGCCGCCGAAGATGTTGACCAGGATGCCCTTGACGTCCGGGTTCTTCAGCATGATCTTGAAGGCTTCGGTGACCTTCTCGGCGGTGGCGCCGCCGCCCACGTCCAGGAAGTTGGCCGGCTCGCCGCCGAACAGCTTGATGGTGTCCATCGTGGCCATCGCCAGGCCGGCGCCGTTGACCAGGCAGCCGATGTTGCCGTCCAGGCTGATGTAGGCCAGGTCGAACTTGCTGGCCTCGATCTCGGCCGGGTCCTCTTCGTCGAGGTCGCGGTAGGCCACGATCTCGGGGTGGCGGAACAGCGCGTTGGCGTCGAAGTTGAACTTCGCGTCCAGCGCGATCAGGTTGCCCTTGCTGTCGCGGTTGAGCGGGTTGATCTCCACCAGCGAGGCGTCGGTGGCCATGTAGCAGGCATAGAGCTTCTTGAAGAGGTCGATCGCCTGCGCCGTGCTGTTGGCCGGCAGGCCGATCGAGTCGGCGATTTTCTTCGCCTGCGCGTCGCCCAGCCCGGTGAGCGGATCAATGAACTCGGTGACGATCTTCTCGGGCGTCTTGTGCGCCACTTCCTCGATGTCCATGCCGCCTTCGGAACTGGCGATGAAGGCCACCTTCTGCGTCGCGCGGTCGGTCACCAGCGAGACGTAGTACTCCTTCTGGATGTCGGCGCCTTCCTCGATGTAGAGCCGGCGCACCTTCTGGCCTTCGGGCCCGGTCTGGTGCGTCTTCAGCTGCATGCCGAGGATCTGGGTGGCCAGCGTCTCGAGTTCGGCCGCCGAGCGCGCCAGCTTCACGCCGCCGCCCTTGCCGCGGCCGCCGGCGTGGATCTGCGCCTTCACCACCCAGACGCTGCCGCCGAGCTTCTGCGCCGCTTCCTGCGCTTCGCGCACGGTGAACGCCGGGTAGCCGCGCGGCACCGGCACGCCATGCTGGCGCAGCAGCTCCTTGGCCTGGTATTCATGGATCTTCATCGGGTGTCCTCGTTCGTTCGCTCGGGGTCGGATGGATGGATGGATGGATGGGGTCGGGTGGGCGCGTGCTCAGTCGGCCGCGCCGCTGCCGGGCGCCCGGTACCAGCGCGGGTAGTGCTGGCGGACGACCGGGCCGTCGCTGCGCAGCGCGTGGCAGCGGTCGAGCTGGAAGGGCTTTGCCGCGCCTTCGGCCTGGCCGCGGGTGTCGATCACCTCGCCGGCGAAGGCCTGCACGACTGCGGTGGGCAGCACCTGCGCCATCTCGGTGATGTGGGTGCAGCCGCGGATGCCGCCGAGCTTCTCGCGCAGCGTCTTGTGGAAGCCCTGCAGGAGGTTCAGCCCGACCATCGCCGAATAGGCGTCGCCATGGTTGCCGCAGGTGCCGGGGTAGGGCATCCAGCGCGTCTCGGAGCCGGCTTCCAGCACGTTGAGCTGGCGGTCCACCACCAGGCGCAGCAGCATCTCGTGGATCGGCGTGCCGGCCGGCCTCGGACCGTCAGCCATCTGCAGCGTGCGAGTCTTGGTGTCGACGAGCACGGCATCCACCTCCCACAGCCCGTCGCCACGTGCGAACACCTGGACGTCGACATTGCGGCGGTGCTTGAGCTGGCGATCGGCCGCCGGCGTCGGAAGAGGCATGGGAGGACTGGCGGCAGCGCCGCGGCTTGGGCAAAGCGCGGCGAATTTAGCATGCTGCCCTGCAGCAGAGCTGACAGGAAGCGGACGCCGAGCCTGGCCGCCGCCAGGCCGTCAGTCGTCGTCCGAGCCGGCCTGCAGGACGCGGCGGATCACGTCGCCGTCGAAGCCGCGGCCGGCCAGGAAGCGCATCTGCTTCGCGCGGCCTGCCGCGTCGTCGGCCGGCGCGCCGAAGCGGCGCCGCCAGACTTCGCGCGCGCGCTCGAGCTCGGTGGCGCGAGCCTGCTGCAGGGTGCTGGCAACGAGCGCCGGCGCCAGGCCCTTCGCCTGCAGGGTCTGCTTCAGACGCCGGCTGCCGAAGCGCGCACCCTGGCTGGTGAGCACGGAATCGGCGGTGCGCTGGTCGGACAGGAAGCCCTTGGCCGACAGGTCGTCCAGCGCCGCGGCGATCTGCTCGCGCGCGCTGGTTTCGTCCGCGTCTTCGTCGATGAAGCGCGCCAGCTTGCGCTCCAGTTCCGCCCGCGAGTGCTCGCGCTGCGCCAGGTAGCGCAGCGCCCGGCCCTTCAGCGACGGTGCGCCGAAGCCCACGGGGGAAGCCTTATTCGGCGGCTTCGCCCAGCGCCGGGATGCCCATGTGCTCGCGGATCTTGTTCTCGATCTCGCGCGCAATCTCGGGGTTCTCGCGCAGGAACTCGCGCGCGTTGTCCTTGCCCTGGCCGATCTTCTCGCCGTTGTAGGCGTACCAGGCGCCGCTCTTGTCCACCACCTGGGCGGTGACGCCCATGTCGATGACCTCGCCTTCGCGGCTGATGCCTTCGCCATAGAGGATGTCGAACTCGGCGGTCTTGAACGGCGGGCTGACCTTGTTCTTGACGACCTTGACCTTGGTCTCCGAGCCGATGACCTCTTCGCCCTTCTTGATGTTGCCGGTGCGGCGGATGTCCAGGCGCACCGAGGCGTAGAACTTGAGCGCGTTGCCGCCGGTGGTGGTTTCGGGGTTGCCGAACATCACGCCGATCTTCATGCGGATCTGGTTGATGAAGATGACCATCGTGTTGGTCTTCTTGATCGTGGCCGTGAGCTTGCGCAGCGCCTGGCTCATCAGCCGCGCCTGCAGGCCGGGCAGACTGTCGCCCATCTCGCCTTCGAGTTCGGCCTTGGGCGTCAGCGCGGCCACCGAGTCGACGACGATCAGGTCGATGCTGCCGCTGCGCACCAGCGCGTCGACGATCTCGAGTGCCTGCTCGCCGGTGTCGGGCTGGCTGATCAGCAGGTCCTGCAGGTTGACGCCGAGCTTCTGCGCGTACTGGATGTCGAGCGCGTGTTCGGCGTCGATGAAGGCGGCGGTGCCGCCGAGCTTCTGCATCTCGGCGATGACCTGCAGCGTCAGCGTGGTCTTGCCGGAGGATTCCGGGCCGTAGATCTCGACCACCCGGCCGCGCGGCAGGCCGCCGACGCCGAGTGCGATGTCAAGGCCCAGCGAGCCGGTGGACACCACCTGGATGTCCTCGATGACCTCGCCCTCGCCCAGGCGCATGATCGAGCCCTTGCCGAACTGCTTTTCGATCTGGGCCAGCGCGGCCTGCAGGGCCTTGGCCTTTTCGGTGTTGAGCGCCTTGACGGGTGCATCCATGGTGTCGTCTCTCCTTCGGGTTGCCGGCATTATGGATCGAAAGCTGGATATTCGTACAGTCATTTTGGGGTAACCCACAGGTGGGCGCCCGGCCGGGGGCCTTGCGAGCGATCAAGCTGCGCGTCAGGCGGCTGCCTAGAATCCGACGCCAGAGCAGAAGGCAGCGGCACCTTGCCCGCCGAGCCCGCCAGGAGACAAGTCGATGCGAATCCTCATCGCCGAAGACGACCAGGTTCTTGCCGACGGGTTGCTGCGCTCGCTGCGCGCAGCGGGCTACGCGGTGGACCAGGTCAGCAGCGGCAGCGAAGCCGATGCCGCGCTCGCCGCCCACGAATTCGACATGGTGATCCTGGACCTCGGCCTGCCCCGCATGCACGGCTTCGAGGTGCTGCGCAAGCTGCGCGGCCGCGGCAGCGCGGTGCCGGTGCTGATCCTCACCGCGGCCGATTCGGTGGAACAGCGCGTGAAGGGCCTGGACCTGGGCGCCGACGACTACATGGCCAAGCCCTTCTCGCTGCAGGAGCTGGAGGCGCGTGTGCGCGCGCTCACGCGGCGCGGGCTGGGCACCGCCAGCAGCGTGCTGAAGCACGGGCCGCTCACCTTCGACGCCACCGGCCGCGTGGCCTACCTCAACGACCAGATGGTGGAACTCTCGGCGCGCGAGCTGAGCCTGCTGGAGGTGCTGCTGCAGCGCGCCGGGCGCCTGGTCAGCAAGGACCAGCTGGTGGAACGCCTCTGCGAATGGGGCGAAGAGGTCAGCAACAACGCGATCGAGGTCTACATCCACCGGCTGCGCAAGAAGATCGAGCAGGGGCCGGTGCGCATCGCCACCGTGCGTGGCCTCGGCTACTGCCTGGAGAAGATCGCGGCCTGACCCCGGTGGGGCTGCCTGCACGCCGATGCCGCAGACCCCCCGCCACGAACAGCGCTCGCTGTTCGGCGAGATCCTCGACTGGATGCTCGCGCCGCTGCTGCTGCTGTGGCCGATGAGCCTGGGCCTCACCTGGGTGGTGGCGCAGGCGATCGCCGCGCGCCCGTACGACCGCGAGCTGGCCGACGTGGTGCGCGCGCTGGCGCGCCAGGCCACCGCCCAGGCCGCGGCCAGCGCGCCGGCGGCGGTGGCGCGCGCCGAGATCGAACGCTCGGCCGCGGTGCTGCGCCGCGACGACGACGAGGACCGCAGCTACTACCAGGTGCTGGGCCGGCGCGGCGAGCTGCTGGCGGGTGACGCCGGCCTGGCGGTGCCGGGCGACGAGGTGGGCGGCGCCGGCGGCGAACCCGGCGTGCGCTTCCGCGACGACCTGATCGGCGACGAGCCGGTGCGCGTGGCCTACCTGTGGCTGCCGCCGGCGGCCGGCAGCACGCGCAGCGAGTCGCTGGTGCAGGTGGCCGAGACGCTGGGCAAGCGCTCGCAGCTGGCCACCGAGATCATCAAGGGCGTGATCCTGCCGCAGTTCGTGATCCTGCCGCTGGCGGTGGTGCTGGTGTGGTTCGCGCTGGCGCGCGGCATCCGGCCGCTGGCCGAATTGCAGCAGCGCATCCGCAAGCGCGAGAGCACCGACCTGTCGGCCATCAACGAGGGCGACGTGCCCGACGAGGTGGCGCCGCTGGTGCGCGCGATCAACGACCTGCTGCAGCGCCTGGACAAGAGTATCGCCACGCAGCGCCACTTCCTGGCCGACGCCGCGCACCAGCTGAAGACGCCGCTCGCCGGCCTGCGCATGCAGTGCGAGCTGGCGGCGCGCGAGATCGACAGCGGCCGCGGCGACCCGGCGTCGATGAAGCACACGCTGCGCCAGATCGCGCTGTCCACCCAGCGTGCGGCGCACGTGGTGAACCAGCTGCTGTCGATGGCGCGTGCCGAGGACGGCGGACAGGCGGCACGCCACCAGCAGGTGGACCTGTCGGCGCTGACCCGCGCGGTGGTGCGCGACTTCGTGCCGCGGGCGATCGAGCGCCGCATCGACCTCGGCTACGAGGGCCCGGAAAGCCACGAGAGCACGCGCCTGCGCGGCGAGCCGGTGCTGCTGGGCGAGATGGTGCGCAACCTGGTGGACAACGCCCTGCAGTACACGCCGCAGGGCGGCACCGTCACCGCACGCGTGGTGCCCGACCCCTTCGGCCAGGTGGTGGTGCTGCAGGTGGAAGACAGCGGCCCGGGCATCGCGCCGGCCGAGCGCGAGGCGGTGTTCCGCCCGTTCTACCGTGCGCCCGACACGCAGGTGGACGGCAGCGGCCTGGGCCTGGCCATCGTGGCCGAAGTGGCGCAGCGCCACGGTGCCGAGGTGACGGTGGCCGACGCGCGCCCGCGCACCGGCGCCACCGCGGGCGCGCCGGGGGCGCTGTTCACCGTGCGCTTCCCGCTGCACCACGCGCAGCCGGCCGAGCCGGCCGCGGCCGCCGTGCAGCCTACGCCGGCCGGTTCCGCCGCAGCGCCTGCGCGATGAGCGCTGCGTCGTCGGCGTCGGTCAGCCCGGCGGCCACGGCCTGCGCGAAGGCCTCGGCGGCCACGCGCCCGAGCGGCAGCTCGGCGTCGGCCGGCGCGGCGGCCAGCGCCAGCGCGGAGTCCTTGGCCAGCAGCGCCACCCGCGCCCGCACCGACGCGTCGCGTGCCAGCCAGCGGTGCGCACGGTCGCTGCCGATCCAGCTCTGACCACTGGACTGCTCGATCACGCCCAGCGTGGTCGCCGCGTCCAGCCCCAGCCGGTCGGCCAGCGCCAGCGCCTCGGCCATGCCGGCCAGGTTGATGGCGGCCAGCAGGTTGTTGACGATCTTGGTGCGCGCGCCGTCGCCGGGCCGCGCGCCGATGCAGAACACGCGCGAGGCCAGTTCGCGCAGCAGCGGCAGGCAGCGGCGGAAGGCGGCCTCCGGGCCGGCCACCATGAGGCTCATCTGGCCGTCGCGGGCACGCTGCGGGCCGCCGGACATCGGCGCATCCAGTGCATGCACGCCCAGCTCGGCCAGCTGCGCCGCGGCGGTGCCCGCCTCCTCCGGCGAGATGGTCGCGCACAGCAGCACCAGGGCGCCGCGCCCGAGGCCCTGCGCCGCGCCGTCGGCACCGAACAGCACCTCGTGCGTCTGCGCCCCGTCGACCACGGTGACGATCAGCACCTCCACCTCGCCCCGATGGCGAGGCCCATCGCGCCGACCCCGATCAGCCCGACCTTCATGCCTGCCTCCTTCCAGCGCGCGCCGTCAGGACTGCATCAACCGCTTGCTGCGCGCAATCGACATCAGGATGCCGAGGCCCAGCCCCAGCGAGACCATCGCGGTGCCGCCATAACTGACGAATGGCAGCGGCACGCCGACCACCGGCAGTATGCCGCTGACCATGCCCATGTTGACGAACGCGTAGGTGAAGAAGCCCAGCGTCACGGCGCCGGCGAGCAGGCGCGTGAAGACCGTGGGCGCCTCGGCGGCGATCATCAGCCCGCGGAAGATCAGGAAGGTGAAGCCGGCCAGCAGCACCAGCACGCCGGCCAGCCCGAACTCCTCGCAGAAGGCGGCGAAGATGAAGTCGGTGGTGCGCTCGGGGATGAACTCCAGGTGCGTCTGCGTGCCCTGCATGAAGCCCTTGCCGCCGAGCCCGCCGGAGCCGATGGCGATCATGCCCTGGATGATGTGGAAGCCCTTGCCGAGCGGGTCGCGCGTGGGGTCGAGCAGCGTGCAGACGCGGTGGCGCTGGTACTCGCGCAGGAAGGGCCACTGCACGTCGGGCTCGCAGATCGCGTCGCCGGCCAGCACGATGGCGGTGATGCCCACGGCACCCAGCAGCAGCGCGGGGATCACGAGGCGCCAGCTCAGGCCCGCGAAGAACAGCACGTAGACGCCGCTGGCGAGGATGAGGATGGCGGTGCCCAGGTCGGGCTGCTTGGCCACCAGCGCCACCGGCACCAGCAGCAGCAGCGCGGCGATGCTGAAGTCGGCCACGCGCAGCTGGCCCTCGCGCTTCTGGAACCACCAGGCCAGCATCAGCGGCATCGCGATCTTCAGCACCTCGCTGGGCTGGATCACCAGCGGGCCCAAGGCCAGCCAGCGCGTCGCGCCCTTGCGCGTGATGCCGAAGAGCATCGTCGCGATCAGCAGCGCCACGCCGGCCAGGTACAGCGGCACCGCCAGCCGCTGCAGCTTCTGCGGCGTCACCTGCGACACCAGGAACATCACCAGCAGCGCCAGCAGCATGTTGCGGCCGTGGTCGACGAAGCGCGTGCCGTGGTCGTAGCCGGCGGAGTACATCGCCGTCAGGCCCACCGCGGCCAGGATCAGCGCGGCCGTGAACAGCGGCCCGTCGAAGCCGCCGAAGATGCGGCGCAGCCAAGCCAGCGGCGACGGCCGCTCCATGATGGCGATCATCGCCGCGGGGTCTCCGCGCCCGGCGCGGTGGCGGCAACGCGCCGCGCGGCGTCGGCCCTTGCCGTGGATACCGGCGCGGCCGGCACCGCCGCTTCGACCGGCAGCGCCTGGCCCGGCAGCGGCACCTCGGCCGCCGGCCGCGGCTTGCCCAGCGGCGCCTTGGCCTTGCCTTCGCGCACCGCGGCCAGGTCCTCCTCGCTCGGGTACTGGCCCAGCAGCAGGTAGTCGAACACGCGGCGTGCGATCGGCGCGGCCGAATCGCCACCCCAGCCGGCGTTCTCGACGATCAGCGCCAGCGCCACCGTCGGCGCGTCGATCGGCGCCGCCGCCACGTACAGCGCGTGGTCGCGCTTGTGCTCCTCCAGCTTGGCCGCGTTGTACTTTTCGTTGGCCTTGGCGCCCACCGCCTGCGCGGTGCCGGTCTTGCCGCCGCTGGCGTAGCCGGCGCCGACGAAGCTCGAGCGCGAGGTGCCGTCGGTGGTCACGCCCGCCAGCGCCTTGCGGATCACCTCCACGTCGGCCGGCTTGTAGGGCAGCGGATCCAGCGCGTCGCTAGCGATGCGCTTGCGCTGGCCGCTGATCACGTCCTCGATCTCGCGCACCAGCCGCGGCTTGTAACGCTGGCCGCCGCTGACCAGCGTGGACATCGCGGTGGCCATCTGCAGCATCGTGAAGTTGTTGTAGCCCTGGCCGATGCCCAGCGAGATGGTCTCGCCGGCGTACCACTTCTGCTGCTCGGGCTTCCTGAAGCGGTGCTTCTTCCATTCGGTGGACGGCAGGTCGCCGGTGACCTCGCCCTCCACGTCGATGCCGGTCTTGCGGCCGAAGCCCATCGGGTACAGCTGCTCGTGGATCAGGTCCACGCCCATCTCGTTGGCCAGCGTGTAGAAGTAGACATTGCTGGACTGCACGATGGCCCGGTGCATGTCCATCAGCCCGCCGCGTTCGGTCTCGGGGCTGCCGAAGCGGTGGCCGCCGAAGTTGAACACCAGCGTGTCGTTGATGATGGTCTGCGGGCTGCGCTTGCCGCTGCTGAGCGCGGCCATCGCCATGAAGGGCTTGTAGGTGCTGCCCGGCGGGTAGGTGCCCCGGAGGGCCCGATTGAGCAGCGGCTTGTCGATGCTCTCGTTGAGCTCGCGCCAGCTCTCGACGTCGATGCCGTCGACGAACAGGTTGGGGTCGAAGGTGGGCTTGCTGACGAAGGCCAGCACCTCGCCGCTGCGCGGGTCCATCGCGACGAGCGCACCGCGGCGCTCGCCGAACAGCTGCTCCACCAGCGCCTGCAGCTTGATGTCGATGGACAGCACCAGCTTGTCGCCCGGCGTCGGCGGGTGGCTGTTCAGGCGCCGCACGGCGCGGCCGCCGGCGCTGGTCTCCACCTCCTCGAAGCCGGCGGTGCCGTGCAGCACGCGCTCGTAGCTCTGCTCCAGGCCCAGCTTGCCGATGTACTCGGTGCCCTTGTAGTTGCCCTGCTCGGCCTCTTCCCAGTCCTCCATGGCCTTCTTCTCGGCCTGGTTGATGCGGCCGATGTAGCCCAGCAGGTGGCTGCCGGTCTCGCCGAGCGGGTAGTTGCGGAACAGCCGCGCCTTCACGTCGACGCCGGGGAAGCGGAAGCGCTGCGCCATGAAGCGCGCCACCTCCTCGTCGGACAGCCGCGTGCGGATGGGCAGCGACTCGGCGCCCTTCAGCTCTTCCTGCAGGCGCTTGAAGCGGCGCCGGTCCTTGGCCTCGATGGTGACCACGGTGGCCAGATCGTCGATCAGGGCGTCCAGGTCGGCCGCGGCGCTCTTGCCCCGCTGCGGCGCGATCTCCAGCGTGTAGGCCGAGTAGTTGGTGGCCAGCACCACGCCGTTGCGGTCGACGATGAGGCCGCGGTTCGGCACGATGGGCACCACCGCGATGCGGTTGGCTTCCGCCTGCGTGGCCAGTTCCTCGTGGCGGAAGATCTGCAGGTGGATCAGGCGGCCGGCAAGCAGCGCGAAGGCCAGGAAGACGAAGGCAGCGGCGGCCAGCACGCGGCCGCGGAAGCGGCCGAGCTCGAGTTCAAGATCGCGCAGCTCAGTCACGAAGCTCTCCACCAGGCGGACGCCGGGGATCCGGCTCCGCCGGTCCCCTGGCGTCGCCCCCTTGAGGGGGAGCGGCGCAGCCGCTTCGGGGGTGGGTCATAACGGGCGATTCTGGTCCGGATCGGGCGCGCGACGCTGCGGTGCCAGCAGCACCAGCGTGGCCACCGGCCACAGCGCCGCCTCCAGCACCGGCGCCACGAACAGCGACCAGCCCGGGAACATGCCGCCGGCCAGCATGCGCACCGCCAGCGACAGGCCGTGCACGGCGAAGAACAGCGGCAGGATCTGCACCGCCTGCTCGATGACGCCGAACCACAGCAGCCGCCGGTGCACCGTGATCGCCACGAAGCTCAGCACCGTGTAGGCCAGCGCGTGCTGGCCCAGCAGCGCGCCCTGGTGCACGTCCATCAGCAGGCCGAACAGGAAGGCCCAGCCCACGCCGACGCGGCGCGGCTGGTGCACGTTCCAGAACGCCAGCGTGACGATGAGCAGGTCCGGCATCGCCGGCTGGCGGCCCAGCGGCAGCAGGTTGATCGCGAACGCGGCGATCAGCGTGAAGCCGATGAAGAGCGGGTTGACCGGCAGCAGCAGCTGGTCGGAGCCGCGCGGCATGATCATGGCGCCGCCCCCGAACCCGCCGGCGCGTTGCGCCGGGGTGTCCTCAGCTGGCGCTCACCCTTCACCGGCGGCTCGGCCGCCGGCACGGGCCGCGGCGGCAGCTGGGCGCCCAGCGGCTCCAGCACCAGCACGTGTCGCACGCCGTCGGCGTCGGCCGCCGGCTTCAGGCCGATGCGCGCGAAACCCGACTCCACGCGCCGCTCGACGCTGGCGACCTTCGCCACCGGCAGTCCCGGCGGGTAGATGCCGTCCAGCCCGCTGGTGTGCAGCAGGTCGCCCACCTGCACGTCGGCGTTGGCCGAGGTGAAGCGCAGCTCCATCCCGTCACGCCCACCGAAAGCGGCGCCGCGCTGCTGCGTGCGGGTGTTGAGCACCGGGATCGCCGCGTCCTTGTCCGCCAGCAGCGTGACCTCGGCGCTCAGCGCGTAGACGTGCGTCACCTGCCCCAGCACGCCGGCCTCGTTGATCACCGGCGAGCCCAGCGCGACCCCTTGCGCGCCGCCGCGGTCGATGAAGACCTTGCGCGAGAAGGGGTCGGCGGCCTCGTAGAGCACCTCGGCCGGCAGGCTCTTCACCGCGGTGGCGCTGCGCAGTTCCAGCAGCTGGCGCAGCCGGGTGTTCTCCAGCGCCAGCTGGTCGCCGCGCTGCGCGCGCTCGGCCTGGCGCGCCAGCTGTTCGCGCGCCTGGCGCTCGGCCTCCTGGGCCTTGCGCAGGCCGCGCAGGTAGTCCTCGCCGCCTTCGAGCATGTCCACCGGCACCGCCACCACGCGCTGCACCGGCAGCAGCATCACGGCCAGCGCCTGGCGCAGCGTCTCCACCCAGCGGAAGCGCGAGTCGGCCACCATCAGGAACAGCGCCAGCGCCGAGAAGAAGACGAGCTTGGTCAGGGCCGAGGTGCCCTGGCGGAAGAAGGGGGGCGGCGTGCGGTCGAGCGTGCCCAGTGGCATGGTCGGCCTCGCGCGCGGGGTTCAGCTCATTCCGAGGTGAAGATCGAGCCCAGCCGTTCCATGCGTTCCAGCGCCATGCCGCAGCCGCGCACCACGCAGGTCAGCGGATCCTCGGCCACCAGCACCGGCAGGCCGGTCTCCTCGGCGAGCAGGCGGTCCAGGTCGCGCAGCAGCGCACCGCCGCCGGTGAGCATCATCCCGCGCTCGGCGATGTCGGCGCCCAGTTCGGGCGGCGTCTGCTCCAGCGCGTTCTTCACCGCGCTGACCATCTGGTTCAGCGGGTCGGTCAGCGCTTCCAGGATCTCGTTGGAGCTGATCGTGAAGCTGCGCGGCACGCCTTCGCTGAGGTTGCGGCCCTTCACTTCCATCTCCTTCACCTCGCTGCCGGGGAAGGCGGAGCCGATCTGCTTCTTGATGGCCTCGGCGGTGGGCTCGCCGATCAGCATGCCGTAGTTGCGGCGGATGTAGTTGATGATGGACTCGTCGAACTTGTCGCCGCCGACGCGGATGGAGCCCTTGTAGACCATGCCGCCGAGCGAGATGACGCCCACCTCGGTGGTGCCGCCGCCGATGTCCACCACCATCGAGCCGCTGGCCTCGCTGACCGGCAGACCGGCGCCGATGGCCGCTGCCATGGGCTCTTCGATCAGGTAGACGTCGGACGCGCCGGCGCCCAGCGCCGATTCGCGGATCGCGCGCCGCTCCACCTGGGTGGAACCGCAAGGCACGCAGATGATGATGCGGGGGCTCGGGCGCAGGACGGACCGCGGATGGACCATCTTGATGAACTGCTTGAGCATCTGCTCCGTCACCGTGAAGTCGGCGATCACGCCGTCCTTCATCGGCCGGATGGCCTCGATGTTGCCCGGCACCTTGCCGAGCATGGCCTTGGCTTCCTTGCCCACGGCCTGGATCGTCTTCTTGCCCTGCGGCCCGCCTTCGTGGCGGATGGCCACCACCGAGGGCTCGTCCAGCACGATGCCCTTGCCGCGCACGTAGATCAGCGTGTTGGCAGTACCGAGGTCGATGGCGAGGTCGGTGGAGAAGTAGCGGCGCAGGGAGGCGGCGAACATGGGCGGCAAAGTGGGCTGAAGCGCGCGGCGGTGGGTGGCGGGGCGCTGGGGGCGCGGTTGGCGCGGGCTTCGGCGGGCTTCAGGTGGGGTGTTCGAAAGGGCGCCGCCAGACGGGGCGCGCAAGCTGGCGGCAACTTGAACATTAACCTGCCGCAGCCGCGCAGCCTCATGGCTTGCGGGTAACCAGAGATAATAACGTATTCATTCATCGCCTCCGAGGTGCGGCGCTGCTTTTTTCAGCAGCCGCGCACCCCGCAAAAGGCCCGCTTCAAACACCCGACGACGATGGCCCTGACCCTGCAGGACGTGAGCCGCATCGCGCAGCTGGCGCGGCTGGAACTGAGCCCCGACGAAGAGCAGCGCATGGTGGCGCAGCTCAACGACTTCTTCTCGCACGTCGAGCAGATGAGCGCGGTGGACACGCGCGGCGTGGAGCCGCTGTACACGCCGCTGTCGGCCGTGCAGGCGGTGGAGCTGCGGCTGCGCGACGACGCGGTGACCGAAGCCGACCGGCGCGAGGCCAACCAGAAGAGCGCGCCGGCCGTCGAGGACGGCCTCTTCCTCGTGCCCAAGGTGATCGAATGAGCGCGGCACCGGACAAGCTCGGCGTGGCCGCCCTCGGCCGGGCGCTGGCGGCGCGCCAGGTGTCGAGCGTGGAGGTGACGCAGGCGCTGCTGGCCGCGGCCGAACGCCGGCGCTCGCTCGGCGCCTTCCTCGCCACCAACCCGGAAGGCGCGCTGGCCGAGGCCCGTGCGGCCGATGCCGCGATCGCCGCCGGCAGGGCCGGCCCGCTGACCGGCGTGCCGATCGCGCACAAGGACATCTTCGTCACCGACCACGCCCGCAGCGGGCTGCCGTCCACCGCCGGTTCGAAGATGCTGGCCGGCTACGCCAGCCCCTTCGACGCCACCGTGGTCGCGCGCCTGGCCGCCGCCGGCACGGTGACGCTGGGCAAGCTGAACTGCGACGAGTTCGCGATGGGCTCGGCCAACGAGAACTCGGCCTTCGGCGTGGTGAAGAACCCGTGGGACGAGGACCGCGTGCCCGGCGGCTCCTCCGGCGGCAGCGCCGCGGCGGTGGCCGCGCGCCTGGTGCCGGCCGCCACCGGCACCGACACCGGCGGCTCGATCCGCCAGCCCGCCAGCTTCAGCGGCATCACCGGCATCAAGCCGACCTACGGCGTCTGCTCGCGCTACGGGATGATCGCGTTCGCCTCCAGCCTCGACCAGGCCGGCCCGCTGGCCCGCTCGGCCGAAGACTGCGCACTGCTGCTGTCGGCGATGAGCGGGTTCGACGAGCGCGATGCCACCAGCGCGCAGCGGCCGCCGCAGGATTTCCACGCGCAGATGCTCAAGGCCCGCGCGGGTGCCGGCGCCGGCAAGCCCCTGGCCGGCCTGCGCATCGGCCTGCCGGCCGAGTTCTTCCCGAAGGAGCTGTCGGGCGACGTGGAAGGCGCGGTGCGCACCGCGCTGGCCGAGCTGGAGAAGCTGGGCGCGACGCTGGTGAACGTGAGCCTGCCGCGCACCGAGCTCTCGATCCCGGTGTACTACCTGATCGCTCCGGCCGAGGCCAGCAGCAACCTGTCGCGCTTCGACGGGGTGAAGTTCGGCCATCGCGCCGCGCAGTACGCCGATCTCGCCGACATGTACCGCAAGACGCGCTCGCAGGGCTTCGGCCCCGAGGTGAAGCGCCGCATCATGATCGGCACCTACGTGCTGAGCCACGGCTACTACGACGCCTACTACCTGCAGGCGCAGAAGCTGCGCCGCATGATCGCCGACGACTTCCAGGCCTGCTTCAAGGCCTGCGACCTGATCGCCGGCCCGGTGGCGCCCACGGTGGCCTGGAAGATCGGCGAGCAGGGCGACGACCCGGTGAAGGCCTATCTGGCCGACATCTTCACGCTGCCCGCCAGCCTGGCCGGGTTGCCCGGCATGAGCGTGCCGGCCGGCTTCGGGGAGCATGGCATGCCCGTGGGCCTGCAGCTGATCGGCAACTACTTCGACGAAGGCACGCTGCTGCAGGCCGCGCACGCGCTGCAGCAGGCCACCGACTGGCACCTGAAGGAGCCCACGCTGTGAGCCCCGCCCTGATCCGCGGCTACGAGGTCGTCATCGGCCTCGAAACCCACGCCCAACTCTCCACCGCCAGCAAGATCTTCAGCGGCGCCAGCACGCAGTTCGGCGCGGCACCCAACACCCAGGCCTGCGCGGTGGACCTGGCGCTGCCCGGCACCTTGCCGGTGCTGAACCGCGGCGCGGTCGAGCGCGCCATCCGCTTCGGCCTGGCGGTAAACGCCAAGGTGGCGCCGCTGTCGATCTTCGCGCGCAAGAACTACTTCTACCCGGACCTGCCCAAGGGCTACCAGATCAGCCAGTACGAGATCCCGGTGGTGCAGGGCGGCAAGGTCGAGTTCGTGCTCGACGGCCAGAAGAAGAGCGTGCGGCTGACGCGCGCCCACCTCGAGGAAGACGCGGGCAAGAGCCTGCACGAGGACTTCGCCGGCCAGAGCGGCATCGACCTGAACCGTGCCGGCACCCCCCTGCTGGAGATCGTCTCGGAACCCGAGATGCGTTCCAGCGCCGAGGCGGTGGAGTATGCGAAGGCGCTGCACGCGCTGGTGGTCTGGCTCGGCGTCTGCGACGGCAACATGCAGGAAGGCAGCTTCCGCTGCGATGCCAACGTGTCCGTGCGCAAGCCCGGCGCGCCCTTCGGCACGCGGCGCGAGATCAAGAACCTCAACAGCTTCCGCTTCCTGCAGCAGGCCATCGATTTCGAGGTGCAGTGGCAGATCGACCGCGTCGAGGACGGCCTGAAGATCGAGCAGGCCACGGTGCTCTTCAATCCGGACACCGGCGAGACGCGCGCGATGCGCAGCAAGGAAGACGCGCAGGACTACCGCTACTTCCCCGACCCCGACCTGCCGCCGCTGGTGATCGCGCCCGAATGGGTGGAGCGCGTGAAGCGCGAGATGCCCGAGCTGCCCGCGGCGATGGCCGAGCGCTTCCAGAAGGCCGATGGCCTGCCCGAGGCCGATGCCGCGCTGATGACGCAGAGCCTGCCGTTTGCCGCCTTCTACGAGGCGGTGCGCGACGCGTCGAAGCAGCCCAAGCTGGCCGCGAACTGGATGATGGGCGAGGTGAGCAAGCGGCTGAACGCGGAAGGTACCGAGATCGGCGCCGCGAAGCTGCAGCCGGCCACGCTGGCCGCGCTGATCCGGCGCGTGGCCGACGGCACCGTGTCGAACAACGGCGCGCGCCAGGTCTTCGAGCTGCTCTGGTCGGGCGAGAGCGCCGATGTCGACCAGGTGATCGAGTCCAAGGGCCTGAAGCAGATGAGTGACAGCTCGGCGCTTCTGGCCATCGTCGACGAGGTGATCGCGAAGAACGCCAGGTCGGTGGAGGAATTCCGCGCCGGCAAGGACAAGGCCTTCAACGCTCTGGTGGGCCAGGTGATGAAGGCCAGCCAGGGCAAGGCCAATCCGGCCCAGGCCGGCGAACTGCTGCGCCAGCGGCTGGCCGCGGGCGCCTGACGCGCTACTTCGAGGCCGGCCGGGCCGGCGAAGCGGCGGCGCTCGGGCTGGCCGGCGCTGCCGCGGGCGGCAGCGGGCCCAGCGAGCCCGGCTGCGCGCCGCTCCAGAGCCGGCGCAGACGATCCAGCTCCGCGTCGTAGAGCTTGTTGATGCGCTGCAGCTCGGCTTCCTGCGTCAGCACCGCGGCGCGCTGCGCCTCGGCGGCGGCATCGTTGGCGTCGATCTGAGCCTTCAGCCGCGGCGGCAGCGGCTTGCCCAGGTAGAACTCGGCCTCGTCGAGCAGCGGCTTGCGCTCGGAGGCCAGCTCGCGCAGCCTGATCTCGGTGGCCTTGGCGGCCAGGCGCACGGTGTCCAGCGCCGCCTCGCGGGCGCGCTTGTGGGCGGCCTCGGTGGGGTAGCGCGCCATCAGGTTGCGGTCACGGCGCACGGCGTCGGCGGCCGCGGCGCGGGCCTCGGCGGCGGCACGGTCGCGCGCTTCCTTCTCGGCGCGCTCCTCGGCCGTCAGCGTGGGCGGCACGATCGCGCGCACCGAACCGTCGCGGTTCAGCAGCTGCTGTTCCTTGGCCGCGCACTCGGCGATGGGCCGGTCGGAGGTGAGCTTGCGACCCTTGTCGTCGGTGCAGGTGTAGATGCCGCTGCCGCCCTTCACGGCCGGCGCCTGGGCCAGTGCGACGCCGGCACCCAGGCCGAGCGCGACAGCGAGCAGGGCGCGGGACGGGCGACGCACCATCAGACCCCGTAGCGCTCGCGGTAGGCCTGCACCGGCGCGGCGAACTGGGCCAGCGCGGGGTCGCTGCTGGCGCGCAGCACCTGCAGCAGGTCGGCCAGCGTGGCGATGGCCAGCACCGGCAGCTTCAGCTCGCGCTCGACGAACTGCACGGCGCTGAGCTCGCCCTCGCCGGCGCGCTCCTGGCGGTCCAGCGCAATGGCCACGCCCGCCGGGGTGGCGCCGGCGGCCCGGATCATCTCGATCGACTCGCGCACCGAGGTGCCCGCGGAGATGACGTCGTCGACGATCAGCACGCGGCCCTGCACCTTCGCACCCACCAGCGTGCCGCCTTCGCCGTGGTCCTTGGCTTCCTTGCGGTTGTAGGCGTAGGGCTTGTTGTGACCCTGGCGGGCCAGCTCGATGGCCAGCGCCGCAGCCAGCGTGATGCCCTTGTAGGCGGGGCCGAAGATGAGGTCGAAGGCCGGGCCTTCGGCGAGCAGACGGCGTGCATAGAATTCCGCCAGGCGGCCCAGCTTGGCGCCGTCGTCGAACAGCCCTGCGTTGAAGAAGTAGGGCGACAGCCGGCCGGCCTTGGTCTTGAACTCACCGAAGCGCAGCACGCCGGCCTGCACCGCGAACTGCACGAAATCGGGGGCCAGCGTGGGGTCGGCTCGGCTGCTGCTCATGAGTCCTGGAAGAGGTGTCCTTTGGCTTTCCGACTGATCACGCTGAATCTGAACGGCATCCGTTCCGCGGCCACCAAGGGCTTCGTCGAATGGGCCACGGCCGCGGGTGCGGATTGTATGGGGGTGCAGGAGGTCAAGGCACAGACCGAGGACGTGGGGGGAAAGTTCGACAAGCTGGGGGATCTACGGGGTCATTTCCACTTTGCGCAGAAGAAGGGCTATTCCGGTGTCGGGATGTACACCCGCAAGGCGCCGAGCGAGGTGATCGTCGGTTTCGACGGCGACGAGTTCGACGCCGAGGGCCGCTGGGTGGAAACCCGATTCGATACCAGCAGGCGCAAGCTCAGCTTCATCAGCTGCTACTTTCCCAGCGGCTCCAGCGGCGAGGACCGCCAGGCCGCCAAGTTCCGCTTCCTGGCCCGGATGTACCCGCACCTGATGAAGCTCAAGGCCGAGCGCGAGTTCATCCTGGTGGGTGACATCAACATCGCGCACCAGGAGATCGACCTCAAGAACTGGAAGGGCAACCGCAAGAACAGCGGCTTCCTGCCGGAGGAGCGCGCCTGGCTGACCCATCTGTTCGGCGAAGGCGGGCTGGTGGACGTGTTCCGCACGCTGAACCCGCGCCCCGAGCAGTACACCTGGTGGAGCAACCGCGGCCAGGCCTGGGCCAAGAACGTGGGCTGGCGGCTGGACTACCACCTGGCCACACCGGCACTGGCGGCCAGGGCGAAGGCCGAGCACATCTATCTGGAGCGGCGCTTCTCGGACCACGCGCCGCTGGTGATCGACTACGACTTCAAGCTCTGACACCATCGCGCAGCCCAACAGGAGGAGCACCCGATGATCGGCTACGTCACCCTCGGCACCAACGACCTGCCGCGCGCCTGCGCGTTCTACGACGCGCTGCTGGCGGAGGTGGGCGCCAAGCGCCTGATGGACTTCGGCCGCGGCATCGCCTGGGGCGTGTCCTGGGACAAGCCGAGCCTGGGCCTCATGAAGCCCTTCGACGGCCAGGCCGCCACGCGCGGCAACGGCACGATGGTGGCGCTGGTGGTGAAGACGCCGGCGCAGGTGGATGCCATCTACCGCAAGGCGCTGGAACTCGGCGCCACCGACGAAGGCCCGGCCGGCCCGCGCGGCGAAGGCTTCTATGCCGGCTACTTCCGCGACCTGGACGGCAACAAGCTGAACGTGTTCTGCATCCCGGCCAAGGCGGCCTGAGGCCGCGATGGAGACCCTGGTCGCGCGCGACGGCGTGGCACTGGCGCTGCGGCGCTGGCCCACGAGCGGCGCGGCGCGCGGCACGGTGCACATCGTGCACGGGCTGGGCGAACACGGCGGCCGCTACGAGGCACTGGCCGCGGCCCTGAACGAGGCCGGCTGGCACGTGGCGGCGGCAGACCTGCGCGGCCACGGCCGCAGCGGCGGCGCGCGCGGGCACACGCCCGATGCGCAGGCCCTGCTGTCCGACCTGTCGGTGACGATCGAGCACGTGCGCGGCAGCGGAGCGCCGGCACCGCACGTGCTGCTGGGCCACAGCATGGGCGGGCTGATCGCCGCGCGCTTCGTCGCCGTCGAGCTGCTGGGCGCGGCACCGGCCTGGTTCCGGCGCCTCGACGGGCTGGTGCTGTCGTCGCCGGCGCTCGATCCCGGGCTCAGCGCCTTCCAGCGCCTGCTGCTGGCCACGCTGGCGCCGCTGGCCCCGCGCCTGCCGGTCGGCAACGGCCTCGACCCGAGCTGGATCAGCCGCGACCCCGAGGTGGTGCGCCGCTACCGCGAAGACCCGCTGGTGCACAGCCGCGTGACGCCGCGCTCCGTGCGCTTCATCGTCGACGGCGGCCGCCAGGTGCTGGACGCCGCACCGCGCTGGAAGCTGCCGACGCTGCTGATGTGGGCCGGCGCCGACCGCTGCGTGGCCCCCGCCGGCAGCGCCGCCTTCGCGGCCGCCGCGCCGGCCGATGTCGTCACCAGCCAGGCCTGGCCGGCGCTGGCGCACGAGATCTTCAACGAGCCCGAGAAGGCGGCCGTCACCGCCCGGCTCGTGCAGTGGCTCGGCCGGTACTAGACTGACCGGCTTTCCTCCCGACGCGGAGCCCGCCCATGAACGCACCCACCCGCCCCGACGAGGCCGCCGCGCTGGCCGCCTTCTGCGACGCAGCCTGGGACACCCGCATCGTCCCGGCGCTCACCGACTACATCGCCATCCCCGCCAAGAGCCCGATGTTCGACGCCGACTGGTCGAAGAACGGCCACGTCGAGCGCGTGGTGCGCGACGCGGCGGGCTGGGTCGAGTCGCGCAAGCTGCCGGGTCTGAAGCTCGAGGTGGTGCGGCTGGAAGGCCGCACGCCGGTGATCTTCTTCGAGCTGCCGGCCAGCGGTTCGGCGTCCACCGACACCGTGCTGCTCTACGGCCACCTCGACAAGCAGCCCGAGTTCAACGGCTGGCGCAAGGACCTGGGCCCGTGGACGCCGAAGTACGAGAACGGCCTGCTCTACGGCCGCGGCGGCGCCGACGACGGCTACGCGGTCTACGCCGCCATCACCGCGCTGGAGGCGCTGAAGGCGCAGAACCTGCCGCACCCGCGCTGCGTCGGCCTGATCGAGACCTGCGAGGAAAGCGGCTCCTACGACCTGCCGGCCTACATCGAGGCCCTGAAGCCCCGCCTCGGCCAGGTGGGCCTGGTGGTGTGCCTGGACAGCGGCGCCGGCAACTACGACCAGCTCTGGCTCACGACCAGCCTGCGCGGCATGGTCAGCGGCGTGCTGAAGGTGGAGATCCTCACCGAAGGCATCCACTCCGGCGACGCATCGGGCCTGGTACCCAGCAGCTTCCGCATCCTGCGCCACGTGCTCGACCGGCTGGAGGACAGCGCCACCGGCCGCCTGCTGCCCGAGAGCTTCCACTGCGCGGTCCCGGCCTCGCGCATCGAGCAGGCCCGCGCCACGGCGGCGATCCTGAAGGACGAGGTCTGGAAGCGCATGCCCTGGGCCTGCGGCGCCGACGGCACGCCGGCGCTGCCCACCACCACCGACCCCGTCGAGGGCCTGCTGAACCGCACGTGGCGGCCGACCCTCTCGGTCACCGGCGTCGAGGGTTTTCCCGAGCTGAAGAACGCGGGCAACGTGCTGCGCCCCTACACCGCCTTCAAGCTCAGCCTGCGCCTGCCGCCGCTGGTGGACGGCAACGAGGCCAGCCTGGCGCTCAAGCAACTGCTGGAAGACAACGCGCCCTACAACGCGAAGGTCACCTTCCATGCCGATGGCCGCGCGGGCGCCCTGGGCGCGACCGGCTGGAACGCGCCGGACCTCGCGCCCTGGCTCGAGACGGTGATGAACGACGCGTCCCAGCGCCACTTCGGCGCGCCGGTGGGCTACATCGGCCAGGGCGGGACGATTCCGCTGATGAGCATGTTGCAGAAGGGTTTTCCCCGAGCCCAGATGATGGTCTGCGGGGTGCTCGGCCCGAAGAGCAACGCACACGGGCCGAACGAATTCCTGCATGTGCCGTACGGCAAGCGGCTCACCGCAGCGGTCGCACAGGTCATTTCTGCCTGCCCCTGAGCAGCAGTGAGCGCCGCCCGACCCCCCGAGGCTCGGGGGTTCGTGCTCAGAACCCACAGTCGCGGCCTTGTCCGGCCGACATCGGCCTGTCAGATTCGGGGGACTGATGCCTCCTGAGCATCTTCTGAAACCTTCACACACGGAGTTCCGATGTCCGGACTGAGTTCTCTGCGGATGGTGGCTGCGGCCGCCGCCCTGGCCTGCCTGTCTGCCCTGCCCGCGCACGCCGCCTCCGGCCGCAGCGTCGCCAGCACGGGTCCCGGTTCCTTCCTGACCGCCACCTACATCGACGTGAACCTGGCCGGCTTCCAGTCGGCCGGCGATTTCGGCGATCCGGGCAACACCGCGCAGCTGTTCTCCGTCGGCGCCGGCGCCACGGTGACGGGCTGGGACTACCTGAACCTCAGCTACACCACCCAGGGCAGCAGCTGGCTCAGCGAGTTCGTGATCTCGGTGAACAACAGCGACGGGTCGGCCTGGTTCGACGCCACGCTGAGCGACATCGACGACGGCGGCACCTTCGGCCCGGCGTCGGGCACCTTCGGCGTCGACACGCCGCTGTTCGATGGGTCGCCCTTCGTCGTGACCGACGGCAACGTGCTCGTGACCACCTATGAGCTGTTCGACGACGACGGTGTGGACTCCATCGTCGGCAGCGGCACCCTGCGCATCTACTACACGCCCGCCGCCGCCGTGCCGGAGCCCAGCACCTACGGCCTGATGGCCCTCGGCCTGCTGGCCGTGGCCGGTGCCGCGCGTCGCCGCAAGGCCGACTGATCCCGTGCGGGCCGCGGGCCCGCACCCACCAAGGCCTCGCCGGCGTCAGCCCGCGAGGCCTTGTCCTTCCTGGGCCGCGCGCTTCCTGCTGCGCCCGCTCTTCCAGGCCCCGAACAGCACCAGCACGCCGGGGATCAGGATCATCGCCCAGATGATGTGCGACAGGTGCTGCTTCACCAGCGGGATGTTGCCGAAGAGATAGCCGGCCAGCGTGATGCTGCAGACCCACAGCGCGCCGCCGCTCACGTCGTAGACGGTGAACTTGCGCCTGGTCATCTGCGCCACGCCGGCGACGAAGGGCGCGAAGGTGCGCAGGAAGGGCATGAAGCGCGCGGCCACGATCGTGATGCCGCCGTGCCTCTCGTAGAACGCGTGCATGCGGTCGAAGGCCTCGCGGTTGAACCAGCGCGACTTGGGCCAGGCGAACACGCGCGGCCCGATGTGCCGCCCTATCGTGTAGTTGGTCTGGTTGCCCAGCACGGCCGCGGCGGTCAGCAGCGCCATCGACAGCGGCAGGTTCATCAGCCCCACGCCGCACAGCGCGCCGACGACGAACAGCAGCGAGTCGCCGGGCAGGAAGGGCATCACCACCAGCCCGGTCTCGACGAAGATGATCAGGAACAGCAGGGCGTAGACCCACGATCCGTAGGCCCGCACGAACTCCGACAGGTGGCGGTCGACGTGCAGGATGAAGTCGATCAGGAAGGCGGCATATTCCATAGGGCCGCGATTGTCGCGGGTCGGCACGGCAACATCGCGTGTCACCAGGAGGATTGGGGGATGGACCAGCTGCGCGCGATGCGCGTCTTTGCCCGTGTCGTCGACGAAGGCGGCTTCGCCAAGGCCGCGCGGGCGCTCGACCTGGCGCCGCCGGTGGTCACGCGCCTCGTGGCCGAGCTGGAGGACCACCTGGGCGCGCGGCTGCTCAACCGCAGCACGCGCAGCCTGTCGCTCACCGAGGTGGGCGAGCAGTACCTCGAGAAGGTGCGCGGCGTGCTGGTCGACATCGACGAGGCCGAAGCCGAGGCCGGCGCCGCCACCCGCGAGGCGCGCGGCAACCTGCGCCTGCTGTGCCCGCCGGCCATCGCGGTGCACCAGCTCGCGCCGCAGCTGGGCCGCTTCCGCGTGCGCCATCCGCAGGTGACCATCGAGATCAGCGCGCCGGGACCGGTGGAGACGGTGGACGAGCGGTTCGACATCAGCCTGTTCGCGCGCCGCAGCGCGCCCGACGGCGACTTCATCGCGCGCCGCCTGGCACGCACCGAAGTCGTGGTGTGCGCGGCGCCGGCCTACCTGGACCGGCGCGGGCGGCCGCGCCACCCCAGCGACCTGGTCGAGCACGACACCGTGATCCCGCCGCCCTCGGCGATGGAGGGGGCCGGCGTCACCTTCTACCGCGGCGACGGCGCGCCCGAGGGCAGCTACACGCTGAAGCGCCGCAGCCACCCGACGCTCGCCACCTCGCACATCGACACGGCCTATGCGGCCGCGCTGGCCGGCATGGGCATCGCGGGTCTGCCGTCGTACGTGATCGCCGGCGCGCTGCTCGAAGGCCGGCTCGAGCGCGTGCTGCCGGCCTGGCGCCTGTTCGACATGACGCTGTGGGCCGGCCTGCCCACGCGCCACCACCTGCCGGCGCGCACCCGGGTGTTCCTCGACTTCCTGCTCGAACTCTTCGGCGGCGAGGACCGCGACCCCTGGCTGGCCGCCGCCGGTTGCGCCACGAAGCCGCGCCGGGCGGCTAGAACGTGAAGCCGGCCTGCGGCGCCGTGCCCGACAGCGGCTCCAGCAGCAGCAGCAGCGGCTTCAGCGGGTCGTAGCGCACGGCCACCTTGACCGTGGCCGCGTCGGCCTGCTGATGAACCAGGGCCTGCAGCAGCCAGGTCCACTCGAGCAGGCGCAGGCACTCGCCGAAGTCGGCGTCCACCGGCAGCCCTGCCGTGCGCGCCAGCTGCCACCAGCGCACGGCCAGGTCGAGCTCGGCCGCTTCGTCCAGCGGCTGCCGGCGCAGCAGCCGGCCGATGTCGGCGGTGAGCGGCACGGCCCCCGTGCCGCCCAGCTGGGGATGGCAAGCCACCAGGGGCTGCGTGCCCACCGCATCGACGAGCCGCGTGAAGCTGCGGTCGAAGGCCTGCTGCAGCCGCTCGCCGAAGGGCTGGGCCGCCGCGGCGGCAGCGCGCGCCTGCAACGCCGCCAGGCCTGCCAGCTGCGCGCTGCGCACCGGCGTGGCCAGGCCGGCGATGGCGCTGTCGCGCTGGAAGTCGACCAGCGCCTGGAGCGCGGCGCGGTCGGCGGCAGGGTCGTGGCCGGTGAGCGTGAGAAGCGTCATGGATAATGGATTTTAAGAATCCGGCTGTGCCCGCCGGCTGTGTCCGCCGTCAGTGCCACTCCCCCCGTTCACACCGCTGGCCCTGGCTGCGGCCCTGCTGCTCGCCGACGCTGCTGCCGCGCAGCAGCCGGCGCCAGCCGCCGCCGCTTCGGCGCCGTCTGCGGCGCTGCAGTCCAGCCGCGAGCTGCAGCCGCTGCCACGCGGCGAGGCGGCGCGCCGGCTGCCGATCGTGCTGCAGGCCGACAGCCTGCGCGGCCGCCCCGACCTGGAAGCGGTGGCCGAAGGCAAGGTGGAGTTCCGCCGCGGCGGCCTGGTGATCCGGGCCGACCGCCTGGGCTACGACGTGCCGCAGGACCTGGCCAGCGCCACCGGCCATGTGCGCATCAGCCGCAACGGTGCGATCTACCGCGGCCCCGAGCTGCAGCTGCGCGTGCAGCGCTCCGAGGGCTTCTTCCTGCAGCCGGAGTTCGAGTTCCCGACGCTCGGCGCGGGCGGCCGTGCCGAGCGCATCGACTTCCTGGACGCCTCGCGCTCGCGCGCGATCAAGGCCGAGTACACGAGCTGCCCGCGCGACACGCCCGCCGAACCGGCCTGGCTGCTGCGCACCGACCGCGTGACGCTGGACCTCGACAACAACGAGGGCATCGCCGAAGGCGCCGTGCTGCGCTTCCAGGGCGTGCCGATCCTGGCGCTGCCGGTGTTGAGCTTCCCGCTGTCGGACGAGCGCAAGTCGGGCTGGCTGCCGCCGTCGATCAACACCGACAACCGCAGCGGCCTCGAGTTCTCGATGCCCTGGTACTGGAACATCGCACCCAACCGCGACGCCACGCTGACGCCGCGCGTCATCACGCGCCGCGGGCTCGGCCTGAACACCGAGTTCCGCTACCTCGAGCCGCAGTTCGACGGCAACGTGCTGGTCGACTGGCTGCCGCAGGACCGCCTGACCCACAGCGCGCGCACCTCGCTGCAGTGGCAGCACGAGGGCGGCCTGTTCGGCGCGCTGCGCTACGGCGCCGACGTGATCCGCGTGTCCGACGACGAGTGGTGGAAGGACTTCCCGGGCTCCACGCGCAGCCTCACGTCGCGCCTGCTGCCGGCGCGCAGCTTCCTCGAGTGGCCGATCGCGGCCGATGGCGGCGAGGGCCTGGTCTACGCGCGCACGCTGCGCTGGCAGGTGCTGCAGGCCACCGACGCCACCGTCGTCTCGCCCTACGAACGCCTGCCCCAGGTGGGGGTGCGCTACCAGGGCGCCGGGCTGGGCCTGCGCTTCGGCAGCGAGCTCGAATACAACCGCTTCGCGCTGCCCGGCGGCGAGGCGGCGCGGGCCAGCCGCGACGCCGGCGAGCGGGTGCACCTGCTGGCCCACGTGAGCCGGCCCTGGCGCGAGCCGGGCTGGTGGGTGGTGCCCCGGCTGTCGGTGAATGCCGCGGCCTACGGCGGCCTGAGCGAGGCGGTGGACGCCAACGGCCGCGCGGGGCGCGTCATTCCCACGCTGTCGATCGACGCGGGCCTCGAGTTCGAGCGCCGCACGGTGGCCTTCGGCCGCGAGCTGCGCCAGACGCTGGAGCCGCGGCTGCTCTACGTGCGCACGCCCTTCCGCGAGCAGAGCCACCTGCCGAACTACGACGCGGCCGCCAAGGACTTCAACGTCGTCTCGATCTACAGCGACAACCAGTTCGCCGGTGTCGACCGCGTCAACGATGCCAACCAGCTCACCGCGGGCGTCACCACGCGCTTCGTCGACAGCGCCACCGGCGCCGAGGCGCTGCGCCTGGGCCTGGTGCAGCGGGTGCTGTTCCGCAGCCAGCGCATCACCGCACAGGCCGACGGCACGCCCGACGGCCCGCCGCTGGACCAGCGCTTCTCGGACGCCCTGCTGCTCGGCAGCACCAGCCTGCTGCCGGGCTGGAACCTGGACGGCGCCGTGCAGTACAGCCCCGAGATCCACCGCTCGGTGCGTTCGATCCTGGGCGTGCGCTACTCGCCGGGGCCCTTCCGCACGGTCAGCACCACCTACCGCCTGGCCCGGGGCCTGAGCGAGCAGGTGGAACTCGGCTGGCAGTGGCCGATCTACGGCAGCGCCAGGCGCGAGTCCGGCGGCAACAGCTGCAGCGGCACCTGGTACTCGGTCGGCCGCATGAACTACAGCACGAAGGACAGCCGCATCACCGATTCCGTGCTCGGCATCGAGTACGACGCCGGTTGCTGGATCGGTCGTTTCGTGGCCGAGCGGCTGTCGACCGGCCGCAGCGAGGCCACCACCCGGTTCATGCTGCAGCTGGAGCTGGTCGGGCTGTCACGCATCGGGTCGAACCCGCTCAAGGTCTTGAAGGACAATATCCCTGGTTACCGGCTGCTGCGCGAGGAGCGCCGCGGTCCGTCGGCGTCCGACGACCGGTCCTCTGCTGCGTTCTATGACTGACTCTTTCCTCCGTCTGGCCATGCTGGCCGCGGCCCTGGCCGCCGCCGGGCCGGCACAGGCCCAGGCCGCCGCCGCGCGCGTGCGCACCGGCGACTACATCGCCGTGATCGTCAACCAGGAGCTGGTCACCGCCGGCGAGGTGGACCGGCGCGTCGAACGCGCGATCGCCGAGGCGCCGCGCGGCACCAAGATGCCGCCCGAACCGGAGCTGCGCAAGATGGCGATCGACGCGCTCATCGAGGAGCGCGCGATGATCAGCAACGCGCGCGAGATGGGCATGCGGGTGGAGAACCCCGAGCTCGAGCGGGCCATCCAGAACATCGCGGCGCAGAACCAGATCACCCTCCCCGTGCTGCGCGACCGGCTGCGCGCCGAGGGCATCGACTACACGCAGTTCCGCAACAACGTGCGCGACCAGCTGCTGATCGAGCGGCTGCGCGAGCGCGAGGTCTACAACCGCATCAAGGTGAGCGACGAGGAGATCGATCGCCAGCTCGAGCAGCAGCGCGCGGCGGCGATGGCCGATGCCGAGACCAACCTGGCGCAGATCCTCGTCACCGTGCCCGACGGCGCCGACGCCGCCGCCACGGCCGCGCGGCGCGCGGTGGCCGAACTGGCGCTGGCGCGGGTCAAGAAGGGCGAGTCCTTCGAGGCGGTGGCGCGCCAGGTATCGGAGGACGCCAACCGCGAGAAGGGCGGCGTCATCGGCATGCGCCCCGCCTCGCGCCTGCCCGACGTCTTCGTCGAGGCGACGCGCTCGCTGAAGGCCGGCGAGGTGGCCGGCACGCTGCTGCAGACCGGCGCCGGCTTCCACATCCTGAAGGTGGTGGAACGCAAGGAGCCGTCGATCGGTCGCGTGACGCAGACCCACGTGCGGCACGTGCTGCTGCGCACCTCGCCGCAACTCACGCACGAAGTCGCCGCGCGGCGACTCAACGAATACAAGGCCCAGATCGAAGGCGGCCGCGCCACCTTCGAGGACATCGCCAGGCGCTACAGCGAGGACGGCTCGGCGCAGGCCGGCGGCGATCTCGGCTGGGCGCCTCCGGGAATGATGGTGGCCGAGTTCGAGCAGGCGATGAACGAGCTGGCCATCAACGGGCTGTCGGGCCCGGTGCAGTCGCGTTTCGGCATGCACCTGATCCAGGTGCTCGAGCGGCGCGAAGTCAACGTCGAGCCCAAGCAGCTGCGCGAGCAGGCCCGCAACGTGCTGCGCGAGCAGCGCTTCGAACAGGCCTATTCCGACTGGACGAAGGAGCTGCGCTCCAAGGCCTACGTGGAGTACCGCGAGCCTCCGCAGTGAGCGGTGCCGGCCATACGGCGCGCAAGCGCTTCGGGCAGCACTTCCTCGTCGACGAGGGGATCATCGATCGCATCGTGCGGACGATCGGCCCGCGGCCCGGCGACGCGCTGGTGGAGATCGGCCCCGGCCTGGGTGCCATCACGCAGCCGCTGCTGGAGCGCGCCGGCAGACTCACCGTGATCGAGCTCGACCGCGACCTGGCTGCCCGCCTGCGCCGCAACCCGCTGCTGACGGTGGTGGAGGCGGACGTGCTGACGGTCGACTTCGCCGCGCTGGCGGCCGCCGCGAACCGGCCGCTGCGCGTGGTGGGCAACCTGCCGTACAACATCTCCACGCCGATCCTGTTTCACCTGCTGGGCGCCGCGGCCCAGGTGCAGGACCAGCACTTCATGCTGCAGAAGGAAGTGGTCGACCGCATGGCGGCCGAGCCCGGCGGCAAGGACTATGGCCGGCTGTCGGTGATGCTGCAGTGGCGCTACCGCATCGAGCCGGTGCTCGACGTGCCGCCGGCGGCGTTCGACCCGCCGCCGCGCGTGGACTCGGCCGTGGTGCGCATGGAGCCGCTGCCGGCCGACGACGGTGTCGACCCGGCGCGCCTGGGCGAGCTCGTCACGGTGGCGTTCTCGCAGCGCCGCAAGCTGCTGCGCCACACGCTCGGGCGCTGGCTGGAGCAGCACGCACCGGGACACGGCTTCGACCTGCAGCGCCGCGCCGAGGAAGTGCCGGTCGCCGAGTACCTGGCACTCGCCAGGCGCCCATGAAAAAGCCCCCGCACGCGGGGGCTTCGTCGCCGACCCGGCAGCCGATCAGGCCGCGTTGAGCCAGGCCGCGGTGTCGAACGCGCTGCACATCATCGGCATGTTCATGCCGAAGTTCGGATTCGTGCCGTTCTTGGGCACCACCTTCACGGCCGGCTTGGCGGCTGCCGTGGTGCTCGTCGTCGTCGGGGCCACTTCCGTCGCCCGCTCCCATGACCCGTTTTCCTGGGAGCGGGCTACTGAAAAGAATAGAAGCACCTGAAGGGTATTCGTCGGTCGCCCCAGTATTCGGCGGCATCCCGGAACACCTCCAGCAGCTGTTCGCGGGCCTCGCGGTCGAAACGCGGGTTGTCGGGCAGCTGCTCCAGCACCACCACGAAGCCCGGCTGGGCGCCGGACTTGTGGACCAGGTCGGTCATGCAGTCGTAGAGCGCATCGAGGTTCTTGCCGAAGTGCGCCGGGAAGGTGAAGGCCTCGGCGATGCCCTCCAGCACTTCCTGCTTGGACTGCGCGTGGGACAGGTTGGCGTACAGGAAATGCTGGCCGGCGGTTTCGGCCGCCTTCATCAGGTCATCGACCCGATAGGCACGAATGGCTTGGACGATGTTGGTGCGGATGGTCTGCAACTCCATGGTCGCGATCCTCCTTGCAGGACTGAGAAAGGAACCAGATTCCAGGTAACCGTCGTTCATGGCGCGATGCGGCGAAAGCTTGCGTAGTGATCGTCGGTGTAGAAACAGGCTTCCGGACGGGTCGGCGGGGTGCCGCCGCAGACGATGCGGCGCGCGCCCCGGTTGCGCGCCCCCGGCGTCTGGACCGTGTATTCGCGGTAGAAGCCCCGCGGCTTGGCCGGCAGCTGACGCTCACGGTTGCCGAACACGCTGCCGTCCTTGCCGTACGGAAACGGTCCGCCGGCGAGCACGAGCTGGTAGGTGGACTGCGCCTCGGACGGCAAGGTGGCCAGTGCCACGGCGCCGGCCGACTTGTCCGAACCCTTGGCCTCGACGGTCGGCGTTGCGAGGACAGCGAGGGCCACGCCCGACGCCGTCGCCACGACGGCCGTCCACCTGCGCAACGAACCGGTCCGAAACACGGGTTTACCCTGGAAGAACAAACCAAGATGGTACCCGGAACCCCCCCAAAACTCAAGCCGCTGCCCAAGAATGGGGCAGCGGTGAAGGGTTAATAGCGTGCGCTCACATTGACATCAGGTACCGGAAGGCGAGCGCCCAGCCTGTGCGTCGGCGACCGTCAGCGCCGTCATGTTGACGATCCGGCGGACGGTGGCAGACGATGTGAGCACATGCACCGGTTTGTCGGCGCCCAGCAGGACGGGACCGATCGCAATGCCACCGCCGGCCGCCGTCTTCAGCAGGTTGTAGGTGATGTTGGCGGTATCGATGTTGGGCATCACCAGCAGGTTGGCCTCGCCGGTGAGCGTGCTGCGCGGCATCAGCTTGTGGCGCGCCTCGGCGTCGAGCGCCAGATCGCCGTGCATCTCGCCGTCGACTTCCAGCCAGGGCGCCTGCTCGCGCAGCAGCGCCAGGGTGCGCCGCATCTTCAGCGCACTGGGGTGGTCGCTGGTGCCGAAGTTGGAGTGCGACAGCAGCGCCGCGCGCGGCTCGACGCCGAAGCGCCGCATCTCCTCGGCCGCCATCACGGTGATCTCGCAGAGCTCCTCGGCGGTGGGGTCGGCGTTGACGTGGGTGTCGACCAGGAACACCTGCCGCCCCGGCAGCATCAGCCCGTTCATGCAGGCGTAGACCTGGACGTCCTGGCGCGTGCTGGGGCTGCCGCCCTTGCGCTTGCCGATCACCTGGTCGATGTACTGCAGGTGGTTGGCCGTGGTGCCCCAGGTGCCGCACAGCATGCCGTCGACCTCGCCCTTGTGCAGCAGCATCGCGCCGATCAGCGTGAGGCGGCGCCGCATCTCGATCTTGGCCACCTGGATCGTCACGCCCTTGCGCTCGGTCATCCGGTGGTAGGTCATGAAGAAGTCGCGGTAGCGGTGGTCGTTCTCGACGTTGACCACGTCGTAGTCCAGCCCTTCCTTCAGGCGCAGGCCGAACTTCTCGACGCGCGCGGCGATCACCGCCGGCCGGCCGATCAGCGTCGGCCGCGCCAGGCCCTCGTCCACCACCACCTGCACCGCGCGCAGCACGCGCTCTTCCTCGCCTTCCGCGTAAGCGACGCGCTTGTTGAGCGCCCGCTTGGCGAGCTGGAAGATCGGCTTCATCGTCGTGCCCGAGGCGTAGACGAAGCTCTTGAGCTTCTCGCGGTAGGCGTCGAGGTCGGCGATCGGCCGCAGCGCCACGCCGGCCTCCTGCGCGGCCCTGGCCACGGCCGGCGCGATCATCATCATCAGCCGGTGGTCGAAGGGCTTGGGGATCAGGTACTCGGGCCCGAAGCTGAGGTTCGCGCCGGCGTAGGCGGCAGCCACCACCTCGCTCTGCTCGGCCTGCGCCAGCTCGGCGATCGCGTGCACCGCGGCGATCTCCATGCTGTCGGTCACCGTGGTCGCGCCGCAGTCCAGCGCGCCGCGGAAGATGTACGGGAAGCACAGGACGTTGTTGACCTGGTTCGGGTAGTCGGTGCGGCCGGTGGCGATGATCGCGTCGGGTCGTGCCGCCTTCGCCGCCTCCGGCGTGATCTCGGGCGTCGGGTTGGCCAGCGCGAAGATCAGCGGCGCCTTGTTCATCGCCGCCACCATCTCCGGCTTCAGCACGCCGCCGGCCGAGAGGCCGAGGAAGATGTCGGCGCCCGGCATCACGTCGGCCAGCTTGCGGTGCTTGGTGGGCTGGGCGAACTGGCGCTTGTCGTCGTCCATCAGCTCCGTGCGGCCCTCGTAGACCACGCCCGCCAGGTCCGTGACCCAGATGTTCTGGCGCGGCAGGCCGAGCTTCATCAGCAGCCCCAGGCAGGCCAGCGCGGCCGCACCGGCGCCGCTGGCGACGAGCTTCACCTCCTGGATCGGCTTGCCGACGACCTTCAGCCCGTTCATCACGGCCGCGCCGACGACGATGGCCGTGCCGTGCTGGTCGTCGTGGAACACGGGGATCTTCATCCGCTCGCGCAGGCGGCGCTCGACGTAGAAGCAGTCGGGCGCCTTGATGTCTTCCAGGTTGATGCCGCCGAAGGTGGGCTCCAGCGCGGCGATCACGTCGACCAGCTTGTCGAGGTTCTTCTCGTTGACCTCGATGTCGAAGACGTCGATGCCGGCGAACTTCTTGAAGAGGACGGCCTTGCCTTCCATCACCGGCTTGGCGGCCAGCGGGCCGATGTCGCCCAGGCCCAGCACCGCGGTGCCGTTGGTGACCACCGCCACCAGGTTGCCGCGCGCGGTGTAGCGGAAGGCCGCCGCCGGGTCCTCGGCGATGGCCTCGCAGGCATAGGCCACGCCGGGGCTGTAGGCCAGAGCCAGGTCGCGCTGGTTGACCATCTGCTTGGTGGCGTTGACCGAGAGCTTTCCCGGCGTCGGGAACTCGTGGTACTCGAGCGCGGCCTGCTTCAGTTCGGCGGCGCGGCTGTCGTCGCGGGTGCTCATCGCTCGGGTCTCCTGGTCGTTGGACGCGTCAGCGTACAAAGCGGGCGCGGATTGTAGGTTCGCAGTGTGCGCCCGCCCGGGCCCGCCGGCCCATGCGCGAAACTGCGTAGCAGCCGTGACCGCGGCGCAGCCAATACTCGGGCACCGTGTCCGGCCTCACCGCCCCCGCTCCCGCGCCGCTGCCCGGCGGCGCACCGCGCCCGCGGCGCCTGCGGCGTGCGCTGCTGTGGGGTGCGCTGGTGGCGCTGCTGCTGGTGGCGCAGTCGCTGCTGGTGGCGCTGACCGTCAGCTACGAGTCCAGCCGCGCCCAGGACGACACCGACGCCATCGCCGCCGAGAGCGCAGCCGACGTGCGCCACGAGCTGCTGGCCGCGATGCAGGGCCTGCAGGCGCTGGGGCTGTCGGGGCCCGAGGCGCGCGACGAGGCGGCCACCCTGCTGCGCAGCCGGCGCGACCTGAGACGCGTCGAGTGGCGCACCAGCGACCTGGCGGTGCAGGCCGCCACCGACACGCCGTTCCCGCCGGCCCTGTTCAGCCAGATGCCGCGCCAGGCGCTGGGCATCGAGGCGGAGCTGGCCTGCGGTGCCGCGCGCCGCGCCGCCGCGCCGCAGTTCTCGCGCAGCTACTTCGTGCCGCTGGCGGGCGGCCAGGGCGTGGAGGTGATCGACCTGTGCGTGCCGCTCACCCGGGCCGGCAGCGAGGCCGGGTTCCTGGTCGGCAGCTTCGGGCTGGCCGACGTGCTGGAGCACTCGGTCAGCGCGCGCCAGGTGCGGCGACACGAGCTGAGCTTCGTCGAGGGCGACGGCACGCGGCTCGCCCGCGCCGGGGTCTCGCGCGGTGCCGGCGTCTACCAGTCCGAACGCGTGGTCGACCTGCCCGGCGCCACGCTGCAGCTGCGCGCCGACTCCGCCGCCGGCCGGCCCAGCCTGATCCCGAACCTGACGATCGCACTGGTGCTGGGTCTGTCGATCGCCCTCTTCGCACTGGTGCTGCTGCTGGCGCGCGACGTGCGGCGGCGCGCCGAGGCCGAGTCGGCGCTGGCCGAGGCGCTGGCCTTCCGCAAGGCCATGGAGGACTCGCTGTCGACCGGCCTGCGCGCGCGCGACCTGCGCGGCGTGATCACCTACGTCAACCCGGCCTTCTGCGCGATGGTGGGCTTCAGCGCCGAGGAGCTGATGACGCCGCCGCCCAAGGCCGCGCTGGCCGCGATGCCGGCCTACCGGCCGCCGTACTGGCCGCCGGAGTTCGTCGACCGCTACCTGGAGCGGCAGCGCCAGCGCCTGGAGGGCGAGCACGGCCCGGGCTCGCGGGGCGACCCGCGCGAGGGCTACGAGACCGTCTTCATGCGCAAGAACGGCGAGCGCTTCCCGGTGATGATCTACGAGGCGCCGCTGGTCGACGGACAGGGCCGCCACACCGGCTGGATGAGCGCGGTGCTGGACGTCAGCGCGCAGCGCAAGGTCGAGGAGATCTCGCGCCAGCAGCAGGAGCGGCTGCAGGCCACCGCGCGCCTGGCCACCGTGGGCGAGATGGCCTCGCTGCTCAGCCACGAGCTCAACCAGCCGCTGGCGGCCATCGCCAGCTACGCCAGCGGCTCGCTGAACCTGCTGGGCGAAGCCACGCCGGCGCCCGACACGCCCACGCTGCTGCGTGGCGCGCTGGAGCGCATCGCCGAGCAGGCCGAACGCGCCGGCCGCGTGATCAAGAGCGTGCACGGTTTCGTGCGCCGGCGCGAGCAGATGCACGAAACGCTGCCGGCGGAGCTGCTGTTCGAGGCCGTGCTGCCGCTGGCACGCATGCAGGCGCGCAAGAGCGGCGCGCGCATCGAGGTCGACCTGCCGGCCAGCGCCGACGGGCGCCCGGCACGCGTGCGCTGCGACCGCACGATGGTCGAGCAGGTGCTGCTGAACCTGGCGCGCAACGGCATCCAGGCGATGGAAGGCGGCACGCCGCCGGGCGAGCGCGTGCTCACGCTGCGCGCGCGCCAGACGCACGCGCGCTGGGTGACGTTTTCCGTCATCGACCACGGCCCGGGCATTCCGCCCGACGTGGCGGCGCGCCTCTTCACGCCTTTCTTCACCACCAGGCCCGAGGGCATGGGCCTCGGGCTGAGCCTGTGCCGCACGGTGATCGAGCAGCACGGCGGCGCGCTGGACTTCGGGCCCGGCCCGGACGGCAGCGGCACCGAGTTCCGCTTCACGCTGCCGGCGCCCGCAGGGGCGGAAAGCGGCGAAACTTCGGGGTCTGCCTCCACTTCGATCGCCTGATCCTCCCGCCGTGCCGCTCGACCCGTCGCTGGGCATCCCCGTCGTGTACCTCGTCGACGACGAGGAGGTCGTGCGCGACGCGCTGGCCTGGCTGCTGCGCTCGCGCCGGTTGCTGTCCGAAGGCTTCGGCAGCGCCGAGGCCTTCGAGGATTTCCTGGCCGCGCAGGCGTCGCCCTGGCCCGGCGCGCCCTCGTGCCTGGTGCTGGACGTGCGCATGCCTGGCACCAGCGGGCTGGTGCTGTTCGAGGCGCTGGCGCAGAAGAACCTGCTCGCCACGCTGCCGGTGATCTTCCTCACCGGCCACGGCGACGTGCCCACCGCGGTGGCCGCGGTGAAGCGCGGTGCCTTCGACTTCGTCGAGAAGCCGTTCTCGAACAACGCGCTGGTCGACCGCATCGAGCAGGCGCTGCGGGCCAGCGCCCAGGCGCTGCTGCAGCGCCGCGCGCACGACACCACCGCACGCGCGCTGGCCGAGCTGACCGACCGCGAGCGCGAGGTGATGCGCCTGGTGATCGAAGGGCGGCCGAACAAGCTGATTGCCGACGCGCTGCAGATCAGCGTGCGCACGGTGGAGGTGCACCGGGCGCACGTGTTCGACAAGATGAACGTGAAGTCGGCGGTGGAACTGGCCAACCTGCTGCGCCAGGTGGAGTGAACGAAGGCATGCCGACGGGTGAGTTCGAACTGATCGCGCGCCACTTCACGCGGCCGGTGCACAAGGCGGCGCTCGGCGTGGGCGACGACTGCGCGCTGTTCAGCGCGGCCACGGGGCAGCAGCTGGCGGTGAGCAGCGACATGCTGGTGGAAGGACGCCACTTCCTCAGCACCGTGGCACCGGAACGCCTGGGGCACAAGGCGCTGGCGGTGAACCTGTCGGACCTGGCCGCCTGCGGCGCCGAGCCGCTGGCCTTCACGCTGGCGCTGGCGATGCCGCGCGCCGAGGACAGCTTCCTGGCTCCCTTCGCGCGGGGCCTGTTCGCGCTGGCGGAAGCGCACGGCATCGAGCTCGTCGGCGGCGACACCACCGCCGGGCCGCTCAACATCTGCATCACGGCGTTCGGCCAGGTGCCCGCCGGCCGGGCGCTGCTGCGCAGCGGTGCGCGGGCGGGCGACGCGCTCTGGGTCAGCGGCACGCTGGGCGACGCGCGCCTGGCGCTGGAGGTGTTCCGCGGCCGCGTGGCGCTGGCGGGCGCCGACTTCGAAACGGTGCGGCAGGCGATGGAGCTGCCGCAACCGCGCGTGCCGCTGGGGCTGGCGCTGCGCGGCCTGGCCACCAGCGCGATCGACCTCAGCGACGGCCTGATGGGCGACCTGGGCCATGTGTTGCAGCGCTCCGGCGTCGGCGCCACGGTGGCGGTGGACCTGCTGCCGCGCGGCCCGGTGCTGGCCGCGCAGCCGCTCGCTCTGCAGCACGAGTGCCTGCTGTCCGGCGGCGACGACTACGAGCTGCTGTTCACCGCACCGGCCGATGCCGACGCCGCGGTGCGCGCCGCCGCGGCCACCGCCGGCGTGGCGGTGACGCGCTGCGGCCGCATCGAGGCCGAGCCCGGGCTGCGCGTGGTGGATGCGGCCGGCCGCCGCGTGCCCACGCCCTGGCGCGGCTTCGACCACTTCGCGGCATGAACGGCGCCGCGGTCCGGCCCGGCGCCCGCTTCCTGCTGCGGCACCCGGCGCACGTCATCGCGCTCGGCTGCGGCAGCGGGCTTTCGCCGCGCGCGCCGGGCACGGTCGGCACGCTGTGGGGCTGGGTGAGCTTCCTCGCGCTGTCGCCCTGGCTGAGCGAGGCCCGCTGGGGGCTGGTGATCGCCGCCGCGCTGGGGGTGGGCGTCTGGGCCTGCACGCGAACCGCGCAGCACATGGGCATCGCCGACCCCGGCGCCATCGTCTGGGACGAGGTGGTCGCGTTCTGGATCGTGCTGTGGCTGCTGATGCCGGCGCCGTTCTGGGTGCAGGCGGTGGCCTTCGCGCTGTTCCGCTACTTCGACGCCGCCAAGCCCGGCCCGGTGGGCTGGGCCGACCGGCTGTTCAAGCTGCGCCCGGGCGCGACGATCGGCTGGCGCCAGGGCGTGGGCATCCTGTTCGACGATCTCGTCGCCGCCGGCTGCACGCTGCTGTTCATCGCGCTGTGGGTGGCGCTGTGGAGGACCTGATGTTCGAACGCGAGGTGCTGGCGCTGGCCGACCGCCTGCGTGCGAAGGGCTGGCGCATGGCCTCCGCCGAGAGCTGCACCGGCGGGCTCATCGCCGCCGCCTGCACGTCGGTGGCCGGCAGCAGCGACTGGTTCGAGCGTGGTTTCGTCACCTACAGCAACGAGGCGAAGTCCGAGCTGCTGGGCGTGCCGGCCGGGCTGATCGCGGCGCACGGTGCCGTCAGCGAGGAGGTGGCGCGCGCGATGGCAGCCGGCGCGCTGGCGCGCGCGCCGGTGCAGCTGGTGGTGGCCGTCACCGGCATCGCCGGCCCCGGCGGTGCGGTGCCCGGCAAGCCGGTCGGCACCGTGTGGCTGGCCTGGGGCACGGCCGGCGGCGTGCAGGCCGTTCGCCTGCAGCTCGACGGCGACCGTGCCGCGGTGCGCCGCGGCACCGTCCAAGCGGCACTGCAGCGCCTGCTGGAAGCCGCCGCCGCATGAAGGTGCTGCTGAGCGGCAGCTTCGATCCCGGCGAGCGGGAAGCCTGGCTGCAGGCGCTCGGCGCCGCGATGCCCGAGGCCCGCTGGCTCGATCTGGACGCGGCGCGCGCCGCACCGGCCGAGGTGCAGGCCGCACTGGTGGCGAACCCCCCGCCCGGCGGCCTGCAAGGGCTGCCGAAGCTGCGCCTGATCCAGAGCCTGTGGGCCGGTGTCGACCGCCTGCTGGCCGACCGCACCTTGCCCGACGGCGTGCCGATCGCCCGCATGGTGGACCCGGCGATGAACGCCGCGATGGCCGAGACCGCGCTGTGGGCGGTGCTGTCGCTGCACCGCGGCTTCTTCGCCTATGCGCGGCAGCAGCAGCAGGGCCTGTGGCAGCCGCTGCCGCAGTGCCGCGCCGACGAAGTGGCCGTGCTGGTGCTCGGCCAGGGGCAGATGGGCCGCACGGCGGCGGCGCGCATCGGCGCGCTCGGCTACCGCGTGCTGGGCTGGCGCCGCGACGGCACGCCGCTCGACGCGCTGCTGCGCCAGGCGCGGATCGTGGTCAACCTGCTGCCGCTGACGCCGCAAACGCACGGCATCCTGAACGCCGCGCTGTTCGCGGCGCTGCCGCCGGGCGCGGCGCTCGTGAACTTGGCGCGCGGCCGGCACCTGGTGGACGCCGACCTGCTGGCGGCACTCGACAGCGGCCACCTGCAGCATGCGGTGCTGGACGTGTTCCACACCGAGCCGCTGCCCGCCGGGCACCCGTTCTGGCGCCACCCGCGCATCACCGTGCTGCCGCACGCCGCGGCGGCCACCGACGCGCGCAGCGCGGCCGCGGTGGCGGTGGCGAACCTGCGCGCGGTGCGCGACGGCGCGCCGGTGGCGCACCTCGTCGAGAGAACCCGCGGCTACTGAAGCGCGAGCGCCGGCGCGCCGCGCGGCTGCACCTGCTGCAGCACCATCAGCAGCAGGCGCCGCAGCGCGTCCCAGGCGCCGGCCGGCCATTCGGGGTGGCGCAGGCCCTTCACGATGCCGTCGCAGACGCTGGCCGCTTCGAGCAGGTGCGCCACCTGGTGCGCCGCGAGCAACGGCAGCGCGCGCTCGATGAGCCGTTCGCGCAAGCCCCAGGCGCGCGCTTCCTTCACCGCCAGCGGCAGCGGCTTGCCGTCGTCGAGCGCGGCGCGCGCGCGCGCCAGGGCGCGCAGGTCCTCGGCCAGCGTCCAGTGCACCATCACCGGCGCCTCGCCCTCGTGGCGCAGGCCGTCCAGCACGCGCAAGGCGCGCGCCACCTGGCCGGTCCACGCGGCCTCGCTGAGCTTGGTGACGTCGTAGCGCGCCACGTTGAGCACCGCGGCTTCCACCTGCTCGAAGCTGAGCTCGCCCTCGGGGTACAGCAGGCCGAGCTTCTGCAGCTCCTGGTGCGCGGCCAGCAGGTTGCCCTCGATGCGGTCGGCGAAGAACGCCAGCGTGCGCTGGCCTTCCTCGCCGGCACGCACGCGCTGGTTCTGGCGGCCCAGCCGCTGGCCCAGCCACACCGGCAGCGCCTTGCGTTCCAGCGTCTCCACGCGCACCACCAGGCCGCCGGCGTCGAGCGCGCCGAACCAGGCTGCCTTCAGCTGCTGGAAGTCGAGCCTGGGGCACTGCACCAGCGTCAGCACGTCGTCGGAGAGGCGCTCGCAGTAGCGCTGCAGCGCTTCCGACCCTTCCTTGCCCGGCTTGCCCGACGGGATGCGGATCTCGATCAGCTTGCGCTCGGCAAAGAGGCTCATCTCCTGCGCCGCGCCGAGCACGCCGCTCCAGTCGAAGTGCGCGCCGCTGGCGACGAAGACCTGGCGCTCGCTGTAGCCGGCGGCACGCGCCGCGGCGCGGATCGCGTCGCCGGCCTCCTGCGCCAGCAGCGCCTCGTCGCCGTGGATCGTGTAGATCGGCCTGAGGCCGCGCGCCAGGTGGTTCTCGAGCTGCTCGGGCTTGATCTGCATGGTCGCTACACCCGCACCGCGGCCAGGCGCCGCATCACCTGCACCACCACGTCGGCCTGCATCTCGCGGTACAGCTCGTTCTCTTCGGCCTCCTTGGCCAGCGCCTGCGTCTCGCTGTAGCTCATGTCGCGCGACAGCAGCAGCTCGGCGCGCGGGATCAGCTCGCGGCCTCCCGGCGTGTGGGCGCGGAAGTCGAACTTCAGGCGCAGCTGGAACTCGCGCACCTGCGCGGCGGACGTGGAGGCCACCACGCTCTTCAGGCGCGCGTCGTCCAGCGCCTGCAGCACGACCTCGGCCTTGTCGGGCGCGTCCAGCACCTTGACCTGCTTCTCCAGTTCGCGCCGGAAGTCGTCGGCCAGCGGCGAGCGGCGCGCGAAGCCGGTGAGGGCGATGCTGGCGAAAGGCAGCTGCGGCGGCCGCCGCAGCTGGAAGCCGCAGCCGGCCAGCGCCGCACCGGCCAGCGCGGTCAGTGCCTTTCGGCGGCTAGACGACCACATTGACCAGCCGGCCCGGCACGATCACCACCTTCTTCGCCTGCTTGCCTTCGCCGAAGCGCGCGAACTCGGGCGCGGCCAGCGCCGCGGCCTCGATGGCGGCACGGTCGGCCGCGGCCGGCACGCGGATCGCGCCGCGCAGCTTGCCGTTGACCTGCAGTGCGAGCTCGATCTCGTCCTGCACCAGCGCCGCCTCGTCCACCTGCGGCCAGGGCGCGTCGATGATGCCGCCGAGCGCCTTCGCGTAGCCCAGTTCCTGCCACAGCGCATGCGTGATGTGCGGCGCGGCCGGGTACAGCACGCGCAGCAGGATGCCGAAGGCCTCGTGCAGCACACGCGCGTCGCCCGGCGTCTCTTCCAGCTTCGCGTCCTCCACCGCGTTGAGCATCTTCATCGCGCCCGAGACGACCGTGTTGTATTGCAGCCGGTCGTAGTCGTGGCTGGCCTGGCGCAGCAGCAGGTGGATCTCGCGGCGCAGCGTGGCGGCCGCCGCACCGGCGCTGCCCGGGCCCGCCTGCGGCAGCCGCGGCGCCACCTTCAGGCCGTTGCTCCAGAGGCGGCGCAGGAAGCGGAAGCTGCCCTCGGCGCCGCTGTCGCTCCAGGCCGCGCTCTGGTCGGGCGGGCCGGCGAACATCGTGAACACGCGCGCGGTGTCGGCGCCGAACTTGGCGATGATGTCCTTGGGCTCGACGACGTTGTTCTTGCTCTTGGACATCTTCTCGATGCCGCCGAGCATCACCGGCTGGCCGTCGGCCTTGGCCACCGCGCCCGTGGGCTGGCCGCGGTCGTCGTAGCTGACCTCCACCTCGGACGGGTAGAACCAGCGCTTCTTGCCGCCTTCTTCCTCGCGGTAGAAGCTCTCGTTGAGCAGCATGCCCTGCGTGAACAGGTTCTTGAACGGCTCGGCGTACTTCACGAGGCCGATGTCGCGCATCGCCTTGGTCCAGAAGCGCGCGTACAGCAGGTGCAGCACCGCGTGCTCGATGCCGCCGATGTACTGGTCCATCGGCATCCAGTACTCGTTGCGCGCGTCGACCATCGCATGCTCGCTGTCCGGGCAGCAGTAGCGCATGTAGTACCAGGCCGAATCGACGAAGGTGTCCATCGTGTCGGTCTCGCGCCGCGCCGGCTTGCCGCACTGCGGGCAGCCGACGTTCAGGAACGAGGCGCACTTGTTCAGCGGGTTGCCGCTGCCGTCGGGCACCAGGTCTTCGGGCAGCAGCACCGGCAGGTCCTTCTCGGGCACCGGCACGCTGCCGCAGCCGTCGCAGTGGATGATGGGGATCGGCGTGCCCCAGTAGCGCTGGCGGCTGATGCCCCAGTCGCGCAGGCGCCAGGTGGTCTTCTTCTCGCCCAGGCCCTTGGCCTTCAGCGCCGCGGCGATGGCGTCCACGGCCTGCCTGTGGTGCAGGCCGCTGAAGTTGTCGCTGTTGATGGTGACGCCGGCCTGCTTGTCGGCGTACCACTCCTGCCAGCGGTCGTAGCTGAAGTGCTCGCCGTCGACGTGCACCACCTGCAGGATCGGGATGCCGTACTTCTTCGCGAACGCGAAGTCGCGTTCGTCGTGGCCCGGCACGCCCATCACGGCACCGTCGCCGTAGCTCATCAGCACGTAGTTGCCCACCCACACCGGCACCTCGGCGCCGGTGATCGGGTGCCGAACGCTCAGGCCCAGCGGCAGGCCGGCCTTCTCCTTCAGCGCCAGTTCGGCTTCCGTCGTGCCGCCCTTCTTGCATTCCTCAATGAACGCGGCGAGCTTGGGCTGCGTGGCCGCGGCCAGCGCGGCCAGCGGGTGCTCGGGCGCCACGGCGCAGAAGGTCACGCCCATCAGCGTGTCGGCACGCGTGGTGAAGACGTAGAGGCGCCCGTCCTGCACCGGCTTGCCGTCGGCGCCCTTGATGTCGTGCGGGAACGCGAAGCGCACGCCTTCGCTCCTGCCGATCCAGTGCTCCTGCATCAGCCGCACGCGCTCGGGCCAGCCTTCCAGGTAGTGCGGCGCGGTGCTGTCGTTCACGCCGGCCAGCAGTTCGTCGGCGTACTGCGTGATGGCCAGGTAGTAGCCCGGGATCTCGCGCTTCTCGACGATGGCGCCGCTGCGCCAGCCGCGGCCGTCGACCACCTGCTCGTTGGCGAGCACGGTCTGGTCGATCGGGTCCCAGTTGACGATCTGGGTCTTCTTGTAGGCGATGCCCTTCTCGAGCATCTTCAGGAAGAACCACTGGTTCCACCGGTAGTAGCCGGGGTCGCAGGTGGCGACCTCGCGGCTCCAGTCGAAGGCCAGGCCCAGCGGGCGCATCTGGCTCTTCATGTCGGCGATGTTGGCGCGCGTCCACTGCGCCGGCGGCACGTTGTTGTCGATGGCCGCGTTCTCGGCCGGCAGGCCGAAGGCGTCCCAGCCCATCGGCATCAGCACGTTCTTGCCCTTCATGCGCAGGTAGCGCGCCATCATGTCGTTGATGGTGTAGTTGCGCACGTGGCCCATGTGCAGCTTGCCGCTGGGGTACGGCAGCATGCTGCAGGCGTAGAACTTCTCGCGCGTGCGGTCCTCGCGCACCTGGAAGGCCCCCGTCGCCTCCCAATGGGCCTGGGCGGCCGCCTCCACCTCGCCGGGCAAGTACTTGTCTTTCATGGCCGCCGATTGTAGGGACGGGGGCCTGCGCGGCCGCCATCCCGAGCAGGAATGCACGGTCTGCCGGGCGGCCTAGGCCGGTTGGCGCCCAAGGCGCTCAAGAAGCCGCCGGCAGCGGCCGAAGACGAATCCATCCCGAGGGAAGCGGCGTCGCCGCGGCCCCGCTTGCGCACGTCCGTCTTCGAGTTACGCATGAGCAGTCTCCGTATCCTGGTGCAACTCCTGGCGCTGGCCGCCACCCTGCTGGCAGGCATCGCCCGCGCGCAGGCGCCCAGCAGTCCCAAGGTCTCGGCCGACCTGCGCGCCGTTCTGGCCCCCTCGGCCTCCGCGGTGGCCACGCCGGTGCCCTGGGCGCGCCAGATGTCCAACCAGTGGTACGTGAAGGTGCTGATCAACGCCAGCAGCACCGACCCGAATCTGGCTGCGCTGCGCGCCGACATCCTGGTTCGCGGCGGCTCGGTCTTCTACAACTTCCTGTCGGTGCGGGCGCTGTCGGCGCTGGTTCCGGCCACTGCGCTGGACGCGCTGGCCGCGCGCAGCGACGTGATCGCCATCGCCCCCAACCGCAGCACCACGCGCCACGCCAGCCTGCTGCAGCAGGCCACGGGCGCCGCCACGCAGCTGCCGCTGTCGGCCGGAGGCCTGGCCGAGCCGGGGCTGGACGGCCGCGGCGTCGGCATCGCGATCCTCGACTCGGGCATCGACTACCGCCACCGCCACACCCTCGACGCCAGCGGCAACACGCGGGTGCGCGCGGCGGTCGACGTCGTGAAGCTGGGCCGCGACCTGTTCGGCAACGGCTGGACCCTCGGCCGCGACTGGTCGCCGTCGCTGCGCGTCGCTCTCGACGGCAGCAAGTTCAAGCACGAGCTGAAGAAGCTCGCACCCTCCAGCAGCAACCCCGACCCCTACGGCCACGGCTCGCACGTGGCCGCGGTGGCGGCCGGCGCCGGCAACTACCAGTCGCCGGAGTCCGGCGGCATCGCGCCGGCTGCGGACCTCTACGACGTGCGCGTGCTCGACGAGCGCGGCGTGGGCAACCTGGCCGACGTGCTGGCCGGCATCGACTGGACGATGCAGCGTGCGCGCCAGGCCAACATCCGCGTCGTCAACCTGAGCCTGGGCGCCTCGTCGACCGACTCGTTCCTGGTCGACCCGCTGGCCCGCGCCACGCGCAGCGCCACCGCGATGGGGCTGGTGGTGGTCGCCGCCGCCGGCAACGCCGGCAGGAACGCGGCCGGCCAGACCGTCTACGGCACCGTGTCGTCGCCCGGGCACGAGCCTTCGGTGATCACGGTCGGCGCGGCCAACCTGTTCGGCAGCGCCGCGCGCGGCGACGACCGCGTCACCGGCTTCAGCTCGCGCGGCCCGTCGCGCGGCAGCTTCCTGCATGCCAGCGGCGGCCGCTGGGTGGACAACCTCGTCAAGCCCGACCTGGTGGCGCCGGGCAACCGGCTGGTGGCCGCCCTGGGCGCCGACGCCAGCGGCCAGGCGGCCGGCTGGAACCTGCTGGCCCGCAGCTACCCGCAGCTGACGCAGGTGCCGGGTGCCACGCAGCAGGCGCGCCGCACGCTGATGGAACTGAGCGGCAGCTCGGTGGCCGCACCGGCGGTGGCCGGTGCCGTGGCGCTGCTGCTGCAGGCCAACCCCGGCCTGACGCCGCCGCTGGTGAAGGCCATCCTGCAATACAGCGCCCAGCCGCTGCCCGATGCCTCGCTGGTCGAGCAGGGCACCGGCCTGCTCAACGTCGAGGGCGCCGTGCGGCTGGCCCGCGCGCTGCGCACCGACATCGGCCCGGCGCTGGCCGCCGGCACGCTGCGCGCCGGTGACAACCTGCTGGCCCCGGGCCAGGTGCTGCCGACGCCGGCATCGACGCTCAACGGCCAGTCGGTGCCCTGGAGTCGCATGGCGGTGGCCGGCGGTTCGCACCTGGTCGGCGGCGATGCGCTGCTCGCACGCTGGCAGCCGATCTACGACCCCGCGCTGACCTGGGCCCGCCAGGTCGCGCTGCGCAGCACGGTGAGCTGGATGCCCGCCGGCGGCGGCGTGCCGGCGCAGACCGTGCCCACCGCGGTGGTGGAACGCAACGCCCCGCCCACCGCGCTGCTGGTGCCGGGCGTGCGGCTGCTGGACGCCGTGGCGCTGGGCACCGACGGTGGCCCGCGCGCCCTCTTCACCCCGGTTCAGACGCTGGCCGCGCGCGCGGCCAGCGGCGCCGGGCTGACGCTGAACGTCGGCTTCGCAGCCGCGGACGGCACCTTGTCCGCCGAAGGGTTCGCGCTGAGCCAGGGCTTCATCGTCAGCGAGGGCTTCATCGTCAGTGAAGGCTTCATCGTCAGCGAAGGCTTCATCGTGAGCGAGGGCTTCATCATCAGCGAAGGCTTCATCGTCAGCGAGGGGTTCATCGTGAGCGAGGGCTTCATCGTGAGCGAGGGCTTCATCGTCAGCGAAGGTTTCATCGTCAGCGAGTCGCTGCTGGATCCCGGCGCCGCGAGCGACGGCGCCTACCTCGGCGAATAGCGTGGCCGCCCACCGCCCCGGCGAGGCCGGGCGGGCGCGGACGATCGTCCCGATGGGGGTGGCCACTGCGTGCAATTTGGGCGTACGCTCAAGCCTGCAGCGGCAAAGCCGAACCCTGGGGTGGCTGGCAGCCACCCTGCTGCGGCCCCGACAACCCCATCCCGACGACCGCCGCCCCATGACCGCACCGCCCGAGCCGCCCGCCGCGCCCCCGGCTGCGGGCGCGTGGGCGCGTTTCCGCCAGCGGCACCTGTACGACTACACGCCGGCGGCGCTGCGCCTGTGGCTGGGCGTGGCCGCGGCGGGCGCGGCGGCGCTGGGCTGGGCGCTGCTGCAGCTGGCCGGCAGCGAAGGCACCGCGGCCTGGCCGGTGCTGGCCGGGCTGATCGGCGTGGCGCTGGCCGCGAGCTTCCCGGTGCAGATCCCGCGCTCCACGCATACCGTGCTGGTGGCCGACGTGTTCATCTACACGATGCTGGCGGCGCTGGGGCCGCCCGCGGCGGTGCTGGCGGCCGGGCTCGAGGGCCTGATCGGCGCGCTGCGCAGTTCGCGGCGCATGAGCACGCACATCAGCGCACCGGCGGCGGCGATGGCCGCGATGACCGCCGGCGCCGCGGTCTACGGCGCGCTGCACGCCGGCCTGGTGCGCCTGGGCCTGGCGCCCGAGGTCGCGAGCCTGGCCGCGCTGTGCCTGGCGTCGCCGGTGCCGGTGGCGCTGACCACCGGGTCGCTGATGTCGATGATCGTCGCCAAGCAGGGCCGGCGGCTGTCGCTGTCCGACTGGTTCGGCGCCTCCACCTGGATCGCCGCGATGGCGCTCGGCTCGGCCTTCGTGGCCGGCCTCGTGTACCTCAACGCCCGGCGTTTCGGGCCTGCGGTGTTCGTGATCGCCACGGCGCTGGTGGCGACGATGGTGGTGCTGCTGCGCCTGACGCTGCAGCGCGTGGACCGAGAGCGGCAGGCGCAGGAGGCGCGCCTGGCCGAGGCGCGCCGCGAGGCCGAGCTGAACCAGCAGCGCTTCACCGCCGCGTTCACGCACGCGGCCATCGGCATGGCCATCGTGCGGCCCGACGGCGCGATGGTGCAGGTCAACCAGGCGCTGTGCACGCTGCTGGGCCGGCGCGAAGGCGACCTGCTGGGCCGCGCCTTCGCCAGCCTGCTGCACGAGGGCGACGCGCCGCTGTACCAGCGCCGCGCCGGCGCCGTGCTGGCGCAGCCCGAGCAGGCGTTCTCGATGGAACTGCGCTGCGACGGACCGGACGGCCACGAGCTGTGGGTGGTGCTGCACTGCAGCCGCTACAGCACCGAGGCAGGCCCGGCCGGCGGCGGCGGCGACGGGCTGATCCTGCAACTGCACGACATCACCTCGCGCCACGTGGCGGAGAGCCGGCTGCACCACATCGCCTACCACGACGGCCTCACCGACCTGGCCAACCGCACCTGCTTCCACGAGCGGCTGGAGGTGGCGGTGGAGCGCACCGCGCAGGACGCCGACGAGCGCTTCGCCGTGCTGTTCCTCGACCTCGACCGCTTCAAGATCGTCAACGACAGCCTGGGCCACATGGCCGGCAACGAGCTGCTGCGCGAGGTGGCGCAGCGCCTGCGCGCCTGCGTGCGGCCGGGCGACCTGGTGGCGCGGCTGGGCGGCGACGAGTTCGCGATCCTGCTGGAGCAACTGCACGACGCCGAGATCGGCATGCGCCTGGCGCAGCGCGTGCTGGGCGCCCTGGCGCTGCCGGTGGCGCTCAACGGCACCGAGGTCGTGCCGGCCGCAAGCATCGGCATCACCTTCAGCGACCTGGGCTACCGCACGGTGGACGAAGTGCTGCGCGACGCCGACCTGGCGATGTACGAGGCCAAGGCCGGCGGCCGCGGCCGCGTGGCGCTGTTCGACAGCAGCATGCACGCCCGCGTGGCCGAGAAGCTGGCGCTGGAAGGCGACCTGCGCCGCGCCATCGGCGACGGCCAGCTGACGGTGCAGTTCCAGCCGATCTACCAGCTCGAGCCCTACCGCCTGGCCGGCTTCGAGGCGCTGGCGCGCTGGTCGCACCCGCAACGCGGCCCGGTGAACCCGGCGGTGTTCATCGCGCTGGCCGAGGAGACCGGCCACATCGACGCGCTGACCGACTGGGTGATCGAACACGCGGCCTCGCAGCTGTCGGCGTGGCAACAGCAGTTTCCGGCGGCAGCGGGGCTGGGCATGCACGTCAACATCTCCGGCCGCGACATGCTGCGCCCGGACCTGGCGCCGACCGTGCAGGAGGTGCTGCAGCGCCATCCGCTGACGCCCGGCAGCCTCACGCTCGAGATCACCGAGACCACGCTGATGGGCCGGCTCGAAGTCGCGCTGCAGACGATGAACCGCCTGCGCGCCACCGGCGTCGGTTTCTCGATCGACGACTTCGGCACCGGCTACTCCAGCCTGGCCTACCTGGGCACGCTGCCGATCGACAGCCTGAAGATCGACCGCAGCTTCGTGATCGGCCTGCACGAGCAGCCGCAGAACGTGGAGATCGTGCGTGCGGTGCTGAACCTGGCGCACAGCCTGAGCCGCCGCGTCATCGCCGAGGGCGTGGAGACGGCCGAGCAGCTGGCCACGCTGCGCCGGCTGGGCGTGCCCTTCGGCCAGGGTTACCTGCTGTCGCGGCCGCTGCAGGCCGAGCAGGTGAAGGAACTGCTGGCGGTGGCCCTGACGGCCCGCGCGGCCTGATCTACCTCGAGGCCGGCGCCTCGGTGACGAAGCCGATGCGCGTGAGGCCGGCCTCCTGCAGCCAGCCGATCACCTCGGCCACGCGGCCATAGGGCACGCGGCTGTCGGCGCGCAGCTGCACTTCCGTGGCCGGGTCGCGCTGCGCGGCTTCGCGCGCGCGCTGCACCAGCCGTGGCTTCTCGGCCGCCTCGTCGCCGAGGAAGAGGCGGCCTTCGGCGTCGATCGCCAGCGCCAGGAAGGCCGGGGCGTTGCTGGCGCCGCCGCCCTCGGCCTTCGGCAGGTCGAGCTTGAGGCTGCTGGTCAGCAGCGGCGCGGTGATGATGAAGATCACCAGCAGCACCAGCATCACGTCGATGAGCGGCGTCATGTTGATCTCGCTCATCGGCTGCGAGCCGGGGTTGCGCTCCAGGCGGCCGAAGGCCATGTCAGTGGCGCCCGGCTGCCCGAAGCCACTGACCGCCCCCTCGGGGAGTGGCGGGCGAATGCGAGCCTGGGGACCTCATGTCAGTGCACCTTGGCGTCCAGCATCATCTGCCGCAGGTCGTGCGCAAAGCCTTCCAGCTCCGCTTCGCAGGCCGCCACCCACTTGCCGAACACGTTGTAGGCCAGCACCGCGGGCACGGCCACCGCGATGCCGGCGGCGGTCATGATCAGCGCCTCGCCGATGGGGCCCGAGACCTTGTCGATCGACAGGCTGCCCGACGCCGCGATGCCCACCAGCGCGTGGTAGATGCCCCAGACGGTGCCGAACAGCCCGACGAAGGGCGCCGTGCTGCCGATGGAGGCCAGCAGCACCTGACCGAACTGAAGGTGCGCCAGGCCGCGGTGCAGCGCGTCGCGCAGGCGGCGCGTGAGCTGGGCCTCGAGCTGGCCGCTGCTCTCCAGCGTGCCCGAGGCGGGCCGTGCCTGCGCGGCCTGCAGCAGCGGCAGCAGCACCTGCTCGCGGTCCAGCGCCTGCAGCCGCGAGCGGCCTTCGTCCAGCGAGGCGGCGTCCCAGAACGCGGGCACCGCGCGCGCGATGTCGCCGGTGGCCCGGCGCAGCAGCCAGCCCTTCCACAGCACCAGCACCCAGGCCGCCACCGACATCGCCAGCAGCAGCAGCGCCACGGCGCGGCCGACCGCGTCGCCCTGGCTCCAGAAGTGTTCCAGGCCCTGCATGAACCTTCAGCGCAGGTTCAGCACGTCGCCCATGTCGTAGAGGCCGGGCGCACGGTCCTTCAGGAAGCGCGCGGCGCGCAGGCTGCCGTCGGCGTAGTTCGCGCGGCTGCTGCTCTTGTGCGCGATCTCGATGCGCTCGCCGGTGCCGGCGAACATCACCGTGTGCTCGCCGACGATGTCGCCGCCGCGCACGGTGGCGAAGCCGATGCTGCCCGGCGCGCGTTCGCCGGTGTGGCCGTGGCGCTCGAACACGCCTTGCGTGGCCAGGTCGACGCCGCGGGCGCGCGCCAGCACCTCGCCCATCGCCAGCGCCGTGCCGCTGGGCGCGTCGACCTTGTGCCTGTGGTGCGACTCCACCACCTCGATGTCGTAGCCCTCGCCCAGCGCCTTCGTGGCCTGCTCCAGCAGGCGCAGCATCACGTTGACGCCCACGCTCATGTTGGCGGCGAAGACCGTGGCCAGCTGCCGCGCGTGCGCCGCGATCTGCGCCTTCTGATCGGGCGTGAACCCGGTGGTGCCGATGACCGCGCGCACGCCGAGCTCGCGGCACACCGCCAGGTGCGCCAGCGTGCCTTCGGGGCGCGTGAAGTCGATCATCACGTCGGCACCGGCCAGGCCGGTGTGCAGGTTCGCGGTGACGGCCACGCCGGTGCTGCGGCCGGCGAAGGCGCCGGCGTCCTGCCCCACGGCGGGGCTCGAAGGGGTGTCGAGCGCGCCGCTCAGGCGGCAGTCGCGGCTGGCCAGCACGGCTTCGATCAGCATGCGGCCCATGCGGCCGCTGGCGCCGGTGATCGCGATGTTCAGCATCGCGGTGCGCTCAGCTGGCGGCTTCCAGCGGCGGATACTCGCGCACCGGGCCCATCGGCTCGGCCGGCGGCGCCTCGCGCCTGGGCGGCACCGGCAGCGCGGCGCGCTCGTCGTCGGACAGCTCCAGCTTGGGCACCTTCAGGTCCTTGAAGCGGCTGATGGAGGCCACGAACTCCAGCTCGGAGGGCAGGTCGGGGGCCTCGACGCTCTTGACCACGTCGTTCTCGAAGAACACCACGACGCTGCGGCGCTGCGGCTCGGTGCCGGGCCGGCGCAGCGTGAAGATGTAGTCCCAGCGGTCGGTGTGGAAGGGATCGGCCACCAGCGGCGTGCCCAGCACGTCGCGCACCTGGTTGCGGGTCACGCCCGGCTTCAGCAGCGCCACCTGCTCCTTGGTGATGGCATTGCCCTGCACGATGGTGATGCGGTAGGGCGTGATCACGCCGAACAGGCTGTCGGTGCGCTGCAGCGCGCCGCAGCCGGCCAGCGACAGGGCCAGCGGCAGCAGGGCGCACGAGAGGAGGGGAGTCTTACGCATCGGCGGGCCATGCCCGGCTGGCTATGATCGTGCGATTCTAGCGAGGCCGCCCATGCGGGCCTTGGCCAGGCGCCCCGGGGGAAAACGATGACGCAGGTGGATGAACTGAAGAGCAGCGGCCTCAAGGCCACCTTGCCGCGCATCAAGATCCTGGAGGTCTTCCACCACAACACCGAGCGCCGCCACATGACGGCGGAAGACGTCTACAAGAGCCTGCTCGCCGACGGCGCGGACATCGGCCTGGCCACCGTCTACCGCGTGCTGATGCAGTTCGAGCAGGCCGGGCTGCTGACGCGCAGCAACTTCGAGTCGGGCAAGGCGGTGTTCGAGCTCAACGAGGGCCAGCACCACGACCACCTGGTGTGCCTGGACTGCGGCCGCGTCGAGGAGTTCTACGACGCCGAGATCGAGCAGCGCCAGCGTGCAGTGACGATCACGCGCGGCTTCGATCTGCAGGAGCACTCGCTGGCGCTCTACGCCCGCTGCACCAAGACCGACTGCCCCCACCGCAACAAGTAGGCGCACGCAGAGCCTGGCGATCAAGCAAGAGCCGAGCGCGGGGTTCCCCCGCGCTCAGGCGAGCACCCCCTCGGGGGGCGCGAGCGCGAGCGAGCTGGGGGTCGTCACTCCTCGGGCGACTCCATCGCGGCCTGGTGCCTCTTGATGAATTCCTGGTACGTGTCGATGCCGCGCAGCTGCAGCACGGTGTTGCGCACCGCGGCTTCCACCAGCACCGCCAGGTTGCGGCCGGCGTCCACGGCGATCACCACCTTGCGCACCGGCAGGCCCAGCACCTCTTCGTTCAGCGGCTCGTAGGGCAGGCGCTCGAACTCGCGCTCCATCGTCTCCTTGCGCACCAGGTGCACGATGAGCTTCAGGCGCATCTTCCGCCGTACCGCGGTCTCGCCGAAGATGGCCTTGATGTCCAGCAGGCCGATGCCGCGCACCTCCAGCAGGTTCTGCAGCAGCGGCGGGCAGCGGCCTTCCAGCGCGGTCTGGCTGATGCGGTAGATGTCCACCGCGTCGTCGGCCACCAGGCCGTGGCCGCGGCTGATGAGCTCCAGCCCCAGCTCGCTCTTGCCCAGGCCGCTCTCGCCGGTGAGCAGCACGCCCAGGCCGAGGATGTCCATGAACACGCCGTGGCGCGTGGTGCGCTCGGCGAAGTGCTGGCCGAGGTAGCCGCGCACCACGTCGATCACGTGGCCGGCCGACTCCTGCGTGACGAACAGCGGGATCTCGGCGCGGTCGCACATCGCCACCAGGCGGTCCGGCGGCGCCACCGAGTCGGCGACGATGATCACCGGCGGCTCCAGCGTGACGATGCGCGAGATGCGCCGTTCCTGGTCTTCCGGCGAGCAGTCGACCAGGTAGGCCACCTCGCGCCGGCCGACGATCTGCACCCGGTACGGGTGGATGTAGTTGAGGTAGCCGACCAGGTCGGCCGCGCTGCGCGCGTCGCGCACGGCGGCATCGTCGAAGCGGCGTTCGGGGTGGGCGTGGCCGGCGATCCACTCCCAGCGCATCGCCACGCGGTGCGCTTCGAAAAGCGCCTCGGCGCTGATGGACGACGGCTTCATCCGGTCAGGCGACCGACTTGAGCGGCTCCCAGTCGGAGATCAGCTTGTGCACGCCGGCGGCATCGGGCTCGGTCTTGAGCCGCTCGCGCAGTTCGCGGTCGGACAGCATCTCGGCGATCTCGGACAGGATCTCCAGGTGCCGCTGCGTCGCCGCCTCGGGCACCAGCAGGAAGATCAGCAGCGCCACGGCCTCGTCGTCGGGCGCGTCGAACGGGATCGGCTGCTGCACGCGCACCACCGCGGCCAGCGGGTTCTTCAGCCCCTTGATGCGGCCGTGCGGAATGGCCACCGCGTGCCCGAGCCCGGTGGAGCCCAGGCGCTCGCGGGCGAACAGGTTGTCGGTGACGGTGCCGCGAGCGATGGCGTGCTGGTTCTCGAACAGCAGACCGGCGTGCTCGAAGACCCGTTTCTTGCTGGTGGCATCCACGTTCACCAGCACGTTGCTGGCGGGGAGGATGGCGGCAAGGCGGTTCATCAGGCCATTCCTTTCCGCCGTGGGCTCGTGGCCGGCTGGCGGGCAAAGGTGTTACGAAAGCGCCGCATCATAGTCCGCCGCCCCCGAGCCATGCCAAGGGACAAGGCCCTGAAACGGGTGGAATTCGCGGCTGACGCTGCGCTGCAGCAACAGCCGGTCCCGGCCAGCAAAAACGGCCCCGCAGGGCCGTTCGGAAGTTGTAGGGAATCTGGATCGGCCGTTTTGGCCGGCCGCTACAGCACGCCGGCGTCCAGCCGCTTGGGCGACGCGTGGTGGTGGTCCTGCAGGCGGTCCTTGTGGCGCACGACCTGGCGGTCGAGCTTGTCCATCAGCTGGTCGATCGCGGCGTACAGGTCCTCGTGCGACTGCTCGCAGAAGATGTCGCGCCCCTTGACGTGCAGCGTCACTTCGGCGCGTTGCCGTCGTTCCTTCTCCTTGAGCTTTTCCACGGTCAGCAGCACGGTCACATCTACCACCTGGTCGAAATGTCGCGTGACCCGGTCCAGCTTGGTGAGCACGTACTCGCGCAGCGCCGGGGTGACTTCCAGGTGATGTCCGCTGATCGTCAAGTTCATCGAGAACCTCCTTGTCGAGGGGTGGGAGAGCATGCCGACGGTCCGACCGAAGGCATTCCTGGGTGGAAAAGGTGCGGTTTCGGGGAAAACGAGGCTGTGGGAAGGGAAGGGCCGAAGAGGCGGGTTGGGCGGATGCTGGACGGTGCAGCTGGCTCTTGCGGCGGCGGCCGTGAAGGCCATCGGTGCGACCCAGTGTGCTCCCGTTGCCGGCCCCTGACAAGCCACCGCCGGACCGCCCCGCGCGACGAGCGGAAAAGCGTGAAGGATCACGTAGCGCCCGTATGCTGCTCGGATCGCCGGGCGCCGGCTGCATCCCTGTTTTCCCCATGCCCAACACGCGTGCGCTGCTCGTCCGCGACGCCTGCCTGCCCGACGGCCGCCAGGGTGTCGACCTGCTGGCCGAGGACGGCCGCATCCGCGCGCTCGGCCCGGCGCTGACCGCGCCGCCCGGCGCGGAGGTGCTGGATGCCGGCGGCTGGCTGCTGAGCCCGCCCTTCGTCGACGCGCACTTCCACATGGACGCCACGCTGAGCCAGGGCCTGCCTCGCGCCAACGTCAGCGGCACGCTGCTGGAAGGCATCGCGCTGTGGGGCGAGCTGAAACCCCTGCTGACCGAGGAGGCGATCGCCGAGCGTGCGCTGCAGTACTGCGACTGGGCGGTGGCGCGCGGACTGCTGGCGATCCGCTCGCACGTGGACGTCTGCGACGAGCGCCTGCTGGCCGTGCGCGCGCTGCTGGACGTGAAGCGCCGCGTCGCGCCGTACCTGGACCTGCAGCTGGTGGCCTTCCCGCAGGACGGCCTGCTGCGCTCGGCCGGTGCGCTCGAGAACCTGAAGCGCGCGCTCGACCTCGGCGTCGACGTCGTCGGCGGCATCCCGCATTTCGAGCGGACGATGGCCGACGGCGCGGAGAGCGTGCGCATCCTGTGCGAACTGGCGGCCGAGCGCGGGCTGCCCGTGGACATGCACTGCGACGAAAGCGACGACCCGCTGAGCCGCCACGTCGAGACGCTCGCCTTCCACACCCAGCGGCTCCAGCTGCATGGCCGCGTGACCGGCTCGCACCTGACGTCCATGCACTCGATGGACAACTACTACGTCAGCAAGCTGATCCCGCTGATGGCCGAGGCGCAACTGCACGCCGTGGCCAACCCGCTGATCAACATCACGCTGCAGGGGCGCCACGACACCTACCCGAAGCGCCGCGGCATGACCCGCGTGCCCGAGCTGCTGGCCGCGGGCATCAACGTCGGCTTCGGGCACGACTGCGTGCTCGACCCCTGGTACCCGCTGGGCTCGGGCGACATGCTCGAGGTGGCCGCGATGGGGCTGCACGTGGCGCAGATGACCTCGCTCGCCGGCCAGCGCGCCTGTTTCGACGCCGTCACCGTGAACAACGCACGCATCCTGGGCCTGCCCGGCTACGGCCTGGAGCCCGGCTGCCGCGCGGATTTCGTGCTCTTGCAGGCGCGCTCGCCGGCCGAGGCCGTGCGCCTGCGCGCGCAGCGCCTGCTCGTGGTGCGCGGCGGCACCGTGGTGTCGCGCATGGCCCCGGCCGAGGCGCGGTTGTCGCTGCCGGGCCGGCCGGCACTCGTGGATTTCACGCGACAGGCCTTGCCCACGGGGCCGGCGACCCGTGGCTAGAATGGTTCGAAGACAGGGACGAGAGTCGAACCAGACCTAAGCATGAAACTGATCGGAGCCCTCACCAGCCCCTACGTGCGCAAGGTTCGCGTGGTGATGGCCGAGAAGAAGCTCGACTACCAGTTCGTGCTGGAAGACGTCTGGGGCCAGGACACCATCCTCAAGAGCAACCCGCTCGGCAAGGTGCCCTGCCTGGTGCTGGACGGCGGCGAGGCCATCTTCGACTCGCGCGTCATCGTCGAATACGTCGACACGCTGTCGCCGGTGGGCAAGCTGATCCCGCCCTCGGGGCGCGAGCGTGTCGAGGTGCGCACCTGGGAGGCGCTGTCCGACGGCCTGCTCGACGCCGCCATCCTGGCGCGCCTGGAGGCCAACTGGTCGCAGCGCACACCCGAGCAGCGCAGCGCCGCCTGGATCGATCGTCAGATGCGCGCCGTCCACAACGCGCTGAAGGCGATGAGCCAGGGGCTGGGCGAGAAGCCCTGGTGCGCCGGCACGCACTTCACGCTGGCCGACGTGGCCGTGGGCTGCGCCTTGGGCTACCTCGACTTCCGCTTCCCCGCCATCGACTGGCGCGGCCCCTACCCCAACCTGCAGAAGCTGTACGACAAGCTGGCCGCGCGCCAGAGCTTCGTCGACACGGTGCCGCCCACGGCCTGACCCCGCCTGCTGCCGTCTCCGCTCAGGGGACGAAAGCGAGGAAGATGAAGGCTGCGAACACCACCAGGTGCACCGCACCCTGCATCAGGTGCGTGCGGCCCGAGCCCAGCGTGATGGCACTGACCAGGAAGGTCATCGCCAGCATCGCCATCTCCTTGGGCTGAAGGCCCAGCAGCAGCGGCAGGTCCAGCCACACCGAGGCCAGCACCACCGCCGGCACCGTGAGGCCGATGCTGGCCAGCGCCGAGCCGAGCGCCAGGTTCATGCTCGTCTGCAGGCGGTCGGCCCGCGCCGCGCGCACCGCGGCCCAGGTCTCCGGCATCAGCACCACCACCGCGATCGCCACGCCGACCACGGCCTTCGGCAGCGAGGCCGCCTCCACCAGCGCCTCCATGCCCGGCGACAGCGCCTTCGCCAGCCCCACCACCGCCACCAGCGCCACCAGCAGCAGCGCGGTGCTCAGCAGGGCCTGCACGTTGCCCGGCGGCACGGCGTGCAGCGCACCGGCGGGATCGTCCTCGTCGGGCAGGAAGTAGTCGCGGTGCCGCACGGTCTGCACGAACACGAACACCGCCCACAGCGCCGTGGAGGCCACGGCCACGAAGGCCAGCTGCGAGTTGGTGTAGGTGCCCTGCGGCGAACTGGTGGTGAACACCGGCATCACCAGCGTGATCGTCGACAGCACCACCAGCGCCGCCAGCGCGGGCCCGGTGCCGGCCACCTTGAACTGCTGGGCGCGGTGCTGCAAGCCGCCCAGCAGCACGCACAGGCCGACCACGCCGTTGCAGATGATCATCACGGTGGCATAGAGCGTGTCGCGCGCCAGCACCGCGGTGGACGCGCCACCGGAGAGCATCAGCGAGACGATCAGCGCGGTCTCGATCACCGTGATCGCCAGCGCCAGCACCAGCGTGCCCAGCGGCTCGCCCACGCGGTGCGCCACCACCTCGGCGTGGTGCACGGCCGCGATCACCGCGCCGACGAGACCGGCCACGCAGGCCGTGGCCAGCACCGCCCCCAGCGGCAGCGTGAGCGCGGCTGCCAGCAGCGCCAGAGCGACCAGCGGAACGAGGTGGGTCCAGGAGAACCGGCGGGGCGCAACCATGCGGCCGATTGTGCGTGCGCCCATGCGCCGATCGCCCGGCATCGCCCAAGGACTTGACACCCCTGCGGCACACTCGGCCGATGCACCCCGCCATGCCCCTCATCGTCACGATGGCCGTCGCGCTCGGGCTGGCGCTCGTGCTGGGCTTCGGCGCCACCAAGCTGCGCCTGCCGGCCCTGGTGGGCTACCTCGTCGCCGGCGTGCTGATCGGCCCGCACACGCCGGGCTTCGTGGCCGACCTGGACCTGGCGGCGCAGCTGGCCGAGATCGGCGTGATGCTGCTGATGTTCGGCGTCGGCCTGCACTTCTCGCTCGGCGACCTGATGGCGGTGCGGCGCATCGCGGTGCCCGGCGCGGTGGTGCAGATGGCGGTGGCCACCGCGATGGGCGCAGGCCTGGCGCTGTGGTGGGGCTGGCCGGCCGGCGGCGCGCTGGTGTTCGGCATCTCGCTCTCGGTGGCCAGCACCGTGGTGCTGCTGCGTGCGCTGGAGTCGCGCGGCGTGCTCGAGTCGCACAACGGCCGCATCGCGGTGGGCTGGCTGATCGTCGAGGACCTGGCGATGGTGCTGGTGCTGGTGCTGCTGCCGGCGCTGGTGGGCCTGGCCGGCTCCGGCGGCGCGGCGGAAGGCCTGTGGTTCACGCTGGCGCGCACGCTGCTGGCCGTCACCGCGTTCGTCGCGCTGATGCTGCTGGGCGGCCGCCGCGTGCTGCCCTGGGTGCTGTGGCAGATCTCCAAGACCGGCTCGCGCGAGCTGTTCACGCTGTGCGTGGTGGCCGTGGCCGTGGGCATCGCCTACGGCGCGGCGGCGCTGTTCGGCGTGTCGGTCGCGCTGGGTGCCTTCTTCGCCGGCCTGGTGCTGCGCGAGTCGGAGTTCGCGCACCGCGCGGCCGAGGAGTCGCTGCCCTTCCGCGACGCCTTCGCGGTGCTGTTCTTCGTCTCGGTGGGCATGCTGTTCGACCCGCTGGTGCTGATCGAACGCCCGCTGCAGGTGCTGGCCGTCACCGCGATCATCATGCTGGGCAAGTCGCTGGCGGCCGCGGCGCTGGTGCTGCTGCTGCGCTACCCGCTCAACACCGCGCTGACGGTGTCGGCCAGCCTGGCGCAGATCGGCGAGTTCTCCTTCATCCTGGTCGCCCTCGGCGGCAGCCTGGGCGTGCTGCCGCCCGAGGCGAAGAGCCTGGTGGTGGCGGGCGCGCTGCTGTCGATCGCCTTCAACCCGCTGCTGTTCACCGCGGTGGAGCCGGCGCGGCGCTGGATCCTGAAGAGCTCGGCGCTGGCCCGCCGGCTGGAAGCACGCGAAGACCCGCTGGCCGAACTGCCGATGAGCACCGACCGCCGCTACCTGGCGCGCCAGGTGGTGCTGGTGGGCTACGGCGCGGTCGGGCGCGAGATCGCGCAGGCGCTGGCGGCGCGCGCCCTGCCCTTCGTCGTGGTGGACCGCAACCGCGAGCGCGTGGAGGCCCTGCGCGCCGCCGGCACGCCCGCGGTCTTCGGCGACGCTGGCGAGCCCGCGGTGCTGATCCAGGCCCACATCGCCGAGGCCGGCCTGCTGGTGGTGGCGACGAGCGAAAGCACCGACGTGCGGCCGATGATCGAGACCGCGCGCACGCTGAACCCCGGCATCCCGGTGGTGGTGCGCGCACCCAACGCCGAGGAAGCGGCGCTGCTGCTGCGCGAGGGCGCGCGGCGCGCGGTGCATGCGCGCAGTGCCCTGGCCGAGGTGATGACGCGCGACGTGCTGGCGCTCATGGAGCAGCCGCAGCCGCCTGCGGCTGAAAGCTCCCGCTCCGGGCCTGCGGCCAGTACAGCCTGAACACGTTGTGCGGCCAGTCCGCACGGCCCTCGATCGCGTCGACCAGCGCCCCCGGCTGCACGAAGGGCAGCTGGTGCGCGAGCAGCCGCACCGTGTTGTCGGCGCCGCGGCGCACGATGTGCGAGGCGGTGATCTCGCCCGGGTGGTTCAGCCCCGCGGCCTGCACCAGTTCCTGCAGCGCGTGCAGCGTGTTCTGGTGGAAGCGGCGCACGCGCTCGATCTTGTCGGGCACCACCAGCGCCTTCTGGCGATCGGGGTCCTGCGTGGTCACGCCGGTGGGGCAGGCGCCGGTGTGGCAGGTCTGCGCCTGGATGCAGCCCAGGGCGAACATGAAGCCGCGCGCGGCGTTGCACCAGTCGGCGCCGATGGCCATCAGCCGCGCGATGTCGAAGGCGCTCACCACCTTGCCCGCCGCGCCCAGCTTGATGCGGTGGCGCAGGTTCAGCCCGGTCAGCGTGTTGTGCACCAGCAGCAGGCCTTCCTGCAGCGGCGCGCCCACGTGGTCGGTGAACTCCAGCGGCGCCGCGCCGGTGCCGCCCTCGGCGCCGTCGATCACGATGAAGTCCGGCAGGATGCCGGTCTCCAGCATCGCCTTGGCCATCGCGAACCACTCCCACGGGTGGCCGACGCAGAACTTGAAGCCCACCGGCTTGCCGCCCGAGAGCCGTCGCAGCTTGTCGATGAACTGCATCATCTCCACCGGCGTGCCGAAGGCGCTGTGCGCCGCCGGGCTCACGCAGTCCACGCCGATGGGCACGCCGCGCGCCGCCGCGATCTCGGCCGTGACCTTCGGCCCCGGCAGCACGCCGCCGTGGCCGGGCTTGGCGCCCTGGCTCAGCTTCAGCTCGATCAGCTTCACCTGGGGATCGGTGGCGTTGGCGGCGAAGCGCTCCTCGTTGAAGCTGCCGTCCTCGTTGCGGCAGCCGAAGTAGCCGCTGCCGATCTCCCAGATCAGGTCGCCGCCGTGGGTGCGGTGGTGCACGCTGATCGAGCCTTCGCCGGTGTCGTGCGCGAAGCCGCCCTTCTTCGCGCCGCCGTTGAGCGCCAGGATCGCATTGGCGCTGAGCGCGCCGAAGCTCATCGCCGAGATGTTGAAGATGCTGGCGCTGTAGGGCTGCGTGCAGCTGGTGCCGCCGCTGCCGATGTCGACGCGGAAGTCGTGGCTGGCGATATGGGTCGGCGCCACCGAGTGGTTGATCCACTCGTAGCCGGCGGCGTGAACGTCCAGCTGCGTGCCGAAGGGGCGCTTGTCGGGTTCGCCCTTGGCGCGCTGGTAGACCAGGCTGCGCTGCTGGCGCGAGTAGGGGTTGGCCTCGCTGTCGCTCTCGATGAAGTACTGGCGGATCTCGATGCGCACGAACTCGAGCAGGAAGCGCAGGTGGCCGATGACGGGGTAGTTGCGCAGGATCGAGTGGCGCGTCTGGCGCGTGTCGCGCCAGCCCAGGCCCACCAGGAACAGGCAGACCAGTGCCGCCCAGCCGCCGACGCCGTAGGCCACCCAGGTGAACGCGAACAGCAGCAGCCCGATGGCCGTGGCCGTCCACACCGTGTAGCGCACGGGAAAGTGCTGGTCGATCCGCCGCAGCCACTCATGCATTGCACGCCCCTCGAAGCATCTCCTCGTCGGGCGATGCTAGCGGCGCCTTACGCGGCCGGCGCGAAGAACTTCCCCAGGTGCTCCGCGGTGGCCCTCGGCAGCTCTTCGGGGATGTAGTGGCCGGCGTCCATCACCTCGCCGCTCACCGCGGCGCTGCACTGCGCGCGCCACAGGGCGGGCGGGTCGAAGAGCTGGTTCACCACGCCGCGGCGGCCCCACAGCACCAACGTCTCGCAGGCCACCTTCTGCCCCGCGGCGCGCCCGGCGCGGTCGTGCTCGAGGTCGATGCCGAAGCTGGCGCGGTAGTCCTCGCAGGCACCGTGCACGTTCTCGGGCCGGGCGAAGCAGCGCTCGTACTCGGCCACGGCCTGCGGCTCGCGGTATTCGGCGGTCTGGCCGAAGCCCCAGCGGCCGAGCTTCCAGTGCAGGTAGGCCACCGGATCGGCGCCGATCATGCGCTCCGGGTGCGGTGCCGGCTGGATCAGGAAGAACCAGTGGTAGTACAGGCTCGCGAAGCGCTGGTCGGTGGCCTCGTACATGTCCAGCGTGGGCGCGATGTCGATCACCGCGAGCTTGCTTACCGCAGCCGCATGGTCCAGCGCCAGGCGGTGCGCCACCCGGCCGCCGCGGTCGTGCCCGCAGACGCCGTAGCGCGCGTGGCCCAGCTGGCGCATCAGCCCGGCCACGTCGGCCGCCATCGCGCGCTTGCTGTAGTTCGCATGGTCGGCCGCGCCGGCGGGCCTGGCGCTGTCGCCGTAGCCGCGCAGGTCGGGCATCACCAGGTGGAAGCGCGGCGCCAGGATCTGCGCGACGCGGTGCCACATCGCATGCGTCTGCGGGAAGCCGTGCAGCAGCAGCAGCGGCGGCGCGCCTTCGCGGCCGCCCACGCGCGCGTGCACGCGCACGCCGTCGACGTCGAAGTCGCGGGCCTCGAAGCCGTCGAACCAGGCACTGGTCATGGCGTGCCGAGCTGTTCCGAGCGCCAGCCGGTCCAGGACAGCCCGAGGCCGACCGAGGCGCCGGTGGGCTTGTCCACCAGCGGGCTGCTGCGGTTGGCCGCGCCCTTCACCGTGTCGACGCGCGCGAAGACGAAGAAGCGCCAGTCCGGCGACAGCGGTTTGAACGCGCTGATGCCCAGCCGCGTGGAGATGAGCCCGGCCTTGGCCTCGTAGGCCGGCCGCGTCGGGATGATCACGTCCTGCGGCTTCACCTCGTAGAAGGTCTCCGCGAGGCGGCGGCTGCCGATCATCAGCCCGAGGTTGACGCCGTAGCCCCAGCCGCTGGCGCTGCGCCGGCCCCAGCCGATGTCGGGCTCGAACGCGACGCCGCGGTCCTGGAACCCGTGGTCCACGTCCAGCACCAGGCGCAGCGGCAGCGCGGCGCGCCAGCGGCCGCCGCCGAAACCGGGGCCCAGGTCCCACTTCACGCGCGGGCCCAGCTCGGCCAGCGTGCCGATGCGGCGCATGCCGCGGCGCGCGTCGTTGTCGCGCGGTGCCGAGCCGAAGCTGCCGGCCAGGCCGACGTCGATCTCGGTGGTGGCGCTGCGCAGCGCGCGCACGCCCACGCTGCCTTCCTCGGAGCGCAGCCAGTCGCCGCGGTAGATCAGGAACGGCAGCACGATGCCCGAGTTCACGTGCTGCTTGCTGCCCGGGTAGGCCTGCTGGTGGCCGGCCACGCCGAAGAAGCCGGCCTCCCACAACGGCAGCCTGGGCGGCGGCGCGGTGTCGGCCGGGGCCGGCTGTGCTGCGGCCGCGGCGGCCGCCAGGGAAAGGCCAAGGGCAAGGAAGGCGCGCATGCGGTCTTTCGAAGCGAGACGCCGATGCTAGGGGCATCGCTATACTCCCGCCCGGACAGCGCCGATTTGTTCCGGATTGCGGGCGCTCTACAAATGCTGCTAAAGAGGGACGCCCGCCCGGTGTCCGCCTTCGCAGCGACACCGGGTTTCTTTCTTTTCGCGACAGAGATGGCGTCGTCCCTGGGAGCGGTCACCCCGCAGCAGATGCATTTCGCAGAACCGCTGCCGCTGAAGAGCGGCGCGGTGCTGCCGGCCTACCAGCTGACCTACGAAACGTACGGCACGCTGAACGCGGCGAAGAGCAACGCCGTGCTGGTGTGCCACGCGCTCAACGCCAGCCACCACGTGGCGGGGCTCGACGCCGCCGGCCAGCGCGGCTGGTGGGACAACCTGGTCGGCCCCGGCAAGCCGCTGGACACCGAGCGCTTCTTCGTGATCGGCGTCAACAACCCCGGCTCGTGCTTCGGCAGCACCGGGCCGATGCACCTGAACCCGGCCACCCGGCGGGCCTGGGGCGCCGACTTCCCGGTGGTGACGGTGGAGGACTGGGTGGACGCGCAGGCGCGCCTGGTGCGGCAGCTCGGCATCACGCAGCTGGCCGCGGTGCTGGGCGGCAGCCTGGGCGGCATGCAGGCGCTGGCCTGGACGCTGCGCCATCCGCAGGCCGTGCGCCACTGCATCGCCGTGGCCACGGCGCCGAACCTGTCGGCGCAGAACATCGCGTTCAACGAGGTGGCGCGCCGCGCCATCGTCACCGATCCCGACTTCCACGGCGGCCACTTCTACGAACACGGCGTGGTGCCCAAGCGGGGCCTGCGCGTGGCCCGCATGATCGGCCACATCACCTACCTCGCCGAAGACGCGATGGACACCAAGTTCGGGCGTGAGCTCAAGGCCGCCGCCCTGGGCTACAGCACGCAGGACGTGGAGTTCCAGATCGAGAGCTACCTGCGCCACCAGGGCGACAAGTTCAGCGAGTACTTCGACGCCAACACCTACCTGCTGATCACGCGCGCGCTCGACTACTTCGACCCCGCGGCGGACCACGGCGGCGACCTCGCCAGGGCCTTCGCCATCGCGAAGGACCATCGCTTCCTGCTGGTGAGCTTCACCACCGACTGGCGCTTCTCGCCGGCACGCAGCCGCGAGATCGTCAAGGCGCTGGTGGACAACCGTGCGCGCGTCAGCTACGCCGAGATAGCCGCGCCGCACGGGCACGATGCCTTCCTGCTCGACGACCCGCGCTACCACGCGGTGATGCGCGGCTACTTCGAACGCATCGAGGTGGCCTCGTGAGCGAAAGACGCGACCTCGAACTCATCGCCGACCTGGTGCCGCGCGGCAGCCGCGTGCTCGACCTCGGCTGCGGCAACGGCGAGCTGCTGGCGCACCTGCGCGACCACAAGGGCTGCAGCGGCTACGGCATCGAGCTGGCCGACGACAACGTGCAGGCCTGCGTGCAGCGCGGCATCGACGTGATCCAGCTCAACCTGGAGGACGGCCTGGCGCTGTTCGACGACCGCAGCTTCGACGTGGTGCTGCAGCTGGATACGCTGCAGCACCTGCGACACACCGCGACCATGCTGCGCGAGACCGCGCGCGTGGGCCGCATCGGCATCGTGAGCTTCCCGAACTTCGCGCACTGGCCCAACCGGCTGCGCGTGGCCGGCGGCCGCATGCCGGTGACCAAGGCGCTGCCCTTCGAGTGGTACGACACGCCCAACATCCGCTTCGCCACCTATGCCGATTTCGAGCTGCTGGCGCAGCGCAGCGGGCTCGTGCTGACCGACGGCTTCGGGCTGCAGAACGGCCGCGTGGTGCGGCGCTGGCCCAGCCTGTTCGCCAGCGTGTCGGTCTTCTGCTTCGAGCGGCGCTGAAGCTTCCGCGCGTGGAACGCGATATGCATGCTGCACCGCGGCATCAGCCACGCTGCCGGAGGAATGCCCCATGCTGGACCGCACGCAGACCCTGTTCTCGCACGTCAAGCCCGCCGACACGCCCTGGCGCAGCGACGGCCTGAGGGACTTCTTCCTCTACAAGGACCTCGGCGTCGCCGCCGCCACGCACGGCCGCGTGATCGCGCAGTGGGTGAAGGCCAACTCGGCACCGGAGAAGGGCACCGGCTGGCACCGCCACGAGGCGCAGTTCCACATCGTGATCATGACCAAGGGCTGGGCGCGCTTCATGTACGGCGACCAGGAGACGCTGGTGGAGGCCGGCGACTGCGTGCACCAGCGCCCGGGCGTCGTGCACTACCTGTTCGACTACTCGCCGGACATGGAATACCTGGAGGTGGTGGGCCCGGCCGACTTCGGCACCGTGGACATGCCCGCGCCCTGCGCGGTGCCCGAGCCGCAGGGCTGGTAGCCGCTCAGAAGTCCATGTCCAGTTCCTGGATGTCGTCGGGCTCCTGGCGGGCCGCGGCGATCCACGCCTGCAGCTCGGGCATCGCCATCACGGTCTTCACGTAGCCGGCGCTGGCGGCGTCGAGCTTCACGTCGTAGGTGACGAAGCGCGTGGCCACCGGCGCGAACATCGCGTCGGCCATCGTGCGCCGCGCGCCGAAGAGGTACGGGCCGCCATAGCGCGCCAGGCATTCGCGCCAGATCTCGGTGACGCGTTCGATGTCCGGCAGCGCGCCGGCCCAGACCTTTAAGCCGGCGTGCCTCGCCTTCAGGTTCATCGGCAGCGACGAGCGCAGGTTCGCGAAGCCCGAGTTCATCTCGCCGCAGATCGAGCGGCAGTGCGCCCGCGCCGCGCGCTCGGCCGGCAGCAGCTTGGCCTGCGGGAACACCTCGTCCAGGTAGTAGGCGATGGCCATCACGTTCCAGCTCTTCACGCCCTCGTGCGTGAGGCAGGGCACCAGGATCGAAGGCGCCAGCAGCAGCAGTTCGCGGCGCGCCGCGGCGTCGTCGGGCGGCACCACCACCTCGTCGAACTCGAGCCCGGCGAAGCGCGCAAGCAGCCAGCCGCGCAGCGACCACGACGAGTAGTTCCGGCTGCTGATGGTGAGCGTGGCACGCGCGGCGGCCGGCGCCGCCTTCTTCGCCGCGGGGCGGGCCACCTTCTTCGTCGACGTGGGCATGACGCGTCTCCTGGACCTGCGCCGGTTGCAGCAAGCGCTATGCCACGGCCCGCCGGGCTGGCGCGCAAGTTGCAACCGGCCCGGGCAGCCCGAGGAGGACGACGCCGATGCTCTACCACGCCTACCAGGCCCAGGCCGACGCGCTGTGGCCGCTGCGCCTGGCCAGCCGCGCGGCCCCGCCCTGGCTCACGCTGGGCGCGGACCCGCCGGTGACGCAGCGCCAGTGGGCCGCCACCTGCGAGGTGTTCAACCTCACCGAGGTGACGCACCAGCGCCCCGACTGGGGCGTGCACACCACCGCCGACGGCGAGCCGGTGCTCGAGGAGACCGTGCTCGACACGCCGTTCGCCACCCTCACGCGCTTCCGCCGCGCGCGCGCCGCGCAGCCCGGCCCCCGGGTGCTGCTGGTGGCGCCGATGTCCGGCCACTTCGCCACGCTGCTGCGCGACACCGTGCGCACCCTGGTGGCGCACCACGACGTGCACGTCACCGACTGGAAGAGCGCGCGCGACGTGCCGCTGAAGGCCGGGCCCTTCGGCCTGGACGAATACATCGCCCACCTGATCGACTTCGCCGCGCACCTGGGGCCGCGCACCCACGTGGTGGCGATCTGCCAGCCCTGCGTGGCTGCGCTGGCCGCGGTGGCGCTGATGGGCGAAGACCAGCATCCGGCCACGCCGGCCACGCTCACGCTGATGGCCGGGCCCATCGACTGCCGTGTCAACCCCACCGCGGTGAACGCGCTGGCCACCGAGCGGCCGATCTCGTGGTTCGAGAAGAACCTGATCCACACCGTGCCGTGGCGGCTGAAGGGCGCGGGGCGCCGCGTGTACCCCGGCTTCGTGCAGCTGAGCGCCTTCATGAGCATGAACCGGCAGCGCCACCAGCAGACGCTGCGCGAGTACTGGGTGAGCCTGGTGGAGCAGGACCACGCGAAGGCCGCGCCCACGCGCGACTTCTACCGCGAGTACTTCGCGGTGGCCGACCTGCCCGCCGAGTTCTACCTGCAGACCGTGGAGCGCGTGTTCCAGCGCTACGACCTGCCGCGCGGCGAGCTCACGTTCCGCGGCCGCACGGTGAACCCGGCCGCGATCCGCCGCACCGCGCTGCTCACCGTGGAAGGCGAGCGCGACGACATCTGCAGCATCGGCCAGACCATGGCCGCGCACGACCTGTGCACCGGCATCCGGCCCTACATGCGCAAGCACTACGTGCAGGCCGGCGTGGGCCACTACGGCGTGTTCAGCGGGCGCCGCTGGCAGGCGCAGATCTACCCGCTGCTGCGCGAGACCATCCACCTGTTCGACGACGCCTGAGGCGCCGAACGCGCGGCTCAGGCCGCCGGCAGCCGCAGCGTGAACACCGAGCCGCGGCCCGGCTCGCTCTGCACCTCGATGCTGCCCTGCATGGCTTCGGCGAACTGCCGCGCCAGCGCCAGACCGAGGCCGGTGCCCGGCACCGGGCCGTGCTGCGCGCCCAGGCGCTCGAAGGGCTGGAACAGGCGCGCGGCCTGCATCGGCGTGAGGCCCGGGCCGCTGTCGGCCACGGCGAGGGCCACCGCGCCGTCGCGGTGGGCCACGCTCACGCGCACCCAGCCGCCGGGGTGGTTGTACTTGATCGCGTTGGAGACCAGGTTCACCAGCACCTGCAGCGCGCGCTTGCGGTCGGCGCGCAGCAAGAGCCCGGCGGCGTCGCCCGCGAGGTCGACCTCCAGCGCGACCTTGGCCTCCTGCGCGGCGCCGTCCAGCATCGCGCGCGCCTCGTCGAGCAGCGCGGCCGCGGGCAGCTCCTCCACGCTGATGGGCAAATGGCCGGTCTGCGCGCTGGACAGGTCCAGAACGTCGTTCACCAGCGACAGCAGGTGGCGGCCGCTGGCCAGCACGTGCGAGATCCAGGTGCGCTGGCGCTCGCCGTCGCCGGGCGCCATCTCCAGCAGCTGCGCGAAGCCGAGCACCGCGTTCAGCGGCGTGCGCAGCTCGTGGCTCACGCGCGAGAGGAAGTGCGCCTGCGCCTGGCGCGCCGCGGCGGCCAGGTCGCGCTCGTGGCGCAGCGCCTCGGCCTGGCGCGCGGCGGTGACGTCGGTGTGCGTGCCGATCATGCGCAGCGGCCGGCCCGCCGCGTCGCGCGCGATCACGATGCCGCGTGAGAGGATGCGCTTCCAGCTGCCGTCCTTGCACATCACGCGGTGTTCGTTGACGTAGGCGTGCGTGCGGCCGGCGAAGTGATCGTCGCGCGCCTGGCGCATGCCGGGCACGTCGTCGGGGTGGGTGCGGGCGTCCAGCGCGTCGGGCGTGTCGGGCAGCTCGTGGGGCTCAAAGCCGTAGAGCGCCTTGCAGGCCGGCGAGAGCACCTCGATGCCCGCCTGCACGTGCCAGTCCCAGACGCCGTCGCCGCTGCTTTCGAGCGCACGCTTCCAGAGCTCGCTGTTCTCCTGCAGCGCGGCCTCGGCGCGCTTGCGGTCGGTGATGTCGAACAGCAGGCCGATGCGGATGCGCTCGCCGTGGTCGTCGGGTGCCGGGCCGCTGAGCACCTGCACCCACTTCTCGGTGCCGTCGTCGAGCTTCACGCGGGTGTCGCACAGCAGCACGCGGTTCTCGGCGATGGCGGCGTCGGACGCGGCGCGCACGCGGGCGGCGTCGTCGGGGTGGCGGCGGCGCGTCAGCGCGTCGCCTTCACGCAGCGGCTCGTCGGGCTCTATGCCGTAGAGCGCGCGCACGCCGGCGCTCACGAAGGTGTAGCGACGGCCGCCCTCGGGCGTGATGGCCACGCGGTACACCACGCCCGGCACCAGCTCGATGATCTGCTGCAGCTCGCCCTGGCTGCGCCGCAGCGCGTCGCGCGCGTCCACCAGCGCCGTGACGTTCTCGATCGTGCCTTCGTAGTAGAGCGGCGTGCCGGCCTCGTCGCGCACGATGTGGGCGTTCTCGCGGATCCACATGCGCTGGTCGTCGCTCTCGCGCATGACCTCGGACTCGAAACCGACGACGCGGCCGTCGCGGTGCAGCAGTTCCAGGAACTGGTCGCGCCGGCCCGGCTGCACGTACCAGCGCTTGCCGTCGGCCGCCGCGGCCAGCTGCTGGGCTTCGGTCTCGAAGCCGTTCATGCGCACCAGCGCCGGGTTGGCGCGCAGCTGACGCCCGTCCAGCGCCGAACGGTAGGCGCCGATGGGCAGGAACTCGAAGAGCGAGCGGAAGGTGTCGGCAGGCATGGTGGCGGCCGGGGCATTGTCGGCCGCGGCCGGCCGCCCGTGTCGCCGGCTTGCGGGCAGAGCGCCCGGCTTTTCCTGCCTTGAGCGGTTACGGGCTGTTCGCGCCGCAGCGGTTCAGGGCCGGCCCCCTTGCTTCACGGGTGGCTCCCGGGCATACCCGCATGCGCCGCCACCCACGGCCGGCAGGCCAGCGGCTAGCATCCGCAACCGAAAAGACAACGCTGTCAACCAACGCCCGGCGCGGCGCCTCACCATGAACCAAACCCCCGCACGCGTCCGCAACCCGTGGCTCTGGGTGCCCACCGCCTACCTGGCCGAGGGCATCCCGTTCGCGATGGTGATCTGGGTGGCCGGCACGCTGTTCAAGGACCTGGGCCACAGCGACGGCGAGATCACCGTGGCCACCGCCAGCGTGGGCATCGCCTGGTCGCTCAAGCCCTTCTGGGCCGCGTTCCTGGACATGTACCGCACGAAGAAGTTCTTCGTGCTGCTGATGGAAGTGGTGATGGCGCTGCTGCTGTGCGCCATGGCGGTGGCGCTGCCGCTGCCCAACTACTTCCAGATCGTGATCGCGCTGCTGTGGGTGATGGCCTTCTGCTCGGCCACGCAGGACATCTGCGTCGACGGCGTCTACATCACGTCGCTCGACGAGAAGGGGCAGGCGCGCTACATCGGCGTGCAGGGCGTGTTCTGGAACGCCGGCCGGCTGTTCGGCACCGCGCTCGTGGTGTGGGTGGCGGGTTCGCTGAAGGAAGACGCGCACCTGAGCCCCACCGCGGCCTGGGGCTGGGCGCTGGGCCTGGCGGGGCTGACGCTGCTGCTGCTGGCGCTGCACCACCGCTTCTTCCTGCCCACCGGCTCCATCGGCCAGCGGCCCGAGAACGCCGGTGCGGTGATGCGCGCCTTCGGCGACTCGGTGGTCGACTTCTTCCGCAAGCCCAGCATCTGGGGCATGCTGCTCTTCGTGCTGCTGTACCGCAGCTCCGAAGGCCTGCTGCTGGTGGAAGGGCCCCTCTTCCTGCAGGCCTCGCCCGAGAGCGGCGGCGTGGGCCTGTCGCTGAAGGACAAGGGGCTGATCGACGGCACCGTGGCCACCGTGGTGAGCCTGGCGGGCGGCCTGCTGGGCGGCGCGTTCCTCTCCAAGTACGGGCTGAACCGCCGCACGCTGATCTTCATGGCGCTGTGCCTGAACGTGCCGCACCTGAGCTTCGTGGTGCTGTCGCAGCTGGCGGGGCCGGGGCACGGGCTGTCGCTGACGACGGTGGCACTGCTGGTGACCGTGGAGAAGTTCGGCTACAGCTTCGGCTTCGTAGCCAACATGCTGTACATGATGCAGCAGATATCGCCGGGGCGTTATCACATGACGCACTACGCGTTCGCGAACTCGATCATGAACCTGACGCTGGTGCCCACGCAGATGATGTCGGGGCCGATGGCCGATCACTTCGGCTACCAGACCTACTTCATCATCGTGATGGTGGCGGCGGTGCCGTCGGTGTTGGCGGCGGTGTTTGCGCCGTTTCCGCGGGGGGAGGGGAGGGGGGGGGAGTAGGGTGGCCGAAAGTCGGGACGCGCGTCCTGCCTTTCAAGGCACTCGACGCATCCACCCAGTGCGTCGACAGCAAGATGCGCGGGCCGCGTTAGCAACTGAATATTGAGTCTACCGATCCGCATCGTTTGACAAGGTGCCAATGCGCCGCACTCGCAGGACCCGCTATGTATTCGTTAGCCACAACTCTTTTTGCCCAAACTCATCATAAACATTACCAAATTCCCATTTGAACTTACCCAAATCAAGCGCCTTGATTACGTTCGTCATTTCGGATATCCCAAGCTCAACATTCAGAGACGCTAGCAGTATCGATGTTCCATCATTCGATTTGGCAATTCTGCCAATTTCGAAAAGGCCACCCTGCGACTCAATAGCTCTCTCAAATTTTGTCAATCTCTCCGAAGAAGGCGCCCCCGCCACAAATAGACGAATTGAAACTTGGCCGCCCCTTTCTACCACCGAAAATCGCCCGGTTGCGCGGTCCTCAAGCCGGAAGAGATCGCCTGGCGCGACACCATACGCGAACGCGGGAATGCTCCTGAGTCGGAACTCGTCTGTCTTGGCCGCCGGCTCTGCGATAACGATTTCCTTAGAAGCAACCTTACTGTCTATTTGCAACGGAACTCGTGCGAGTCTCTTCTTCATTTGGGATCCGGTAGTTTAGACGGGTCTTGCCGCTTTGGTGGCTGGCCGCAGTTGCCTTTTGACCTACAGTCGCTGCCTGGCTTTACTCGCCCACGATTGCCTGCGCTGGTATTGCATGACTCTCCTTCACACCTAAGATTGTCAGGGTGCTTGTTTCCGCCCTTTGACCGCGGCACATTTCTATGGCCAATGTGGACTTTTGATCTATCCCAGATCTTTCCGTCACACCGCCAGCAAGTCCAGGACTGGTCGGCATTCTGATCCTCCTCCAGGATCTTGTCCCGCTCCGGACCCGAAACCCGCTCGCCGGCAGTTTCGCCTCCACTGCTGTTCGCAATCTCCTCGGGTGACGCTCCTTCGCCATCAACCTTTGGCTCTTCGGACCCGGACGTGCTCTGCAAGACGCCTGAGATTGCTTTGCCGGTCGCCGCTGCCAGGGCCAGCCCAGCAGCCCTGCAAGCCGCGATCCGCGAGCAGACAACTGCACCTCCAACGAGAACGGCCCCAATCCCTGCCCGACCGTCCGGATCGACGTAGTGGTATGGGTTGTTGTAGGCGTAGACATACCGATTGAAGCTGCTGCCTGAGTCCCAATCCGTAACCACCGGGTCGACCGACAAGAATCTCCCCGCCAGCGGCTCGTAATACCGCTGCTGCATGTACACCAGCCCCGTCTCGGGATCGTTCACATGCCCCGTGTACCCCACCCCCTCCGGATTCGTCCCTGACGCCGCCCCCCATACGGCTCAAACACCGTCTGCGCCACCACTGCCCGCGCCGAGTCGGTCTTCTTCACCGGGCTGCCCAGCGCGTCGGTGTGCAGGTAGCTCACCCCGGTGAGGCTGTTCACCTCCGCCACGACCTTGTCGCCGACATACACGTACCTCGTGATGCCCTTGCTGGAGTGCACCGAGCGGACCAGCTTCCCGCTTTGCGTGTACCGGTGCTGCGCCACCTGCCCGTTGTCGAACGCCACGCGCAGCCGGCGACCGTGGCCGTCGTAGGTGTAGCTGGCCACGCCCGTTGCGCGGCTCATGCGGTTGCCGATGTCGAACAGGAAGGTCTGGTTGCCGCGTTGCGTGATGTTGCCGTTGGCGTCGTACCAGATGCTCAGGCTCTGCGTGCCGGTCAGGCTGTCCAGCCGGTTCGTCGTGACATTGATGTTGTGGTTCAACTCGCGTACGCCGCCTGCCCCGATGGGCACGACCTTGCTGTAGACCAGGTTGTCCACGGCGTCATAGTCGTAGCGTGCCCACAGCGCGCCGGCGCGGTTCACCTGGCGCAGGCGATCCAGGCCGTCGTACCAGGGCATGCTGCGGGTGTTGCTGCCGTTCAGACGGTCAGTGATGTCGGTGACATTGCCGTTCGCGTCGTAGAGGTACAGGTCGTCCAGCACGGTGCCGTTGGGCCCGGTGTCGGTCCAGGCCTCGGGCAGGCCCCGGGTGTTGAGCGTCACCGTGCGGCTGATCTGGTTGCCCAGCGTGTAGCCGGCCACCACGCCATTCGGGTGGTAGGTGATGTTGCTGGCGTAGCTGCCCGCGGTCGTCTGCTGCCCGAGCGCGTTCGGGTTGTAGGGCAGCGTTTCGCTGTCGGGGTAGCCGATGGAGCTCACGTGACCGTTGGCGTTGATGCCCCAGATCAGCGTTTCGGTGCCGCCAGGCGACGTCATCCGCTCGGTGGTGAGCAGTCGCCGCAGGTTGTACTCGTAGGTCCAGGTGTAGCCGGACGAACTCACCGTCTGCGGCTTGCCGTCGGGCCAGTAGGTGCGAGACACCGACGGACTGCCGTCACCGTATGTGGTGTTCCAGAGTTGGTTGCGGGGCGAGTAGGTGAAGCGAACCCTGGCGCTCTCGGGCACTGAACCGTGGTCGCAGGCCCCGCTGTTCGGCAGGTTCTGCCCGCTCGCGCGCCAGGCGGTGTTGTCGGCCGCGTCCAGCATCTGCACCGTCGCGCCGGTCTCCGGCTCGATCGTCTTGCACAGGCGGTGGAACCCGTCGTAGACGTAGCTCCGCGTGACGCTCTTGCCGCCGCCCGAGCGCGTGATCGCCAGCGCCTTGCCCAGCAGGTCGCGGTTGATCGCGACCGCCACGCCTTCCGGCGCGTCGATGCGCGCGATGCTGTCTTCCTTGGGCTCATCGAAGGCCTGGAACCCATGCGTAGTGGCGTAGCCGCGCGGGTTGGTGGTCCTGCGCTGGAAGCCCGGCAGGTATTCGGTGAGCGTGCTGCCGGCTCCGCTCTGCGTCTTGCGCACCACGCGGCCAAGGGCGTCGTAGGCGGTGACCGTGCCTGGGATGGACGCCGCCAGTTCGTCGTCTGTGGTCGTGCCCGCAGGCACGGTGACGTCGCCGCGGCGCGGATAGCTCTCGTAGGACTTCTTGCCGTCGCTGTCGTAGCGCGCCAAGGTCACGCTGCGCGTGCCGGCTTCGTTGGCGGCGTCGTAGGTGCGGGTGACCATCGGCCGCCATTGCGCGTCGAAGTAGCGCTCGGTGCGGGCGCTGCCGGTGCTGGTGGTCTGCAACCAGTGCCCGGGCGGCAACCCGTACTCACTGTTCCAGCGCTGCTCGTAGGTGATGCTGGTCGCGTTGTAGAGAACGGGGTCGCCCGCGGGATAGATGATGCCGCTCAAGCGCCCCATCCCGTCGTAGCCGTAGCTGGTGGTGGAACCTACGGCATTGGTGACACTCAGCACCAGGCCGAAGTCGTTGACGGTGGCACGCTCAGTGGCGGAGTCCGCGTACACCACCCGCTGCGCCAGCCCGCGCTTGTACTCGTAGAACCGGGTCGTGTTGTTCAGCCCGTCGGCCTTCGTGGCCAGCGTTCCATCCGTGTTGTACGTCAAGGCCTGTTTCTTCAGGCCGAAGCTGTAGCTGGCGAGCTTGTTGGCGGTGACGGTGTCGTATTCGTGCCGTTCGATCTCCAGCTCGCCGACGCTCGGCACCTGCAGCCACACGCGCTGCGGCTGGCTGAGCACCCACTTGCTGGTGTTGTGGCTGTAGGCCGTGCGCTCGTCCTTGGTGCCGGAAGGGCCCTGCTTCGTCACGCGCACCGGCTTGCCGAACTCGTCGAAGGCTTCGCTCTGCCAGATGAAGTCCACGCCCTGCTGCGTGATCTTCTTGAAGCTCTCGGGCGTGTAGCGGCTGGCCAGCTCGCCATTGCCACGACGCTGGATGCTGCCGCCGATGGGGTCGGGCCACGGGCCACCCGTCGCAGGGTCGGCATAGCGCCGCTCGGTGACGCGCGGGTAGCTGGTGCCGAAGGCCTCCTCGGTCTTTTGCAGCTGACCCTCGTCAACGCGGAAGCGGATGCCGAAGGTGTAGCGCGTCTGGTCGCCGTCGGGGTCGGCGACCGTCACGGTCTTGGTGGTGGGCGAATCCGCCGAGCAGCCCGACGGGCCGACCGTGCAGCCCACACCCGGGCCGTAGGCATAGGTCCACCGCGTCTTCGGCGAGCCGTCGGCCTTCACCGGCAGGCCCGGGCCGGAGATCGACTTCTCGACGATGGAGAAACGGTCCAGGTACAGCGGGTACACCGCGGTGCCGGACGGCCACCCGGTGTCGCTGTCGCGGCAAGCGCGTTCCACAAACGTACGGCCGTGCCGCGTGGCGCGTACCGTGAAACTGCCGGTGGCGCCCGAGGGGTGCGTCATCGTGCCCACATAGGGCGTGTCGTCGAGCTGACCGAAGGCCTCGCAGTTCTCTGGGCCGCCCCACGCCAGGTTGCTGCCGTTTGTGAAGGCATCGATGCTGAAGGTCCAGCGGGTGCCGTCCGGCTGCTGGATGCCGGCCAGCACTTGGCCGGCCGGCGTCGAGCGGTAGCTGTAGGTCCAGGTGCGGCCGGCGGCCGTGGCGGTGCTGATGCGGCCATTCACCGGGTCGTAGGAGAAGTCGATGCGCCGCGGGCTGCCGGCCAGGTCGTCCCCTTCGATCGCGTCGAGCCGCCAGGTGGTGGTGTTGTAGATGTAGCGAACCTTGTTGCCGTGGCGGTCGCGCACTTCGGAAGGCAGGATCCAGTACTCCACACGCTTCACGTAGTACGACCCGAACATCAGGTTCGTGCCGCCCTCCGGGGGCCGCGCCGCGCGCTGGTCCGGCGCCGGGCCGCCCTTGATCAGGTTGGCATAGGGCCGGCTGACGATCACGTCGAAGGTGTACTGGCTGCCGTCGGGCGAGATCGCGACGAAGCCTTCGCCAGTGCCGTTACGCAGGTTCACGCCGCAGCGGACGACCCAGCGGTCCTTGGTGGTCAGCGGGAACGAACCGCCGTCGCTGATCGACAGGCCGCCGTTGCGCTTCAGGATCTCCTGCGAGCCAGAACCGGGCACGTAGAGGAAGGTGCCCTGCCAGTATTCGTCGGGGTTGAACGTGCCGCGCTGCTGGCCAGGCGACGGAGGCGGGGGGCCATACAGACTGCAGCGCTTGATCTTGTCGGCAGCCGCGGGCGTGTCGACCGTCCAGCCCTTGGTTTGCGTGAAGACGCCGTGGACGCGCGGGATCTCCAGATCCCAGTCGCCGAACAGGCCGGCATTGGCTGCGCCGGTGACGCTCTGGACCGTGACAGGCACCGTGTGCCGCCGCCCGACCCCAACCGGCAGCGCGCTGTTGCCGGGGATGCTGAAGTCGTTCTGCACGAACTCCAGGCTGCCGCTGTACATGCCGACCCGGTCGCCGAACATCTCGTTGCCGAGCGCGACCAGCGATTCGTCGGTGCGGATCAGCTTGCCGCCTTCGGTGTAGGTCGATTCGCCGGCGGCGGTGCCGCCGCCGGCGTCCTGTCCACCGTCACCGACCAACGCCCGGGCCGCGCGGGCCTGCTCATCGTCCTCGGCCTCGGCTTCGCCGGAGCCGCCGCTGCACGCGGCGAGTGCGAAGACGATGACCGCTACCAACGCCCGGGCATGGGCGCACCAAGCCACCGGGCCACGTGGCCCGCTATCGGAATTGCGCATCAAAGACCTCCCTGAGCCGGCCGTTGCGCCCCGAATTTGAGCCGCACGAACCGTTTGCAGGCAGTCTTCCGAACTCCACTCACTTCGTCGACTAGTGGTTATCCCGTAGTCGACCACCCTCTTCGCGTGAGACCCTGGCGGGTTTTGCCCGCTCCACACCCCTTCTACAGCGCCCTACTCCAGCACCACCTGCGCCCGCACCGCCCCCGCCCGGTCCGCCACCGCACTCAGCCCCAGTCGCGCCCCACGCACCCCTCGCACCACCCACTCCACCACCGCCCGATCCCCCGTCAGCTCGCGGTTCGGCAGGAACGCCTGCAGCGACGCCTTTGGCGCATGCCCTTCCAGCTGCGGCCCTTCCACGCGCTGCTTGCCACTGACAAGCGAGACGCCCTCCGGCAGCGCAATCTCGAACACACACCCCCGTGCCGTCTTGCGCTCCAGCGCCCGCTTGCTCACATATGCCGGCAGCCACCCGCTGTTGGCCACCGCAAACCGCACACGCCAGGTGTCCGCGCCTAACGCCTCAACGTCAGCGCTCAACAACTCCAGCTTCGGCAGGCTCAACGCCATCTGCATCAACCACGCCGGAAACCGTGCCGCCTCGCGCTCGCGCAGATGCGGCGGCGGGTTGCGCCAGTAGTTCATCCGGTCCCAGCCGCCCAGTTCCACCGGGCCCAGCTGCGGATGCTCGTACGGATACCAGTCCACGTGCGCCTTGCCGGCGCACTGCTCGTCGCTCCACTTCAGCAGCTTCAGGTCGTCCTCGGGCGGATGCTCGCGGTACCAGTCGATCCACTTGTAGTCGGTGATGCCGGCCTCCTTGTTCGGGGCCCAGATCTCCACGGTCCAGAACAGCGCGCCCAGGTGCTCGTAGATCCAGTCCTGCGTGCCGGTGATGACCTGCTTCGGGTGGTACTTGAAGTCGTGCCAGATGCTGATGGCGGGGTAGCCGGTGAGCCTGGCGCCCAGGTCCGACAGGCGCTTGTAGACCCACAGGTCCTCGGGCGTCATGTCGTCGTCGCTCTGCGTGCCCATGGGCCGCAGGATCACGCCGCTGTGGGTGTGGAAGCTCACCGCAGCGCCGATGTTGGGGTGGCGGGTGATGAAGTCCACCATCGCGCGCACCTCGGGCTCGCTGGTGGGGTAGGGCCCGGCGCCGGCCTGCTCGAACTCCTGGCGCCAGTAGGCGGGGAAGTTGCGGTTGAGGTCCAGGCCCTCGCGGTCCTTGTTGGCGGTGATGCGCACGCCGTCCCAGGCCTTCAGCGTGCCCTCGGGGATGATGCGGTAGTAGCGGCCGCCGAACTCGCCCGGTTCGCGCGGCACCATCAGGCGCGCGTCGTCGGGGTGGGCCTTGTAGGGGCCGTGCGGGTCGGGCACGCGCATCTGCAGCACGCGGCCGTCGCCGTCCACGTCCTCGATCGTCAGGCCCTCCACCGGCTCTTCGTCGTAGGGGTAGGGGCGCGTGCTGCTGCGGATGTGACGCGGGCGGTCGGCCAGCGCCAGTTCAGCGCCGTCGGGGTTCAGGCGCGGCACCAGGTAGACGGCGCGCGTGTCCAGCAGCTGGCGCGCCTGCGCGTCGCCCTCGCCGTAGCCCTTCACCAGCTGGTGCAGCCAGTACAGGCAGGCGGTGCTGGCGGTGAGTTCGGCGGCGTGGATGTTGCCGTCGACCCAGAACGCGGGCTTGTCGGCGTGCGCGCCGGTGGCGCTGTTCGTCAGCACCAGCAGCCAGATGTCGCGGCCTTCCCAGCTTTTGCCCAGGCTCTGCAGCTGCACGAGGTGCGGCGCAGCCTCGGCATAACTTCGCAGCAGCGTGGTGAGTTCGTCGTGGCGGTAGAAGTGGTCGAAGCGGGGGGTGGGCAGTGCGGGCATCCGGCGATGCTAATCACTGCCCCTTGAACAGGCCCTGGAAGTGGCGCGACACCGGCAGCGTCTCGGGCCTGCCGCGCAGCGTGAGGTGCATGTGCCCTTCGTCCACGCGCACCGCGGCCGCCACGTGGCGGTGGTTGACGATCACGCTGCGGTGCACCTGCCAGAAGACCTGCTCGTCCAGCTGCGCCAGCAGCTCCTTCAGCGGCGTGCGGATCAGTGCATCGCCGCCGTCGTGCACCACGCGCGTGTAGCGGGCGTCGCTCTCGAAGTAGATGACCTCGTCGCAGCGGATCAGCCGCACCTCGCGGCCCACGCTCGCCTGCAGCACCTGCAAGGGCGCACGCCGCGGCGCGGCGAGGCGCTCCAGCAGCGCCTGCAGGTCGGTGCCCGCCGGCGCCGGCGGCGCGCTGGGCTGCAGCCGGGCGCGCAGCCGATCCACCGCCTGCGCCAGGCGCTGCGGTTCCACGGGCTTGAGCAGGTAGTCCACCGCGCCGGCGTCGAAAGCGGCCAGTGCGTGGTCGCCATAGGCGGTAGCGAAGACCACGGGTGCCTTGTCGCCGATGCGGCGCGCCACGTCGATGCCGGTGAGGCCCGGCATGCGGATGTCCAGGAAACACAGGTCGGGTTCGTGCTCCAGGAAGGCGTCCCAGGCGTCGACGCCGTTGGTGGCCACGGCGACGATCTCCAGCTCGGGCCAGGCCTCGCGCAGCGCGGCCAGCAGCTGCTCGCGCGGGGCTTCTTCGTCGTCGGCGATGAGGGCGGTGGTCATGCTTCGGTGGGGGCTTCGGTGCGAAGGGGAAAGTGGATCTCGGCGCGGCAGCCGCCTTCGGGCGGCGCCGCGAGTGTGAGGCCGGCCAAGGGGCCGCCGGCCAGCGCCAGCCGTTCGCGCACGTTCGCCAGGCCCGTGCCGGCCGGCGCGCCGGGGGCCAGGCCGGCTCCGTCATCGCTGACGACGAAGCGCACCAGCGGGCCGTCGACCCGGCCGCTGACGCTGATGTGCCCGCCGCGCAGCTGCGGCTCGATGCCATGTTCGATGGCGTTCTCCACCAGCGTCAGCAACAGCCCGGGCGGCAGCAGTGCGGGCTCGGCCGCGGGCTGCACGTCCACGGTCCAGCGCAGCCGCCCGCCCAGCCGCGCCTGCATCACCTCCAGGTAGTGGCGCACCGCCTCCAGCTCGCGGCCGGCGGCCAGCAAGGGGCGGTCGAACAGCGGCAGCGTGGCGCGCAGGTAGCCGGTCAGCGCGGCCAGCAGCGGGGCGGCGCGGTCGTCCTTGGCCTGCACCCAGTGCTGCACCGACGCGAGCGTGTTGAACAGGAAGTGCGGCTCCACCTGCGCGGCGGCCAGGCGGCGCGCCATCTCGATGGCCTTCGCGCGCTCGGCGTGTTCGCGCAGCCGGGCTTCGATCTGCTGCGCGCGCCAGATGGTCAGGAACCACAGCAGCAGCGGCAGCATCGAGGCCACGGCGCCCAGTGCGATGCCGAGCGCGCGGCGCTCCTCCACGTCGGGCACCCGAAAGCGCATCAGCCAGCCCATGATCACCATCACCACGGTCACGCCCAGCATCGAGCGCAGCAGCGGCCGCCGCCAGGGGTTCACCCACAGCCGCCCGGCCAGCGAGAAGCCGGTCACCCCCAGGCCCACGAACATGCCGGTGAGCCGCGCGGTCTGGCCCGGCGGCGCCAGCAGCAGCACCACGAAGGCGATGACGGCCACGTTCAGCGCGGCGCCGGCCACCAGCGTGGGGCTGGGCGCGTCGCGGCCGGCGATGTCCAGCTCTTCGCTCGTGAAGGGCCGCTTGCGGCCGGGGTACCAGAGCTCGCTCCAGTCGATGCGGGCGGTGCTTGCTTTCATGCGCTGCAGTCTAGGAGCGGCCCCGCCAGGGCGCGGGGCGCGATGGGCGAACGGCGGCTTGCGCCGCGTGAGTGGCGGCCGGCAGGTACGACCGGTGGGCGGCCTGCGGCGCGTTCAGCCGCCGCAGGGCCCGGCCGAGACGGTGGCGCCGTCCACGAACACCCGCATCTCGCCCGGCGCGAAGGCTTCCCACGGTTCGCCGTGCGTCAGCGGCTCGGTGGCGACGATGGCCACGCGGTCCTGCGGCGTGGTGTGTGCGGCGAAGTCGACGCGCAGGTCCTCGTCGGCCAGCGTCGCCTGCCCGAACGGGTGCCGGCGCTGCAGCGCGTGCAGGTGCGTGGAGCCGTGCGCCCACAGCGCCTGGCCGTTGGACAGCAGCATGTTGAAGGTGCCGTAGGCCGCCGGCTGCGGCAGCAGCTCGCGCAGCGTGCAGGTCAGCTCCTCGACGCTGGGCACGCTGGCGTGGGCCTTGGCCAGCTCCTGCATCAGCCAGCAGAAGGCGCGTTCGCTGTCGGTGTCGCCCACGGGGCGGAAGGCGCCGTGCAGCCGCGGCGCATAGCCCTTCAGGTCGCCGTTGTGCGCAAACACCCAGTAGCGGCCCCACAGCTCGCGCACGAAGGGGTGGGTGTTCTCCAGCGTCACGCGGCCCTGCGTGGCCTTGCGGATGTGGGCGATGACGTTGCCGCTGCGGATCGGGTAGCGCTTCACCAGCTCGGCCACCGGGCTGGAACGCGCGCCGTGGTGGTCGATGAAGTGGCGCAGGCCGCGGTCCTCGAAGAACGCGATGCCGAAGCCGTCCTTGTGCTCGTGCGCCCGCGTGGCCAGGCCCGCGAAGCTGAACATCACGTCGGTCGGCGTGTTGGCGTTCATGCCCAGCAGCTGGCACATCGCGCCCAGGCCTCCGGCGTCAGCGGGTGCGCACCGCGCGGGTGATGACGAGATTCGGGCTCGGCAGGCAGGTGCCGTCGCCGGGGTTGCCGAACAGCGTGGGCCAGGCCACGCAGGGCGCGGTGGTCATCGCGGTGAGCACGTCGGTGCCCGCGGTGATGGTGCCGAAGACGGCGTAGCCGCGCTGCGTGTCGCTTGTGCGGTCCAGCGTGGGGTTGTCCTTCAGGTTGAAGAAGAACTGCGAGTTCGCGGTGTTGGGCGACGAGGTGCGCGCCATCGAGATCGTGTAGCGCAGGTTCTTCAGCCCCTTGTCGTCCTCCAGCGTGATGCCGCCGTAGTTCGGCTTGACGGTGGGCGCCGTGGTGGACGTGGGATCGAGAGGCCCGGTGTAGCCGCCGCCCTGGATCACGAAGTCGGGCACGAAACGGTGGAACACCACGCCGTCGTAGAAGCCGTCGCGCACGTACTCCAGGAAGTTGCCCACGGTGATGGGCGCCGTGGCCGGCTCGAGCGTGATGACGAGGTCGCCGCTGACGCCGGCGCCGTTGCTCACGGTGAGCGTCACCTCGGCCGGCGGCACTTCGGCAGGCACGGTGAGGGGGATGCTCACCACCTCCACGTCGTCCTGGTTGCGCTTGACGACGATCGCCGTCGCGCCCGCCGTGGTGGGCACGCAGCGGTAGTAGGCCGTGGTCTCGGTGCTGACGTGCGGTTCCACCGTGCTCTTGCGGATGGCGCCGCAACCGGTGGAGGTGACGTTGAGCGGCTGCTGCAGCTCGGTGCCGTGCAGGGTGACCAGCAGCGGCTCGCCGATGAACACCGGGCTGCTCACCTCGGTGCTGGCCACCGTGGGCAGCACCACCGTGAACGGCGCGTCGGCCAGCAGCGTGCCGTTGGTCTCGAGCTGGATCTGGAACCGGATGGTGGTGGCCACCGCCGGCGTGCAGCTGAAGTACGCGACCGTGTCGGTGCTGATGTTCGGCGCGGTGGTGCTGCGCGTCAGGTTGCTGCAGCCGCTGGCGCGCGCCGGCAGGCTGAGGTTCGGCGGGTTCAGCCTGCTGCCGGTGACGGTGATCAGCACGGGCTCGCCGAAACGCACCGGGCTGCTGACCTCGGTGCTGGCCACCGTGGGCAGCGAGTCGGCGGTGGCCGTGAACGCCACGTCGGCCAGCAGCACCCCGTCGCTGGAGCGCTGGGCCTCGAAGTGGATGGTGCTGGACACCGCCGGCGTGCAGATGAAGTACGCGGTGGTGTCGGTGCTGACGTTGGGCGCCGTGACGCCCTTGCGCAGGTTGTTGCAGCCCGGTGCGCGCACCTGGAAGTTCTGGTCCAGGTGGCGGCCGGTCAGCGTGATGAGCACCGTGTCGCCGTAGGTGGCGGGGCCGGCGCTGGCGCTGAGCACGGCCACCGCCTCGTAGTTGGTGCCGCCGCCGCCGTTGCCGCAGGCGGCCAGCAGGGCCGGCAGGAGAACCGCGGCGGCGCGGCGCAGGATGGTGCCAAAGGTCATCGTGTCATCCGAAGATCAGCCGCGAGAAGCCGCGCCAGCTGAACAGGTGGCCCGGGGTCACGGTCTCTTCCAGCAGCCCCGACATGCGCCGGAGGATGCCCGGTCGCGCCTTGGCGCGCCAGATCACGAGGTCCGCGATCCAGGGGTATTGGTTCACCGTGCTGCCGGTGTCGTAGAGATCGAACTTGGGCACCAGCTTGCGCAGCGCGGCCTCGTAGCGGGCGCGCAGCTCGGCCTCGGGCTGGTCCAGCCCGCGCTGCAGGTTCTCGGCGGCCAGGATGCCGGTCTCCATGGCCTTGCCGATGCCTTCGCCGGTGAAGGCGTAGGTGCTGCCGGCCGCCTCGCCGGTGACCAGCAGCCCCGGCCGCGACCAGCGCGCGCCGCGCAGCGAGCAGCGCAGCGGCGCGCCCTTGACCTCGCCCACCGGCTGGCCGTGCTTCATGATCTCGCCGGCCGGCGCGTGGATCTCGCCGAAGGCTTCCAGCATGCGGCGCAGGTTGCGTTCGCCGCGCTTGCTGCCCTTGCCGTCGGCCTCCGTGCGGTGGCTGCCGGTGAGCCCGGCACCGACGTTGAACACGCCATCCGGCCCCGGGAACACCCAGCCGTAGCCGCCGCGCATGCGCGGGTGCCACACCACCTGCAGCTGGCGGATCTCCTTGGCCAGACCTTCGTGGCGGAAGTAGCCGCGCAGCGCCACGCCGCTGGGCGTGTGGCGTTCGCACAGCCCGGCGGCGATGAGCCCCTGCGGCACCGCGCCGGTGGCCAGCACCACCCAGCGCGCGGCGATCTCGACGGCCGCGCCGTCGGCGCCCTTGAAGCGCGCGCCGGCCACGCGTTCGCCGTCCAGCAGCGGCGCCTCGAAGCGCAGCGGCGTGAGCAGCCGCGCGCCGGCCCGTTCGGCGTTGCGCACGAGGATCAGGTCCAGCTCGCGCCGCGGCAGCACGCTGAGCGTGCCCGGCACGTCGACATGACCGCCGCGCGGCGCGATGCAGCGCACGTGCGGCACGTGCAGCGCGCGCTGCGCCACCTCGTCGTGCACGCCGAGCCGGCGCAGCGCCGCGTGCGCGTCGGGGATCAGGCCGTCGCCGCAGGTCTTCTCGCGCGGGAAGTCGTGCTGGTCCACCAGCAGCACCTGGTGGCCGGCCTGGGCCAGCTGGTGCGCGCAGGCGCTGCCGGCGGGGCCCGCGCCGATCACCAGCACGTCGCAGTTTTTGGGAATCTTGTCCGGGGTCATGAACGCCGGGATTCTAGGCAGCGGACCCCGCATGCACTTGTGGTAGCTTTCGCCGCCCCCGTGAGAGACGAGGCTTGAGGGGCCAGGAGGGTGAGATGCGCATAGGCGTTCCGCTGGAGACGGCGGCCGGCGAAACCCGCGTGGCGGTGACGCCCGAGACGGCCAAGAAACTGAAGGCCCAGGGGCACCAGGTGCTGGTGCAATCGGGTGCCGGTGTCGCCGCCAGCGCCACCGACGAGGCCTACGTCGCGGCCGGTGCCGAGATCGTCGACCGCGCTGCCGCCTTCGGCGCCGAGCTGGTGCTGAAGGTGCGCAGCCCCGACGCCGACGAGCTGAGCCTGATGAAGAGCGGCACCGCGCTGGTGGGCATCCTGAACCCCTTCGACAAGGACGGCCTGGCGCGCCTGGCCGCCGCCGGCCTGACCAGCTTCGCGCTCGAGGCCGCGCCGCGCACCACGCGGGCGCAGAGCATGGACGTGCTGTCCAGCCAGGCCAACATCGCCGGCTACAAGGCCGTGATGATGGCGGCCGACAAGTACCAGCGCCTGTTCCCGATGCTGATGACCGCGGCCGGCACCATCAAGGCCGCGCGCGTGGTGATCCTGGGCGTGGGCGTCGCGGGTCTGCAGGCCATCGCCACCGCCAAGCGGCTGGGCGCCGTGATCGAGGCTTCCGACGTGCGGCCTTCGGTGAAGGAGCAGGTGGAGTCGCTGGGCGCCAAGTTCATCGACGTGCCCTACGAAACGGCGGAAGAGAAGGAAGCCGCCGAAGGCGTGGGCGGCTACGCCAGGCCGATGCCGCCGAGCTGGCTCGACCGCCAGAAGGTGGAAGTGGCCAAGCGCGTGGCGGCGGCCGACATCGTGATCAGCACCGCGCTGATCCCGGGCCGCGCGGCGCCGGTGCTCATCACCGAGGAGATGGTGAAGAGCATGAAGCCCGGCAGCGTGATCGTCGACATGGCGGCGCCGGCCGGCGGCAACTGCCCGCTCACCGAGGCCGGGCGCACGGTGGTCAAGCACGGCGTGACGCTGGTCGGCGAGACCAACATCCCGGCGCTGGTGGCGGCCGACAGCTCCAGCCTCTACGCCCGCAACGTGCTCGACTTCCTGAAGCTCGTGATCACGAAGGAAGGCGCGTTCAACGTGCCGATGGACGACGACATCGTCGTCGCCTGCCTGATGAGCCAGAACGGCGAAGTCAAGAGGAAGTGAGATGGAACTCGTCAGCCCCACCATCACCAACCTGATCATCTTCGTGCTGGCCATCTACGTGGGCTACCACGTGGTGTGGACCGTCACCCCCGCGCTGCACACGCCGCTGATGGCGGTGACCAACGCGATCAGCGCGATCGTCATCGTCGGCGCGATGCTCGCCGCCGCACTCACCGAGACCCCGCTCGGCAAGGCCATGGGCGTGCTGGCGGTGGCGCTGGCCGCCGTGAACGTGTTCGGCGGCTTCCTCGTCACCCGGCGCATGCTGGAGATGTTCAAGAAGAAGGACAGGAAGGCCCCGGCGAAGGAGGCTGCGAAGTGAAGCCGCAGCACTGGGTGCCGCCGGCGGTGTTCCTCGGGGTGTCGATTCCGCTGGTGCTGCTGCTGAACGCGATGAACGTGGGTGGCGACTTCCGCATCGTCATCGCCATCGGCGCCGGCGCCCTCGCCACCGCCTTCGCACAGAGCAAGCTGAAGCAGCGCAGCGGCAGCCGCGGAGAACAAGAATGAGCATGAACCTCGTGACGCTGCTGTACCTGGTGGCCAGCGTCTGCTTCATCCAGGCGCTGAAGGGCCTGTCCCACCCCACCACGTCGATCCGCGGCAACCTCTTCGGCATGGTCGGCATGACCATCGCGGTGCTCACCACCGCGGCGCTGATCGTCAAGCTCTCGGGCGAGATGGGCCAGACGCGCGCCCAGGGCATGGTGTGGGTGGTGGTGGGCCTGGTGATCGGCGGCGGCATCGGCGCGGTGATGGCCAAGCGCGTCGAGATGACCAAGATGCCCGAGCTCGTGGCCTTCTTCCACAGCATGATCGGCCTGGCCGCGGTGTTCATCGCGGTGGCGGCGGTGGCCGAGCCCTGGGCCTTCCAGATCACCGGCAAGGGCGGCGCGATCCCGGGCGGCAACCGCATCGAACTGGCCTTGGGCGCGTTCATCGGCGCGGTCACCTTCACCGGGTCCGTCATCGCCTTCGGCAAGCTCAGCGGCAAGTACAAGTTCCGCCTGTTCCAGGGCGCGCCGGTCACCTTCGCCGGCCAGCACAAGCTGAACGCGGCCTTCGGCCTGGCGGCGGTCTTCTTCTGCTACGGCTTCTGGCACAGCCAGAGCCCGATGGACTTCGGCATCATCATCGCGCTGGGCTTCATCCTCGGCGTGACGCTGATCATCCCCATCGGCGGCGCCGACATGCCGGTGGTGGTGAGCATGCTCAACAGCTACTCCGGCTGGGCGGCCGCCGGCATCGGCTTCAGCCTCAACAACAGCATGCTGATCATCGCCGGCAGCCTGGTGGGCAGCTCGGGCGCGATCCTCAGCTACATCATGTGCAAGGCGATGAACCGCGGGTTCATCAGCGTGATCCTCGGCGGCTTCGGCGGCGAGACGTCGGGCCCGGCCGCCGGCGCCGCGCAGCAGCGCAACGTGAAGAGCGGCAGCGCCGACGACGCCGCCTTCGTGCTGGGCAACGCCGAGACCGTGGTGATCGTGCCGGGCTACGGCCTGGCGGTGGCGCGCGCGCAGCACGCGGTGAAGGAACTGGCCGCCAAGCTCACCGCCAAGGGCATCACGGTGAAGTACGCCATCCACCCGGTGGCCGGCCGCATGCCGGGACACATGAACGTGCTGCTGGCCGAGGCCGAGGTGCCCTACGACCAGGTGTTCGAGATGGAGGACATCAACGGCGAGTTCGGCCAGGCCGACGTGGCCATCATCCTGGGCGCCAACGACGTCGTGAACCCCGCCGCGCACGTGAAGGGCAGCCCGATCTACGGCATGCCGATCCTCGAGGCCTACAAGGCCAAGACCGTCATCGTCAACAAGCGCTCGATGGCTTCCGGCTACGCGGGCCTGGACAACGAGCTGTTCTACATGGACAAGACGATGATGGTGTTCGGCGACGCGAAGAAGGTCGTCGAGGAGATGGTGAAGGCGGTGGAGTAACTCCGCTCGCGGTTGGTATCGCCGGGCGAAGCCCCGCATTCCGGGTGGGCCGCCCCCGCTGGCAAGCGCCGGCGGAGCCACCACAATCGACCGTTCGGCCCCACGAGGGCCCCACCGTCGATCGAGGAACCGCCATGACGATTTCGCCTTTCAAGGCCGCGGCCGCCGCGGCCCTGCTGGCCACCGCCGGCAGCACCTTCGCCGCCCCCACCTGGATCACCATCGGCGACAAGGCGCATGCGCTGGTCGCCAAGGTCGCCCCCAACGCCCGCACGCTGGCCAGCCGCCAGGTGCCGGTGAACGTGCCCGTCAGCCGCGGCAGCGCCGCGCTGAAGGTCGCCAGCGAGGGCGTGCACGTGGTCGAGATCGACGACGGCATGCTGCCCACGCTGTCGCTGGCCATCCACCGCCACCAGCGCAAGTGCGGCGGCTTCGTGACGCACGAGACGATGGCCGAGGCGCTGGCCGTGCTGCACCGCGTCGAGGGGGCAACCGAGCAGGAGCTGGCGCCGAGCTACGCCATCGACAACCAGGTGCTCGTCAACGCGCTGCTGCCGCAGCTGCAGGCCAGCAACATCCTGTCGACGATCACGCAGCTGTCGAACTTCCAGAACCGCCGCTACAACAGCACGCACGGCGTGTCCGCCTCCGACTGGCTGTTCAACCAGTGGCGGGCGCTCAACCCCGGCAACCGGCGCGACGTGCAGGTGCGCCAGATCAGCCACACCTGGGCGCAGAAGTCGGTGGAGTTCTCGATCATCGGCAACGGCAATTCCACCGAGACCGTAGTGCTGGGCGCGCACCTGGACAGCATCGCCAGCGGCGGCGTCGAGACCGCGCGCGCACCGGGCGCCGACGACGACGCTTCGGGCGTCGCGGGCCTCACCGAGATCATCCGCGCCATGATGGCCGGCAACTACGTGCCCAAGCGCAACATCCGCTTCATCGCCTACGCGGCCGAGGAAGTGGGGCTGCTGGGCTCGCAGGCCATCGTGAACCAGCAGCCCGGCCGGCGCGACAAGGTGGTGGGCGTGATGCAGCTGGACATGACCGCCTTCCAGGGCGACTCCACCGACATCTGGATCTACACCGACTTCACCAACGCGGCCCAGAACCAGTTCGTCGCCAACCTCGTGGGCGCCTACCTGCCGAGCTACAGCGTGGGCTACGACGCCTGCGGCTACGGCTGCAGCGACCACGCGTCGTGGCACAACAAGGGCTTCATCGCCAGCTTCCCGTTCGAGGCCAGCGACGCCACCTACAACTTCCAGATCCACACCCCCAACGACACCATCGCCACCTTCGGCGGCACCGCCAACCACGCGCTGAAGTTCACGCGCCTGGCGCTGGCCTGGCTGGTGGAACTGGCCAGCGACGCCACGCCGGCCCAGGCCAAGGGCGCACCGGCGGCCACGCAGACGGCGGCCCGCGCCGCGCGCTGACTCAGCGCGCAGCCAGCGGGTACCACCACCCGTTGGCCAGCACGTAGTAGCGGCCGCTCGGGTCGACGTGGTACGTCGAGCCCTGGTGCTGGTAGGTGGCGTTGCGCTGCCAGGTGTGGGGCAGCACCAGCGGCTGGCCGTTGGGCGCCACGTAGGTGCTCATGCCCTGCAGCTGGCGGCCGGCCTCCTGCTGGTTGGCGAAGTAGCCGTCGCGCTGGCCCTGCTGCGCCTGCGCGCGCTCGCGCTGCGCGCCCTGCAGGCGCTGCCAGGCGGCCCTCTCGGCCTGCTGGTTGCCGGCCTCGGTGGCGCGCGCGTGCGCGATGCCCTGCGGCGTGAAGCCGTTGGTGTAGATGTAGTTGTAGGTGAAGGTGGGGTAGTCCATCGCCGGCCGGCCGCCGGTCTGCTGCAGGTAGCGCTGCCAGGCCTGCTGCACGGCCGGGTCCTGCATGCGCTGCTGCACGATCTGGTTCACCTGCTGCTGGCCGCGCTGTATGTTGGCGTTCATCGCTGCCATCTGCTGCTGGATCATCAGGTCGAAGTTCTGCGCCTGCGCGACGAAGGGCGCGGCCAGCGCGGCGAGCGCGAGCGAGACGCTGAGCAGGGGGCGGATCAGGCGGTGGCGCATCGGGGGTTCTCCTGGCAGGCCGCTCGTCGGGCCCGGTGCGTGCAGGATCGCCGGCGCCCGTTAGGCAAGCGCTAGCAGCCGGCGCGCGAAGCCTTCAGCGCAGCCCCGAGGTGTAGCGGCGCAGCATGCGCGCGCGCAGTTCGGCCTCGGTCGGATCGACGGCGGGCGCCGGCGCGGCGGGTGGCGCGTCGGCCACGGAGGCGACCGCCGTGGGCGGCGGCACGGGCGCGGCCGGCACCGCGGGCGCGGGCGACGTGGCGGCGCGCGGCCCGAACAGGTGCTGCTGCACCTGCTGGGCGTACTGGCGCAGGCGCTCGTCGCGGCTGGACAGCGCCTGCTCCAGCACCGTCTGCGCGTAGCCCTGGTCGTGCATGAACTGCTGCACGTCGAGCGAGCGCCCGAACTCGCGCCGCATCGGCACGACCATCCGGACGACGACGTTGAGCACCATGTTGTCAGGCGTCGGGGGTTGGCTCATCGCGGCGGCCCATCGCTCAGGTGCCCGGCGACAGCATCTCGCCGTGTTCGGCGATGTCCAGGCCCACGCGCTCGTGCTCGGCCTTCACGCGCAGGCGCATCACGAGGCCGATCAGGCGCAGGATGATCCAGGTGGCGACCCCCGAGTACGCCATCACCGCCAGCGCGCCGGTGGCGTTGGTGAGCACCGTGGCCGTCACCGGCGCGATGGCGGCGCTGGCGAACACCGGCGTCAGCAGCGTGCCGATGAGGCCGCCCACGCCGTGCAGCGCGAACACGTCGAGCGCGTCGTCGATGCCGGTGCTGCTCTTGAACACCATCACGCAGCCGAAGCAGCCGATGCCGCCTGCGGCGCCGATCACCATCGCGCCGTACATGTCGACGAAGCCCGAAGCCGGCGTGATCGCGATCAGCCCGGCGATGGCGCCGCTGATCGTGCCGAGCACGCTCCACTGGCCGCGCCGCACGTACTCGCCGAGGCCCCAGGCCATGGCGCCGGCGCAGGCGCCCACCTGCGTGACCAGCAACGCGCCGGCCGCACGTGCGCTGGCCTCGAAGGCCGAGCCGGCGTTGAAGCCGAACCAGCCCGCCCACAGCAGGCCGCCGCCCAGCACCGTCACCAGCAGGTTGTGCGGCACCATCGGCTCCTTGCCGAAACCCTGGCGCGGCCCCAGCACCCAGGCCGCCACCAGCCCGCTGACGCCGCTGGCGATGTGCACCACGGTGCCGCCGGCGAAGTCCATGTGGCCCATCGCCTGCAGCCAGCCGCCCGGCTGCCAGATCCAGCGGCACACCGGCGCGTACACCAGCAGGCTCCACAGCGCCGCGAACAGCACCGTGGCGCCGAGCCGCATGCGCTCGGCGGTGGCACCGAGGATGATCGCGAAGGTGACGATGGCGAAGGCCAGCTCGTACATGAAGAAGGCCGGCTCGGGCACCGTGGGCGCCGCCGGGTGCGCGCCGACGTGGCTGCCGGTGAGCCCGAAGCCGAAGGCGCGCGACAGGTCGCCCAGCCACGGCGTGCCGGGCGCGAAGGCCAGCGAATAGCCCAGCGCGGCCCAGGCCAGCGTGACCACCGCCGAGCCGGCGATGGTGTGCGCGATGACCGACAGCGAGTTCTTCGTGCGCAGCATGCCGCCGTAGAACAGGATGATCCCGGGGATCGTCATCAGCATCACGAGCACGGTGCTGATCAGCAGCCACGCGGTGTCGGCGCCATTGAAGGCCGGCGTCGCGGGCGTGGCCCCCTGGGCCTGCGCAGCGGACACCAGCAAGAGCCCGCCCAGCAAGCCGGCAGTCGTTCGGAACATCGCTTCTCTCCCCGGGCCACTCGTGCGCAGCCCGCCCCTTGGGGCATTGTGGGATCGCGCCGGCAGCGCGTTTTGCGCGCAGTTCGTGATCGACTTGACGGGACGCGGCAGGGACTACCCGCACGCCGTTGCGAATCAGTCCGAAGGTCCAGTGAGCGCCTCGGCCACGGCCGTCCTCAGGTCGAGCGCCTCGCCCTCGAGCCACAGGCGAGCGGCCGCCGCCGCGCCCCGCTGCACGCTCACCAGGCGTCGCACGATGCGCACGTAGCGCAGGTCGTCGGCGCGCAGCGGGCCCATGCTGTCGGTCCAGAAGCGCGCCGCGAACGCCATCAGCCGCAGCGCGACCTCGGGCCGGTGCAGCCGCGCCAGCGGCCGCGCGATGTTCCACAGGCCGTAGGCCAGGCCGTGGTGGTGCCAGCGGCCGTAGGCCACGCGGATGCTGCGCCGGCAGGCGTCGGCGGCCTCGGCCCAGCGGCGCTGCCCGGCCAGCATCGCGCACAGCGAGATCTGGTTGTCGATCTGGCCGACCCAGTCGCCGTCGTCGCGCGCGGCCCGCTCGCAGCGCTCGAACACCGCCATCGCCTCGGCCTTGCGGCCCAGCATGCTCCAGCACTGCGCGCGGTTGCGCAGGCGGTCGCGCGCCTGGTGTGCGTCGCCCAGCAGGCGCCACAGCGCCTCGCTCTGCGCGAACAGCGCTTCGGCGCGCACCGGGTCGGCGTCGTTCGACGACAGGTGCAGGTTGCACCACAGCACCGCCTGCACCTGCAGCGCGCGCGCCTGCAGGTCGCGCTGGCCGCAGCGCCGCGCCAGCGCCAGCGCCTCGGCCAGCTGGGCCTGCAGGCGGGCGAACAGCGGGTCGCTGCGGTCGTCGATGCGCCCGGCGACGATCTGCCCCCACACCTGCTGCAGCAGCGCGCGCGCACGCAGCGCGGGGTCGCTGCCGGCGGCGGCCAGCGCGGCCTCGGCGTGCTCCAGCGCGGCCTCGGCCTGGCCCGCGCTCATGCGCAGGTGGGCCAGCAACTCGTGCGCGGCGGCACGCAGCGTCTCGTCGCCCGCGACGGCCGGCAGCGCGGCCTCCAGCGCGTCCAGCAGGCGCGGCGGCAGGCCGTCGGCCTCCCAGTAGCGGCGCAGCGCCAGCGCCAGCAGCAGGCGTTCGCGAGGGGCATCGCCGGCGGCCAGCACCGCATGCACCGCCGGCAGTTCGGGGGCCACCTGGGACGGCGGCGTGGACGGCTGCAGCGACGACGCCCAGTCGAGCAGCCAGCGCCGCTGCTGCTCGCGCAACGCCAGCAGCTCGTCGGTCGCCACCGTGGCCTGCACGAACTCGCGCACGGGCTCCTGCAGCGCGAAGCGCGCGGCGCCCTCGTCGTCGGCGTGCGGGCGCACCAGCGAATGCGCCACCAGCTCGTCCAGCCGCGCGGCGGCGGCGGCGACGCCTTCGTCCAGCAGCGCGGCCAGCGCCGCGGCCGAGGCGTCGGTGGGGAACAGCGTCAGCGCCGCCATCGTGCGCTGCGCCGGCGTGTCCAGCAGCCGCCAGCTCCAGGCGATCACCTGCGCCATCGACGCATGGCGCGGGTCGTGGCCGGCGCGTGGGCCGCTGCGCGCCAGCAGCGCCAGCTGCGCCCCTTCGCCGGCCTGCAGCAGCGCCACCATCTCCGCCGGCGGCACGCTGCGCACGCGCGAGGCCGCCAGCTCGATGGCCAGCGGCAGGCCGTGCAGCGCGCGCACCAGCGCGACGATGGCGCCATGGTTGCGCTCGCCGAGGTGGAAGTCGGCGCGCGCCGCACGCGCCCGGTCGACGAACAGCGCCACCGCGGGGTTCGCGGCGGCCTCGTCCAGCGACAGCGGCGGCTCGGGCAGCGGCAGCGGCTCGGCCGGCAGCTGGTGCTCGCCGTCCAGCCCGAGCGCACGGCGCGAGGTCACCAGCACGTGCAGCCCCGGCAGGCGCGACAGCAGCGTGGCCACCAGGCCTTCGGCGCGGCCGACCAGCTGCTCGAAGTTGTCCAGCACCAGCAGCACGCGCTGGCCCGCCAGCGCCTGCGCCAGGGCGTCGACGCCGGCGCTGCCGGCAGCCAGCTGCAGCGCGCGCGCCAGCGTGTCCTGCACCGCGGCCGCGTCCTCGCACGCCACCAGCGAGACGAAGACCACGCGCGCGAACGGCGTGGCGCCTGCGCGCAGCGACTGCGCCACCTCCACCGCCAGGCGCGTCTTGCCGCTGCCGCCGGGCGCCAGCAGCGTGACGAGCCGCTCGGCCAGCACCTGCTCGCGCAGCCGCGCGGCGGCGGCCTCGGCGCCGAACAGGCGCGTCAGGTAGCTCGGCAGCGGGGCCGGCGCCAGCACCGGCAGCGGCAGCGGCGCCGGCTGCGGCACCGGCTCGCTGCCCGCCGTGGTCGATGCCGGCCTGGCGGCGGCCGCACGGTCGTGCAGCGCCTCCAGGCGCTGGCGCTCGTCGGCGATCCACTCGTCGTAGAAGCCGGGCATCAGCTCGCCGCCCCACCAGGCGCGCGCGTCGCCCGGGCGGCCGGCGCGCAGCTGACGCTCGAACTCCACGGCATCGCAGGCGATCGCGCCGCGCACCACGCGCACGGCCAGGCGGTCGGCCTGCAGCACCGGCCCGCCCGCGCGGCCCGGCGGTTCGAGCAGGCTCTTCAGCGTCGACAGCGCCTGGCGCAGCCGGTTGCGGCCCACGTCCAGCGCCACGCCCGGCCACAGCAGCTCCACCAGCTCTTCGCGCGGGTGCGCGCGCTCGGGCGCCAGCGCCAGCCGCGCCAGCAGCGCGGCGACGGCGCGCGAGGGAAAGCGCTCGATGCGCTGCTCGCCGTCGAACGCCTCCACCGCGCCCAGCAGCCGCAGCTGCCAGCGCGCGCTGCCGGGCTCTGGGCTGCTGCTGCGGTGCATCGAGAAAGGCAGTCTAGGCGGACGCCATCGTCCGCCCGCGCCCGCGGGGCCCGGCGCACGTGCAGTTTTCGCCATCGGATCCGCTATCGAATCCCCTGATGACCCCGGCTCGCCCCGGCCCCCAGAATGGGTTGCAGCTGACGCAGGTGGCGATGGAGAAGATCTGGATCAGGCAGTACCCCGCCGGCGTGCCGGCCGAGGTGCGGACCGACCGCTTCGCCTCGCTGGTGGCGCTGCTGGACGACAGCCTGCGGCGGCATCGCGCACTGCCGGCCTGCCGCTGCCATGGCCGCAGCATCTCGTACCGCGAGATCGACGAGCAGTCGCAGGCGCTCGCGGCCTGGCTGCAGAGCCTGCCGCTGGCGCGCGGCGAGCGCGTGGCGCTGATGCTGCCCAACCTGCCCCAGATGCTGGTGGCCACGGTCGCCGTGCTGCGCGCCGGCCTGGTGGTGGTGACGGTGGATCCGCAGACCAGCGCACGCGAGCTCGAGCTGCAGCTGAAGGACTCGGGCGCGAAGGCGGTGGTGGCCATCGAGGGCGCCGCGGCCACGCTGGCGGCCGTGGTCGAGCGCGTGCCCACGCGCCACGTGCTGCTCACCGGCCCCGGCGACATGCTGGGTGCGCTGAAGGGCGCGCTCGTCAACCACGCGGCGCGCCGCCGCCGCGTGCCGGCCGAGGCCGGCGTGCTGGCCGGCGCGACGCGCTGGGCCACCGCGCTGGCGCGCGGCCGCCGCTCGAGCTTCACGCCGGCCGCGCCGGGCCCGGACGACATCGCGCTGCTGCAGTACACCGGCGGCACCACCGGTGTCGCCAAGGGCGCGGTGCTGCTGCACCGCAACCTGGTGGCCAACCTGCTGCAGTGCCAGGCCTGGTACCAGCCGGCGCTGTCGCGCGTGGTGCCGCCCGACCAGCTGGTCACCGTCGGCGTGCTGCCGCTGCACCACATCTTCGGCTTCACGCTGCTGCTGCTGCTGGGCCTGCACCTGGGCGGCTGCACGTTGCTGGTGCCCGACGCGCGCGACCCGGCCGTCGTGCTGCGTACGCTGGCGCGCGAGCGCTTCCACTGCTTCCCCGCGGTGGACACGCTGTTCGCGGCACTCGCCCGCCACCCCGACGCCGAGCACGTGGACTGGAGCACGCTGAAGCTGGCGCTGGGCGGCGGCATGGCGGTGCAGCCGGCCACCGCGCAAGCCTGGGCCGCACGCACCGGCTGCGCCATCTGCGAAGGCTACGGGCTCTCGGAGACCAGCCCCAGCGTCACCTGCAACCCGGTGGACGGCGGCGCGCGCAGCGGCAGCATCGGCGTGCCGCTGCCGTCCACCGAGGTGACGCTGCTCGACGACGACGGCCACGAGGTGCCGCGCGGCTCGGCAGGCGAGCTCGCGGTGCGCGGGCCGCAGGTGATGGCCGGCTACTGGCAGCGCCCCGACGAGACCGCGAAGGTGATGACCGCCGACGGCTGGCTGCGCACCGGCGACATCGCGACGATGGACGACAGCGGCCACTTCCGCATCGTCGACCGCAAGAAGGACCTGATCCTGGTCAGCGGCTTCAACGTCTATCCCAACGAGGTCGAGGACGTGCTGGCGCAGATGCCGGGGGTCTCGGCCTGCGCGGCCATCGGCATCCCCGACGAACGCGCCGGCGAGGTGGTGAAGGTGGTGGTGGTGCGCGACGGCGCCGGCGCCACCAGCCCCACCGAGGCCGACGTGCGCGCCTTCTGCGACGCCCACCTCACCGGCTACAAGCGGCCGCGCGTGGTGGAGTTCCGCGCCGAGCTGCCGCGCACGCCGGTGGGCAAGGTGATGCGGCGTGCCCTGCGCGAGGCGTGAGCCGGCTGCCGTAAGCTCGCGCGCATGCTGCCCACCCTGCGCGAACTGCACACCACCCTGAACCGCCCCGGCGCGCGCGAAGCGCTGTTGCGCCGCGTGCTCGACGAGGCGCGACAGCCGGCGGCCGCGCACGTCTACACCGCACTGTTCGACGACACCGCGCTGGCCGCCGCGCGCGAGGCCGACCGCCGCTTCGCGCACGGCGAGCCGCTGCCGGTGCTGGCCGGGCTGCCGGTGTCGGTGAAGGACCTCTACGACATCGCCGGCCGCCCCACGCGCGCCGGCTCGGCGATACGCGACGAGGCACCGCCGGCCGCGCACGACGCCGAGAGCGTGGCGCGCCTGCGCCGCGCCGGCGCGGCGATCACCGGGCTCACGAACATGAGCGAGTTCGCGTTCTCGGGCGTCGGCATCAACCCGCACCACGGCACCCCGCGCAACCCCTGCGACACGGACGTGGCGCGCATCCCCGGCGGCTCGTCGTCGGGCGCGGCGGTGTCGGTGGCGCTGGGCCAGGCGGTGGCGGGGCTGGGCTCGGACACCGGCGGCTCGATCCGCATCCCGGCCGCGCTGTGCGGGCTGGTCGGCTTCAAGAACACGCAGTCGCGCACGCCGCTGGCCGGCGCCTTCCCGCTGTCGTTCACGCTCGACACCGTCTGCGCGATGGCGCGCTCGGTCGACGACTGCCTGGTCGTCGATGCCGTGCTCGCCGGCGCGCCGCTGCCGGTGGTGGCGCGCCCGCTGCAGGGGCTGCGCCTGGCGCTGCCGCAGACGCTGCTGCTCGACGCGCTGGAGCCCGCGGTGGCGCAGGCCTTCGAGGCCGCGCTGCAGGTGCTGTCGAAGGCCGGCGCGCACGTCGTGCGCATCGCACTGCCGGAGCTGGCCGAGATCGCGACGATCAACGCGCGCGGCGGCTTCTCGGCGGTGGAAGCGTATGCGGTGCACCGCGATGCGATGCGCACGCAGCGCGAGCGCTTCGACCCGCGCGTGGCGGCGCGCATCACGCTGGGCGAAGGCGTGAGCGCAGCCGACTACATCACGATGCAGCACCGCCGTCGCGACTGGATCGTGCGCACCACGCACGCGCTGGCCGGCTTCGACGCGGTGGTGTGCCCGACCGTGCCGATCACCGCGCCGCCGATCGCCGACCTGGTGGCCAGCGACGAGGCCTTCTTCAAGGCCAACGGCCTGCTGCTGCGCAACACCTTCGCGTTCAACTTCCTCGACGGCTGCGCGTTCACGCTGCCGTGCCACGAACCGGGCCGGCAGCCGGTGGGGCTGATGCTGGCCGCGCCGGGCGGGCACGACGCGGCGCTGGCCGCCATCGCGCTGGCCGTGGAGGCCGCGCTGGCGGCGCGCTGACGATGCGCTTCTTCGTCGAGGGCCCGCTGGTGGCCGGGGCCTCGTACACGCTGCCGCCCGGCGCCACGCGCCACGCACAGGTGCGGCGCGTGCAGCCGGGCGATGCGCTGGTGCTGTTCGACGGCGGCGGCTGCGACTGGCCGGCCACCGTGCTGGGCGTCGGCCGCAGCGCCGTGGAGGTGCGCGTCGGCGAGCCGCTGGCGGTGGATCGCGAACTGCCGCTGGCGGTGACGCTGGCCGTCGTGATGCCGGCCAACGAGCGCATGGACGCGCTGGTGGAGAAGGCCGCCGAGCTGGGCGTCGCCGCGATCCAGCCGCTGCAGGCCGCGCGCTCGGTGCTGCGCCTGGCCGGCGAACGGGCCGAGCGCAAGCGCGCGCACTGGCAGGCCGTGGCCGAGGCCGCCTGCGAGCAGTGCGGCCGCGCGCGCGTGCCGGCGGTGGGCCCGGTGCTGGAGCTCGGCGCCTGGCTGCCGCAGGCGCCGGCCGGCGCGACGAAGCTTCTGCTGAGCCTGGGCGCAGGCGCCGAGCCCCTGGCCGCCCGTGCCGCGGGCGCTGCGGCGGTGGTGACGCTCAGCGGCCCCGAGGGCGGCTTCGCACCCGAGGAGGACGCCGCCGCGCGCGCCGCCGGCTTCGCGCCGGTGGCGCTGGGCCCGCGCGTGCTGCGCGCCGACACCGCACCCCTGGCCGTGCTGGCCTGGCTGAGCCTGCAGGCCGCGGCACACCCAACGGACGGTTGACAGCGCCATCGGCCGGCGCACAGTCGGCCCCTCGTCCACTCCAGGAGTCCGCGATGGGCCTGCTCGATTCCGTCATCGGTGCGCTGGGCGCACAGAACCCGCCGCCAGGCGGCGGCAGCGGCGACCTGCTGGGCGCCATCGTCGGCATGCTGGGCTCGCAGGGGGCCGGCGGGCTGGGCGGCCTGGCCGGCCTGGTGCAGAAGTTCGAGCAGGCCGGGCTCGGGCAGGTGGCCAGCTCGTGGGTGGGCACCGGCGCGAACCACCCGGTGTCGCCCGATCAGCTGGGCGGCGTGCTGGGCGGCGACGTGGTGGCGGGCCTGGCGCGCCAGCTCGGGCTGAACCCGCAGGACGCGCTCGGCCAGCTGTCGCAGATGCTGCCGCAGGTGGTGGACAAGCTCACGCCGCAGGGCCGCATCCCGGCCGGCGACGTCGGCGGCATGGGCGGCATGGGCGATCTCGCCGGGATGCTCGGCGGCCTGCTCAACCCGCCTTCGCGCTGAAGCGCCCGCGCTGCTGCAGCGCGACCAGGCCTTCGCTCTCGATGTCGAGCCAGGTCAGGAAGTCGATGGTGCGGAACTCGCGGTCGATGGCCGGCGCGCCGCAGATGCGGGCGCCCAGAGCGAGGTAGGCGGTCAGCAGGCGCGGGATCGACGGTGCCTGCGGCGCGGCGTCGCCCCGGCAGACGAAGGGTGCATGCGGCTGCGTGCGCCAGCCTGGCGGCGCCAGCTGCGGCTGCAGCTGCGCGTAGGCCGCCAGGCCGGAGGCCTCGTCCTGCGAGGTGAGCGAGCTGCAGCCCAGCAGGTAGCGCGTGCCGCGGCTGTGCGCATACGCCGCGATGCCCTTCCACAGCAGGTTCAGCACGGCGAAGTTGCGGTGGCGGCGGTGGATGCAGGCGCGGCCCAGTTCCAGGATCTGCCCGCGCGCGGCCTCGAAGGGCGCCAGGTCGAACTCGCGTTCGCTGTAGTAGCCGAGGCCGCCGCTGCGGGCGCGCGCGCCGGTCTGCATGCGGTAGGTGCCGACCACCGTGCCGTCGGCATCGGTCACCAGCAGGTGGTCGCAGACGGCGTCGTGCGGGTCGGCGTCCAGGCCGGTGTCCCAGCTCTGCGCCAGGCCCTCGTCGAGCTCGAGGTTGAAGACCTCGAAGCGCAGCGCCTGCGCGGCGCGCAGGTCGGCCTCGCTGCCGGCCAGTCGCGCCTGGTAGCCGGGGGCGCGCGCCCCCGGCGCGGCGGCGGGCAGCGGCAGGGCGGGCGTGGCGTGTGGGCTCATGGCGACGGGCAGGCTTGCCCTGTGGTCGGACACGGGGCGCCAGCCTTACAGCGGCGCGTGACGCTGTAATGAAGGCGCGCCGCGGCCGACCCATCGCCGGATGAACCTGCAAGCCGCCTCCCGCACCCCGCCCCGCGGCCGGCTCTTCAGCGCCGTGGGCGTGGTGCTGGCCACCGTGGGCTGCGCGCCGCCGGGCCCGCGCGCGCCCGAGGCCGCCACCGCGGCGCTGCGCTCGCGCGTGGCCGTGGCCGAGGCGCCGGGCACCGCCGTGAGCGTGCTGCGCGCCGGCGATGCCAGCGGCCCGCGCGTGATCCTGGTGCACGGCACGCCCGGCTCCGCCAGCGGCTGGGCCGACTACCTGATGCAGCCGCCGCCGGGTGTCGAGCTGGTCGCGATCGACCGCCCTGGCTTCGGCGAGAGCGACCCCGCCGGCGCGATGACGAGCCTGGCGCAGCAGGCCGCCGCCGTGCGCGCGCTGCTGCCGCGCGACGGCCGCCCGGTGGTGCTGCTGGGCCATTCGCTCGGCGGCCCGGTGGTGGCGCGCGTGGCCGCCGACGAGCCCGCGCGCGTGTCGGCGCTGGTGCTGCTGGCCGCTTCGCTGGACCCGGCGCTGGAGGAGATCCATCCGATGCAGCACCTCGGCGCCTGGGCGCCGGTGCGGGCGCTGCTGCCGCGCGCGATCCGCAATGCCAACAGCGAACTGATGGCGCTGAAGCCCGAGCTGGAGGCGCTGGCGGCGGCGCTGCCGCGCATCCGCGCCAAGGTGGTGATCATGCACGGCACCGCCGACGATCTGGTGCCGGTGGCCAATGTGCCGTTCATGCAGGCCCACCTGACCGGCGCGCGCTGCGTGAAGACGGTGCTGCTGGAAGGCGCCAACCACTTCCTGCCATGGAACGCCGAGCCGCGCGTGCGCGAGGCGATCGCGATGGCGCTGGAGCCGGCATGCTGAACGCGGCCGGCTTCGAGGCCGCGCTGGCCGGCATGGCGAGCCCCGCGCTGATCGCGCTGGCGCTCGCGCTGACCACGCTGCTGCTGGAGGACGTGGCCATCGCCGCCGGCGTGGCGCTGGCCACGCAGGGGCTGATCGGCTGGCCGCTGTCGCTGCTGGCGGTGGGCGGCGGCATCGCGCTGGGCGACCTCGGCCTGTACGCCCTGGGCCTGGGTGCGCGCCGCGTGCCCTGGCTGCAGCGGCGCTACGTCGGCGAGAAGTCGCTGCGGCTGCGCGGCCGCATCGAAGGCCAGCTGCCGAGCGCGGTGCTGCTGGCGCGCGTGATCCCGGGCCTGCGCCTGGCCACCTACACCGCCTGCGGCTTCGTGCGCGTGCGCTTCGCACCCTTCACCGCCTGGGTGCTGCTGGCGGTGGCGCTGTGGACGCTGGGCCTGTACGGCGTCAGCGTCGCCATCGGCCACCAGCTCGCGCAGCACCTCGGCCTGCCGCCCGCGCTGGCGGTGGCGCTGCCCATCGTGGCGCTGGCAGTGGCGGTGCCGCTGCTGCGCCGGTTCCTTCCCACCCGTCCGGCCACCTCGCCATGAACCTCACCACCACCGTTCCCCACCAGGGCATGCCGCCGCTCGACGAAAGCGGCCCGCCGCTGTCGTTCTTCGAGTTCTGGCCGATGTGGGCCTTCTACCCGCCGGTGATTGCCTATGCCGCGTGGCAGATGCTGCGCCACCGCGGGCTGCTGCTGCCCACCGCCGCCAACCCGTCGTTCCCGGGCGGCGGCTTCGTCGGCGAGTCGAAGGCACAGATCCTCTCGATGGCCGTGCAGCACGCGCCCGGATGGGTGGCGCCGTTCGTGCAGATCGACAGCCCGGCGCAGGCCGACGATGCACTCGCCACGCTGGCGGCCGCCGGCCTGGCGCTGCCGGTGGTGGCCAAGCCCGACCTCGGCTGCCGCGGCGCCGGCGTGAAGCTGGTGCGCACCAGGGACGATCTCGCGGCCTACCTCGCCGCGTTCCCGCGCGGCGCCACGCTGCTGCTGCAGCAGCTGGTGCCGCACGAGGGCGAGGCCGGCGTGTTCTACGTGCGCGAGCCGGGACAGGCGCGCGGCCGCATCGTGTCGCTGACGCTGAAGTACTTCCCGCACGTCACCGGCGACGGCCGGCGCACGCTGCGCGAGCTGATCGAGGCCGACCCGCGCGCCGGCCGCCTGCGCCACCTGTACCTGCACCGCCATGCGGCGCGGCTGGCCAGCGTGCCGCGCGCCGGCGAGGCGGTGCGGCTGGCCTTCGCCGGCAGCCACAGCCGCGGCGCGATCTTCCGCGACGGCACGCACCTGGTGACACCGGCGATGGAAGCGGCCTTCGACGCCATCGCGCAGTCGTTCCCCGAGTTCCACTTCGGCCGCTTCGACATCCGCTTCCCGTCGTTCGCCGAGCTGCAGCAGGGCCGCGGCTTCACGATCGTCGAGGTCAACGGCGCCGGCGCCGAGAGCACCCACATCTGGGACCGCAAGACCCCGCTGCTGAAGGCCTGGCGCGACCTGATGCGCCAGTACCGCTGGCTGTTCACGATCGGTGCGGCGAACCGCGCGCGCGGCCACCGGCCGATGCGCATTGCCGACTTCTGGCGCGCCTGGCGGCGCGAGAAGGCGCTGACGCCGCTGTACCCGGCCACCGACTGAAGCCGCGCGTAAGGTCGGCCGCGGTGGGCCGACTGCGCAGCCATGCCGACCTTCACCGACCCCGACGCGCTGCGGCGCTTCAACCACGCCCTGCTGGGCCAGGCGCTGGCGCTGGCCGCGCTGCACCAGACGCCGGGCGTGCCGGCCTACGCGAAGCCGGTGGGGGCGCACCTGCGCCACGTGATCGAGCACTACGAAGCGCTGCTGATGCCGGCCGAGGATGGCGTCGTCGACTACGACGCGCGCCGGCGCGATGCGGCGCTGGAAGCCTCGCCGCGGCTGGCGCAGCAACACCTGCTGGCGCTGCAGCAGCACCTGGCGCAGCAGCCCTGCGACCCGCGGCAGCCGCTCACCGTGCGCGGCCTGGGCGGCCTGGCCGGCGAGTTCGCCTTCGAGCTGCCGAGCAGCCTGGGCCGCGAGCTGGTGTTCGTCGCCAGCCACGCCGTCCACCACTTCGCCCTGCTGGTGCCGCACCTGCGCCAGCACGGCCTGCCGCTGCCCGGCGAGGGCTTCGGCATCGCCCCCGCGACGCTGGCGCACACGCGCAGCGTCGCCGCACAGCCCCCCGTGATGGAGACCGCCTGAATGAAACGCCACTCCCTGCTCAGCCTCGGCGCCGTCGCGCTGTCGATCGCGGGCGCCACGACGAGCGCCTGGTCCGCCGAGCCGCCGATCAACACGCTGCGCAACAGCAGCATCTTCTCGACGCGCACCGACACCGCGATCAACGGCTACGACACGGTGGCCTACTTCACCGTCGGCAAGCCGGTGAAGGGGCTCGACAACTTCGCCACCGACTGGATGGGCGCGAAGTGGAAGTTCGCCAGCCAGGCCAACCTGGACCTCTTCAAGGCCAGCCCCGAGAAGTACGCGCCGCAGTACGGCGGCTACTGCGCCTACGGCGTGACCCAGGGCTACCTGGTGAAGGTGGACCCCGACCAGTTCACCATCCGCGACGGCAAGCTCTACCTGAACTACGACGCCGGCGTGCAGGCGAAGTGGGCGCAGGATCCTTCGGGCTACATCAAGGAGGCAGACGCCAGGTTCCCGGCGCTGCTGAAGAAATGAAGGCCTGGTTCGCGCGCCACGGCCACTGGCTGCTGACGGCCTATGTCGCCTTCGTCTTCATCCAGTCGCTGTTCTTCAAGTTCACCGGTTCGCCGGAGACGGTCTACATCTTCCAGGGCAAGCTCGACCCGTGGGCCGCGTCGCTGGGCTTTCCCGGCGTGTTCGCGCCCGGCGGCATCTTCTCGGCGAAGGTGGTGGGCAGCTTCGAGCTGATCGCCTCGCTGCTGCTGATCGCGGGCGCCTGGCTGTCGTCGCAGCGCGCCGTGCAGGTGCTGGGCGCGGCGATGGGCCTGGGCGTGATCAGCGGCGCGATCTTCTTCCACCTCTTCACGCCGCTCGGCGTGGCGGTGGTGAACACCGACGGCAGCAGCGACGGCGGCGAGCTCTTCATGCTGGCCTGCGGCGTGTGGGTGGCGTGTGCGCTGCTGCTGCAGATCCGGCGCGAGGTGTGGCTGGGCTGGCTCGCCCGTCTCAGGCGGCACTGAGTTCGAAGGCGAGCGCGGTCTCGCCTGCGACCGCGCCGCTGGTCGCGAAGCGGCGCTCCAGCACGTGCACGTGGCGCCCGCCGCGCGCGCCGGCCTCGACGATCACCAGCGTCGAGCAGCGCGTGCCGTAGACGCCGGCCTCGCCTTCGATGCGGATGAAGGCCGACGACAGCGCCCGCTCGCGCTCGAGCGGGATGCCGGTGGCCGGCAGCTCGGCATCGGGCGCCGGCCGGCGCTGCGCGAGCGCGTCGAAGAGCGCCTGCTGCACAGCGGCGCGGTCGGCGTGCGAGGCCAGCGCATCGCCGAGCCGCTGCTTCAGCGCCACCAGCTTGGGCCACGGCGTGTCCAGCGCCGCGTTCGAGACGCCGTGCACGCCGGCATCGAGGGCCCGCTGCTGCGGCTGCGGCCGGTTGCTGAACCAGAGCGCGGCCGCCGCGCCACTCAGTTCGGCCGCCATGAAGTTGAAGCCGTTGCGCGGCACCGCGGCCATCTCGTGCAGCAGCGCCGGCCCCGGCGCGGCCAGCCAGCGCGGCACCAGCTCGCCGCGCGAGGGCGAACCCGCCAGCACGCGGCCGGGCTCGCGCACGTTGGTGACGAAGGCCAGCCGGCCGGCGCGGTTCAGCGCCAGCCAGGTGCCGCCGGCGGAGAGGTCGCGCCCGCCCAGCAGCTCGTGGCCGGTCTCGTCACGCCACCAGGCCAGCGGGGCCGCGGCGCGATGGAAGAACTCGTCGCGGTTGGACGCCAGCACGAACGGGAAGCGCCCGCCCGGCTGCAGCGCGATCGCGGCCAGGCACATCGTGCGGGCTAGCGCCGGCGCAGCAGCGGCAGGGCCAGCAGGCCGGTGGCCAGCAGCAGCCAGGCGGCGGGCTCGGGCACCGGCGCGGCTTCCTGCGCGCCGACATAGGCCACCGCGCTGACGGACGCGGTGAAGGGCAGCGCCGCCGCGTTGTCGTAGGCGGCGTAGAGCTCGCGCGCCTCGAAGGGCGTCACCGGCCCGCCGGTGTTGCTGTAGGCGTTGACGAAGTCCAGTGCGTACGACAGCTGCAGGCTGCGGCTGAACAGGTTGACGCCGGCACCGGCCCAGGCGTCGAAGATGCCGCCCGCTCCCGCGTAGCCCGCGGTCGAGGCCGAGCCGAAGGCGCGGATCTCGATGCGGGTGTGCGGCGTGAGCGTGAAGTCCGAGAAGACCACCTGGGCCTCGCCCGCCAGGCCCACCGGACCGTTGCCGCCGTGCACGGCCGTGGCGCCCGGCGCCGGGCCGGGCCCGAGCAGGCTGCCGGCCGAGACGCTGAAGGTCACCGTGTGCGCGCCGGCACTGCGCGTCACGCTGGCCGCGTCGCCCAGCGCGAACGGCGTCTGCACCAGGCCGCCGGGGCTGTCCCCGGGCAGCCAGGTGCCGATGAAGCCCCCTTCGGCGAACGAGATCGCCGGCGCGATGCCGTCGCCGGGATCCAGGTCGACGAGCGTGATGCGCACGCCGGCGATCGATGCCTCGTGCCCGCCTTCGGCCCGCGCCGGCGCCACCAGCGCGCCGTGGAGCAGCGCGGCGGCTGCGAGGCCTGTGACGGATGCGCGGATCTGCTTGCTCAAGGTCGACCTCCCCGGTCCTTCGGTGCTGTCAGGGGATTGTCCCTGCGGGCACCGGACGGACCGGGTGGACCCCCGGGTTCAGGGGGCCGGGCGACCACCGGCATGCAGCGCCAGCATCGCGGCCACCGCACGATGGCCCGGCGTCGGCACGCCGAGCCGCTCGCCGCGCGCGACGATGTCGCCGCTCAGCCAGGGCAGCTCGAGCCGGCTGCCGCGCTGCAGGTCGTGGTGCATCGAGCTGGTCATCGTGGGCGGCAGCGTGTCGACGAAGGCCAGCCGGTTGGCGGCGAAGTCGGCCGCCAGCGGCACGCCCTCGGCGATGCCGACGGCGGTGGCTTCCTGCAGCAGGTCGTGCAGGAACGCGCGGCTGGCGGCGTTCTCGCGGATCGCCGCGATGGGCGCGCGCGCCAGCGTGGTGGCGCCCGAGAAGCTGGCCAGGAACACGAACTTCTCCCACAACGCCAGGCCGATGCGCGGCGTGAGCTCGTGCGCGATGCCGGCCTTCGTGCAGGCGTCGGCGAAGGCCGCCAGCCGCTCGCTGCGCTGGCCGTCGTGTTCGCCGAACACCAGGCGCGCCATCGCGCCGTTGTGCACGATCAGCCCGGGCTCGCCGATCGTGGCCGCGATGTAGGCCACGCCGCCGGCCACGTGGCGCGCGCCGAGGGCCGCGCGCAGCAGCTCGTCCTTGACGACGCCGTTCTGGAACGAGACCACCGCGGCGTCCGGCTTCAGCACCGGCCGGATCGCCTGCGCGGCGGTCTGCGTGTCCCACAGCTTCACGCCGAACAGCACCAGGTCCACCGGGCCGGCGCCGGCCGGGTCCTCGGTGACCTGCACCTGCGGCAGGTGCAGGTCACCGGCGCCGCTCTGCAGCCGCAGGCCGCGCTCGCGCAGCGCCGCGCCGTGCGCGCCGCGGGCGACGAAGGTGACGTCGAACCCGGCCTGCGCCAGGCGGCCACCGAAGTAGCCGCCGACGCCGCCGCTGCCCATGACGAGGATGCGCATCTCTCTTCTTCTTTCTCGTGGTGATGGAAGCGGCGGCAAGTCTCTCAGTTCGCGGCCAACCCGGCCGACCCCGTGGGCATGCCGCCCACCGAACCCAGCGGCAGCAGCGTGCCGCCCGGTGCGATGGTGAACGAGACGATCTGCAGCCCGCGGTTGGCGAACACGTGCAGCTGCTCGCCGTCGGGCGACACCGCCATGTCGATGGCGCCGGCGTTCGGGCCGGTGAGGCCCGCGGCGCCGGCGATCAGCGACAGCTGGCCGTTGGACGCGACGTTGAAGCTGCTGACGCTGCTGGTGCCGGCGTTGGCCGAGAAGGCGTAGCGGCCGTTGGGCGTCACCGCGATCCAGCAGGCCGCGCCCTGGCCGTTCGGCAGCGAGCCGGTGACCAGGCGCGGCGTCGCCGAGTGCTCGTTGAAGCGGTACGACGAGACGCTGCTGCCGGGCGCCTCGGAGACGACCAGCACGTCGCGCCGCGTGAACGCGAAGCCGAAGGGCGTGGCGCCCGAGGAGTTGGTGACGGTCTTGCCCGCCAGCGAGCCGTCGCGCCGCACCGTGAAGCTGGTGAGCTTGTTGGTGGCGCGCTCGGTGACCACGAGCACGTCGCCGTCGCTGCTGAAGCCCACCTGCGCCGGCGCGGTGCCGCTGGTGGCCGACAGCGTGCCGTTCGAACCGGCCACCGGCACCAGCGTGCCGCGCACGTTGCGGAAGCCCGCCACGCCGCCGGCGCCGCCGGCGTTCAGTACGTAGACCAGGCCATCGCGCTCGGTGACGCTGGTGGGCGTGAGTCCGCCGCTGTCCACCACCGACTTCAGCACCAGGCCGCCGCTGGCGCCGAGCAGGAAGGTCGACAGCGTGTTCGAGCCGGCGTTGACGACGAACAGGTAGCGGCCGTTGTCGCTCAGCGTCACGGCGCCCTGCGAGCCCAGGCCCGCGCCGGTGCCGGTGCCCTGCGTCGCGAAGCGCGTGAGCAGGGTGGCCGGGCCGCTGCCGGAGCGCTGGTAGACCAGCACCTCGTTGCCGGCGGGCGCGTTGGTGCTGATGAAGATCTTGCCGTGGCGCAGGCTGCAGCTGCAGCTCTCGCCGCGGTCGTCGTCGCCGTCGCTGGCGAACGCGCCGCCGCTGCCCAGCAGCGTGGCGGCGGCCGCGGCCGCCAGCAGCAGGCGGGCCGCGTGGCGGCGGTGGAGGTTCAGGCTCATGGGGTGTCTCTCCGATGTCGATGATTGAGGGCGCGACCCGCAAGGTCGCTCCTGCCATCTCGAACGGGGAGCACCGGCCTTACACCGGAAATGACGTGACAGAAATGTGATCGACGCCCCGGTAAGAACCCGGGCCGCGGCGCCGACGTCGTCAGTCGATCTTCGCGCCCGAGGCCTTGACGACCTGGGCCCACTTCCTCGTCTCGGCGTCGATCAGCTTCGCGAACTCGGCCGGCGTGTTGCCGCTGGGAATGGCGCCCTGCGCCTGCAGCCTATCCTTGATGGCCGGCTGCGCCAGCGACTTCGCCACCTCCTGCTGCACGCGGTTGGCGATCTCGGCCGGCGTGCCGGCCGGTGCCAGCAGGCCGAACCACGAGCTCGCCTCGTAGTTGCGCAGCAGCGCGCCGCCGGCCTCGGCGATGGTGGGCAGCTCGGGCAGCGCCTGCGAGCGCTGGCCGCTGGTGACCGCCAGCGCCTTCAGCTTGCCCGACCGGATGTGCGGCATCGCGCTCGGCAGGTTGTCGAACATCAGGTCGACGTTGCCGGCGATCAGGTCGATCAGCGCCGGCCCCGAGCCGCGGTACGGCAGGTGCAGCATGAAGGTGCCGGTGAGCGTCTTGAAGAGCTCGGCCGAGAGGTGGATGGAGGTGCCGTTGCCCGAGCTGGCGACGTTGAGCCGCCCCGGGTTGGCCTTGGCGGCGCGGATCAGGTCGACCACGTTCTCGACCTTGTAGCGCTGCGCCGAGGCCGGGTTCATCACCAGCACGTTGGGCACGCCGGCCACCAGCGTGACCGGCACGAAGTCCTTCACGTGGTCGTAAGGCATCTTCGGGTACAGCGCCGGGTTGATGGCGTGCGTGCCCACCGTGCCCATCAGCAGCGTGTAGCCGTCGGGCGCCGACTTGGCCACTTCGGCGGCGCCGTTGTTGCCGCCCGCGCCGGGCTTGTTGTCGACGACGAAGGGCTGGCCGAACGCGCGCTGCAGCTCGGGGGCGATGGCGCGTGCCAGGATGTCGGTGGTGCCGCCGGCCGCGAAGGGCACGACGATGCGCACGGGCTTGTTCGGCCACGCGCCTTGCGCACGGGCGAGCAGGGGCACGAGGGGCAGCGAGGCAGCGGCGAGCAGCAGGCGGCGACGGTGGAATCGAGGCGTGGTCTTCATCGCGCCAGTGTGCCGCGCCCGCGGGCCCTGCCCGCGCCCGGATCAACCCCTACAGCTTCAGCTCCAGCCGCAGCTGCCAGTTCACGTAGCTCGGCCCGGTGCTGCGCACGCTGGTGCGCTCGGTGGCGCCGGCCACCGCCACGTCGGTGACCGAGCTGTTGGTGTAGTCGCGCGGCGCCAGGTTGTTGGCCAGCACGCGCAGCGCGGTGGCCGGGTTGAAGGTCCACAGCGCGTAGGCGTCCCAGACCACCTTGGTGCTGACGGTGGCGGTCTGCGCCGCTTCGAGCCGCGTCGTGTACCCCGGCACCCAGTTGACGTTGCCGCCGAGCGTCAGCGGCGTGCCGCGCAGCCGGTAGTCGGCGCCGGCGTTGGCGGTGGCCTTGGCCTGCTGGTCGAGCCGGTTGTCGGGGCCGGGGATGGACTTGACCTTCGACGTGTAGAAGGCCGCGTTGGCGCGCAGCTCCACCGGCAGCGCACCGTCGATGGCCTGGTCGAGGCGGAACTTGGCCTCGAGCTCGAGGCCGGAGGTGGTGGCGTCGCCGATGTTCTGCGGCCGCCGCACCCAGCGCTGGGCGGTGCTCCAGGACACGTCCTCCAGCGCCAGCTGGCTGCGGATCAGGTTCGTGATGTTGCGGTGGAAGAGGTTGGCGCTGAGCACGCCGCCGCCGTCGAGGTAGCGCTCGGCCGCGAGGTCGATGCCGGTGGCGAGCTCGGGCTTGAGGTTGGGGTTGCCCGCGCTGTCGGCGGTGTTGATCTGGTTCGGCCCCGAGGGCGGCGCGTCGCGGTTGATCGACGGCCGCGCGATCAGGCTGCCGGTGGGCGGGCTGCGGTAGCTGCGCGTGAGGCTCAGGCGCAGCTGGTCGCGCTTCTTCGGGTCGGGCTTCCACACCGCGTGCAGCAGCGGCGTCCAGACGCTGGTGCGGTTCTGCGGCCGCGCATCGTCGCCGCTCTGGCCGGTGTCGCCACGCGTCGTGATGCCCTCCCAGCGCAGCCCGGCATGGAAGCCCCAGTTCGGCGACGTGTTCCATTCGTCCTGCGCGTAGGTGGCCAGCCGCAGCGTGCTGGCCTTCAGGTTGTCGCCGAAGTCGGTGAGCAGTGCCTGGCCGTCCTGCAGGTTGCTGCGGGTCTCGGTGCGGCGCGCGGTGTCGATCTCGACGCCGCTCACGAGGCTGTGCTCGCCGCCGGACTCGCCGCCGCCGGCCAGGCCCGAGCCCTTGAGGTTCAGCGCCAGGCTGTCCTCGCGCGAGCGGCTGTGATCCTCCAGCACGCGGCGCGGCAGCGCGCTGCCGTTGTCGAACTCGTGGCGCAGCGTGTCGCTGCGGCCGACGCCGCGGCCGGCGTGGCCCTGCAGCTCCAGCCGCACCGCGCCCACGCGCTGGCGCCACTGCGCGCCCAGGCGCGCGTTGGTGAAGCTGTTCTCGGCGTGGCTGTCGGCGAAGTCGTAGAGGTCGATGGTCTGCGGCCGCGTCACCGGCTGCAGCTGCGTGATGGCGCTGTCGCTCTTGCTGCGCGTGTGGAAGACCATCGGCATCAGCGCCAGCGAGTCGCTGCTGCCTTCGCCGCCCAGGCGCCACTGCAGGCGGCCGCTGAGGTTGGCGCCGATGCGGTCCTCGTCGGTGGACGAGTTCGCGATGCGGTTCTCCAGCAAGGCGCCGGTGGCCGCGTCGGTGACCTCGGTGACGCTTTCGTTGCGGCTGCGGCGGTGCGGGTTGAACAGCGAGCCGGTGAGGTTGTAGACGAGGTTGCCCGCGCTGTCGTTGTGCGTCCAGGTGCCGCCCGGGCTGAGCTTGCCGTTTTCGATGCCGACGCCGATGCGCACGTCGTTCAGGCGCTTCCTGAAGCCTTCGCGCGTGATGATGTTGATGGTGCCGGCGATGGCGCGTGCGCCGGTCTCGGCGGTGGGCGCGCGCAGGATCTCGATGCGCTCCACCTGCTCGGGCGTCAGGCTCTCGAGGCTGAAGCCGGGCGGGATGCGCTGGCCGTCGATCAGCAGCTGCGTGAAGCCGTTGCCCAGCCCGCGCATGCGCGGCGGGCCGCCGCGGCCGGGCGCGCCGGGCGTGGTGACGCCGGGCAGGCGGCGCAGCACCTCGCCGAGCGTGGCGTCGCCGAACTTGTCGATCTCCTCGCGGCCGATCACGATCTTGGCCGCGGTGCTGCGGCGGCGCTGCTCGGTGTCGCTCTCGCGGCCGCCGGTGATCTCGATGCGCTGGGTGCCCGGTGCGCTGGCGGCCGCCGCGGGTGCGCGCGGCGCCGATGCGGCAGGCGCCGGGGCGGAGGCCGCCGCGGCGGGTGCGGTCTGGGCGGCGGCGGACAGGGTGCAGAACGCCGAGGCAACGGCCAGGGCAGGCGCCAGCGCGTGGCGCGGTCGGGGATCGCGGGGCATGTTTCCGATTGTCGGATGCAGGCCACGGCCCGGCGACGTCGCAGGGCCGCCCTTTGCCTTTCTTCACGCCGCCGGCGGACGGGGTACGCTCGCGGCCCCGGCCCTGGTCCATGCTGCTCCCGATGCCCGCCCCGCTCTCCCTTGCCGAACTGCGCCAGCAGCTGCGCCAGCTCGGCGCGCTGCCGCTGCACGAGGAGCGTGTGCTGCGGCGCTGGGCCCGTGCCCAACCGCAGGATGGGGGCAAGCGCCGCCCGCAGGACTTCCTGCCGCGCACGCTGCGCGAGCCGCTGCCGGCGCTGGTGGACGCGCTGCACGCGCTGGCCACGGTGCAGTCGCAGCACCCGGCGGCCGACGGTTCGGCGCGGCTGCTGCTGCGCCTGTTCGACGGCCAGACGGTGGAAGCCGTGCTGCTGCCGCCCGAGCGCCCGCAGCGCCACGGCGCCAGCGGCCCGGCCGGCCTGTGCGTCAGCACGCAGGTGGGCTGCGCGGTGGGCTGCCGCTTCTGCATGACGGGCGTGGGCGGGCTGCAGCGCCAGCTGGGCAGCGCCGAGATCGTGGCGCAGGTGGTGCGCGCCCGGCTGCTGCGTGCGGTGGACAAGGTGGTGTTCATGGGCATGGGCGAGCCCGCGCACAACCTCGACGCGGTGCTGGAGGCCATCGAGCTGCTGGGCACCGCCGGTGGCATCGGGCACAAGAACCTGGTGCTGTCCAGCGTGGGTGACGAGCGCCTCTTCGCGCGCCTGATGGCGCTGGCGCCCGGCCAGGTGCGGCCGGCGCTGGCGCTGTCGCTGCACAGCAGCTTGGCCTCGCGCCGCGCCGAGCTGCTGCCGCGCGCGCCGCGCATCACGCCCGACGAGCTGATGGCGCAGGGCGACGCCTATGCGCGTGCCAGCGGCCACCCGCTGCAGGTGCAGTGGACGCTGCTCGAAGGCGTGAACGACGGCGCCGACGAGGTCGAGGGCCTGGTGCGCCTGTTCGCGGGCCGGCGCGCGGTGCTGAACCTGATCCCGTACAACCACGTCGACGGCCTGCCCTACCGGCGCCCGCCCGGCGAAGCCGCCGCCGAGCTGGCGCGCACCCTGCACCGGCGCGGCATCCTGACCAAGCTGCGCCAGTCGGCGGGCCAGGACGTGGACGCCGGCTGCGGCCAGCTGCGCGCGCGCAGCGCGGCGCCGGGGCGCCGCACGATGCCGCTCATCGCCGTGCCGTCCGATGGCACCCCTGCCGGACGCTGAGGCCACCCGGGGCGGCCCGCAGCTGCTGCAGCCGGCGCAGGTGGCGCAGCTGCTGGCGCTGTTCCTGGCCGGCGTGGGCCTGCTGCTGGGCGCGGTGGCCGCGGCCACCTGGCTGGCGGGCAACCTCTCGGGCCTGGCCGGGCCGCGCCTGCGCTTCGGCGCGATGCTGCTGCTGGCCGCGGCCGGCGGCCTGCTGTTCCAGCGCGCGGGCCGTCCGCGCTGGGCCAATGCGGCGCTGCTGGTGGGCGGCACGCTGGCGCTGTCGCTGTACGCCTGGGACAGCGGCCTCGGCCTGCGCGCGCAGGCCATGGCCGCGGTGGCGCTGCTGGTGGCGCTGGCCGGCGCCGCGGTGGGCCTGCGCACCGCCGCGGCGATGGCGCTGGCCTATGCCGCCGCCACGCTGGCGATGGCCTGGGGCGAGGCCCGCGGCTGGCTGGACACGGGCCCGGTGCAGCGCGCGCTCTACGACGTGGCCGTGGGCCACCTGGCGCTGGCCTGCACCGCCTTCCTGGCCGCGCTGCTGCTGCACCACGTGCTGGGGGGCGCGCTGCGCGCCGCCGCGGCCGAGCGCGCGCGCCTGGCCGAGCTGCTGCGCATCGGCAGCGACTGGACCTGGGAGATGGACGCGCGCGGCCGGCTGACGCAGATCTCGCCCTCGTTCGAGGCGCGCACCGGCCGCACCGTGGCCGAGTTCCTGCAGCTGGGCCAGCCCGGCGGGCCGCAGCTGGTGGAGGACGACGATGCCGCGCGGATGCGCGTCGAGCTGGCGGCGCGCCGCCCCTTCCGCGACCGCCTGACGAACTACCGCTGCGCCGACGGCACGCTGCTGGCGGTGCGCGGCAGCGGCGAGCCGGTGCACGACGCGGCCGGGCGCTTCGCCGGCTGGCGCGGCGTCAGCCACAACGTCACCGCCGAGGTGCAGGCCGCGCGCGAGAAGCAGCGCAGCGAGGCCATGCTCGACCGCCTGGTGCACATGAGCCCGGAGCCGATCGCGGTGGTGCGGCTGGACAACGGCGCGATCCTGGTCGCCAACGCCGGCTTCGTCGCCTTCGCCGGCCGGCCCGAGGCCGAGGTGCTGGGCCGCAACGCGCTGGCGCTGGGCCTGTGGCGCGATGCCGCCGAGCTGCGCCGGCTGCGCGACGCGCTGGAGCCCGGCGGCCTGGTGCGCGACCTGCGCAGCGTGGTCTACGCGCCCGACGGCGCGGCGCACGACATGCTGCTGTCCGCCGCCGCCTTCGACTGGCACGGCGACCGCGTGGCCGTGCTGACCGCGCGCGACGTCACCGACATCGACCGCGCGCGCCGCCTCAGCGACGCCATCCTCGACAACGCCAGCGTCGGCATCGCGCTGGTGCGCGAGCGGCGCTTCGAACGCGTGAACCCGAGCTGGGAGGCGATCTTCGGGCTGCCGCAGGGCTCGCTCGCCGGCCAGCGCACCGCGGTGATGTTCCCCGAGGCCGCGGACTACGACGCCTTCAAGCGCAAGAGCGACGAACGCCAGCAGCTCGGGCGCCCGATCGACATCGTGCGCGAGATCGAGCGGCCCGACGGCCAGCGCATCGCGGTGCGCCTGCGGGCCCGGCCGGTGGACGCGGCGCGCCCGCGCGAGAGCGGCACGATCTGGATCGCCGAGGACATCACCGAACGGCGCCGCGCGGCCCAGGAACTGGCCGACGCCAAGCAGCAGGCCGAGGCCGCCAACCAGGCCAAGAGCGCCTTCCTGGCGACGATGAGCCACGAGATCCGCACCCCGCTCAACGGCGTGCTGGGCCTGGCGCGGCTGCTGCAGCCGGCGGGGCTGGACGAGGCGCGCCGGCGCGAATACCTGCAGCACCTGATCGACGCCGCCGAGCTGCTCACCGGCATCGTCAGCGACGTGCTGGACCTGTCCAAGATCGAGGCCGGCCACCTGCAGGTGGAGCAGATCGAGTTCGACCTGCACGGCGTGGTCAGCAGCACCTTCCGCAGCTTCGCCACGCTGGGCCGCGAGCGCGGCCTGCAGATGCACTGCACCATCGACACGGCGGTGCCGCACGCGGTGCGCGGCGACCCGGTGCGGGTGCGGCAGATCCTGTCGAACTTCCTCGGCAACGCGCTCAAGTTCACGCCGCGCGGCGGCATCACGGTGACGGTGGAACCGGCCGCGGGCGGCCGCGTGCGGCTCTCGGTGCACGACAGCGGCGTGGGCATCGCGCCCGAGGCGCGCGAGCGCCTCTTCAAGCCCTTCGCGCAGGCCGACAGCAGCACCACGCGGCGCTTCGGCGGCACCGGGCTCGGGCTGTCGATCTGCCGCCTGCTGGCCGAGCGCATGGGCGGCGAGGTGGGCGTGGAAAGCGACGGCCGCAGCGGCAGCACCTTCTGGACCGAGCTGCCGCTGCCGCCGGTGGCGGCGCCCGAGGCCGGGCAGGCGGCGAACGACCCCGCGGCGCCCGCGCTGGCCGGGCGGCGCGTGCTGGTGGCGGAAGACAACCCGGTGAACATGCTGATCGTCGGCGCGATGCTGCGCCGGCTGGGCGCCGAGGTGCTGGAGGCCGACGACGGCGAGAAGGCGGTGGCGCTGGCGCGCGCGCACGCGACCACGCTGCACGCGGTGCTGATGGACCTGCACATGCCGGTGGTGGACGGCCTGGCCGCCACGCGCACGCTGCGCGCCGACCCCGCCACCGCGGCGCTGCCGATCTTCGCGCTCTCGGCCGCGGTGCTGGAGCACGAGCGCGCGCAGGCGGATGCCGCGGGCATGAACGGCTTCGTCGCCAAGCCGGTGGTGGAAGCCGAGCTGCTGCGCGCGCTGTTGACACGTTAGGGGGTGGCGCGGCGGCTGCCGCAAATCTCCAAGACCGGCGTGCGCGCGCTCCGGAGACTGCATGGCCTTGCCTTGACGCACAGGACACGCATGCGAACTCCCTTCCCGCCCCGCGGCCCCCTCCGATGGGCCCTCACGCTGCTGGCCGGCGCCGCGGCCCTGGCCGCCTGCGGCGGCAACGACAGCGCGCCGGCCGCCGACACGGCGCCGGCCAGCGTAGCAGCCGCCCGCCCGCGCACGCCGGCCGATGCCGAGACCGAGGGCCGCCGCCTCTTCGAGCACGAGACCTTCGGCGGCAACGGCCGCACCTGCCTGACCTGCCACTCGCGCGACACCGGCACCGTGTCGCCCGAGGACGCGCAGGCGCGGCTGAAGGCCAACCCGGGCGACCCGCTGTTCCTGGCCGACGGCAGCGACGATGGCGCAGGGAACGGCAGCACCCGCATGCTGGAGAAGGCCACGGTGCTGGTGCGCATCGCGCTGCCGGACAACGTGAGCCTGGCGAACGACCCGAAGGCGCGCAGCGTGGTGCTGCGGCGCGGCATCCCGTCGACGCTGAACACGCCGGCGCTGGACCCGGTGCTGATGCTCGACGGCCGCCAGCCCGACCTGCCCGCGCAGGCGCGCGGCGCCATCGCCGACCACGCGCACGGCACGCGCGAGCCGACGCCACTGGAGCTGGACCTCATCGCCTCGTTCCAGCGCACCGCGCCCTTCTTCAGCTCGCCGGAACTGCGTGCGTTCGCGCTCGGCGGCGCGCGCCCCGAACTGCCGCTGGGCGAGACCGAGGCCGAGAAGCGCGGCCGCCGCTTCTTCGTCGACCTGCCGCCCAACCTGCCGCCCGCCGGCGACTTCAAGGACGGCCTGTGCGCCGGCTGCCACAGCGGGCCGATGCTCAACGAGACCAACGAGTTCCTGCCCGCACCGCCGTTCCGGCGCGGCGGGCGCTTCCAGTCGGTGGGGGTGTCGGAGTTCAACAGCGCCGGCAACCCGCAGCACGACTTCCTGTTCCGCAACCCGGACGGCAGCGTCACCGCGGTCACCAGCCCCGACCCCGGCCGCGCGCTGATCACCGGCAAGGCCAACGACGCCGAGAGCATGAACGCGTTCAAGATCCCCACGCTGTGGGGCGTGGCGCGCACCGCGCCCTACTTCCACGACAACTCGGCCCGCACGCTCGAAGACGTGGCGCGCCACTACGCGCGTTTCTTCGCCGCCGTCTCGCCCATCGTGCTGACCCAGCAGGACCAGGACGACATGGTGGCCTACATGAAGAAGCTGCGCTGAGGGGGCCGCAATGCAACGACCCTCCTCTTCTCTGACACGGCGCGGCCTGCTGGGCGCCATCGGCGCGGGCGCCGCGGTGATCGGCTTCGACGCCGCCGCCGGCCGCTGGGTGGGCGCGGACGACGGCGTCGCGCGCCACGTCTTCCACGGCCTGCCGCACCTGGACGGCCAGCTGCTGCTGGACGAGCCGACGCGCAGCGACTACGCGAAGGACTACGGCCTCATCGTCAGCGAACAGCCGCTGGCGGTGCTGAAGCCCGGCTCGGTGGCCGATGTCTCGCGCTTGCTGGCCTTCGCCAGCCGGCACGGCATCCGCGTGGTGGGCCGCGGGCGCGGCCACACGGTGTTCGGCCAGAGCCAGCTGCAGGCCGGCGTGGTGATCGACCTGAGCACGCTGCAGACCCTGCACGCGATCGAGGCCGACCGTGTCGAGGTCGATGCCGGCATGCGCTGGAGCGCGCTGCTGCAGGCCACGCTGGCACAGGGCCTGATGCCACCCGCGCTCACCGACTTCATCGGCCAGACCGTCGGCGGCACCCTGTCGGTGGGTGGCATCGGCTGCATGACGCACCGCCACGGCGCGCAGGTGGACAACGTGCTGGCGCTGCAGGTGGTGACGGGCAGCGGCGAGTGGCTCGCGTGCTCGCCGGCGCTGCGGCCGGAGCTGTTCGAGGCCGCGCTGGCCGGGCAGGGCCAGGTGGCGCTGATCGTGCGCGCCACGCTGCGCCTGCAGCCGGCGCCGCCGCGCATCCGCGTCGCGACGCTGATCTACCCCGACGGGCCCACGCTGACGGCCGACACCGCGCGGCTGGCCGAGGACGGCCGCTTCGAGGTGCTGGAGGCCTTCGCCGTGCCGCAGGGCGGCGGCTGGGTGCATGCGCTGCAGGTGGGCAGCTACTACGCGCCGCCGGCCGTGCCCGACCCGGCGCTGCTGGACGGCCTGCGCGACCTGCGCGCGTTCGCGAGCTTCGAGGACCTGGCCTTCGCCGACTTCGCGAACCGCGTGCCCGACCGCGCCGCCACCCAGATTCATCCGTGGATCGACCTGATGCTGCCGTACCCGGCGGTGGACGGCTTCGTCGCCGAGGTGCAGCAGACGCTGCGCCCGCTGACCGCCGGCGACAGCTTCTCGCTGCTGATGATCCCGATGCGCCCGCAGCTCTTCACGCGGCCGCTGTTCCGCGCGCCGCAGTCGAAGGTGGCGTTCGGCTTCGGCATCCTGCGTTCGCTGCCCGCGGGCAGCCCGGTGCTGCCGCAGGTGCTGGCCTTCAACCGCCAGCTGTTCGAGCGCTGCCGCGCTTTGGGCGGCACGCACTACCCGATCAGCGCGCTGCCGATGGCGGCTGCCGACTGGGTGGCGCACTACGGGCCGCAGCTCGGGCGGCTGCAGAAGTTGAAGGCGCTGCACGACCCGCAGCGCGTGCTCGCGGGCGGGCCGGACTTTCTCTAGCCCATGCCCTTGTCAGACCGACTGGAGCCTCCCTCCTGGAGGGAGGCTGGAGGGTGCCGTCCAACGAGCTGGAGCCCCCTCACGGAGGGGGCTCGGGGGAGCCGTGTACCCCGCCAGCGCCTGGGTGCCAGGGCGGCTGCGCCGCCCAGGCACCTAGGCGGTGCGGAAGCGTGTCAGCAGCGCCACCAGGTGCGCGGCCTGCTGGCGCAGCGATTCGGTGGCGGCGCTGGCCTGTTCCACCATCGCGGCGTTCTGCTGCGTCGAGCGGTCCATCTCGGCCACGGTCTGGTTGACCTGGGCGATGCCGTTGGCCTGCTCGGCGCTGGCGCGCGAGATGTCCTCGACGGTCTGCGTCACGCGCTGGATCGCGTCGGCGATGCGCTGCATCGCCTGGCCGGCGCCCTGCACCTTGCCGGCGCCGGCGTCGATCTGCTCGACGCTGGAGCCGATCAGCGAGCGGATCTCGCGCGCCGCCTCGGCGCTGCGCTGCGCCAGGCTGCGCACCTCGCTGGCCACGACGTTGAAGCCGCGGCCGTGTTCACCGGCGCGTGCCGCCTCCACCGCGGCGTTGAGCGCCAGGATGTTGGTCTGGAACGCGATGCCGTCGATGGTGCCGATGATCTCGCCGATCTTCTTGGCCTGGCGGTTGATCGCGTCCATCGTGCTCACCACGTCGGCCACGATCACGCCGCCTTCCTGCGCCGCGCTGCTGGCGTCGTGCGCCAGCTGGTTGGCGGTGCGCGCGTTGTCGGCGCTGGTGCGCAGCGTGGCCGACAGCTCCTCGATCGACGCCGCCGCCTGCTGCAGCGCGGAGGCGCTGCTCTCGGTGCGCGCCGACAGGTCGCTGTTGCCGCCGGCGATCTCGCCCGACGCGGTGCTGATCTCCTCGGCTGTGCGGCGCACGTCGCCGACGATGCCGTTGAGGTTGCCCGACACCTCGGACAGCGCCGCCAGCACGCGGCCGGTGGCGTCGCTGGACGTCACCTCGGCCTGCGCGCTCAGGTCGCCCTGGGCCAGCCGGCCGGCCAGTTGCGCGGCCTGGTTCAGCGGTTCGCTGATGGCGCGCGCCAGCGCCCAGGCCAGCAAGCCGGCCAGCAGCAGCGCGGCAGCGCTGACGCCGCCGATCACCGCGCCGTTGCGCGACGACAGGGCGTTGGCGTCGGCCACGCTCGCGGCCGTGGCGTCGACCTCGGCCTTCACGAACTTCTGGATCAGGTCCAGCGTCTTGCGGTATTCGATGTCCAGCGTGACGACGTAGCTGGCCGCCGTGGCCACGCCCGCGCCCTTGATGTCCACCGTGTCGGCGGCCACCTTGGCATAGGCGGCGAAACCCTTGACGAACTCGGCCATCAGCGCGTGCTGCTGCTCGCTCAAGCCCGTGTCCTCGGCGCCGGTGCGGATGCTGGCCTGGAACTCCTTGAGCCGGGCCAGCAGCGCGTCGTCGAAGGCCTTGAGCTTGTCGGCGCGCTGGCCCACGGCCTCCCAGGTGAGGCTCTGGTAGACCGCCTGGTGCAGCTCGGTGAGCTGGCGCGCGTAGGCGTCGGCGCGCACGATGCGGCCCACGCCCGCTTCGCCCACGGTGCGCAGTTCGGCGTTGAGCGAGCGGTTGGCCCACCAGCCCGTGCCGGCCACCACGGCCAGGCACAGGATGGCGAAGGCCGGCGCCAGCGACACCTTCAGGCCGATGGACGCGTTGCGCAGGAACTGCCGCATGGTGCGTGCCCTCTCTGGAAGCTCGTTGCGCGTGTCAGCGATAGATGCCCACGCCGACGAAACCCTCGCCGTTGGGCTGCTTGCGCGCATAGGTGCTCTTGGGCATCAGCTTCTTGGTCAGGGGATCGGGCCAGTCGTAGTCGAACCAGCCGCCGCCCTTGGCCGCCAGCGCCACCATGCCGCCGACGATGGGCACGCCGTTGGCGTCCTTGACCGCGCTCATGTCCTTGCCGACCAGCTTCTCGTTGGCGCCGTGCGCCAGCGCGACGCCCTTGGAGTCGTAGACCATCACGTAGAGGTCCTTCTTGGTCCAGGCGGCCTTGTCGGTGGTGAAGTCCTTGTAGGCCTTCTCGGCGCCGACCTTCTTGATGTGCTCGAAGGCGGCATCGACCATGGCCTTGGCCTCGTCCTTGCTGCCGCGGTCGTCGGCGGCGTGGACGGCGCCGCCGCAGCACAGGGCGGCGGCCAGCAGGAGGGCGGTACGACGGGGGAAGTGCATGGAAAGTGGCTCCGCAGGTTGCTCGACACCCGCGCGCGCCTGGGGCGGCCGCGCCGGGACACTCTCTTTTCGTCGAGGCCGTGGGGAAACTTGAGTGCCGGCGTACACGACTTCCCTACGGGGCGGGAATTTCTTCTCGGCCTGGCCGTATACCGGCACGAGACCGAAAGACCACCCCATGCCCCTGGCCGCCGCCCGCGATGCACAACCCGCCCGCACCTCCAGCGCCGGGCCGCTGACCCGCTGGTGGGCCGCCCGGCGCGAGCGCCGCTACGTGAGCCGCCGCTGCCGCGAACTGCTGGCGCTGAGCCAGCGTCTGCAGGGCAACGAACCGGGTCTCGCCGGCCCGGCGCTGTACCGGCGCATCGTGGGCGTGGCGCTGGGTGGCGACGCCGAAGCCGTCGAGCGGGCGCTCGAACAGGCCGAGCAGAACTTCGCCGCCTGGCCGGTGAGCCGGGCGCTGAACCTGCGCGACGTGGTGCACCACGTCGCCGTCACCGAGTACTTCCGGCTGCACGCCGGCACGCAGCAGATGCGCGCCGACGACCTGAAGCGGCTGGTCGACGAGACGATTCCCGGCGACCTGTAGGCGGCGCAACGGCCGCCTCTTCGGATCAGGCGGCCGCCTGGTACCCGCGCGGCACCGCCGCCATCAGCCGCTTCGTGTACTCCTGCTGCGGCGCGGCCAGGATCTGCTGCGCGCTGGCCTGCTCCACCACCTGGCCGTCCTTCATCACCAGCACCTCGTCGCTGATGAAGCGCACCACCGCCAGGTCGTGGCTGATGAAGACGTAGGACAGGCCGAATTCGTCCTGCAGGTCCTTCAGCAGGTTCAGCACCTGGGCCTGCACCGACACGTCGAGCGCGCTCACCGCCTCGTCCAGCACCAGCACCTCGGGGTTCAGCGTCAGGCAGCGCGCGATCGCCACGCGCTGGCGCTGGCCGCCGCTGAACTCGTGCGGGTACTTGCCGAAGGCGCGGCCGTCCAGGCCCACCTTCTCGAGCAGCGCGCGGGCCCGCTGCTCGCGCTCGGCCACGTCCTTGCCGATGCCGTGGATGGCCATCGGCTCGACCAGCGTCTGGCCGATCGTGAAGCGCGGGTTCAGGCTCGCGTACGGGTTCTGGAAGACGATCTGGATGCGCCGGCGCATCTGCTGGCGCTCGCGGTCCGAGAGCTTCAGCAGGTTCTTGCCGTCGAACATCACCTCGCCGCTGGTCGGCTCGTGCAGGCGCAGCAGCGTCAGGCCCATCGTCGTCTTGCCCGAGCCCGACTCGCCCACCACGCCGAGCGTGTGGCCCTTGCGCAGCTGGAAGTTGACGTTCTGCACCGCCTTGAACTCGCGCTTGCCGAACACGCCCTGCTTGAGCCAGAAGCTCTTGGCCAGCGATCGCACCTCCAGCACCACCGGCGCGGCCGGATCCTTGGCCTTGGCCTCGGTGGCCGCGGCGCGGCCGGCGATGTGGTCGTCGATCACCATCAGCCGCGCCGGGTTGCCTTCCAGGCTGGGACGGCAGGCCAGCAGCGCCTTGGTGTAGCTGTCCTTGGGCGCTTCGAAGATCTCGCGCACGGGGCCCTGTTCGCGGATGGCGCCGTGGCGCATCACGACCACCTGCTTCGCGATCTCGCCGACGAGGCCGAGGTCGTGGCTGATGAACAGCACGCTCATGCGGTGCTTGTCCTGCAGCTTCGCCAGCAGCTCGATGATCTGGCGCTGGATCGTCACGTCGAGCGCCGTGGTGGGCTCGTCGGCGATCAGCAGCCTGGGCTCGCAGGCCAGCGCCATCGCGATCATCACGCGCTGCTGCTGGCCGCCGCTCATCTCGTGCGGGTAGCTGGCCAGGCGCCGCTTCGGCTCGGGGATGCCCACCTCGGCCAGCAGTTCCTCGGCGCGCGCCAGCGCCTGGCGCTTGCCGAGCTTCATGTGCTTCATCAGCGGTTCGGTGAGCTGCTTGGCGACGCTGAACACCGGGTTCAGCGAGCTCATCGGGTCCTGGAACACGCAGGCGATGTCCTTGCCGCGCATGGCCTGCAGCGAGGACAGGTCGGCGTGCAGCAGGTCCTGCCCCTGCCACAGGATGCGCCCGTTGCGCACCGCGTTGTCGGGCAGCAGGTTCAGCACGCTCATCGCGGTGACGCTCTTGCCCGAGCCCGACTCGCCCACCAGCGCCACGGTGCTGTGTTCGGGCACGTCGAAGCTGACGCCCTTCACGGCCTCGGCGACCACGCCGCGGCCCATGCGGAAGCTGACCTTCAGGTCCTGGATCGAAAGAAGCATTCAGTGGCTCCAGCGGGAACGTTCTGCATCGAGCGGGCGCCGCGGAACCGGCTTTGCCGGGCCGCTGGCGTCGCCCCCTCGAGGGGGAGCGGCGAAGCCGCTGCGGGGGTGGTTCATTTCTCCAGGCCGCGGAGTTTCGGATCGAGCGCGTCGCGCAGCGCGTCGGTCATCATCGAGAACGCGGTGACGAACACCGCCATGAACAGCGTGGCCGCGGCCAGCTGCCACCAGTAGCCGAGGATCAGCTCGGCCTGGGCTTCCGCCAGCATCGAGCCCCAGCTGACCTGGTCGACACGCACGCCGATGCCCAGGTACGACAGGATCACCTCGGCCTTGATGAAGGCCACGGTGAGCAGGCTCATGCGCACCAGGATCACGTGGCTCACATTGGGCAGGATGTGCCGGAACATGCGGCTCGAGAAGCTGGCGCCGATGGCCTCGGCGCTGCGCACGTACTCGCGGCTGCTGTGCTTGATGAACTCGGCGCGCACCTGGCGGTACATGCCGCTCCAGCCGGTGAGCGCGAGGATCACCACCACGGTCTCGACGCCGCGCGTCTTCAGCGCCGCGGCGAACGCGAAGATCAGCAGGATGTTCGGGATGCTCTCGAAGACGTTGTAGAGCCACTCCAGCGCGTCGCCGATCCTGCCGCCGAAGAAGCCGCCGAAGGCGCCCAGCACGGTGCCGATCAGCGCCGCGACCACGGCTGCAGCGACGCCGACGAACACCGACACCTCGGTGCCCTTGATGGCCTTGGCCAGCACGTCGCGGCCGAGCCGGTCGCCGCCGAAGGGCAGCGTCTGGGCGCGCGGCGCCTCGGCGGTCTGGAACTGCTTGGCGCGCTCGGCCCACTCCTTGTAGCGCGGTGCCAGCGGGTCGATGTCCGACAGGTCCACGTTGGGCCCCTTGGGCACGTCGATGACGCTGTTGGCCTGCGGCGGCGCCGGCCCCAGCAGCGTGGGCGGCGCGTTGGGCACGCCCACCTCCTTCTGCCAGTTCTTCGCGATCAGGCCGCTGGCCGACAGCACGATCAGCAGCAGGAAGAACAGCACCACCCACGAGGCGTAGAGGCCGACGCGGTCGGACTTGAAGCGGCGCCAGGCGGCATGCCAGACGCCTTCGCTCTTCTGCTGCAGGTCGGCGGCGGAGCCGTCGGCGGAGGGGTTGAGCACGGCGCTGTTCACTTGAGCACCACGCGCGGGTCGGCGACCTTGTAGGCGATGTCGGTCAGCAGGTTGATCAGCATCGTCAGCACGGCCAGGTAGATGGTGGTGGCCTGGATCACCGGGAAGTCGCTGCGGTTCACCGCCAGCAGCACCTCGCGGCCGAGGCCGGGAATGGAGAAGAAGGTCTCGATCAGGAAGCTGCCGACGAAGATGCCGGGCAGGCTGAGGCCGATGTTGGTGAGGATCGGGATCAGCGCGTTGCGCAGCACGTGGCGGAACAGCACCACGCCCTCGGTCATGCCCTTGGCGCGCGCGGTGCGCACGTAGTCGTGGCCGAGCTCGTCGAGGAAGAAGCTACGGTACAGCCGCGTCTGCGGCGCCAGGCCCACCATCACCGCCAGCAGCACCGGCAGCGGCACGTAGGTGGTGAGGTTGGTCCAGGTGCTGTCGCTCCAGCCCTGCACCGGGAACCAGCCGAGCTGGAAGCCGAACACGTACTGGCCGACGATCACGTAGACCAGGAAGCTGATCGACAGCGCGATGGTCGTGGTGACCATGATCACGCGGTCGGTCAGGCTGCCGCGGCGGTAGGCCACGTACATCGCGATCGGCAGCGCCAGCAGCACGTCGAGGATGAGGATCGGGATCATCACCGTCAGCGTGGCCGGCAGCCGCGTGGCGAACAGGTTGGCCACGGCCTCGTTGGTGGCCCAGCTCTTGCCCCAGTCGAAGGTGGCCACCTGCTTCACGAAGAGCCACAGCTGGTACCACACCGGCTCGTCCAGGCCCAGGGTCTGGCGGATCGCCTTGACCTGCTCCTGCGTCGCGTTCAGGCCGGCCAGCACCTCGGCGGGATCGCCGCCGAACCACTTGAAGAGGAAGAAGACGAGCAGGATGACGCCGGCCAGCGTGGGGATCATCTGCCACAGGCGCCGTATCAGGTAAGCGGCCATGCGTTGGGCACTCCGGGGCCCCGCGGCTCGTGGCCCGGGGCGGTTTTCGAGGATGGGCGAGTGTAGGGGCGCGCGCTTCCCGTTCCGACCGGGCTTTTCCCTCTCGCTCGCCCCTCGCGGATAGGGGGTTCACCGTGACGCGAACGCCTCCGGCGCGCCTAGACTCAGCAGCTTTCGTGCCACTGGCCGACCGGCTTTCCCGTTCCATGAATCCCATCTCCCTGCCGCTCCGGCTGGCCTGCGCGGCCGCCCTGGTGCTCGCGGCACAGGCGGCGCCCGCCCAGGCGCCGCCGAAGGCGCAGGCGAAGGAACTGCGCACCGCGTTCCTCATCGCCGAGAGCGGCTTCGACCCCGCGCAGGTCACCGACCTCTACTCCAACACCGTGGTGGTGGGCATCTTCGAAGCCCCGCTGGAGTACGAATTCCTCGCCAACCCGGTGCGCATGCGGCCCAACACCGCGGCCGCGATGCCCGAGGTCTCGGACGACTTCCGCACCTTCACCTTCCGCATCAAGCCCGGCATCCACTACGCCGACGACCCGGCGTTCAAGGGGAAGAAGCGCGAGCTGGTGGCCGAGGACTACGTCTACGGCATCAAGCGCCACTACGACCCGCGCTGGAAGAGCGGCAAGCTCTACCTGTTCCAGAACGCGAAGATCGTGGGCCTGTCGGAGCTGCGCACGAAGCTGCTCAACGAGAAGAAGCCCTTCGAGTACGACACGCCGGTGGAAGGCCTGCGCACGCTCGACCGCTACACCTTCCAGGTGAAGCTGGCCGAGCCGAACCCGCGCTTCCTGCAGCTGTTCACCGACGGCGCCATCGTCAGCGGTATCGCGCGCGAGGTGGTGGAGTTCTACGGCGACAAGATCAACGAGCACCCGGTGGGCACCGGGCCCTTCGTGCTGGCCGAGTGGCGGCGCAGCGCGCGCATCGTGCTGGCCCGCAACCCGAACTACCGCGAGGTGCTCTACGACGAGCGGGCCCCGGCCGGCGACGCCCGCCTGGCGGCCGACGCGCAGCGGCTCAAGGGCCGGCGCCTGCCGCTGGTGGACCGGGTGGCGATCGCCATCATCGAGGAGCCGCAGCCGCGCTACCTGGCCTTCCTGAACCAGGAGCACGACACGCTGGAGCGGCTGCCCAACGACTTCGCCGAGAAGGTGGTGCCCAACGGCCGGCTGTCGGCCGACCTGGCGCGCCGCGGCATCGTCCTCGACCGCTACCTGCGCGCCGACGTCGCCGTGTCGTACTTCCAGATGGAGAACCCGGTGGTCGGTGGCTACGAGCCGCACAAGGTCGCACTGCGTCGCGCCATATCGCTGGCGGTGGACGTGGATCGCGAGATCCGGCTCACGCGCCGCGGCCAGGCCATTCCGGCGCAGGGCGTGATCGCGCCGCAGACCTGGCCCTACGACCCCGGCTACAAGAGCGAGATGAGCGAGTTCAGCCTGGCGCGCGCGAAGGCGCTGCTGGACCTGCACGGCTACGTCGACAAGGACGGCGACGGCTGGCGCGAGCAGCCCGACGGCAGCCCGCTGGTGCTGGACTACGCCACCAGCCCCGACCAGGAGATGCGCCAGCTGGCCGAACAGTGGAAGCGCAACATGGATGCGCTGGGCGTGCGCATCCAGTTCAACGTCGCCAAGTGGCCCGAGCACCTGAAGGCCAGCCGCGCCGGCAAGCTGATGATGTGGGGCGTGGGCTGGAGTGCCGGCAACCCCGACGCCGACACCTTCCTGAGCCTGGGCTACGGCCCGAACAAGGGCCAGGCCAACCATGCACGATTCGACCTGCCGGCGTACAACGCGCTCTACGAGAAGCAGCGCGCGCTGCCCGACGGCCCCGAGCGCAAGGCGGTGATGTACGACGCCAACCGCATGCTCACCGCCTGGATGCCGTACAAGGTGCACGTGCACCGATACTTCACCGACCTGGCCCAGCCCTGGGTGGTGGGGTACCACCGCAATCTCTTCGTGCGCGAGTTCTACAAGTACGTGGACATCGACAGCGACGAACTGCGCCGCCGCGGCGGCAAGAGGAGCCCGACATGATCAACCGCCGTGACGCCGCCCTGGGTCTCGTGCTGGCGCCGCTGGCCGGCGCGGCGCTCAGCGCCGAGGAGAAGGCCGCCGTGGCCGGCACGCTGGCCGCCAGCAAGAAGGTGCTGCGCTACGCGTTCCGCATCGCCGAGACCGGCTTCGACCCGGCGCAGATCAACGACCTCTACTCGCGCACGATCACGCCGCACATCTTCGACGGCCTGTACCAGTACGACCACCTGGCGCGGCCCGCGAAGATCATCCCGCTGACGGCCGACGGCATGGCCACGTCGAGCGAGGACTTCCGCACCTGGACCGTGAAGATCAAGTCCGGCATCTTCTTCGCCAGCGACCCCGCCTTCAAGGGCCAGCGGCGCGAGCTGGTGGCCGAGGACTACGTCTATTCGTTCAAGCGCTTCGCCGACCCGCGGAACAAGAGCCCGATCTGGGGCGGCATCGAGGTCCAGGAGTTCACCGGCCTGAACGAACTGCGCAAGAAGGCGCTGGCCAACGGCGGCAAGTTCGACTACGACACGCCCATCGAAGGCGTGCGCACGATCGACCGCTACACGCTGCAGTTCAAGATGAAGGACCCCGATCCGCGCTTCATCGGCAGCACGCTGGCCAGCAGCGACCTGTTCGGCGCGGTGGCGCGCGAGGTGGTGGAGTTCTACGGCAACGACATCCCGGCCCACCCGGTCGGCACCGGGCCGTACAAGCTGGTGCAGTGGCGGCGCAGCTCGCTGATCGTGCTGGAGCGCAACCCGGAGTACCGCGAGATGCGCTGGGCCTCCGAACCGGGCGCCAACGACACCTACGCGCAGGAGGTCGTGGCACGCCTGAAGGGCCAGCGCCTGCCGCTGATCGACCGCGTCGAGATCTCGATCATCGACGAGAACCAGCCGCGCTGGCTGTCGTTCCTGCAGAAGGGCTCGGACCTGATCGAGGAGGTGCCGCCGGAGTTCATCGAGAAGTTCATGCCCGAGGGCAGGGTCGCGCCGGGGCTGGCGCGGCAGGGCATCCAGGGCTGGCGCGTGGTGCGCTCCGACACCGCCTACACCTACTTCAACCTGGAAGACCCGATCGTCGGCGGCTACAAGGCCGAGAACGTGGCCCTGCGGCGCGCCATCAGCCTGGGCTACGACACCGAGCGCGAGATCCGCCTCGTGCGCAAGGGCCAGGCCATACCGGCGCAGTCGGCCGTGCTGCCGCACAGTTATGCCTTCAATGCCACGTTCAAGAGCGAGATGAACGACTACAGCCCGGCGCGCGCGAAGGCGCTGCTGGACATGTACGGCTATGCCGACAAGGACGGCGACGGCTGGCGCGAGATGCCCGATGGCCGCCCGCTGCTGCTGAAGAAGGCGACGCAGCCCGACCAGCAATCGCGCGCGCTCGACGAGCAGTGGCGGCGCGACATGGAGGTGCTGGGCATCCGCATCGAGTTCGAACCCGCCAAGTGGCCCGAGAACCTGAAGGCCGGGCGCGCCGGCAAGCTGATGATGTGGGGGCTGGGCGGCGGCGGCGCCGCCTTCGACAGCCTGGGCGCGCTGGCGCGCTACGACAGCCGGCAGATCGGCGGCCAGAACTTCGCGCGCTTCAAGCTGCCCAAGTTCGACGAGATCTACGACCGCCTGGGCGCCATGCCCGACGGGCCCGAGCGGCTGGCGCTGTTCGAAGAGGCCAAGCGGCTGTCGGTCGTGCACGCGCCCTACAAGCACCACTGCCACCGCCTCTACAGCGACATGGCCCAGCCCTGGGTGGTCGGCTTCCGGCGGCCGCTGTTCTGGCAGGAGTACTGGCACATGCTGGACATCGACAACTCGAAGAAGACGGCCTGAGGTTGCGCACGTGAGGCGGCGCCCGCTGCTCGCGTCGCTGCCGGGGCTGGCGGCCTGGCCCGCGCTGGGCGCGCCGCGTGCGCCGGGCGGCGACGGCAAGACGCTGCGCATCGCCTTCCGCTCGCCCGAGACCACGCTCGACCCGACGCAGACCAACAGCGACGGCAACACGATCGGGCTCCTGTCGAACCTCTTCGAGGCGCCGCTGGCCTACGACTACCTGGCGCGCCCGGTGAAGCTGCGGCTGGCCACCGCCGCGGCGATGCCCGAGGTCAGCGCCGACGGCAAGGTCTTCACGGTGCGCCTGAAGCCGGGCATCTTCTTTTCCGACGACCCGGTGTTCAAGGGGAAGAAGCGCGAGCTCACGGCGCAGGACCACGTCTTCGCGCTCAAGCGCTTCTACGACCCGCGCTGGAACTCGAGCGACCTCTACATCTTCGAGACCCTGAAGCTGCCGGGACTGTCCGAGCTGCGCGAGAAGGCGATCAAGGGCCGCAGGCCCTTCGACTACGACACCGAGGTGGAGGGCATCCGCGCGCTCGACCGCTACACCTTCCGCGTGACGCTGGGCGAACCCGATCCGCGCTTCATCTACCGCCTGGCCGACCCGGTGATGATGGGCGCGATGGCGCGCGAGGTGGTGGAGGCCTACGCCGACGACGTGGGCTCGCACCCGGTCGGCACCGGGCCGTTCCGGCTCAGGAACTGGCGCCGCGCCTCGCGCCTGGAGTTCGAACGCTCTCCCAGCTGGCGCGGCGAGGTCTACGACGGCACGCCGGCCGACGACCCGCTGGCGCAGGAGATCGCGGCGCAGCTGAAGGGGCGCCGGCTGCCGCTGGTGGAACGCGTGGTGATCGACATCGTCGAGGAGGAGCAGCCGCGCTGGCTGGCCTTCCTGGAGGGCAGCCACGACGTGCTGGAGGTGCCCGGCGGCTACCGCAGCCTGGCCGGCCCGGGCGGGCCGGGCCGGCGGCTGGCGCCCTTCCTGGCCAAGCGCGGCATCCGCATGCAGACGCAGCTGCAGCCCGACATGGTGATGAGCTTCTTCTACATGGAGCACCCGCTGGTGGGCGGCTACACGCCGGAGAAGGTGGCGCTGCGGCGTGCCATCGGGCTGGCCTTCGACGGCGGCTCGTACGCGCGCCAGATCTTCGGCGGCTTCTCGATGCCGGCGCAGAGCACGGTGCCGCCGCACTGCTCGGGCTACGACGCCGCCTACCGCAGCGAGATGAGCGAGTACGACCCGGCCAGGGCGCGCGCGCTGCTCGACACCTACGGCTACGTCGACCGCAACGGCGACGGCTGGCGCGAGCAGCCCAACGGCGAACCGCTGGTGCTGGTGCGCTCCAGCAACACCAACCTGCGCGACCGCCGCATCAACGAGGAGTGGAAGCGCAGCATGGACGCCATCGGCCTGCGCATCGAGTTCGAGCCCGCCAGCTGGCCCGAACTGCTGAAGAAGAGCCGCGCCGGCACGATGATGATGTGGGGCTACCAGTGGAGCGCCGGCTCGCCGGACGGGGGCTTCTTCCTCGGCATCGCCTACGGGCCGAACGCCAGCGAGTCGAACGACCCGCGCTTCAGCCTGCCGGCCTTCGACCGCCTCTACGAACGCCAGCGCGCGCTGCCCGACGGCCCCGAGCGCGACGCCGTGATGCGCCAGGCCAAGAACCTGCTGGTGGCCTACATGCCGTTCAAGGTGCACGTGCACAACGTGATGCCCGACCTGCTGCACCCGTGGGTGAAGGGCTACTGGCGCCACCCCTTCATGCGCGAGCCGTGGGCCTACGTCGACGTCGAGCGCGGCGGCACCAGCGATGCCTGAGCCGCGCGAGCCGCGGCTGGCCGCCTACCAGCGCTGGCTGCACGAGACGCGCGGCCTGTCGTTCGCCGGCTACGACGCGCTCTGGCAGTGGTCGGTCACCGACCTCACCGGCTTCTGGTCGTCGATCTGGGACTTCTTCGAACTGCAGTCGCCCACGCCCTGGCGCGCGGTGCTCGAGGCGCCGGTGATGCCCGGTGCGCGCTGGTTCGCCGGCGCGCGCCTGAACTTCGCCCAGCAGGCGCTGCGCCATGCCGATGCGGCGCACGCGGCCGGCCACCCGGCGGTCCTGTACCAGAACGAGCGCATGGGCATGCCCGCCGAAATGAGCTGGCCGGAGCTGCGGCGCCAGGTGGGGGCGTTCGCGGCCCGGCTGCGCGCGGCCGGGGTGGTGCCGGGCGACCGCGTGTGCGCCTACCTGCCCAACACGCCGCAGGCGGCGGTGGCCTTCCTGGCCACGGCCAGCGTGGGCGCGATCTGGAGCGTCTGTTCGCCGGACATGGGGCCGCTGGCGGTGCTGGACCGCTTCCGCCAGATCGAGCCCAAGGTGCTGGTGGCGGTGGACGGCCAGGTCTGGGGCGGCAAGACCCACGACCGGCGCCCGGTGCTGCAGCAGGTGCTGGGCGGGTTGCCGAGCGTGCAGCAGCTGGTGTTCTGGGCCGACGTGGATCCGTCCGCCGATGCCGGCGCCTTCGCCGCCCCGGGCCGCGCGGCGCACGACTTCGCCGCCTGGACCGCCGGCGACCCGCCCATCGGCTGGCAGCCCGAGCCGCTGCCCTTCGACCACCCGCTGTGGGTGGTCTACAGCAGCGGCACCACCGGGTTGCCGAAGGCCATCGTGCATGGCCACGGCGGCGTGGTGCTCGAGTTCCTGAAGAGCACGCTGATGAACGACGTGCACCCGTCGACCGGCAGCGGCGAGCGCTTCCACTGGTTCAGCAGCACCGGCTGGATCATGTGGAACCTGCAGGTGGGCACGCTGCTGAACGGCACCACGATCGCGCTCTATGACGGCAACCCGGGCGGTCCGGCCACGGCACCCGACTGGGGCACGCTCTGGCGCTTTGCGGGCGCGGCCGGCGTCACCTGGCTGGGCGCCGGCGCGGCCTACTACGCCAGCTGCCTGAAGGCCGACCTGCACCCGATGCGCGAGGCCGACCTGTCGCGCCTGCGCGCGGTGGGCAGCACCGGCTCGCCACTGCCGGACGCGTGCTACGACTGGATCTGGTCGCGGCTGCCGAAGGTCGACGGCCAGGACATCTGGCTCGACCCGATCAGCGGCGGCACCGACTTCGCCGGCGCCTTCGTCGGCGGCAACCGGCTGCTGCCGGTGACACGCGGCGAGATGCAGTGCCGCTGGCTCGGCGCCGCGGTGCAGGCCTTCGACGAGGCCGGCCGGCCGCTGCTGGACGCGGTGGGCGAACTCGTCTGCACGCAGCCGATGCCGTCGATGCCCCTCTTCTTCTGGGGCGACGAAGGCGGCGTGCGTTATCGCGAGAGCTACTTCGAGACCTATCCCGGCGTCTGGCGCCATGGCGACTGGATCCGCATCGTGCCGCACCCCGAATCGGATTCGCACGGCGCGGTGATCTATGGGCGCAGCGACGCGACCATCAACCGCCACGGCATCCGCATGGGCACGGCCGAGCTGTACCGCGCGGTGGAAGCGCTGCCCGAGGTGCTGGACAGCCTGGTCGTGGACCTCGAATACCTGGGCCGCGAGAGCTTCATGCCGCTGTTCGTGGTGCTGCGCGACGGCCTGCAGCTGGACGCGGCGCTGACGCAACGGCTGAAGGACGCCATCCGCCAGGCGCTGTCGGCCCGCCACGTGCCCAACCAGATCCTGCAGGTGGCGGCGATCCCGCGCACGCTGTCGGGCAAGAAGATGGAACTGCCGGTGAAGAAGCTGCTGCTGGGCGCCGCGCCGGAGCAGGTGTTCCATCGCGACGCGATGGCCAACGCCGACAGCGTCGACTGGTTCGTCGCCTACGCCCGCGCCCGTTAGCCGGGCGTTATCGCAGTAGCCCGTCGTATACCCGGCGCCACTCTCCTTCGAATTCGGGATGTCCCGCCGTGAGGGCTGGACCTACCGTCATTCGTGACGACTGTCGTGGTTTGCGAGCCTCGTTACCGAAGCTCGGCGACAGTTGCAGCGACTATGATTTCCGACGCTTGTCCTGCCTGTTCTGGCCGAGCGGAAGAACAAACAGGTCGCATCGATCTGGCATTCGGAGGGACCGCTGATGAACAAGTCTTGGGTTGCGCTGGGCGCGACGGCTGCTCTGGGTTTTGGCTTCGCGCACCACGCCGGTGCCGGGCCCGCGCAGGTGGAGCAGGCGCTGAAGATGATGCTCGGCGCCTGCTCGATCCCCAACACCTCGCTCGAGTCCAAGCGCACGCCCGAGGGCCGCTACGAGGTGACCATCGCCTTCGCCAACGGCCAGCGCCGGGCGGTGACGCTGGTCAAGCAGGACACCGACACCTTCATGGCCGGCGCGGTGCAGGTGAAGGCCACGGCGCCGCTGCACGTCATCCAGTGCCTGGACCCGCATTTCGACGACGCCATCGCCACGCTGCCGACGCTGCCCGACCGCCCGGCCGCCGCGCCGCCGCCGGCCTACGTGCCGCCGGCGCTGCCGCCGGTGGCCGCGCCCGCCCCGGCGCCGATGCAGCCGGCACGCCCGCCGCTGCCGGCGGGCGGTGACCTGCCGGTCGGCGTGGTCAACGGCACCGTGGCCCCGGTGGCCGCCGCGCCGGCGCCTTCGGCCACGGTGGCAGGCGGGCGCCTCGCAGCCGCGGTCACGCAGTGCAAGGGCATGGGCGGCAACCACGTGGTGTGCGACCTGAAGGTCACCAACCGCACGGGCCAGGACGCCAAGCTGATCATCCAGGGCGCCAACACCCGCGTGCTGGGCGAGGAAGGCTCGAAGTCGCAGCTGTACTCGGTGCGCATGGGCGAGCACAACCACTACCCGGCCGGCAACGAGAAGGAACTGCGACTGGACCTCATCGCCGACGGCTCGCCCACGCTGCAGATGCACTTCTACTACGTGCCCGAAGCGCTGCTGAGCATCAAGCGCCTGGAGGTGACCATGGGTGCACGCCTGGGCACCGATGCCGACATGCAGACCTTCACGTTCGCCAACGTGCCGATCCAGGGCCGCTGAACCGCGCCGACAACCGCAGGGACTGAAGATGCAAGCAATCGGCGCGAGCCGCCGGGCCGCCTGGATGCTGGCGGTGTCGTGGGCGCTGCTGGCCGCGATGCCGCCGGCACGCGCCGCCGAGCCGCCGAAGACGCCGCTGCTGCGCGTCGAGGCCGGCATGCACGTCAACACCGTGCGCGACGTGGCGGTGGACGCGCAGGGGCGCTACGCCGTCACCGCGTCGGACGACAAGACCGCGCGCGTCTGGGACGTGCTCAACAACACCGCCGGCGCCGTGCTGCGCGTGCCCATCGACGAGGGCACCGAAGGCCGGCTGCAGGCGGTGGTGATCGCCCCCGACGGCAGCAGCGTCGCGGTGGCCGGCAACACCGGCCGCAGCTGGGACGGCAGCAACTTCGTCTACCTGTTCGACCGCTCCAGCGGCGCGCTGCTGCGGCGCATCGACACGCGCGCGCAGTCGCCCGTGGTCTCGATGGCGCTGTCGCCCGACGGTCGCGTGCTGGCCGTCGGCCTGGGTGGCAACGGCGGCCTGAAGCTGTTCGACTACGCCAGCGGTGCCGCCCTGGGCGCCGACACCGGCAACTACCAGGACAGCATCTACGCGCTCGACTTCACGCGCGACGGCCGGCGCCTGGTCAGCGGCGGCGCCGACGGCCGGCTGCACGTCTACGAAGTCAGCGCCGGGCAGCTCAAGCGGCTGGGCGGCGGCCGACCCGAGGGCGGCCGGCTGATCTCGCAGGCGCGCTTCTCGCCCGACGGCCAGCTGATCGCCCTCGGCTTCGAGGATTCGCCGCAGCCGCAGGTGCTGAGCGCGGTGGACCTGGGCGTGGTCGCGCGCCCGGCGGTGGGCAACGCCCAGCCCGGCGCGTTCTCCAGCCTCGCCTGGGCGCCCAACGGCAGCGAACTCTGGGGCGGCGGCGCGCACCGCGACGCCAGCGGCGCCGTCTGGCAGCTGCGCGTGTGGCCGCGCTCGGCCAACTTCGCGAGCTTCGCCGACCGCCCGGCCGCCGGCGCCTCGCTGCTGGCGGTGACCACGCTGCCGAACCAGCGCGTGCTCTTCACGACCGCCGAGCCCGGCTGGGGAACGGTGGATCCGCAGGCGCAGGTGCATCGCCGCATGCAGTCGCCGGTGGCCAGCTTCAATTCGCTGGCCAGGCAGTTCCAGGTCTCGGCCGACGGCCAGCGCGTGCGCTTCTGGTACGCCTACAAGCAGCCGATGGTCGAGTTCGACCTGCCCACGCGCGCGCTGCGCGCGCCCGAGGGCGGCGCACTCGGCGCCCCGCGCACCGAGGCGCCGGGCCTGCAGGTGCAGGGCTGGGAGAACGCCCGCGGCCCGGGGCTGAACGGCGCACGGCTGCCCATCGGCGAACTCGAGACGTCGCGCGCGCTGTCCATCGCCGCCGACGGCAGGAGCTTCGTGCTGGGCACCGACGAGGGCCTGTGGAACTTCGACGCCAGCGGCCGCGCGCTGTGGAACCGCCGCACCCCGGCGCTGGTGTGGGCCGTGAACCAGACGCCGGACGGCCGGCTGCTCGTCACCGCCGGCCAGGACGGCGCGATCCGCTGGTACCGCGCGAAGGACGGCCAGGAGCTGATGGCGCTGCTGCCGCACGCCGACAAGCGGCGCTGGGTGCTGTGGATGCCCAGCGGCTACTTCGACGCCGCGGTGGGCTCCGAGGACCTGCTCGGCTGGCACGTCAACCGGCGCTCCGACGCCCGGCCCGACTTCTTCCCGCTGCGCTCGCTGCGCGCGCGCCTGTACCGCCCCGACGTGCTCGACAAGCTGCTCGAGGCGATGGACGGCGAAGCCGCGCTGCGCACGGCGAACGCCGCGTCCAACCGTCCGCCCGAGGCGCCGCTGGTGCTGGCCGAGACGCTGCCGCCGGTGCTGGAAGCCGTCGGCTCCACCGAACTGAAGGGCAGCGGCGAGGAGCTGCGCCTGCGCATCCGGCTGCGCACGCAGGCCGACGCGCCGGTCACCGCGCTCACCGCCAAGGCCGACGGCCGCCCCGCCCAGGCCGAGACGGCCGGCACCACCAACGCCGCGGGCGAGACCGACCTGCGCGTGCGCTTCAGCGGCCAGCCGCAGACCATCACGCTGCTGGCCGAGAACAAGCACGGGCGCTCGGCGCCGGCCAGCTTCACCGTCGAGTGGCCGGCCGCGGCTGGCGCCAGCGCCGGCAGCAGCACCGCGGGCGCGGCCGCGACCACGGCAGCCGGTGCCACCGCCGGCGCAGCCGCGGCCACGACGGCCGCCACAGGGGCGGCCACCACCGGCGCCGCTGCGGCCGGGGCGCTGGCCGCCACCGTCGCCGTGCCGGGCCCGAACGACCGCAAGCCCAAGCTCTACGTGCTGGCCATCGGCGTCGGCAAGTTCCAGGACGCGGCCGTGCCGCCGCTGGACCTGACCGGCAAGGACGTGCGCGACTTCGTCAACGAGATCAAGAAGCAGCAGGGCCGGCTGTACCGCCAGGTGGAGGTGAAGCTGCTGGTGGACAACACGGCCACGCGCGACGCGATCATGGACGGGCTGGACTGGCTGCAGCGCTCCGTGACGCAGCACGACGTGGGCATGCTCTTCGTCGCCGGCCACGGCGACAACGACGCCGAGCTGGGCTACATCTACATCCCCAACAACTTCAACTTCGACAGCAAGCGCCGCACCGCGGTGAGCTTCAAGGAGTTCAGCAAGACCCTCGACGCGCTGGCCGGCAAGGCGGTGTTCTTCGTCGACACCTGCCACTCGGGCAACGTGCTGGGCGAGAAGAAGCGGGCGCTGGCGCGCAATGCCGACGCCACCGGGGCGATCAACGACCTCATCAGCGCCGAAGGCGGCGTGGTCGTGTTCAGTGCCGCCACCGGCCGCCAGTACGCGCTGGAGGACAAGGCCTGGGGCAACGGCGCGTTCACGAAGGCGCTGGTCGAGGGCCTGTCGGGCAAGGCCGACTTCCGCAACAAGGGCTACGTCACGCACAAGATGCTGGACTACTACATCTCCGACCGCGTCAAGGAACTCACCAAGGGCAAGCAGACCCCGGTGACGCAGGCGCCGGGCGGCGTGCCCGACTTCCCGCTGGCCATGGGCGGCGCAACGACCCCTTCAGAGGGGAAGCGCGGCAGCAAATGAGAGCCCACAATCCGGCGCGGAGGGAGCGAGCATGATGAAGAACCTGAGTCGTTGGACGGGCGGCCTGGTCGCGGGCTTCGCGATCAGCCTCGCGGCGTGCGCCGCGGACAAGCTGCCCCAGTGGATGGTCAGCCCGCCGGCCGACGACGGCCAGTGGTGGTACGGCACCGGCGAGGGCCCCGACCTGGAAGGCGCGCGCCGCAACGCGCTGCGCAACGTGGCCGCCAAGCTGCGCAGCACCATCGCCGGCCAGGTGAGCAACACCACCAGCGTCTCGGCCTCCGGCGGCAAGGAGCGTGTGAGCATCGAGGCGCAGAACCGCGTCGTCGAGACCGTCGCGCAGACCGAGTTCACCAAGTTCGAGGTGGCGCAGTCCAGCAAGGGCGGCCAGGGCGTCTATGCGCTCGTGAAGGTCGACCGCCCGGCCTTCATCGCCGACACCCGCAACCTGCTGCAGGTGGCCGACAAGCCGGTGCGCGAGGCCGTGGGCCAGATGCCCGCGCAGTCCACGCTCGACCAGTTCCTGGGCCTGCGCCGCCTGAAGAAGCAGCTGGAAGACGGCCTGCGGCTGTCGATGCTGCTGCAGGGCGCCGGCGCCACCGAGGAAGGCCAGGCCGGCGTGCGCCGCTACAGCGACCTGCTGCAGAAATCCGCCGACCTCGCCTACGGCCTCACCTTCGAGCTGCGCGCGCAGGCCGCCGACGCCGACGTGGCCGGCGCGCTGGCCGCCTTCCTGTCCGACAACGGCATGCGGGCGTCCACCTCGGCCACGCCGGGCGCCTACCCGCTCACGATCCAGAGCGACGTGCGCCAGGACGACCTGTTCGGCAGCAAGATGATGAAGATGAAGGTGCGGCTCGCGGTGATGGACACCCAGGGCCGTGCCGCCGCCACGCGCGAATACGACGCGCCGGGCAGCTCGCGCTACGACTTCAAGGGTGCACGCGAGGACGCGGTGAAGAAGCTGGTCGAGCAGATGCGCAAGCTCGGTCCGGTGGCCGCACTGGGTTTCAAGGAATGACAGACCACACACAGAGGGAAATGCCATGAACAAGATCGACGTTGTGGACGCGGTGCCGGAGCGCCGCCAACTCGTGCTGGGCGGCCTGGCCGCCCTCGGCCTGGCCGCCTGCAAGAGCCCCGACCTGAAGGGCGGCGCGGGTGAATTCAGCGAGGCCACGTTGCGTGACTCCGACGTGGTGCCCGCCAGCACCGATCCGAGCCGGCGCACCCGCGTGGTCGTGATGCCCACCGACGATTCGCCCAGCGCGCGCGGCGCCGGCCTGGCGGCGGTGGCGTCGTCGACGCTGGAGACCATCCTCGGCACCGGCGGCGTCGAGGTGATCGACCGCAAGCTGGCCGACAAGCTCGAGCAGGAGCTGAAGCTCGCCGAAGTGCGCGGCAGCGGCAGCTACGGCGGCCCCGACGTGGCCGACTACGCGATCCGCGTCGTGATGGGCACCGCCGGCTGGAACTCCACCTTCGTGGCCGCCACGCAGTACAAGAACCCGCTCACCGGCAAGATCGACCAGATCCCCGCCAGCTACACCCACAGCGCCACCTCGTCGATGTCGCTGAAGGTCTACCAGCTGCCGTCGCTCAAGCTCGTCGAGCAGATGGACGCCACCGGCAAGCTCAACCTCACCAACCAGCAGCGCGCGGCCTTCCCCACCGACGCGGTCGGCCTGATGCGCGGCGCCACCGACGCCGGCATCAAGGGCAAGAAGAACGAGGTGCTCAACGAGTTCGCGCCCAAGGGCTACATCACCGAGAAGCGCGTGAAGGGCAAGGAAGCGATCTTCCGCGTGCAGCTGGGCAAGAACACCGGCGCCAAGAAGGGCGACAAGGTCGAGATCTGGACGCTGCAGAAGGTCGGCAGCAGCCTCGACGAGGTCAGCATCGGCACCGGCGTGATGACCAACATCATCGGCAACGACGGCAGCTGGATCCTCGTCGACGACGAGAAGGTGGCGGGCCGCGTCCGCAAGTACGACTACGTCAAGGTCAAGATGGGTGGCGGCTTCCTCGACTCCATCAACAACCTGCTGAAGTAACCCAAGGCCCCGACAGTGGCTCTCCAACCAAGGAAACCAACCATGAAGCTCGTTCCCGCACTGATCACCGCCGCCGCCGTCATCGCCCTGGTGGGCTGCGGCTCCAAGCCGCGCAAGGAGGAGGTTGCCGAGTGCAAGTTCCTCGAGAACCCGACCGAGCGCGCGCCGCAGTGGGCCTGCGCGCCGTACGCGGTCGAGGGCTTCAAGGACACCGGCTTCGGCAGCTACCAGAAGACCGCCGCCGGCGCCCAGTTCGCGATGGACCAGGCCGCCGCCAAGGCGCGTGCGCAGCTGGCCAACCAGATGAAGTCGCGCGTCTCGCAGATGATCCGCGACTTCGCCGGCACCACCGGCTCGGGCGCCACCGAAACGGTGGACCGCGCGGCTTCCAGCACCACGCAGCAGATCACCTCGGAAACGCTGGCCGGCTCGAAGATCGTGCGCCAGGCGGTGGACTCCAAGGGCAATGTCTACGTGCTGGTCGGCATGGACCTGGAAGGCTCGAACAAGCGCATCCAGGAAGCGCTGAACACCAGCATGCGCAACCAGCCCGCGCTGTGGCAGCAGATGCAGGCCGGCCGCAGCCACGCCGAGATGCAGGCCGAGATCCTGAAGATGGGAGACCGGAAGTAGTCGCTGCGCGACGCACAGAGGGCCGGCACTGCCGGCCCTTTTTCTTTGGCCGCATCCTTGTTTTCGACGCGCAAGAGAAAACGCCCGCAGCTGCGGGCGTTGCCGTCGGAGGGGAACCGCTCAGCCGGGGTTCGCGACGATCGTCACGCGCCGGTTCTCCGGTGCGGCTGGTTCGCTCGGCTTCATCAGCGCGCTGGAGCCCTTGCCGACGGCGCTGATGCGCTCGGCGGCCAGGCCGTGGCTGGCCAGCAGGTATTCGCGCACGCTGTCGGCGCGGGCCTGGCTCAGCTTCATGTTGGCCTCTTCGCTGCCGCGCGGGTCGGCGTGGCCTTCGATCGTGAACTTCACGGCGGCGAGCTTGTCGCTCTTCATCGCCGCGGCCAGCACGTCCAGCGCCTTCTTGGCCGTGCCCGTCAGGTCGGCCGAGTTGGTGACGAAGGTGACCAGGATGTTGGCGCGCGCCGGCTGGGCCGCGGCAGCGGCGGTGGCGCTCACGCGCACCGCCGGCCGGAACGAACGGGTGCGCATGCCGCCTTCTTCAGGGGCCGAGGCGGCATCGGCCGCGGCGGCCGGCGTCAGGGCGTCGATCAGGCCTTGTTGCGTGACCTGACCCTCGCGCAGCACCTTTTCCTGGGCCTGCGCAGAGCCGGCGGTGGCCAGCACCGCGGCGAGCGCCAGCGAAGCGAACTTGAAGCGGAGTTTCATGGCGGTCTTTCGGTAGGTTGGGCGGGTTCGTGGGCGACCCCGCCGCAGCAACAGCCCCGATGCTAAGCCCAGGCCGGGCCGCGATCAGGCCGTGCGCTGCGGCTTGGCCAGGGATTTGAGGGCGAAGCGGCCGTCGGTCTGGAACAGCCAGGCCTCGACCACGCCTTCGCCGCGCAGCTTCTCCATCGCCTTGGGCGACAGGCCCGTGGGCGCCGGCAGCGCGGCGACGGACTCCAGCGCGGCCTTGGTCATCTCGGGCTGGTCGGGATTCTCGCGGAACACCTCGGCCTGCCACTGGTTCTGTTCGTTCAGCTTGATGCGCAGCACCACCACGGCGCGCAGCAGCGCCTGCGGCTGCTCGTTGTGCACCTGCTTGCAGTTGGCGTAGACGACGCGGGCGAACTCGGCGTTGATGTTCTCCGGCGCCGCTGCCACGGGCTTGGCAGCCGGCTTGGCGGCGGGCTTGGCCGCGGCCTTCGCAGGGGCTTTGGCAGGCGCGTCGGCCGCCTGGGCGGCGCCGGTGACGAACGCGGCAGCGAAGGCAACGGTGCTGAGCAGACGGATGCTGTGGGTCTTCATGGGGTTGACTCCGGTGGCCGGGATCTGTCGTCCGGCATGGTTGCTATTGCGCCATCGACGGCGCGGGTTGAACAGGACACCAAGGTATATCTGCGGGGCCGAAGCGCGGTTTCGACGTGATACCTTGGTACCGTGTCCGTGAAATGCGCGGGCCGCCACCATCTTCGGCTCCCGGACACCAATCATGACGGCCATGCACCCCAACGGTTCGATACTTCTTGCCGACGATCACGGGCTGGTGCGTCACGGATTGCAACTGCTCATCGCCGAGGTGCTGCCCCAGATGCGCGTGCAGCTGGCCAGTTCGCTGGCCGAGACGCTGCAGGCGCTGCAGAGCGCCGGCCGCTTCGACCTGGTGCTGCTGGACCTGACGCTGTCGGACGTGCACGGCCTGGCCGGCCTGCACAAGCTGCGCGAGGCCTTCCCCTACGTGCCGGTGGTGATCCTGTCCGCGCAGGACGACCGCGACACGGTGCTCGCCGCGCTGGACGCGGGCGCGATGGGGTTCATCAGCAAGGCTGCCGCGCCCAGCGAACTGAAGGACGCGCTGACGCGGGTGCTCATCGAGCACCGCATCCACCTGCCGCAGTCGGTGAGCGGCGGCATGGCAGCCATGCCGGAAAGCGCCAGCGGCCGCGAGCTGGCCGAGCTGTCGGCACTGGGCCTCACCGAGCGCCAGATCGAGGTGCTGGGCTACGTGGTGCAGGGCCTGCGCAACAAGGAGATCGCGCGCCTGCTCGACCGCTCCGAGGTGGTGGTGAAGAAACACGTCACCGCCACGCTGCAGGCGCTGGGTGCGCCCAACCGCACCAAGCTGCTGGTGCTGCTGAGCCAGCGCGGGTACCGCGTGCCATCGATGCACGCGGGCTCCGACGCCGATTGAGTCCGGGGTGACGCCTTGAACGCCGGCGACGCCGCCACCATCAGCGAGCAGCTGCCGCAGCGGCGGCGCCGCCTGGGCCTGGCGCTGGTGGCGCTGGGGGTGGCGGCGCTGGCGGCGCAGAGCTGGTTCGAGTGGCTGCTGCCCTACGACCTGGCCGCGCTGGAGATGGTGCGCCTGCTCACCCATTCGCCCACGCTCGGCGCGACGCAGCTCGTCGGCCTGTGGGCGCTGGTCTGCGCGGCGCTGCTGGCCGGGCTGGCGCTGGCGGCGTGGCGCACGTCGGCGCAGACCACGGTGCTGGCGCTGCTGTGCGGGCTGGCGCTGGGCTCGGCGCAGCTGGCCGCCGGCGGTGCCGCCGCCGCCGTGGCGATGCTCTTGCTGGTGGGCGTGGCGAGCCTGGGCTGGCATGCCCAGCGAGAAGGCGGCCTGGCGCTGCTTCTGGGCACGGGCCTGGCGGTGTCGCTGTGGGACTGGGCGATGTCGGACTTCCCCAGCCTGTGGGCCGGCGCCGCCTTCCTGTGCGCGATGTTCGTCTGGATCGACCGCATGCACATCCGCGCCAGCGATCGCCGCCTGTTCCAGGCGCTGGCCGAGCGCGACTCGCTGATCAAGAGCCTGGACCAGCGCACCGGTCAGCTCACCGCCCTGCAGGGCGCGCGCACGCGGCTGCTGGCCAGCATCAGCCACGACCTGCGCCAGCCGCTGCAGGCCGTGCGCCTGTTCGCCGAGGCGCTGCAGGCCCGGGTGGACCCCGCCGACAGCGCCGCGATGGCGCGCCGCCACGAGCTGCTGCGCCAGCAGATGCGGGCCGCCGACGACGCGGTGGCGATGCTCGACCAGTTCAGCGAGTTCAGCGCCATCGAGCAGGGCGCCCTGCAGTCGCACGCCGAACTCGTCGACGTGCGCGACGTGCTCGATGGCGTCGCGGCCAGCCTGCAGGCCACGCACCCGCGCGAGCGCCTGTCGATCTCGGTGCACGGCCGCGCGCAGTGGCTGTTCACCGACCGCACCCAGCTGGCGCGCCTGGTGCAGAACCTGGCCGGCAACGCGGTGCGCTACAGCGTCGGCGTGCGGCCCGGCCATCGCGCGCGCGTCGTGCTGGCGGTGCGCCCGCACGGCGACGGGCTGGTGATCGACATCGTCGACAACGGCCAGGGCATTCCCGCCGACAAGCTGGAGGCCGTGTTCGAGCCCTACGTGCAGCTGGAAGGCGGCAGCCAGGGCGCGTCGCGCGGCGGGCGCGGGCTGGGGCTGGCGATCGTGCGCGGGCTGGTCACCCAGCTCGGCCTGCAGCTGGCCCCGCTGCGCTCCACCCTGAACCGCGGCACGCGCTTCCGCGTGCGGGTGCCGGCCAGCCTGCGCCGCACC
>JBGAHJ010000005.1:0-354759 GCA_044226255.1 Rubrivivax sp.
CTCATCGAATGGGTGAGGCAGACCTGTCTCGGCGACCGGCCCGCAGTTGGGACGGGCGCCGTCGAGTGCAGCAGGGGCGGGCCGAGTCCACGCGGTGCTGCTGCAGCGAGCCGCATTCAATCAAGCCGGCTTGCCCTGCCGTGATGGCGATGTTCGGCGTCGCGACGCCGCACGACCATTGATCTTTAGGGTTGGGACCACGTCAGTTCGGGTGAGTCGGCCCAATCTGCCGCCAGCACGACCGCCACAGGCCGCTCTCTGCTTCAACAGCATGTGTCCGCTTGTGGCCGACCGCGCAAGTTCGAAGTTGGACCGCGAACGACTCCTCCCGCTGCATTGCCGCCATCCCACCCAACGCATCGCCCCTCCCTGACGCCCGGATTCGAAACACTCCAGGCCCCGACGCCACCCCAATCCTCACCTCAGAAGTTCACCCGCGAAGTGATCGCCCCATCCACCACCATGTTGATGCCGGTGGTGAAGCCCGACGCCGGGCTGGCCAGGAAGACCGCGGCGTTGGCAATCTCCTGCGGCGTGGCCATGCGGCCCGTCGGGTTGCGCGCCAGCGTGGCCTTGTAGAGCTCCGGCCGGCCCTGCTCGATCTGGTGCCAGACGCCGCCCTTGAAGTACACCGTGCCCGGCGACACCACGTTGACGCGCACGCCGGCCTTCGCCTTCTCCTTGGCCAGGCCCTTGGCAAAGTGGATCTGCGCCGCCTTCAGCGCGCCATAGGCGTTGACCATCTGCGTCTCGGCGGCCGACACCGACGAGATGATGACGATGGCCGCGTCGCCGTGGGCCGCGGCCGCCTGCTCCAGCAGCGGCATCGCCGCGCCGCAGGCGCGCTGCACGCCCATCACGTCCACGCCGAACATGCCGCTCCAGGCTTCTTCGCTGTTGCCCTGCACCAGCGCGCTGGCGTTGCAGACCAGGATGTCCAGCCCGCCCATCTGCGCGGCGGCCTGGCCGACCCCGACCTTCAGCGCGTCGCCGTCGGCAATGTCGACCACCGCGCCGTAGGCCGCCACGCCCTGGGCGCGCAGCGCCGCCACGGCGTCGTCCAGCTCGTTCGCCTTGCGCGCGCAGATGGCCACCTGCGCGCCTTCGGCCGCCAGCGTGTCGGCAATGGCGCGGCCGATGCCGCGTGTGGCGCCGGTGACGATGGCGCGCTTGCCCTTCAGGCCCAGATCCATGCTTGTCCTTTCGGTCGTGCGGGGGGGTTCAATGCGGTTTGCGCGGGCCCTTGAAGGCTTCGGGCCGTATGACGTTGCCGTCGCGCTCGGCGCGGCGCTGCGCGCGGCGAATGGCTTCTTCGGCTTCGCGCGCGGCCTGCCGGCGCTCGCGGCGCCAGGCCCACGGCCGCCGCAGCGCCAGGCGCACACGCCACCATGCGTGGCGCGCCATGGCGTCGATGTGGCGGCGCCGCGGCGCGTCGGCCAGCATGCGCGCCAGCAGCGCCACGCAGACCAGCAGCGCCACGCCGGCGAGGACTTTTTCCAGCACGGTGCGCGTTCCCCTCAGGCCAGATTCCGCAGCTTGCGCAGCGCCACCGACAGCATCGCCAGGTCGGCCGGCTTGGCTTCGGCCAGCTCGGCCAGCAGGCGGCGCGCGCTCTGCAGCTCGTGGCGATTTTCGCCTTCCCAGGCCTGCAGCATCTGCATCACGTCGCCTTCGCGGCGGCTCAGCACTTCCAGCGCGATGCGGCGCTGCAGCTCGGCCAGCTCGTCGCCCAGCGCCACCTTGGCCAGCGTGTCCCAGTAGCCCTCGGCGGCCAGCGCCTCGATCTGCTGCTGCACGCGCTGCAGGCCCAGGCGCGTGCCCAGCTCGTGGTGCAGCGCGCCGGCCTGCTCGGTGCTCAGCTGCGTGGTCTCGGCGATCTCGGCCACGTCCAGCGCGTCGAACAGGCCGTCGGTGGCGGCCACGCCCTGCGCCAGCGCCGCGGGCACGCCGGCGGCCACCCATTCGGCCACCTGCGGCAGTGCGGCGGCCTCGGGCTCCAGCCGCGCACGCAGCTGGGCCACCGCCGGCGTCAACCGCGCGATCAGCGCCGGCGCCGGCAGCGCCAGGCGGCGCGGGTGCAGCAGCCAGGTGGTGGCGCGCACGCTCGGGCCCTTCATGTGCTGCGTCATCGCCGCCTGCACGGCGTCGGGCACGCGGTTGTCCAGCGCCTCGATCTGCTTCCACAGCGTGCCGAAGCAGAACACCTCGCGCATCACCAGCCAGGCGCGCACCACCTGCGGCGGCGTGGCGCCGGTCATCTCGGTCAGCCGGTGCACGAAGGTCGGGCCGACACGGTTGACCATGCGGTTCAGCACGTGCGTGGCGATGATCTCGCGCTTCAGCGGGTGGCGCTCGATGTAGGCGGCGAACTTCTCGCGCAGCTGCTTCGGAAAGTAGCGGCGCAGCGCGCTGGCCACCCACGGGTCGTCGGGCAGGTCGGAGGCCACCAGCTCGTCGGCCAGCCACATCTTGCCGTAGGCCAGCAGCACCGCCAGCTCCGGCTGCGTCAGGCCCTGGCCCTGCGCCTTCAGCTCGGCGATCTGCTCGTCGTTGGGCAGGAACTCGATGGCCCGGTCGAGCAGGCCGGTCTTTTCCAGGTGGCGCATGAAGCGCGCCTGCCGGTCCAGCAGCGCCACGCCCTGCGCGCGCGTCAGCGCCAGCACCTGGGTCTGGAAGTAGTTGTCGGCCAGCACCTGCGCGGCCACGTCGTCGGTCATCTGCGGCAGCAGTGTGTTGCGCTGCTTTTCGGTCATCTCGCCGTCGGCCACCGCCAGGCCGAGCAGGATCTTGATGTTGACTTCGTGGTCCGAGGTGTCGACGCCGGCCGAGTTGTCGATGGCGTCGGTGTTGATGCGCACGCCGGCACCGCCGCGTCCGCGTCGCGCCGCCTCGATGCGGCCGCGCTGCGTGAAGCCGAGGTTGCCGCCTTCGCCGACCACCTGGCAGCGCAGGTCGGCGCCGTCGATGCGGATGGCGTCGTTGGCCCGGTCGCCGACGTCGGCATGGCTCTCGGCGCTGGACTTGACGTAGGTGCCGATGCCGCCGTTGTAGAGCAGGTCGACCGGCGCCTTGAGGATGGTGCTCAGCAGCTCGTTCGGCGCCAGCCGCAGGTTGTCGCCCGGGGCCTCGATGCCGAGCGCAGCGCAGGCCTGCGGCGACAGCGGAATCGACTTCTCGGCGCGCGACCAGATGCCGCCGCCGGCCGAGATCAGGCTGGCGTCGTAGTCGGCCCACGACGAGCGCGGCAGCTTGAACAGCCGCTCGCGTTCGGCAAAGGAGCGTGCCGCGTCGGGCTCGGGGTCGATGAACACGTGGCGGTGGTCGAAGGCGGCCACCAGCCGGATGTGCCGCGACAGCAGCATGCCGTTGCCGAACACGTCGCCCGACATGTCGCCGATGCCCACCACGGTGAAGGCCTGGCTCTGCGTGTCCAGGCCCAGCTCGCGGAAGTGGCGCTTGACGCTTTCCCACGCGCCGCGGGCGGTGATGCCCATGGCCTTGTGGTCGTAGCCGACGCTGCCGCCGGAGGCGAAGGCATCGCCGAGCCAGTGGCCGTATTCGGCCGACACGGCGTTGGCATAGTCGCTGAAGGTGGCCGTGCCCTTGTCGGCCGCGACCACCAGGTACGGGTCGTCGGCGTCCAGCCGGCGCACCTGCGGCGGCGGCGCCACCTGGCCGGCCACCAGGTTGTCGGTCAGGTCGAGCAGGCCGCGCAGGTAGTCCTGGTAGCAGGCCACGCCTTCCTTCAGATAGGCCTCGCGGTCGGCGGCCGGCGGTGCCTTCTTCAGCACGAAGCCGCCCTTGCTGCCCACCGGCACGATGACGGTGTTCTTGACCATCTGCGCCTTCACCAGGCCCAGCACCTCGGTGCGGAAATCCTCGGGCCGGTCGCTCCAGCGCAGGCCGCCGCGCGCCACCTTGCCGCCGCGCAGGTGGATGCCTTCGAAGCGCGGCGAGTAGACGAAGATCTCGTACAGCGGCCGCGGCGCCGGCAGCCCCGGCACGCGGGCCGAGTCGAACTTCAGGCTCAGGTAACTGCGGCGCGGCCCGGCGGCCCCCGAATGCCCGGCGCCGGTGCGCCAGTGGTTGGTGCGCAGCGTCGCCTGGATCAGGCCGAGCAGCTGGCGCAGCACGCGGTCCTCGTTGAGGTTGCTGACCCGGTCCAGCGCCTGCTCGATGGCCTTGACCTGCTCGGCCGCCGCGGCGTCGTCGTGCAGCTCGGGGTGCAGCTTCAGCTGGAACAGCCGCACCAGCATGCGCGCGATCTGCGGGTGCGCGGCCAGCGTGGCCTCGATCGTCGCCTGCGACAGCGCAAAGCCGATCTGCCGGCAGTAGCGCGCATAGGCGCGCAGCACGACGATGTCGTCGGCCGCCAGCCCGGCGCCCAGCACCAGGCGGTTGAAGTCGTCGTTCTCGGTCTCGCCGCGGAAGACGCGGCCGAAGCTGTCTTCGAACAGCCGCGCCAGCGCCTCGGGCTCCAGCTCGGCGGACACCTCGGCGTCGAGCTTGAAGTCGTGCAGCGACACGAAGTCGGCATCGGCGTCGCCGCGCCGCAGGCGGAAGTTGTCCTCGCCGATGACACGCACGCCCATGTGCTCCAGCATCGGCAGGCTGTCGGACAGCACCACCGGCGCGCCCAGCCGGTAGACCTTGAAGCCCAGGCTGTGCGCCGCCGCGCCGAGCGGCCGGTACAGCGACAGGCCAAGCGGCTGCGCCGGCGTCAGCGCATCGATCTTCAGCAGGTCCGGCACCGCGGCGCGGGCGCGGAAGATCTCGCGGTAGACCTGCGGGAAGGCCGCGCCCCAGCGCTTGAACAGCGCCATGCCGCGGCCTTCGCCGACCTCGTCGACCAGCGCGTCGCGCAGCTCGTCGTCCCAGCGGCGCGCGGCCGCGGCCAGCGCGGCTTCGATGGCCCGCGCGTCGTAGGCCGGCAGCTGGCCGGGCGTGGTGCGGATGCTGAAGTGCACGCGGGCCAGCAGCATGTCGCCGAGCTGCACGCCGAAGTCGGCGCGCTGGCCATCGAAGGCGGACATCAGGATCGCCTGGAACTTCTTGCGCAGGTCGGTGGAGTAGGCCTCGCGCGGCACGTAGATCAGGCAGGAGACGAAGCGCTCGTACGGGTCGCGCCACAGGAACAGGCGCAGGCGCTGGCGTTCACCGGCGGCCAGGATGCCGAGCGCGATGGTGTAGAGCTCGTCCTCGCCGATCTGGAACAGGTCGTCGCGCGGATAGGTGGCCAGGATGTGGTCCAGCGCCTTCGCCAGGTGCCCGCCTTCGGGCAGCGCGGCGCGGCGCGCCACGGCGGCCACCTTGTCGCGCAGCAGCGGGATCTCGTCGACGCGGGCGCTGTAGGCGCTGGAGGTGAACAGGCCGATGAAGCGGTGCTCGCCGATCACCTGGCCGGTGGGCCCGTAGCGCTTGATGCCGACGTAGTCGCTGTAGCCCGGCCGGTGCACGGTGGAACGGGTGTTGGAGCGCGTCACCAGCAGCGTGGGCACCGGCGAGCGTGCCATCGCGCGCACCTGCGCCGGCACGGCGGCAAAACTGGCCGACACCTCCTGGCGCGGCTCGCGCAGGATGCCCAGCGCGCTGCCCGGCACCAGGCGCAGCAGGTCCTCGCCGTTCTCCACCACCAGGTCGTGGCGGCGGTAGCCGAGCAGCGTCATGTGGTCGTCGGCCAGCCACTGCAGGAAGGCGCGGCTTTCGGCGGCCAGCGCCGCCGGCAGCGTCGGCGGCGCCTGCTCCAGTTCGGCCACGGCCTCCATCAGCCGCTGGCGCATCGGCTGCCAGTCGTGCACCGCGGCGCGCACGTCGCCCAGCACGTGCTCCAGCCCGGCGGCCAGCGCGGCGCGCTGCTGCGCATCGACCAGGCGGTCGACCTCGACGTGCATCCACGACTCGTGCAGCCCGCCGGCGTCGTCGTCGGCATGCAGCGCGCGCAGCGACTGCAGGCGGCCGGCGGCGTCGCGCTGCACCACCAGCACCGGGTGCACGATCAGCTGCAGCGTCAGGCCCTGGCGGTTCAGCTCCATGGTCAGCGTGTCGACCAGGAAGGGCATGTCGTCGTTGACGACCTCGATCACCGTGTGCCGCGAGGCCCAGCCCTGCTCGGCCACCGTCGGGCTGAAGACGCGCAGCCGCGCCGAGCCGGGGCGGCGTTCGGCCGCGAACTGCCACAGCGACAGCAGCGCGCCGAGCAGGTCCTCCGGCGAGCGCGCGGCCAGATCGTCGGCATCGAGATGCTCGAAGCAGGCGCGGGCCACGGCCTCCACCTGCGGCCGCTCGGTCGCGCTCAGGCGCGGCGCGGCCAGCGCCAGCACGGCCTCGATGCGTTCGTGGCGCAGCATCTCGTGGGGTGCATTCATGGGCGTTGTCTCCATCGCTCGGGGTCGGGAAGCCTGCCGCCGGCCCTGCCGGACGGCTCCGCAGCTTACGCCGGCAGGCGCCGGCCGTGCGCGCTACGATCACCCTTCCGCCCTCACACAGGACCGCCCTCACCCATGAGCCCCCTGAGCTTCGAAGTCAACGGCAAGGCCGTGCAACTGCAGGTGGACCCGCACCGCCTGCTGGTGGAAGTGCTGCGCGAGCAGCTTCAACTGACCGGCACCCACGTCGGCTGCGACACCAGCCAGTGCGGTGCCTGCACCGTGCTGCTCGACGGCCAGCCGGTGAAGAGCTGCACGACGCTGGCGCTGCAGGCCGAAGGCCGCAAGGTCACCACGGTGGAGGGCCTGGCCCAGGGGGCGGAGCGCCACCCGGTGCAGCAGGCCTTCATCGACTGCCACGGGCTGCAGTGCGGCTTCTGCACGCCGGGCATGATGATGTCGGCCACCGCGCTGCTGCGGCAGACGCCGAAGCCCAGCCAGGCGCAGATCGAGCACGCGCTGGAAGGCAACCTGTGCCGCTGCACCGGCTACGTGAACATCGTCGCCGCGGTCAACCAAGCTGCCGGGGCGGTGGCGGCGGGAGCCAAGGTATGAACGCGCCGGTCGCCCAACGTTTCGGCAGCGGCCAGGCCGTCCGCCGCATCGAGGACCCGGCGCTGGTCGCCGGCAAGGGCCAGTTCACCGACGACGTGACGCTGCCCGGCCAGACCTGGATGAGCGTGCAGCGCTCGCCGTATCCGCATGCGCGCATCGTCGCCATCGACGCGTCGGCGGCGCTGGCGCTGCCCGGCGTGGTGGCGGTCTACACCGGCGACGACCTGGTGAAGGCGGGCCTCAAGCCGCTGAGCTCGCAGCCGGTGTTTCCCGGCCCGGGCGGCGCCAAGGCGCCGCAGACGCCGCGCCATGCGCTGGCCGTCGGCGAGGTGCGCTTCGTCGGCGAAGCGGTGGTGGCGGTGGTCGCCACCAGCCCCGACGCGGCGCGCGCCGGCCGCGATGCGGTGCTGGTGGACTACGACGAGCTGCCCAACGTGACGCACCTGGACGACGCGACGGCCGCCGGGGCGCCCAAGGTGTGGGCCGACGCGGCCGACAACTTCGCCGCCGAGATGCGCCACGGCAATGCCGAGGCCTGCGACGCCGCCTTTGCCAAGGCCGCGCACGTGGTGACGCTGGACCTGGTGAACCAGCGCCTGGCGCCGACCTCGCTGGAGCCGCGCAGCGTGCTCGGCAGCGTCGACGGCGGCCGGGTGACGCTGCGCATGAGCACGCAGATGCCCGGCGGCGTGCGCGACACGCTGTGCAACGAGGTCTTCGGCTGGCCCACCGACAAGCTGCGCGTCGTCGTCGGCGACGTCGGCGGCGGCTTCGGCATGAAGACCGGCGCCTACCCGGAGGACATCCTGGTGGCGCACTGCGCGCATGCGCTGCAGCGGCCGGTGAAGTGGATCGCCGAGCGCAGCGAGGAATTCCTCGCCGCCAGCCACGGCCGCGACATCCAGAGCCATGCCGAAATGGCGCTGGACAAGGACGGCCGCGTGCTCGGCCTGCGCATCCGCTCGCTGGCCAACGTCGGCGCCTATGCCACGACCACCGGCGTGATCATCCAGCTGCTGATCGGCCCGTGGGTCACGACCAGCATCTACGACATCCAGACCATCGACCTGCAGCTGACCGCGGTGCTGACGAACACCACGCCGCTGGGCGCGTATCGCGGCGCCGGCCGGCCCGAGGCGATCTTCATCATCGAGCGGCTGATGGACACCGCGGCGCGCCAGCTCGGGCTGGACCCGGCGGAAGTGCGCAAGCGCAACATGATCCGCCCGGAGCAGATGCCCTACACCAACCCGATGGGCCAGACCTACGACAGCGGCAAGTTCGAGTCGGTGCAGACCCAGGCGCTGGCGCTGGCCGACTGGGCCGGCTTCGACGCGCGGGCGGCCGAGTCGAAGAAGCAGGGCAAGCTGCGCGGCCGCGGCCTCGCGTCCTTCCTGGAATGGACCGGCGGCAACGTCTTCGAGGAGCGCGTCACCGTCAACGTCTCGGGCGATGGCTTCATCGAAGTGTTCAGCGCCACGCAGGCGATGGGCCAGGGCATTGCCACCAGCTATGCGCAGCTGGTGGTCGACGTGTTCGGCGTGCCGATCGAGAAGGTGCGCATCGTGCAGGGCGACACCGACCGCGGCACCGGCTTCGGCAGCGCCGGTTCGCGCTCGATCTTCGTCGGCGGCTCGGCCATCAAGGTGGCGTCCGAGCGCACGGTGGAGAAGGCGCAGGGCCTGGCGGCCGAGGCGCTGGAAACCTCGCCCAAGGACATCGAGTACCGCGAGGGCGTGTTCCGCGTGGTCGGCACCGACCGGCAGATCGGCCTGTTCGATCTGGCGGCCAAGCAGAGCGACCACCAGGTCTTCGTCGATTCGACCAGCGCGGTGCAGGCGCCGAGCTGGCCCAACGCCTGCCACATCTGCGAGGTGGAGATCGACCCCGACACCGGCGTCGTCGAAGTGGCGGGTTATGCGTCGGTCAACGACGTGGGCCGCGCCATCAACCCGACGATCGTCATCGGCCAGCTCGACGGCGGCGCGGTGCAGGGCCTGGGCCAGGCCTTGTGCGAGCAGATGGTCTACGAGCGCGAATCCGGCCAGCTGCAGACCGGCACGCTGATGGACTATGCGCTGCCGCGCGTGGACATGGCCCGGCGCTTCAAGACCGCGCTGGACCAGAGCACGCCCTGCCTGACCAACCCGCTGGGGGTCAAGGGCGTCGGCGAACTGGGCACGATCGGCGCCACGCCGGCCGTGGTCAATGCCGTGGTCGATGCGCTGCAGCGCGCCGGCGCCGGCGCGCGGGCCGACGCGCTGCAGATGCCGTTGACGAGCGAACGCGTGTGGTCGGCGCTGCACGGCCGCACTGCCTGAGGAGCACCCGATGACCCCCTTTGCCTTTCACCGTCCCGCGTCCCAGGCTTCGGCGCTGCAGCTGCACCAGGCCGGCGACGACGCCCGCTACCTGGCCGGCGGCCAGTCGCTGCTGCCGGCGATGAAGCTGGGCCTGGCCGCGCCCTCGGACCTGATCGACCTGGCGCTGCTGCCGGGCGCGAATGCCATCGCGCTGCAGGGCGGCACGCTGCGCATCGGCGCGATGACGCCGCATGCCGCCGTCGCCGCGTCCGCCGAGGTGCGCCAGCACCTGCCGGCGCTGGCCGCACTGGCCGACGGCATCGGCGACCCGGCCGTGCGCACGCGCGGCACGATCGGCGGCAGCCTGGCGCAGAACGACCCGGCCGCCTGCTACCCGGCGGCCGTGCTGGGCCTGGGCGCCACCGTGCACACCGACCGCCGGCAGATCGCGGCCGATGAGTTCTTCAAGGGCCTGTACGAAACGGCGCTGGAGCCGGGCGAGCTGATCACCGCGGTGAGCTTCCCGCTGCCGAAGCGCGCGGCCTACCTGAAGTTCAAGCAGCCGGCCTCGCGCTTTGCGCTGGTCGGCGTGTTCGTCAGCCAGGGGCCGCAGGGCGTGCGCGTGGCGGTCACCGGCGCCGGGCCCTGTGCCTTCCGCGTCGGTGCCTTCGAGGCGGCGCTGGCCAAGGACTGGTCGGCCCAGGCGCTGGACGGCCTGGCCGTGCCGGCCGACGGGCTGAACACCGACCTGCATGCCAGCGCGGCCTACCGCGCGCACCTGATCGGCGTGCTGGCGCGGCGGGCCGTCGCAGCCGCGTGATACAGTCGCGCACCATGCATCGCGCTGCGTCCCGCTTTACGTTCTATTGGTTTACGGCCCCACCCGGCGGCTGGAGTCAGTAGCGCGCGCAAAACGAACGACGCACCCGATCCAGAAAAACCGCCGGCAACCCCGGCGGTTTTTTGTTGCCCGCATCGAAACCCGAGGAGCCCCCGCATGCAGTCCCGAAGCCACGGCGCCGAAGCCCGCCACGTGCTCAGCGAGAAGACCAGCGAAACCGATGACCAACGCATCAAGGACGTCACTCCCTTGCCGCCGCCCGAACACCTGATCCGCTTCTTCCCGATCGCCGGCACGCCGGTGGAAAAGCTGATCGGCAAGACGCGCCACGCGGTGCGCCAGATCATGCAGCGCAAGGACGACCGGCTGCTGGTGGTGATCGGCCCCTGCTCGATCCACGACCCGGCCGCGGCGCTGGACTACGCCCGCCGGCTGCTGCCGCTGCGCGAGCGCTATGCCGACACGCTGGAGATCGTGATGCGCGTGTACTTCGAGAAGCCGCGCACCACGGTCGGCTGGAAGGGGCTGATCAACGACCCCTACCTCGACGAGAGCTACCGCATCCACGAGGGCCTGCGCATCGCGCGCCAGCTGCTGGTGGACATCAACCGGCTGGGCGTGCCGGCCGGCAGCGAGTTCCTGGACGTGATCAGCCCGCAGTACATCGGCGACCTGATCGCCTGGGGCGCCATCGGCGCGCGCACCACCGAGAGCCAGGTGCACCGCGAGCTGGCTTCCGGGCTGTCGGCGCCGGTGGGCTTCAAGAACGGCACCGACGGCAACATCAAGATCGCCATCGACGCCATCCAGGCCGCGGCGCGGCCGCACCACTTCCTGTCGGTGCACAAGAACGGCCAGGTGGCCATCGTCGAGACCAAGGGCAACAAGGACTGCCACGTGATCCTGCGTGGCGGCAAGGCGCCGAACTACGACGCGGCGCACGTGGCCGCGGCCTGCGCCGAGATCGAGGGCGCGAAGCTGCCGTGCCGGCTGATGATCGACGCCAGCCACGCCAACAGCAGCAAGCAGCACCAGCGCCAGATCGACGTGATGCGCGACGTGGGCGGGCAGCTGGCCGCGGGCAGCCGCTGCATCTTCGGCGTGATGATCGAGAGCCACCTCAACGGCGGCGCGCAGAAGTTCAGCCCCGGCAAGGACGACCCGGCGCAGCTGGCCTACGGGCAGAGCATCACCGACGCCTGCATCGACTTCGGCGACACGGTGGGCGTGCTCGACGGGCTGGCGGCCGCCGTGAAGGATCGACGCGCCAGGCGGTGATCGTTCACGCCCCGGCTAGGGCTAACCCGCGCTTGTAGGAGCCTTCCTACGAATGGCCGCCGCCCTTGGATGACACCATCCGGGGGCCCCCTTTGGCACACTGCACGTGCAAGCCGCGGCCGCCCGAATGCAACCGATCAGCACCTTCATCGTCGAAGACAGTCCGATCATCCTGACGAACCTGGTGGCCACGCTCGAGGAACTGGCGCCGGTCAAGGTGGTGGGCAGCGCGGCAGACGAGAGCGGCGCCCTGCGCTGGCTGGGCGAGCCGGGCAACCGCTGCGACCTGGCCATCATCGACGTGGTGCTGAAGAGCGGCTCGGGCCTGGGCGTGCTGAAAGGCATGGCCCACCAGGGCGTGAAGGCGCGCCGCGTGGTGCTCACCAACTACGCCACGCCGGACATGCGCCGCCGCTGCACCGAACTCGGCGCCGACCGCGTGTTCGACAAGTCGAGCGAGCTCGAGGAGCTGATCGCCTACTGCGCCGACATCGGAGCCGACGCTACTGGATGAGCCCGTTCTTCATCGCGTAGTAGGTCAGGTCGCTGTTGGACGACAGCGCCATCTTCTCCATCACCCGCGTGCGGTAGGTGGAGACGGTCTTCACGCTGAGCGACAGGCTCTGGGCCAGCTGGCCGATGGTCTCGCCCTTGGCCAGGCGCAGGAAGACCTGGAACTCGCGCTCGCTCAGCATCTCGTGCGGCGGCTTCTCGCCGCCGCCGGCCAGGCCTTCGGCCAGCCGCTCGGCCACGCCGCCGGTGATGTACCGCCGGCCCAGCGAGACGGTGCGGATCGCCTTGACGATCTCCTCGGGGTCGCAGTCCTTGTTGAGATAGCCGGAAGCGCCCTGGCGCAGCAGCGTCATCGCGTAGTGTTCCTCCGGGAAGCCCGAGAGGATGAGCACCGGCAGCTCCGGCGCGCGGGCCTTGATCGCCAGCAGCGCGTCGACGCCGCTCTGGCCGGGCATCGAGATGTCCAGCAGCAGCACGTCGGCGAGCTGCTGGCGCACGATGTCCAGCGCCTCCTGGCCGTTGGCGGCTTCGGCCACCACGCGCAAATCCACGTGCTCGGACAGGAACTGGCGCAGGCCGGCGCGCACGACGGCGTGATCATCGACGATGGCGACTCGGATCATGGAGGACTCGGCATGAGAGGGCGGAAACGGATGGAAACCCTGATGGGCGAATGCCCATGAAGCGCATCTTCACGACTTTGGACCGCGTGCGCCAGCGTCACCTGACAGGCGCCTGGGGCTTGGCTCTTGCCGGCGTGCTGGCGCTGCTGATCAGCGCGGTCAACGAGATCGCCTACCGCGACGCCAACCAGGCGATTGTCGGCCTGGGCGAGCGCGGCATCGCGCGGCTGCAGATCCAGAACCTGCTGCGGCGCCTGATCGACGCCGAGACCGCCCAGCGCGGCTACCTGCTGACCGGCCGCGCAGAGTACCTCATGCCCTACCGGCAGTCGGTCAAGGATGTCGACGAGGCGCTGGCCTGGCTGCGCCAGTACTACGCCGCGGACCCGCGCCCGGCCGGGGTGGTGAAGGACATCGCGGCGCGCAGCCGCGAGAAGCTGTCGGAGGTGGCCACGTCCATCACGCTGTACGACGCCGGCCGCACCGAGGCCTGGCGCGGGCTGCTGCTGACGGACATCGGGCGCGAGAAGATGGACGCCATCCGCACGCTGGCGCTGACGCTGGTGGACATCGAGACCACGCGCGTGCAGAGCGACCGGCGGGCGCTGTTCGACACGCTGCAGCTGTCGCGCATCGGCATGCACGCGCTGACGCTGGCGGGGCTTGTGGGGCTGTTCCTGTTCATGCGCCAGGTGCGCCGCCTGGCGGCTCTGGAGCACGAGGCCGCCGCCGCGCTGCAGGCCGAGCGCGACCACCTGGAGGCCGACGTCGCCCGGCGCACGGCCGACCTCACCGAGCTGGCGCGCCACCTGCAGACGGCGCGCGAGGACGAGCGGGCGCGCCTGGCGCGCGAGCTGCACGACGAGCTGGGCGCGCTGCTCACCGCGGCGAAGCTCGATGCCGCGCGCCTGAAGCGCAGCCTGCCGCAACTCACACCGGAGGCCGAGGCACGGCTCCAGCACCTGAACGCGACCATCAACGACGGCATCGGCCTGAAGCGCCGCATCATCGAGGACCTGCGGCCCTCGTCGCTGGCCAACCTGGGCCTGGCGGCGTCCCTGGAGATCCTGGCGCGCGAGTTCTCCCAGCGCTCCGAGATCCCGGTGGAGGCGGCCGTGGAGCCGCTGGACCTGGCCGACGAGGGTGCGATCACCGTGTACCGGCTGGTGCAGGAGTCGCTGACCAACATCGCGAAGTACGCCGCGGCCACCTGCGTCACGGTGCGGCTGGAGCGCGACGGCCAGCGGGCGCGCGTTTCGGTGCAGGACAACGGGCGCGGCTTCGACACCGGTGCAAAGCGGGGCACCGCGATGGGGCTGGTCGGCATGCGCTACCGGGTGGAGTCGGAGGGCGGCACGATGCAGGTGGACTCGGCACCCGGCCGGGGCACCACCGTGCAGGCCTGGCTGCCGCTGGCGCCCGCCGAGCAGCAGGCCGGGGCCGGTTCGCCGAACTGAGCGCATCGCCGGCGGCGGCTCAGAAGTCGTCGGCGGCGTCGAAATCGAGGTAGGGCTGGTAGGCGGCCAGTGCGTCGGCGTCGCTCTCGCCGTAGCCCACCAGCAGCGCGGAGCCGCCCAGCGCCACCGAGAAGATGAGCACGGCAAGCAGGTTGTGGCGCTTCATCGACGCGGCTCCCGTCCTTGTTGACTGTGTGGCGGCCAGCGTACGGACGTGCAGGTTCCGTGCCCATCGGCCGGTGCGCTGACGTCGTGTCGGACAAGTCCGACAAGCTCTTGTGCAGAATCAGCGGGTCTGCCAACCACCTCCCCACGCCCGCAATGGATGACGTTCCCACCCTGGAAGTGCAACCGGCGTCCAAGATCCACCTGATCGGCGGCGAGAAGGGCGGGGTCGGCAAGTCGCTGGTCGCCCGGCTGCTCGCGCAGTACTTCATCGACCAGCAGCTGCCCTTCGTCGGCTTCGACACCGACCGCTCGCACGGCTCGCTGCTGCGCTTCTACTCCGGCTACGCCAGCCCGGTGCTGGTCGACCGCTACGAGGCGCTGGACCTGGTGATGGAGAGCGCCGTCGAGCAGCCCGGCCGCCGCGTGCTGGTGGACCTGGCCGCGCAGACCCACGAGCCCCTGGTGCGCTGGATGGAGGAATCCGGCGTGCTGGACATGGCCGACCTTTCCGGCATCCAGCTCAAGTACTGGCACGTGATGGACGCCGGGCGCGACTCGGTGGACCTGCTGGAACGCCTGCTCGACCGCTTCGGCCAGCGGCTGCACTACGTGCTGGTGCTGAACCAGCTGCGCGGCGACGACTTCACGCTGCTGGAGCAGTCGGGTCAGCAGGCGCGTGCGGTGGGCATGGGCGCGCAGGTCATCACCATCAAGCACCTGCACGACGCCGTGATCCGCAAGATCGACGGCCACAACGCGAGCTTCTGGGCCGCCGGGCACGTGGCCGGCGCCGAAGGCCCCGGCCTGGGCCTGATGGAACGCCAGCGGCTGAAGATGTGGATCCAGCACGCCAACGCGCAGCTGGCGCTGGCCGGGCCCTGAGGCCGCGCGTCAGCCGCCGTCGCGCGCCAGGCGCTCGCTGCGCCAGTAGACGTCGTCGCCGCCCAGCCCGTCGAGGTTGGCACGGTTCAACACGCGGGCCAGCACGAACAGCAGGTCGGACAGCCGGTTCAGGTACTGACGCGGCGCTTCGTGGACGGCTTCGGCCGCCGCCAGCGCCACCACCGAGCGTTCGGCGCGCCGCGCCACCGTGCGGCTCACGTGCGCCAGCGCCGCGCTGCGCGTGCCGGCCGGCAGGATGAACTCCTTCAGCCGCGGCAGCGCGGCGTTGTGCTGCGCCAGCGCCTCGTCGAGCCGCGCGACGGCCTCGGCCTTCAGCAGCTGGTAGCCGGGGATCGAGAGCTCGCCACCCAGGTTGAAGAGCTCGTGCTGGATCACCACCAGCAGCTCGCGCACGTCGTCGGGCAGCGGCTCGGCCAGCAGCACGCCCAGGCCCGAGTTCAGCTCGTCCACGTCGCCCATGGCGGCGATGCGCAGGTGGCTCTTGGGCACGCGCGTGCCGTCGCCCAGGCCGGTGGTGCCGTCGTCGCCGGTGCGGGTGGCGATCTGGGTCAGGCGGTTGCTCATGAATCGGGGTCGGGTGGCGGATCCGCGATTGGAACACCGGCCGCGTGCAGGCGCAGGGTGCCGAGCAGGTCGCCCCACCACAGGCCCATCATGCGCAGGAAGGCGGGCACCGCCTGGCCGTGGCGCACCGGGTGGTCGGCGCGGATCGCGGCCCAGCCGCGGTGGATCACCGTCACGTGCGTCGATGCACCCACCGGCTTGAACAGCACCTCCACCTCGGTGCTCTCGCCGGGCGCGAAGTTGCTGGCGCGCCAGCTCATCACCAGGCGCCGCGGCGGCTCCCAGACCCGCGTGCGGCCGATCTCCACCACCTGCTCGCCGGCCTCGGTGTCGAAGCTCTCGAAGAGCCTCCCGCCGGGCCCGGGCTCGATGGCGACGATGCCCGAGCGGCCCGGCGCGTTGCGGAAGCGGCGGCCGCGCCGCCACCACAGGTTCACCTCCTCGGTGAAGAGGCGGAAGGCCTCGTCGGGCGGCAGCGCGACGCTGACGGTGGCGCGTGCCTCGTCGCCCGGGGTCAACGCTTCCTCCGCGCTTCGGCGTGCGCCTTGAAGGCCTGCAGCTGCTCGCCCCAGAACGCCTCCAGCTCGGCCAGCAGCTCGCGCAGCGGCGCCAGCGCCTGCGGCTCCAGGCGGTACAGGCGCACGCGGGCGTCGTGCTCGGGTTCGTCGTCGGCGATCAGGCCGCCCTGCTTCAGCACGCGCAGGTGGCGGCTGAGCGACGGCGGCGCCATGCCGAGTTCGGCCGCCAGCTCGCCGGCGCGTGCCGGCCCGCGCGCCAGCCGGCGCACGACGGCGCGCCGCGTGGGGTCGGCCAGCGCCGCCAGCGTGGCGCCGACGGCCGCGTCGGCCGTTGCGGGCTGCCGCCTAGCCACGGATGCGCTGGCTGAACCACCAGGTGTGGCCTTCCGGATCGACGCAGCCGTAGCTGCGGTCGGCCCAGTAGTCGTCGCCGTAGTCGCGCAGCGACGGCTCCGAGACGATGCGGGCGCCCCTGTCCCGCGCCTGGGCGCAGTGCGCGTCCACGTCGTCGACGTAGACCATCAGGCTCTGGGTGTTGCCGCCGGCGGTGAGCGGGCTCAGCCAGTGGTTGCCGAAGCGCTCGACTGCCGACTCGGTGCGCTCGCCGCCGACCATCACCAGGCCGTCGCCATAGCTCAGCTCGCTGTGCTCGACGCGGCCGCCCTCGCCTTCGACCTTGAGGCGCAGCTCGAAGCCGAAGGCCTCGCAGAGCCAGTCGATCAGCGCGGCGGGATCTCGGGCGTGCAGGCTCGACGAAATGCGCGGCCAGCCGGCGGGGGTGGGTTTCATGGTGACCTCGGAGATGGACGGATGGTGCCAACAATGCCAATATTTGACTCATGCGTCAACTATTAGCCATCCCGCGAGCGCGGCGGCCCGCCGCGCCCTGGCCTACGATCCGGGGCTCGCCCGAGGAGACTCCCGCCATGAACGCACCCCTGCCCGGCCACGTGCTGCCCGCGGTTTCGCCGCGCCTCCTGCCGGACGCCATGCGGGCCGCGCTGCAGCAGCGCTTCGCCGAGCGCTTCTCCACCGCCGCCGCGGTGCGCGAGCAGCACGGCCGCGGCGAATCGGTCTACGACGCGCAGCCCCCCGAGGCGGTGGTGTTCTGCGAAAGCACCGAGGAGGTCGCCTTCGTTGTGCGGCAGGCGGCGGCGCACGACGTGCCGGTGATCCCCTTCGGCGTCGGCTCCTCGCTCGAAGGCCACCTGCTGGCGGTGCAGGGCGGCATCAGCGTGGACCTGTCGCGCATGAACCGCATCGTGGCGGTGAACCCGGAAGACCTCACGGTCACGGTGGAGGCCGGCGTCACGCGCGAGCAGCTCAACCGCGAGATCCGCGACAGCGGCCTGTTCTTCCCCATCGACCCCGGCGCCAACGCCACGCTCGGCGGCATGAGCGCCACGCGCGCCAGCGGCACGAACGCGGTGCGCTACGGCACGATGCGCGAGAACGCGCTGGGGCTCACGGTGGTCACCGCCAGCGGCGAGGTGATCCACACCGGCACGCGCGCCAAGAAGAGCAGCGCCGGCTACGACCTGACGCGGCTGTTCGTCGGCAGCGAGGGCACGCTCGGCGTGATGACCGAGATCACGCTGAAGCTGTACCCGCTGCCCGAGGCCGTGAGCGCCGCGGTGTGCCACTTCCCGAGCATCGACGCCGCGGTGCAGACCGCGATCCAGGTCATCCAGGTCGGCGTGCCGATCGCACGCTGCGAGCTGCTCGACGCCAACGCCATCCGCGCCGTCAACCGCCACAGCAAGCTCGGGCTGCGCGAGCTGCCGATGCTGCTGATGGAGTTCCATGGCAGCCCGGCCAGCGTGCAGGAGCAGGCCGAGACGGTGCAGGCCCTGGCCAGCGAGCACGGCGGCGAAGCCTTCCAGTGGGCCAGCACGCCCGAGGAGCGCACGAAGCTGTGGACGGCGCGCCACCAGAGCTACTTCGCCGCGCTGCAGATGCGCCCCGGCTGCCGCTGCCAGAGCAGCGACACCTGCGTGCCGATCTCGCTGCTCGCCGAGAGCATCAACCAGAGCGTGGCCGAGGCCGAGGCCTCGGGCATTCCGTACTGGATCGTCGGCCACGTGGGCGACGGCAACTTCCACCTGAGCTACCTGATGGACCCCAACGACGCGCGCGAGACGGCGGCGGTGGAGGAACTCAACGTGAAGATGGTGCAACGGGCGATCCGGCTCGGCGGCACCTGCACCGGCGAGCACGGCATCGGCCTGCACAAGATGGGCTACCTGCTGGAGGAGGCCGGCCCCGCTGCGGTGGAGATGATGCGCAGCATCAAGCGCGCGCTCGATCCGAAGAACATCATGAACCCCGGCAAGGTGTTCACGCTGTAGGCCACGCGCTCAGACGTTGCCGGTCCAGGGCAGCAGCTCGTCCAGCGGCGCCTCGTCGCGCTGCAATTCGGCGAAGGACAGCAGGTCGCGCGCGATGCGCAGGCCGCGCAGGAACTGCGCGGCGCGCACCGCCAGAACCTGGCGTGCCGTGCCCACGCGCAGCAGGAACAGCGCGAAGGGCTGGCCGGGCAGGATGACCAGGGCGGGGTAGCGGGCAGGCATGCCGGCTTTTCGACCGCCCCGACCCCGGCCTGACGGTGCCGGCGCCCCTGCCGGGCCGGTTGTGTCGATTCCGCACGGCGCCATGCGTCGTTCGAACACCAACACCTGTACGGAAGGATCGACCATGACCCAGGCCATCGCCTACCTCGGCTTCGACGGCAACTGCGCCGACGCCATGCGCTTCTACGAGAAGGCCACCGGCGGCAAGCTGGAACTGATGATGAGCGGCGCCGACTCGCCGATGTGCAACGACATGCCGCCCGAGTTCCGCCACCGCATCCTGCACGCCCGCCTGGTGCTGCCCGGCGGCGGCAAGCTCTACGGCGGCGACGCGCCGGCGCACATCCCCTACGAAGGCATCAAGGGCGTCTCGATCACGCTCGACTACGAGACCGTCGCACGCGCCGAGCAGGTGTTCAACGCGCTCGCCGAAGGCGGCCAGGTGACGATGCCGATGCAGCCCACCTTCTGGGCGAAAAAGTGGGGCATGGTGATCGACCGCTTCGGCTGCACCTGGAACATCAACGGCGAGGAGATCCCGCTCGGCTGAGCGCCTTCAGGCGAACAGCGCCAGCTTCCGCTGCGTGTAGTGCCCGATGTTGGGCACCACCAGCGGCAGGTCGGCGTCGCTCACGCCCATCCAGCCGGCCAGCGTGGCGGCCAGCTGGTCCACCGCGGTGGTGGGCAGCAGGCGGCCCTGGCCGACGTCGTCGGGGCCGTTCACCGTCACCGAGGGCAGCGTGCCGTGGTAGCGGCCGCCGTCCACCGCGCCGCCCAGCACGAAGTGGTGGCTGCCCCAGCCGTGGTCGCTGCCGTCGCCGTTGCTGCTGAGCGTGCGGCCGAAGTCGCTGGCGGTGAAGGTGGTGACCTGCGGCGCCACGTTCAGCTCGGCCATCGCGTCCTGGAAGCTCTTCAGCGCACCGGCCACGTCGGCCAGCAGCGGGCCGTGCTGGTCGAGCAGGAAGTCGTGCGTGTCGAAGCCGCCGAGCGAGACGAAGAACACCTGGCGCTTCGCGCTCAGCGCCGTTCGCGCGGCGATCATGCGTGCCACCATCTGCAGCTGCAGCGCCAGGCCGTTGGTGCTGTCGAACACCGTGGTCAGCGCCGGTGTCGTGGCCAGCGCCGCGGTGAGCGCGGCGTCGGCGTCGATGGCGCGGCTCATCACGCGCGTGTGCTCGGCCTGCATCAGGTGCGTGCGCGGCGCGGTGACGAGCGCGCGCAGCGCCGCGCTGCAGCTGGTGCTGCCGTACAGCGGCTGCTGCACGCCCTTGAGCGCCACGCTGCCGGCGGGCGACACCTGGTACTGCACCGCGCTCTGTCCGCTCATGTAGACGGCGTTGCCGCTCACGTTGACGCAGGTGAAGGTGGCGTTGCCGTTGCCCGAGAGGAAGAGGTCGCCGATGCGCCCGCCCCAGCCCGAGGTGCTGCCCTCGGGCAGCGAGCTCTGCCACACCGACTGCTGGTCGTTGTGCGAGAACAGCTTGGGCGGCAGCGGCACGCTCCTGGCGTTGTACTGCGCCAGCGTGGTGGGCTGGATCAGCGTGCCCACGTTCAGCAGCACGGCCATCTGGCCGGCGTCGAACAGCGGCTTGATCGGCGCCAGTTCGGGCGCCAGCGCCATCTGGCGCGCATCGGGCAGCGCCGGCTGGCCGGCGCGCGGCGTCAGCGCGGTGGCCGCCAGCGCGTCGCGCGCGGTGGCGATGGAGCCGCGGATGGCGGCGTAGGCGTCGTAGCTCGTGCCGTCGTAGGGCACGAGCGTGTTGCCGTGGTCGTTGGCGCCGTAGAGGAACACGCAGACCAGCGCCTTGTAGTCGGACGCGCTCTGGGCGGCCGCCTCGGCCATGGTCGCGAGATTGAGCGCCCAGGGCGCGGCCACGCCGGCCACCGAGAGACGACCGGCGCGGCGCAGGAATTCGCGGCGCGTGCTGTTCGAGAAGGCATCGTGTTGCATCGCGGGCTCCGGGCGGTCAGATCTGGACCAGGTATTCCGGTGCGCACAGCACCAGGTGGATGGCCGCGCGCACGCGGTTGAGCTTGCCGGCGTCGGTGGCGGCGCTGATCGTGCCGACCGCGGTGGTGATGGTGCCGAGCGTGTCGGCCGAGAGCCCGCCCGCCGCCAGCAGCAGCGCCACGCGGTTGACGAGCGCGGTGGCGTCGGTGGCCAGCGCCAGTTCGGCCGTGTAGTCGGGCCGCGTCTCGCCCATGCCGTTGGCGACGAAGTTCTGCGCGAAGTTGGCGTAGCCCACCACGGTGGACTCGTTGGTGATCTGGAACTCCGGCGCGGTGATGCCCTGCGTGCCCAGCGCGGAGTTCGGCGGCACGTAGCCGGGGCGGAAGAAGTTGAACACCGAGGGCGAGCGCAGCGGGCTCTGGCCGAGCCGGTTCGCGGGGTCCGACAGGTTGCCCACGTTCCACAGCCCGGTGGGCGAGGCCAGCCCGAAGCTGCGCGCCCACTGGATGAAGCGCTGCACCGGCTCGCGCAGGCGGCCGCGCGTGGTCTCGCTGGCCTGCGGCGCGCGCCGCGCCTCGTCGTCGAGCAGCACCGCGCGCAGCACCGCCTTCAGGTCGCCGCGCACGCCGCTGCCGTTGTTCGCGAACGCGGCGCTGACGCGGCCGACGTAGGCCGCGCTGGGGTTGCTGGTGACCAGCCGCTGGATCAGCTGGCGGCCGATGAAGGGCCCGACGTTGGGGTGGTTCGCGATCGTGTCCAGCGCCGTCCTCAGCGCCGTGACGCCGTCGGTGCCCGCCGCGATCGTCACGCCCAGGAAGGTCTTCTCCGACGGCGAGTGCTTCGCCGCGTTGAAGACCATCGGCTTCTGCGCCCAGGCGGGCGTGGTGCGCGTGTAGCCGTCGAAGTCCCAGCCGGTGAAGACCTTGGCCAGGCCGGTGATGGTGGCCTGGTCGTAGGTGTCGGTGGCCACGCCGTTCTTCAGGCTGCCGTCGGCATTGAGCTCGCGCAGGCCGATGGAGAACAGCTGCAGCACCTCGCGCGCGTAGTTCTCGTCGGGCACGCGGCCGGTCGCAAGGTCTTCCTTCTGGTTGCCGCGCATGTTGAGGTACACGCCCATGCCGGGGGACAGCGTCACCGCCTCCAGCAGCGCGCGGTAGGTGCCGAAGGCGTTGGCTTCCAGCACGTCGACGTAGCTCGCGGCGACAAAGCTGCGCCAGGCCACCGGCAGGCCGGCCATCGAGATCACGAAGATCTCGCTCAGCGCCAGCACCGTGCGCTGGCGCAGCGCGTCGGGGCTGCCGATCAGCTTGCGCCACAGCGTGTTGTCGGTGCCCTGGAAGCCGTTGATGTTGTCGGGAATGGCGTAGCCGCTGGCCACCATCCAGTCGTAGTGGCCCTGGGTGCGCGCGGCGGCGAACTGCTCGTCGAGCCAGCCGGCATAACCCACGGCCTGCACGCGGGCGATCTGCGCATCGGTGGCCGCGAAGGCGGCCTGCCCGAGGAAGCGCGAGGCTTCGGCCGCGGTGGGTGGGGCTGGCGGCGGTGGTGGAGGCGGTGGCGCCGGTGCTTCGCTGCTGCCACCGCCCCCGCAGGCGGCCAGGGCCGCGCTCAGGGCCAGCACGGCGGCCAGCGGGGCCGCTTCGCCCGCGGGCTCGGTGCGGACCTCGGCCCGCTGTTCGCTCGTTGTCTCCATCGCGCCTCCCGTCAGATCGCGTCACGGTGGCGTGATGCTGCGCGACGGATGCCGGACGTGCGGTTAAGCAACGCAAACCGGCGGCAAAGTTCGGCGGTGGGTTGTGAGCAGGTCGTGCGAGAAATGCGCGCTCAGGCGAGCAGCGATGCGAGCAGCCGCGCCACATGCACGGCCTCGCGCTGCGTGCCGTCGGCGATCTGGTGGCGGCAGCTCGTGCCGTCGGCCACCACCACGGCATCGGGCTGCTGGCGGATGGCCGGCAGCAGCGCGGCTTCCGCCATCTGCTGCGAGATCTCGAGGTGCTCGGCTTCGTAGCCGAAGGCGCCCGCCATGCCGCAGCAGGAGCTTTCGATCAGTTGCGGCTTCGCGCCGGGGATCAGCTTCAGCACGTCCAGCACCGGCTGCATCGCACCGAAGGCCTTCTGGTGGCAGTGGCCGTGCACGAGCAGCGGCCGGTCCAGGCTTCTCAGCGTCGGCGCGAAGCGGCCCGCGGCGGCCTCGCGCGCGAGGAACTCCTCGAACAGCCGCGCCTGCGACGCCACGGTCTCGGCCTTCGCACCCAGGCTCAGGGCCAGCGCCTCGTCGCGCAAGGTGAGCAGGCACGAGGGTTCCAGGCCGACGATCGCGATGCCCGCGGCCGCCAGCGGCAGCAGCGCGTCGAGCAACGCGCCGAGCGAGGCGCGCGCGCCGTCCACCCGGCCCGCCGCCAGCTGCGTGCGCCCGCAGCACAGGTGGCCGCCGGCCTTCGCCGGGCTGTGCACCCGGTAGCCCGCCGCCTGCAGCACCTGCAGCGCGGCGAGCGCGTTCTCGGTCTCGAAGCCGCCGTTGAAGCTGTCGACGAAGAGCACCACCACCTTGCCTCCGGCGCGCGCCGCGGCCAGGGCTTCGTCGGCGCCGAGCAGCGCCGAGGTGGCGCTGCTGCGCCAGAAGGTGTCGCGGCGGAAGACCGGCAGCGAGCGCTTCGCCGCCAGGCCGAGCCAGCGCTCGCCCGCGCGGCGCAGCAGGCCCGAGCGGTTGCGCAGCGTCACCAGCGGGCCCAGCACCGCGCCACGGTGGATCTGCGCCGGCAGCCCTGCCAGCGCCCGGTCCTTCGCCGTGAAGCCCGTGCGCCGCTTGCGCTGGGCGGTGAACTCGATCTTCATGCGCGCCATGTCCACGCCGGTGGGGCAGTCGCGCCTGCAGCCCTTGCAGCCGACGCACAGGTCCATGGCCTCGGCCACCGCGTCGCCGGTGAAGGCGTCGGGGCCGAGTTGGCCGCTGAGCGCCAGGCGCAGCGTGTTGGCGCGGCCCCGCGTCAGGTGCTGCTCGTCGCGCGTGACGCGGTAGCTCGGGCACATGGTGCCGGCGTCGAACTTGCGGCAGTGGCCGTTGTTGTTGCACATCTCCACGGCCTTCGCGAGGCCGCCGGTGCTGTCGCCGCCGCTGCCGGGTGCCGTCGTCACTTCGGTGACCGGGTCGGCGTTGACGTTCCAGGCCGACCAGTCGAGCACCGGTGTCAGTGCGATTCGCTTGTACGGCCTGGGCGCCGACGGCGGCGGGAAGCGGAACAGCGCGCCGTCGTCCATCTTCGGCGGGTCGATGATCTTGCCGGGGTTGAACAGGTTCGCCGGATCGAGCTCGTTCTTGATCGCGCGGAAGGCCTCGTTGAGCTTCGGGCCGAACTGCCACTCGATCCACTCGCCGCGGCACAGCCCGTCGCCGTGTTCGCCCGAATAGGCGCCCTTGTACCGGCGCACCAGCGCGGCGGCTTCCTCGGCGATGGCGCGCATCTTGGTGGCGCCGTCCACGCGCATGTCGAGGATGGGCCGCACGTGCAGCGTGCCGACGCTGGCGTGTGCGTACCAGGTGCCGCGCGTGCCGTGGCGCGCGAAGACCTCGGTGAGCGCGTCGGTGTACGCGGCCAGGTGCTCCAGCGGCACCGCGCAGTCCTCGATGAAGCTCACCGGCTTGCCGTCGCCCTTCAGGCTCATCATGATGTTGAGGCCCGCCTTGCGCACCTCCCACAGCGCCTTCTGCGCCGTCTCGTCGGGCATCTCCACCACGCTGCCGGGAAGGCCCAGGTCGCCCATCAGCGCCACCAGGTCACGCAGCTTCTGCAGCAGCGCGGCGCGGTCGGGGCCGGAGAACTCCACCAGCAGGATGGCCTCGGGCTTGCCGATCAGCGCCGTCTGCATCGTCGGCCTGAACGCGGGGTTCGCGAGCGCGAGCTCCACCATCGTGCGATCGACCAGCTCCACCGCCGTGGGCCCGAGCTTCACGAGATGCTGCGCCGAGTCCATCGCGCGGTGGAAGCTCGCGAAATTGACGATGCCCAGGACCTTGCCGCGCGGCAGCTCGGCCAGCTGCAGCGTCAGCGAGCGGGTGAAGCCCAGCGTGCCCTCGGCACCCACCAGCAGGTGGGCCAGGTTCACGCTGCCGTCGGTGGTGTAGGGCTTCTCGCTCTGCGGGTGGAAGATGTCGAGGTTGTAGCCGGCCACGCGGCGCAGCACCTTCGGCCAGCGGGCCTCGATCTCGGCGCGGTGCGTGTGCGCCAGGTCGCGCACGAACGCGGCAATCCGCGCCGCGCGGCCGCTGGCGCGCCCGACCGGGCCGAAGTCGACCAGCTCGCCGTCGGCCAGCCAGGCCTGCGCGCCGGCGACGTTGTGCACCATGTTGCCGTAGGCGATGCTGCGGCTGCCGCAGCTGTTGTTGCCGGCCATGCCGCCCAAGGTGGCCTGCGCGCTGGTGGACACGTCCACCGGGTACCAGAGGCCGTGCACCTTCAGCTGCGCGTTCAGGTGGTCCAGCACCAGGCCGGGCTCGACGACGGCACGGCGGTTCTCCACGTCGACCTGCAGCACGCGGCGCAGGTGCTTGCTGCAGTCGATCACCAGCGCGGCCCCGGTGGTCTGGCCGCACTGGCTGGTGCCGCCGCCGCGCGGCAGCACCGGCACCTTCAGCTCGCGCGCGACGGCGAGCGCGGTGGCCACGTCGTCGGGCGTGGTCGGCACGAACACGCCCACGGGCACGATCTGGTAGATCGAGGCGTCGGTGGCATAGCGGCCGCGCGAGGCGGCGTCGAACAGCACCTCGCCGCGCGTCTCGCGGCGCAGGCGGCGGGCCAGCGCGTCGGCGCTCACGCCGTCGTCCCCTGCGGCAGGCGGCCGCTGCGCATCAGCTCCAGCACCGTGTCGCGCTTGTCCAGCAGGTGCAGCTTCAGGATGCCGCGCAGCGCGGTGCCGTCGCGCGCGTCCAGCGCGTCCAGCATCTGCCCGTGCTGCTGCAGCGCGCGCTGCCACTTGGCGCCGTCCTGGTTGGTGCGAAAGCGCAGCGACTGCACGCGCGCGTTCGCCTTGGCGTAGGTGCCGGCCAGCACCGGGTTCGCGGCCGCGGCGCTGATGCCGGCGTGGATCTGCGCGTTGAGGCGGTAGTAGCCGGACAGATCGCCGCGCGCGTGGCAGGCCATCATCTCGAAGTGCTTGGCGCGCAGCTCCTGGCGCGCGGCGTCGCCGATGCGGGCTGCGGCCAGCTCGCCGGAGAAGCCCTCCAGCTCGGCCAGCAGCTCGAAGCTGTGCATCACGTCGGCCTCGGTGAGCTTCACCGCCACCGCGCCGCGGTTGGGCAGCAGGTCCACCAGGCCTTCGGCGGCCAGCATCTTGATGGCCTCGCGCAGCGGCGTGCGGGAGATGCGCAGTGCCTCGGCGAGCTCGCGTTCGTTGAGCTTGGCGCCGGGCGCGATGCGCCCCTCGACCAGCATGGTGCGCAGCCGCGCGGCCGCCTGCTCGTGCAGGCCGCCGGCGCTCAGTTCGATGATGTCGGCCATGGTGGCGGCATTTTGCATGCAAAGTTGGCGGCCATTGGTTGCGATCCTGTCAGGGTATCCCTGCGCTCGGGCTCCAGTTTGTATGCAAAACTCGGGTCGGAAAGGATCAAGCCATGCTCACGCTGAACCAGCACCCCACCGGCCGGCACTTCCTGCAGATCCCGGGCCCGAGCCCGGTGCCCGACCGCATCCTGCGGGCGATGAGCCTGCCCACCATCGACCACCGCGGGCCGGAGTTCGCTCAGCTCGGGCTCTCGGTGATCGCGGGGCTGCAGCAGGTCTTCCGGACGAAGCACCCGGTCGCGATCTACCCGGCCAGCGGCACCGGGGCGTGGGAAGCGGCGCTCGCCAACACGATGAGCCCGGGCGACCTGCTGCTGATGTACGAGACCGGCCAGTTCGCCACGCTGTGGCAGAAGATGGCGACGCGGCTGGGGCTCGAGACCGAGTTCCTGGCCGAGCCGGGCAGCTGCGCCGAGACCGGGCTGCCGCTGAGCTGGCGCCGCGGCGTCAGCGCCGAGCTGATCGAGAAGCGCCTGCGCGCCGACGGCGGCCACCGCATCAAGGCGGTGTGCGTGGTGCACAACGAGACCTCCACCGGCGTCACCAGCGACATCGCCGCGGTGCGGCGCGCGATCGACGCCGCGAAGCACCCGGCGCTGCTGCTGGTCGACACGATCTCCGGCCTGGCCAGCGCCGACTACCGCCACGACGAGTGGGGCGTGGACGTCACCATCAGCGGTTCGCAGAAGGGCCTGATGCTGCCGCCGGGCATCAGCTTCAATGCGCTGTCGCCCCGCGCGCTGGAGGCGAGCAAGAGCGCGAAGCTGCCCAAGAGCTTCTGGGCCTGGGACGAGATCGTCGAGATGAACAAGACGGGCTACTGGCCCTACACGCCCAACACGAACCTGCTCTACGGCCTTCACGAAAGCCTGCAGATGCTGCTCGGCGAGGGCCTGGACGCGGTGTTCGCGCGCCACAGGCGTTGGGCCGCCGGCGTGCGCGCCGCGGTGCAGGCCTGGGGCCTGCCGATCCAGTGCGCCGATGCCGCCGTCTACTCGCCGGTGCTCACCGGTGTGGTCACGCCGCAGGGCGTGGACGCCGACGCGCTGCGCAAGCTGATCCACACGCGCTTCGACCTCTCGCTCGGCACGGGGCTGGGCAAGGTGAAGGGGCGCATGTTCCGCATCGGCCACCTCGGCGACAGCAACGACCTCACGCTGGTGGCCACCGTGGCAGGCTGCGAGATGGGCCTGAAGCTGGCGGGGGTGAGGCTGGCCGCGAGCGGCACCGCGGCCATCATGGACCGTTTCGCCCACTCTGCCGAACACAAGAACTGATCTGACAACGACGTCCAGGAGACACCCACATGCAACGACGCCATCTGCTGCAAGCCAGCGCCGCGGCCCTGGCCGCGCCCTTCGCCCACGCGCAACCCGCCTGGCCCAGCGGCCCGGTGCGCATCGTCGTCGGCTTCCCGCCGGGCGGCGGCACCGACGCGCTGGCGCGCGTGGTCGGCACCAAGCTGACCGCGCTCTGGGGCCAGACCGTCGTGGTCGAGAACAAGGCCGGCGCGGCCGGCATCCTGGCCGCGGAGTACGTCTCGCAGCAGCCCAGCGACGGCAGCACGCTGCTGATGGCGCACATCAACAGCCACGCGCTCGGCCCTGCGCTGCAGCCGACCAAGCTGCGCTACAGCGTCGAGCGCGACTTCGTGCCGATCTGCCTGGTGGGCGTGACGCCCAACCTGCTGATCGCCTCGCCCGGCGCGCCGGCGAAGAACGTGAAGGACGTGGTGGCCGCCTGCAAGGCGGCGCCGGGCAAGGTGGCCTTCGGCTCGGCCGGCATGGGCTCGGCGCAGCATCTTGCGCTGGAGATGTTCAAGGTGCAGGCGCAGGTCGACGCGATCCACGTGCCGTACAAGGGCAGCGGCCCCCTGCTGACCGACCTGATGGGCGGCCAGATCCAGTACTGCTTCGAGACGATGACGGCGGCCACGCCGCACGTGAAGAGCGGCAAGGTGACGGCCATCGCACAGACCCGTGCCAAGCGCGCCAAGGGGCACCCGACCGTGCCGACGATGCAGGAGCAGGGCTTCGACGGCTTCGAGGCCACCACCTGGTACGGCCTGGCCGGCCCGGGCAAGCTGCCGGCGGCCATCGCCGACAAGATCAACCGCGACGTCAACACCGTGCTGGCGATGGCGGACGTGCAGGCGCAGCTGGAAACCTACGGCGCCGAGGACGGCGGCGGCACGCGCGACAAGTTCGTCCAGTTCATCGCCAGCGAGCAGCAGAAGTGGGCGCGCGTGGTGAAGGAAGGCAACGTCAAGGTCGAGAGCTGACCTGCCCGACCTCCAGCCGGGAGGTTCCTCGCCTTGTGTCGGGGATTTCTGTGCGCATCACGGATCGGTGGCGAATTGAATGACCGATCCCCGGCATTTTGTGCCGATGCACCAGGCTGAGGCTGCCGATACTGGCTTGTCGCGCGAAAACGGTGCGCGATGAAGTACAGGAGTACAGCCCGTGTCCTTTCTCCGCAGTCTCAGCGTGCGGGCCAGCGTGGCCCTTTTCATCGCCGTCGCCACACTCGGTGTGCTGGTCATGGCGGGCGTCGGTTTCGTCCAGGGCCGCCACGCGGAAGCGATCTCCGACCGCCTGGTGCTCGACGTCAAGCTGGCGCGCGCCAGCGGGCTCGTCGACATGATGCACGACAACCTGCGCGCGCAGGCCTACCACGCCCTGCTGGCCGGCAGCGGCGCCGATGCCGCCGAGAAGAAGGCCATCGCCGATGAGCTGGCCGAGGCCAGCAAGACCCTGCTCGAGTCGCTGGCCGAGGTGCGCACCCAGGCGAGCGAACCCACGGTCGTGGAGGCGGCCGGCCAGGCCCAGCCGCTGGTGGAACGGTACGTGGCCACCACACGCAACCTGGTGCAGGCGGCCCTGGCCCAGAGCGGTGGCGAGCCGCCCTCGCGCCGCCAGCTCGAGTCGGAGTTCAAGGCGCTGGAGACCGTGCTCGAGACCCTGTCCGACCGCGTGGAGAAAAGCGCCGAGGCCACCACGCACGAGCGCGACAGCGTGTTCGCCCAGGCCCGCATCGCCGCCTCGGTGGCGCTGCTGGGCACGCTGGCGCTGACGCTGGGCCTGGGCTACGGCTTCGCGCGTGTGCTGCTGGCGCGACTGGGCGCCGAGCCGCGCGCGCTGCGCGAGTTCGCCGACCGCATCGCGGCCGGCCATCTCTACACGCGGCTGCAGCTGCCCAGCCAGCCGCCGCGCGGCGTGGCGGCCGCGCTGATCGTGATGCGCGATCGGCTGCGCGAGTCGGTGGGCGTGATCCGCGAGGGTGCGGACCACGTGGCCTCCGCGAGTGGCCAGATCGCCGGCGGCACCGAGGACCTGGCCAACCGCACCGAGACCCAGAGCGAGAACCTGCGCCAGACGGCCGGCAGCGTCGGCCAGCTGGCCGGCAACGTGCAGCGCACCGCGGTCAGCGCCGACGAGGCGCGCTCGCTCGCCGAACAGGCCAGCGGCGCCGCGGTGCAGGGCGGCGAGGCCGTGCGCCAGGCCGTCGAGACGATGGCGGCGCTCACCGAGGCCAGCGCGCGCATCGCGGAGATCACGGCCGTGATCGACGGCATCGCGTTCCAGACCAACATCCTCGCCCTCAACGCCGCGGTGGAAGCCGCCCGCGCCGGCGAGCAGGGCCGCGGCTTCGCCGTGGTGGCCGCCGAGGTGCGCACGCTGGCGCGGCGCAGCGCCGCCGCCGCGCGCGAGATCAAGGACCTGATCGAGCACAGCGGCCGCACCGTGAGCGCGAGCAACCGGCTCGTGGCCGACGCGGGCTCGGCCATGGCCGGCGTGGTCGACCAGGTGCGGCAGGTTGCGGCGCTGATCGGCGAGATCAGCCAGGCCGCGCAGCAGCAGTCGCAGGGCCTGGCCGGCGTGGATCGCACGATGGCCGACCTGGACCGGCATACGCAGAGCAATGCCTCGTTGGTGGAAGAGAGCGCGGCGGCCTCGCAGTCGCTGCGCGAGCAGGCGCAGCGGCTGGCACAGGCGGTGCAGTCGTTCCGGCTCGTCGAGGCCGGCTGACCGCGGTCAGGCCTGCACCGGGGCGGGCACGCTCCAGCGCTTGGTCACCTCGCCCCGGGCGTTGGTGCTTTCCAGATGCACGCCGAAGCCCCACAGCCGCGCCACGTGCTTCATCACTTCCTGGCCGCTGTCGTGCAGCGGGCGGTCGTTGTGCTGGAAGTGGCGCAGCGTGAGTGACCGGTCGCCGCGCAGGTTGACGTTCCAGACCTGGATGTTCGGTTCGCGCGAACCCAGGTCGTACTGGTGCGACAGCGCCTCGCGCACGCGGCGGTAGCCCGTGTCGTCGTGGATCGCGCTCACCTCGAGCTCGCTTTCCTTCTCGTCGTCGGTGATTGCAAACAGGCGCAGCTCGCGCATCAGCTTCGGGCTCAGGTACTGGCCGATGAAGCTTTCGTCCTTGAAGTTGCGCATCGCCTCGTGCAGCGTCGGCAGCCAGGGCTTGCCGACGATGTCGGGGAACCAGGCACGGTCCTCGTCGTCGGGCGCTTCGCAGATGCGCTTGATGTCGGTGTACATCGCGAAGCCCAGGGCGTACGGGTTGATGCCGCTGTACGCGGGGTGGCCCACCGGCGGCTGGTAGATCACGTTGGTGTGCGACTTCAGCCACTCGATCATCACGCCGTCGGTCAGGAAACCGTCGTCGTACATCGTGTTCAGGATCTTGTGGTGCCAGAAGGTGGCCCAGCCCTCGTTCATCACCTGCGTCTGGCGCTGCGGGTAGAAGTACTGCGCCACCTTGCGCACGATGCGCACGATCTCGCGCTGCCAGGGCTCCAGCAGCGGCGCGTTCTTCTCGATGAAGTACAGCAGGTTCTCCTGCGGCTCGTCGGGGAAGCGGCGCGCCTCGGGCGTGGCGTCTTCCTTCTCGGCACGGCGCGGCAGCGTGCGCCAGATGTCGTTGACCTGCCGCTGCGCGTGCTCCTCGCGGTCCTTGCGGTCGGCCAGCTCCTGCGCCAGGCTCTTGCGGCTGGGGCGCCGGTAGCGGTCGACACCGTGGTTGGAGAGCGCGTGGCACGAATCCAGGAACTCCTCCACCGTGTCCAGGCCGTGCTTCTCCTCGCACTTGGCCACGTAGTCCTTCGCGTAGACCAGATAGTCGATGATCGACGACGCATCGGTCCACATGCGGAAGAGGTAGTTGCCCTTGAAGAAGCTGTTGTGGCCGTAGGCGGCATGCGCGATCACCAGCGCCTGCATCGCCATCGTGTTCTCCTCCATCAGGTAGGAGATGCACGGGTTGGAGTTGATGACGATCTCGTAGGCCAGCCCCATGTGGCCGCGCTTGTAGTTCTTCTCGGTGGCGATGAACTCCTTGCCGTAGCTCCAGTGGCGGTAGTTCACCGGCATGCCCACGCTGGCGTAGGCATCCATCATCTGCTCGGCCGTGATGATCTCGAGCTGGTTCGGATAGTGGTCGAGCCCGTAGCGCTCGGCCGTCTGGCGGATCACGCGGTGGTAGGTGTCGATCAGCTCGAACGACCAGTCGCTGGGCCCTGGCAGGTGCTCGCTCGGGCGCTCGGCCAGCGGCAGCGGTTGTTCGAGCGCGAGCGGTCGGATCTTCATGGGGTCCCTCATGCGGCCTTCGCGCCCTCTTTCTTGAACAGGTCACGGAACACCGGGTAGATCTGGCTCGCCTCGGTGGCCTTGCGCATCGCGAAGTGCGGATGGCCTTCCTGCAGCTGCGTGTACTCGTCCCAGAGGTTCTGCTCTTCCTCGGCCACCTGCACGTAGGCGAAGTAGCGCACCAGCGGCAGCAGCTTGTCGTTCAGCAGCTCGCGGCAGCGGCCGCTGTCGTGGTGCCAGTTGTCGCCGTCCGAGGCCTGGGCGCCGTAGATGTTCCACTCGCTCGGGCTGTAGCGCTGGCGGATGATGTCCTCCATCAGCACCAGCGCGCTGCTCACCACGGTGCCGCCGGTCTCGCGCGCGTGGAAGAAGTTCTGCTCGTCGACTTCCTGCGCCTGCGTGTGGTGGCGGATGAAGACGAGTTCGATCTTCTCGTAGTGCCGCGTGAGGAACAGGTAGAGCAGGATGAAGAAGCGCTTCGACAGCTCCTTGCGCCCTTCGTCCATCGAACCGGACACGTCCATCAGGCAGAACATCACCGCCTTGCTGGTGGGCACCGGCACCTTGATGCGGCTGCGGTAGCGCAGGTCGATGGGGTCGAGGTAGGGGATGCGTTCGACGCGGTGGCGCACGTGGGCGATCTCGTCGGCCAGTGCCTTGATCTCGGCCTCCGCCACCGCATCGCCGGGCTTGCACGCCGCCTTCAGCTGCGCGAGCTTATCCTCCATCTCGCGCAGTTCGCGCCGCGGCCCGGCGCCCAGTGCGATGCGGCGCCCCAGGGCGCCGCGCATGCTGCGCACCACGTGCAGGTTGTTCGGCGTGCCGTCGCTGGTGAAACCGGCGCGGTGGCTCTTCCACTCGGGCACTTCGGCGAGCTGCGTGCGGATCAGGTGCGGCAAGGCCAGGTCCTCGAAGAAGACCTGCATGAACTCTTCCTTGCTGAGGGCGAAGACGAAGTCGTCCTCGCCCTCGCCCTGGTCGCTGGCCTGGCCCTTGCCGCTGCCGCCGCCCTGCCCGCCCTTCGGACGCTCGATGCGGTCGCCCTGCACGTACTCGCGGTTGCCCGGGTGCACGATCTCGCGCACGCCGCCCTGGCCGTGGCCGAACACCGGTTCGTTCAGGTCCTTCTTCGGGATGTGGATCTCTTCGCCGCGCTCCATGTCGCGGATGCCGCGGCCGTCGATCGCGCGCTTCACCGCCTCGCGGATCTGCTCCTTGTGGCGGCGCAGGAAGCGCTCGCGGTTGCCGATGGACTTGTTCTTCCCCGCCAGGCGCCGATCGATGATCTGCTGCATCCGCTTCTTTCTGGAGTTAGCTGCTCTTCCTCACGCGCAGATACCATTCGCAGAGCAGGCGCACCTGCTTCTGCGTGTAGCCCTTGGCCACCATGCGGGTGACGAAGTCCTCGTGCTTCTTCGCCTCGTCGGCACTGGCCTTGGCGTTGAAGCTGATCACCGGCAGCAGCTCCTCGGTGTTCGAGAACATCTTCTTCTCGATCACCGTGCGCAGCTTCTCGTAGCTCGTCCACACCGGGTTCTTGCCCTGGTTGCCGGCGCGCGCGCGCAGCACGAAGTTGACGATCTCGTTGCGGAAGTCCTTCGGGTTCGCGATGCCGGCCGGCTTCTCGATCTTCTCCAGCTCGGCATTCAGCGAGCCGCGGTCGAACACCTCGCCGGTGTCGGTGTCGCGGTATTCGTGGTCCTGGATCCAGTAGTCGGCGTAGGTGACGTAGCGGTCGAAGATGGATCTCCTTGCCGATGAACTCCGCGTAGCGCGGCGCCAGCAGCTCCTTGATGAAGCCGACGTACTTGTCCTCGGTCTCCTTCGGGAACTGCTCGCGCTCGATCTGCTGCTCCAGCACGTACATCAGGTGCACCGGGTTCGCGGCGACCTCGGCGCTGTCGAAGTTGAAGACCTTGCTGATGATCTTGTAGGCGAAACGCGTGCTGACCCCGCTCATGCCTTCGTCGACACCGGCGTAGTCGCGGTACTCCTGGTAGCTCTTGGCACGCGGGTCGGTGTCCTTCAGGTTCTCGCCGTCGTAGACCAGCATCTTGGAGTAGAGGCTGCTGTTCTCGGGCTCCTTCAGCCGCGTGAGCATCGCGAACTGGCTCATCATCTTCAGCGTGCCCGGCGCGCAGGTGGCCTGGCTGAGGGAGCTGTTCTTCAGCAGCTTCTCGTAGATCTTCACCTCTTCGGAGACCCGCAGGCAGTACGGCACCTTCACGATGTAGATGCGGTCCAGGAAGGCCTCGTTGTTCTTGTTGTTGCGGAAGGTCTTCCACTCGCTTTCGTTGCTGTGCGCGAGCACCACGCCGTCGAAGGGGATGGCGCCGAAGCCCTCGGTGCCCTTGAAGTTGCCTTCCTGCGTGGCGGTGAGCAGCGGGTGCAGCACCTTGATCGGCGCCTTGAACATCTCGACGAACTCGAGCAGGCCCTGGTTCGCCAGGCACAGGCCGCCGCTGTAGCTGTAGGCGTCGGGGTCGTCCTGCGAGTACGCCTCCAGCTTGCGGATGTCGACCTTGCCGACCAGCGAGCTGATGTCCTGGTTGTTCTCGTCACCCGGCTCGGTCTTGCTGATGCCCACCTGCTTCAGGATGCTCGGGTGGCGCTTGACGACCTTGAACCTGCGGATGTCGCCGCCGAATTCGTCCAGCCGCTTCACGGCCCAGGGCGACAGGATGCGGTTGAGGTAGCGGCGCGGGATGCCGTACTCGCTCTCGAGGATGGGCCCGTCCTCGGTGGGGTCGAAGAGCCCGAGCGGGCTCTCGTTCACCGGGCTGTCCTTGATGGCGTAGAACGGCACCTGCTCCATCAGCTGCTTGAGCCGCTCGGCAATGGAACTCTTGCCGCCGCCCACCGGGCCCAGCAGATACAGGATCTGCTTCTTCTCTTCCAGCCCTTGCGCCGCATGGCGGAAGTACGACACCACCTGCTCGATGCTGTCTTCCATGCCGTAGAACTCGGCGAAGGCCGGATAGACCTTGATGACCTTGTTCGCAAAGAGCCTGGACAGGCGTGGGTCGTTGCGCGTGTCGACGGTCTGCGGCTCGCCGATGGCCCTGAGCATGCGCTCGGCAGCGGTGGCGTAGGCGAGCGGGTTGCGCTTGCACTCCGCGAGGTAGTCCTCGAGCGAGAGCTCTTCTTCGCGCGTGCGCTCATAGCGTGCGGCGAAGTGCTTGATCACGTCCATGCGGCCTCCGGTAGCCAGCACGCGGCGGGGTGGACAACCCATCCCCGGACCGCGTCTGGGAAGTTCTGATGAAGTCCCGGCTTCACGGGCCCAGGCTCCATCAGAGCTTTCCGGCTGACCGGAACATCACGTCATCGCCGGCAGCGGCTCGGATCCAGCATGGTTCATTCTGCGCCAGTCGAGCAACGGAAGAACAGGTTCAACCGGTGCCAATTCAACGCTGCCGCATGCATCCGTGCAGTCCGCCTCCTGGTTCGCAAGACGCGTGCCCTCGGGGTCCCCGCGAATGCGGGCCGGCCCCTTGCGCATCAACGCACGATACGCCCGAACCGCTGACCACACCATCGCACCGGCATGGAGCGACCCGGCCCCGTGAAGGTTCCGATCGTGCGCACGAGGGCACGGCGGAATCTCAGGTCTCGGTGACGCCGAGCTTGTCGAGCAGGCCGTTCAGTTCGTCCAGCGAGGCGAAGCGGATCGCGATCTCGCCGCCCTTGTCGCCCGCCTTGCCGGCACGCTGCATGCGGATCTCGACCCGGGCCGTGAGCGCGTCGGCCAGGCGTTCCTCCAGGCGCGCCAGGTCGCGCGGCTTGCCGGCCTTGCCTGTCGAACCCTTGCCCGGACGCGCGGCCGACGAGAGGTTGCGCGCGACCAGGCGCTCGGCCTCGCGCACGCTGAGCTTCTTCGCGCTGATTTCGTGCGCTGCCATCACCTGCTGCGCCGGTGCCAGCGCGAGCAGGGCGCGCGCGTGGCCCATGTCGAGGTCGCCCGCCATCAGCATCTGCTGCACCGGATCCGAGAGCTGCAGCAGGCGAAGCAGGTTGCTGGCCGCGCTGCGCGAGCGGCCCACGGCCTGCGCGGCGGCTTCGTGCGTGAGGCCGAATTCGTTCACCAGGCGCTGCAGGCCTTGCGCCTCTTCCAGCGGGTTGAGGTCTTCGCGCTGGATGTTCTCGATCAGCGCCATCACCGCGGCGGCCTCGTCGGCCACCGGCTTCACGAGCACCGGCACCTCGTCCAGGCCCGCCAGCCTCGCGGCGCGGAAGCGGCGCTCGCCGGCGATGATCTCGTAGCCGTTGCCTTCCACCGGGCGCACCAGGATCGGCTGCATCACGCCCTGGCTCTTGATGCTCTCGGCCAGTTCGTACAGAGAGCCCTCGTCCATGCGGGTGCGAGGCTGGTACTTGCCGGCGCGCAGGCGGTCGAGCGCCAGGCTGCGCGGCGCTGCCGGGTCGGCCGGCGGCGTGTCGGCCACCTTGGGGCCGAGCAGCGCCTCGAGGCCCAGGCCCAGGCCCTTGGGTTTCTTCGTCACCATCGGCGCATTGTCACCCGGGCTGTGAGCCGCGCGCCCGGCGCTGGCCGGCGGGGTACAGCACCTCGCGCTCGAAGTAGCGGCGCAGGCGCTGCACGCGCGGTTCGTCGCGGCCGGGCATGGTGGACAGGTGGCGCACCACCGCGTCGACGCGCAGCATCAGCGTGTCGCCGTCGTCGTCGCGCCGCCAGTGGCCCGAGAAGCGCGCGGCGAGCGAGTCCTCCGGCTCGCGCCGGCCCAGCACCCGCATCAGGCCTTCGCCGTCCACCCACACGTGCCGGCCGTCGTCGTCGATGCGCAGGGGCACGCCGCCGAAGCTGTGGAAGCGGCCTTCCTCGGGCGCCCAGTACCAGCCGCGCACACCCAGGACGATGTCGTCGAGCCAGCGCACACCCAGCCACGGCAAGGCCCAGCAGACGAAGGCGACGAGCACCGCGGCGCTGATCAGCACCGGCAGCGCGAAGCCACTCAGGTGGAGTGCGATGAGCAGCACCGACACGAGGGCCAGCGCGACCAGCGCGCGGCGGGTCTGCGCCTTCAGCGGCCGCACAGCGCCTGCAGGTGGGCCAGGCCCTCGGGCCAGTCGCCCAGGCCGGACTCGCCGTTGATGTGCCCGCGCGGGCCGATGTCGACGGCCCGCGCGCCCCAGTCGGCCGCCATGCCCAGCGCACGCGCGACGGCGCCGTAGGGATCGTCGCTGCTGTAGAGCACCGTCGCAGGGAACGGCAGGCGCTGGCGCACGATCGGCCGCCAGCCGTGCAGGTTGGGCGGCATGTCGTCGCGCTCGATGTCGGGCGGCGCCACCAGCAGCGCGCCGCTCACGCGGGACGTGTTGCGCGAATGAGCGGCCCAGGCGGCGACGAGCTGGCAACCCAGGCTGTGCGCCACCAGCACGGCCGGGCGCTCGTCGGCCAGCAGCACCTCCTCGAGGCGCGCCATCCAGTCGCCGCGCCGCGGCCACAGCCAGTCGGCCTGCACCACGCGCGTGAAACCCTGCGTGGCCTCCCAGCGGCTCTGCCAATGTGCGGGATCGGAATCGAGCCATCCCGGCAGCACCAGCACGCGGGGGTCTTGCGCCATAGCCTTATCCTTGCTGCATTGCAGCGGCATTGTGCGCGAGGGTCTTGCCATGACAACCACCGTCTTCGTCGATGGCCAGGAGGGCACCACCGGGCTGCGCATCCACGAGTACCTGGCGCAGCGGCGCGACGTGGAGGTGCTGCGGATCGACCTCGAGCGCCGCAAGGACGCCGCCGAGCGCGCCCGCCTGCTGAATGCCGCCGACGTGGCCTTCCTGTGCCTGCCCGACGCCGCCTCGCGCGAGGCCGCGGCAATGGTGACGAATCCGAAGACCTGCCTGATCGACGCCAGCACGGCTCACCGCACGCTGCCGGGCTGGGCCTATGGCCTGCCGGAACTGGCCGCCGGGCAGCGCGAGGCGCTGCGCCGGAGCAAGCGCATCGCGAACCCGGGCTGCCACGCCAGCGCGTTCATCCTGCTGCTGCGGCCGCTGGTGGACGCGGGTCTGGTGCCGAAGTCGGCCGCGATCTCGGCCACGTCCATCACCGGCTACTCGGGCGGTGGCAAGAAGATGATCGAGCAATACCAGGCCACCCCGCAGGAGCCTGCGCTCACATCACCGCGCCCGTACGGACTGGGTCTTGCACACAAGCACCTGCCCGAGATGGCAGCCCACACCGGGCTGGCCGCAGCCCCGAACTTCATGCCGGTGGTTGCCGACTTCTACAAGGGCCTGGCCGTGTCGGTGCCGCTGTCGCTGCAGGCGCTGGGCATCACGGCCGAAGCGCTGCAGGACGCGCTGGCCACGCGGTATGCCGGCGAGCGCTTCGTGCGCGTGGCGCCTCTGCGCGACCCGGCGACGCTGGAGGCCGGCTTCTTCGACGTGCAGGGCTGCAACGACACCAACCGTGTCGACATCTTCGTGTTCGCCAACGCCAGCCAGGCTTTGCTGATGTGCCGGCTGGACAACCTGGGCAAGGGGGCGAGCGGCGCCGCGGTGCAGTCGATGAACGTGCACCTCGGCGTCGACGAGGGATTGGGCCTCTAGCCTTCCGCCGTGCCAGGACGCTGGCGGTAGTGGTAGCCGTACTGGTCGGCAAAACCCAGGCGGTGGTAGATCGCGCGCGCGGGGTGGTTGTCGGCCTCGGTTTGCAGGTAGGCCACCTGCGCGCCCTCGGCGCTGGCCAGCGCCAGCAGGCGCCGGCAGAGCAGCTGCGCCAGGCCACGGCCGCGATCGCTCTCGCGGGTGTAGACGTCGTAGAGCCCCACCAGCTCGGCCTCGCGTGCGAACTGGCCGCAAGCAACCACGGCGCCGTCGGTCGAGCGGCGCAACGCGAAGCCCTGGTAGGGCACCGGCGACGTCAGCAGGCGTTGCGCGTGGGCCTGGCGCTGGCCGGCCGGTGATCCACGCAGAGCGCCGACGGCTTCGGCGAAGTCGACGGCGGTCAGGCGCTCCCAGTGCAAGCCGGCCGGCGCTTCGGGCGGCGGTTCCGGGGTCAGCCGCGGGCAGACCATCACCCGCGTATCGTCCAGGCGCTCCCAGCCGCGAGCGGCGAGTTCGGCATCGAGTTCGGGCGGCAGGGTGAAGCGCGTGATGCGGACCACCATCGGCAGGCCGGCTTCGCGGAACACCTGCTCGGCGAGCGCCAGCTTCTGTTCCAGCGGCAGACGGCCGGTCGCCACCGCGTTCACGCAGCGCGCGCGGCGTGCCTTGCCCGGCGAGGTGCGCACGATCCAGCCGTCCATCCAGCGCTGCTGCGGCGGCGCGCTGGCGTTCAGGCCCGCGTCTTCGACGCGCGAGAGCAGCCGATCGCTCAGCGTTTCAGCCAAGGCGCTTCACCATCTCCTTGGCGAAGTCGACGAAGGCGGTGGCGCCCTTGGACGCGGGATCGAAGGTGACGCCGGGTTGCCCGTAGCTGGGCGCCTCGGCGAGGCGCACGTTGCGCGGGATCACCGTGTCGAACACCTTCTCGCCGAAGTGCGCCTTCAGCTGGTCGCTCACCTGCTGCTGCAGCGTGATGCGCGGATCGAACATCACGCGCAGCAGGCCGATCAGCTGCAGCTCGGGATTCAGGTTGGCGTGCACCTGCTTGATCGTGTTCACCAGGTCGGACAGGCCTTCGAGCGCAAAGTACTCGCACTGCATCGGCACGACGACGCCGTGCGCCGCGCACAGCCCGTTGAGCGTGAGCAGGCTCAACGAGGGCGGGCAATCGATCAGCACGAAGTCGTAGTGATCGCGCTCGATCTCCAGCGCCTGCTTCAGGCGGCGTTCGCGGCGCTCGAGTTCGACCAGTTCGACTTCCGCCCCGGCCAGCTCGCGGTTGGCGCCCAGCACGTCGTAGCCGCCCTTGGGGCTGCGCTGGCGGGCGTCGGCGATGCTGGCGCTTTCCAGCAGCACGTCATAGACGCTCAGCTTCAGCGCGCGCTTGTCGATGCCGGAACCCATGGTGGCGTTGCCTTGCGGATCCAGGTCCACCACCAGCACCCGCTGGCCCACCTGCGCGAGGCCGGCGGCCAGGTTGACGGTCGTGGTGGTCTTGCCGACGCCGCCCTTCTGGTTGGCGACGCAGAAGATGCGCAGGCGGCTCATTGCGTCCCCAGGCGGATGCCGAACCCGACCAGGAAGACGCCGGCCAGGCGTTCCAGCAGGCGCCCGGCCCGGTGGTGGGCGCGCACCTTCGCGGCGACGGCATCGGCGAAGGCACACAGCGTCAGGCAGTAGGCGGCGGTGATCACGGCGATGGTCACGGCCATCGCGACGAAGGTGGGCAGCCCGGGCTGCGAGGCCGGATCGATGAACTGCGGGAAGAAGGCCATGTAGAACACGATGGCCTTGGGGTTCAGCAGCGTGATGAACATCGCCTGCCGCAGGTAGTGGCGCGGCTCGATGCGGATGGGCGACGCGTCCCCGGGCTTCGAGAAGATCAGCTTCAGGCCGATCCACGCCAGGTACGCAGCGCCGGCGTACTGCACGCTCTTGAACAGCAGCGGGTTGGCCTGCAGCAGCGCCGCCACGCCGGCCACCGCCAGCCACATCAGCACCTGGTCGCCGAGGATCACGCCGAATGTGGCCGCGGCGCCCGCGCGGAAGCCGCCCTTGCTGGTGCTGGTGAGCAGCGCGAACGTGCCGGGGCCGGGCAAGGCCAGGAACAGGAGGACGGTGGCGCAGAAGGCGCCGTAGTTGGCAATGCCGAGCATGGGAAGAACGTGCGGAAGGACCCGGGGAGGGTAGCGCAGTTTCGGTGACGCCCGTGGCGCCGGCCTCAGCCTTTTGGCCGCATCCAGACCAGGCAGCGCTGGGCATCCAGGCCGGGCACGGCGAGTTGTTCCACGTGAAACACCTCGATGTCGGCGGGTAGCGAGGCTATCTCGTCGTCCGGCACCCTGCCCTTCATCCCCATCCAGACGCCCCCGGGCGCCAGATGCATCCGCGTCAGCGCAACGAAGTCGACCAGCGAGGCGAACGCCCGCGAAGTGATCAGCTGGAAGGTTTCGCTGCGCAGCTTCTCGACGCGGGCGTGGGCGGCGTGCAGATTTGGCAGCGCCAGCGTGCCCGCGACCTGGCGGACGAAGGCCGCCTTCTTCGCCACCGCGTCGACGGTCGTCACGTCCCAGGCCGGCAGGGCGCAGGCGATCACGACACCCGGAAGGCCGCCACCGCTGCCCACGTCGAGCAAGCGGCCGCCGGCGGCGGCCTGGCGCGTCAGGCACGGCACCACCGCCAGGCAGTCGGCCAGGTGCTGCGTGAACATCGCCGCCGGCTCGCGCACGGCAGTCAGGTTGTAGGTGGCGTTCCAGCGCTGCAGCAGTTGCAGGTAGCGCAACAGCTGATCCTGCTGCGCCGCGCCGAGCGCGACCCCGAGCTCGGCGGCCAGTGCCGCGATGTCGGCGGCCGCGGTCAAGCGGCTTCGTCCCGCGCGAAACCCTTGAACCGACCCTTCTTCAGGTGCACCAGCAACAGCGAAATCGCTGCCGGGGTCACGCCCGAGATCCGCGAAGCCTGGCCCAGGGTATCCGGCCGGTGGCGGGCCAGCTTCTGGCGCACCTCGAAGGACAGGGCCGTGACCTGGCCATAGTCCAGGTCCTCGGGCAGCTTCAGGTTCTCCAGCGCGGAGGCACGTTCGACCTCGTCGATCTGCTTGTCGATGTAGCCGGCGTATTTGGTGCCGATCTCCACCTGCTCGATCACGGCGTCGGCCTCGCGTGCGCCCCATTCGGCCCGCAAGGTTTCACGTGAAACAGCATGGCCGGCGATGCGCGCCGCTTCCACCACCGCATCCCAGCCAACCGCCGGGCGCCGCAGCAAGTCGGCCAGGCTGTACTCGTGCTCCAGGGCCTTCCCCAGCAAGCGCTCGGCATCTGCCGCCGGCAGCGTGGCCGGACGCACCCAGGTGGCACGCAGGCGCTGCTGCTCACGCGCCAGGCGCTCGCGCTTGCGCTCGAAGGCGGCCCAGCGATCGTCGTCCACGAGTCCCAGGGACCGACCCGCTTCCGTCAGCCGCAGATCGGCGTTGTCCTCGCGCAGCTGCAGCCGGTACTCGGCGCGGCTGGTGAACATGCGGTACGGCTCGGTCACGCCCTTGGTGACCAGGTCGTCGACCAGCACCCCCAGGTAGGCCTGGTCGCGCCGCGGCAGCCAGGGCTCGCGGCCCAGCACCTGCAGCGCCGCGTTCACGCCGGCGTACAGCCCTTGGGCCGCTGCCTCCTCGTAGCCGGTGGTGCCGTTGATCTGCCCGGCGAAAAACAGGCCGCCGATCGCGCGCGTCTCGAAGCTGGCGCGCAGTTCGCGCGGATCGAAGTAGTCGTACTCGATCGCATAGCCCGGCCGCAGGATGTGCGCCCGCTCCAGCCCTCGCATCGACTGCACCGCGGCGATCTGGATGTCGAACGGCAGCGACGTGGAGATGCCGTTCGGATAGAACTCGTGCGTCGTCAGCCCTTCGGGCTCCAGGAAGATCTGGTGCGAGTTCTTGTCGGCGAAGCGGTTGACCTTGTCCTCGATGCTCGGGCAGTAGCGCGGGCCGACGCCTTCGATCACGCCGGTGAACATCGGGCTGCGGTCGAAGCCGCTGCGGATGATCTCGTGCGTGCGTTCGTTGGTGTGCGTGATCCAGCACGGCACCTGGCGCGGGTGCTGTTCCGGCCTGCCCAGGAAGCTGAACACCGGCACGGGGTCCAGGTCCCCCGGCTGCTCTTCGAGGCGGGCAAAGTCGATGGACCGCCCGTCGATGCGCGGCGGCGTGCCGGTCTTGAGCCGCCCCTGCGCCAGCTTCAGCTCCTTCAGCCGTGCCGACAGGCTGATGGCCGGCGGGTCTCCGGCTCGCCCGGCACTGAAGTTCTGCAGGCCGACATGGATGCGGCCATCCAGGAACGTGCCGGCGGTCAGGACGACCGCGCGACCGCGGAAACGCACGCCCGACTGCGTCACCGCACCGGACACCCGGTCGCCTTCGAGCATCAGGTCGTCCACCGCAGACTGGAACAGCGTCAGGTTCGGCTGGTTCTCCAGGCGGCGCCGGATCGCGGCGCGGTACAGCACCCGGTCGGCCTGGGCGCGCGTGGCACGCACCGCCGGGCCCTTGCTGCCGTTGAGGATGCGGAACTGAATGCCGGCCTCGTCGGTGGCGGCCGCCATCGCACCGCCCAGCGCGTCGACCTCCTTGACCAGGTGCCCCTTGCCGATGCCACCGATCGAGGGGTTGCAGCTCATCTGCCCCAACGTTTCGATGTTATGCGTGAGCAGCAGCGTCGCGCAGCCCATGCGTGCGGCGGCCAGCGCGGCTTCGGTGCCGGCGTGGCCGCCACCGATCACGATCACGTCGAATTCTTGCGGGTGCAGCATGCCTCGATTTTAGGCGGCCACCCTGTTCCCGGGCGCGGCGATAGCATTCCCGCGATGGACTGCCGCCCACGCTGCGCTGCCTGCTGCATCGCACCATCGATCAGCACGCCGATACCCGGCATGCCGCTGGGCAAGCCCGCCGGCGTGCGCTGCGTGCAGCTGGACGACGAGGACCGCTGCCGCCTTTTCGGCCGGCCCGAGCGGCCCGCGGTCTGCCGCTCGCTGCAGCCGCACGCCGAGATGTGCGGCGACAACGCCGAACAGGCGCGGCGCTTCCTGGTCAGCCTCGAGCGGCTGACCGCGCCGCGCTGAGCCTCAGCGCACCGCCGCCGCCTTCAGCGTACGGACCACGAAGCCGATCGCCAGCACCGCCAGCAACACGCACACCGCCAACGACGGCAGCACGTCGGCCGCCTGCAGTGCTTCGCCCTTGAGCACGCGCCCCATGAGGGTGGTCTGCGCCAGCGCCGGCACCCACAGGTGCCAGGGCGCGGTGCCCTCCTGGTTGAACCAGCTCATCATCGGCAGCAGCGAGATCGCCAGCATCACCACGGTCGAATTCGCCTGCGCCTCCTTGAAGCTCTTGCAGCGGATCGCGATCGCCATCAGCAGCGCCGACAACGCACCGGCCAGCGGCGCCAGCAACGCGATGAACGCCACCGCCTCGCCGGCGCCGAACCGGAACATCGCCGCCAGCGCCTCGCTGCGCAGCAGCCACTGCCCGGGCAGGAAGCTCAGGCACGACAGCACCGCGATCAGCAGACCCACGCTGGCCACCGCACCCCACTTGCCCAGCACCAGCGCGGCGCGCGACGCCGGGTTCATCAGCAGCGGCTCCAGCGACCCGCGCTCGCGCTCGCCGGCCGTGGTATCCAGCGCCGCATTGAGCGCACCGTAGAGCACGGCCATCAGCACGAAATAGGGCACCAGCGTGCCGAGCTGCGCGGCCCGGGTCGCGGCATCGGCCAGGTCGCGTTCCTCCACCCGCGTGGCCTCCAGCGCCGCCACCGACACGCCGCGCAGCGCCAGCCGCAGCGTCGCCTGCTCCTGGTTGAAGCCGCGCAACAGCCGCAGCACTGGGCCCGTGGCCGACTGCGCGCGCTGGTTGCCACTGCTGCCCACCAGCTCCAGCAGCGGCGGCTCGCCGCGGGCCAGGTCGTCCTCGAAGCCGGCCGGCACCACCAGCACCGGATCGCCGAGCTTGCTGTCCTTCAGCTGGCGCTCCCAGTCGGGCGGCGCCTCCTTCACCGTGTAGGTCTGGCGTTGCAGGTAGTTCAGCAGCGTCGGCGCGCGCTCGATGCCCTGCACCACCACCACACGCGCCTCGGCGCGCTTCTCGATGTTGGCCACCAGCGCCGACACCGCCATCAGCACCAGCGGGCCGATCGCCACCGAGCTCAGCAGCACCGTCATCAGCGTGCGCCGGTCGCGCAGCGCGTCCTTCAGCTCCTTCAGGTACACCACCCAGGCGAGGCTCATCGCGTGGCCTCCTCGGCGGTGCGGGGCTCGGGGCCATAGGCCAGCTTCACGAAGGTCTCCTCGAAGTCGGCTTCGCCGCTGGCGGCGGACAGCTCGGCGCGGGTGCCCGCAGCCACGGTCCGGCCCCGGGCCACCACCACGACGTGGTCGCACAGGCGCTCCACCTCCTGCATGATGTGCGTGGAGAACACGATGCACTTGCCCTCGTCGTCGCGCAGGCGCCGCAGGGTCTGGCGCAGCGCCCGCGTCGCCACCACGTCCAGCCCGTTCGTGGGCTCGTCCAGCACGATGTTCGGCGGGTCGTGCACCAGCGCGCGCGCCAGCGCGGTCTTCATGCGTTCGCCCTGGCTGAAGCCGTCGGTGCGGCGGTCCAGCAGCGGGGTCATCTCCAGCAGGCGCGCCAGGTGCTCGGCCCGCGCCGCGGCCGCCGCCGGCGCCATGCCGTGCAGACGACCGTAGTAGACGATGTTCTCGCGCGCTGTCAGCCGCGGGTACAGGCCGCGGGCGTCGCTCAGCACGCCCATGCGCGCCAGCGCGCGCGCCGGCTCGGCCACCACGTCGATGCCGTCGACACGCACCGCACCCGCATCGGGCCGGATCAACGCCGCGGCGATGCGCAGCGTGGTCGTCTTGCCGGCCCCGTTGGGACCGAGCAGGCCGGTGATGCGGCCGTCGGCGGCGCTGAAGCCCACGCCGTCCACCGCCTTCACCCGTCGCTGCTGCTTGCCGCGACCCTGCGTGAAGGCCTTGTGCAGGTCATCCACCTCGATCACTTCGCACCCTCCCCGCCCGCCGGCGCCGCCACGGGCCTGAAGGCGGCCGGACGCGGCATCCCCGCCGCGCAGCCCGCATCCACCTGCAGCGCCTGCTCGTCGGTCTCCGCGTCGATGAAGCGGAAGAGCGCGTCGCGCATGCAGCCGATGCCCATCACCCCGTGCCCGGCCTGCGGCACCACCACGTGGCGCGCCTTGGGACCCAATGCCTTGGCGACGCGTTCGCCGTGCCGCGGCGGCGTCACCGGGTCGGCGCCACCGGACAGCACCAGCACCGCAACCCGCGCCGGCGGCAGCGTGTAGAAGGCCGCCGGCACGTCGCCGCGTGGCCAGTCCCGGCAGATCGCCTGGTACTGCTCGGCGAAAACGCCGCCGAAGTCGGCGCCGGGCGCATCGGTTGCCTGCGCCAGCCGCGGCAGGTCCTCGGCGCACACCACCGAGAAGTGCATGCCCTCGCTGATGCGCCCCTGCCGGCCGCCGCCCATCGCACCGGCCAAGCCGACCAGCCCCTCGAAGCGGCCGCGCGCCGCGTCGGCCATCGCCTGCGGCAGCCCCGACGCCAGCACCGGCACATACAGCGGCCCACGCACCAGCGACAGCGCGGCCTCCCGCGTCAGGCGCACCCGCTGCGGCTCGCCGGTCACCGGATGCTGCACACTCACTTCACGCGGCAGGCTTCCGAGCAGCGCGCGCCAGTCGGCGCGCAGCGCGGGGTGGCGCCCGCGGCAGGCGGGCTCGGCCTCGCAGGCCGTGAACACCGCGTCGAGGGCGGCCTGGTTGTCGGTGGAGAACGCCGCCGGCATCACCATGTCGGGCGGCGCCACGCCGTCGATCACCACGCGCCGCACCGACTGCGGAAACTGGCGCAGGTACTCCAGCGCCGCCCGCGTACCGTACGACCCGCCGATCACGTCGACCTGCTGCACGCCCAGCGCCGCGCGCACGGCGTCCGCGTCCTGCATCGCGACCCAGGTCGTGTAGTGGCGCAGGTCCCCGTGCGGCAGGGCCTGCAGCCGGGTGCGGCAGGCGCGCAGCTTGTCCACCTGGCGCGGCCCGTCCAGCGCCTCGGCGAGCGGCGCGGTGGGCGCGGCGTCCTCGCACAGCAGCGGCGCGCTGCGGCCTGTGCCGCGCTGGTCGATCAGGAGCACGTCGCGCCGGTTCGACAGCCGCGCGAGCATGCGGCTGACCGGCCCCGCCAGGTCCATCGCGCTCTGGCCCGGACCGCCGGCGAAGAACAACACGGGATCGGGCTTGCGGTTGCGCGCCAGCGCCGGGATCACGGCGTAGCGGATGTCCACCTGCGTGCCCTGCGGTTTCGCAGGGTCCAGCGGGCGCTTCAGCACGCCGCACCAGGCGTCGTTCTCCAGCCCCTGCAGCCGGCACGGCTCGAGCCCGGGGCGCGATTCCGCGGCGCGCGCCGCGCCCGATTGCAGCGCGGCGAGGATCGCCAGCGCGACGATGATGGCAACTCTGGGTTTCATGCCGCCGATTCTGAGCGGCGCCACCGCGCCGCCGTCTCCGGCGCGGCGAACGGCGGAACGGGCGCGTTGAACGGCGCCCCGGGCCGGCCGGCGGCGAGCCGGCTTACCCGGCCTTCTTCGCCGCCGGCTTCAGCAGGCCCTGGCAGGTGCTGCGCTGGTTCTCGGTGTTGTCCAGCTTGGCGCAGATGCCGTCGAGCTGGCCCTGCAGGCGCTTGATCGGCGCGGCCTGCTTGCCGTCGGCGTTCCAGCTGACGAGCTTGGTGCTGGCGCGCTGCAGCGAGCGCACGCTGCGGCCTTCGAACGCGCCGCTGTCCTTGGCGGCCTCGGCCAGCAGCTGCGACGCGGTCTTCTCGATGCGCGCGGCGTCCTGCGGGGCCATGTCCACCAGCGCCGAGAGGTAGCCCGTGCCCCACTGCAGCCGCGTCGCCGGGCCTTCGCTCTTCTCCCAAGCCTGGCCGTACCAGGACAGCGCTTCCTCCTTGCGGCCGAGCTTCTTCGCGTTGCTGCCGAGCTGGCTCATCAGGTAGTAGGGCGAGTGGCTCTTGGCCAGGTTGGCCTTCAGCAGCGCATTGCTCTCGTCCCACAGGCCCGCCAGGCCCAGCGCGTAGCCGGCCGAGGTGATCACGGCCTGGCGTTCGTAGCCGTCGGTGATCTCGCGGTCGGCGCGCGCGACGTGATCGCGCAGGTCCTTCAGCAGCGGGTCGGGCAGCTTCACCTGCACGCTGTCCTTCTGCAGGTCCAGGCGGGCGAGGCGCACCCGCGAAGTCAGCGCCTCCAGGCGGTCGGCGCGCGACAGCGAGGCGTCGGCCTCCAGCCGCACCAGCGCGGCGTCGAAGGCCGCCACCAGCGGCGCACGGCCCGGGCTGCCGTCGGCCTCCAGCGTGCGCACGATGTCGGCGGCGCCGTTCACCAGCACGTCCATCTGGGCGCGTGCCTGGGCCGGGTCGGCCAGCACCTTCTGCACGCGCTGGCGCAGCGCCGCGTCGGGCTTGATGCCCTGACCGTCGTCGCTGGCGGCCAGCGCCTTCAGCCACAGGCGGGTCTGGGTGTCGGCGTCGCCGGCCGGGCTGGCCGCGGCCAGGCGCGCCAGCAGCGCCGGCAACTCGGCCTTGGGCACCAGCTGCTGCTCGTCGGTTTCCCACGAATAGAAGGCCAGCAGCTTCCAGTCACCGGCGCCCAGGGGCTTGCCCGCCACCGCGTCGCCCAGCACGGTCTTGATCGGGCGCCCGCCGGCCAGGCCCTGCTGCAGCACGGCCAGCGCCTGCGGGGCGTCGACCTCGCCCGGCAGCCGGGTGATCTCCTGGCCCTCGGGGGTGAACAGCACCGTGGTCGGGTAGCCGCTCACCTTGAAGCGGCGGCCGAGCTTCTGGGCACCGGGCAGGTCGCCGTCGACGGCCACCGCGACGAAGTTCTTCGACAGCGCCGCGAACTCCTGGCGGTTGAACAGCGTCGCCTTCAGCTGGTTGCACGGCGGGCACCAGGTGGCGCCCCAGTACAGCAGCACCGGCTTCTTCTCGCCGCGGGCCTGGGTGAAGGCGCGGTCGATGTCGGCGTCGGCCGCCGCGGCCAGCCAGCTGACGTTGGTGGACGGCGGCCCCGACTTGGCCAGAGCCATGCCCGGCGCCAGCGGCAGCAGCAGGGCGGCACACAGCGCCACCTGGCGGGCGACAGGGAAGACGGCGGCGTACGGCTTCTTCATCACGGCTCCAAGGGCACGGCCCGGGAAAGTCCGCGATTGTGGAACGACTCGCCACCCGATCCCCATCCAGGGTTGTGCGGACTTCCGGCCGCAGCCCCGATCCGTTGCGGCGCTGTTACACGCGAATTCCGCACACCGCCGCCCCGCCCGTCCGCATGGTGGGGCGGCTCGGGACCATTCCTCCTTAGCATGGCGGGTGATGACTCCGTCGCGGCCCTTCCCTCCGTTCGCCGCACTCGCGCTGGCGCTGTGCCTGGCGCTGCCCGCGGCGGCCGACTCACGCTCGGCCGCGTACTACGAAGACGCGCTGCAGCGCTACGAGAAGCAGGACTACGCCGGCGCGATCATCCAGCTGAAGAACGCGCTGAAGATCGACAACCAGCAGCTGACCGTGCAGCTGCTGCTCGGCAAGGCGCTGCTGGCCAACGGCGAGGTGCAGGCCGCCGAGGTGGCCTTCAACGAGGCGCAGCGCCTGGGCGTGAACCGCGCCGAGATCGTGGTGCCGCTGGCGCGCACGCTGGTGGGCCAGGCCCGGCTGCAGGAGGTGGTGGCACCCGGCCCGCGCTTCGATCCCGCCGGCCTGCCGCCGCCGGTGCGCCGCGAGCTGCTGCTGGTGCAGGCGGCGGCGCACTCCGACCTGGGGACGGTGCGCGAGGCGTCGAAGGCGATCGAGGAGGCGCGCGCCATCGACCCCAACGTCGCCGACTCCTGGCTGGCCGAGGTGCCGATCCAGATCCGCGCCCATCGCTACAAGGAAGCGAACACCGCCGCCGACCGCGCGCTGGTGCTGAAGCCCAACGACCCGCAGGCTCTGTACCTCAAAGGCTCGGTCGCGCATGCCCAGGGCCAGGTGGCGGCCGCGCTGGCGGCCTACGAACGCACGATCGCGCTGCAGCCCGCCCACCTGGATGCGCGCCTGGGACGCGCCGGCCTGCTGCTGGACCTGAACCGCATCGACGATGCCGCGCGCGAGGTTGCCGAGGCCCGACGCCTGGCGCCGCGCGACCCGCGACCGAACTACCTCACCGCGCAGGTGGCCGAACGCCGGAACGACAGCAAGGGCGCACGCGCCGCGCTGGCCGAGGTGACATCGCTGCTCGACCCGGTGCCGATGAGCTTCATGCGCTACCGGCCGCAGGTGCTGATGCTCGGCGGCCTGGCGCACTTCGGGCTGGGGCAGAACGAGAAGGCCAGGCCCTACCTGGAAGGGGTGGTGCGGCTTCAGCCCGACGCGCCGGCCGCCAAGCTGCTGGCCCAGATCCACCTGTCCGACAAGAACCACGACCGCGCCATCGAGACGCTGGACGCCTACCTGCGCAGCCACGGCAACGATGTGCAGGCGCTGGTGCTGATGGCCACCGCGCAGATCGGCAAGGGCCGCGCCACGCGTGCGGTGCAGCTGCTGCAGGAGGCGCTGAAGACGCAGGACGCGCCGCGCCTGCACAGCTTCCTGGGGCTGACGCTGGTCGGCATCGGCAAGACCTCCGAGGCCATGGTCGAGCTCGAGAAGGGCTACCGCAAGGACCCGAGCGACGTGGCGGCGGGGGCTGCGCTGATCGAGCTCCACCTGCGCGCGAAGCAGCCGGCGAAGGCGCTGGAGATCGCCGAGGCGATTTCCAAGCGCAACCCGAACGACGCCCAGTACCACACGCTGCTCGGGCACGCGCGCGCGCAGGCGGGCGACCTGCCGCGTGCGCGCGCCGCCTACGACCAGGCGCTGAAACTCGATCCGCGGTTTGTCGCCGCCCAGCTCGGGCTGGCGCGGCTGGACGGGCGCGAGCGCCAGGACGACGCGGCCGTGCGCCGGCTGACCGCGATCCTGGCGCAGGACGAACGCAACGTCGAAGCGCTGATGGAATCGGCCTACATCGCCGAGCGCCGCGGCCAGGCGGCCGAATCGGCGCGACTGATGACCAAGGCCGCCGACTTCAGCCTGCCGCCCAACCAGGGCGCGGCACTGGCGCTGGTGGAACTGCATCTGCGCCAGGCGCGACCCGACCTGGCCCTGGAGGCGGTGAAGAAGCTCGAGGCCAAGTCACCGGACAACCCCGACGTGATGCTGGCCGGCGCCCGCACCCGTCTGGCCGGCAGGGACCCCAAGGGGGCGCAGGCCATCCTGACCCGCGCCAGCCGGCTCGTCGAGGCGGAACCCGCGGCGCTGGTGCCGATCGCGCTGCTGCAGATGGCCGCCGACGACGCGCGCGGCGCGCTGTACACCGCCACCAAGGCGCTGCAGACGGATCCGCACAATCTCGCGGCGAAGGCGCTGAGCGTGGACGCCAACCTGCGCCTGGGCGACACCGCGGCCGCGGACCAGGCCGCGCGCGAAGTGGCGCAGCGCCACCCGAGGCTGGCACTGGCCGCGGCGCTGCAGGGTGACGTGGCGGTCGCGCGCAAGCAGTGGCCCGCCGCGCTCGATGCCTACCGGCGCGCGCAGCAGCTCGAACCGAACACCGCCAACGTGGTGCGCCTGTACCGTGCACAGGAACGGCTCAACCCGAAGGACGCGATCCAGACGGCCGAGGCCTGGCTGCGCACCCGCCCCGCCGACACCCAGGTGCGGGGCCTGCTGGCCGCCACGCACGCACGTGCCGGCAACCTGCCGCAGGCCCGGGCCGCCTACGAGGCGCTGGTTGCCGCGGCGCCCGACGATGCCGAGGCCCTGAACAACCTCGCCAACGTGCTGCTGCTGCAGAAGGACCCCAAAGCGCTGCCGGTGGCCGAAAAGGCGCTGGCCCTGAAGCCGGGCACCCCCTACATCATCGGCACCACCGGTTGGGCCGCTTTCCATGCCGGACAGGGCGATCGCGCGCTGCAGCTGCTGCGCGACGCGCGGCTGCGCGACCCGTCCAACCCCGAGACGCGCTACTTCCTGGGCGTGGTGCTCGCCAGCAAGGGGCGTAACGCCGAGGCCCGCGACGAACTGCGGGGCGCGATGGCCGCCGGCCCGGGATTTGTGCACGCAAAAGCCGCACAGACCCTGCTCGATTCCCTCAACTAGGGAGTGTCCGGGCCTGTCTCGGCTTCTTACAATTGGGTCACAGAAAGTGATCATTGGGTGGCTATGGCGCCACTCGCGACCGATGAGCCTTCACCGAAGTGAAGCGGGGTCGACGGTCAGAGAGGGTCTTCCGTCATGAAATCCGCGTATCAACGTCTCCTGGTCGGCCTTGCGGCCCTCGCGGCCCTGGCCGCAGGTGGCAGCGCCAGCGCCCAATCCACCTGGAACCTCGGCGGCTCGTCGTGCGGCGCGGGCACGGGACAGACCTACTCCTCGATCACCTGCACCGGTTCGAACAGCAGCGAGACGGCCACGATGACGGCCTGGGGCACCAGCAGTTCGGGCAGCAACTTCGCGGCGGGCACGCTGGCCAACTGGGATCCGGCGGGCTTCGGTGCCTACGTCGGCGCCGATTCGGGCAGCCCCTACCACGCGTTCGACAGCATGGCGCCCGCGGGCAGCACCGAAGCGATGCTGCTGGCCTTCGGCCCCGTCAAGGTGAGCCTCAGCTCGGTGGCGATCGGCTGGTACTCCGGCGATGCCGACATCTCCATCCTGCGCTGGGATGGCGCGGGCGCGCCGCCGGCGATGTCCTCGCTCGGCACGGCCGGGCTGGTGGGTGCCGGCTGGACCCTGGTGGGCAGCCAGGATCTCGACTCCGGCGGCGCCAACCTGAACAACCCGAACACCTCGGGCACCGGCAACGACGCCTGGCAGACGACGCTGAACCTGGGCAACCAGGTGTCCAGCTACTGGCTGATCACCACCTACTTCGGCGCCACGACGGGCAACCTGCAGCGCGGCGACGACGCGTTCAAGATCCTGAACTTCAGCGCCAACGTCTGCACCGGCGGCCAGTACAGCGGCGGCAACGGCGGCAACGGCGGCACCTGCAACACCAACGTTCCGGAGCCGGGTTCGCTGGCCCTGGCCGGCCTGGCGCTGTTCGGGCTGTACTCGACGCGCCGTCGCGTCCTGTCACGCTGACCGACCGGCCAGCTGCAGCAACGAAGGGGCCGCCACCGCGGCCCTTCGTCATTTCTGGGCCACGGCGCCTTCGCGCACCTCCGCCGCCCAGCGCCACGCGTCCTCGACGATCGCCGGCAGCTCGCCCTGGACCCCGAGAGCCAGCGCCAGCGCATCGGCCGGCTCGGCCTGGCCGGCGTCCAGCAGATCGAGCAGGCGCAGCCGGTCGGACCACGGGCCGCTGCGCTGCACCAGCGCCTGGCGCGCGGTGTCCGACACCCGCAGCGGCGCCAGCGCGGACTCCATCGGCGTCTGCAGCAGCTGCTCGATCAGCGACAGCAGCCCGAGCGTGAAGTGCGCGCCGGGGTTGTCCTCGTTGCGAGCCCGTGCAATGGCCTCCAGCACGCGACCGCGGGCCAGGGCCGATTCCTCGAGCGCCTTGGACGCCTGGCGTGCCGCCGCGGCCGACATCAGCTGCACCGACAGCCAGCGGTAGAGCTCGTTGCGACCGAGCAGCGTCACCGCGTCGTCGACGGTCTCCACCGCGCGCCGCAGCCCGATGGCGGGGCTGTTCGCGTAGCGCAGCAGGCGGTAGGTCAGCGCGACGTCGCCGCGCACCGCCTCGGCGATGACGCCGGTGTCGCGGTCCAGCGCCAGGTGGTTCAGCAGTTCGCAGATGCGGTGCGCCGCCGAGCCCAGGTCGCGCCGCGGCGCGGCCTTCGCGCTGCGGCCCATGCGCCCGCCCGCCAGCGTGATGCCGCCGCGCAGCGCACGCTCCAGGTCGTCCAGGTCATCCAGACCGAGCGCCACGACCAGGATGCGCGGCAGCATCTCGCGCCAGCGTTGGGCCGACAGCAGCAGGGTGTCGATGCCCCCGCTGGCTGCGTGCAGCGCGACGAAGTCGACCGCCGGGCTGCGCGACGGCGGGCCGTCGGGCGCGCCCACCATCACGCCGCGCGCGCGCAGCTCGTCCAGCGTCGCCGGCTTCACGGCGGCCGGCTGGTCCAGCAGCAGCATCACGCCCGAGCCGACGGCGGCAACGACGCTGGGCCGCTCCAGCAGCGCGGCCTGCAACTGCACCAGCGGCGAGCGACCCGCAGCGGCGAGCGCCGTGGCCGCCGAGAGCAGCGCCACGTGGTGTGCCACCGCCGCGGGTGAATCGCCGCGCTCGGCCAGCCGCTTCTGCGCGGCCGGCGGCAGCAGCAACTCGAAGCCGGCGACGCGGCCACCGCGGCCGATCAGCGCCCGGCGCAGGCCGAAGTTGGGCACGGCCGCGTCGGCGGCCGGCGGCGCGGCGACGGCCGATGCCGCCCGCCCACCCCTTGCAGGCGCCAGCCGGCTGGGTGGTTCGAGTCCCAGCAGGCGCTTCAGCCAGCCGAACATGGGCAGCTGGCGAGCGGCGACAGGCTCGAGAACATGGCGGCGATGATACGAAGCCCCGACCGCCCGCTCACCCGCCGCCGGTCGGGCCGCCAAGCCAGCCCTGCACGTCGTCCTCTGGCGAGGAGTCGGCAGTGGCGCGGGCCAGCGCCATCCACACCGGGAACGGCAGCCGCATCGCGCGCCGCGGCGCGGCGCGGGCCACGTCCAGCCTGTCGCCGCAGGCGACCAGCACGCCGAAGTCGGGCGGCACCTCGTCCGGCTCGGCGATGCCCTCGCGCAGCACGTACCAGCACTGGCTGGCCAAGGCCCGGTAGGCCGCGCCCTTGCTGGCGCGGCGCAGGTCGGACAGCAGGTCGGCGCGGCTGACCTTCACCTCGTGCACGACCGGCTCGACGTAGTCTTCCACCGTGGTGTGGCGGATCGAGAACACATCGGGCATCGCGACGGCCCAGGTGGTGCCACCGTCCTCGGCCGGCAGCGGCGCGCGCAGGCTCAGGCGGCGCCAGACGACACGCCCGGCCCGCTGCATCTCGAGCGCCACGCGCTGCACCAGCGCCTCGTGCGCGCCGAAGGCCGCCTGGTTGCGTCGCCGCAGCGCGGCCAGGCACTCGATGCCCGCATCGGTGACCCGCAGCGTCTCGCGGCCGTCGCCGTCCCACTGGCGCGCCAGCAAGCCGGCCGCCAGCAGTTCGAGCTCGAGTGCGTCGTGGCAGGGCCAGCCGGCCGAACGCCAGATCTCGCGCAGCCGGCGCCGCTGTGCGACACCCAGGTCGGCGCTGCGCGGCGCGGCGTTCACTCGACGACCTGCACGCCCTTCCAGAACGCGATGCGGCCCTTGATGTTCGCGGCCGCTTCCTTCGGCTCCGGGTAGTACCAGGCGGCGTCGGGGTTGGCATCGCCGTCGACGAACACCGTGTGGTAGCTCGCCTGGCCCTTCCACGGGCACATCGTCTTCGTGTTGCTGGGAAGGAGGTGCTGCGCCTTCACCGAGGCGGCGGGAAAGTAGTGGTTGCCTTCGACCAGCACCGTGTCGTCGCTCTCGGCCAGCACGGTGCCTCTCCAGATGGCTTTCATCGCCGCGTCTCCTGGGTGTCCGGGGCGCGGCAGGTTACCACCGGGTTGAACGCTGCATGCAGCGGCACGCAATGCCCTTCCGCCGCCGCGCCGCTACATTGATCGACATGGACACCACCACCACCTCCTCCCTCACGGCCCCCCGCACCGTCGAACGCCTGGTGCAAGGCCAGGCCACCAGCGACGGCGCCGGCGTGCGCCTGACGCGGCTGCTGACGCAGGAGCTGCAGCGCCGGCTGGACCCCTTCCTGATGCTGGACCTCTTCGGCACCGACAACCCGGGCGACTACATCGGCGGCTTCCCCGATCACCCGCACCGCGGCTTCGAGACCGTCACCTACATGCTGCAGGGCCGCATGCGGCACCGCGACAGCGTCGGCAACGTCGGTCTGCTGGTGCCCGGCAGCGTGCAGTGGATGACAGCCGGCCGCGGCGTGATCCACAGCGAGATGCCCGAGCAGGAGGAAGGCGCGATGGAAGGCTTCCAGCTCTGGCTGAACCTGCCGGCGCGCGACAAGATGCGCGACCCCTGGTACCGCGACATCGCCAGCGCCGAGATCCCCGAGTGGCAGGGCGAAGGCGTCACCGCGCGCGTGATCGCGGGCCGCACGCACGGCGTGGACGGTGCGATGCAGCGCGAAGGCACCGAGCCGCTGTACCTCGACCTGCACCTGGCGCCCGGCGCCACCTTCGAGCAGCCGCTGCCCGAGGCGCACAACGCCTTCGTGGTGGTCTACCGCGGCGAACTGGCCATCGGCGACAGCGCGGTGCGCCCGCGCCGCATGGCGATCCTGGCGAACCGGCCCGGCAGCGACGGCGTGGCCTTGCGCGCCGGCGCCGAAGGCGCGCGCGCCATCCTCGTCGCCGGCCGGCCGCTGAAGGAGCCCATCGCGCAGTACGGGCCCTTCGTGATGAACACGCAGCAGGAGCTGATGCAGGCCTTCGAGGACTTCCGCGCCGGGCGGCTGGCCTGACGAAGGCCGGCTGCGCTCAGCGGTCCTTGCGCAGCACGCCGGTGGCGCCGTTGGCCGGCCCGAGCACGAACACGGTGTAGGTCGACGCGGCCAGGAAGGTCTGGTCGATCACCGAATACAGCGTCGAGTCGGGCGAGGCCACCACGATGTCGGCCGTGCTCGATGCCGGCTGCAGGCTGTAGATCGAGTTGCCGCCGGCCGGGACACCGGCGGCCACCTGCAGGCCATCGACCGTCATCGACAGATCGCCGCTGGCGCCACTGACGCCGTTGACCAGGCGCACCTTCGCCTTCGAGGCCTCGGTGGGTTTGCTGTTGTCGTCCTCGATCCAGCTGTACTGCGCGGCCGCCGCCGTGCCATGGATCAGCAGCGTGTAGTCCACGCCGGCCGTCAGCGCCTTCACCGAGGACGGCTGCGCCACGTTGTTGATCGTCGCCACCAGCGTCTGGTTGCCGGCGCTCATCACCTTGTAGTCGCTCACCGACGGCAGGTTGCCGGCGGCCAGCAGGTCGGTGTCGCCCAGGCGCGCGCTGGTGGCCGCGAGGCCGCTGGCCACGCGCACGCGTGCCAGCGTGGCCGGGTAGTCCGCGATGCTGCCCTTCTGCGTGAGCAGCAGCGCGCGGCCGACGATGCCACCCGGCGCCGGCGTCACCACCAGCGTCATCACCTGCTTGCTGCCGAAGGTGACACTGGGAATGTTCACCAGCAGGTTCTCCTTGCTGCCTGCCGCGGTGACGCGCAGCTGCCAGGTGCCGCTGTTGAGGGTGTCGAAGTCGCCCACCGTGTCCACCGCGACGCCCGAGCGCACCGGCACCGCGGTCGACAGCGACTCGCCGGTGCCGGTGACGTACACGTCCACCGCCCCGATGTCGGCGGCACCGTTCACCAGGCGCAGCAGGGCGCGGTTGTTGTCGGGTTCGTTGCGGTTCTCGTCCAGCACCACCTGCTTGAGCGCGCCGGCGGCGCCGTAGGCCAGCACGGTGTAGTACTTGCGCTCCTCGGTGGCCGGCGTGAACGACAGCAGCGCGCTGGCGCCATTGGTGGCGAAGATCGCGCTCGGCTTGCCGGGCTTGGCCTCTGCATAGAACGCGTTGTTGCCGTAGGTGACGCCGGCCTGGCGCACCTCGTCGTCGACGCGCAGTTCCAGGCTGGCATAGCCGCCGCTGGCGTTGACCAGCCGAACCTGCGCCTTCGTGCGGTCGGCGCCGCCGCCGCAGCCCACCAGCAGCAGCGCGGCCGATGCCGCCGCAGCGGCAGCCATCGATCGTCTCGTGATCCTCATCGTCATCGGTCTTCCCTGGCTTTCGTTGCCTGGCCGCGATGATGCCTGTGTCGTGTCAAGCGCTCGCTGCGGATTGTTTCGCCGTGCAGGCGGACAGCTGCCAGTCGATCCACGCCGGCAAGGGCAGTTCCCGCGCCAGCGACGCCGGTTCGGCCAGCTCGCGCACGCACAGTCCGCGCGTCAGCTCGTGGCTGGAGTCGAACCACCCGCAACCACGGGGCGGTTCGTCGTCGAGGTCTCCGGTGCCTGCGGACGCCGGACGCGGCGTCGGGTTGGCGCGCGGGCGGCGCAGCAGCGGCAGCAGCTTGTTCCACATGCTCGGCTCCTTCGGATGGGCAGGACGCCATCGTCGGACTGCGCGAGCGGCCGGACCATCGCCACGAGGTCGGCTGCGGGCGGGCCCCCGGCCGGGGGCCCCCGGGGCGGGGGTCAGCGCACGAAGGGCGAAACGCCGATCAGCGCGGCATGGCCCCACATCGCGAAGGCCGCGTAGGCCAGCAAGCCCACCAGCACCGTCACCAGCGTGGGGATCGCGCGGCCGGGCGGGGTGGCCACCGGGGCCGCGGCGTCGCGCCGCCGAGCGGCCCGGAAGCACAGCACGGCCCACACCAGGAAGCCGCCGAACAGCAGCAGGTCGGCGAGGTTGCCGTTGGCGATCAGGTGGGCCAGCGCCCAGGTCTTCACGCCCAGCAGCATCGGGTGCTTCAGGCGCGCCTTGATGGCGTTGCCGGGCACGTAGGCCGCCACCAGCATCACGAAGGCCGGCAGCGTCAGCAGCGCGGCCAGGTGGCGCGTCCAGGCCGGCGACGGCCACAGCATCACCGGCTGCGCGCGGGCCGCGCCGTAGCCGATGCACAGCAGCACGAAGCCGGCGATCGACAACACCGAGTAGAGGCCCTTCCAGGCGCCGTCGCCCAGCCGCGCCCGCACCGAGGTGCGCCAGCCCTCGGCGACGATGCGCACCGAGTGCACGCCCAGGAACAGCACGAGGCCGAGGATCAGCAGGCTCATGGCGGCACCCTCGTCAGGCGTGGCTCGACTCGAGGTGATGGACCATGTCGTGGCGGTTGTGCAGCCACTGCGGCAGCAGCGAACCGGCCACCAGGCCCACCAGCGCCGCCAGCAGGCCCGCCAGCTGGCCCGGGAAGGCCTCGCCCCAGCCGCTGACCTGCGGGAAGAAGAGGATCCACACGCCCACCCCGGCGGCCACCGAGAAGATCGCGCCCTGCGTCGTCGCGCGCTTCCAGTACAGGCCGAACACCAGCGGCACGAAGGCGCCGACCAGCGTCACCTGGTAGGCGCCGGAGACGAGCTCGTAGATCGAGGTGCCCTTCATCGCGATCGCATAGGCCAGCACGAGCGCAGCGAAGACCACGATGGTCCAGCGCGTGGCCAGCAGCTGCTGGCGGTCGTTCATGCCGGGGCGCAGGTTCTTCAGGATGTTCTCGACGAAGCTGGTCGACGGCGCCAGCAGCGTGGCCGACGAGGTGCTCTTGATGGCCGACAGCAGCGCGCCGAAGAAGAGGATCTGCATGAGAAGCGGCATCTTCGTGAGCACGAAGGTCGGCAGCAGGCGCTGGTAGTCGCCCTTGGCGAGTTCCATCGCCTGCTGGCCCATCACCACCACCGCCGCGGCGACGACGAACATCGGCACGAACGCGAACAGGATGTAGCTGGCGCCGCCGATCATCGCGCCGGCGCGTGCGGTGGGCGCGTCCTTGGCCGACATCACGCGCTGGAACACGTCCTGCTGCGGGATGCTGCCGAGCATCATGGTCACGCCCGCGGCGAGGAAGAAGGCGACGTCCTTGAACGACGCCTCGGGCCAGAAGCGCCACAGGTCGCCCGAGGTGGCCACGGCCAGCACCTGGTCGGCACCGCCGGCGAGCGAGGCCGAGTAGATGGCGATCGCGGTGAGGCCGATCACGAGCACGATCATCTGGATGAAGTCGGTCCAGGCCACCGCGAGGAAGCCGCCGACCACCACGTAGATCAGCACCGCCATCGTGCCGACGATCATCCCCATGCTCTCGCTCATCGCGCCGCCAGTGAGCACGCTGAAGACGAGGCCGAGCGCGGTGATCTGCGCCGCCACCCAGCCCAGGTAGGACAGGATGATGGCCACCGAGCAGAAGACCTCGATGCCCTTGCCGAAGCGGCGGCGGTAGAAGTCGCCGATCGTCAGCAGGTTCATCTTGTAGAGCTTGGCGGCGAAGAACGCGCCCACCAGGATCAGGCAGGTGCCGGCGCCGAACGGGTCTTCGACGATCGCGTTCAGCCCGCCCTGCACGAACTTGGCCGGGATGCCCATCACCGTCTCGGCGCCGAACCAGGTGGCGAAGGTGGTGGTGACCACCATGATCAGCGGCAGGCTGCGGCCGGCGATCGCGAAGTCGCTGGTGTTCTTGATGCGCGTGCCGGCCCACACGCCGAGCGCAAGGGTGCCCAGCAGGTAGAGCACGACGAAACTGATCAGCATGGGCGCCTCGGCACGGTGGAAAAACGGTTGGCCCTTGCACGCGCTGTGCCGCGGTGCGGGCGGCGGCCGGGCGCGAGTGTAAGGCCCTGTGCCGGGGCTGGCGGGCGCCCATAATCGCGCCCATTTCTCTCTCAGACCCTCACTTCGCGAGGCCCGCCCGATGTTCGTCCGCCTGACCCTGGCCCTTGCCGCCGTCGCTGCCGCCCTGGTGCTGTACTTCTGGGCCGCACTGAGCTGGAGCTACTCCAGCGGCGAGCGCGCCGGTTGGGTGCAGAAGCTGTCCCGCAAGGGCTGGATCTGCAAGACCTGGGAAGGCGAGCTGTCGCTGATCTCGATGCCGGGCGCCGCGCCCGAGAAGTTCGCCTTCACGATCTGGAACGACGCCGTCGCCGAGAGGGTGAACAAGGTGATGGGCAAGCGCGTGGCGCTGCACTACGAGGAGAAGGTCGGCCTGCCCGGCAGCTGCTTCGGCGAGACGCGCTACTACGTCACCGGCATCACGGTGAGCGAGGAGATCCCGCTGGCGCCGGGTGTCATCGTGCCGACGCCGCAGCCGGTGCCGGCAGCGCCGGCGTCCGCTGCGTCGAAGTAGCCGCGCGTCAGGCGGAGTACCAGAGCACCTTCTTGCGCGCCGAGACCCACTTCTCGTAGTTCCTCGCGAACAGGTCCTCGATGCGGTTGCGCTTGACCTTGAAGGTCGGCGTGATCAGGTCGTTGTCCACCGTCCACGGCTCGGTCATCAGCACCAGGCAGTCGAGCTGCTCGTGCGGATCCAGCGTGTCGTTGATGGTCTGGACGTGCGTGGCCAGCGAGGCCTCCAGCTCGGCGCGCCCCTCGGCGCTCTGCGCCTTCTTGATCGCGTCGGCGTTGAGCATCGCCAGCGCCAGCGGCTGGCCCAGGTTGGCGCCGGTGACGCAGCAGGCCTCGATGGCATCGTGCATCACCAGCCGGTCCTCGATCGGCGCGGGCGCCACGTACTTGCCCTTGCTCGTCTTGAACAGGTCCTTCACGCGGCCGGTGATCTTGAGATTGCCCTCGGCGTCGAGCGCCCCCTTGTCGCCGGTCTTGAGCCAGCCGTCGTCGGTGAACGCCGCCTTCGTGAGCTCGGGCTCCTTGTAGTAGCCGAGCATCAGGCAGCCGCCCTTCATCTGGATCTCGCTGGTCGTCGGGTCCAGCCGGCTCTGCACGCCGTCGTAGGGCAGGCCCACCGTGCCGGGGCGCTGCTTGCCGGGCAGCGTGGCGTGGCTGACGCCGCAGTTCTCGGTCATGCCGTAGACCTCGACCAGGTCCAGCTTCAGCTTGTTGTACCAGCGCAGCAGGTCGGGCGGCATCGGCGCCGCGCCGCCGGCGGCGAAGACGCACTCCTGCAGGCCCAGCGCGGTGAGCACCTTCTTGCGCACGATGCCGCCGAGGATGGGGATCTTCAGCAGACGGTCCAGCTTGGCCGGCGGCATCTTGTGGTTGATGCCCTGCTGGAACTTCACCCACAGGCGCGGCACGCTGAAGAACACCGTCGGGCGCGCGCGCTGCAGGTCGGAGGTGAAGGTCTCCAGGCTCTCGGCGAAGAACACGTGCATGCCGGTGGCCAGCACGCCGTGCTCGACCAGCGTGCGCTCGGCCACGTGCGACAGCGGCAGGTAGCTCAGCATGCGCGCATTGCTGTCGATCGCGGTCACGCGGCGCAGGCCGCTCTGCACGCCCCAGGCGAAGGTGCCGAAGCTGTGCATCACGCCCTTGGGCGCGCCGGTGGTGCCCGAGGTGTACATGATGGTCGACAGCTCGTCGGCGCTGCGCACCGGCTCGCCCTTCAGCGGCTCGACCTTGCCCGCCGCGCTGTCCCACGACGGGTAGCTCTTGGCGGCATCGGGCGGCGCCAGCGGCAGGCTGATGCACGGCAGGCCCGCGGGAATGCCGGGCTTCATGCCTTCCCAGCCGTCGAGCTTGCCGACGAACAGCAGCTTGCTCTCGCTGTGCTCCAGGATCTGGCGGATGGTGCCGGCGGCCAGCGTGGGGTACAGCGGCACCGAGACGAAGCCGCCGAGCCAGATCGCCCAGTCGGCCATCAGCCAGTGGGCGGTGTTCTTCGACAGCAGCGCGACGCGGTCGCCCGGCTGCAGCCCGCTCTTCTGCAGGTGCGCGGCCATGCGCCGCACCTGGTCCATCACCTGACGCCAGGTGTAGTCCACCACCTCCCCGCCACCCTGCGGCTGCGTGAACACGACGCGGTCGGGGGTGGTCTTTTCCCAGTGGAACAGGCGCTGCAGCGCCAGGGCGTCGGGGGAAGCGTTGGAAGCCATGTTGGAGGGGCCCTGGTACGGGCTCTTGCGGACAGCGGAGCCCGGGAGACTACCCAAGCCCGCGAAGCCCCGACAGGCGGACTTTCCTCAGCCCGCACACACCCTTTGGAGGGTGCCTCAGGCCTCGGCTTCCGCCGACTCGAGCTGCTGCTGCGTCTGGCTGGCGGCGCGCAGCACGAGCGTCACGTCGAGATCGGACGCCGGGCACACCGCCTGCGCGGCGGCCTCGAGCGTGTCGGGCGCCTGCATCAGCGCGTGGGCGATGACCGACAGCGCACAGATCGGCCGCCGGGCGGGCGCCTCGGGCAGCAGGTAGGTGACCTGCGCTTCCACGTGGTGGCGCACGCTGGCCACCGCGGCCGGGCCCAGGCCCCAGCTCTCGCACAGCGCGGCGCCCAGGGCGTCGTGGCTGACGCCGAAGCCGGTGTGCTCGAGCATCAGCAGTTCGGTGTCGCAAGAAGCGGCGCGCAGCATCGCGCGGTAGTGGTCGCGTGCATGGCGGAACAGCACCGCCTTGCCGCATTCCTCGAACAGGCCCGCGGAGTGCGCGGCCCAGGCATCCAGCGACAGCCGCGAGGCGAGCCGCCCCATCAGCAGCCCGCGCCGGCCGGCGCGCTGCCACAGCGGGTCGAGCTCGGGCGCCGGCGGGAAGGCGGCGCGCAGGCCCATCTCGAAGGTGATCGCGGCGACCTCGCGCATGCCCAGGTAGGTGACGGCCTGGTGCACGCTCTGCACCCGACCCTTCAGCCCGTAGAGCGAGGAGTTCACCGCCTTCATCACCGAAGCGGCCAGCGCCATGTCGGTCTCGATCAGCGCGGAGGCGGCCTGCAGGTTGATGTCGGGTTCCGCCAGCAGCAGCGACAGCTGCACCAGCGCCTGCGGCTGGGACGGGATGTCGATCTCCAGCTTGCGCAGTTCGGGGTTCACGGACATGGCGGCGGCGAATAGGGAACGGGGTGTCCCATGCTCGCAGCGCGGCGCCGGCCACTAGCGCCGGACTTGCGGGCCGAACACCGCCCAGTTTCCACGACCCCAAGAAAAAAGCGCCCGGCCAAGGCGGGGCGCTTCGCAAAAGCCGGCGGATCTGGCGCCACCGGTCTGGTGTTTCGTTCGAGTCTTGTCTGATGTCTCCTCAGGCCCCCCGCGGGCGGCGCCGACGAACGGCGACCACCACGAGTGGCGCGAATGTAACGAGGCGCTAGGGTGCTGCCATCCGGACTAACCCGCCGCGGCCACCGGCTGCGCCGCCGGAGCGGCCGCTGCCGTGGCTTCCTGCACCATCCATTCGGCGGCGCGCTCCGCGATCATCAGCGTCGGCGAGTTGGTGTTGCCGCTGGTGATGGTGGGCATCACGCTGGCATCGGCGATGCGCAGCCCGGCCACGCCCAGCACGCGCAGCCGGGTGTCGACGACGGCGCCCTCTGCGGCCGAGCGCCCCATGCGGCAGGTGCCGACCGGATGGAAGATCGTCGTGCCGATGTCGCCGGCCAGTCGCGCCAGTTCGTCGTCGGTCTGGAACTGCACCCCCGGCTTCACTTCCTGCGGCCGGTACTTCGCCAGCGCCGGCATCGCGGCGATGCGCCGCGTCAGTCGCAGCGAGTCGGCGGCCACCCGGCGGTCCTCGTCGGTGGAGAGATAGCGGGCCTGGATGCGCGGCGCGTCCTCGGGCCGCGGCGAGCGGATGCGCACGAAACCGCGCGAGCTCGGGTTCAGGTTGCACACGCTCGCGGTGAAGGCGTCGTAGCCGTGCAGCGGCTCGCCGAACGCGTCCAGCGACAGCGGCTGCACGTGGTACTCGACGTTCGGCCAGCGGTGCTCGGGCGACGAACGCCAGAACGCACCCAGCTGCGAAGGCGCCATGCTCATCGGGCCGCTGCGGCGCAGCAGGTACTCGAGCCCGATCCTGGCCTTGCCCCAGTGCGAGTTGGCCAGCGTGTTGAGCGTCTTCACGCCCTGCACCGAGAACACGGCGCGGATCTGCAGGTGGTCCTGCAGGTTCTCGCCGACGCCGGGCAGCTCGTGCCGCACCGGGATGCCCATCTCGTGCAGCAGCGCGCCGGGGCCGATGCCCGACAGCTGCAGGATCTGCGGCGTGCCCACCGCGCCGGCGGCCATCACCACCTCGCGCCGGGCGCGCACGCGCATCGGCGCACCGCCTTCGACCGGCAGCACCTCCACGCCGCTGGCGCGGCCTTCTTCCACGAGCACGCGCGAGACCATCGCGCCGGTCCACACCTGCAGGTTCTCGCGCGGGATCACCGGCCGCAGGAAAGCCTTGCTGGTGTTCCAGCGGATGCCGCTGTGCTGGTTGACCTCGAAGTAGCCCACGCCCTCGTTGTTGCCGCGGTTGAAGTCGTCGGTGGCCGGAATGCCCGCCTCGCGCGCGGCGGCGGCGAAGGCGTCGAGGATCTCCCAGCTGACGCGCTGCTTCTCGACGCGCCACTCCTTGCCCGCGCCATGCAGCTCGTCGCCGCCGCGCCAGTGGTCCTCGTGCTTCTTGAAGTACGGCAGGCAGCGGTCCCAGCGCCAGGCGTCGTCGCCGCTGAGCGCGGCCCACTGGTCGTAGTCGCGCGACTGGCCGCGCATGTAGATCATCCCGTTGATGCTGCTGCAGCCGCCCAGCACCTTGCCGCGCGGGTAGCGCAGCTCGCGGCCGTTCAGGCCCGGGTCGGCCTCGGTGCGGTAGAGCCAGTCGGTGCGCGGGTTGCCGATGCAGTAGAGGTACCCCACCGGGATGTGGATCCAGTGGTAGTCGTCGCGGCCGCCGGCTTCGATCAGCAGCACGCGATGGCGCCGCTGGGCCGACAGGCGATTGGCCAGCAGGCACCCGGCGGTGCCGGCGCCGACGATCACGTAGTCGTAGGTCGGGAGGTCGTCGTCGTTCATCGTTGGATGTGGCTGGCCAGCACGGGAAACAGCTTCACCAGGCCATCCGCCAGCAGTTCCACCGCCATCGCCGCCAGGATCAGCCCCATCAGCCGGGTCATGATGTTGATGCCGGTGCGCCCCAGCACGCGGGCGATGCGGCCCGAGGCCGAGAAAACGACGTAGGTGACCGCGGCGATCACGACGCCGTAGCCGACCAGCACCGCCAGCTGCCACAGGTGGCGCGTCTTCTCGGCGTAGATCACCATCGTCGAGATCGTGGCCGGCCCGGTGAGCAGCGGGATCGTCAGCGGCACCACGGCGATGCTGGCGCCGGCATCGACCTTCTCCTCGCCCTCGCTGACGTCGCTGGGCTTGCTGTCGGCCTGCTCGGCGTTGAGCATCGCCAGGCTGCTGATCAGCAGCAGGCAGCCGCCACCCACCTGGAACGACGCCAGCGAGATGCCGAAGAACTCGATCACCTTGAGCCCGGCCAGCGCACTGACCGCGATCACGCAGAAGGCCGAGAACGCGCTGATGCGGATCGTGTGCTGGCGCTGCTCGCGGGTGAAGGTCTGCGTGAAGTGGATGAAGAAGGGCACCACGCCGATCGGGTTCACGATGGCGAGCAGCGCGATGAGCGGCTTCAGGAGATCCATCGGGGCGATCGTAGGCAGCTGTGGCGCGCGCGCTTCACTCGGGGGCGGCGCCGGCGTCGGCGCGAAAACAACACTTGACGCGCGGGTACTTTACATGCCAGCGCCCGGGGTGCGCTAATACGGAGTCTGTGTCTGGCAGCCGCGCCTTTCGCCTGATGTGTTCACGCAGGGTTGAGCTCCGCATGGTTTCGAGAACGGTTCTATCGAGGGCTCCCCGTGGGAAACAAACTGTACGTAGGTAATCTGGCCTATTCGGTGCGCGACGACTCGCTGCATCAGGCTTTCGCGCAATTCGGCACCGTCAACTCCGCCAAGGTGATGATGGACCGCGAGACCGGCCGGTCCAAGGGCTTCGGCTTCGTGGAAATGGGCTCGGACGCGGAAGCGCAGGCGGCCATCAACGGCATGAACGGCCAGCCGATCGACGGCCGCGCCGTCGTGGTCAACGAAGCGCGCCCCCGTGAAGAGCGTCCGGGCGGCTTCAGCGGCGGCGGCGGTGGCCGCGGCGGCTACGGTGGCGGCGGCGGTGGTGGTGGCGGCGGCTACGGCGGTGGTGGCGGCGGCGGTGGCCGCAGCCCCTACGGCGGTGGCGGCGGCGGCGGCCGCAGCCCCTACGGCGGCGGTGGCCGCAGTGGCGGCGGCGGTGGTGGCGGCTACGGTGGTGGCGGCGGCGGCAGCCGCGGCGGCTACTGATCCGGCTGCGGCGCCTTCTCGGCGCCTGAGATACAAGGCACCTTCGGGTGCCTTTGTCGTTTCAGGACCGTGCCTTGCGCGGCTTGCGCCCCCGGCCCGCGAGCACGCGGTCGAACAACGCATTCGGCAGCAGGCGCAGCAACTTGGCCACGAGGCCCATCTGCCACGGGATCACGCGGTAGCTGTCACCCGCCGCAATCGCCGCGAAGGCCCGATCGGCGAAGCGGGCCGCCGGCATCAGGAAGGGCATCGGATACGGGTTGCCGGCCGTCAGCGGCGTCGCGATGTAGCCCGGCAGCAGCGTCACCACGCGCACGCCCTGACCCCGGCATTCCCCCCGCAGGCTCTCGCAATACGCGACCACACCCGCCTTGCTGGCGCAGTAGGCGCCGTGCCCGGGCAGGCCGCGGATGGCCGCGACGCTGGCCACGCCGACCAGGGTGCCGGAGCGCCGCTCGCGCATGCCGCGCAGGAACGGGTGGAAGGTGGCAGCCAGGCCCACGTTGTTGGTGGCGAGGGTGTCGCGCAGCACGTCCAGGTCCTCGCGTTCGGCGGTGTCGATGCCGACGCTGATGCCGGCGTTGGCGATCACCACGTCGGGCAACCCCTGCTGGGCGATGCAGGCCTCGCCCGCCTTCACGATGCTGTCGACCACCGCAACGTCGGCGCCATAGACCGCCACCCGCCCCGCCGGCAGTTGCTGGGCATCGGCCCAGGCCTGCAGCTCCGCCGTCCGGCGGGCCACGAGCGCCAGTCGCCAGCCCGCCGCAGCGTAGCGCGCCGCCAGGGCCTGTCCGATGCCGCTGGAAGCACCCGTGATGAACACCAGCGGCATGCGTTGGTCACTGCTCACTTCGAGCTCCGTGGCGCCAGGCGGGCGCGCACACCGCCCAGCAGCTCGAGGCGCTGGGCGCCGTGGTCGTAGTCGAGCCCATCGCCGCGCAGCTCGCTTCCGCCCACGCGCACGGTCACGGGCAGGTGGCTCTTCACACGCTCGGTCACCAGGAAGGCGTGCAGGAACTCGCTGCGCATCAGCACCGGCTGGCCGCTGGCGTCGGCGCTCGTGACCTCGGCGCCACCTACCAGCTGCACCTCGCTGCCGTCGCCGTTGCCGATGGCGCGCTGGGCCACCGCGCGCGTGATCCGGCCGTCATCGGCCATGGCCTGGATCTGGGCGCCTTCGATCTCGAAACGATCGGTGGCCGGGAAGTGCTTCATCCGCGCACCCTCGATGCGCAGCTTCAGCCGGCCGTCGGTCGCGAAGCGCTCCAGTGCGAACTGGTTCATCGTGTAGTCGGGGTCGGTGCGGGCCGCCTGCATCTCTTCCGGCGCTGCGGCACGCGGTGAGTTCTTCACCAGCCACCAGCTGGCCAGCGCCAGCAGCGCCATCAGCAGCAGCGGCAGCGAGGCCGACAGCACCGCCCGCAGCCGCAGGTGCCAGGCCAGGCGCTCGCGCCGCGGGGCGCCGTGCACCGGCCCCAGCGAGATCGGCACCTCGGGCAGATCGGGCAGGTGCAGCTCGACGCTCATCGGCTCAGGCCCCGTCCAGCGTCTGCAGGTGGCCCTGCAGCAGGCCCGCGTAGCGTCCGGCCGCCATCAGCAGCAGGTCGCAGAACTCGCGCGCCGCGCCGTGGCCGCCGGCCGACGCGGTCACGTGGTGGGCCACGGCCTTGACCTCGGCGTGCGCATTCGCCGGCGCGCAGGCGAAGCCGGCGCGCACCAGCAGCGGCAGGTCGGGCCAGTCGTCGCCGATGGCGGCCACCTCGGCCCAGTCGAGTTGCAGGCGCGCCAGCAGCCCCTGCGCCGCGGCCAGCTTGTCGTGCGCGCCGTAGACCGCCTCGGGCAGCTTCAGATCGGCCACGCGGCGGCGCACCGCCGGCGAGTCACGGCCCGTGATCACCAGCGGCGCGATGCCGCCCTGCTGCAGCAGCTTCAGCCCATGGCCGTCGAGCGTGGCGAAGGCCTTCACCGTCTCGCCCTGCTCGCCGATGTAGAGGCGGCCGTCGGTCAGCACGCCGTCGACGTCGAAGATCGCGGCCTTCACGCCCAGCCCCCGGCCCTGGGCACGCAGCAGCAGCTCGGGCGGGAAGGCGAGCGCAGGCTTCACTCAGATGACCTTCGCGCGCATCAGGTCGTTGGAGTTCAGCGCGCCGACCAAGTGACCTTCCGCGTCGACCACCAGCACGCTGGTGATGCGGTGCTGCTCCATCACACCGGCCGCATCCACCGCCAACGCGTCCTCGCGCACCAGGCGCGGCCCGGGGTGCATCACCTGCGCCGCGGTGAGCGTGCGCAGGTCGGCACCGTTTTCGATCAACCGCCGCAGATCGCCGTCGGTGAAGATGCCGGCGGCGCGGCCGTTGCCGTCCACCACGGCGGTGAAGCCCAGGCCCTTCTTCGTCATCTCGCGCAGCAGCTCGTTGAAGCTGGCATCCGGCGGCACCGTGGGCACCGCGTCGCCGCTGCGCATCAGGTCGCGCACATGCATCAGCAGCTTGCGCCCCAGGCTGCCGCCGGGGTGCGAGCGCGCAAAGTCGGCCTCCTTGAAACCCCGGGCATCGAGCAACGCCACCGCCAGCGCGTCGCCAAGCGCCATCTGCGTGGTGGTGCTGGCAGTGGGTGCCAGGTTCATCGGGCAGGCTTCCTCTTCCACGGCGCTGTCCAGCACGACGTCGGCATGGCGCGCCAGCGTCGAGTCGGCCTTGCCCGTCATCGCCAGCAGCGTCACACCCAGGCGCCGCAGCGCGGGCAGGATGGCCCCGAGCTCGTCGCTCTCGCCGCTGTTGCTGATGGCCAGCACCACGTCGCCCGGCACCACCATGCCCAGGTCACCGTGGCTGGCTTCGCCCGGATGCACGAACATCGCCGGCGTGCCGGTGGACGCCAGCGTGGCAGCCACCTTCCGGCCCACGTGGCCGCTCTTGCCCATGCCCATCACGACGACGCGGCCCTTGCAGGCGAGCACCGCCTGCACGGCGCGCACGAACGCATCGCCAAGTCGACCGGCAAGGCCATTCAACGCACGCGCCTCGATGTCGACGGTGCGGCGCGCCATCTCCAGCGCTCGGGCGGGCTCGACTAGCATCGGGCGATTCTAGGCACCGCTGCACGATTGGCTTCCACCCTCGAACTCGTCCTGCTGTACCTGGTCGCCGCGGTGCTCGGCGTGGTGGTGTGCCGTTCGCTGAAGCTGCCCCCGATGCTGGGCTACCTGGTGGTGGGCGTGCTGATCGGCCCCAACGCGCTGGCGCTGGCCAAGGACACCGCCGCGGTGAAGTACCTGGCCGAGTTCGGCGTCGTGTTCCTGATGTTCGTCATCGGGCTCGAGTTCAACCTGCCCAAGCTGCGCAGCATGCGCACGCTGGTGTTCGGGCTGGGGCTGTCGCAGGTCGGCCTCACGATGCTGGTCACCCTGCTGGGCCACGTGCTGCTGGTGTGGGCCTACGCAGGGCTGTTCGGCGGCCGCTGGCAGATGGGCTGGCAGGGCGCGGTGGTGCTGGGCGGCTCGCTGGCGATGTCGTCCACCGCCATCGTCGTGAAGCTGATGGCCGAGCGGTTGGAGCTGGAAAGCGAACACGGCAAGCGCGTGCTGGGCGTGCTGCTGTTCCAGGACCTGGCGGTGGTGCCCTTGCTGGTGCTGATCCCGGCACTGGGCTCGCCCGGCGAGGAGCTGGTGGCGGCGCTGGCGTGGGCGATGCTGAAGGCCGGGGTGCTGCTGACGCTGCTGCTCGTCGGCGGTCAGAAGCTGATGCGCTGGTGGCTCACGCTGGTGGCGCGCCGCAAGAGCGAGGAGCTCTTCATCCTCAACCTGCTGCTGATCACGCTGGGCCTCGCGTGGATGACCGAACACGCCGGCCTCAGCCTGGCCCTGGGCGCCTTCGTCGCCGGCATGCTGGTGGCCGAGACCGAATACAAGCACCAGGTGGAGACCGACATACGGCCGTTCCACGATGTGCTGCTGGGGCTGTTCTTCATCACCATCGGGATGAAGCTCGACTGGCGGCCGGTGCTCGACCAGTGGCTGCTGGTGCTGTTGCTGACCACGCTGCCGGTGGTGGCCAAGTTCGTGCTGGTGGCGGCGCTGGCCTATGCCTTCCGGGCCGCGCCGGGGGTCGCGCTGCGCACCGGCCTGTACCTGGCACAGGCCGGCGAATTCGGCTTCGTGCTGCTGACGCTGGGCGCCGAGCAGGGCCTGGTGGATGCGCTGTGGGTCAGCCCGGTGCTGGCGAGCATGGTGCTGTCGATGCTGGCGACTCCCTTCCTCGTGATGTACAGCAACCGCATCGTCAACCGCCTCAGCAGCAGCGACTGGATGATGCAGTCGGTGGCACTGACGACGATCGCCAAACGCGCCATAGCGACAGAAAAGCACGTCATCATCTGCGGCTATGGCCGCAGCGGCCAGAACCTGGCCAAGCTGCTGGCCCGCGAGCGCATCCCCTACATGGCGCTGGACCTCGACCCCGACCGCGTGCGCCAGGCCGCCGCCGCCGGCCAGAGCGTGGTGTTCGGCGACGCCGCCCGCCTGCCCAGCCTGATGGCGGCCGGCCTGGCGCGTGCCGCCGCCGTGGTGGTGAGCTACCACGACACGCCGTCGGCCCTGAAGATCCTCTCGCTGGTGCAGGCGCACGCCCCCAAGGTGCCGGTGATCGTGCGCACCATCGACGACTCCGACATCGAACGCCTGCGCGCCGCCGGCGCCACCGAGGTGGTGCCGGAGGCCATCGAAGGCAGCCTGATGCTCGCCAGCCACGCGCTGGCCCTGGTGGGCGTGCCGATGCAGCGCGTCATCCGCATCACGCGCGACGCGCGCGATGCACGCTACGGACTGCTGCGCGGCTACTTCCACGGCGCCGACGACGACACGGTGGAAGAGCTGGCGCAGGCGCGCCTGAAGAGCGTCACGCTGCCGGAAGCCGCGCGCTGCCTGGGCCGCAAGCTCGACGACCTGGCGCTGCACGCGGTGGGCGTCAGCGTGGTGAGCGTGCGCCGCGCGGCCGGCGGCGTGGTGCCGGCCAGCGGCGAGCTGGTGCTGGCCGGCGGCGACACGCTGGTGCTCTCGGGCCTGCCCGAGCCGCTGGCGCTGGCTGAGGAGAAGCTGCTGGGCCTGGCCTGAACCAGCGCCACCTATCATTTGTCGCATGGACGACGACCGCGACACCATCCGCTCGCACATCCGCACGGTGCCGGACTGGCCGTCACCCGGCGTGATGTTCCGCGACATCACGCCGCTGCTGGCCAACCCGCGCGTGTTCCGCGTGCTGATCGACCAGTTCGTGCACCGCTACTTCGACGTGCGCCCGAACGTGATCGCCGGCCTCGACGCCCGGGGCTTCATCATCGGCAGCGTGGTGGCCTACGAGCTCAACGTCGGCTTCGTGCCGATCCGCAAGAAGGGCAAGCTGCCCTTCACCACGGTCGAAGAGACCTACGAACTCGAATACGGCAGCGCGACGGTGGAGCTGCACACCGACGCGGTGAAGCCCGGCGACCGCGTGGTGCTGATCGACGACCTCATCGCCACCGGCGGCACGATGATGGCCGGCCGCCGCCTGCTCGAACGGCTGGGCGCGACGGTGATCGAAGGCGCGGCCATCGTCGACCTGCCCGAGCTCGGCGGCTCCGCCCGCCTGCGCGAGTCGGGACTGCCGCTGTTCACGCTGGTGGACTTCGCCGGGCACTGAAGCCCGCCGCGCTCACATCACCCGGCGCGGGTGGTACAGCGCCTCGTGCGCCGCGTGCAGCCGCCGCACCAGCACGCGGTTGAAGGCCTTGTCGAACAGGTGCTGCGTGGCCATCGACAGCTGGCCGATCGCACGCGGCTCGAAGGCGATGGTGGTGGCCGGGCGCGACACGCGCACGTCCACGCTGTGGCGGCGCAGGTCGCTGCTGGGCGCCAGGTAGGCCATCTCGCCCACGGTGCTGCCGCTGCCCAGCGTGGCGATGCGCTCCTCGTCGCGCCAGACCTCCAGCTCGCCGCTGGCGACGATGTGGAAGGTGTCGCCTTCCTCGCCCTTGCGGTAGATGACGTGCCCGGGGTCGAAGCGCCGCCAGGCGGCGCGGTGCACCACCTCCCACAGCTCGACGTCGTCGAAGCCGGTGAAGAAGTCGAGCCCGCGCAGCAGGGTGAAGCGTTCGGAGTCCAGCACCTGCTGCTGCGTGGAGCGCGGCAGCTGCGGGTCGGCCACCACCGCCGAAAGACGACCCGCGAACTCGACCCAGTTCACCGGGCGCTCGTCGCGCGACTTGGCCATCGCCGCCAGGATCAGCTCGTCCAGCTTGGCCGACACCCCGCTGCGCAGGCTGCGCAAGGGCAGCGGCGAGCAGTGGAAGATCTGGTTCATCACCACCTGCTGCTGCTGGCCCTCGAACGGCGGGCGGCCGGCGATCAGGTGGTAGAGCATCGCGGCCAGCGCGTAGATGTCGGCGCGGCAGTCGAGCTTGTCGCCGTCGAGCTGCTCGGGCGACATGTAGGCCAGGCTGCCGACGCGGTAGATCTGCGTCAGGTCGTTGGCGTTGTGCAGGGCGCTGCCGAAGTCGGTGATCTTCACGTCGACCAGCCGGTCGCCGTCCATGCGCGCCAGGATGTTCGCCGGCTTGATGTCGCGGTGGATCACGCCCTGGCGGTAGACGTAGTCCAGCGCCATCGCGCACTTGAAGCCCACTTCCACCACCTGCTCCAGCGGCAGCAGCGCCGACGGCTCGCAGAAGTGGCGCAGCGTGCCGCCGGGCACGTACTCCATCACCACGTAGGGCGGGTCGCCGTCGGCCACGGCGTCGTAGATGCGCACGATGTTCGGATGCCACAGCCGCCCCACCAGCGCGGCCTCGGCGGCGAAGAAGTGCTGCTGCACGTTGGCTTCGTGCGCCGTGCCCAGCACGCCCATGCGCAGCCGCTTGACCGCGACGTCGACGCCCATGAAGGCGTCGTGCGCCAGGAACACTTCGCTGGTCGCACCCTGCCCGATGCGCGAGCGCACCTTGTACTTGCCGATCTGCGCCGGCAGCTCGTCGTTGCCGGGCGCACGGTCCCAGAAGTCGGCCATGTTGCGTTGTAGTCCAACTGTGCGGGCCTGCCAACTGAGGGTGCATCCCGCAAAGCTCTCACCTTGTTTCCGCAGGGGCTTGCAGGGCCGCCCTAGCATCGCGCGCCATGCGCCGCCTGCCACTCCACGGCCCCCGCCGCCGCACGCTGCTGCTGGCCGCCGCCTGCGCACCGCTGACACGCACGGCCTTCGCCTCCGACGAGGCTGCAGCCCTGCTGACGCGCGGCGATATCTATGCGGTCTTCCGCCATGCACAGGCGCCCGGCACCTTCGACCCACCGGGTTTCCGCCTCGACGACTGCAGCACCCAGCGCAACCTGGACGACGAGGGCCGCGCCCAGGCGCGGCGCCTGGGCGCGTGGTTCCGGACGCGCGGCCTGGAACCGGCGGCCGTGCGATCCAGCCCCTGGTGCCGCTGCCTGGACACCGCGCGCGGCGCGTTCGGGCGGGCCACCGCCTGGCCCGCGCTGGGCTCGCCCAGCGGGCTGGCCGACGCCGAGCGCCGCACGCGCATGGCCGAACTGCGGCGCGCGCTGGCGCAGCCGCTGCCGGGACGCTTCGAGGTCTGGGTGACGCACCAGTTCGTGATCGCCGACCTCGTCGGCGAAGCCACCGGCTCCGGCGCCGGCGTGCTGCTGGAAGCGGGCAGCGGCCGGCTGCTCGCGCGCCTGCCGGCCGGTTGACGCTACTTGCCGATGCAGAAGCGGCTGAAGATCTCGCCCAGCAGGTCTTCGGTGCTGAACTGCCCGGTGATCTCGCCCAGAGCGCGATGCGCCAGGCGCAGTTCCTCGGCCAGCAGGTCCAGCGCAGCGTCGCGCTGAGCGGCCAGCGCCTGCGCCTGCAACAGGTGTTCACGCGCGCGCCGCAGTGCGTGCACATGGCGCGCGCGGGCGATCGCCAGGCCTTCGGGCGCCGCCACCCAGCCGGCCTGGGCCAGCAGCGCCTGCCGCAGCTCGGCCAGGCCCACACCGGTGCGCGCCGACAGCACGATGCCTTCGGGCGCCGGTAGCGTCCCCACCAGGTCTGCCTTGTTGAACACGTGCAGCACCGGCACGCCGGCCGGCAGCTGCGCCGCGATGCCGGCTTCGGCTGCGTCGTAGTCCGCCTCGCCGCGGCGCGTGAGGTCGTGCAGGAACAGCACGGCATCGGCCTGGCCGATGGCCTGCCAGCTGCGGCCGATGCCGATGCGCTCCACCTCGTCGCCGGCTTCGTGTTCGGCGCGCAACCCGGCAGTGTCGGTGACGTGCAGCGGCACGCCCTCGACCTGGATCGTCTCGCTGACACGGTCGCGCGTGGTGCCCGGGATCGGCGTCACGATCGCCAGCTCGGCGCCGGCCAGCGCATTCAGCAGCGAACTCTTGCCGACGTTGGGCTGGCCGGCCAGCACCACGCGCAGCCCTTCGCGCAGCAGGGCGCCCTGGCGGGCACGCGCCAGCGCCGTGTCCACGGTGGCCAGAAGCCCGTCCAGCTGCCCGCGTGCGCCGGCGGCTTCGAGGAAGTCGATCTCCTCTTCCGGAAAGTCGAGCGTGGCCTCCACCAGCATGCGCAGCTTCACCGTGCGCTGCGCCAGTTCGTCGACCTCGTGCGAGAAGGCCCCGGCCAGCGAGCGCGCTGCCGAGCGGGCGGCGGCCTCGGTGCTGGCGTCGATCAGGTCGGCGACGGCCTCGGCCTGCGCCAGGTCGAGCTTGTCGTTGAGGAATGCGCGTTCGGTGAATTCACCCGGGCGGGCCAGCCGCAGCGACGGCATGGCCTCCAGGCACCGGGCCAGGATGAGCTGCAGCAGCACCGGCCCGCCGTGCGCCTGCAGTTCGAGCACGTCCTCACCGGTGTACGAGTGCGGCGCCGGGAAATGCAGCGCCAGGCCGCGGTCCAGCACCTCGCCTTGTGCACCGCGGAATGGCAGCAGCGTGGCCTGGCGCGGCTGCAGCGGGTGGCCACAGAGGGCTTCGATCAGCGGCGCGAGGTCCGGGCCCGAGGCGCGCACGATGCCCACCGCGCCTCGGCCGGGGGCCGAGGCGATCGCGACGATGGGTTCGGGGGGGACGGCGGCGCGCATCGGGTTCGAATTCTGGCGCGCCTGCCAGCGGTGTATGGCGCGGGTGGAGCGGCGTCCGGCGGCTGCCAGGCGTCGGGCCTCCTGAGCCGCCTCTCGTCGAGACGGGTCGCCCGCATGGGATGCATCCTCGGCCCGCGTGGCTCCGGGCTCAACCCCTGTTCGGGGGACGCAGCCCGTGCCGGCGTGCGCTATTTCCCGATCACGCCCAGCTGCTTGTTGATGAACCACTGCTGCGCGATCGACAGCAGGTTGTTCGTCAGCCAGTACAGCACCAGGCCGGCCGGGAAGAAGAAGAACATGAAGCCGAAGGCCAGCGGCATGATCCACATCATCTTGGCCTGCACCGGATCGGGCGGCGCCGGATTCAGCCACACCTGGAACAGCGACGAGGCCGTCATCAGGATGGGCAGGATGAACCACGGGTCCTTGGCCGCCAGGTCGGTGATCCAGCCGAGCCACGGCGCGCCGCGCATCTCCACGCTGGACAGCAGCACCCAGTACAACGCGATGAAGAAGGGCATCTGCACGAAGATCGGCAGGCAGCCGCCCAGCGGATTGACCTTCTCCTCGCGGTAGATGCGCATCATCTCCTGCTGCATCTGCTGCGGCTTGTCCTTCAGCCGCTCGCGCATCTCGGTGACCTTCGGCGCGATGGCCTTCATCTTCGCCATGCTGCGGTAGGCGCTGGCGTTGAGCCAGTAGAAGGCGATCTTCAGCAGCACCACCAGCCCGACGATGGCCCAGCCCCAGTTGCCGATGAACTTGTGCAGCTGCGTCAGCAGCCAGAACAGGGGCTTGGACAGCACGCTGAGCATGCCGTAGTCCTTCACCAGCTCCAGCCCCGGCGCCAGCGCCTCGAGCTTGTATTCCTCCTGCGGACCGGCGAACAGCACCGCGTCATGGGTCTTGGTCGCACCCGGCGCCACCTCGCCCAGCGGCTGCAGCATCGTGATGCGGTACAGGTTGTCCTCGACCTTCTTGGTGTCGAACTCGCGCGGACCCGCCTGCGGCACCAGCCAGGCCGACGCGAAGTAGTGCTGCACCATCCCGATCCAGCCGCTGTCGGCCTTCTTGTCGTGCGTCTCGGCGCCCTTGGCGATGTCCTTGAAGTCGATCTTCTTGAACTTGCTGGCCTCGGTGTACATGGCCGGGCCCGTGAACGTGAAATAGAAGCTCGACTCGCCCTCGGGCGGGTTGCCGTCGCGCACCAGCTGCAGGTAGATCTGCGGCGCCACCGGCGTGCTGCCGCCGTTGGTGAACTCGTGCTTCACGGCGACCGTGTACTCGCCGCGCTTGAAGGTGAAGGTCTTCGCGAGCTTGCGCCCGTCGATGGCGGGCGACTCGAAGCGGATCGACAGCTCACGCGCACCGTCGGCCAGCGTGCGCTCGCCGGGCACGATGTTCATCTGCGTGAAGTGGTTCGGCAGCGCCACGCCGGCCTGGGTCGGCACGAGGCCGGTCTGTGCCACGTACTCGCGCTGCTTGGCCGGCACGCGGTCGAACAGCACGACGTTGTGCTTCGGATCCACCGCATCCCGGAAGCCCAGCAGCTCCAGCCGCACCAGCGAGCCGCCGCGGCTGTCGAAGGTGGCCTTCACGACGTCGGTGGTGACCGTCACCTGCTCACCCGCAGCAGCCACGGGGCCCGCAGCGGACGCCGGCACGCCGCCGCCCGTCGCCACGGCCGTGCCGGCGGGCATCGCGCTCGGCAGCGCGGCCGACGAAGCCCCGCCGGGCCCGGCGCCGGCCGGGGCCGATGCCGCGGCGCGCGGGGCCGGCCCGAACATCGACGGGCGGCCGTTGTGCTTCTGCCAGGCGTCCCAGAGCAGGAACAGCGACATCATGAAGACGACCCACAGCAGGGTGCGACGGAAATCGGTCATGGGAGCTTTCGAACGAACCGCGTGAACAGGCCCTTGGCCAGGCGGGGCGGATTGTGTGGCACCGGGTCGCAGCCCCCGTCGCACCAGGGCTGGCAGCGCAGGATGCGCCAGCCGGCCAGCGCAGAGCCGCGCAGCGCGCCGTGGCGCTCCAGCGCCTCCAGCGCATAGGCCGAGCAGGTGGGCTCGAAGCGGCAGGCGTTGCCGATCCAGGGCTTGAGCAGCAGGCGGTAGGCACGCACCAGCGCCATCAGCGCGTGACGCGGGGCTTGGACGCAGCGCTGGCGCCAGCGGCTCGGCATGGGGCGGGCGTCTAGCGCGACAACGACGCGGCGGGCGCACGCCGGGGCGCCAGCAGCCCGTCCAACTCGGCGCGCACCGCGCCGGCCAGGGCCGGCGATGCAGCCGACGGGTACTCGGCCACCGGGAACGGCTGACGCAGGCGCACCAGCCAGAGGCCGGCGGCCAGGCCGCCCGCGTGGCGCTGGAAGGCGGCGCGCACCTGGCGCTTCATCAGGGTGCGGGTCACCGCCCGGCGGGCGTGCCGCTTGGGCACCACGCAGCCGAACCACAGGGATCCGGGCAAACTATCCACAGCTTCGCCGCCGGACGGTGCAGGGTCTGTGGACAAGTTGGAATCGACAGCGGCGGCCGGGGACCGTTTGCCGCCCGTGGGCGACGTGGGCACGTGATGCACCGCGAAGTGAGCACTTCGCGCCCAGTGCCGCGCGCCCAGCAGGCGCTCGAAATCGGCCTTGTTGACAAGACCGAGCGGCAGGGCCTTCCGGCCGGCGGCCGCCAGCTTCAGACTGCCAGGCGCTTGCGGCCCTTGGCGCGGCGCGCGTTGATGACGGCGCGGCCACCACGGGTCTTCATGCGGACCAGGAAGCCATGCGTGCGGGCGCGGCGGATCTTGGACGGTTGGTAGGTGCGCTTCATGGCGGCTCCGGCTGCAAGGACGAAAAGAATTCGGGAAACCCACGATTACAGCAAAAAACCCCTTCCCGGTCAAACACTTGCACCACAGCGAGCCTCATCCGGCGGGGGTTGACGCGGCTTCCGAATGTGTGGATAACCGCGGTCCGCCGGTCGTGAGGGACCCCTGATCCGGCGGCTCACGAGAAAACTTGTCCACATGAGCTCTGACCTCTGGCAGCGCAGTTGCGAACGTCTCGCGGCCGAACTGCCTGAACAACAATTCAATACCTGGATCCGTCCGCTGGCGCCCGCCGCGATGGACGGTACGGCCGACGTGGTCGCCGTGCAGGTGCCCAACCGATTCAAGCTCGACTGGATCCGTTCGCAGTACGCCGGCCGCATCGAGTCGGCGCTGGCCGAGATCGCCGGCCACCCGGTGCGACTGGAACTGACGTTGGCCCCGCGCAGCGAACCGGCCCCCGCCGAACGCACCGTGCATGGCCCCGGCAGCGCCGCGGTGCTGGCGAGCCAGGCGCTCGAACGCGCGGCCGGGCGCGCCGGCGCTCAGCCCGGGCCTGGCTCGGCGGCGCTGGCACCGCCGCCGGCGTCGAGCCCGCACCGGCTCAACGCCGCGCTGACCTTCGACACGCTCGTCGCCGGCCGCGCCAACCAGATGGCCCGCACGGCGGCGCTGCATGTGGCCGGCGCACCGGGCGCGATGTACAACCCGCTCTTCATCTACGGCGGCGTCGGCCTCGGCAAGACCCACCTGGTGCATGCGGTGGGCAACGCCCTGCTGAAGGACCGTCCCGATGCCCGCGTGCTGTACCTGCACGCCGAGCAGTTCATCAGCGACGTCGTCAAGAACTACCAGCGCAAGACCTTCGACGAGCTGAAGGCGAAGTACCACAACCTCGACCTGCTGCTGATCGACGACGTGCAGTTCTTCGCCGGCAAGGACCGCACGCAGGAGGAGTTCTTCAACGCCTTCGAAGCGCTGCTGTCCAAGCGCGCCCACATCATCATGACCAGCGACACCTACCCCAAGGGGCTGGTGGACATCGACGAGCGGCTCACCAGCCGCTTCGATGCCGGGCTCACGGTGGCCATCGAGCCGCCCGAGCTGGAGATGCGCGTGGCCATCCTGATGCGCAAGGCGGCGGTGGAGAACACCGAGATGCCCGAGGACGTGGCCTTCTTCATCGCGAAGAACGTGCGCGCCAACGTGCGTGAGCTCGAAGGCGCCCTGCGCAAGGTGCTGGCCTACAGCCGCTTCAGCCACAAGGACATCAACATCAACCTCGCGCGCGAGGCGCTGAAGGACCTGCTGTCGATCCAGAACCGGCAGATCTCGGTGGAGAACATCCAGAAGACGGTGGCCGACTTCTACAAGATCAAGGTCGCCGACATGTACAGCAAGAAGCGCCCCGCCAGCATCGCCCGGCCGCGCCAGATCGCGATGTACCTGGCCAAGGACATGACCAAGAAGAGCCTGCCGGAGATCGGCGAGCTCTTCGGTGGCCGCGACCACACCACCGTGCTGCATGCGGTGCGCAAGATCGGCGCCGAGCGCACGACCAATCCCGAGCTGAACCAGCAGTTGCATGTGCTGGAGCAGACGCTGAAAGGTTAGCCCCCCAGCTCGCTCTCGCTCGCCACCCCCCGAGGGGGAGGCCCCGTCGACGGCCCGGCGAAGCCGGTTCCGTGACGGGTGGCTGGGTCGCGGAGGGTCGCGGCTCGGGCTTCGTTCTAGGGTCCCGGCGGGTCCACAATCCGTAGGTTTGGTGTGCGCGTCTGGCAACTCTGTGGATCGATTCCGAACAACCGGGGGCTTGTCCACAGCGTGCAGCGTTCGCGGTGGTTTGTTCCTGTTCCGGGTGCAGCGGCAGCGGTGTCGCACCCACAGGGTTGCCCGCCTGCTAAATCGTTGATGGAACAGGTGAAAATAGCGTTTTCCCCAGACGTGGCGGCGCTCTACCAGCTACCACCAAGTTAAAAAAGAGGAAGTCCGATGATTGTTCTGAAGGCCCCGCAGGCCCAGCTCCTCGAAGCGCTGCAGTCGGTGGCTGGCATCGTGGAGCGGCGGCACACGCTGCCCATCCTGGCCAACGTGCTGCTGCGCAAGAACGGCGGAACGATCGAGTTCACCACCAGCGACCTCGAGATCCAGGTGCGCACCAGCGCCGAACTCGGTGGCGACGGCGGCAGCGTCTCCACCACCGTGGGTGCGCGCAAGCTGATCGACATCCTGCGCAGCCTGCCGGCCGACCAGGTGGTGACGCTGTCCTCGGCCCAGAACAAGCTCACGCTCGCCGGCGGCAAGAGCCGCTTCACGCTGCAGACGCTGCCGGCCGACGACTTCCCGCTGGTCAACGAGAGCGTCGACTTCGGCCCCACCTTCAGCGTGCCGCAGAAGACGCTGCGCGAACTGATCAACCAGGTGCACTTCGCGATGGCGGTGCACGACATCCGCTACTACCTCAACGGCATCCTCTTCATCGCCGAAGGCAAGACGCTGACGCTGGTGGCCACCGACGGCCACCGCCTGGCGCTGGCGCAGAACCCGCTCTCGTCCGACGTGCCGACCAAGCAGGAGGTCATCCTGCCGCGCAAGACGGTGCTGGAGCTGCAGCGCCTGCTCAAGGACGAGGAGACGCCGATCGAGATGCGCTTCGCGAACAACCAGGCCAAGTTCAGCTTCAGCGGCATGGAGTTCGTCACCAAGCTCGTCGAAGGCAAGTTCCCCGACTACAACCGCGTGATCCCGCGCAACCACAAGAACGCCGTGGTGCTGGGCCGCGCGCCGCTGCTGGCCAGCCTGCAGCGCGCCGCCATCCTCACCAGCGAGAAGTTCAAGGGCGTGCGCGTGAACATCGAGCCGGGCCTCCTGCGCATCGCCTCCAGCAACGCCGAGCAGGAAGAGGCCAAGGAAGAGCTGGAGGTCGACTACAACGGCGACGCCATCGAGATCGGCTTCAACGTCACCTATCTCATCGACGTGCTGGCCAACAGCGGCCACGAGATGGTGAAGCTGGAACTGCAGGACAGCGCTGCCAGCGCCCTGTTCAGCATCCCCGACCAGCCCGGCTTCAAGTACGTGGTGATGCCGATGCGGATCTAGCAGCCGAGCGCAGCACACAACCACGCAGCGGGCCTCGGCCCGCTTCAGCGTTTCTAGGGGCCCGCGACGAACGGGCCCGCGACACCCAGAGCACCCGATGACCGACCCGAACAAGCCTGAAAACACGCCCAGCGACGAGCCCGGCTCGTCGCCCTCGTCCAGCTACGGCGAAGGCAGCATCCAGATCCTGGAAGGCCTGGAAGCCGTGCGCAAGCGGCCCGGCATGTACATCGGCGACACCAGCGACGGCACCGGGCTGCACCACCTGGTGTTCGAGGTGGTCGACAACTCCATCGACGAGGCGCTGGCCGGCTTCTGCGACGACATCGTCGTCACGATCCACAGCGACAACAGCATCAGCGTCATCGACAACGGCCGCGGCATTCCCACCGGCGTGAAGATGGACGACAAGCACGAGCCAAAGCGCTCGGCCGCCGAGATCGCGCTGACCGAGCTGCACGCCGGCGGCAAGTTCAACCAGAACAGCTACAAGGTCTCGGGTGGCCTGCACGGTGTGGGAGTTTCCTGCGTCAATGCGCTCAGCAAGTGGCTGCGCCTGACGGTGCGGCGCGACGGCAAGGTGCACTTCCTGGAGTTCAAGCGCGGCTTCACGCAGGACCGCCAGATCGAGGAGCGCGACGGCTTCCCCACCAGCCCGATGCGCATCACGGGCGACACCGAGAAGCGCGGCACCGAGGTGCACTTCCTGCCCGACGAGGAGATCTTCACCAACGTCGACTTCCACTACGACGTGCTGGCCAAGCGCCTGCGCGAGCTCTCGTTCCTGAACAACGGCGTCAAGATCAAGCTCGTCGACGAGCGCAACGCGAAGGAGGACAACTTCGCCTTCGCCGGCGGCGTGAAGGGCTTCGTGCAGTTCATCAACCAGGGCAAGAAGGTGCTGCACCCGAACATCTTCCATGCCATGGGCGAGAAGATGAGCGACCAGAACACCAACATCGGTGTCGAGGTGGCGATGCAGTGGAACGACGCGTACGCCGAGAACGTGCTCTGCTTCACCAACAACATCCCGCAGCGCGACGGCGGCACGCACCTGACCGGTCTGCGCGCGGCGATGACGCGCGTGATCAACAAGTACATCGACGACAACGAGATCGCCAAGAAGGCCAAGGTCGAGATCAGCGGCGACGACATGCGCGAGGGCCTGGCCTGCGTGGTGAGCGTGAAGGTGCCCGAGCCCAAGTTCAGCAGCCAGACCAAGGACAAGCTGGTCTCCAGCGAGGTGCGCGGCCCGGTGGAAGACGTGGTGAGCAAGCTGCTGACCGACTGGCTGCTCGAGAACCCCATCGACGCCAAGACCATCTGCAGCAAGATCGTCGACGCCGCCCGCGCCCGCGAGGCGGCGCGCAAGGCGCGCGAGATGACGCGCCGCAAGGGCGTGCTCGACGGCCTGGGCCTGCCCGGCAAGCTGGCCGACTGCCAGGAGAAGGATCCGGCGCTGTGCGAGATCTACATCGTCGAGGGCGACTCCGCCGGCGGCAGTGCCAAGCAGGGGCGCGACCGCAAGTTCCAGGCGATCCTGCCGCTGCGCGGCAAGATCCTCAACGTCGAGCGGGCACGCTACGAGCGGCTGTTGTCCAGCGACGCCATTGTCACGCTCATTACCGCGTTAGGCACCGGCATCGGCGCCGAGGACTTCAACGTCGACAAGCTGCGCTACCACCGCATCATCATCATGACCGACGCGGACGTCGACGGGGCCCACATCCGCACGCTGCTGCTGACCTTCTTCTACCGCCAGATGCCCGCGCTCGTCGAACGCGGCCACGTCTACATCGCGCAGCCGCCGCTGTACAAGGTGAAGCAGGGCAAGCAGGAGCAGTACATCAAGGACGGCAACGAACTCGATGCCTACCTGCTGAAGGTGGCGCTCGAAGGGGCGGCGATCCTGCCCAACGGCGATCAGGACGCCCATGCGATCCGCGGTGACGCGCTCGAGAGCCTGGCGCGCACCTACCTGCTGGCCAGCGGCGTGATCACGCGCCTGTCGAACTGGATGGACGGCGAAGCCATCCGCGCGATCGCCGGCGGCCTGAGCCTGGACCTGGACAGCGCCGCCACCGCCGAACAGGGCGCCGTGGCGCTGCAGGCGGCGCTGAAGGACGCGATGGTGAGCGCCGAGTTCGACGCCCGCACCGACAAGCACCTGCTGCGCATCAGCCGCCGCCACCACGGCAACGTGAAGAGCAGCGTGATCACGCAGGACTTCGTGCATGGCGCCGACTACGCCGTGCTGGCCGAAGCCGGCAAGAGCTTCCTCGGTCTGCTGGGTGCGGATGCCGTGGTGCGCCGCGGCGAAGGCGAGAAGCTCAAGGAACAGAAGGTGGCCGACTTCCGCGCCGCGATGGACTGGCTGATGGCGCAGGCCGAGGGCGCCGTGGCCCGCCAGCGCTACAAGGGCCTCGGCGAGATGAACCCCGAGCAGCTGTGGGAGACCACGATGGACCCGACCGTGCGCCGTCTGCTGAAGGTGCAGATCGACGACGCGATCGAGGCCGACCGCGTGTTCACGATGCTGATGGGCGACGAGGTGGAGCCGCGGCGCGACTTCATCGAGACGAATGCGTTGAGAGCGGCAAATATTGACGTATAGGTGCGTTGAAGGACGTAGGGCGCAGAGTTATGTGCGAATTGCGCAGAAGTTCTGCTCCCGACGCGAACGAGTTCCTGCGAGTGTCCGGCCGGAAATGAGCAGGGGAACGAAGTTCCCTGGGCGCTACGGAGCGCGCTGAACCAAATCCGCCCCAGCTACCGCACGGCCTTCGTATGCCATCAGGATCAGCGGCTTCGCAGCATCCATCTCCGCCTGAGAAGCTAGAGTCAGTTCCAGGTCGCCGGTACCCCAATGCCCTTGCTGCCGGACATCCCGTCCGTTCGGCGGCAGCGGCTGCACATGATCGGGGTCGACGTGCAGGTACAGGAGCAATCGAGCCTTTTGCGGCACCACCGTGGCAAAGTTTTTCAAACGCTTGAAGGCCACGTACAGCTTGAGCTCCTTGCGCTGCACGTCGTCGCCCAGCGATAGGACATACCCCTCCAGCGACGAGACCAGCTCGCTGAGGTGCGGGGGCAACAGCGGCAGCCAATCGGCATACGAGCGATCGCCGCCCGCTCCCTTGGCGTTGGTGGAGTCGGCCACTGGCGTGGGCGCCGACTTGGCCGGCTTCGCGGCCTTGGTTGTCGTCGCCTTGCCCGCATTGGCGCTGGCCGCGTTGGCGAGTTCCAGCAGCAGCAATTCGTCGCCAAAACGCCGGTATCGGATCAGCTCGATATTGCGATTGATCTGCTGCACGGCATGCCCGTCGTACTTGGTGAAGTCGGCAGCTATGCATACCAGGCGCGGCGCAGTCCAGTCGATGGCGTCGGCCGCAGGCTTGCCCAGCTTGTCCATCACCAGCAGCTTGAACTCGGCCTGGTGGTCCATCAGCCAGTCCAGGTAGAACAGGCCCTGGTTGATGACGTTTTCGCCGACCGATCGCTTGTACTCCAGGATGACTGGGCAGTTGTTCTCGTCAAGACCCAGGGAGTCGATGCGGCCCGCATGGGTCTTTCCAGTGGAGTACTCGGTGGCCAGGAAGCGGATGCCGAGCAAGGTGTCGAGGTTTGCCTCGATCAACGTCTGCAGCGGCTTCTCTAGGTCGGGGGCGTCTCCCTGGAGTTCGACCGCCTTACCGGCTTGGAGGCGAAATAGTTTGATGTCGCTCATCGGCTTCTCAATCTGCGTCCGCAAGCGGTAGCAACTCATCAACGACAACAAACCTACCTAGTTTATTGGCGATCAAGCACGTTCGAGCGACCGCAGCAAATGGGCTACGAGACTTGCCCATAGCAATCAGCTCACCCGCCAACTCCTCCAGCGTCGCTGCCTCTTCTGGTGTTCGCTGCCCCTTGGGCTTCGCGGCCATTCGGCTGTACTGCCTCGCGCGTTTGGAGCACGCAGTCCAGACACGGCTACGTGCTCGATTGAGTTGGCTCTGCCGCAGGCCTAGGCACTCGATAGCGGTTGTTACCTGCGCTTGAACTACCTCCGGGAGTTGATCGTCTGGCCAGACTGTGCCGTCGTCTCGAAACATGAGCTTGCACGGATCGTCTCGATCAACCGGGTCAAGCAATACTGGAGACTCAGCCCCGCAGTCTCTGCTCTTCAGGCTTGCGCGCTTAGTGGGATCAAGCAGCGGAAACCAGTCTCCCTTGCCTACCGTTTCCTCGGAGTACTCTTGGTTCTGCGTGTTGCACAACATGCCGGAAAGGCGGAAGTTCTCCAGGTCAAATGCCAGCCATGAGTAGCCTTCGCAGGTGTTGCGAAGCGCCTGCTTCGCGCGACCATGCGGTCGAAAGTGATCGACCTGGTATCGCGAAACGCTTTCTGGTGCCTCCGAGTACCAGCACTTCCGATGAGACATTTGTCCAAGGTAGTCGCGCACAGCCGACCACTTGCCTTGGTTAGCAACGATGTAGGCTTTGCGCGCCTTTGGATCTTCAATCGCGTCCAGATCCGCTGCGGCTTTCTTCAGATCGTCCTTGAGTTGTTCCGGGATCAGTGCCCAGTTCCTATGAACGTAGATCATGGCTTCTTCAGGAGCTTTTCAACTAGTTCGCGGGTGGTCTCGTCGCGCTGCGCTACCTGTTCGGGGCTCAGCGGCTCTGAGTCAGCCAATTCAACGTCATCCAATTTGCGCAGGAAGTTTCGGTAAAGCTCGTCTCGCTCCTCGTACATGAAGCCCAGCTTTTGCAATTCGCTGTTGATAATCTCCAACTGCTGAGTCTCGGCCAGGCTCGGTTCTCGAAGGCGTGCCAGTTTGTTGCGATCGTCAATCAGCTTCTGAGTGGGCTCATCCAAGGTACTGGGCATCCCGAAGATGTCGGTAAGCACTCCTGCAATGCCAAGGCCCTTCGGATCAACGAATGGCGGTGAAGCTAATACCTGATTGCTAGCCGGATCAGTGTGAAGAACGCGAACCTCGCTTTTATCTAGGCCGGCAATCGTCAACGGGTTGTGCGATGTCAGCACGATATGGCAGTTTTCAGCATCGGCCGCGGTGCCAGTCCATTGCTCAATGAGACGCAGGTAGCGAAGCTGCCAGTGGGGGTTCAAGTGGGTATCGGGTTCATCCAGTAGGCAGAGTACCCGCTTCCCTCGTGCAATCCGCAGCAGACCCATCACCATCAGCAACTGGCGCTCGCCATCTGACAGATCGGAGTACTCGATATCGCCTGTGTCATTGTTTTCCCGCGTAACCCAGACGTTCAGCTCCCGGACTAGGTCAGAGACATCCAGAGCCTCCAAGGCATAGAACATGTCGGCGTCATCGCTGAAAGCCTGTCGCAAATGATCAACGGCCAGCCTGTCGCGAAGAAACGTGGCGAACTGAACTTCGTCCTGCCGCTTTTCGCGGTAATCGTCAATGGCATTGCCAGTCAGTCCGAAAGGGTGAAATGCGATGGATCTGAGTAGGTGGGCCGTTCGGCCAGCTGGTCCGTCCGCGCCCCAGAAGTCTCCAGCTTCCTGGAGCTTTTTGGCATGCCCACCCTTGGCGTACCAAGGTTCCCGAAGGAGAGCCAACGCCGAGTGAAATCCTGTGATGCGCACGATGTCCCGAAGTAGTTCGTCAGCAGCCGTGTCGGGGAAGGCGAACTGGGCCAGCAATGCCATCGCCCCGTGCGTGTGGCGGCAGTAGAAAAGCCGCCGCGCCAATAGCGCTTGGTAGCAAGCGCTTTCGTCGTTGTTTCGTGCGATGGCCTTGTAGTAGTTGGTCTGGTGTCTGTCAAAGACTTGCTCTAGTCGGCGCCCACTCCCTGAGTAATAGCCCAGAACCAGATCTGGAAACCATTCGGATTTGTTCCGCTCAAACTCTGCACGCGAAACCGACTTGCCATCGATTTGGATGATGGGCTCGTCTGGCACATTGCTGAGAACGACCTGCGTGAGGTTTCCTGCCTTTGCCTTTCGCGACTGGATGCGATAGGCCACCCGGAACTTGAAGCGTAGTGCAGCACTGCGCAAGTCGACATGGCTGAACACCCGCGCCAGCGCTTCGATCAGGTTTGACTTCCCTGCGCCATTCTGGCCAATCAACACCGTGGTGAGGCGACTTTCGTCGAAGTCAACCTCCAACTCCTCAAGATTCTTGAAGCCATCGATGTAGACCTTATCCAGCCGCATGCCCGGGCTCCAGCGTGGTGTGGTTGTCCTTCACGTGGCCTTGCGCCACTTCCCAGGCCAGTTGCTTGTAGAAGTCGGCCACGGGCAACTCGGCCACCTTGAAAAGCGCCTCCGCACTGGCAGGTGTTCCGAGGCGCCGCAAGTGACCAGCCAAGTAGGGCTGGCCTACCACGTCATCGTCCTGGCGGCTCTTGGTCATGGTGGCGGTTTCCTTTGGGGCACGGCGCAGGCGACTGACGCGCGCAGTCCGGGGCCTGTTGGCTTTCGCCGGTGCGCTGCGCTCGGCCGCGATGCGTGCAAGCAGTGCGCTGGCGGGTTCGTCGTTGGAGTCTTGGGGGGCTAGTTCGCCGCGGAATGCCTTGGCCAGCAGTGCGGGCGTCAGGCGCTCGACCTGCGCACGCGCTGCGGTGTAACGGAAATTGATGGCGTCGGCGAGCGCGAAGAGGGAGTCCACACGACGGACGATTTCTGATTGCTCGTCTGAAGGCGGAATCGGAATCGGAGCGAGCCTGACTTCCGAGAGATTCAGCACCGGCATATCCATTCCACGATGCTGCGCGCGCAGCCAATCCTGGACTACTGGCGACTGGAGCGCATACGCCAAAAACTTTGGCAAGACGCCCTCCCGCGGGCGTAGGCGCGCGACACTGCGAGAGATGTTTGCGCCGTCAAGTTCGTTCGGCACAACCGCAACTTTCAACGCCCGGATAATTCCCAGCAGTACGTCGCCTCTTCGAATCGACGATCTTCGATAGCCCTTTGCGATTTCCTCGCTCGTGTGGCACAGGCTCTGTACTTGGATGCGCCCATCAACGATATCCGTTGTCTGCACATACCTAATGCCATCGGCCAACTTCGGGCCAGGTTGCACGATCCCGTAGACGATGGGCGCTTCAGGCTGAACCAAATGCTGGGCCTGCACCATTCGCCAACTGTCCGGCATGGAGAGAGAACCGTGGCCTTGCGTCGTATCTTCCAAGCTACCGTCTGTGAACACTGGCAAAGGTCCGTTCCGATCTTCTGCATTTCGCCATTCAGAGGTTAGACGACCAGAAACTGCCGCGGTCAGGACGCTCTGCCGAAACCGCCGGAGCAACGCTGGAACGACCTCCAGGCGGTCCTGGCAGGCGTGGATGCGTGTCAGCAGGGTGTCGAGTTGATCGGCGATACGCGTCTGCTCTGCCAGCGGCGCAACGGGGACGAGATACTCGGCCACGCGGCTTGGCTGGGCGCGGGTCAAGGAGCCGCCTACTCCCGAAACCTCGCTGCACAGAAGCGATCGGAACGAAGGTTCGCTGAAGTAGTGCTTCGCGAACCGTGGCACCAAGGCGTCAGATCGAAACCCGATCCACTCCGACGAAGCGATCTGTTCGTGATCGCTGCGGGGACCCACCGTCCAAACACGGTTGATGCGCGGGTTGATCTTGCAGACCAAGACGTCACCAGGCCTGACCGTCTGCTTCGTTGAGCCGATTGCACGTCCCGGTAGCTGCTCGGGACGCCCCGTTGGAAAGCTCGGAACACTGTAGAGCTCAAAGACCTCGTCCGGCCGTGTAGCTGGGTTCACGGTCCCGCCGCTGAATGAATTGAGCTCGCCGAATGACGCGACGTCCCAGCCATCTGGAGGAACGCTGGCCTGTGGTGCGGAACCGCTCACGCGATTGCCCCTTCGCCATCGTTCGACGATTCCTCTGCAACCGCAGCTTCCAACACCGAGTCTGGGTCCTCGCCCAATTCCTCAAGGAGTGAGCGCAACTCAGAGACCGCGGCGTTCAGCTCTTTGAGCGCCAGCCCAGCCACGAGTGAGGGGTCATCTCGCGATTGATCTGCTGAAGTAGCGCCGCTGTCCATGAGCCAGCTGATGTCCAGGCTGTCGCCGCGCTTGGCGATCTGCTCGCGCTTAAAACGGCGCCAGCGCCCCGCCTCGCCTGTGTCCTGGCGTGCTGCCAGTGCTGCCGGGCCGCCGCGCGGGTCGCTGCCGAACACGTCTTCGAACTTGTCGCGCGGCTGGCTGGCCGGGGCATCGTCTGGCGTGCGGAAATAGTCGCGCGTGAAGGGCGTGCGCTTGCCGAAGGCGGGCATGTTGGCGCGCATGTCGTACACCCACACTTCCTTCGTGTTGCCCTTGTCGGTTTCGCCGCGGGTGAAGAACAGCACATTGGTCTTCACGCCCTGGGCGTAGAAGATGCCGGTGGGCAAGCGCAGGATGGTGTGCAGGTTGCACTTGTCCATCAGGTCGCGCCGGATCTCGGTGCCGACATTGCTTTCGAATAGCACGTTGTCGGGCAGCACCACGGCAGCCCGGCCGCCGGGCTTAAGCGCTCGGTAGATGTGCTGCAGAAAGGCGAACTGCTTGTTGCTTGTCTCGAAGGTGAGGTCGCCGCGCGTGGGCAGGCCGCCACCCTTCTTGGTGCCAAATGGCGGGTTGCTGAGGATCAGCGTGGCTTTTGGGAGTTTGCTGTGGTCGTCACTCAGCGTGTCGCCATAGGTCACGCCGCCTTCTATGCCGTGCAAGAGCATGTTCATGAGCGCGAGACGGTGGGTGTCTTGCACTAGCTCCATCCCAAAGAAGGTCTCCTTGGCATAGCGACGCTGCTCGGAGTCCTTCAGGCTGTAGATGTCGTTTTCTCGGCGCAGGTAGTTGTTAGCGGCGATGAGGAAGCCGCAAGTGCCGGCCGCCGGATCCTGGATCACGTCGCCCAGCTGTGGCTTCATAACGCTGACGATGCTGTCTATCAGGTGGCGTGGGGTGAAGTACTGGCCGGCGCCACTCTTCTTCTCGCCGGCATTGCGTTCCAGCAGGTCCTCGTACAGGTCGCCCAGGTCGTCGCGATCGACGCTGTACCAGTCGAGGCTGTCGATGTCGGTCACCAGCTTGCTCAGCGTGGCTGGCTTGGTGATGAAAGTGTTGGCGTTGGCGTAGATCTCCTGGACGGCGCCACGGCCGTGCAAGCCGTAATCCAGCAGCATCTCCTTGTAGGTGTCGAGCCGCTCGGGGGCCGAAGCGTTGAGCAGATCGTCCCAGCGGTTGCCGGGTTGCTCGACGGGCGGTTCGGACTTCTTGGGCCGCTTCCACACCTTGAGCCGTTCCTCCTGCCCCGTTTCCTTCATCATCTTCAGGAACAGCAGGTAGGTCAGCTCGCTCAGGTATTGGTGGTAGGTAACGCCGTCGTCGCGCAGCACGTGGCACAGCGACCAGAGCTTGGCGCCTATGTCGAGTGCAGCAGTGTGGTTGGACATGGGTAGGGATCGGGAAGAGTCAGCGGTTGGCGGATTCGGGCGGCAAGGCCCATAGCGCATCATTGAAGGCATCGAGTACAGGCTGGAGTTGGCCGTTGAAGACCTTGTCCAGCCGGTTGAAGCCTCCGCCTTCGCGTTTGAAGATCAAGTCGGGATCGTCGATGGCGGAGCGGTCCACCAGCACATTGGCCTTCGTTTGCGCAGCGATGCGCTTGAGCCAGTCGCGTTGCGGTGTGCTCCAGGGCTTGCCCGCAGGTGGATGCGCCAGCAGATGCTGAAGAGCCCGGTCGACGCGCTCAGCATACGGTACCAGCGCGTCACCGATGGCCGCTTGGCGGATGTAGCCCACGATGCGCGCCGCGATGTCCTGGTTGGTCAGCTCACGCCAGGCTGAGGCGAGGTTGGTCTCGGTGAAGCCGGCCCGGTCCAACGCCAAGACCAGCTCGCGCAGCTGGGCACGCGTCAGCTCGCGGGGCCTTGTCAGCACTGTCACCAAGGCCGGTATCTGGTTGCCCTGGGTCTTGATGAATTCGCTGAAAGCGCGAATGTAGTCATCGGGCTTCTTACCCTTGCCGTAGCCGCGCTCGGCACGATCGAAAGCATCGGCGTGCTCTGATACGAACATCTCGCGCTCGGGGCCGTCACTGCGGCGGTCGAGCAGCTCGCCCAGTTCCGGGTTCTGCACGAACCACGCCGCCACTTCAGCCAGAGGCATGGCCTTCAGCTTCTGGACGAAGGCCTGAACCGGCATGCCTGCCTTGGCTTCGAAGTCCTGTCGGTTCTTGTCGGTCAAGTGGCGCTTCTTGGCCTGCAACTTGGCCAGGAACTGGTCGCGTGCCAGCTCGGTGGCCGATTCATCCTTTAGCGTCGCCAGTTCCCGCGCCAGCTGGGTGAAGCTGATCTTCGGGTTCACGACCACAGGCTTCATCGCCGTCATGTCGCCGATGGCCTCGAAGATGCGGACCGCATCGAAGACGCGGAACGAGTCCTTTACGTCTGTGCCGCCAAAGTCGCAGAGCCGCGTCGCGCGACCCAGCATCTGGTCGAACAGGATGCGGCTGTTCACCTGACGCAGGAACACCAGGTTGCAGATCTCGGGCACGTCCACGCCCGTGGTCAGCAGATCGACGGTGACCGCGACGTTGGGCAGGCGTTCGTTCTTGTACCGGCGGATCAGCTGCAGCGGCTTGTCGGCGGCACCCGTGATCTTGATGACGGCGTCGTCTTCGACTGCGCCGTACTGGTTGGCGAACGCCGTCTTGAGCAAGTCCACCACCAAGTCGGCATGGCTGTCACTGACGCAGAAGATCAACGTCTTGCGGCGCGATGCGGGGTCTAGCTCTTGGACCAGGTAGTTGCAGACCACCTCGTTGAAGGGGCGGGTGATGACCTTGCGGTTGAAGTCATCGACCTTGAGCTTGATCTCGTCAGGCGTCTTGAATAGCTCGATCTGCTGGCGGCCGGTGTTGTAGACCTTGACCTCTTCGCCGGCTTTCCATGCGATGCCCTGGCCGGAGAGCAGCGTATGGACCTGGATTGGCGGTTCGTAGTCCACCAAGTAGCCGTCAACCACGGCCTCGCGGTAGCCGTAGGTGAAGACAGGCGCACCAAAGATCTGCGTGGTGTGCAGTGCCGGCGTTGCGGTGAGGCCGACCTTCACCGCATCGAAGTAGTCCAGCACGCGCCGGTACGTGGACACGTAGTCGTCATACCCTCGGAAACTGAGTTCGGTGTCCGACAGCTCGCGATCCAGCAGGTAGCCGCGGTGGCATTCGTCAACGACGATGCAGTCGTATAGGTCGATGGGTGGCGGCTTCTCGCCTTCGGCGGTGTACAGAACCCGCTGGACCATCCCTTGCACGGTGGCCAGATGCACGGCGGTGTCGTCGTCGGGCTGCTGTTCGTCCAGCTCCTTGATGCCAAAGATGTCGGCGAAGGTCTGCAGCCGCTCCATCCGAGTGTCTTTGAATGCGTTCGCAGCTTGCTCACCCAGTGCCGAGCGGTCGACCAGGAAAAGGATGCGGCGGAAGCGCTTCGCCTTGAGCAGTCGGTAGATGAGCGCAATGCAGGTCTTGGTCTTGCCTGTCCCGGTGGCCATGGCCAGCAGAATCGCGCGTTGGCCTTCTCGAATGCTGGCTTCTGTGGTCCGGATCGCCTGCTCTTGGTATGGGCGAAGTGGAAATCCGTAGTCGAATGGTGCGTTCGCCAGCTCGGCGTGGGCGCGGTCTTCGTCTTGTTGCAGCAGAGCGCTCAGGCCTGCCGGCTCGTACCAACCGTCCAAGACACGGCCAAGGTTCTCGGGTCGTCGCACGTCGCAAAACCAGACGCCGCTCTGCTGAGCCAGTTGCCGCAAGAATGGGCGGCCGTTGGAAGAGAACAAGAAGGGGATGCGGAACTCGCCCTTTTCGCCGAAGCCGCTGGCCCGCAATTCCACCTCAGGGGAAGTCCGGAAGCCTCGGCTGTACCGCTTGGCCTGTTGCAGTGCTGCTGATACGTCGATGTGCTTGCGCTTGGCTTCGACAATCGCGACGGGCGTCGTGCCAACGAACAGCACGTAGTCGGCAGGGCCGGTCTCGGTGGGCCACTCGGCTATAGCCAGGTTCTGCCCTCGCTGAGGCCTGGCACCTTTGGCAAAGGTGAGAGTGGCTGAGTCGACGGTCCAGCCGGCCTTAGCCAGTTGGTCATCAATCAGCTTGCGGGTGTCCGCTTCACTCAGTTTGACGCTTGCGGCCGCCACGTTGGCTGCAGCGACGAAGGCCGCTGTCTGCTTGCTCGTCTGCTCAGCTGCCTTGGCCTGAAGTTCTACGAGGTGCTCGGAAAGGCGGTGCTTGGCGGTTTCCGCTTCGGCCGCCATGTTCTCCCAGAAGGCCCGCTCTTCTTGGGTCTGGTGGACCTGAGCCTTCGTGGCCTCGAGTGATTGCGCCGCTTCTTGGTGTGCAGCGCGGAACGCCTGCAGCTCGGCTCGCAACGCGTCGAGCTCGATGCGCAGTTCCGAGCTCTCGTCGACCGGCGCCACTGGCGGAAGGAATGGGCCTGACTTGAACGACTGGTTGCTAAACGTTCGATGAAACCACACGCTCAACTGCCACGTCAGCCGAAGCGCCAGTAGAGCTGTCCTGTGGTCATCGGCCAACTTGTGGTTGGCGTCGTTGCCGGCCCTGCGCACTTCGTGGAAGAGCGCTCCCACCTCTCGCGGAACGATTCCATGGTCTTGCAGGCGTCGAAGCAAGTCGAGCTGTTTCTCTTCGGCCGAGGTGAAAATGCCGACCCTTGAGGCTGTCAACTGCGCGAGCAACTCGGCGAGCTGCCGGAGCTTCAGTAGGCAGGTGTTCGGGTCGTCAGCAAAATAGCGCTCGGCCAACAGCCCAAGGCGCCCGAGCTGGGCATCGTGCGCCTTGAGGAACGAAAAGTTGGACGCGCGTTCTGGGTTCATTGCCTCCCCGGTACCTGCCTGCCGTCAGTGGCGCAGGGGCTTCTAGGGCCGCGGTTGGTGCATTCTGCCCGAGGCGAACCGCGGACGCGCTATGACCGGCTGCAGGTGCGAACGCTGAACGCGACTCCCCAGGCGCGTCGTACGGCAACGATCTCTGCGTCAGGGAGGCGACCGCTTCTGCGAGACCCGCGGTGGCGTGTTTGTTCTTAGACGCCGGGTCGCTTCCGGAAGTACGAATTGGCTCGGCAGGAGTCGCTCGCAAACGACCAGAATCGTTTGCACATCGGCATGGTCTGGGATGTGGCCCCGGTGGGCGCTTGCGCTCCCGACGTCTATGGTGACCGAGAAGCTTCGCAACAGCACGAGCGTCGACTGGCAAAAGCGCGAGAGCGTTCGGGCGCGGCTGCGGAATCTCGTCCGTATCACGCTGCGTCGGTACAAGTACCCGCCGGACAAGCAAGAAGAGGCTATTCGCCTTGTGCTTGAGCAGGCGGAGCGCATCTCAGACGGTTGGACTAGTTTGCGCGATCCCTGAGCGCGCGATGTTCGTGCCGCAGGAAGTCACGGGCGCGTCCGCGCTGCGCCGCCGCGTTGCCGATGCTTCGGGTTGACCTGTGGCCTGCCGGTCTGCAGTGCCGCTGCCACGACGTTTGAGCGCGACACCCGGGAAAGTCCTAGTGCTGCGGCAAGCGCGAACATTTCTTCCATCTGACGACAACAACCCGTGGTGGCGTTGAGCCGTCAGATCGGTTTCTTCCGTCGTAGGGAAACTTTTCCATTTCGCACGCCGGTGACGGCCCGTTGGATCACTGAGCTGCCCAAATCGCGTACTGGAAATTCACTCGCCAATCTGCGAAATTGAACCGGGTGGCGTTCAAACACGATGTGAGGTTTGGGTCCGCTGTGGCAACGACGAGACGGGCAAAGGGCGTATCTCAGACGGAGCTGGCATCACGACTGCAGGTGAAGCCGGCGAGGGTCTGCGCTATTGAACGAGGTCGATCGGTGCCGGCGAGCGATGAACCGGTCGAGCAGATTGCGACGGCGCTGGCCTGCAGCGACGCCGAGCGTGCTGCCTTGTATCGGGCTGTCGCCTACGACCGACTGATGCGCCAGGTGCGCGAGACCTTTCGGAGCGATCACCAGATCGAGATGCTGTCGATCGCGATCGAGGCCGCGCAGGAGCTGGGCGAACAACAGTCGCGGACCGTCATCAGCCGTCTCAAGCGGCTGGTTCAACCGGCGGTGGAGTGGAACCGCCTGCCCAGCGACGAGGAGGCGCCTATCGAGTAGCGCAAAGAAAAATGGCGAGTACCCGATGAGCAACTCGCCACTGAAGCCTTGGACTCAATAAACAAGTCCACGACGGTGTATTTCCAGTATCTCGCCAAGGCTACGGCCAGTCAAGGTGGCGCCCGCCCGCCATCTCGAGTTGCTCTCCTTCCCCTTAACTGGTTTGTGTTCAGTCTTGAACACGAAGGAGTGAACTCATGTCGAAGGTTTGCACGGTCAGCCCCAGCGAGCAGCTGTTGGCTTTCATCGCGCCCGGGTTGCCGCGGCGCCGAGCGAGCAAGGTTGTGACGCGCAAGGGCAAGCGCGTGCGAGGCAACTTCCCGTCGCTGAAGGCAACGGGCTCCGCCAGATTCCAGAGCCTGGGCGAGGAGCGCACCTGGGGCGTCTTCGAGCTGGCTCGCGCGGTCCACACGTTCGTGACGCACCCGGCCTCTTTCCGCATCGCTATCGACGACGAGGATGGCGGCTTTCGCTACACGCCCGACTGCGCGATCACCACGCACTGGCGCGAGACGTTGTTGGGCGAGGTGAAGCCGGACATTAAGTTTGTGCGTCCGGATATGCGCGAGAGGCTGCGTCGCGTGTGGAGCGCGTTTGAGGATGAGGGAACGCAGTTCTTCGTCGTGCTGGAAAGCGATCTTCTGTGGGCGCCCGGCCTCCTCGAACTCATCGAGGTCGCTTTGCGCTATCGCCCGTGGCGACTGAACTGGATCGAATGCCGCGACGAAACGTCGGCAACGGAAACCGAGCAGAACTTCGATGAGACGGCCTGGAACCGCGCGGCCATCGCCTGCGATGAGCTGCTTGAGCGCGTCATGGCACGCGACTTCAGGCAGACGCTGAAGCAGGCGCAAGACTTCACCTACGCCTGAGGGGTTCAACGTGACTCAACAACCCTTCAAGTACCACGATGTGCTGTATCGAGCGGGTGTTCCTTGCGAAGTCGTGCGCGTGCTGCCCGACAAGCTCCAACTCGAGAACATGCGGACGGGCGAGCTTCGTGACGCGACGGTCGACGACCTGCTCAAGGAGTACACACAGAGCAGGTTGACCGTCGGTCTCAAGCCCAACGAGCAGCAGCCGGAGAGGCCCATCGCAGAGCGCGCCAATGCAGACACGGGCCTGGAGCAGCTTGGCGAGAAGGCCCGCGCGGCCACGATCCGGCGAATCACTTGGATCACGAAGCTGGACGACATGGGGGCGTTTGAGCGCCCTCGACTGATGGCTGAGTGCATCCAACGTGTGGCGGAAGAACTCGGAGAGGAGATTCCGCCGCACGTCAGCACCATTCGCCGCTGGCGGCGCAAGCTGCAGCAGTCCAAGAGGGATGTCAGAGCTCTGTTCGCTCGCCTCGACCTGCGTGGCGGTCGAGGCGGAACGCGTTTTCCCGTGGAAGTCGAAGCGGCCATCACGGACGCGGTTGACCGAATCTTCCTGGGTCAGAAGCGTGCCAGTGCCGCGGAGGTGAGGAACGCAGTTGAGCTCGAAGTGAGGCGGCTGAACCAGTACCGCCTCGCGACTGAACAGCTCCCCGTCCCGAGCTTGCGCACTATCCAGACTCGACTTGCGCGGCTCTATGCCTTCGACGTCACGGTGGCACGCCATGGAGCGCGTGAGGCGCATCGCAAGTATGGCGACTCGGTCGGCGCCAGACCCACGACGCGAATTCTGCAGATCGTCGAGGTGGACCATACCCCGGTCGACTTGTGGGTTGTGGATGAAACGGGCGTCGTGCTCGGGAAGCCGAACTTGACGCTCCTCCTCGATCGGCATAGCCGTTGCGTGCTCGGGTGGTTCCTCTCGTTGGAGTCGCGTGGTGTCGACACCGTGTTCGGCGCCATGCGGCATGCGCTGATGCCCAAGACGTATGTCGAGGAACGGTATCGCGAGGTTCAAGGCAAGTGGCGTTGCTACGGATGGATGGAGAAGGTCGTCGCCGACAACGGGCCGGAGTTCGCCAGCAGGGACTACGAAACGGCCCTTCTCAACCTCGGCATCGTGCTCGAATTTGCGGGCGCCTACGAGCCCAACCACAAGCCTCACATCGAACGGTTCTTCCGGACGTTCAATCATGGCTTCATCCACCGGCTGAAGGGGACGAGCCTTGCTCGTGTCTCCGACCGAAAGGGCGAGGAGCTAAAGCAGGACGCGTGCATCACCCTTGCAGAGTTGGAGCGTCTCATGCACGTGTGGGTGATCGACGTCTACCACCAGCGGCCCCACGCCGGCCTCGACGGGCGTACGCCGGCGGCTGTGTGGGCGGAGAGCGCCGAGGTTCATCCCCCTCGTCTGAAAGTCGATGTCGACACGCTGGACGTCGAGCTCTCAGAGGTGGACGAGCGTTCGCTCGGCCGCGGAGGCGTCGAGATCAACAACAACCGCTACAGCTCCGAGAGGCTTTGCGGTTTGCGTCGGATGCTCCCAGAGAAGTCCAAAGTGACGGTCAAGCACCGCCGTGCAAACGTGGGGCATGTTTTCGTCCTGGATCCGTTCTCGAAGGAGTACTTCCGAGTCGACAACGTCAAGGCGGGCAAGGATGGTCTGAGTCTGGAGCAGGACAAGACTGTGCGCCAGCTCCGCAGGGCGGCTGATCCTGACAGCAGCCTTCAGGTGGCGTCGGCTGAAGCGATCATTCGTGACCACGTCGATGGCCTCTTGGCTGCCAAGGGGTCGAAGAACCCACGGCGCGCCGCAAAGGTCCGCGGGGACAGCAGCGCGAAGACTCGGCCTGCGACGACGAAGCCGCCCGGCAAGGGACCGGGCACGCCCGCGGCGGAAGTTGCGCCAGAGGTCTTCGACACGCCGGCCGAAGAGCTCGCCGAGGAGGTGCACTGAGATGAGCGAAGCGACCGTTGAGGCGGTCGCTCCGCCCACCGAGGCGGAGCAGATCAAAGACGCCATCGACTCAGTCTTCCTGCGTTTCGATCACGTCGATCGATTGAACGAAGAGCTGGAAGCCTGCTATCGCTCCGGGACTCGGCGCGCGAAGCCGAGGCACCTGGTCATCTTCGGTGAATCGGGACTTGGCAAGACCCGCCTGCTGGAGAACTTCGCCGACCGACACCCGGACCAACAGCTCGCCGACCGCACGCTGATCCGTGTGCTCTTCGTGAAGATGCCGAGCAACCCGACCCCGCGCAAGATTGTCAAAGCAATCCAGCTTGCGCTGGGGTCGCCTTTCGCGGGCAAGGGGGAGGACGAAGACCAGCTTCAGCACATCAAGACGCTTTTTTGGGAGTGTGGCGTCAACGTCGTACTCATGGATGAGGTCAGCCATCTTGTTGATCGCGGCCGGGAGAAGACTCACTACAAATTCGGTGATGCCCTGAAGGAGGTCGTTGATGAGTTGAAGGTGCCGTTCGTTCTGACAGGCATCCCGAGGCTCAAGAAGCTCTTCGAGGTCAACGAGCAGCTGCGCAACCGCTTCGGTCGGCGTCGGACGATCAAGCCGTTCACTCTTGCGACTGTGGAAGGCGCAAAGGTCTTTCGATCGGCGGTCAAGTCGTTTCAGCGGCGACTTGGGTCCCTTGAAGCGATCGACCTCACGAGCGAGGAGATCCTTCCCTGCATGTACTTCGCGTGCAATGGTCTGCTGAGACCACTTGTTGAATTGCTGAAGGAGGCTGTGGACCTTGCGTGTGCCAGCAAAAAGAAGGCCATCACGCTGGCCACGCTGCAGCGGGCGTTTCTGAACGCAATTTGGGACGAATCCCCAGACGAGAGGAACCCCTTCTCGCCCAACTTCAATGGCATGCCCCTCACGGGAGCTGGTGAGCCCTATGCCGTTCCCGAGCGTGATCGCTGACCCGGGGCGCGCCAACGCCCGCGTGGTGCTTGTGCCGACGACACTGGAGACGGGCGAGTGGTGGAGCGCCCATGTTCTGCGCGCCCTGCACCGGAACGGTCTTCAGGTCGACCGCGAGTACCTTATTCGACAACTGCAGCCAAGGCTCGCTGCGCTCTACCCGCAGGAGGTTGTGAACCGGCATCGCGCGGGCGAGCGGTGCGAATCTGGCGCCGTTGCTTTTGCTGGGATGGAGCTCCCGCACTGGGCTGTGCGTGGCTTGTCGAGCAATGTCCAGGTCTGTCATCAGTGCCTGCAGCAGGCGCCATTCTTGAGGATCGGGTGGCAGTTGCGGTCGATCGGCCTGTGCGCAAAGCACATGGTCCGGCTCGCTCATCGCTGTCCGAGGTGCCAATCGCGTTGGAAGCTCTGGGACGCTGTGTCAGGTCGGTGCCAATGTGGGTTTGTTCTCGCGGACTCGCAATTTGAAGTGCCCGTGAGGTGCGTGGAAGAAGCCTGGGCTCAAGCCGGGTACGCCGAGGGCGGCGGCGACCTCGGGAAGCCATACCGAGAGCAAGTCGCCTGTGAAGTGCTACTGACGAGGCTCCTGCGCAAACTCGCCGCGAAGCCTGTGATGGGGGCGGAGCAATACCGGCTGCCGAATGGCGAGGCCGATCACATTGCTTGGGCCGAGGCTGCAGGAGTTCTTCTGCCACCCTGCGCCGACAACGTGACGAAGCTCTGGCCCAAGCTTCAGTCGGTTGCGCATCTCGACCTCGCCCTTTCGGTCGTGTGCCGCGTTGCACACGAGGAGTTGAAAGCGCCAACGGCGCTGTCCTGCCTGCCGTTCCTCCAGTGGGCGCTGGAACTCGCCGACCTGGGCGCCAACCCTAATCGTGCCGTCGCCGCGGGTTGGGTGAAGCCAGGGCAGCTTACGGCAGGCCGGGTATCGATGAAGCGCGCCGCTCGAATGGCGGGCGTCAGGCCGATGCATGTCCGCTTTCTGGTCAACAAGGGCATGCTCTCCCCTGTGACGGAGTTCCGGCAAGGCAATCGGCAGCTTGTCTTCACTCTTGAGCAGGTCGAAACGCTGAAGACGTTGCGGCCCTCTGCCTTCACCTCAGGGAGCAGTCTCGTGGCCGGGCTTGATGGCCGCGCACGACACGTTCTTCGGCTATCGCGCGCCCTCTCGATGCGAAAGGACGTGCACGGCATTCAGCGGTTGGACGCGTCTGCGCTTGACGGCCTCCTGAGGAGCCTGGAACTGAACGCAGTAGATGCACCGCACGAGGCCAACAGCTTGGTGGGACTCGGCACCAAGACCGTGTGGCGACATCGATTTCTGGCAGCACTTCCTTCCGTGCTAAGGGATCTCGGTACTGGCCGTTTCCCGGTCTATCGCAACGCAGGCTATGTCGGCCTGAATGCCTTTGCGGTCGGCACTGACGTCTTGGTCGAGTTGCGTCGACGTTCGGTCGCGCGTTCGATCTCCGAGTCGATGTGTGATGTGCAGCAGTCGATTGCGGGACTTGAGCCCGTGGCGAGGGAGCAAGTGCCGACAGTTCGACCCAGCATCGCCGACGGGCGGAGCCCCACGATGAGAAGGCGTGTGCGGAGCCTCGCCGGACAGCTGTCGCTCCTGGAGGTCGCATGAGCGTCGACACGACGGGTACCTCGCCCTCGGGCAACTTCGCTGGCCACGGGCCCAACGCAAGTCTGGGTGCGTGCACGGGCGAGGTGCGGCACGAACAGGGAGCAATCGATCATCTCGCGCTGACTCTCCAGGTTCGCGGGGTGCGAGGACCATTCGAGGGGGAACGAGCGTTCGCAGTTCGCTTGGCTCATCTGAACGGACTCGCTCGACCGACTTGGGTGATGTCTCGCGCGGGCTTGAAGGCATACGGCACGGTACGCCTGTGCTCGCGGTGCCTTTCGTCGGACGGCTCGCTCTGGTGCGCCTGTTGGGAGGAACCGAACTCTCCGTGGTGCGACATCCACCAGGTGTGGTTGGTCGATTCCTGCGACGCGTGTGGTCGGACTCTGCGTTGGAGCCACGTTGGGTGGCAGACCTGCGGTTGTGGACGGCTTCTGCGGTCGTTGCCCTCGGCTGGCGTCCCACCGACTACGTGGGAGGTGATTCGGAGTGGGGGCGCTTCGGCTGGTGTGTTGCTTTGGCTGGGGGCAATGTCGAAGTTTGGTCCGTCGGCGAAGCCGCTAAAGAAGGCGCAGCGTCGCGGAGTGGCTGAGCTTGCCGAACTACTCGTACGTGGAGCAGAGGTCGCGGCAGGGTGGCCTGTGACATTCGATGAGCTCCTCGACCGGCACCGTGTGTGGCCCAAGTGCATGGGCTCCGCTCAACTGCTAAACGACGCGTTCCCCGCTCTGTTGAAGATGATTGGACGGATCCCAGATGCTCAATGGGTGGATAGGACCAAGGAAGCCCTGGCCGCATATGCACTCAAGTCTCGGACCTCGAACGTGCCACTGCTGGGTCGCAACGAATTGCTGGCAAGAAGCAGGACTTCGATCGCTCGCGTCGCGTCGACGTTAAGGGTGCGAAGTGAGACGGTGGCCGGAATGCTTGACGCTGGGGTCGCAACCGAACATGGGAGACGCCTCACACAGTCCGGGCGCGCGCGCCGGGTCTTGTCGGAAGACGACATTTCCGCGCTCGCACACGCATTGAACGAGCCAATGGGCGCCAAGCCGGCCTCGCGACTACTCGGCATCAGCGTTCACCGCCTTCACAGTCTGACCCAGCGTGGACTGCTCCACCCAAACGCTGGCGCATTCGTCCGCTCTGAGTTGGAGGATCTGTTGAAGAGTGTCTGCGACGCCGCTCGCTGCGGCTCGCCTCCAGGTGCGGCCTTGGCGGCGGTCGAGGTGTTCCGGCGCCACGTGCCGGTCGCCGAGACCGCGGCATTCCTTCGGGCCCTGCAAGCGAAGGAAGTTCCTTGTTACCGCGTTGAAGAAGAGCGTGGGATCGCGTTGCTGCGTGTGTGCAAGCAAGACCTCGTTCGCTGGTCATCGCAACAAGACCGGACTTCCAGCCTTTTCACGATCCCGCAAGCGGCTCAGCAGCTCCGAGAGAAGGAGCAGGTGGTGTACGGACTGATCAAAGCGCGTCTGCTGCCGACGAGTGTGGCGGTGATTCGTGGGCGCGAGGCGCGAGTACTGGGACAGTCCGCGCTCGATGAGTTTCAACGTAAGTACCTCCCGCTCTGCGAGCTTGCGTCGCGGGTCGGTGTGCAGGCCAAGTTCGCGTACCGCTGGGCACGCGAGAGAGGCATGGAGTGCGTTACCGGCCCTGCCGTAGACGGCAGCCGCAAGTACTTTGTGTCTCGACAGAAGATGAGTTAGCGGCGCGCGGCGCACCCCGCGTGGTGAACAGCCTCGTCGAGGCGAAGGAACCTAGAGGAGATGCAATGAAGATCGGAATCGTGAGAGTAGACGCGTTCAAGAAGATGGCCTGGGCCATGAAGAAGAGGATCGAGGGCTGCAAGCACCGTCAAGCGCTCGACAAGCTGGCGAGGGCTTGCGGCATGAAGCACTATCACGAGGTCTTGGAGATCCGTGAGAACGGGCTCGCGACGGAGTTGCTAGTGCAGGGCTCACGCGACGAGTTGATCACGGCCTGGACCGAGCGCATCACCAACGAGTTTGGCATCAACATCGGCACCGTCTTCGCCGCCGAAGGGCTCGACGTGTGGTTCACGAGGGTCTTTGTCGATCGGGCCCGGCTTGTTGCCGATGTGGATGCCGACGACGCTCTCGTGAAGGAGGTTCACGATCCGCGCCTCGAGGCGTCCAACTGGCGTGACGCCGAGTTTCGTCAGTGGGTCCAGGGTGTTGTTGACCTGGAGACTCTGAGTTCACGTCCACGAGCGGACGAACAGCTCGATGGCGACAACTCGGACGAAGCGAGCTCCGGGCCAAGCGATGCGACTGGGCATTTGTCCAGGACTTCGGCGCTCGTCGAGGCGTGACTATGGTCGGCGGCACCAGATGGGACGGCAAGGAGCGGATCTCCCGCGAAGATGCTCCTAGCCGGGCAGGCATGAGTCGGACCACCTCGACGATTGCGTTCCACTTTAGGTATGTGATGCCCGGCCAGTACGTGTGCGAGACCACCGTAGCGCTGGATCGCTTGACACGCGTCTTGCGAGCGCTTCGCGGTGACCTTGTGCAAGGAACAGCGTCGGTGCGCATGGGGCAGCTCTTCTACACCCAGGACTTGGGCAGCGACCTCGAGTCAGGTTGGTGGGCGGGCATCTTTGGGATGCCAGTGGTGGTCGGCGCAACCACGGCCCGCGCGCATCTGGACGCGCTCGTTCCGCTGGACCGCATCCTGGTTGTGTCGGTGTCCGGCAATGTGGCCGGAAAGCTCGAAGACTGGAGTCGACGGATCGAGGCGGTCGCCGGCGACCGATTCCTCTTCGCACTCAAGCCGAGTAGAGGAGCACGAAGTCATGACGCGGTGTACTTCGGGGCAACTTGTCCCGTCGTGGGCGAGCTCCGCGATGGCGCCGTTTGGGAGCTGACCTTCGATGCGATGGAGTACGAGCCAGCGCTGTCCGCAGCACTCCGGCGACTTGGCATCGAGCGCGATCCGTCGGAAGCGGAAGTCGCTGCAGTGATCGAGCGAGCGCATCGAGACATCAAACACCGTGTCGAAGGTGGCGAGGGGGGTGGCCGCTTGTGACACGCCCACCGGCTCACTACGGCTCAGCCGCGGAGGTTCGGCGGCTGCTGGGCGCGAGCCGCACCGCCGTGGAGCAGCGGTGCGCAGCGGCGGACATGATCGCTCGCGAGGATGCCGCCACCGTCATGAGTCGCGACATACGGACCATCGATAGGTGGACAACTAAGGGGCGAGCGATTGGCATCAGGTTGCCAAATCGGGCAGTTCGGCTGCCGCGTTGGCAGTTCGAACCCGAGATGTGGAAGGCACTGTCAGGACTCTCGGCCGCACTGGGAACGACGGACGGATGGGCCCTGCTCTCGTGGCTCGAGTCGCCGCTTGGTGGCTTGAACGGGCGCACACCGCGTATCGCAATCGAACAAGGCGAGCTCCATCGTGTTCTGCTACTGGCGCGAAGCGATGGTCTGTGAAACGAGTCCGGCGTCACCCTGGGAACGTTTCCGCGGCTAACCAGGAACGCGTCACAACTGGAAGGGGGTGTTCGTGAAACGAGTCGATAAGTTGGCCATCACCGCTGAGGCAATCAAGCGGTTACCTGCGCTCGCCCGTCGCGGCACTTACAGCCCGGCGACGGGAACGAAGCCCGCATGGTGGGAATGCGAGGTCGGTGAGTGGCACATCAACTTGGCGGAACAGGTCCTCCTCAGCCCGATGGATCCCGCGCTGTCCATGCTGCTAGACATCTGGCCCGCAGCCGGCGGCCCGAAGGTGTTCTCCGCCAGTTGGATGCCGGATCAGCCGTGGGTCCCGCCTCGCGTTGTTCGGTGCACGGCTGGCCCGTGGCAAGACCTGTTGTTGATTGGCGGGAGTACGACGGAAGCGGGCGGAGCTTGAAGGCGATGCCCCAGTTTGAGAAGCGTCGTTTTCGGCCCTCGCGACTGTTGGCACGTCTGGAGCTCGCCCACGGCTGGCTCTTTCAAGCGATTGATCAGCATCGCAGGCTCAATGCCTCGGCTGACCGCAAGCGCGCGAGGTCCCAGTACTTGACCTCGTGGGACGCCGGGACAATCCTCGATGAGGCGAATGAAGTCGTCGTCGACGAGGAGGTTGGGCGCCTTTCGGCAGCGCACATCGCGGGCCTGGCGGCTTGGCGGATGACGAAGGGAATCTACCGTTTCGACGTCGGGTTCTTGAGCCACCTCTCGAGAACGCCAGTGCATCCGGGCATCCAAGGGTCCGTGCTCACTCGGTTGCCTCAGTGGTGCGTCTATGTCGAAGCCGACACCTTCATTGCCAGTCGGGGGATCCACGGGTTCTGGGCGTTCGCCGAACAGTCGGAGGTACTTCAGAGAAGGACGCTTCACTTGTTGCTGGACGAACCGTCGTGCGTGCGGCACGTACCGTTGTCATTGAACTCCACTTTATCGGCTGGTATGGAACTGGCGGTCTGCGAGGACTCAGAACAATCTGCCGGTGCTCAGTGCGAGGGTAAGGTCATCGCCTCCCCCATCTCGGAGAAGTGGCCCGGCGTCATCGAAGCGGCTTCAACAATGGTCACCTACCTCTGCTGTACCAACGCGGACATCGGCGAGAGAGGGCAGTATCCACGCAACCCGAATGCAGTCCGAGTCGCATCGCGCTGGACCCTGTTTCCTGCTGACGGGACGTCCGTCTGGCGGGTCGGTCAGTCAGCTGCTTCACACATGGCTGAAGTGTCTGGCTCTTCGGGCTCGCACGCTGCTGCGCCATTGCCGCGGTTCGATGTGCAGGATGTCGTGCGCAACGGCGACGTGCCAGATCAAGACGTCATGTGGATGGGGTAGCTCGAATCTGGCGAACCGCATGCTCGCCCCGTCGCGCAAAGGCGCGGTATACATTTCGACGATACTTCTCGCAACTTGCCTGCAGCAGGCCTGAAGCCGCTCGTCGACTAGGCAGCAGACCTGAACTGTTCAAAACGTGCCGCTAGCCGATCACGATCCGGGCGATCCTGGGTGCGAGCGGGCAGATGTAGCAAGCCCTGATGGAGTCTCTTGAGGGCCTCGAGCAACGGACCGTCCTGTTGAGAGAGCAGGCGGTCAGAAACGTGCACGCGAAAGTCCGGGTCGATGCCGATGAGATGTGCATCGAATGCCGCGTGGTGAATCTTGGACAGCGGGATGCCGTTGGGGACGACCGGTTGCCCTAGACGCTCGTCGCCGTCGGCGACGATGTGTGCGGCGTCAAGCAGCAGCGGCTCAGGCAGACCCGAGAGGGCGCAGCGACCGCGGTACGCGGCGATTACGGCATCACGGAATGTGGCTTGATGAAGCCGCTGCTGAACCTCGCGCAAGGCGTAGCGCCGTTCGAACGAACTGCTTGGGGGTGCGACCGCAGCTGAGCTCGATTGCTCACCGAAGGCCACCTTCACCTTGGCGGAACCCGAGTCCCAACCGACAACGAACACCGGAAGTACCGCCTGATATCGACCAGGCGACACGCCGAGGAAGTAGATGATCGGTACCTGCCGGTCCATCGCCTCGCGCAGCCAACGGTTCTCGGCGACCTCGGGATCGCTGCCCATGAAGGCATAGTCGATCGTCTCCTGGCCGTCGTAGATCTGGCGGTGCACGTCGCGCTGATCGTCGTACCAGACCCTCGCCCCGGGCTTCGGGAAGACGGTCCTGATCGACAGCAGATGCTGCATCTGCCGTGGCTTGAAGATGCCTCGCTGCGGGTTCACCAAGGGGAATCGTTCCCCCTCGAACACGAAGCCGACGCTCAGGTCAGCCGCCGAGAGTTGATCGTGGATCTCCTGCATTCGCCGCACTTGGCTGAATGCCGCTGAGCGGAGCATGTGCTGGCGATCGGGAGGGTCCATGGCGAGAGCTTAGCGACCGTTCGGTGCGACGGAAATCCAGTGAGTCCGCCCTCGGTCCGAGGAGGTTCACATGGGCCCAAAGCGCTGCCTGGCGTGTGCCGACATCTTCCAGCCTTCTCCTCGGGTGCCAGCGCAGAACTATTGCAGGCGGCCGGAGTGCCAACGCGAGCGGCGCAAGCTTTGGCAGAAAGAGAAGCGCAAGGCCGACCCCGACTACCGGGAGAACCAGCTGCAGTGCCAGCGCCGGTGGCGGGAGGGGCACCCTGACTACTGGCAGCACTATCGCGCCGACCATCCGGACTACGTTGAGCGCAATCGCGACCTACAGCGTGGGCGGAACGCCGCTCAGAAGGCCGCCCAAGTTGCAAAGATGGACGTGACAAGGCCCTCGCCCACCCTCCCGTCGGGAACCTACTCCCTTCGCGCGATCGGTCCCACGGGCGTTGCAAAGATGGACGCGTGGGTCGTGAAGATCGTTGTGCTGACGAGCACTTAGCTCGCACGCGATGGATTGCAAACAGCCTACTCGATCGACGGCCACGCGCATCGCTGATACCTTGCCAGGGCGAGGCGACTGCCTCCCGCCCTTCCCTTGACGAATCGCGCGGAACGCGTCGCTCGACCGGTGGCTCGCGTCAGTTGGTGCCGGGCCTAGGGTCGGTTCATTGGGCTGGAGGTGCAGCATGTCGCTAGACGCCAGGAAGGACGAGAAGACGCCGGAAGCCTTGGTACGAGCAGCCGAGTATGTTCGGATGTCGACGGAGCACCAGCAATACTCGACCGAGAACCAAGCGGACAAGATTCGCGAGTACGCCGCTCGCCGCGGTATTGAGATCGTCCGCACCTATGCCGATGAAGGCAAGAGCGGTCTGCGGATCGATGGGCGACAGGCGCTGCAGCGGCTGATCCACGACGTCGAGAGTGGGCAGGCGGACTTCCGGATCATCCTGGTCTACGACGTCAGCAGGTGGGGACGATTTCAGGACGCCGACGAGAGCGCGTACTACGAATACATCTGCCGACGCGCGGGGATCCAGGTGGCGTATTGCGCCGAGCAGTTCGAGAACGATGGGTCTCCGGTCTCGACCATCGTCAAAGGCGTCAAGCGGGCGATGGCCGGCGAGTACAGCCGCGAGCTGTCCGCCAAGGTTTTCGCTGGCCAATGTCGCTTGATCGAGCTGGGCTTCCGACAAGGCGGCCCAGCTGGCTATGGCTTGCGGCGGACGCTCGTGGACGTGCAGGGCGCGGCGAAGACGGAACTGTCCCGCGGCGAACACAAGAGCCTGCAGACCGACCGGGTGATCTTGACGCCCGGTCCTGACGAGGAAGTGCGGATCGTCAACCAGATCTACCGCTGGTTCATCGACGATGACCTGGTCGAGTCCGAAATTGCGGGGCGGCTCAATGGCATGCGCCTGCGCACGGATCTCGGCCGCGAGTGGACACGAGCGACGGTTCACGAGGTTCTGACGAACGAGAAGTACGTCGGCCACAACATCTACAACCGCGTGTCGTTCAAGCTGAAGAAGCTGCGCGTGATCAACCCGCCCGACATGTGGATTCGGAAGGAAGGCGCATTCACCGGGATCGTCCCGCCTGACGTGTTCTACACCGCTCAGGGCATCATCCGGGCGCGGGCGCGCCGGTACACCGACGAGGAGTTGATCGAGCGGCTGCGAGGCCTTTACCGCAACCGCGGCTTCTTGTCAGGCTTGGTGATCAACGAGGCCGAAGGTATGCCCTGCGCGGCCGTCTACGCGCACCGGTTTGGGAGTCTGGTCCGGGCCTACCAGCTCGTGGGCTACACGCCGGATCGCGACTACCGCTACGTGGAGATCAATCGCCTGCTCCGCCGGATGCACCCGGACGAGGTGCAGCAAGTGGAGCGCGAGATTGCCGGGCTCGGTGGTTCGATCGAGCGGGACCCCGCCACCGATGTACTGTGGGTCAACCGGGAGTTCACCGTCTCGATCGTCCTCGCTCGTTGCCTTGCCGTAGAGAGTGGCCACAACCGCTGGAAGATCCGACTCGACTCGAGCTTGGCGCCAGACATCTCAGTCGCGGCGAGGCTCGATGTCGACAACCAATCCGTTCGCGACTACTACCTGCTGCCCAGGGTCGACTTTGGCCTGTCGCGTATCAGCCTGGCCGACCAGAACGCTGCCGAGCTGGAGAGCTATCGATTTGACACGCTGGACTACTTGTACGGCATGGCCGCACGCGCGCGGCTGAGGATGGCGGCGTGAGCGAGCCCCGTCAGCGGGAGCTTCGGCAGATCCCGATCGACAGGATCGAGGTGCTGAACCCGCGCGAGCGCAACAGCCGTGCCTTCAGCGACATCGTCGGCAACATCAAGTCGATCGGACTGAAGAAGCCCATTGTGGTCACGCCTCGGCAGGTGGCCGGAGGCGAAGAGCGGTACCTGCTGGTGTGCGGCGAAGGCCGGATGAAGGCGTTCAAGGCGCTGGGCGAGGCGACCATCCCGGCGCTGGTGGTTGTCGCCAGCGATGAAGACGCCTTCATCATGAGCCTGACGGAGAACATTGCCCGGCGCCAGTGGCGGCCTCTTGAACTGCTCGCTGGGATCGAGCAGCTGCGCGAGCGTGGCTATACGCCGAAGCAAATTGCCACCAAGACCGGCCTGACGTTGAGCTACGTGCAAGGGATCGTCACGCTGATCCAACGCGGCGAGCAGCGCCTGCTGGTTGCAGTCGAAAAGGGAGACGTGCCGTTGAATGCCGCCCTTGCGATCGCCAGCGCGGGTGACGACGACAAGGCCGTGCAGGCGGCGCTCCAGGATGCGTATGAGGCTGGCACGCTGCGCGGCCGCAAGCTGATCGATGCCCGTCGCGTGTTGGAGCGTCGGGCCACGCTCGGCCACTCGATCGCGAGAAACATGACCCGCAAGGTCGGCGATGTGACCACGTCGAGCTTGGTGCGGACCTACCAAAAGGAGGTTGAGCGGCAGAAGGCCATGGTGCGCAAGGCGACGTTTGCCCAGCAGCGGCTGTTGTTCGCGGTGAGCGCGCTGCAGCAACTGTTCAAGGACGACAACTTCGTCAATCTGCTGCGAGCCGAAGGGCTGGACACGCTTCCCAAGTACCTCGCCGAGCGAGTGTGGACGGATGGGCGACGGGTATGACAGGCGTCACGCTCGGGTTCGTGCCGGAGCCGCTCTTGGTTCCGATTGACCGAATCCTTCCGTCGCGCAAGGTGCCGGCGGGCTTGGCGACCTCGCGAAAGTTCAGGCAAGTCCGCTCATCGATCGAGGAGGTAGGCCTGATCGAACCATTGTCTGTGACAGCCATGGATGCCGGGACTGGGCAGCATCTGCTCTTAGACGGACATGTGCGCTTGGTGGCGCTGCGTGATCTTGGCGAGGCCGCCGCGCCGTGCCTCGTGGCCAAGGACGATGAGGGCTACACGTACAACAATCGGATCAATCGGCTGTCTACGATCCAGGAGCACTTCATGATTCGCAGGGCGGTCGAGCGGGGGGTGTCGCCGGATCGGCTTGCCAAGGCTCTTAGCGTCGATGTGAGTCAGATCGCAAAGAAGCTGAACCTGCTGGAGGGCATCTGCCCGGAGGCCGTCGAGCTGTTCAAGGACCGCCAGTTCTCGGTCGAGCTGGGGCGCGTCATACGGAAGATGAAGCCGACACGCCAGGTGGAGTGTGCCGAACTGATGGTCTCGGCGAACAACCTCACGGTCGCCTATGCGGAGGCGCTGCTCGTGGCGACCCCGTCAACTGCGCTGGTCGACGGGAAGCGGCCAAGGAAGGTGAGCGGTGTGACGCCCGAGCAGATGGCGCGCATGGAACGTGAGATGGCCAACCTACAGGGGCAGTATCGACTCGTGGAGCAGTCCTATGGGCAGGACGTCCTTAATCTCGTGCTGGCCCGTGGCTACCTGGCCAAGCTGCTCGATAACGTCAAGGTGACGAAGTTCTTGAAGCAGCAACAGCCCGAGATGCTGGAGCAATTCGCGGCGATCGTGGAGGCCACTTCCCTCGAGTAGCTCAGTCGGATCGTGGAATCAGTCCGGCAGGCTGTAGACGATCTTGGAACCGTTCAACGTGAAGACGCCGTTCGATTCAAGCTCGTCGATCAACGCTTTCACGGCCGGCTCGTCGAGGCGCGGGTTGAACAGCGCACTGATGGACCCGATGAGCGTCTTCAGTGATGCGGGCCGCTGGCTTCCACGGGACACGAGGTACGCCAGCACCGCCGACAGCTTGTCATCCTTGGGCGCCTCGCCATCCATCTTGACGATCGGAATGTCCTGTATCGCCGCACTGCGAGACACCTTCAGGCCTTGAGCCTGAAGATGCTGGATCAGCGGATCCATGCCTCGATCTTCGGCGATGACATGGAAGTAGGCCTCGGGTTCGGCAGCTGCGAGCTGGCCGATGTAGTACGCGATGTGGAAGTCGAGCGCGTTGCGTCCGTTGCCGGAAATCTTGATGTAGCGGCTGCCGGTACCCTTGGCCTGCAGCGCGCTGACCAAGTCGAAATTGACTCGGCCTTGGTTGGCGCCGACAAAGACGATGACCTTGAAGTGCTCCGGCGCCAGGAACTCAGCGAAGTCCGGCTGCACATTCTCATAGTCGATGAGGACATAGTTCGTCTTCATGGTCTCCCTGAGCGAGCCTGGCGGACCCGCTACCAGGAAGTCTAGCGATATGGGCTTCGCAGCCCTAGCAGCGTGGCCGCGAGGCTATGGCGCCGCGCCGGTCAGGCGGGTCGCGAACTTACCTGCTCCGCTCAGCGGGACAAACAGTCGCTGCGTTGCGCGGGTGGCGGCCACGTAGAAGAGTCGTGCCTCATCCGCCTCGTCTTGCCCATCTTCGGGCATCTGGCCAGCACCGGAGAGGGCCACGACGGGAAACTCGAGCCCCTTGCTGACGTGCATGGTCAGCAGCTTAATCGTGTCGGCAAGTGGATTGAAGGTGCCGGACCCCTTGCGAACTTCGTGGGGTAGCTGGCGGTGTCGCAGAACAGCGGCACACCGCTCCATCTCGCTGTAGTGGCGGCAGATGATGGCCATGTCGCCCCACGCGTAGCCCTCCTGGTGCGCCGCGCTCAGCAGTTCCGCGATCTTGAGGGCTTCGTCGCGCAGACTCGGCAGTCGAACGATTACCGGGTCCTGGCCGTCACGGCCACAGCTGACCGGGTGCACGAGCGGAACCCCGTCGTCAGCGCTCTCCTCCGCGTTCAGAAGATCCGCGGCCACCATGCTGGCGGTCTGCAGGATCTGCCGCGTGTTGCGGTAGTTGATCTTTAGGATTGTCGTTCGGCCTTGGGCCTGAATGCCGAGGCTCTTGAAGCTGAACTGCTGGGCACGTCGTCGTTGGTAGATGCTTTGGGCATCGTCGTAGAGCAACAGCAGGCTGTTGGTCGTGGGGTCGACCATTTGCGCGGCCAGCTTCAGCCAAGCGGCTTCGAAGTCGTGCCCCTCATCGATCAGGACGGCTTGGTATTGACCCGACGGGATCTGCCCTCGATCGACTCCGCAAATGACGCCGGCCACCATCTGCTCGAACATGTCCGGACCCTGTGCGGGCAGGGCTTGACCGTAGGCGACCAGTTGTTGCCGACACCACTTGTGGAAGTTGCGGACATGCACCTTGCCCGCGAGGCCTTTGGCCGTCATGACAGCGTCCAGCTTCACCGCCAGCGGCTGGTTGTAGCAGAGCACGAGGATCGGCTTGGCGTTTGCGGAGGCCTTGGCGAGGTACTCCGCACGGTAGCCGAGGATCATCGTCTTGCCGGAGCCGGCGACCCCGTGAATGACACGATGGCCCTCGCCCAGACTGCGTGCAAGCTGCTCCTGCTGCAGATCCATCACGCGCATGATGTCGGGCAGCGCATCGCCTGCTTCTTCGTCTGGCGAGAAGAGGCCGATCTGCGTGTTGACCCGCACCTCCGGAAACAGGATCCATCGAACCCGGTCGATCTGCGGCAGTGAGAGCAAGCCGCGCATGAGCGTGGGGAACATGGCCCACAGCCGGCTTTGGAAGTCCTCCGCCTCAACGGTGGCGGTCATCTCGTCGCTGCAGATGACGCGGTGGGGCTCGATGGCGAAGTGGAGCTCCGCAGCTTCGAACTGCTTGCGGGTGATGTGCGTCAAGACGACGCCGTAGCTCCAGGGAAACGCGACCTTGCCATCGGCGTTGGTGAGCCGATGATCCTTGGACAGTGCATCGACGACCTGATGGGCGTAGTGCCGGGCCTGCTCGATGGGATTCGGGACGGTCTTTGGGATGCCCTGGGCCAGGATTTCCCATGTCTGCTTGTTGGCGCCTCGGATCGTTTCCAGGCGCCAGTCCTTGACCTCAAGGATGAGTAGGCCGCGGCGGGGGTGGAGGACGACGAAGTCAGGATGGGCATGCTTAGGTCCAACCGGCACGTCGTACCAGATCAGGTAGTCGTCATCGAGCTTCTGCTCCAGACGCTCAGCGGTTCTGCGTTCGCCCTGCGTCATGCGCGAAACGCTAGTGCTCAGCGCCGGGATGACGGTTGCCATCTTGTGTTGTTGGGTCCCTGATACAGCGCCATATCGTGCCTCAGCGATCGAATGCTGTCACGATGTGGCAGGTCAATAGACTGAGCAGCAATCCGTACAAAGCCGGGGTACTGGAGGGAGCCGACCGGTGCGGACGAGTTCCAGCGCCCGGATGCCGGGACGAGGTTCAACGGGCACTCGACGTACTTGCATTGTCGAAGGATGATTCGAGTCATCAGGCAGGGAGGGCCAGGATGGCGGCAGTGACCATGTGGATGGTTCGCGCTGGCGAGGGCGCTTGGTTGGGTTCACCAAAGAGGCCCGGTATGAGGCAGAGCGCGGACGCATCCCGGTCGCGCTGATGGACCTGGATGATCTCGTCCGCTTGCTGTTGGAACACTACGAGCGGATGGACAAGGAAGCGCAGCGGCTCGTACCGCTGCGCAGGCTGTACTGGCCGGCCTAAGTAGGCAAGGCGCAGTTCGTTGGGGATTGCCGCATGAAGCTCTGGGTTGGGCTGACAGACAAGAAATGGTTCGAGTTCTTGCGCGCCCGATCGCCCGAGGAAGTCAACTTTTGGCAGCCGTCGGCCGGGCGCAAAGCCGTGGAACTTGAGCCCGGATCGCCGTTTCTCTTCAAGCTGCACGCGCCGCACAACGTCATCGTGGGAGGAGGCTTCTTTGTGCGCTACAGCGTGCTACCCGCCCGAATGGCTTGGGACGCATTTGGAGTGAACAACGGTGTGCCCGATTACGTCGCCCTGCGTCGGCGAGTTGAGCAGTACCGGAAGGGCCCGGTGATCGGCGATCCGATTGTCGGATGCAACGTCCTCAACGGCCCGTTCTTCTGGGACGAAGCTGGCTGGATCCCCGCGCCGGCCAGTTGGGCTCCCAACATTGTGCAAGGCAAGAGCTACCGTGACTCTGAGGATGAGGGTCGAGCGCTCTGGTCTGCAGTTCTGCGTCGCATGCAGCCTGCGGTTGCTGATCAATTGCAGGAGGGGCCGCGCTACGGCGCCGACTACCTCACCCGGGCGCGACTTGGGCAAGGAGCTTTCCGCGTTCTGGTGACTGACGCGTACGAGCGTCGTTGCGCGATCACCGGAGAGAAGACGCTGCCCGTGCTAGAGGCGGCGCACATCCAACCGTTTGCCGAGCAGGGACCTCACCTCGTCGCGAACGGTCTCCTGCTTCGATCGGACCTGCATACGCTCTTCGACCGTGGGTATATCACTGTGACCGACGACCTGCGGGTTGAAGTGAGTCCCCGGATCAAGGAGGAGTTCAGTAACGGCCGTGAGTACTACCAGCATCACGGTCAGCGGCTGGCCACGCTGCCGGAATCATTGAGCGAAAAGCCGTCATCAGCATTTCTTCGGTGGCACAACGAGCATCGATTTCTGGCCGGCTAGTTTCCGGGAGGTTGTTCGTCCCGAAAGCGGCGATTCAAGTAGCCTCCCAACGTGCGAGCCGCGCGCGTACCTCGGCGTGTGGGAGACGGCACCTTGGGTGGGTCGAAATGCGCGTCAGGCCTTCGAATAGGAGATTGACCGGGATCTTCTGGGACGCCTCCATTTGGTCGAGCATCCACAGCAGGCCATAGATGGCACTCAAGTGAGCCTGTGCCTCTGAGCGAAGGATCTTGTCGCCGGTGACCAGCGCGTGGTCCGGGCGCATTGCACAGGTGAGCGCAAAGCAGTCGGGGAGGGAGAGCGCCTTGCGCTTCGCACGCAACTCCTGTGCGAACGACACCTCGTCCGGAGTCAACGCCACCACGCCGAGGCCCAGCGCACGAAGCAGGGCCCCATTCTCGGATTCCAGCTCGTTCGCGTAGAGCAAGTCTGGCACCACCATCGTCAACCCGCAGGAGAAGGCGGGCTCCAGGAGCCCACCTCGCTCAAGGTCGATCAGTATGGAGGTATCCGAGACCAGGATGATCATGATCGATCACGCCACCTGCCCCATCAGGCGCCGATCGAGTTCTCGAACACTTATGTTCAGCAGCTCGGCGGCTCTGGCCTCAGAAATCGCTCCTTCGGCGACCGCCCGCAAGCACATCCGCTCCATGCGCTGAGGCACTTCTGCGGGCAGTGAATGAGGCTCGCTGGAGGCCGGGCCGTTCCAACCGAAACTCCGGATCTGAGCCCACAGACGACCGTAAGCGGCCTTGGTCAACACTCCCAGCTGGGAGCAGCGAACAACGAGCGATGCGACGCTGACCTTGAAGAGCTTCTTCAGTTCGGCCAGCTCCCCCAGGGAGATCGACGTACGGTGGCTGCCGAGCAGACGCAGCACCATGTCCTTAGCCATCAGGAAGGCACCCGCAAAGCGGTCGGCTGCCTTTTCCTGCTCGGCATCACTCAACCCGCTAAAGCGCAGCACCAGGTGAGCGAGCTCATGCGCAAGCGTGAAGCGCTGCCGTTCGCCGTTGTGATGCTGGTTGACGACGATGACCGGCACATCGTTCTGCTCGGGGCGCCGGACGAACGCTTTGGAGCCTGACACGTTCACTGGCAGGTCCAGTGCGATCACCTTGACGCCTTTGTCCTCCAGCAGCTCGGCCATGATGGGGATTGGGTCGATGCCCAGTGACCAGAGCCGGCGCAAGGATTCAGCGGCCTGTTCCGCGTCCTCGATGCGGTGGATTGAAAATTCCTTCCCATTCGGCGCTGCCCACGGTTCATCGACACCAGGCAGGAGCTCTTCGAGTTCGAGGTAACGCTCTACCTGGTCCAGCACGGCGGCCTCAACTGCTCGTTCCTCTTTGACGCCGGCTTGAGGTGCCTTCCGGAAGTCCACCCCCGTGAGTTCGACCTCCCGCTCGCTGAGCAGGAATTCGGGCGACACGCGCAGGGCTTTGGCCATGGCGAGCAGCACCGTCGAGCTCGGCATCATCTCGTCGCGTTCGTACTTGCCGATGGCTTGCGCCGAGACCTGCCCGTGGATGGCAGCCTCCAGTTCGCGCAGCGAGAGTCCGAGGGCCTCTCGTGCCCTCTTCAGTCGGTTTCCGATCATTGAGTTCCCCCGACTTGTGGTTTACAGATTGACTTTCGGAATTGTCGTTTGTAAACTTGCTTCCGTCAACCCATCGGAGGTCCGAAATGGCTAACCGGAACAACGTTCACATCGTTCAGCGTGGCGACGGCTGGGGCGCCTTGCGCGAGGGGGGGCAGCGCGCTAGCGAAGTGTTCGACACCCAGGCGCAGGCGATCCAAGCCGGCCGCGACATGGCCCGGCAAGGCCAGGGCGAACTGCTCATCCACGGCCAGGACGGCCGGATTCGGGCGCGTGACTCGTACGGCAACGACCCCTGCCCGCCGAAGGACTCGAAATGATCAAGATCGACTTCAAGGTCCCGACGGCCGTCGATCTGCTTCGTGCTGCGTCTGTCGAGGTCGAGAAGCAGATCGCGGCAAAGGCCAGAGCGGCGACTGCCCGTCACGGCGGGGTGACCATCCGGTTCAGTCGCAAGGCCGACGGCACGGTGCGTTCGGTGGAATTCCAGGGTTCCCCAGCGGCGATCGAAGCGGCGAAGTTGGCCATGGAGCGTTCCAGGTAGCGAGCCGAGAACAGGGAGCGACAACGTGAACGATGTTCTTGCCGAGGCTTGGGTAGTGCTCTGCTACTCAACTAGGACTCAGGTCGCGATCATCTGCGGCGCTGCCTTCTTCGTCGGAATCTTGCTGGCGGGTCAGTCGCTGGTCGGCGGGCTCGAACTCCGCGGGCCGCTCGCGCCGCTGACGGATGTCATTCGCGATCGGCTCATGCATCGGTACGACAAGGCGGCATGGATCGCGCTCGGGAGCTGCTTGCTTCTGGCGGTCAGGTTCTATCGGAAAGATCGCAGGCGCTTGCTCGGCCTCTGAGCACAGCCACTCTGCTCACACCTAACAGGAGGCAAACATGGCCTGCGCAGTCGAACACGCTCAGTTCAACTTCTTCGCCGTCGCGGCGGTGTGTGCCACCGTCCAGCATCGCGAAGGACGCGCCGTCGACGGAACCCCAGTGGTGATGGGCGCGGCGGCGGCCTGCTTGCCATCGCTGCCGGACTGGCTTGAGCCGGCGTTGCATCCGAACCATCGGAAGTTCTTTCACAGCGTGACCGTGTTCGTGGGCCTGTCGTACGCCATGCATCGTCTCTACAAGTGGGAGACGCAGGACGAGTTGGAACGATTGATCCGTGTAGTTGGGCTTGTCGCCGGTGCAGCCTACCTTGCGCATCTCGCTAGGGATGCGTTCACGGCGAAGTCGCTGCCTCTGGTCTGAGTCATGACTCTGATGTTGCGTTAGAAGTCAAGCCTGTGCGATTGCCATGAACATCCTTCTCCTCGGTGCCGGGTTCAGCCGAAATTGGGGTGGCCTGCTAGCAACGGAGGTGCTGGGTGAACTGTTGGGAGCCGTTCAGGAACGACCGGCGCTTCACCGGATGCTCATCGAAAGAAGGAGCTTTGAAGAGGTACTCGGCCGAGTGCAAACGGCGGCGCGGCAGGGCGGGGCCGAAGCGAACGCCGATCTCGCGGCAATTGAAGCTGCCGTCGGTGCTGTATTCGAGAGGATGAATCGACACTTCGCTGACCTACCCGATCTGGATGTGTTCTCGAGGCCAAACCTTGCTGAGCGTTCGGTCCACGCATTCTTGGCGCGGTTTGACGCGATCTTCACGCTCAATCAAGACTTGCTTCTAGAGTGCCACTACCGGCCCCAGCTTCGTTTGAACAATCGCTGGCACGGCTGGTATCAGCCAGGCATCGGCATTCCCCCGGGATGGCGAGAAGGGCCCGCGATTGACCGTGCTCTGCAAGTCCTTCGGCTTGTGGACTATGAGGAGTCTGCTGGAACTCAGCCGATCTACAAACTGCATGGCTCGGTCAACTGGCGATCGAGCGACGGCAGGCCACTGATGATCGTTGGCGCAGGGAAGTCGTCAGCCATCGAAGGCGATGCGCTTCTGAAGCGCTACTTCGCACAGTTCAGAAGCCGCCTTCGGGCGGGTGGCACAAAGCTGATGGCCATCGGTTACAGCTTTTCGGATTCACACGTGGATGCTGAAATCGAGGCAGCGATGGCTGCAGGTCTTCGAATGTATGTGGTCAATCCGAGCGGGCTGGACGTGCTCGACAGGCTTCCCAGGACAGCCGTTGGATACGCTCCCGGACCGTTGACTGCTGCTGTGATCGGCTTCTCAACCCGCTCCCTGGCCGAGACATTCGGGCACGACGATCTTCAGCGGCAATCGTTGGAACGGTTTCTGGCAGACTGAGTGTGTCCTAGGCAACGCGGAAGCTGGCAGCATGCGATGCAAGACCAAGGAGACATATGCCGTCCGATGACGTCTGCCAGTTCGAAGGCAAGAGAATCTCAGTCCAGGAAGCCAAGCGTATCCGGGCCAAGGTGCCACGAACCGAGTGGCGTACGTTTCCTCTTCTCTGTATCCACTGCGGCGGCCGCGTGAAGCCGCATATCGGTGAGGACAACAAGCCTCATTTTGAGCATTGGCCAGGAGAGAATATTCACTGCCCCATTCGTCACATTCAAAAGGGTCATCCTTCGGCGGCAGGAAGGCATGTCACTCGCGACTTTGATGACCTAGCAACTATCGAAGGTACGAGGTCGGATGTCACTCAGATGGTCTCCGCACGGGACCGAGCAGCCGCGGTGGCGTGCAAGAAGAGGGACAAATATGTTTGCCAGGCTTGCGGCTTCCATCTGAGAGTCGGCAGCCGCTACGTTGTTGACTGCCACCATCTATACCCGGTTGCGCTCGGCGTCCGCGAGACGATTCTGGAAGACCTCGTTTCGCTTTGCCCAACATGCCATCGAATTGCCCATAGTCGGGACGTGCCCCTGGAACTCGAAGAGATTAGGTACCTTGTGGCACAGGTGAGGGCGACCTGAACGAGCAGGCGGCGGCCAGCTAGTTGGTAGCTATCACGACTGCCGCTGCCCGTCGCGCCAAAACACGGCCACATCGCGTCCCCACACCAGATCTGCCGCCCTGACGACTGCCGGCAGGACACGAGCGGTCAGAATAGTTGACGCCGGCCAGGTCCGCAGCGTCGACGACGTAGCCCTCACTGCGCTCTATGTGACCTAGGTGGGCGTAGGCGGATCAATCCCTGGCGAAGAGAGCCGAATTTGAACCCACCGCGTCCCGGGGGAGGAGCGCTGAAGCGAGCTTCCAACTCATACGTCGCTCAAAAGTCGAGCACGCAGTAGCCAGTCGGCCTGTTATAGGTCATCGAGCCGAGATTGAGGACGTCCAGACCAATGAGACCGTCGAGTTGCGTGCCGGCGAAGGCGCCGGTCTTGCGAAGCGTCAATTCCAGCGGGTCCCGCTTGAAGATTACTTGTCCGCTTCGGTCAACGATCGCGAATTGGAACTTCATGCGACGCGTGGGTTGTTGCACGCCGTTCGACGTCTGCAGCCAAACGAACGTGCCGCCGGTGAGACCCCACGACGCAACTACTGTCTCGTCGATGGACGAGCGTTGTGCCCCCGTGTCCACGAGCATCTTGATCCTTGCGGGTCCGGGCACCGAAAGACGGCGCCTGTACAGGTCCGCGCGCTCAAGAGCGTCCGGCAAGAGCTCAGCGTCAACGACCGCGCCGTCGGCCGTCAGCTGAACAGTCAGCCGCGGCATTGCCTCAGATGCTGCTCCATTCCAAGGTCGGATCGGAGGATTTCCTTGGTAATGAACTCGCCGCGTTCGAATCGGCCGTACCCTTCCTGCCGAGCGGCATCTTCAGTGGGGAACACGCCACAAACCATGCCGCTATGGAGGAGGACGTGACTTCCCTCAAGGTGATCCTTGAGGTACCCGGGCAGCGCTAGCTGATACGCCAGGACGTTGCTCTCGAATTCCATCTCCGCAGTTGCCATCACTCGCCCTCCTAAGTTGACCCAGTCATGCCAGCCACTTGGGCCGATGTCCCAAACTACGACAGTACGCACCTCAGAAGTAAGCCACCTTGAGCAGATGCAGCTGCTGTAGACGGATGGACATTGCTTGGTCGCTTACTGAAAACATGCGAGCCAACAAGGCGACATCCATCTCCTCTTCGAGGTCAAGGTGTAGCGCCTCTGACCTGAGAAGGTCCTCAGGCATTAGCAAAGCCGAGGCGAACAAGTTCGCTTCCTTCTCTTCCATCGGGGTAGTCAATGAGTCTGCGTTGGCGTAGGCCTCGTCCGAAGGTGCCCCCACGCGCTGATAGACACGCATGTTGGTGTCGATGAACAGCCTGTCGTGTCGACAGTCATGCAGCACCAAGTGACCGATCTCGTGTGCCAGAGAAAAACGCTGACGGTTGGGGTGGTGTTCGAAATTGATGAGGGCGTGTTTTTCGCCACCCTTGATCATCAGCACGCCGCTGACCTTGTCTTCCAACTTTTCGTAGTGCACCTTGACGCCAAGCGACTCGCAGACCCTGTCTAAGTCAACAGGTGCCCTGAAGGCTTGCGCCTTGCGAAGAACTTCCTCGGCCCGCTTTTCAATCGTCGCACCTCGGTTACTTGTCTTGCTCATGCGGGTCTCCTGGATTGGCAAGTTGGGTGAGTAGTTGGGCAACTCGAGGAGTTGTCTTCACGTTGCGCCCTTGAAACGTCAGCTCTCCAACCTGCGAGGCGGCTTCAGCGGGCTGAGTCTCCGCCAGCGTGGGAAGGATTTCGGCTATCGGCACGTGCAGGACCTCGCAGATCCGATAGAGCACGTGCAAGGGAACCTTCTGGTTCCCACGCTCGATGTTTGTGATGGAGGTGCGCTCCAGGCCGATCTCGTTCGCCAACGCGCTTTGGGTCAGTTTTCCCCGCGGGCCGCGCTCACTTTCGCGCAGCCGTTTCAGCTTCATGCCAAGCGCCGCGTAAAGGCGCTTCTCGTCAACCATGGCTCATAGCAGGTGCGTCGGGGTTGGCATCGTGAGGCGAACTGTAGTTGCCCAAACCCGTAATGTCAATCACATTGACATTGTTCACGAGTGACAAAAAGGTTTGCAGTGTTGACCTAGTTTGCTGTGTTGACATTTGCCGCCGGCTTTTGTACGCTTTGCACATGTTTCCCCCGAGCGGGGTTGGAGAAGCGAACGTGGAACAGGAAAAGCACCCGAAGACGTACTTCTTCTTCGTCGGCGACGACAAGTACGAGACTGAACTCGAAACTGTGACCGGCGCATATGTGAAGTCGCGGATCCCCAACCTGCCGCCTGGTTCGGGGCTGCAGCTTGACGGCGAAGGCAACGACCCGGACCTGCCCTTCGGCGATACCGACTCGGTGTCGCTGCAGCTCGGCCATGGGCATGGAGGCCCCCGCCGTTTCACGGTTGTCCCGCCCGCGACCTTCGGGTGAAGGGGCAGTCACATGGGACCGCTGCAAATCCACATTGAGCGTCTTCTTCGCCGTCGCCCCGACGCCGAGGTGCGGGAAATCGGCGGCAACGGCACCATGGTGTCGCTGCCGTCCTTCCCGCTGCCGCAGGGTTGGAACAAGGCCAGCACCGCGATCCACTTCTTCGCCCCGCAGGGCTACCCGTTCGCCAAGCCTGATTGCTTCTGGGCCGATGACGACCTTCGCTTGGCGACGGGAGCCGTTCCGCAAAACGCCAACTGCGGTAATCCGATGGCCGGGCTGGGCAAGCCTGCCCTCTGGTTCTCGTGGCACACCGAACACTGGAACGCGAGCCGCGACGACCTCCTGACCTGGATTGCCTCCATCAAGGACCGCCTTTCCAGGCTGGCGTGAGCATGCTCAGCATTGCCCTGCCAGAAGCTGAGCAGCTCCATGCCGCAGCTCGAGACCGAGAGGTCGAGACTTGCGCCGTCGGGATCGTCGTGCCCGCATCCACCGCAGGCTCCGCGCCGCGGTACGTAGTGCGCGAACTTATCGAGGTCCCGCCAGAGGCATACGCGAAACGCACCGCCGTCGCCGCGGTGCTGAAGCCCGAGTACTGCACTCACATCAACAACCGCGCTCGCGCGCAAGGTGCGGGTGTCTTCATGGCGCACACGCACCCTGGCGAGCGCGCATTGGAGGGCTTCTCAGGCGCGGACGACGAGGGGGAGCGCGCGCTTTCCGACTACTTTCGCCGCCGCATGCCGCAAGCGGCGCATTTCGCTGCAGTCTTCACGGCCACGCAGGTGCACGCACGGGAGCTGGGCCACGCGGTGGCGATGCCCGTCGCGAGCGTGGGACGCCAGCTGGTCAGAAACCGGCAAGCGAACGGTCTCGTCGAAGACAAGTACGACCGTCAGGTTCGCGCGTTCGGGCTGGACGGCCAGAAGACGCTGGGCACGCTAACGGTCGCCATCGTGGGCCTTGGCGGCACCGGATCCGTGGTGGCGCAGCAGCTTGCCCATCTCGGGGTGCATGCGTTCGTTCTTGTCGACCCGGACATCGTCGAAGCCACCAACCTAAACCGCCTGGTCGGCGCTGTGCCCGGTAATGTTGGGACCCCCAAGGTGGCCGTGGCCGCAAGGTTAATCAGCGCCATCAATCCCAGCGCGGCGGTGACCGAGGTCGTAGGCGACGTGGCCGATGAAGAGACAGCTCAGCTCCTGACAAAGGTCAACTTCGTCTTCGGCTGCACGGACTCGATGGCGAGCCGCGCAGTCATGAACCAGCTCGCGTACCAGTACCTCATCCCGCACATCGACGTTGGGGTCGGCATCTCCGTGCGTGACGGCCTCGTTGAGTACATCACCGGCCGCACGCAGATGTTGAGCCCCGGTTTGCCGTGCCTGGTCTGTACGGACAAGCTAGACGCAGAACAGGTACGCCGGGAGCTGATGACCGAAGACCAACGCCGCCAAGACCGCTACATCACCGGCGCGGCGGTCCCGCAGCCGGCCGTCATCTCGCTGAACTCGACGATGTCCTCGGCTGCGGTCACCATGTTCCTCGCCGCCGTCACCGGGGTCCGGTCCGAGGCGCGGATGCTGATCTATGACGGGGTGCGCGGCTCTCTGCGCCCTGCCGCCGGCCCACCGAGGCCGCACTGCATTGTTTGCTCCACCGACGGGGCGCTGGCCCGCGGGTCCACGTGGCAGCTGCCGACCCGCAGGAGCGGATCACATGGTTGAACGCCCGAAACTACTTTGGTACGGCAGGCCGCCGACCGCCGAAGACAAGCGCGAAGCGGTCAACCGCGGCCTGACCATCGAGGAGCCACTGTCAAGCGCCTCGCCGGACTTCACCCATGCGCGTGCAGCCATCTTCTGGGCGACCAAGCCGCACTACGAGCTAGCCGTCTCACAGCTCGAGGCGCAACTCGTTTCGGCCGTGAACAACGGCCTGTACCTGTTCGTGGTCGTGGAAACCGCAGGGCAGCTCAGCGAGGTCAATCGCGTACTCACCGATCGACACCCCGAGGGCGCGCGCGACAACTCATACCGAGTCCGCACGAGCGCAGCTTCGTCACCGGTGCAGCCCTATGAGGCGCCGCAAGCGGCGCTGATGCACCCAACTCGCGCGGCCGCGCACAAGTCCTTGCTCATTGACGCACCGGTCGGTGTAGAACTTGGTGATGACCACCGGCTGCTGCTACAACGAGCCTTTCATGATTGCAAGGCCATCAAGCTGGAGCTGATCACCGGCGGCTTTTCCGGCGCGATGACCTTCTACGTGCAAGCCACCTTGGCCGCGTCCAACGCAGGTCCAACGCCCATGCCGTTCTTCGCCAAGCTGCATGATTCGACCCAGCTGCGCGAAGAAATGGATTCTTTCCGGGAGTACGCCGAACACCACGTCGCGTGGAACCTGCGGCCGGATTCTCTTCCGGACCGTTGCCTGTACGGCGTGTGTCAAGGAATTCTGGTCGGCCGCTTCACCGAAGGTTCAAAGTCCCTTTGGGAGGTCGCTGCTGTTGGTCAGGGCCCTCGCCATATCCGCTCTTTGTTCAACGAAACCCTTGGAGTCTTGCGGCGAGACCGGCAGGTCGCCGACCCGGCCACGCACGGTTCAGTCATCGAGCCGCTAGAGGCCTTCTGCAAGTACTGGCGGGTATCGAAGGATCGCGTTGAGGCCGCGAAGCAGTTCGGGGACGAGGTTCATTCGTCGGCGACCCTCTGGCGCAAGCTGCTTAATTTGCCGTCGAGCCAGTGGTTGCGCTCGCCCATCCACGGGGACATGCACGCGAACAACGTGCGTGTGCGCAAGGAAGACGCCATCGTCATCGACTTCGCGCACGCCAACCGGGGGCCGATGTGCGCTGACCTGGCAAGCCTTGAGGTGTGGTTGGCCTTCGAGTGGCCGAATGAACAGCACTTTGATCGTGCGGGGTGGCAGCGGCGCGTCGAACACGCCTATCGGCCGGCCGAGATCATGCGCATCAGCTGGAGCCAGCAAGACCCTGCCATGACGCATTGGGTGCTGCCCTGCCTGCACGAGATTCGGCTGCTAGCCAAGGACTCCACGCTTGGCGCTGATGAGTATCTACGCGTGCTGGCCGTGTACCTGCTGCGACACGCGACCTTCCCAGCAAACGTACGATGCGCCGCCGATGATGAGTTTCGGCGCGCCTATGCATACTGGCTGGCCAACAGGCTGGTCGTGTCTCTGTGCCAGGCACAGGATCTCGAACTGGAGGCCGCATGACCTCACGCGCCAGAGCCATCTTGCTCAAGGGGCAGGTGTCGCACCGCCACGAGGCAAATCACCTGCTCGCCGAACCAGGGGCCGCGGTGCTTGTGCATCGCGGAGTCGCACGCTCGATAGCGATGGCGTGCCCTGATGGCTGCGGCGAGCAGCTGACCGTAAATCTTGACAAGCGGTCCGGGCCCGCATGGCGTTACTACAACGAAGGTGAGCAGCTCACGATCTTCCCCTCGGTGTGGCGGGATACGGGTTGCAAGAGCCATTTCATCGTCTGGCGATCGAAGATCTACTGGTGCGACTGGCACGAGGAGCTTGATGCACCGATGGAGGAAGTGATGCGCCGAACCGAGGAAGCGCTGCCCGAGGACTTTGCTTCTTACGTTGCGGTTGCCGAGCAGCTTGGACTGGTGCCTTGGGCAGTGTTGTCGGCGTGCGCCCGGCTTTGCCGCCGAGGCATCGCAGAGGCAGGCGCTGGCAAACAGCAAGGCCAATTCCGGCGTAGGCGGCTGCCGTGATGTGGTTCGACGACCTGGCGCCGGGCAAGGGTTGGAGCAGTCTTTGGCACCACCTGAGCCTCTGCTCTTGCGGTGCAATCCAAACCGGCGCGGCCTGTTCTGTGTGTGACATCAAGCCCGACTACCCGCCGATCGAGCACGTGGACGAGTCAGGCCGCAAACACCGCATACTGCCCGCGTCGATGGGTGCCGAGGGCCGTTTGGAGGATTGGCTGTATCCGGACCTCATCCAACGCGAGTGGCTTCGTCCTGCGAGTACCTGCGCCGAAGGAATGTTGCGACACAGCCAGATATCAGAACGCGCCACCGTCGTCCTGCTGTTCTGGACTTACTTCGAGGGCCGCATTGAGCGATTGGTCCGGCTCGGCATGAAACAGATGAGCGAGGCCATGCGCGAAGACATTCTTGGCCGCTACAGCTCGGTCGGCGCGAGGATGGACCGCCTGTACAAGCTCGTCTTCGGGACTACCTACTTCCACGATCTGCGCGCAGTGAACGCTGAACCGATCGTCTCGCTGCTCGCCGAGGTTCAGAGGCGACGCAATGAGTTCGCGCACGGTATGCCGTCGGCAATCACCGATGACCTTGCCCAGCAAGTTGTTGCCAGCATGAAGGACGAGCACTTCGCGTGGATCGCGGTTTTCAACCGAAGGGTGGCGGCGCTTCGCGCCAACCCACCGGCTTGAGCAAGATCATCACCCGCGAGATGGTGTTGCAAGGTGGCATCGTTGGGGGCCAAGGTCCTCAGCGCTCACGCGCCAGTGCAATTAATTCGGCGGCCTGCGGCGGCGTTGGGCGGTTGGGCGCGCCGAATTACCTGGTGCAGAGTATTGCGTCGAGGACCCGCTCACTTCTTGATGTCGAGGGTCAGGACACGAAGTCGCCGCCTAGCAGTGCATTGATGCGAGCAATCAGGCCCGGATGGCGATCGTCCTCCGGAAAGCGTTGTTCCCGCTCCTCGATGAGTTCTCTTAGTTGTTGGATGGTGTCGGTTCGAGCCGATTCCGAGCCACCGTGCTTGCGCGACTGGTCGGCTCCAGGCGTGCATAGCTCGGCAGCACGGGTGTAGTTGCGGAGCCTGATATCCCCTTGCTGGATAAACCGCAGAAGCTGTTGCGCCGTCGACAGCGCACTGTCGTGCTCGAGCATCGCCTTGTAGACCATGTCGTTGGTCTCTTCGAGACTTACCCGCCACTTGTGTGCCTCATCGCGCGGAGCGCGCCGCACGGCCTGGGCCAATGTCTCGCTCGCCTCGAGGTACGTGGGGATCACTGACAGGTTCATGCGTCCGCCACTTTGCGCATGGGCTTTGGACGCCAGCGCCGCGGCAAGACGGATGCGCCACTCGTACTCCGGCTCAATGCCGTCGGCAACCGCATGCCGACACACTTCCTCCGTTCCGGGGAAGTTGTCAGCCTCCCACTCTGCAGAGAACCAGGTCTCGTAGAGACGCTTCTTGCGGCAACCGCCTTGATAAGCCTCGCGGCAAACCTGCCTTGCCTTGTTGACGTCGGGCTTGGGGTGCTTCAAGTACAAGTGCCCCATGTACGCGAGAAGGTCTTGCCGCTTGCGGGCGGGGACCAATTTGGCCGCGTGCTGCAGCGTTTCCAGGGCTTTCGCAACGTTACCTTGCCGCTCTTGCGCCACCGCCTGCAAGATGGCGTAAGCGACTGGCTTGCTGCCGGGCTTTCCGGCAGCCTCCTCATCCGTGCGGCGAAATTCGCGGATGGTCTTCTCAAGGCGTGCGTGATCAGTAACAAGCTCAGAGCGCAGCGAAATGGCTAAGCGGCTGGTAGTGTCGCTAACTCGGATGCGGCTTTCGCTGCCGAGCTTGGGCGCCTCGACAAGGAAGAGGCTCGTCAGGCTTTTGATGGATGTCGCCAACTGGGAGGCCGAATACCCCGTGACTTCCGTCAACTCGGCCACGGATGCCTCACTCAGGAGCGCGAGGGCGAGAAGAATGCGTCGCGCCTCGGGCAGTAGCTGATTGATTTCCTTGTGCAAGGCCGCCTTGCGAACCTCATCGCCCGACTTGCCCTTCCAGGACTCGATGGCCTCGCTGACGCCCTGGTAGTCGAGCAGCCGCAATATCGACTCCGCGAACAGCGGGCTACCTTTCGACGCATCCCAAATTCGGTTGATCTCGCCCGGTTCGAGGACCGGCCGGGTTGCTGAGGGAAATCGAAGCGAAAGCGTCTCGAAGAACGCAGGGAATTCACTCTGCTTATCCAGACCACGGACCGTGTAGCAAACGTCCGCGGAGTACGAATCGTTCTTGCGAGTTGTGAGCAACACCTTCGCTGTTGTGCCGCCCAGCACGAGACCGATTTCGACGGCTTGGCGCTGTTCAGCCTCGGTCAGCGAATCCACATCGTCGACCACAACGAAAGAAGGAAGGATCGTCAACGCTTGCTTGATCAGCCGAAGCCGCTGTTGCGGCGTCACTCCGTCGCGTTCCTCCTGAGTGATCCCAAGCTTCTCGCACAGGCAGTCCAGCAGTTCCTCATAGCTGCCGAAATGGATCTCGACAATCTCGTCATAGGTGTTCTTGAAGGGCCTGAATTGCTGCTGCTTGGCACTGAGCCAGATGAGCTGCTGAAACGGCTGGTGCTCCAGGAGAGTCAGTTGGTCTGCGAACTCGTAGGCGATGCTCGTCTTGCCAATGCCACCTTCTCCAGCCAGCACCCTTACGTGCGAGAGGTCATCCGGAAGCCATCTCCAGAGGTTCTCGAGCGCGTCCTTGCGCCCCACCACTTGTGGGCAGATGATGCTTCGGTCCGGAAGGTTGTTTTCGATGCGTGACAGAGGCACTCGCATCGAGGGGCCTTGAGGCTCAAGCAGGGGATGGCGGCGGGGAGCCCAAATCTCTTGCAGTTTGGCGCCGCGCGCACAGCGCGTCTCATCGCCTTCTCGGACCACAATGTCTTCGCGTTCGAAAACGGGCCGTCCCTTGGGCGGCTTGCCTGGTCCGGATTTGATGAACTCTAGCGGCGGTTGCCCGTGGAGGCGGGCCGGCACGAACACCACGCAAAGCCCAACCGCTGTACCGTGCGCATCGTGGCCTTGGGTCGTGGCGACCTGGATGGGTATGCGTACGCCGGTGAAATCCCGAAGCTTGTTCTTGAACCGCTCGACATCGATCGGCCCTTCCACCCCCACGACCTCGAAGCGCTCATGATCGTGCTCCTTAACGCCGAATACGAGATAGCCACCGTAGGTGTTGTGCAACGCGACGATGTCCCGGCACACCTCAGCTACGCCGATGTCGTCGCCCGAGCACACTAGCTTGTAGTCGAGCTGATCGCCCTCGAGTGGCGCGCAGCTCGGGCCTTCAGTCAGGAGGTCTACGACTGCCTGGCCGGCGACACCCTGGTCTACCAACTCAGCGAGGCGTCGACGTAGTTCGTTTGTCGCCCAGGTCATCGGTCATTTCTCCCTGCTTGCACCGCGCACAGACTGCGGGAGTGAATTTCTGACGAGTTCACTCTGACGTGATATGTCGTCCCCTCGGCGCGAACCCGCACCCACTACTTGGTGGCGGACAGAGTTGGCACGGCCTCGCGTCGAGCTCGTACGCGTCGTGTGCGCCATTGGTGGCCACACGACCTTGTACACGAAATCACCAGCTGCGCTTGCCAACTCCAGCAGGGGCAGTTCGTCGCCGAGGGGGGGGGCGGTACGCAATCAACGGGCGGCGGCACAAGGCCGCGGGCTACACTGTTTTCGGGTGACAGCCCTGCCGTTCGCACTTCCGGTGAATCTGTCCTAGCTCTCCCGCGTCGCCTTTGGTCCTTCACCCCGGCGCCGGCGTAATGCGAACAACGCCTATCCACGTGCTCCGGGCAAAGAGGAACCCAATGACGACACTGTCAGTCCCATCGCTATTCGTTCTGAAGAAGCAGGCGCGTGACCGCGTGAATGCCGCGAAGGCGGCCGGCCAAGCGCTCACCCATTCCGCAGCGCTGGAGCAGGTGGCCAGGCAGCTCGGCTTCAAAGACTGGAACGCATGCGCAGCGCATGCTTCTCGACAAGAGGCGGCTGTGATACCAGCGCCGGCCGACACTGGCGACGCTCTGGCCGATGATGATTTCGAGGAGCTGCACATCCCTTTCTCACCGCCATGGCACATCGGTGAAGAGAAGGAGGTGCGGCAGCTTCGTGAATCCGTCACCGCCCTGTTCACTTGGGCCAGGCGGCTCGAAACGGTGGCAGACAAAGCACCCGAGTCAGAATACTCGGCATTTCTGGGGCTCGTGGATGCAGCCATCCCATACTTGTTCGAACAAAACCGTGGCCGATGGCCCGATGGGCTGTTTCATCTGGTCGATCGCGCTTATATCCCGTTCAAACGCGTAGCGTTCACCTGGGACGAGCTGCAAGCTATGGGGGCAGTCACCTGGTCTGACCGCACCGCGTCCGGGACGTCTTCGGACGGAGTCACTGTCATGGACGACGACTTCCGGATGTATCCGACGCGCGCCGGTTTGAAGCGCCTAGCACGCTTGCTCGTTGTCATCGGGTTGCAGGTCCAGGAAGTCGCCAAGACACGCTCGACCGCTACAGGCAGCTGATCGCTAAGGCCTCCGAGACGTCGGCCGCGAAGCCGAGGAAGACTGCGCGCACCCAAGAGGCCTGACGGCGGCGGCTCGCTGCCTGAGGCCTCGCCGGATCCTGGAGGAGCGGTGTAAGCCCGTGCAGTAAATTCGGCGCGTCTGTAGGCCAGTCGCACGAACTCATGCACGCATTCAACACGCTCTGTGGCGCGGCCCTCTCTAAGTCCTTGTCAGCGCTCTCGCGCCAGAGCAATTAATTTGGCGCCCTACGAAGGACGCACCCGCATGCACTAAGTTGAATCCTCGAGGGCCGTTCACAAAAGGCACCCGTCTTTCGTACAGAGCCCCGGAGGAGAAACGCGATGCACAAGCTGCTGGCCGCCGCCGTTCTGTCACTGGCGCTCGCCACGCCACCGGTCGCCCGGGCGGCCGACTCGTTCTGGGTGCCGGTGTCCGACGGCCTGACCTGGTCGTTCCTGGTCTCGGGCACGATCGTCGACTCCGACGGCCGCAACGAAGTCTTCGGTCCTGACCGTGCCGACCTCACCTTCCATGCGGTGGACGTCCAGTTGCTGGACCACCACGCCGACTGGCTGGTGGACAACTTCGGCTCCAACTACAACGGCACCTACCTGAGCCAGACGGCGGCGGGCCTGCTGCGCATCGCCGACGGCGACCCCAGGAGCGACCTGCAGTACCGCTACTTCATCGACCCGCAGCCGTGGGTCCTGATGACCCAGCCGCTGGATGTGGGCCAGGTGGTCAGCAGCGCGGGCCTGCGCCGCGGCCGCTGGCTCGTGCCCGGTGGCGGCACCGAGACCTGGTCGGGCACCTGGGCCGAGACGATCACCTACACCGGTCACGAGTCGGTGACGACGCCGCAGGGCACCTTCGATGCGCTGGTGCTGCAGTCGCACCAGGAGACGACCGTCGATGCGCGCTCGCTGTTCCCGAACGGCAGGGGTCGGGCCTTCTGGGACGAGACCCGCTGGTTCGTGCCGGGCCTCGGCTTCGTCAAGGTGCAGGGCAGCGGCCGCGATGAAACCGACTTCAACGGCGACGGCATCGTCGACCGCTGGCAGGCGGAGACGCAGTTGATGGTTGCCGTGCCGGAACCGTCCACCCTGGCCAGCCTGATGGCCGGGCTGCTGATCGTGCTGGTGCTGTCCGCTCGCCGCCGCCGGACGGCCCCTATCCGCACCGCGTGACCCGATGCGCGGCAGCAGGCGCAGCATCGCCCGTGGCGTAGATCGGGTCGCCGAGACCCATCATCGTCAGCACGCCGGCGACCACCGGGATCGCCGGCTCACTGCAGCACCCAGCCCAGCGCGTAGAGCGTGCTGGCGAGCGCGATGCCGCGGAACGGGATGCTGAAGAAGTAGCGCCACGCCAGGGCCAGGTAGGCCAGCAGAAGCGCCAGCCCGAGGCCGGTGAGGAAGGTGGAGCCCACCAGCGCCTGCGGCTGGGCCAGCGCCAGGTGGCCGTACACCAGGGCCAGCCCGATCGCGCCCAGGCTGTGGGTGGCGTGGAAGCCCTTGACGGCGCGCCACACGGTGGTCTCCCGCGTGATGACGAACCACGAGCGCTCCATCGCCGCGCGCAGCGCCGGGTCGCGCGGCTGCAGCTTGTTGCCGCGGAAGGTGTACAGCAGGTGCACGGCACCCAGGGCACCGAGCACGCTGGTGCCGCTGAGCATCAATCCATGGGCAAGGTCCATTCGGGGCTCCTGGAGGGACAATCTTGACAGGCGAAAGATGCGCGATGTTCGCGGCACATCCTTCTCGTGTCAAGATGCCGCGATGAAAACGCCTTCCGCGCCCGCACGGCCCTACCACCACGGCAACCTGCGCACGAGCCTGCTGGACGCCGCCGAGGCACTGCTGGCCGAGCGCAGCGTGCAGGGCCTGACGCTGCGCGAGGTGGCGCGGGTCGCCGGCGTCTCGCACGCGGCGCCGTACCACCACTTCGGCAGCCTGAACGAGCTGCTGGCCGGCGTGGCGCAGCGTGGCTTCGAAGCCCTGGGCGCCGCGATGGCCGAGGCGGTGAGCGTGCCCGACACCCGCGAGCGCCTGCTGCGCGTCACCCAGGGCTACGTTGCCTGCGCACTGGCGCAGCCCGAGCGCTTCCGGCTGATGTTCGGCCCGATGCTGGCGAACAAGGCCGAGCACCCGGCGCTGAAGGCGGCGGCCGAGCGCGCGTTCGGCTACGTGCTGCAGGCCGCACTCGCGCACGACAAGCGCCGCGGCAGCGACCTGGCCGTGGCCGGCTGGAGCCTGGCGCACGGCCTCAGCCATCTGCTGATCGACGGCGCGTTCGAGGGCATGCCGCTGCGGCAGGCCCGGCCCGACACGCTGGCGCGCCAGCTCGGCGAGCGGCTGCTGGGCTGAGGCGCGCTACCTCTCCAGGTTGCGGCTCACCTGCCGCAGCAGCGCGACCAGGCGCTGCTGCTCGCCGGCGTCCATGCCGGCCACCGCACGCGCGTGCACGCGCCGCGTCTGCTGCTGCAGCGTGCGCAGCACCGCACGGCCGGCCTCGGTGAGCTGCAGCCGCACGCTGCGCCGGTCGTCCTCGCCGGCCTCGCCGTCCAGCAGCCCGCGCTCGCGCAGGCCCTTGATCAGCCGCGCCAGCTGAGCCTTGTCGCGCCCGCTGTGCTGCGCCAGCTCGCTCTGCGTGGCGCCCGGGTGATGGCTGAAGTAGTGCATCACCTTGCTTTCCATGTGCGTGATGTCGTGCGGCCCGTCGCGCAGCACCTGGTACTGCTGCGAGCGGTACTGGTGCATCACGTGATGCACGAGATCCAGCACGTCGTCCGGCAGCCCGTCGGCGGACCGCTCCGCCTTCCGGGCGGAATGGTTGACATTGTCATCTGATTTGCGCATGATGGGTGACATTGTCAACCATCACGGTTCCCTCCATGCTCCTGGAATCCCCTCCACCCGTGCGCCGCGTGCAGCGCGTTCGGCACGAGCTGCGGCGCCGCGACCTGCAGGTCGTGCGTGTGGCCCGGCTCAGCCCCAACGTGCGCAGCATCACCCTTGGCGGCGATGCGATGGCCGGCTTCGTCAGCGCCTCCTTCGACGACCACGTGAAACTGTTCCTGCCCGCCGTCGACGGCAGCGGCGAGCCGGTGCGCCGCGACTACACGCCACGCCGGCACGACGCGGCCGCCGGCGAGCTCACGATCGAGTTCGACCTGCACGCCACGGGCCCGGCCGCCGCCTGGGCGGCGCGTGCCCGCCCCGGCGCCCCGGCGACCATCGGCGGGCCGCGCGGCTCGCTCGTCATCCCCACCGACTACGACTGGCACCTGCTCGCCGGCGACGAGACGGCCCTGCCCGCGATCGCGCGGCGCCTGGAGGAGCTGCCGTCCGGCACGCGCGCCTTCGCGATCGTGCTGGCGCGCGACGCGGCCGATCGCCGCACCCTGCCCACCGCCGCCGATGCGCAGCTGCAATGGGTGGCCGACGACGCGGCGCTGCAGGCCGCGGTGCGCGCACTGGCGCTGCCCGCCGGCGAGGGCTTCGCCTGGTGCGCCGGCGAGGCCGCCTCGATGGCTGCGCTGCGCCGCGTGCTGGTCGAGGAGAAGGGCGTTCACCGCCATGCGCTGCGCGCCGCTGCCTACTGGAAGCGTGGGGCCGCGGCCCACCACGAGGCCCTGGAGGACTGAACGATGAGCCGCTTCCTCGCGCTCGACGAGGCGCTGTACCGCTACGTGCTGGACCACTCGCTGCGCGAGCACCCGGCGCAGACGGCGCTGCGCGAAGCCACGCGCTCGCACCCCTATGCCGGCATGCAGATCGCACCCGAGCAGGGCCAGTTCATGGCTCTGCTGGCCAAGCTGCTCGGCGCGCGCCGTGCGATCGAGATCGGCGTGTTCACCGGCTTCAGCGCGCTCAGCGTCGCGCTGGCGCTGCCCGACGACGGCCGGCTGCTGGCCTGCGACGTCAGCGACGAGTTCACGCGCATCGGCCGGCCGTTCTGGCAGCAGGCGGGCGTGGCGCACAAGATCGATCTGCAGCTGCGCCCCGCGCTGCAGACGCTGGACGCGCGCCTGGCCGCCGGCGAGGCCGGCCACTACGACTTCGTGTTCATCGATGCCGACAAGACCGGCTACGACGCCTACTACGAGCGCAGCCTGCAGCTGGTGCGCCCCGGCGGGCTGATCGTGCTGGACAACACCCTGCGCGGCGGCGAGGTGGCCCGGCGCACGCCGAACGCCGACACGCAGGCGCTGCAGGCGCTGAACGACAAGCTGCACGGCGACCAGCGCATCGACCTGAGCCTGCTACCGTTCAGCGATGGCGTCACGCTGGCGCGCAAGCGCTGACAAGTTCCGATGAAGACGATCCGCGATCTGCACCGTCCGCCGCACATCGCGGGCCGCCTGGAGCGCATCGTCGTGCGCGGCTCGCCGCGCGACGCGGCGCACGAGGTCGATGCCACCACCGCGCTGGCCGGCATCGGCCTGGCCCACGACCGGCTGGGCCGGCGCGGCGAGGCGGAGCTGTCGACGCGCCAGGTCACGCTGATCCAGGCCGAACACCTGCCGGTGATCGCTCAGCTGGCGCGCGTGGAGGCGGTGGACCCGCTCGCCCTGCGGCGCAACCTGGTGGTCTCGGGCATCAACCTGCTGGCGCTGAAGAACGCGAAGCTGCGCATCGGCGAGGCCGTGCTGCTGGAGGTCGTCGGCCCCTGCGCGCCCTGCTCGCGCATGGAAGAGGCGGTCGGCCCCGGCGGCTACGCGGCGATGCGTGGCCATGGCGGCATGACGGCGCGGGTGCTCGAAGGCGGGCCGCTCGCCGTGGGCGACGCGGTGGTGGCGCTGCAGGGCTAGCTAGCGCCCGGCGTCGTCAAGCCGGCGCAGGTGCGGCCACCTCGCGCGCCGCCTCGGCCACCTGCGCGCGCAGCCACTGGTGCGCGGGGTCGTGCCGGTGGCGCGCGTGCCAGCCCATCTGCACCGGGAAGCGGCCCAGGTCCACCGGTGCCGGCACCACCTTCAGGCGCGGGTCGCCGGCCAGGCGCCGGCAGATCAGGTTCGGCAGCGTGGCGCAGTAGTCCGTCACCGCCACCAGGTCGGGGATCGCCAGGAAGTGCGTCACCGACACCGCCACCTCGCGCCGCAACCCCTGGCGCTCCAGCGCCTGGAACAGGCCGGCGCGCAGGCGCCCGGGCGGCAGCATGTTCACGTGGCGCAGCCGCTCGTACTGCTGCTTCGTGATCCGGCGCCCGACCACCGGATGATCGGCGCGCACGACGCAGGACAGGCCCTCGTCCATCAGGTGCTGCACCACCAGGCTCTCGGGCGGCTCGACGATGCGCCCCAGCACCAGCGCCGTGTTGCCCGAGACCACGCCGGTCTCCGCCAGGTCGGTGCCGTAGGGCACGAGCCGCAGGCGCAGGCCGGGCGCCAGCGCGCCCAGCCGTGCAACCACCGCCGGCATCAGCACGAACTCCACATAGCTGTTGGGCGCCAGCGTCACCAGCTGCTCGGCGGTGGCGGGGTCGAAGCTCTGCTGGCCGAGCACCACGCCGTCCAGGCTGGCCAGCGCCGCCGCCACCGTGGGCGCCAGGGCCTCGGCGCGCGGCGTGGGCTGCATGCCGTAACGCTCGCGCACGAACAGCGGGTCGCGCAGCAGGGCGCGCAGCCGGGTCAGCGCATTCGACAGCGCCGGTTGCGTGATGCCCACCCGCTCGGCCGCCCGGGTGACGCTGCGCTCGTCCATCAGCGCCATGAACACGCGCAGCAGGTTCAGGTCGTAGCGCACGCCGAAATGATGCCTGATGAATATCTGGAATCCAGCAAATAAATTGGCTGAATGAACCCCGGTTGTCGATCATGCGTGCATCGCTTCCCTTCCACCGGCATCGACCCGCCCTTCCAGGAGTTCCACATGTCCCGCATCAAGACCTTGCTGCCCGGCCCGCTCGGCTTCGGCACTGCCCCGCTCGGCAACATGTTCCGCGCCATCCCCGAGGCCGAGGCGCGCGCCACCGTCGACGCCGCCTGGAACGACGGCATCCGCTATTTCGACAACGCGCCCTTCTACGGCGCCGGCCTGGCCGAGCTGCGCATGGGCGAGGCCCTGGCCGGCCGGCCGCGGCAGGACTACGTGATCAGCACCAAGGTCGGCCGGCTGGTGCTCGACGAGGCCGAGGACGTGAGCGCGCGCGACCTCGGCGAGAAGGGCGACGTGTTCAAGCACGGGCGGCCCAACCGCATCGTCAACGACTACTCGGAGGACGCCACCCTGCGCTCCATCGAGCAGAGCCTGCAGCGCCTGAAGACCGATCGCCTGGACATCGTCTGGGTGCACGACGTGGCCCAGGACTTCTACGGCGACGAGTGGCTCGGCGTCTTCGAGAGCGCGCGCAAGGGCGCCTTCCGTGCGCTGGACCGGCTGCGCGACGAGGGCGTGATCAAGGCCTGGGGCCTGGGCGTGAACCGCGTCGAGCCGATCGAACTGCTGCTCGGGCTCGACGGCCCGCGGCCCGACGGCTTCCTGCTCGCCGGCCGCTACACGCTGCTGGATCACTCGAAGGCGCTGCAACGCGTGATGCCGCAGGTGGCCGAGCGGGGCCTGGACATCGTCGTCGGCGGCCCGTACAGCTCGGGCGCGCTGGTGGGCGGGCCGAACTTCGAGTACGCGCCGGCGACGCCGGCGATCCTGCAGAAGGTGGCACGCATCCGTGCCATCGCCGCCGACCACCGCATCAGCATGAAGGCGGCCGGGCTGCAGTTCGCGCTGGCGCATCCGGCCGTGGCGGCGGTGATCCCGGGCGCCAGCCGGCCGGAGCGCATCCAGGAAGACCGTGCCGCGCTCGCGCAACGGGTGCCGGCCGACTTCTGGCGCGAACTGCGGGCGCAGCGGCTGGTGGATCCGGCGGCGCCGCTGCCGGGCCTCTGAGGCTAGGGCCCGGGGTCGAGCCCGGCCTGGCGACGGGCCAGCGTGGCCGCGATCCACTGGCGCGCGTCGACCTCGGTCTCGAACAAGCGGTAGGGCTGGCTGGTGTATCCGAGCGCGATGAATTCGCGCACCGCGGCCACCACCACCGGCGCCACCGCCACCGCGGCGATCAGGATCGACGGGTTGGTGCGCAGCGGTGCGATGTGCAGCGCGGCGATCTCCCGCGTCGCGAGGGGCGTCGCCTCGTAGGTGGTGATCGCCAGGTAGTCGGTGATCGCGAAGCGCAGGTCGTCGAAGCGACGGTCGGCGCAGATCAGGTCGAACGAGCGGCGGCGCTCGGCGATGGTCACATCGCCGTTGAAGCGCCGCACCACGCCGCGCGGCTCCCAGTGCAGCTCGAAAGGCATCGCGTCGTCGCTTTGGGGCGGCGCAAGTCTGTCCGGAGCGCCGCGGCAAGCGCAAGCCGGGCGATCCCGCGCCGGCCCGGCGCCCGCCCGCCGGCGATTGGCTAGCGCTACCCAAGCGTAAGATGCCGCGCATGGCCGAACCCGTCGCGAAGCGCCCGCGCCGCCGCAGCAGCGGGGCCGTCACCCTGCACGACGTGGCCCGGCTCGCCAACGTGGCGCCCATCACGGCGTCGCGGGCGCTCAACATCCCGGGCCGCGTCTCGGCCGAGGTGCATGCCCGTGTGCTCGACGCCGTGCGCCGCACCGGCTACGTGCCGAACCGCCTGGCGGGCGGCCTGGCCTCCACGCGCAGCCGCCTGGTCGCGGCGCTGGTGCCGACCATCGCCGGGCCGGTGTTCCTGCAGACCGTGCAGGCGCTCACTGCGGCGCTGGACCAGGCCGGCTACCAGATGATCCTGGGCCAGAGCGGCTACGCCGACTCGCGCGAGGACGCACTGCTGGAGGCCATCATCGGCCGCCGGCCCGACGGCATCGTGCTGACCGGCATCCTGCACTCGGCCGATGGCCGGCGCCGCCTGCTCGCGTCGGGCATCCCGATCGTCGAGACCTGGGACCTGACGCCGGCCCCGATCGACATGCTGGTCGGCTTCTCGCACGCCGATGTCGGGCGCGAAGTGGCCGTGTTCCTGCACGGCCGCGGCCGGCGCCGACTGGCCGTGGTGGCCGGCGACGACGAGCGCTCGCGGCGCCGCCAGCGCGCCTTTGCCGAAACGGCGCGGGTGCTGGGCCTGGCGCCGGTGGAGGCGGTGTCGGTGCCGGCGCCCACCACGCTGGGCAGCGGCCGCGGCGCGCTGGCCGAGCTGATGCATCGCGAGCCTGCGATCGACGCCGTGTTCTGCAGCTCCGACCTGCTGGCGCTGGGCGTGCTCACCGAAGCCCAGGCGCAGGGCCTCGCCGTGCCTGGCCGCCTGGCGGTGGTGGGCTTCGGCGATCTGGAATTCGCGGCCCACCTGAACCCGGCGCTGACCACGGTGCGCATCGACGGCGCCGCGATCGGCCAGCAGGCGGCGCGCTTCATCGTCGACCGCGCCGAAGGCCGAGCCGTGCCGCAGCCGGTGGTGGATATCGGCTTCTCGATCGTGCCGCGCCACAGCGCCTGAAACGCCTGAACCGCGGCGCCGGCGCCAACCGGTGGGACTGGCCGCACCTTTGAAGGGTTAACCCTTGGTTCCGGGCCTATTGCGGTGTGACCGGCCGCCACCTAATCTCCATCGGTGCGATGGGTAGCGCTACCCAATCGGCCGCATCGCCAACCACCGGGCGCCGTCAGGCGGCCCCAACAGTCCCTGCCAACGACATGACCTCTCCGCCAGCACGCGAGGCCGCCGCCGCCGGCGGGCCGCGGTCCTTGCCGATGACCGAAGGCGGGTTCAAGACCACCGCGAACCGAACGGAGCCCGCATGAGCGTTCCATCGACTCCCACCGTCACCGCATTGCGCGTGATCCCCGTCGCCGGCCGCGACAGCATGCTGCTCAACCTGAGCGGCGCGCACGGCCCCTTCTTCACGCGCAACATCCTGATCCTGACCGACAGCGCCGGCCGCACCGGTGTCGGCGAGGTGCCCGGCGGCGAGAAGATCCGCAAGACGCTGGAAGACGCCACGCCGCTGGTCGTCGGCCAGCCGCTGGGCGCGCAGCAGCGCGTGCTGCAGGCCGTGCACCAGCAGTTCGCCGACCGCGACAGCGGCGGCCGCGGCCAGCAGACCTTCGACCTGCGCACCACCATCCACGCCGTCACCGCGATCGAATCGGCGCTGCTGGACCTGCTGGGCCAGCACCTGAACGTGCCGGTGGCCGCACTGCTCGGCGAGGGCCAGCAGCGCGACGCGGTGGAGATGCTGGGCTACCTGTTCTTCGTCGGCGACAGGGGCAGGACCGACCTGCCCTACGCCAGCGAGCCCGATGCACCCAACCGCTGGTTCCGCGTTCGCCACGAGACCGCGCTGACGCCCGAGGCCATCGTGCGCCAGGCCGAGGCCGCGCAGGAGCGCTACGGCTTCAACGACTTCAAGCTGAAGGGCGGCGTGCTGAAGGGCGACGCGGAAGTCGAGGCGATCCGCGCGCTGCACGAGCGCTTCCCGCAGGCGCGCGTGACGCTCGATCCGAACGGCGGCTGGCTGCTGAAGGACGCGATCCGGCTGATGCGCGACATGCGCGGCGTCGTCGCCTACGCGGAGGACCCGTGCGGCGCCGAAGAGGGCTTCTCGGGCCGCGAGGTGATGGCCGAGTTCCGCCGCGCCACCGGCCTGCCGACGGCCACCAACATGATCGCCACCGACTGGCGCCAGATGGCGCATGCGCTGGCGCTGCAGTCGGTGGACATCCCGCTGGCCGACCCGCACTTCTGGACCATGGCGGGCAGCGTGCGCGTGGCCCAGACCTGCCGCGACTGGGGCCTGACCTGGGGCTCGCACTCGAACAACCACTTCGACGTGTCGCTCGCGATGTTCACCCACGTCGGCGCCGCCGCACCGGGCAAGGTGACGGCGATCGACACGCACTGGATCTGGCAGGACGGCCAGCGCCTGACGAAGGAACCGCTGCAGATCGTCGGCGGCCTGGTGCAGGTGCCGAAGACGCCCGGGCTCGGCATCGAGCTCGACATGGCCGAGGTCGAGAAGGCGCACCAGCTGTACCTGCGCCACGGCCTCGGTTCGCGCGACGACGCGGTGGCGATGCAGCACCTGATCCCGAACTGGACCTTCAACCCGAAGCGCCCGGCGCTCGACCGCTGAGCGGCAAGGCCACACGATGTTCAAGAACCTGATCGACCTCGTCGCGGCCGCAGCGCTGCTGGCCGGCGCCACGGCGGCATTCGCGCAGCCCTATCCCAGCCGCCCCGTCACGCTGGTGGTGCCCTTCCCGCCCGGCGGCGGCACCGACACCGGCGCGCGCATCGTCGCGCAGAAGCTCGGCGCGAAGTGGGGCCAGACGGTGGTGGTGGAGAACAAGGGCGGCGCGGCCGGCATGATCGGCGCCGACCTGGTGGCCAAGGCCAGGCCCGACGGCTACACGATCCTGATGGGCAACATCGGCACGCAGGCCATCAATCCGAGCCTGTACAAGAAGATGCCGTACGACCCGAACAGCGCGTTCGTGCCGATCGCGCTGGTGGCCGAGCTGCCGCTGGCGATGATGGTGAACCCGTCGGTGCCGGCGAAGACCCCGAAGGAGTTCATCGCGCTGGCGAAAAGCCAGCCCGGCAAGCTCAGCTACAGCAGCTCGGGCGCCGGCGGCGCGCCGCACCTGGCGGCCGAGATGTTCAAGGAGAGCACCGGCACCTTCATCCTGCACGTGCCCTACCGCGGCGGCGGCCCGGCCATCGGCGACCTGCTGGCCGGCCACGTGCAATTGAGCTTCATGACGGCGCTCGAGGCCAGCGGCCACATCAAGGCCGGCAAGCTGCGCGCGCTGGCCGTCACCGGCGCCACGCGCGTGCCTGCGCTGCCCGATGTGCCGACGCTCGCCGAAGGCACGATCCCCGGCTTCAACTCGATCTCGTGGATCGGGCTGCTGGCGCCGGCCGGCACCCCGAAGGACATCGTCGACAAGATCGCGGCCGACGTGCGCGAAGTCGTGGCCGCGGACGACGTGAAGGGCAAGCTGGTCGACCTCGGCGCGGTGCCCGCGGTCAACACGCCGGCGCAGTTCGCCGCGCTGATCGAGTCGGACCGCAAGCGCTATGCGCAGGTCATCAAGGAAAAGAACATCACCGTCGACTGACCGAGGAGTCCCCGCATGAAGTTCCCCGTCGCGGCCCTGCTGGCCGCCGTGATCGCCGCGCCGGTTCAGGCGCAGACCTTTCCGACCAAGCCGATCACCATCGTCGTGCCCGCCTCGCCCGGCGGCGCGATCGACATCACCGCACGCCTGATCGGCGCGAAGCTCTCGGCCGCCTGGGGCCAGCCGGTGAACATCGAGAACAAGGCCGGTGCCACCGGCACCACCGGCACCGACTTCGTCGCCAAGGCCGCGCCCGACGGCCACGTGCTGGCGCTGGTGGCCAGCAGCCACGCGATCAACCCGAGCATGTTCAGGAAGCTGCCGTTCGACACGGTGAAAAGCTTCGAACCGGTGGCGCTCACGCACGTGGTGCCGCTGATGCTGGTGGTGTCGCCCACCTTGCCGGTGAAGAGCGTGCCGGAGCTGATCGCCTACGGCAAGGCCAACCCGGGCAAGCTGAGCTTCGCGTCCAGCGGCAACGGCGGCGCGCCGCACATGTCGGGCGAGCTCTTCAGGAGCATGACCGGCATCGACATGCTGCACGTGCCGTACAAGGGTAGCACCGCGGCGCATCCGGACCTGATCGGCGGCCGCACCTCGGTGATGTTCGACACCGTGGCCGCCATCGCGCCGCAGGTGAAGGCCGGCACGGTGCGCGCGCTGGCGGTCACCACGGCCAGGCGCTCGTCGGTGTTCCCGGACGTGCCGACGATCAACGAAGCCGGCCTGAAGGGCTACGACACCAGCACCTGGGGCGGCCTGCTGGCGCCGGCGGGCACGCCGAAGGAGGTGATCGCGAAGCTCAACGCCGAGGTCGACAAGGCGCTGGCCGCGCCCGACGTGCGCGAGAAGCTGGCGGCGGCCGGCATCGAGCCCGGCGGCGGCACGCCGGCGGCGTTCGCTGCCTTCATCCAGAGCGAGATGGTGCGCTGGGCCAAGGTGGCGAAGGACGCGGGCATCCAGCCCGAGTGATCGAGAACGACACGATGAGCAAGCCCCGCATCCTGCAGAACCTGAAGCTGCTGCCGGCGCTGGAAAAGCGCCTTGCCGAGACCTTCGACGTGCACCGGCTGCACGAGGAGGCCGACCGCAGGGCCTTTCTCGCCGCGCACGGCGCCGGCTTCGTCGGCCTCGTCACCTCGGCCGCGGTGGGTGCGGGCGCGGAGCTGATCGGTGCGCTGCCGAACCTGCGCGTGATCTCCAGCTTCGGCGTCGGCCTCGACAAGCTGGACCTCGCCGCGGCCGCGCAGCGCGGCATCGCGGTCGGCTACACGCCCGATGTGCTGAACGACTGCGTGGCCGACACGGCCTTCGGCCTGATGCTCGACGCCGCACGCGGTTTCAGCGCCGCCGACCGCTACGTGCGCCGCGGCGCCTGGCGCGGCGCCGGCACGCCGGCTTCGGCGCCCTTCCCGCTGGGCCGCAAGGTGAGTGGCGCCAGGCTCGGCATCGTCGGCCTCGGCCGCATCGGCAGCACGGTGGCGCGCCGCGCCAGCGGCTTCGAGATGACCGTGCGGTATCACAACCGCCGCCCGGTGGCCGACGTGCCCTGGGGCTACGAGCCTTCGCTGCTGGCGCTGGCCGAGTGGGCGGACTACCTGGTGGTGATCGCCGCGGGCGGCCCCGAAACCAGGCACCTGATCAACGAAGCGGTGCTGAACGCCCTGGGCCCGCGCGGCTTCCTGGTCAACGTCGCGCGCGGCACCGTCGTCGACGAGGCGGCGCTGGTGCGTGCGCTGGCCGACAAGCGCATCGCCGGCGCGGGCCTGGACGTGTTCGAGAACGAACCCGAGGTGCCCGAGGCGCTGTTCGCGCTGGACAACGTGGTGCTGCTGCCGCACATCGCCAGCGCCACGCAGGAGACGCGCCAGGCGATGGCCGACCGCGTGGCCGACAACCTGGAGAGCTATTTCCGCGACGGCCGGCTGATCTCGCCGGCGCCGCTGCCCTGAAGCGCGTTCCACCGACAACCACCGAGAGGAGACAGACGATGCAGAACACGAACCGCAGCCGCCGCGCCTTCCTGAAGACCGCAGCGGCCGCCGCCGGCGGCTTCCCCGCGCTGGCCCTGGCCCAGTCGTTCGACTTCAAGCCGAACCAGCGCTACCCCGACCCGGCGGTGCAGATCCTCGACCCCTCGTTCGCGAAGTACCGCATCTACAGCAGCACGCTGGAGCAGGTGGCCAGCGGCATGCGCTGGGCCGAGGGGCCGGTGTACTTTCCCGGCGAGAACAACGGCGGCTACGTGCTGGTGAGCGACATCCCGAACAACCGCATCATGAAGTACAGCGAGAAGGACGGCAGCTTCAGCGTCTTCCGCAGCCCCGCCAACTACGCCAACGGCAACACGCGCGACCGCCAGGGCCGGCTGGTGACCTGCGAACACTCGGTGACGCGCCGCATCACGCGCACGGAGAGCAGCGGCCGCATCACGGTGCTGGCCGACAGCTTCGAAGGCAAGCGCCTGAACGCGCCCAACGACATCGTCGCGAAGTCCGACGACAGCATCTGGTTCACCGACCCGCTGTTCGGCATCAACGGCGAATGGGAAGGCTCGCGCGCCCGCTCGGAGCAGGCGACGACCAACGTCTACCGCATCGGTGCCGACGGCAGGATCAGCGCCGTCATCACCGACCTCGTCAATCCCAACGGCCTGGCCTTCTCGCCCGACGAGAAGAAGCTCTACGTGGTCGAGTGGAAGGGCACGCCGAACCGCAGCATCTGGGCCTGGGACGTGGGCGCCGACGGCGTGACGCTGTCGAACAAGACCAAGCTGATCGACGCCGCCGACCAGGGCGCGCTCGACGGCTTCCGCGTCGACCGCGACGGCAACCTGTGGTGCGGCTGGGGCAGCAACGGCGCGCTGGCGGCCGAGCCGGTGGAGGCGAACGGCCGCATGGTCTACCCGCTGCGCGGCAAGTCGGAGGACCTGGACGGCGTGCGCGTGTTCAACCCGCAGGGCAAGGCCATCGCGCACATCCGGCTGCCCGAGCGCTGCGCGAACCTGTGCTTCGGCGGGCCGAAGAACAACCGCGTCTACATGGCCAGCTGCCATTCGCTGTACGCGCTGTACGTCGAGTCGCACGGGGCGACCTGACGCGCCTCAGTCGTCGCCGAACGGAAAACGCGCGCGCCAGAAGTCGACGAGGCGCGGATCCTCGTCGACGCGCCGCACCACCGGGCTCATGCGCGGCGCGGCGGCGTGGAAGCGTTCGCGCCAGGGTCCGAAGCGCGAGACCACGGTGACGTAGAGGTCCAGCACCGTGAGCTCGTCGCCCAGCAGGTAGCGGCCGGGCTCGAGCTGGCTGTCCATCTGGCCCCAGCAGAACGCGATGCGGTCGTGCACCGCGTCCACCACCGCATCGCGCGCCTCGGGCGGCGCCCCGATGCGCCGCACGTCGGGCTTGATCCAGTGCAGCGCGTAGATCGCCGACGAGACGAACAGCATCCAGCGCAGGAAGGGGCGCCGGCGCACGTCGTCGACGGGCGGCGACAGGCGCGAGGCCGGGTGGCGGTCGGCCAGGTCGATCAGGATCGCGGCGCTCTCGGTCATCACCTCGCCGCCGGGGAACACCACGGTGGGGATCTGGCGCATCGCGTTCACCGGCGCCACGCGCTCGCGCGCCTGCGGTTCGGCCCAGGTGGCACCTTCGATCAGCCGGACCGGCAGCCCGAGCAGCACCAGCGCGGCTTCCACGGCCACCGAACCGGAGGCCCGGGCGCCGTAGACCGTGACCGGTGCGTCGGAACTCATCGCCGCAGTATCCCCTGCCGGCGCGAGAATCACGACCGCACACAAGAACCGGGAGCGTCGGGGAATCGCGATGGAGTGCGCCGTCCTGTTTGCCGATGTCGCCGGCAGCACCGCGCTGTACGAGGTGCTGGGCGACGACTGCGCTTTCGCGCTGGTGGAGGCCTGCCTGTCGACGATGGGGCGCTGCACCACGGCGCGGCGCGGCCGCGTGATCAAGACCATCGGCGACGCCGTGATGGCCGTGTTCCCGAACGCCGACGACGCCGCGGCCGCGGCGCTTGCGATGCAGGCCGAGATCGGCGCCCTGGCGCCGGGCCATGCGGCGCGCCCGGCCGTGCGCATCGGCTTCCACTTCGGCCCGGTGGTGGCGCACGCGCAGGACGTGTTCGGCGACAGCGTGAACCTGGCGTCGCGCCTGTGCGACCTGGCCTCGCGCGGCCAGATCGTCACCGACCGCGAGACCGCCGCGCGCCTGGTCGACGCGGTGAACCGTGCCGCGCTGCAGCCGCTGTACGCGGTGCCGGTGAAGGGCAAGGCGCAGGAGGTCGAGCTCGTCGAGCTGGCCGGGCAGGGGGCCGGCGACGAGAAGACGCTGATCGTCCCGAACACGCAGGCGGGAGGCGGGCCCGCGCCAGCCGCGCGGCTGCTGCTGGAGCTGGGCGCCACGCAGGTGGAGATGGGGCCGGCGCGCCGCAAGGTCACGATAGGCCGCGAGCCCGAGGCCGACTTCAGCATCGCCGACCGCGCGGTGTCGCGCGCCCACGCGCGCATCGAGCGCCGGCGCGACCACTTCGTGCTGGCCGACCACAGCGCCAACGGCAGCTTCGTCAGCTTCGGCGGCGGCCCGGAGATCCGGGTGCACCGCGAGGAGCTCACGCTGCTGGGCGAGGGCTTCCTCAGCTTCGGCCAGCGCCGCGCCGAGGCGCGCCAGGTGCTGCAGTTCCGCTGCCTGGACTGAGCGCGTCCAGCGGCAGCCGCTGCGCGCCGCTGCCCTGCTCCGCGCACTGGTCCTGCGGGTTGTAGAGCGCGCACGCCTTCAGTGACAGGCAGCCGCAGCCGATGCAGCCGTCCAGCCGGTCGCGCAGCGCCTGCAGCGCGGTGATGCGCGCGTCCAGCTGCGCGCGCCAGCGCGACGACAGCCTCGCCCAGTCGGCCTTGGTGGGCGTGCGCTGCTGCGGCAGCGCGGCCAGCGCCTCGGCGATCTCCGCCAGGCCCACGCCCAGCTGCTGCGCGGCGCGGATGAAGGCCACGCGGCGCAGCGCGGCGCGCGGGTAGCGGCGCTGGTTGCCGCCGCTGCGCTGGGCCGCGATCAGGCCGCGCGACTCGTAGTAGTGGAGCGCGGACACGGCCACGCCGGCACGCGCCGCGAGTTCGCCCACGCTCAGGAACACCGGGTTGTCGCCTGCCATCGCTTGACCTCAAGTGAGCTTGAGGTTCTATTCTGCGCGCCTTCGTTGCCGCCGACCGATGACAATGACCAGCATCGCCCTCCCCGTCCCTCCTTCCCCCGCCCCCCGCCACCTGTTCAGCCGCGGCCTGGCCGGCGCCAGCATCGGCGCGGTGGCGCTCGTCTCGCTGCAGGCCTTCGAGGCCATGGCGGTGGCCGCCGCGATGCCGGCCATCGCCGACGCGCTGCACGGCATCGGGCTCTACGCACTGGCCTTCGGCGGCATGCTGGCCAGCTCGGTGCTCGGCCTCGTGTGGGCCGGCCGCGCGGCCGATCGCAGCGGCGCCTTCCGCGTCACCGCGATCGGGCTGGTGGTGTTCACGATCGGCCTGCTGATGGCCGGCTTCGCGCCGCAGATGGGCTGGCTGGTGGCCGGGCGCATCGTGCAGGGCCTGGGCAGCGGCATGCTGGGCGTGGCCTTGTACGTCGGCATGGGCCAGGTGGTGCCGCAGGCGCTGCATCCGCGGCTCTTCGCGCTGATGGCCGCGGCCTGGGTGCTGCCGGGGCTGGTGGGGCCGTTGCTGGCCGCCACGCTCGTGGAGTGGCTGGGCTGGCGCTCGGTGTTCCTGGTGGTGGCGGGCGCGGTGCCGCTGACCGCCGGGCTGCTGCTGCCGGCCTTCGGGCGCCTGCCCGGCGCGCAGCCCGATGCCGCGGGCGCCCCGCGCGCGCTCGTCGGCTGGGCCTTGCTGGGGGCCGCGGGCGCCCTGCTGCTGCACGCGGCGGGCAAGGCCGGCAGCGAGGCGCCGGTGTGGATGCTGCTGGCGCTGCTGGCGGGCCTCGTGGCCGCCGGGGCCGCTGCGCGCCACCTGCTGCCGCGCGGCAGCCTGCGCGCGCGCCCGGGGCTGCCGTCGGTGATCGCGTTGCGGGGCCTGCTGGCGGCGGCCTTCTCCAGCGCCGAGGTCTTCCTGCCGCTGTACCTGACGCGCGAACAAGGCTGGACGCTGGCGCAGGCCGGCCTCACCCTGAGCGCCGGCGCCATCCTGTGGAGCGCGGGCAGCGCCGTGCAGGCGCGCATCACCGCCGAACACCACCGCCGCCGCGGCCTGCAGGCCGGTTTCGCGCTCGTGGCGCTCGGCCTGCTGACCGTGATGCTGCCGATGGGCCTCGCCGGCGCGGCCGGCTGGCTGGTGCCCGCGGGCTGGGCGCTCACCGCCTTCGGCATCGGCCTGTCGTTCCCGATGCTCTCGGTGCTGACGCTCAGCCTGTCTGCCCCGGGCGAGCAGGGCGGCAACTCGTCGGCGCTGCAGCTGGCCGACGCGCTGTGCAGCAGCGCCACGCTGGCGGTGGCCGGCGCGCTGTTCACGCTGCTCGGCCACGGCGCCGCGCCGGGCTACCTGTGGGTGATGGGGCTGTCGATGGTGCTGGCCGTCACCGGCGGCTGGCTCGGCCGGCGCGCCTTCGCCTGAGCCGGCGGGTTCAGCGCTGCGGCGGGCGGCCCGGCGCCAGCGTGCCTTCGGAGCGCGCGGCGAGGTAGGCGTACAGGTCCATCACGTGCGCGCTGACCTCGGGCTCGCTGCCCCACACCGGCATCTGCATCGGGCCTTCGCGGCGCTGCAGCGCCTGCTCGATGGCGTTGTCGTCGGCCAGCTGGTTCAGGTCGTAGCGCTGCAGCACCAGCCCGACGAAGCGGCGCGGGCCCATCTGGCGCAGCGCCACGGTCAGGTCGGGGCCGATGCCGCCGGTGGCGTCGTCGCCGTGGCAGCGCGCGCAGCGCGCCTGGTAGACGCGCCAGCCGGCGTAGACCGAGCCCGGCGCCGCGGCTTCGCGCTGCAATGTCCGGCTCGGCTGCCGGTTCTGCCACTCCACCGCGCAACCGGCCAGCAGCGTGGCGGCGAGCGCGAGAAGGGCGGGCAGGAAGCGGGTCTTCGTCATGGGCCCCACTGTGCGCGCCCCGGGCGCGCGCACCTTGCGCGGCGTCAAGCGCCCAAAGAAAAAGGGCACCCGGCGCGAACCGGGTGCCCTCGAAGGCGCTGGCGGGGCGAGCCGCGCTCACCCCTTCACGCACACCACCTGCTTCAGCGTGTGCACCACGTCGACCAGGTCGCGCTGCGCCTCCATCACGGCGTCGATGTCCTTGTAGGCCGCGGGCGTCTCGTCGATGACGTCCTTGTCCTTGCGGCACTCGACACCCTCGGTGGCGGCGCGGTGGTCGGCCAGCGTGAAGCGGCGCTTGGCCTCGCCGCGACTCATCACGCGCCCGGCGCCGTGCGAGCAGCTCTCGAACGAATCCGCGTTGCCCTTGCCGCGCACGATGTAGCTGCGCGCGCCCATGCTGCCGGGAATGATGCCCAGCTGCCCGGCCTTCGCGCTCACCGCGCCCTTGCGGGTGACGAACACGTCCTCGCCGAAGTGATGCTCCTTCTGCACGTAGTTGTGGTGGCAGTTCACCGCCTCGACGTGCGACTGGAAGTTCCTGTGGATCACGGTCTTCGCCGCTTCGATCACGCGCTTCATCATCACCTCGCGGTTGATGGCGGCGAACTTCTGCGCCCAGCCCACGGCGCGCACGTAGTCGCCGAAGTAGCGGCTGCCTTCCTCGAAGTAGGCCAGGTCGCGGTCGGGCAGGTTGGCGTTGTTTCGCAGCGCGTCCTGCTTCGCCAGCTCGATGAACATCGTGCCGATGAAGTTGCCCACGCCGCGCGAGCCCGAGTGCAGCATGAACCAGACGAACTTCTGCTCGTCCAGGCAGACCTCGATGAAGTGGTTGCCCGTGCCCAGCGTGCCCAGGTGCTGGATGTGGTTGGTCCTGGCCAGCTTCGGGTAGTCGCGGCACAGCTCGGTGAACTCGGGTTCCAGCTGCGCCCAGGCGGTGTTCACCGAACCCGGCGCCTTCTGCCAGGAACCCGGGTCGCGGCTGCCCGGCGCACGGCCGTGCGGCACCGCGCGCTCGATCGCCGAGCGCAGCGGGCCCAGGTTGTCCGGCAGGTCTTCCGCGGTCAGCGTGGTCTTGCAGGCGATCATGCCGCAGCCGATGTCCACGCCCACCGCGGCCGGGATGATGGCCTTGATGGTCGGGATCACCGAGCCGACGGTGGCGCCGATGCCGAAGTGCACGTCGGGCATCGCGGCGATGTGCCTGAACACGATCGGCAGACGCGCCGCGTTCTCCAGCTGGCGCTTGGCGGCGTCCTCCACCGGCACGCCGCGGGTCCACATCTTCAGCGGCACGCCGCCGCCGACGTCTTCGTGGATGTAGTTGGTTTCCATCATGCTTCTCCTGAGAAGGGGCCCGCTGCCGCGGCCCCTTTCTCAGGCCACGTGCAGCAGGCTGTGCTTGATGCGGCCGCCGGCGCGCTCGATGCGCCGCCAGCCGCTGTTGTCGTTCATCGTGATCCAGCGCCGTTCCTCGGCGCGGTAGAACCAGTCCTTGTCCTGCTGGTAGAACACCTGCGCCCCCGGCGCCTCCCAGATGTTCACGATCTCGTTGCCGTGGGCGCGGATCTCGTCGAAGTCGGTCGTCGCCTTCTGGCCCATCTCGCTGTAGTGGCCGTTCAGCTCCAGCAGCAGTGCGTTCACCTCGGCCGGCATGCGCTCGGCCTTGAGGCCGATCTTCACCGCCTCGTCGAGCAGGATTGGGTAGCTGTGCGACGGGTACTTCGAGTTCAGCGTGGTGGCGATGCGCTCGGCCGCCGCCTCGTCGGCGATGTGGTTGGCCAGCAGGTCGCGGCACAGCATGATGGACAGCGACTCGGCCCGGTCCACCGCGCCGATCACCAGCGGGTGCACGTACTGGAACAGCGAGCGGTACGGGTTCTCGGCCTGGTCGCTGTGCTGCTCGCGCCACAGGCGGATCACGCGCTGCAGCTCGTCCAGGCTCACGCTGACGCGGTCGTTGTCGCGGTCCACCGGCGAGAGCGCGTGGTTCAGCGAGGTGTCCACCGCGGTGAGATAGGCCGTCGGGCCCATCAGGATGCGGTCGCAGCCGATCGCGATCATCGTCGCGGCCGACGCGCACTCCAGCGGCACCAGCGCCACCAGCTGGCGGCAGTGCTGCCGCAGCAGGTTCACCAGCCGCAGCGACACCTGGCCGCTGCCGCCGTCGCTCTTCAGGAACAGGTGGATCGTGTCGTGGCGGCCGAGGCGGCCCAGCACGTCGTACAGCGCCACCACGTCGGAGTGGCAGACCGAACCGCGCGGGTTGTTCCAGTAGCTCACGATGGGGCCGCCCAGGCGCTCGGCCAGCTTGCCGATGACGGCCTGGGTCTTGGCGAACAGCACCGGCGGCTGCTTGACCTTGGGCTGCTTCTTGTCTTGGGTTTCGGTGTTCATGGCTTGCATTCTCGTTGTCGTCGCCCCGGGGAGGCTGCCGATGCAGCCTCCCCCAACCCGCACCACGCGGTGCTTCGGGGCGGGCTCAACGCAGCTTCACCAGCCCGTTGAGCACCTGGTCCAGACCTCCGAACACGGAGATCTTGTCGATGCGCTCGGCCACGCGTTCCAGCGTCTCGAGCTCCTTCAGCCGCAGGGCGACGGGGTTGTCCTCCATCACCTTCGCGGTGTTCAGCAGCGAACGGGTCGCCGCCGTCTCCTCGCGCCGACGGATCACGTTGGCTTCGGCGGACTTGCCCGCCTCCACCACCTGGGCGAGGATGGTCTTCATCTCGCCCGGCAGCACGATGTCCTTCACGCCCACGCCGTCGAGCTGCAGACCGAAGTCGGCCAGCCTGGCCCGCACCTGGGCGGTGACGACCTCGTCGATCACCGTCTTGTTCTCGAGCAGCTCGTCCAGCGTCCGCGTGCCCACGGCCGCACGCAACCCGAACTGCAGCTCGCGGTACAGGTGGTCCGCGGGCTTGGCCAGCTCCTTGTGCGCCTTCAGCACGTCGGTGTAGCGCCAGGTGGCCGAGAGGTTCAGCCGCAGCGCCACCTTGTCCCTGGTCAGGATCTCCTGACCGGTGACTTCGACGGTCTGCAGACGCAGATCCACGAGTTCCACCGACACGTTGCGGCCGAACTTCCAGAAGGCGTACGAACCGGCCGCCAGCAGCCGCTCGACCTTGCCGTCGATCCACAGGATGCCGGCGCCGTGCTCCGGCACCTGCACCTGCAGCACGCCCGCCAGGCCCGCGATCGCGCGCGGACGCAGCTGCGTCTGCACCAGGCGCGCCGCCAGCGCCGCCGGCAGCTCGGCCGACGGCGCGAGGTCGATCACCTCGACCTGCACGTCGACCACGCCCTTCCAGTACAGGCGCCGCGTGGCGGGTGCCAGTAGCTCGACCAGCACGCCGTTCTCGCTGCGCAGGCCGACCTGGCGCTCGTTCAGCTCGACGCGCACGAACGCGCTGTCCACCACCTCCGGCTCCCTGGCCATCAGGTAGTCGGCCAGCGCGTGGGCGAACAGCGGCTGTTCCAGCGCGAACACGTCGACGTGCAGCGCGTCCAGGCCGGCGAACAGCCAGTGCGTGCCGGGTTGCAGCACGCATTCGAAATCGCCATTGCGCAGCAGCAGGCCGCGCTCGTTCTTCTTCACGGTGACACGCTTGAGCATCATGGGAGTTCTCCTTCTTGGTTGAAGCGTGTGGAGGGAACAGGTGCCGTTACAGGGGCGGCCGCGGACGCCGGATGCCAGGGCCCGGGTGCCGCGGTGCGCGTCGGTCGATCGCCTCCCTGACGACAACCTCGGCTGGCCGCGGACACGAAGCCCCGCTTGCCCGGCGTGCAAGCGGCTGCCGCTGATGCAGCGGTCGGCTGGCGCCTCGGCTGCACGTTCGGCGTGGTCTTTCGACCGGTTTGGATGGAGCGGGATTCGAACCCGCGACAGACGACGGTTCAGGTCGTTGCTCTACCCGACTGAGCTATCCAGTGGTGGTCACCCAGGAATCGAACCCGGCACCTCGCGGTGCGAACCATCGGTGACCGGATATCCGCTGCTTCCGTGCGACGCGGCATGGTCGGCACCGACGGCGCGCGGCCGGGTGCCGCCCACCGGCGGGGTTCACGAACCCCTGGCCTGTGAGCGTTCGCCTTTGACAGCAGATGCTTGGGCGCCGGGCTTCGTCAGCCCAGGCGCGATCCTTTCGGCAGGCGCGCGGCCAGCCACTCGTGCACGTCGGCACGGATGTGCCTGCCTTCGAGCAGAAAGGCCTCGAAGCGGCTCGGCACGTACGGCAGGTACAGCAGCGGCATGCCTGCCTCTTCGGGCGTGCGGTCGGCCTTGCGGCCGTTGCATGCGCCGCAGGCGGTGACCAGGTTCATCCAGGTCCAGCCGCCGCCGCGCGACTGCGGCACGATGTGCTCGCACGACAGCTCGCGTTCGGCGAAGACCCCGCCGCAGTACGCGCAGGTGAAGCGGTCGCGGCGGAACAGCTTCTCCTTCGCGAACGCCGGCACGATGTCGAACAGGTTGACGCGCGAGGCGCCATGCAGCGCGATGATCGGGTGCACCTCGATCAGCGATTGGCGGCCGCGTGCGACGTTGAAGCCGCCGCGCAGCGTGGCCAGCGGGCCGCTGCCGTCGAACCAGGCCACCGAACCGGTGGCCACGTGCGTGGCCGCCTGCTCGAGCGAGATCCACGCCTGCGGCGTGCCCTGGATGTCGAGTTGCAGCACGTGGCTGTGGTGTCGGTGTGCGTGCATGGTCGGCCTCCTTTCATGGCCGAGGTTGGTGTTCCTTCAACGCAGCGCAATGCCGCGCGCCCGCGCCCAGCGTTCGAGCACGTTGCGCTCGTCGGCGTGCGCGAGACGGTTCGCGAAGCCGCGCACCTGCACGGCGCGGTCCTGGCCGTCGACTTCGATCGTCAGCAGCCGGTCGATGGCGTCCTTCGTGCAGCGGCGCAGCGACCAGATCGAGGCATGGCCGGTGATGCACTTGCCGGCGTAGGTCGACACGCAGTGGCGCATCGCGCGGCTTTCCATCACCAGGTCCTCGGCCTTCTTCAGCTGCCGCACCACGAAGCGTTCGCCGCGGGCCTTGGCGTCCCGGGCCGAGGGCGCCCACTCCCAGTCGGCGAGCGCGGAACCGGCCCAGCTGGCGTCGGGCGCCATCGCGGTCGCGTCGCCGCGCCGGGCGCGCCGGCGGATGGCCTCGATGCGCTCGATGGCCGCGATGTCGCGGTGCCACTCGTGCATGCGGCGGGTCAGGCTGGCGAGCGTGCGGCCGTCCAGGCGGTAGCCCCGGTCGCGCCGGCGGCAGTCGGCCAGGTAGTCGCACAGGTCGTCGATCGTCTCCACCGGCACCGGGTGGGCGCAGAAGAAGCGCGCCGCCTCGCGCCAGAAGGCCATCTCGCTGCGCGGCGTGCGCGTGATCTTCGAGCGTGCCACGGCCCATGCCCGCGCCGGATCCTCGCTGTAGGAGCACGCGATCGCGTACCAGATCGCACCGTCAAAGCCGAGGCCGGGCGGCGCATGCAGGAACGCATGGACTTCCTTGCGCGTCAGCCAGGCGCGCGCGCCGGCCTTGTAGAGCGACTCGCCACGCGCCGCGGCAACGTACCAGGCGCGGCGCAGCCGCACCTCGTCGGCGGCCAGGCCGGCGTCGTCGATCCAGATGTGCTCGAGCGTCGCCGGCACCGGGTAGCACGCGAACAGGTGCCGCGCCGCGGCCAGGCGCAGCCGCCCGGTGTCGCGCGTCTTCATCTGCGGGCGCCAGGTGGCGCCGTCGCGCACGGCGACACCGACGAAGCCGCGCTCGGCGTCGTCGATGGCCTGGCGGAAGTCGGGGGCCAGACGCGGGCGGCGTGTCACGCAGCGCAGCGTCTCGGCGTAGATCGCGTTTCGTTCGCGCTCGGCGTCCTGCCTGCGCTGGATCATCGAGCGTGCCATGGGGGTGTTGCTTGGTTGAGGTGCTGTTGGTCCCCTCGGTCCGGGTCGAACGGACATGCCTTGCGGCTCCGGTTTCTGAGACCGGTGCGTATTCCAGTTCCGCCACGAGGGGTTGATGAGAACGCATGCGCTTGGGGGTGACCGGCCGGAGTCGAACCGGCGCCAGCGGGGTCACGACCCGCGGCTCTGCCGTTGAGCTACGGCCACGCCCAAGCGCACGCTGGAAGACTGGTCTCGGTGGCAGGTCTCGAACCTGCGGCCTCATGGTCCCGAACCATGCGCGCTGCCAACTGCGCCACACCGAGATTGCTGTTGGTACCTCGTGCACGACTCGAACGTGCAACCTCCGGCTTCGTAGACCGGCGCTCTGTGTCCCGTTGAGCTAACGAGGTTCAAGTCTGGTGCCGAGAGAAGGATTCGAACCTCCGGCGCACGCGCTTTCAACGCGCCGCTCTACCGGCTGAGCTATCTCGGCGATCGATGCCATCCGGTCACGGGTTCCGGCGCCGCCCAATCGTTGCGGCCGATTTCCACCCCCGAAGCGCGAGCTCGACGAGGGCTTCTTTTGATCTGGTATTGCGCGCGGGGTCGAACCCGCGCTTCCACTTCGGCTGTGCCCACGCGCGAGCGTCCCGTCGGACGTGGTGTCTCGCTGCACGTGGTCGGGCCCTGGGGCCGCGCACATCCCGGGCCGTCAACACCATGCGTGCGGCCTCGGAGTGCATGGACACACCCGAAGTGGAGCGGATGACGAGAGTCGAACTCGTGGCCCGGCAGCCATGACGCGTGGCATGACCGTGCTCTACCGTCTGAGCTACATCCGCAAAGGTGCAAGACGAACCATCGGCCAGTACCGAGGTCGTCTTGCGGCAACTTGTTAAAGAGCGGGCACCGTTGCCGGTGCCGTTGCGGTTCGCGCCGATGCGCGAACCGGTTGTGAACGGTGAAAAAGACAAAGGCCCGGATCCTTTCGGAATCCGGGCCTCTGCGAACAGAGAGCGAGGGGCGCGCGCCTTAGGCGCTTCCCTCTCCCGGAAATGGCGGACCCTCGCTGCGGACCGGCCGATCAAGCCGGTAGCCGCGATGGGCCGCATGCAACGAGTCCATGCCCGCAAAGGCGCGCACGAACACCGTCTGCCCCCAGGGGGCTGGCAGTGTCTTGACGATGCAGCGCGGCTTCACGGTGATGGTCTCGTTGAGCTTGTGTGTGCCCGAAGGACAGGAGGTCCTTCAGTGCGGGGCGGACTGTAAAGAGTGTTTACCCCGCGGTCAAGCCCCTGCGACAATTCGGCTCCTCGCGTTGTTTCTCCGCACCGGTCCACCTTGTCCAGCATCACCGTCACGAGGCGCCAGAACGTGCTGGCGCTGTTCCAGGATCACGCCGAGAAGGCGCTTGCCGGCGGCGCGGGGCCGAAGGGGCTGGAGCAGGCCTTCGCGGCGCGGCTGCAGATCTCGCCCAGCATGTGGAGCCAGATCAAGTCGGCGCGGCCCATCGGCGACAAGCTGGCGCGCCAGATCGAGCAGCTGTGCGGCAAGGGCGCGGGCTGGCTCGACGAGGACCGGCCCACCAGCGTGATCACGCCGGCCGAGCAGCAGTTCCTGGATCTGGCGCTGCAGGCCTTCCGCGCCACCAACGCGGCGGGGCGCAAGGCGCTGCGCGCGCAGCTGCAGGCGATGACGGCGGCTTAGGCGCCCACGCGCTCGCAGGCCACCTCGAGCAGCGACTTCGGCTGCCCGTACTTGAGCGACACGTCGCGGCGCAGCGACTGGATCTGCCAGCCGCCGGCGAACAGGCGCTGCACCTGATCTTCGTCGAAGAAGCGCTTGGGGTGGCCGTCGACCATGAACAGGTGCGGCTCGATGGGCGGGTGGCCCTGCGCGCCGAAGTGGACGTCGTCGTCGGCGTTCAGCCGGCACAGCAGCAGCCCGCCGGGGCGCAGCACCTCGCGCACGCGCTGCACGATGGCCTGCGTCTCGCCCCAGCCGAAGTAGTGCAGCGACAGGCTCGCCACCACCGCGCCCAGGCTGCCGGGTTCGGCGGGGAAGGGATCGCGGATGTCGCAGCACTCGATGCGCGCCTGCGGTGCACGCGCGCGCGCCGCGGCCACGGCCTCGGGCGCGCGGTCGAAGGCGATCACGGGCAGGCCGGCGGCGAGCAGCGTGGCCGTGTCCTCGCCCGCGCCGCAGCCGATCTCCATCACCGCGCCGCCGCCGGCGTGGCGTGCCAGCGTGGGCAGCCAGCGATCCAGCCAGGGATCGTGCGCCATCAGCCTTCCTCGTCGCCGGCCGCGCCCGCGGTGAAGAGTGCCGCCGCCTTCTCGCGAACGCGCGCCGGCACGCTGCCGGCCAGCGCCACTGCGGCGGCGCCCTGGCGCATGCGGGCGAAGACAGCGCGCAGGTCGGCGTCGCCCACGGCCTGCAGGCGCTGCAGCCATTCGGCGGTGTCGCGCACGCGGCCGAAGGTGAAGACGTCCTGCGCGGCGGCTTCGAGCCGGCGCGAGGGCTGCTCCAGCGCCCGCAGCGCACGCACCGTGAGCTGGTTGCGCGCGCGCTGCAGCGCCACGGCATCGGTGCGGGTGGCCTGCTCGTCGAGCAGCCGCGCCACCGCGACGAAGAACTCCTCGGCCTGCTCGGGCGCGGTGGCGGCCTCGATCACGAACTGCCCCGCGAGCGGCAGCACGTCGGCCGAACAGGCGGTGTAGTACGCGAGGCCACGGCGCTCGCGGATCTCGTCGAGCAGCGGCGAGCTCATGCCCTCGCCCAGCAGCGCCGCGGCCAGCACGTGCGGCAGGTGGCGCTCGTCGCGCAGCGAAGGCGCCTCGAAGCCCAGCACCGCGTGGCACTGCGAGCTGCCGCCCATGCGGCGCAGCTTCAGGCCGCCGATCCAGGCCGGGTCGGGCACCGCGTTGTCGCTGCCGCGTGGCATGCAGCCGAAGGCGGCTTCCACGGCGCGGAAGAAGGCGGTCTCGTCGATGGCGCCGGCGGCCGCCACCACCACGTTGCCGGCGGTGTACTGGCGGCCCACGTAGTCCAGCAGATCCGTGCGCGTGAAGCGCTTCAGGTTCGCGCGGTTGCCGATCACCGGCTGGCCGGCGGGGTGCAGGCCGTAGCAGGCACGGTCGAAGAGCTGGAAGGCCATCGACGACGGGTCTTCCTCGAACTCGGTGAACTCGTGCAGGATCACCTGGCGCTCGCGCTCCAGCTCGTCGGCCGGGAAGGTGCTGTGGAGCACGATGTCGGCCAGCAGCTCCACGAAGGCCGGCAGGTCGTGCGCCAGGCCTTCGACGTGGAAGGCCGTGTGGTCCTTGTCGGTGTGCGCGTTGACCTCGGCGCCCAGCCGTTCGGCGTCGAGGTTGATGCGCTGGCAGTCGCGCGTGGCCGTGCCCTTGAAGGCCATGTGCTCGACCAGGTGGCTGATGCCGTTGAGCTTGCGCGGCTCGTGCAGGCTGCCGGTGCGGATGAACACGCTCAGGCTCGCGGTGTGCCGCCACGGCATCGGCACCGCGACCGCGCGCAGGCCGTTGGCCAGCGTGGCCAGCTGCGCGGGTGACGGCGGCCCGTTCAAGCCGGCACCGCGGCGCCGCCGCGGCGCGCGTGCACGATCAGCCACAGGCCCAGCGCGATGAAGGGCACGCTGAGCCACTGGCCCACGGTGACCAGCTGCCCGGCCTCGTAGACGGCCTGCGGCGTCTTCCAGATCTCCACCACCGCGCGTGCGCCGAACACCAGCACCAGGTACCAGCCGGTGAGCTCGCCGCGGCGCTGCCAGATGTCGCCGCGCCGCGCCAGCGCCCACAGCACCACCGCGATCACCGCGTAGCAGGCGGCTTCGTAGAGCTGCGCCGGGTGGCGCGGCCGTGCATCGACGCTCTGGAACACCACGCCCCAGGCGCCCGAGGCCACCGGCACGCCGACGATCTCGGAGTTCAGGAAGTTGGCGCAGCGGATCAGCATGCCGCCGATCGTGGCCGGCAGCGCCACCACGTCCAGCAGCGTCAGCAGCGGCAACCCGCGCGCGAAACGCGGCGTGGCCCAGGCCAGCACCGCGATCAGGCCTACCGCGCCGCCGTGGCTGGCCAGGCCCCCTTCCCACACCGCCAGGATCTTCAGCGGGTGCGCCAGGTAGTAGCCGGGGTCGTAGAAGAAGCAGTGGGCCAGGCGCGCGCCGACGATGGTGCCCAGCAGCGCGAAGGCGGTCAGCGAGGAGACGTCGACATCGGTGCGGCCCACCGCGCGCAGCTGGCGGCGCGCGATGACCTCGCCGAGGATGAAGGCTGCGGCCCACAACATGCCGTACCAGTGCAGCGACAGCGGGCCGATGCGCAGCGCGATGGGGTCGAAGACCCAGTGGATGATGGTGTCGGGCGGCATGGGCGGCGGGCATCGTACCGCGGCCCGCCGCGGCCGCCGGAGGCCGGGGTCAGCCCTTCACCAGCACCGGCCGCGGTGACGGCTGGCCGCTGGCGTAGCGCTCCACGTAGGCCTGGTGCGTGGGCAGCTGAACCACCGTGCGGGCCACGTGCTGGCGGATCTCTTCCAGGAAGCCCTTCAACTCGTCGTCGCCCATCAGGTCGGCCACCGGGTGGTGCTGCTCGGGCACCACGCCCTGGCCCAGCATCACCTGGATCCACGAGTTCTCGGCGAACAGCTCGTTGGCGTTGCGGAACACGCGCGCGGTCTGGCGGAACAGCTCGATGCGGTGGCGCAGCGACGCGGGCACCTCCATCGCTCGCAGCTCGCGCCAGAACGGCACGTCGCTGCGGTTGGTGACGTGGTAGTGCAGGATGATGAAGTCGCGGATGTGCTCCAGCTCGTCGCGCGTCTGCCGGTTGTACTCGGCGATGTCGCTGGCGCGGATGCCGGCGTTGGGGAACATCTGCAGCAGCCGGATGATGCCGCGCTGGATCAGGTGGATGCTGGTGGATTCCAGCGGCTCCAGGAAGCCGCTGGCCAGGCCGATGGCCACCACGTTGCGCGTCCACACCGCCTCGCGCTGCCCGGGCCTGAACTTCAGCACGCGCGGCGGCGTCAGCACCTCGCCCTGCACGTTGGCCAGCAGCGTGGCCTTGGCGTCCTCGTCGGCCAGGTGGCGGCTGCTGAAGACCAGCCCGTTGCCCACGCGGTGTTGCAGCGGGATGCGCCACTGCCAGCCCCAGGGGTGCGCGATCGAGCGCGTGTAGGGCACGGCCGGGCCCACCGAGGCGGTCTGCGCCGCCACCGCGCTGTCGCAGGGCAGCCAGTGGGTCCAGTCCTCGTAGGGCACCTTCAGCGTCTGGCCGATCAGCAGTGCGCGAAAGCCGGTGCAGTCGATGAAGAGGTCGCCTTCGACGAGCGCGCCGCCGTCCAGCCGCAGCGCGCGGATGTCGCCGTTCTCGTGCTGCTCCACCGCGGCGATGCGGCCCTCGATGCGCTGCACGCCGAAGCCTTCGCTGAAGCGCCGCAGGTAGGCGGCGTAGAGCGAGGCGTCGAAGTGGTACGCGTAGTTCATGCCGTTGCGCGGCAGGTGCGCGAAGCGGCTTTCCTCGGCGGCGCGCAGCTCCAGGCAGTAGTCGCCGTAGTCGTGCGCGATGCGGCGCTCGCGGCCGGCGAGCCAGAAGTGCTGGAAGCCCGCGGTCCAGTGGTCCTTGCCGGTGAGGCCGAACGAGTGGATGTAGTCCTCGCGCAGGTTGCGCCAGTTCTCGAAGCGGATGCCGAGCTTGAAGGTGGCCTGGGTGGCCGCCATGAAGGCGGCCTCGTCCAGGCCCAGCAGCTCGTGGAAGGTGTGCAGCGTGGGGATGGTGGCCTCGCCCACCCCCACGGTGCCGATCTCGTCGGACTCCACCAGCCGGATGTCCAGCCGCTTGCCCAGCGTCTTGCCCAGGCAGGCGGCCACCATCCAGCCGGCGGTGCCGCCGCCGGCGATCACCACGCGGCGGACGGGTGTCCGTGAGTCGTTGATGCGGTCCATCTAGAACTGGTAGCGCGCGCCCAGCATATAGCGGCGGCCCGTCTGGGTCACGTACAGCACCTGCTCCTTGGTGCGTCCGTGCAGGCGCTGCACGCCGTCGTTGAGGTTGATCACCTCGGCCTGCAGCGAGAGCTTGTCGGTCACCTTGTAGCCGGCGCTCAGGTCCCACTGGCCGTAGGCCTCGGTGTACACCGGGTTGGGCAGCCCGCTGCCGTCGAAGCGGCCGCTCAGGAACTTGCCGCGCCAGTTGTAGGCCGCGCGCACGTTGAACTTGTCGTTCTCGAAGAAGCCCACCAGGTTGGCCGAGTTCGACAGCCCTTCCAGCGCGAACTGCTCGCCCAGGTTGGCGTTGTCGTACTTGAGGCCCGAGGTCACGTAGGTGTAGTTCACCTGCACCCCGAAGCCGCTCTGGCCGAAGGCGTGCTGCAGGCTCAGCTCCAGGCCGCGCAGGCTGGCCGACTTCTGGTTGGCCGGCACCGTGATCGCGAAGTTCGCCACCGGGTCGCCCGGCTGGCCGGCGATGGTGCCGGTGGCGTTGCCGTTGGCGTCGTCGGGCCCGCGCACCACGCCGTTGCGGCCGTTGTAGGTGCGCAGGATGTAGTTGCGGATGCAGGTGAGGTCGCTGGTGACGCAGCCGCCGGTGCCCACGGCCTCGGTGAACAGCGCGCCGCCGGCCGGCGTGCGCAGGTTGAACGGCGTGCCGTTGACGGTGGTGACGCCGATGTAGTTGTCGATCTCCTTCTGGAAGATGCCCGCGGCGACGTAGCTGCCCTTGGCGTAGTAGAACTCCAGCGAGAGGTCGATGTTCTTCGACTTCAGCGGCTTCAGGCCCGGGTTGCCCTGCGCGCCGGTGCCGCCGTTGATGCGCACCAGCTGGTTGATCGTCTGCCCGCCCTGGATGTCGCCCCATCCCGGGCGGCCGATGGTCTCGCCGTAGCTCAGGCGCAGCTTGGTGCGGTCGTTGATGTCGGCGTCGAGGTCGATGCTGGGCAGGAAGTACTTGTAGCTGCCGGTCAGCGTGGTGAAGCCCGGCGCGCCGAAGGCCACCGAGAACTCGTTGTTCGCCACCCAGCTGATGCCGGTGGCGGTGGGCACCAGCGCGGTGGAGGTGACGTCGGTCTTCTCGTAGCGCACGCCGAAGGCGCCGCTCCAGGGCACGATGAAGTCCCAGTCCGTGTTGTATTGCAGGTAGCCGCTCTGCGACTTCTCCTTCACCCGCCGGTCGGTGGTGAAGTCGTCGCTCTTGCGGTAGAGCGCATCGTTGCCCGCGGCGGCCGAGGCCAGCGCGCGCACGGTCTCGAAGTCCCAGGTGAAGAAGTTGTTGAACAGCGCCGGGCTGCCGCTGCCGCCGATGCGCCCGAAGTACGGGCGGATGGTGTCCGGCCGCCAGACGCTGTCGGGGTAGTCGGCCGCGCTGGTGGCGCCGCCCCAGGTGTCGCGCTGCACGTTGGAGAAGGCCGAGCGGTTGTCCACCTTCGTCGCGCCGACGCCGAAGTCCAGCCGCGACACGTCGGACAGCTTCCACTTGCCCTTGACCTGCGCCTGGTCGACGCCGGCCTTCATGTAGCTGTTGCGGAACGACGAGCCGGTCACCTGCATCAGCGACGCGTCGATCTGCGAGCCGGTGATGCTCAGCACCGGGAAGTCCTGCGTGAAGTCGACCGCGGTGGTGCCGCGGTTGAAGCTGGCCGTGCCCAGCACCGCGTTGCTGCCGTAGGGGCTGTCGGCACCCGAGGTGGCGGTGGAGCTGTGGGCGTCGAACTCCAGCGCCAGCTTGTCCGACACCTTCCAGGCCGCGTTGAAGCCGGTCGAGCGGTTCTCGTTCTTGGTGCCGTACTTGGCGCCGCCCATCGCGATGTCGCTGGTGGCGGGCACGATGGTCTCGGAATAGAACTTGGGCGCGGCCACCGGGCCGTCGGTCCACGAGCTCGACGAGGGGCCGAAGTTGAACCAGGCCGACAGCTCGTTGCGCAGCGTGTGGATCTTCTGCTGGCTGTAGGTGTGGTCCAGCGTCAGCGTGAGGTCCTTGCTGGGCGCGAACTGCAGCGTCAGCTGGCCGTTGGTGCGCTCGCGCTGCACGCCGTTGACGCTGTAGTTGATGTTCTGCGGCACCGAGTACACATCGGTGGGCTTGGGCCGGTTGGTGATGTTCTCGGAGCCCGGCGTGCCGGGCTGCGGGATCGTGCCCCAGTTGTTCTCGTCGCCGCGGAAGGCGCGCCAGCCGCCGGGCACGCTGGCCTGGTTGTAGCCCAGCGAGCGCTTCTGCCAGCTGCCGGTGATGGCCACGCCGAAGGTGCCGTCGGCAAACGTGTTGCTGTAGATGCCCGAGATCTCGGGCGTGACCTTGTCGCCCTGCAGCGCGCCGGGCAGGCGGCTGTTGGACTGGTCGATCACCGCCTTCACGCCCACGCTGGCCACCAGCCCGGGGTTCTCCAGCGGCCGCGCGGTCTTGATGTTGATGGTGGCGCCGATGCCGCCGCTGGGCGTGCTGGCGCGGCCGGTCTTGTAGACCTCCAGCGCCGCGATCGACTCCGAGGCCAGGTTCGCGAAGTCGAAGGCGCGCGAGTTCGATGCGCTGGTGTCCTGGATGCTGGAGGCCGGCATCTGGCGTCCGTTCAGCAGCACCAGGTTGAAGTCGGGGCCGACGCCGCGCACCGTGACGCGCGAGCCCTCGCCGATGGCGGTGCGGTCGATCGACACGCCGCTGATGCGCTGCATCGCCTCGGCCAGGTTGGTGTCGGGGAACTTGCCGATGTCCTCGGCGACGATGCCGTCCACCACGCCGGTGCTGGCGCGCTTCAGGTCCACCGACGACTCCAGGCTGCGCCGGATGCCGCGGATGACCACCGTCTCCACCGGTTGCGCCGCCGAGGCCGCCGAGGCCGGCGGCGCGGCCGCCGGCTGGGCCTGCTGGGCCTGCGCGGTGCCCGCCGCCAGCAGCAGGCCGCAGGCCGACGCCAGGTGCGTCAGGCGGAAGGCCGGCAGGCGGGATGCGCGGTGCGTTCTTGTCATGTGCTTGTCTCCGTGCGTGTGGAAGGGGTCGTGAACGGGCAGCGGGGCGCTGCGCTTGAAAGCGCTTTCACAAAAGCATAGGGCCGGGGCCCGGGCTTGGTACCTAGGAGACACCCTCGGGTGTGCGCTCCGGGTTAACCAGCGATTGACGCTGACTTCCGGAACGCCCATGATGAAAGCGCTTTCATCAGAGGGCCGGCCTTCCTTTACCCGCCATGCGAAGCCCATCCCGCCGTGCCCTGCTGTCGCTGCTGCCGGCCGCCGCTTTCGGTGCCGCCGCGCCGCCGGCGCGTGCGCGCGTGGCGCCGCTGAACGTGGCCGCCTTTCCGCTCGTGGACCGCATCGTGGCGGCCGCGCAACCGGCCTGGTCGGCGCTGCACCCGGACGTGGCGCTGGACGTCGTGGGCCGCCCCTACGCCGACCACCACACCGCGATGGCCACCGCGCTCACCACCGCGTCGCAACTGCCCGACGTGATGGCGCTGGAAGCCAGCCAGCTCGGCCGCTTCGCCTTCGGCACCGGTCTGCAGGACCTGCGCGTCTTCGGCATCGAGGCGCAGCGCGAGGCCTTCACGCCGTTCGCCTATGCGCAGGCCGGATCGCCGCGCGGCGAGGTGGTGGCCGCGCCGGCCGACATCGGCCCGGGCACCATGCTGCTGCGGCACGACGTGCTCGAACGCGCGGGCCTGGCGCCCGCGGCGCTCACGCGCAGCTGGGACGACTATGTCGAGGCCGGCCGCCAGATCCGCGCCCGCACCGGCGCCCGGCTGCTGGTGCACGTGCGTGCGCTGAAGGACATCGTGGTCCGCAGCGGGCTGCGCCCCGGCGAGGGCCTGTACTTCGACGGTGCCAACCGCGTGCAGCTGGACGCGCCGCGCTTCCGCCGCGCCTTCGAGCTGGCGCGCACCATCCGCCGCGAAGGGCTGGACGCGAGGCAGCAGCCCTGGTCCAACGAGTGGGCCGAATCGCTGCGCCGCGGCCACATCACCACCGAACTGGGTGGCGCGTGGATGGTGGGGCAGCTCGGCAGCTGGGTGGCGCCGCAGACCGCCGGGCTGTGGCGCGCCGCGCCTTTCCCGGAAGACGCGAACGCCAGCTACGGCGGCATCTTCTACGCGATGCCGCGGCGGCTCGCGCCCGAGCGGCAGCGGCTGGCCTGGGACTTCATCCGCCTGATGTGCCTGGATCGCGGCCGCCAGCTCGCGGCCTTCGAGCACTACGACGCCTTCCCCGCCCTGCGCGCCGCCCAGCGCTCGCCGGTGTTCGACGCCCCCGTGCCCTTCCTCGGCGGCCAGCCGGCGCGGCGGCTGTGGGTGGCGGCGGCCGAGCGCATCGCCGCGCCGCGCCTGCACCGGCAGGACACCTTCGCCGACGAGGTGGTGAACACCGAGCTCGACCAGGTGCTGCTGCGCGACAAACCGATCGAGCGTGCGCTGCAGGACGCGCACGCCCTCATCGCCCGGCGCGCGCTGCGCTGACATCCCCCAACGACACCCCACCACGATGACACGCCCACATTCCCTGACCCGCCTGCTGCCGATGCTCGGCCTCATCGGCTGCGGCGCCGGCGGCCCGTTGCCCAGCGAGGCCGCCGAACCGCCACTGGCCGTGCCGGCGGGCTACCAGCTCGTCTTCAGCGACGAGTTCGACAAGCCCGGCCTGCCCGACCCCGCGCGCTGGGTCTACGACACCGGCATGAACAAGGCCGGCTGGCACAACCGCGAGCTGCAGTACTACAGCGCCGCGCGGCCCGAGAACAGCGTGGTGCGCGACGGCAGGCTCGTGATCACGGCACGCAAGGAGTCGCTCTCCAGCGCGCCCGACTGGGGCGGCCAGCGCTACACCTCGGCGCGGCTCATCACGCGCGGCAAGGGCGACTGGACCTACGGCTTCGTCAGCGTGCGCGCCAAGCTGCCCTGCGGGCTGGGCACCTGGCCGGCGATCTGGATGCTGGCCAGCCAGGGCGACTGGCCCGCGGCCGGCGAGCTGGACATCCTGGAGCAGGTGGGCAAGGACCCCGACCACGTGTTCAGCACCGTGCACACCACCTCGGGCAGCGGCGGCAACGGCAAGGGCGGCGGCACGCGGCTGAACGACGTGTGCCGCGCCTTCCACGACTACCAGATGCACTGGACGCCGAGCGAGATCCGCTTCGGCATCGACGGCAGGCACCACTTCACCTATCCGAACCTGGGGCAAGGCAAGGCGCAGTGGCCCTTCGACGCGCCGCAGTTCCTGATCCTCAACATCGCGATCGGCGGCGACCTCGGCGGGCCCGTGGACGACGCGATCTTCCCGGTGACGATGGAGGTGGATTCGGTGCGGGTCTGGCAGAAGCCGCGCTGACGTTTCAGTTGATCAGCCGGCCTTCGGCGTCGAAGGCCAGCGCGTGCGCGGCGTCGGCGGCCAGTTGCACGTGCTGCCCGGCCACCAGCCCGCGCGCGGCCACGGCCGAGGCCTTCACGGTCAGCGCGTTGCCGACGCCCTCCACGCGCAGGTGCACGATGGAGGTGTCGCCCAGGTGCTCGGCCAGCTCCACCTGCGCGGGCAGGCCGGCATGGGCCAGCCGGAAGTGCTCGGGGCGCAGGCCGGCGCGCGCCGCGTCGACGGCGCCCAGCAGCGCCCACAGCTGCCGGTGCGCGGGGCTCGAAGCGGCGCTCGGCCGGTCGACGAGGTTGATGCGCGGCGCACCCATGAAGGCCGCCACGAACTCGGTGGCCGGCCGCTCGTAGACCTCCAGCGGCGCGCCCACCTGCTCGATGCGGCCGCGGTTGAAGACGACCACGCGGTCGCCCAGCGTCATCGCCTCGGTCTGGTCGTGCGTCACGTAGACCATGGTCGCACCCAGCTGGCGGTGCAACCGCGCCAGCTCGATGCGCATGTCCACGCGCAGTGCCGCGTCCAGGTTCGACAGCGGCTCGTCGAACAGGAACACCTTAGGCTGCCGCACGATGGCGCGGCCGATGGCCACGCGCTGGCGCTGGCCGCCCGAGAGCTCCTTCGGGTAGCGTGCCAGCAGCTCGGTGATGCGCAGCGTCTCGGCGGCGCGTTGCACCGCGGCGTCGCGCGCGGCGCGGGGCTCGCCAGCCATCTTCAGCGCGAAGCCCAGGTTCTCGGCCACCGTCATGTGCGGGTACAGCGCGTAGCTCTGGAACACCATCGCCGCGCCGCGGTCGGCCGGGCGCAGATCGTTGGCGCGCCGGCCGTCGATCAGCAGTTCGCCGTCGCTGATGGTCTCGAGCCCGGCGATCATGCGCAGCGTGGTCGTCTTGCCGCAGCCGGAAGGCCCGACGAAGACGATGAACTCGCCGTCGCGCACGTCCAGGTCGATGCCCTGGATCACCTCGGTGGCGCCGAAGCGCTTGCGCAGGCCGCGCAGCTGCAGCGCGCCCATCAGGCCGCCCCGGCCAGGAAGCCGCGGTACCAGAGCGCGCTGTCCTTCAGCGTGCGCTGCTGGGTGGCGTAGTCGACATGCACGATGCCGAAGCGCTTGGCGTAGCCGTAGGACCACTCGAAGTTGTCCATCAGGCTCCACACCATGTAGCCGGCGACGTTCGCGCCCTGCTGCATCGCGCGCTGCACCGCGGCGATGTGGGTCTGCAGGTAGCGCACGCGCTCGGCGTCATGCACGCGTCCACCTTCCAGGCGATCGGCGAAGGCGGCGCCGTTCTCGGCCACGAAGAGCCGCGGCGGCGCGTAGTCGCGCTGCACGCGCAGCAGCAGCTCGGTCAGGCCGTCGGGGTAGACCTCCCAGCCCATGTCGGTGACCGGCGCGCCGCGCGCGGCCGCATCCGGCGCGGAGCCGGTCGCGCTGGCCAGCACGCGCGTGTAGTAGTTGATGCCCACGAAGTCCAGCGGCGCGGCAATCGCTTCCAGGTCACCCGCACGCACCTCGGGCACGTCGTCGCCGTAGGCGGCCCAGGCGTCCTCCGGGTAGCGGCCGTGCACCAGCGGATCGAGGTACCAGCGCAGCACGCGGCCGTCTTCCAGGCGCGCCTCGGCACGGTCGGCTGCGCTGTCGGTGGCCGGATGGATCGGTGCCAGGTTCAGCACGATGCCCAAAGGTGTCCGGCAGCCCGAGGCGCGCAACGCCCGCAGCGCCAGGCCGTGGCTCAGCAGCAGGTGGTGCGCCACCTGGTTGGACAGCTTCACGTCCTTGAGCCCGGGCGCGAACTGGCCGGTGCGGTGGCCCAGCACCGCCACCACCCAGGGCTCGTTGTGCGTGGTGAGGGTGCGGATGCGGTCGCCCAGCAGGCGTTGCACACCGAGCGCGTACTCGACGAAGTGCCCCACGGTGTCGCGGCTGCCCCAGCCGCCCTGCTCCTGCAGCGCGGCCGGCAGGTCCCAGTGATTGAGCGTGACGTGCGGCTGCAGGCCGCGCTCCAGCAGGCCGTCGACCAGGCGGTCGTAGAAGTCGAGCCCGGCGCGGTTCCACGCGCCTTCGCCCAGCGGCTGCACACGCGGCCAGCTGATCGAGAAGCGGTAGGCGTTGGCGCCCAGGCCGGCGATCATGTCCAGGTCGTCGCGCCAGCGCGCCACGTGGTCGCAGGCGACGTCGCCGTTGCTGCCGTCGTCGATGGCGCCGGGCCGCCGGCAGAAGCGGTCCCACACCGACGGGCCCTTGCCGTCGGCCGTGGCGGCGCCCTCGATCTGGAACGCGCTGGTGGCCACGCCCCAGGCGAAGTCGGCGGGAAAGTCGGAACGGCGCGGTGCGGTGGTCATCGGGTTCGGTTCGAAGGTCAACTTCAAAGGGGTCTACTTCACGGCGCCTGCGGTCAGGCCGGCGATGAGCTGGCGCGAGGCCAGCGCGAACAGCACGATCAGCGGCAGCGTCGCGATCGCCGAGCCCGCCATCAGCGCGCCCCACTCGGTGTCCACCGGGCTCTGCATCGAGCGCAGCGCCAGCGGCAGCGTGTACTGCGACGGCGTGCGCATCACCACCAGCGGCGCGATGAAGTTGTTCCACGAGCTGATGAAGGTCACGAGGCCGAGCGTGCCCAGCGCGGGCTTCAGCAGCGGCAGCACGATGCGTGCGTAGATGCCGAGCTCGCTGCAGCCGTCCATGCGCGCCGCCTCGATGAGCTCGCGCGGCACCGCCGAGCCCACGTACTGGCGCATCAGGAAGATGCCGAAGGCGCTGGCGGCGCCGGGGATGTACAGCGCGCGCGGCTGGTCGATCCAGCCCAGCACGTCCATGATCATGAACGTGGGGATCATCGACATGAACGAGGGCAGCATCATCGTGCCCATCACCAGCGCGAAGAACAGCTTCTTGAAGCGGAACTCGAACATCGCGAAGGCGTAGCCGCCCATCGAGCAGAACAGCAGCGTCAGCGCGGTGGAGGCCAGCGCCACGTACAGGCTCCAGCCCAGGTTGCGCCAGAACGGGATGCGCTGCGTGAGGATGGCGATGTTGTTCAGCAGGTCGTTGCCGAACCACAGCGGCGGCGGCACGCTGAAGATCTCGGTGCGCGACTGCGTGGCGAACACGAACATGAAGTAGAACGGCGCCAGCATCAGCAGCGCACCGGCGCCCACCAGCGCATAGGCCATCCAGCGTGCGGGCCTCATGCGCCGCGCCCCTGTGCAAAGGCCTTGTGCGTCAGCCAGGTGAGCAGCGCCACCACCGCCAGCAGGATCCACGACATCGCGCTGGCGCCGCCGAAGTCGTTGAAGTCGAAGGCGGTGCGGTACAGGTACACCGCGCTGGTCATGCCGGCCTGGTCGCTGCCGCCCTTGCCGTTGGTCAGCACGAAGGGCTCCTCGAACAGCTGCAGCCCGCCGATGACGCTGAGCGTCACGCCGAACAGCATCATCGGCTTGATGCCCGGCAGCGTGATGTGCAGGAACCGGCGCCAGCGCGAGGCACCGTCCATCGTCGCCGCTTCGTAGAGGTCGCGCGGGATGGTCTGCAGCGCCGCCAGGTACAGCACGGTGTTGAAGCCGACGAAGCGCCAGAACACCAGCAGCGCGATCGCGGGTTTCACCGCGTCGGGGTCGTTGAGCCAGTCGATGGGCGCGGCGGCGTTCCAGAACGGCAGGTGCGACAGCGCGGCGTTGATGAGGCCGTAGTCGGCCGAGAACAGCGAGCTGAAGAGGATCGCGATGGCCACCGTGGAGGTGATGTAGGGCAGGAAGTACAGGCCCACCGCGGCGTTGCGGCGGCGCTTGAAGAGGCCGTCCAGCGCCACCGCCAGCGGCACCGCCACCAGGTGCTGCGGCACGCCTGCCACCAGCGCCAGCCACAGCGTGTTCTTCAGCGACTTCCAGAACCACTCGTCCTGCAGCGCGAAGCCGAAGTTCGACAGGCCCACGTAGTCCATTGCCGAGAGCCCGCTGGTGGGCTCCCAGCTCTGGAACGCCAGGAACAGCGAGAACAGCAGCGGGAACAGGCCGAACACCAGGAACAGCGCCAGGAACGGCAGCAGCAGCACGTAGGGTGCGCGGCCGGGTGTCACGGTGCGGCCCAGGGAGCGGAGGATGCGCATGTGTGTCAGCGGTTGGCGCGGCGCAGCAGCAGCCGCTCGGCATCGCCCAGGGCGCTGGCGATGTCCTTGCCGCGGTCCAGCACCTTGTCGAGCTCGGTGTTGACCACTTCCTCGGCAAACGCGTCCTGCTTGCTGACCGCCGGCGCGGTGATGTGGCGCGCGGTCTCGCGCCACAGGCGGCGCGCGGGCTGGTTGCCCAGGAAGGGAATCGGTTCGTCGAAGAAGGGGTCGTCGTAGGTGTCCACCAGCGCGGGGAAGGCGTCGTGCGCCTTGAACGCGGCCAGCTGCAGGCCGCGGTCCATCGTCAGCATCTGCAGCAGCGCCCAGGCCAGCGGCTTGTTGGCGGGATCGGCGCCGCGCGGTATCGCGAAGAAGCTGCCGCCGAAGGCGGCGAACGAGCCCTCGGGCAGCGGCGCCGCGCGCCACAGGCCGCGCGTGCCGGGCGCGAGCCAGCTGTTCATGTGGCCGGCCAGCCAGGCGCCCATCATCTGCGTGGCGATGGTGCCGCGGCGGAAGCCTTCGGACCAGTCGGTCGACCAGGCCCAGATGCGCGCGTCCAGCCTGGAGCGCCGCACCTCGCGCGCCAGCTCGAAGGCGCGCACGAAGCGCGGCGTGTTCACCAGCACGCGGTTGTCGCTGGAGAAATGCAGCCCGTCGCCCGGCTGCAGGTCCATGCGGATCGCGATGTCCTTCATGTCCCGCGCGTGCGACAGCAGGAAGGCGCCGGTGGCGGCCTGGATGCGCCGCCCGCACTCCACGAAGCTGGCCCAGCTGCGCGTGAGCGTGGCCTCGTCCAGGCCGGCGCGGGCCAGCAGGTCGCTGCGGTACAGCAGCGTGCCGGGGCCGATGTCGGACGGCAGCGCCACCAGCTCGCCGCGGGCGTTCGTTGCCTGCTGCCAGGCGAACGGCGCGAAGCGTGCGCGGTGGCGTTCGCCTTCGTAGGGTGCGGCGCGCAGGTCTTCCAACCCGCGTCCGCGCGCGAAGCGGCCGAGGTAGAGGATCTCCAGCGCCATCACGTCGGGCAGCTGCGACCCCGTCGACAGCGCGGTGATCATCGCCGCGTGGTGGTCGGTGACCTGCCGGCCCACCACGTCCAGCTGCACGTCGGGGAAGCGTGCACGCCAGGCCGGCTCGGCCGCCTTGACGACGGCGTCGATGGCGGGGAAGGCGGCCACCGTCAGGCGGCGGGTCGGCGCCGCGCGCACGGTGGGCGCGCCGACGCCAAGGCCCAGGCCGAGCCCGAGGGCCAGGCTGGTGCGCCGCCGCGTTGCATCCACCGTCATCGGGTCCTTCGCCGCGCCGGACGGACGGGTGCCCATCGCCTTGAAAGCGCTTTCACACTCTAGGGCCGCGCGCTGCAGCCGTCAAATCGGGATTAGTGCGGAGAGCGTCTCGCGCGCGGGGAAGCCGGCCCGGACGCGGCCAGCGCGCGCGTGGAGCCGCGCACGATGAGCCGCGGCGGCGGCAGCTGCTGGCCCGGTGCCTGGCCCGCCAGCAGCGCCAGCAGACTGCTGGCCGCCACGCGCCCCAGCTCCAGCCCCGCCTGGTGCACGGTGGTCAGCGGCGGCACCACGTAGGCCGAACTGGCCAGGTCGTCGAAGCCCACCAGCGAGACGTCGTCCGGCACGCGCAGCCCGTGCGCGTGCAGCGCCACCGCGGCGCCGAAGGCCATCTGGTCGTTGGCGGCGAAGATGGCGCTGAAGGGCACGGGGCTGTCCAGCAGGCGCTCCACCGCCATGCGCCCGCTGTCCTCGAAGTACATGCCGGGCAGCACCAGCTCGGAGCGATAGGGCAGGCCGGCCGCCTCCAGCGCCGCGCGGTAGCCGCGCAGGCGCTCGATGGCGTCCAGGTGCTCGGGGTCGCCGGCGATGTGCACGATGTCGCGGTGACCCAGGGCGAGCAGGTGGTGCGTGGCCAGGCGCGCGCCCTCGAAGTTGTCGAAGTCCAGCGCGTACAGGTCGGGCGCCTTCAGCGTGCGGCCGGTGATCACCGTCGGCAGGGTCTTGGCCAGCGTCTTCAGCGTGGTGTTGCCGAGCCGCGCGTTGAGGATGATGAGCCCGTCGACGCGGCGCACGCGCAGCGTCTCGATGCAGCGCTTCTCGGTCTCGGCGTCCCAGTGGCCGCTGACGAAGAGCGCGCTGTAGCCGGCCTGGTCCAGCGTCTCCTCCACGCCGCGCAGCGCCACGCCGTAGAACGGGCTGTCGATGGTCTGCGTCACCACGCCCACGCTCATCGTGCGGCCGCCGGCCAGGCCGCGCGCGATCGGGTTGGGCACGAAGCCGAGCTCGGCGATGGCGGCGTCGACCGCGGCGCGCTTGTCGTCGCTGACGATCGCGGTGCCGTTCAGGATGCGCGAGACCGTGCTGGGCGAGACGCCGCTGGCCTGCGCCACCATCTCCAACGTCACTTTGCCGCCACGCGGCGCCGACTTGCTTTGCTTGCGCATGCTCTTCGCCCGGCCCCAGGCGTGAAAGCGGTTTCCCGGGTGGCCGACGGCCGCGAGTGTAGGCCCGTGCCCCGGCCGTACGTGCAAACCGTGCAGTACATTCCGGGCCGATGCCAGCAACCGCACCCCGGGCCGTCCTGCGATGAACATCTTCTACGGCATCATGGCCGTGCTGATCCTCGGCACCCTGGTGCCCTCGGTGCTGTTCATGCTGCTGTACATGGTGACCGGGCGCCACGAGGCGCTGTGGCGCGCCCGCACGCTGTGGAACGTCAGCCGCGTGTTCACGCTGTTCGGCGTCAACATCCTGATCTGGGGCCACGTGGTCGTGGGCCTGTGGGGCATCTGGTTCGGCTGAACGCCGCACCGGCCCGCTGCGAAACACGGCACATTCGTCGGGTCTTTGCGGGCCAACAAGTTGTGCAATACAACTTCATCGGCTACGATGCCTGCACCTCTTCCTCAGACCAGAGCCGCGATGAAGCCCCGCACCCACCTGCTGGTGATCGACCCCCAGAACGACTTCTGCGACCTGCCCGAGGCCTGGCGCCCGCAGGATCCGCTGGCCGGCGACGGCGCCCGCCTCGCCCCCGCGCTGCCCGTGCCCGGCGCGCACGCCGACCTGCAGCGCGTGGCGCAGCTGATCCGCAGCGCCGGCGCCGCCATCGACGACATCACCGTCACGCTCGACTCGCACCACCGCGTGGACATCGCGCACCCGCCGTTCTGGGTGCAGCGCGACGGCAGCCCGGTGTCGCCCTTCACCGCCATCACCGCCGCCCAGGTGCGCGGCGGCGACTACCGTCCGCGCGATGCCGGTGCGCTGCCGCGCACGCTGGCCTACCTGGACGCGCTGGAAGCCCGCGGCCGCTACACGCTGATGGTGTGGCCGGTGCACTGCGAGATCGGCACCTGGGGCCACGCCGTGCATGCCGGCCTGCAGGCCGCGTATGCCGGCTGGGAAACCGCGCAGCTGCGCCAGGTGGCCAAGGTCACCAAGGGCGAGAACCCCTGGACCGAGCACTACAGCGCGCTGCTGGCCGAAGTGCCGTCGGACGACGACGAGCGCACGCAGCTCAACACCGCGCTGCTGCGCCGGCTTGAAGGCGCGCAGCGCATCGTGGTGGCCGGCGAGGCCGGCAGCCACTGCGTGAAGGCGACCGTGGAAGACCTGGCCGACCAGCTCGGCCCCGAAGGCACGCGGCGCCTCGTGCTGCTCACCGACGCGATGAGCCCGGTGGCCGCCTTCGAAGCCCAGCAGCAGGCCTTCCTGGCCGCGATGGCGGCGCGCGGCGCGACACTCGCCACCACCGCCGAACTGCAGCGGCAACTCGTCGCCTGAAGCCATGAAGCCCGTCATCCAGAGCCTGCTGGACACCGATCTCTACAAGTTCACGATGTGGCAGGCGATGCTGCACCGGCAGCCGCAGGCCACCGCCGAGTACCGCTTCGTCTGCCGCAACCGCAGCGGCTATCCGCTCGCGGACCTGCTGGTCGACGTCGACCGCGAGCTGGACCACCTGTGCAGCCTCTCTTTCACCGAGGAGGAGCTCGCCTACGTCGGCGGCCTGCGCTACATCAAGCCCGACTTCGTCGACTTCCTGCGCATCTTCCGCTTCCAGCGCCGCTTCGTGCGCGCCAGCGTCGAGGGCGATGCGCTGGAGATCGTCGCCAGCGGCCGCCAGGTGCACGTGATGGGCTGCGAGATCTTCGTGCTGGCGATCGTCAACGAGCTGTACTTCCGCCGCTTCGATGCCGACGCGGCGCTGGCCGAAGGCCGGCGCCGGCTGGCCGCGAAGGTGGAGCTGCTGCGCCGCTTCGGCGCCGAGGCGCCGCGCGCGCACCCCTTCGAGTTCTTCGACTTCGGCGTGCGCCGGCGCTACTCGGGCGCCTGGCAGGCCGAGGTGGTGCGCACGCTGCAGCGCGAGGTGCCGCAGTTCTTCAAGGGCACCTCCAACGTGCACCTGGCGCGCACGCTGGGGCTGGTGGCCATCGGCACGATGGCGCACGAATACCTGCAGTCCTACCAGGCGCTGGACGACGTGCGGCTGCGCCAGTTCCAGAAGGCGGCACTGGAAGACTGGGTGCAGGAATACCGCGGCGACCTCGGCGTGGCGCTGACCGACGTGGTCGGCATGGACGCCTTCCTGGCCGACTTCGACCTCTACTTCGCCAAGCTCTTCGACGGCCTGCGCCACGACTCCGGCGACCCCGTCGCCTGGGGCGAGAAGGCGCTGGCGCACTACGCGGCGCTGCGCATCGACGCGCACACCAAGCGCCTGGTCTTCAGCGATGGGCTGGACCTGCCCACCGCGTTCTCGATCTACCGCCATTTCGCCGACCGCACGCAGCTCGGCTTCGGCATCGGCACGCAGCTCACCAACGACGTGGGCCTCGTGCCGCTGAACATCGTGATGAAGCTGGTGCGCTGCAACGGCCAGCCGGTGGCCAAGCTCTCGGACTCGCCGGGCAAGACGATCTGCGACGACGAGACCTTCCTGGCCTACCTGCGCCAGGTGTTCAAGGTGAAGAGCCTTTCATGAAGATTACGCTCGCACAGCTGAACCCGACGGTCGGCGACATCGAGGGCAACGTCGCGCGCATGGTCGCGGCGGCGCAGCAGGCGCAGCTGGACGGCGCCGCGCTGGTGGTGTTCCCGGAGCTGTCGCTCACCGGCTACTACCCGGGCGACCTGCTGGAGGAACCGGGTTTCCTCGAGCGCGCAGAGGCCGGGCTGGTCGCGCTGCAGCAGGCCTCGCGGCAGACGCGCGAGCTGCACTGGATCGTCGGCACGCCGCTGCGGCGCGAGGCCGGCGCCGGCAAGCGGCTGGAGAACGCGCTGGTGGTGATCAAGGCCGGCGAGATCGTGCTGCGCTATGCCAAGCAGCTGCTGCCCACCTACGGCATCTTCGACGAGCGTCGCCACTTCGAGCCCGGCCCCGACGTGGCGCGTGTGCTGCGCATCGGCGAGCAGCAGGTGGGGCTGCTGATCTGCGAGGACGGCTGGAACGACCACGGCCAGGACTACGCGGTGAACCCCTTCCTGCGCCTGGCCGACGCGGCGCCGGACCTCGTGGTGTCGATCAACGCCAGCCCCTCCAACATCGGCAAGCGCGAGCAGCGCCACCAGGTCTTCGCGGCGGCCTGCCAGCGCCACCGCCTGCCGCTGCTCTTCGTCAACCAGGTCGGCGGCCAGGACCAGGTGGTGTTCGACGGCGCTTCGTTCGCGGTGGATGGCGGCGGGCACGTGGTGTGGGAAGCGCGCCGCTTCGTCGAGGACGTCTGCACGCTGCAGTTCGACGACGGCCGCTTCGCTGCGCGAGACGGCTCCGCGCTGCCGCCGGTGAACCCTGCCGGCCTGCCGACGATGGCCTTCTACCGCGCGCAGATCGTGCTGGGCCTGCGCGACTACGCGCGGCGCTGCGGCTTCCAGCGCGCGGTGGTCGGCTGCTCGGGCGGCATCGACAGCGCGCTGACGCTGGCGCTCGCGGTCGAGGCGCTGGGCGCCGGCAACGTGGCCGCGGTGACGATGCCGTCCGTCTACTCCTCGGCCGGCTCGGTGACCGATTCGCAGGCGCTGTGCGACAACCTCGGCATCGCGCTGCAGACGCACCCCATCGCCACCACGGTCGACGCGCTCTCGCAGCAGTTCCAGCAGAGCTTCGGCCAGCCGATGATGGGCTTGCCGCTGGAAAACCTGCAGGCGCGCGTGCGCGGCACGGTGCTGATGGCCTACTCGAACCGCTTCGGCCACCTGCTGCTGACCACCGGCAACAAGAGCGAGATCTCGGTCGGCTACTGCACGCTCTACGGCGACACCAACGGCGGCCTCGGCCCCATCGGCGACCTCTACAAGACCGAGGTCTTCGCGCTGTCGCGCCACCTCAACGAAGCCGCCGGCCGCGTGCTGATCCCGCAGGCCATCATCGACAAGGAGCCTTCGGCCGAGCTGGCGCCGGGCCAGCGCGACAGCGACAGCCTGCCGCCGTATCCGGTGCTGGATGAGATCCTGAAGGTGCTGATCGAAGGCGAGCGGCTCGCGCGCAGCGAACGCGAGGCCGCCGAGGCCTTCGTCGCGCGGCTGCGCCAGACGGCCGAAGGCGAGGCCACCGTGCAGCGCGTGCGGCTGATGATCGCCCGCAACGAATACAAGCGCCGCCAGGCCGCGCCCATCCTGCGCGTGCGCTCGCGCGCCTTCGGCAGCGGGCGCCAGATGCCGATCGCGGCGAAGCTGACATGAGCGCGGGGACTCATGACCTGGCCGTGGTGATCGGCCGCTTCCAGCCGCTGCACGACGGCCACCTGGCGCTGCTGCAGCGCGCGCTGGCGCGGGCGCCGCGCTGCGTGCTGGTGCTCGGCTCGGCGCACCAGGCGCGCACGCCGCGCGCGCCGCTGGATGACGACGAACGCCTCGCGCTGCTGCGACAGGCGTTGCCGCCGTCGGCGCAGGGGCGCGTGGAGCTGCTGGCGCTGCGCGACCATGCCGACACGGCGACCTGGTCGCGGCGGCTGCAGCGCGCGGTCGAGCGACGCTGCGGGCCCGGCCGCGTGCTGCTGGTGGGCCACGTGGCCGATGCCACCGGCGAGTACCAGCGCGGGATCCCGGGCTGGGACTTCGAGGAAGTGGCCGAGGTGCCCGCCGTCGACGCCGCCCTGCTCGCCGAGGCGCTGTACACCGACGCGCCCCTGCCCACCGCCGGCCTGCCGGCCGCCACGCAGGCCTTCCTCGCGCAGTGGCGCGCCGCATCGCCGCATCGGGCGTCGCTGGCCGAGGAATGGCGCCACCTGCGCGCCTACCGCGAGGCCTGGGCGGCGGCGCCGTATCCGCCGGTGTTCGTCACCGTCGACGCGGTCGTCACCTGCGCCGGCCATGTGCTGCTGATACGCCGCGCGCACGCGCCGGGCCGCGGCTTGCACGCGGTGCCGGGCGGCTTCATCGAACAGCGCGAGACGGCGCTGCAGTCGGCGCTGCGCGAGCTGGCCGAGGAGACCCACCTCGACGTGCCGGCCGCTGAACTGCAGCGGGCCCTGCGCGCGCAGGCCGTGTTCGACGATCCGCAGCGCAGCCAGCGCGGCCGCACGATCACGCACGCCTTCCACTTCGATCTCGGCACGCGCCCGCTGCCCGCGGTGCGTGCCGACGACGATGCGCAAGCGGTGGAGTGGGTGCCGCTGGCCGCGCTGCGCGCCATCGAGGACCGCTTCCACGACGACCACTTCCTGATGCTGGACCACTTCCTGGGCCTGGGCACCGATGGCGAAGACCAAGCCGACTGAGCCCGCCTTCGAGCGCCCGCTGACCACGGTGGACGTGGCCATCTTCAGCGTGCGCGACGACGAGCTGCAGCTGCTGCTGGTGCAGCGTCCGGACACGGCCGGCGAACCCTGCCCGGGCCGCTGGGCGCTGCCGGGCGGTTTTGTCGACGTCACCCGCGACAGCAGCCTGCAGGCCTGCGCCGCGCGCAAGCTGGCCGAGAAGACCGGCGTGCGCAGCCCCTATCTCGAGCAGCTGGGCAGCTGGGGCGGCCCCACCCGCGACCCGCGCGGCTGGTCGGCCACGCACGTCTATTTCGCGCTGCTGGCCTTCGACGAGCTGCAGCCGGCCAAGGGCGCCAACGCCGCCGACATCGCCTGGTTTCCGGCCGACCACCTGCCGCCGCGCTCGAAGCTGGCGTTCGACCACGCCGAGATCCTGGCCGCGGCCGTGGAGCGCCTGCGCAGCAAGGTGGAGTACACCTCGCTGCCGGCCTTCCTGCTGCCCGAGCCCTTCACGCTGCCGCAGCTGCAGCGCGCCTACGAGGTGGTGCTGGGCCGGCCGGTGGACAAGAGCGGCTTTCGCACGCGCATGCTGGCCGCGGGCTTCCTGGCCGAGGCCGGCCAGGTCGAGACCGACGCCAAGCGGCCGCCGATGGGCTACCGGCTGAAGGACCGCAGCAGCCCGGTGGTGTTCCCACGCACCTTCAGCCCGCGCGGTTGACGCGCGCTACAGCGGCTCGAGCCGCGCGCCGCGCAAGCCCACCAGCAGCGCGCGGCCGTCGGGCGCCACGCGGAACTCGCCGTAGCGCGCGGCCGCCCAGCGCGGCGCCTCGCCCTCGCGGAAGAACCAGGCATCGGTGACCAGCGTCCAGCGGCCGCCCTTCGGCGTCAGCTCCATCAGCAGCTCGTCGGGCGCGGTTGGCGCGCCTTCGGCGTGCAGCCGCAGCACGGTGGCCACGCCGCGCTCGTCGCGCCGCGCCACCACGCGCGGGCGCGGCGTGCTGAGCAGGCCCACGTCGCCGACGTCGGCGCCCAGGCGGAAGCGCAGCGTCATGAAGTCACCCTGCATCAGCGAACGCGGGTCGGCCGGCGCCAGTTCCACGAACACCGGCGTGCCCTGCGCGATCAGGCGTTCCTTCTGCCAGATGCCGACGTTGGCCACCACGACCACCAGCGCCGCGCCCGCGATCAGGCCGATACGACCAACGCGACCCTGCACGGACGCGGTGCCCGCGGGCTGCGCCGCCCAGCGGCCGCGCAGCTGCCAGCCCATCAGCGCCAGCAGCCCCGCACCGGCCAGCGCCAGCAGCAGCGCCTTGTGCGCCAGCGGCCAGGCCAGCTGGTAGTAGAAGGCGCCCACCACCCAGGCTGCGGCCGCGCCGGCCGCCGCGGCCAGACGCCAGCGTCCGCTGGCCGCGCACACCGCCAGCGCCAGCAACAGCGCGCCGAGCGCCGGCATGAAGCCGGCCAGCACCACCGGCACCAGCGCCGCCACCAGCCACACCGGCTGGCGCACACCGGGCCAGGCCAGGCGCAGACGCAGCAGGCCGCCGAGCGCCAGTGCCACGGAAAGACCGCGCAGCAGCGGCAGCCGCGCCTGCGCGGCGCTGGCCCCGTCGGCGATGCGCCCCAGTTCGCCGACCGGCCCGCCCACCGCACCGCCCACCAGGAAGGTGGCGCCGCTCCACCAGGCCAGCCCGACCAGGCAGGCCAGCAACCAGCCGGCCGCCAGCGCCTCCAGCGCCGCGGCGGCCGGTGCCTGCGCCGGGCCGGCCAGCACGCGCCGCTGCAGCGCCAGCAGCGCCACCCACAGGCCCACGCCCGCCTGCCAGGCCAGGCCGTAGCGCAGCCACACGCCGTCGCGCCAGGGTGCGTCGTGCGGCGAGACCACCAGCACCAGCAGCACGGCGGCGGCCGCACCCAGCGGCACGCGCATCCAGGCCCGCTTCACCACCCAGCCGAGTGCGAGCATCAACAGACCCAGCAGCAGCGCCGCGGTGGCCCCGCTGAGGTCGCGGAAGAACACGAAGCCCAGCGACAGCAGCCCGAGCAGCAGCGCCGGCACCGCCAGCTGTTCGACGAAGAGCGGCACGCCCTCGCCGCGCAGCACCACCAGCGCTGCCGCCAGCAGCAGCACGCCGACGATGTAGGGTCCCGCCGCACCGTTCATCAGCACCTGGCCGAACAGCAGCCCGATCACGCCCAGCAGCGGCAGCGCGGCCAGCCACGCGCCCAGTGCCATCAGCAGCACCACGGGCCAGGGGCGGTGGTCCTGCGCCGGCAGCGTGGCTTCGGGTGGAAGCAGGCCCTCGGCGATGGCGCCGTCCAGCACGGCCTGCAGGCGGGTTGCCGCGCTCATGCGCCTTCTCCCGCGCCGCCGGCATGGCGCCGCGCCAGCCGCAGCACGCCGCTCACGCTGCCGGCCAGCAGCCCGGCGGCCACCAGGCCCAGCAGCAGCAGCTGGCCGATGGGCTCGCCGCCGCCATGGCGGTGGAACAGCAGCCGCGCCAGCCCGGCGATCAGCAGCACGTTCAGGCCCAGCGCGGCGGCGCTGAGGCCGTAGACGTCGAAGGCGTCGCGCCGTGCCAGCGCCGCGGCCATCGCCGCCAGCACCAGCAGCCCCAGCGGGTAGGGCAGGCCGACCGCGCTGCCGAACAGGCCGCCGAGCGCCGTGGCGGCGATGCCGCTGATCGTGAGCGTGAGCGCGGTGCGCAGCGCCCACGGCCCGGCGCCGGTGTGGCCGCGCAGCGGCGCGCTCAGCGCACCCACCAGCGCCAGCGCCGCGCCCCAGCCGCCGAGGTAGACGCGCAGGTCGTCGGGATGCACGCGCCAGCTGTGGCCGGTGTGCGCCTGCACCCACAGCGAGATGCCCACCGCCGCCACCAGCGCCCAAGGCGCCCACAGCACGTCGCTGCGCACCGCCAGCGCGGGCGGCAGCGCCAGCGCCGCCCACAGCGCGAACAGCTGCCAGGGGTCGGCGCCGGTCTGGTAGGTCTGGCCGAAGTAGGCGAACAGGCCGCCGGTGCCCAGGAAGGCCAGCAGGGCCAGCGGCGCCCGCAGCGCCGGCCGCCACAGCGCGCCGGCCAGCGCCACCAGCACCACGGCCTGCAGCAGCGCGAAGCGGCCGGCGCGGGAGAGCGTGTCCCAGTTCGCGGCGATCCACAGGATCAGCCCGAAGCCCAGCAGCGCGATGCCCAGCACCGCCACGCCCAGCGGCAGCTGGCGCGCCAGCCCCGGCGGCTCGCCGCGCAGGCCGGCCCGTTGTTCCAGCCGGGCGCTGGCCCCGGCGTCGAGTTGATGCTGCTCACGCCAGGCGAACAGCGCAGTGCGGATGTCCATGGGCCGGCGATGCTAGCCATCCCGCTGCGCCCCGGGCGGGGCGCGCCACGCGGTGGCCGGCCGCGATGCGTCCGGTGGCACGGGCCGATACCGGCCGGCCCGCGCCGCCGCATAGACTCCGGCCCCGACAAGACCCGCAGGGAGGAACCGCCGGCATGTCGCTGACCGTGGACGCCGTGCTCGCGCTGGCGCCAGACGCTTCTTCGGCCAAGGCCGCGCAGGGGCTGCTGTCGCCCGCCGGCTGGTCGCAGCTGGGCGCCAGCGACGCGGCCGTCTGGGGTGCCTGCCAGGGCAGCGGCAGCAAGCCCTACCAGACCCAGGTGGACCTGGCCGGCCCCGCCTTCCGCTGCAGCTGCCCGAGCCGCAAGTTCCCCTGCAAGCACGGCCTGGCGCTGCTGCTGCTGCGGGCGCAGAACGCGGCGCTGTTCAAGGACGCCGGTGAGCCGGCCTGGGTCAGCGAGTGGCTGTCCACGCGCGCCGACAAGGCGCAAAAGAAGGAAGAGCGCCAGGCGGTCGCCGCCGAGAAGGCCGCCGCGCCCGTGGATCCGGCCGCGGTCGCCGCACGCGAAGGGCAGCGCTGGCAGCGCATCGAAGGCGCCGCGGGCGAGCTGCAGCGCTGGCTGTCCGACCAGATCGGCCGCGGCCTGGGCGCGCTCAACGCCGAGCTGCTGCAGGGTTGGCAGACGATGGCCGCGCGCCTCGTCGACGCGCAGGCGCCGGGCCTGGCGCAGCGTGTGCGCGACGCGGCCGAGCGCGCGCTGGCGCGCGACCACGAGGGCACGCTGCAGCGCCTGGGCCTGCTGCAGCTGGCCTGCGAAGGGCTGCGGCGCCGCGCGTCGCTGTCCGCCGAGCTTCAGGCCGAGCTGCGCACCGTGGCCGGCTGGCCGTACGACAAGGCCGAGGTGCTGGCCGCCGCCGCGCCGGTGCAGGACCGCTGGACCGTGCTCGGCGTGGCCACCGAGCAGCGCGACGACAAGCTCGTCGAACGCCGCGTCTGGCTGCACGGCGAAGGCACCGGCCGCCGCGCCTGGCTGCTGGACCACGCGTTCGGCGGGCGCGGCTTCGAGCAGTCCTGGCTCACCGGCACGCGCGTCGCGGCCACGCTGGCCTGGTTCCCCGGCACCGCGGCGCTGCGCGCACTGTGCGCGGCCACCGAGGGCGCGCCGGCGGCGCCGGCCTGGCCCGCCACGACGGCGGCCGACGAGTGGCAGCGCGTGGCCCAGCGCTGTGCCGCATCGCCCTGGGTGAGCCTGCATCCGCTGCTGCTGCCCGATGCGGTGGTGCTGAGAACCGGCGCGCAGAACCTGGCCCAGTGCGACGGCCGCCGGCTTCGCTTGCTGCTGGGCGAAGCCGACACCTGGGCGCTGCTGGCCGCCACCGGCGGCCACCCTTGCACGCTGATGGGCGAGTGGGACGGCGCCGCGCTGCGCCCGCTCACCGCGTGGCGCGGCGCCGATGCCGCACCGCTGTGGCAGAGGAGCCCCGAATGAGCGCCTGGACCCCGCTGCTGCCGGCCGCGCTGGTGGGCACCGACCGCCACGCCGCGCCGCTGCCGGTGTGGCCGGGCGAGGTGGGCGCCGCCGTCGCGGCGGCCACCGCCGGCGCGGATCCGGCAGCCGCCGTGCTGCGTGCCGCCGCCGTGCTGGCCGCCTGCGGCGCGGCCGGCTTCCAGGCCGCGCCGGCCGATGGCCCGTCGCCGGATGGCGCGCCGCCTGACACCCAGACCGCACTGACCGATCCGTCGATCCTCGCCCTCGTCGGCTGGACCCTGCGCGAAGGTCCGCCGCGGCTGCAGCACCGCGCCGCGCAGGCGCTGGCCAGCGCGGGCCTGCGCCTGCCGCCGCCCTTGCTGCCCGTCGCGCTGGACCTCGGCCGCCGCTCGCTCGCGCTGCGCAGCACGCTGGCGCCGGTGCTGGGCGAGCGCGGCCGCTGGCTGGCACGCCAGCGCGACGACTGGCGCTACGCCGCCGGCGCCAGCGCCGAGGCCGACGTGCAGACGCAGTGGCAGGACGGCAGCTTCGAGCAGCGCCGCACGCTGCTGCTGCGCGAGCGTGCGAGCGACACCGCCGCCGCCCGCGAGCGGCTGCAGCAGGCGCTGCCCGAGCTGCCGGCCAAGGAACGCGCCGAACTCGTGCCGGTGCTGGCCGAAGGCCTGTCGGCCGCCGACGAACCGCTGCTCGACGCGCTGCGCAGCGACCGTGCGCGCGAGGTGCGGCAGGCGGCACTCGCGCTGCTGCTGCGCCTGCCCGATGCCGCGCATCCGCAGCGAGCCGCGGCGCGGCTGGCGCCCTTCGTCACCAGCAGCCGCGGCCTGCTCGGCAAGCGCTGGGAGATCGACGCGCCTTCGGCCGCGGCCGACGACTGGAAGGCCGACCAGCTCGAAGCCCAGCGCCCGCAGCACGAGCGTCTGGGCGAACGCGGCTGGTGGCTCTACCAGCTGGTGCGCCAGGTGCCGCTCGCCTGGTGGACCACGCACACCGGCATGGACGCCGCGGCCCTGCTGACGTGGTCGGCGAAGACCGACTGGGCCGCTGCGCTGCAACGCGGCTGGCGCGACGTGCTGCTGGCCGCGCCGGATCTCGCCTGGTGCGAAGCGGTGGTCGACGCCGCGCCCGAGGCCTGGCCGGATGCCGCTGCGCTGCTCGCGCTGCTGCCGCCGCCGCGGCGCGAGCGCCACTGGCTGCGCCAGCTGAAGGACGGCTCGGTGCGCTTCGAGCTGCTGGTGGGCCAGGTGCTCGGCGCCTGCGCACCCGGCGAGACGCTGTCGCCGGCGATCTCGGAAGCCATCGCGCGCCAGATCGCCGCGCGCGACGCCGCGAACGCACTGGCCAACGACTACGGCCTGCGCGCCGCGCTGCCCGAACTGGCCGCCGCGCTGCACCTGCCCGCCACCGCCGCGCTCGCGGCCCCGCAACGCCGCCCCGACGACACGCCTTCCTGGGCCGACACGCTGCACGCACTGGCGCAGACGCTCGCCACCCGCCGTGCCCTGAACACGCTTTCTCCGGAGACCTGAACACCATGAACGCCCCCGTGATGCGCCAGCACGCCGAGCAGCAGTTCGCCGCCGAGCTGGAGGAACTCGCGAAGCAGGACCAGCGTACGCGCCCGCCGAACTGGAAGCTCTCGCCCTGGGCCGCGGTCACCTACCTGATGGGCGGCAAGCTCGACAACGGGTTCGAGGTCAGCGCGAAGTACATCGGCAACCCGCGGCTGATGGAAATCGCGGTGGCCACGCTGGCCACCGACCGCGCGCTGCTGCTCTACGGCGTGCCCGGCACCGCGAAGAGCTGGGTCAGCGAGCACCTGGCGGCGGCGATCAGTGGCGACTCCACGCTGCTGATCCAGGGCACCGCCGGCACCAGCGAGGAGCAGCTGCGCTACGGCTGGAACTACGCCCAGCTGCTGGCGCACGGGCCGTCGGAGAAGGCGCTGGTGGAAAGCCCGCTGATGCATGCCATGCGCCACGGCAGGATCGCGCGCGTCGAGGAGCTCACGCGCATCCCGGCCGACGTGCAGGACAGCCTGATCACGGTGCTGTCGGAGAAGACGCTGCCGATCCCCGAGCTGGCCAGCGAAGTGCAGGCCACGCGCGGCTTCTCGGTGATCGCCACCGCGAACAACCGCGACAAGGGCGTCAACGAACTGTCGGCCGCGCTGAAGCGCCGCTTCAACACCGTGGTGCTGCCGGTGCCGGCCAGCGAGGACGAGGAGGTCTCCATCGTGATGAAGCGCGTGGCCGAGATGGGCCGGGCGCTGGAGCTGCCGGCCGAGCCGCCCGCGCTGAAGGAGGTGCGCCGCATCGTGCAGATCTTCCGCGAGCTGCGCAACGGCAAGACCGAGGACGGCAAGACGCAGGTGAAGTCGCCGACCTCGACGCTGTCCACCGCCGAGGCCATCTCGGTGATCAACAGCGGCATGGCGCTGGCCGGCCACTTCGGCGACGGCGTGCTGCGCCCGCACGACATGGCCAGCGGCCTGCTCGGCGCGGTGGTGAAGGACCCGGTGCAGGACAGCGTGGTCTGGAACGAGTACCTGGAGACGGTGGTCAAGGAACGGTCGGACTGGAAGGACCTCTACCGCGCCTGCCGCGAGCAGCAGGGCTGACGTCGAAATAGCACGCATGGCCACCGAGCCGCACCTCTTCGGCATCCGCCACCACGGCCCCGGCTGCGCGGCCAGCCTGCGGCGTGCCTTCGACGCGCTGCAGCCCGATCTCGTGCTGCTCGAAGGCCCGCCCGAGGCCGAGGCGCTGCTGCCGCACGTGCTGGACGAGGCCATGCAGCCGCCGGTGGCGCTGCTCACGCACTGCCCCGACGACGCGCGGCTCGCGGTCTACCACCCGTTCGCGAGCTTCTCGCCCGAGTGGCAGGCGTTGCGCTGGGCCGCCGAGCGCGGCGTGCCGGTGCGTTTCATCGACCTGCCGCTGGTGCACGAGCTTGCGCTGCAGAAGGCGGCGAAGGATGCCGAAGCCGCAGCGGAACCGCCAGCGGCCGAGGACGACACCGAAAGCGCCGACCCGCTCGACTGGCTGGCCCGCGCCGCCGGCTACGGCGATGGCGAGTCGTGGTGGAACCACATGGTGGAGGAACGCGGCGACGGCGAGCAGCTCTTCGCCGCCATCGCCGAGGCGATGACCACGGTGCGCGCCGAGATCGGCGAGCGCCCGCGCAGCGAGGCCGACGCCAGGCGCGAAGCGCTGCGCGAGGCGCAGATGCGGCAGTGCGTGCGCGCCGCGGTGAAGGAGGGCGCGGAGCGCATCGCGGTGGTGGTGGGCGCCTGGCACCTGGGCGCGCTGCAGGCCGAAGTGACGGCCAAGGCCGACCAGGCGCTGCTGAAGGGCCTGCCGAAGCTGAAGGTGCAGAGCACCTGGGTGCCCTGGACCTACCGTCGCCTGGCGCGCGCCAGCGGCTACGGCGCGGGCATCGCGTCGCCGGGCTGGTACGAACACCTGTGGAACAGCCGCGAGAAGGGCTCGCACGCCCGCTCCGTCGGCTGGCTGGCGCGCGTGGCGGCGCTGATGCGCGAGCGCGACCTGGATGTCTCGTCGGCCCACCTGATCGAAGCCACGCGGCTCGCCGAGACGCTGGCCGCGCTGCGCGAGCGCCCCGCGCCCGGCCTGCCCGAGTTGCACGAGGCCACGCGCGCCGTGCTGACGCTGGGCGACGACACGGTGCTGCAGTTCATCGACGACGCGCTGGTGATCGGCGACCGCCTGGGTACCGTGCCATCCAGCGTGCCGACCGTGCCGCTGCAGCGCGACCTGGAGCAGCAGCAGAAGACCCTGCGCCTGAAGCCCGAGGCGCTGCAGAAGACGCTGGACCTGGACCTGCGCCAGCCGGGCGACCTGGCGCGCAGCCACCTGCTGCACCGGCTGAACCTGCTCGACCTGCCGTGGGGCACGCTGGCCAAGGTGGGCCGCAGCGCACGCGGCACCTTCCACGAGGTCTGGACGCTGCAGTGGCAGCCCGAGTTCGCGCTGCGCCTCATCGAGGCCAGCCCCTTCGGCCAGACGGTGGCCGAGGCCGCCACCGCGCGCGTGGCCGAGCGCTGCGGCGACATCGACCACCTGGCCGAGCTCTCGATGCTCGTCGACCGGGCGCTGCTGGCCGACCTGGAAGCCGCGGTCGCCGCGGCCACGCAGGCGCTGCAGAACCGCGCCGCGCTCACCGGCGACGTGCTGCAGCTGCTGGGCGCGCTGCCGCCGCTGGCCAACGTGTTCCGCTACGGCAACGTGCGCCAGACCGACGCCACGTTGGTGGCCCAGGTGCTGGACGGCCTGATCGTGCGCGCCGCGATCGGCCTGCCGCTGGCCTGCGGTTCGCTCGACGAAGCGGCGGCCGACGCGCTGCGCGGCCAGCTGCTGGGCGCGCACGCCGCGGTGGCGCTGCGGCAGGGCGAGGAGCAGACGGCGGCCTGGCGTCGGGCCCTGGGCCAGCTGGCGGCAGGCACCAGCGCCCACGAGCTGCTGCAGGGCGTGGCCGTGCGGCTGCTGCTGGACGACGGCGTGTGGACCGCGGATGCGGTGGCGCAGGCGCTGTCGCTGCACCTGTCGGCCGCTGCCGACCCGCAAAAGGCTGCTGCCTGGCTCGACGGCTTCCTGAATCGCAACGCCACCGTGCTGCTGCACGACGAGAAGGTCTGGCAGCTGGTCGACGCCTGGCTCGCAGGCCTGGCCGACGAACACTTCATCCGCGTGCTGCCGCTGGTGCGGCGCACCTTCTCGCTGTTCAGCGCCGGCGAACGGCGCGACCTGGGCGCGCGCGCCGGCCGCGGCGCCGTCGTGGGCGCCACCGGCGCGGCCGCCGCGGCGGACTGGGACGAAGCCCGCGCCACGCTGCCGATCCCGCTGCTCAGGCAGCTGCTGGGAGTGAGCGCATGACCACGCCCATCGACGACGCACGACGCCGCGCCCGCTGGCGGCTGGTGCTGGGCGGCGAGGCCGAAGGCAGCTGCGGCGGCCTCTCCGGCCCCGCCGCGGAGATGGACCAGGCGCTGGCCGCGCTCTACGAGCCGCAGGGCCCGGGCGGCCTGCAGTCGCAGGACCGGCGCGGCGGCCGCGGGGGTTCCGCGCCCAGCGTCGCGCGCTGGCTGGGCGACATCCGCAAGTACTTCCCGAGCCCGGTGGTGCAGGTGATGCAGCGCGACGCGCTGGAGCGCCTGAACATGCGCGACATGCTGCTGCAGCCCGAGATGCTGCAGACCGTGGAAGCCAACGTGCACCTGGTGGCCAGCCTGATGGCGCTCGGCGCCGTGATCCCCGCCAAGACCAAGGACACGGCGCGCGCGGTGGTGCGGCGCGTGGTGGAGCAGCTGATGCAGAAGCTGGAGGAGCCGCTGCGTTCGGCCGTCAGCGGTGCGCTCGACCGCAGCCAGCGCAACCGGCGCCCGCGCCACGCCGAGATCGACTGGGCGCGCACCATCCGCGCCAACCTGCGCCACTGGCAGCCCGAGTACCGCACCATCGTGCCGCAGACGCTGGTGGGCTACGGCCGCAAGGCGCGCCGGCCGCAGCGCGAGGTGGTGCTCTGCATCGACCAGAGCGGCAGCATGGCCCACAGCATCGTCTACGCCAGCATCTTCGGCGCGGTGATGGCCAGCCTGCCGGCGGTGGCGACGAAACTCGTGGTCTTCGACACCGCGATCGTGGACCTGAGCGACCAGCTGCAGGACCCGGTGGACGTGCTGTTCGGCGTGCAGCTGGGCGGCGGCACCGACATCAACGGCGCGGTGGGCTACTGCCAGGGCCTGATCCGCGAACCGCGCAACACCATCTTCGTGCTGATCTCCGACCTCTACGAAGGCGGCGTCGAAGCGGGCCTGCTGCGGCGTGCCAGCGAACTGGTGGAAAGCGGCGTCCAGTTCATCACGCTGCTGGCGCTCAGCGACGAAGGCGCGCCGGCCTACGACCACGCGCTGGCCGCCAAGCTCGCGGCGCTGGGCGTGCCCTCGTTCGCCTGCACGCCCGACGCCTTCCCGGGTTTGATGGCGGCCGCGATCCGGCGCGACGACGTCGCCGCCTGGGCGGCCGGGCAGGGCCTGGTGGCCAGCCCGCGCGACCAGCGCCGGCGCTGAAGAGCGCGCCGGGGCCCTGCAACACCCGGGCCTGCCCACCCCCCGCAATCGGGGCCCCCGGGGCTCCGACGTGGGTGGCAAAACTTCACGATGCTGTTACCGTTAACGCACTGGCCCTGATCACCTCACCCGTGAGCGGCCGGCCGTGCGGCCCGGCGGACGACGTGTCTGCGAAGGCTGCGCCCTTTCGTCTCTCTGTTTCGATTTCACCCAATTCGGTTGGAGGGGTTGACGTGAGCATGTGGAGTAACCGGGCCTTCCGGGCCCTGGCGGTGGTTGCCGCCATTGCAACGAGCTGGGGCGTGGCCCCCACCGAGGCGCTGGCCGCCACCAAGGCGCCTGCCAAGGTGCAGGCCTGGTCCGCCTGGGGCGGCACCGTGGGCATGCGCTGGAACCGCGATCTGGCGGCCGACATCGGCCTGACGCTGGGCGCCGCGAGCAGCCGGCATGCCGAGCTGAGCTTCCGCGAGCACGAGATGTTCGACCTGCGCCAGAACGGCAGCCTCGACTTCAACGTGCGCAACGGCTCGCTGTCCGACTTCGTCGGCGGCCAGCTGCAGGCCCGCGGCGGCTACGTGCTGGACACCGCGGCCGGCCGCATCGACCTGACCGACTTCCGCCTCGTGCCGCGCGCCGGCAGCGCCACGCCCATCCTCGACGTGGTCAGCGCCGACGGCAAGGCCTGGTTCTACGTCGACCGGCTCATGTACGAGCTGATCGACAACAAGCAGCGCCTGGCGGTGCGCACGATGGACGTGCGCATCAGCCCCGAGCTGGCCGCGCGCCTGGGCAACCCGGCCATCGCCGACTGGGCCATCGCCGACATGCAGGTGACCACCGACGTCACGCGCCAGGGCGAGCTGCCTCAGGCGACCCTGGGCTCGACCAAGTGGCATGGCAACGCCGTGCCGGGCGTGCCGGGGGCCACCTACCAGGCCGACCTGTTCATGCAGACCTTCAACGTGCAGTACAGCCGCTGCGACACCTGCACCGGCGTCGGCGGCAACGGGCGCGTGGTCTTCACGCCGTCGTCCACGCTGCGCAACAACGTCAACAACGGCAGCGCGGCGTCCACCGTCGGGGGCGACCCGCTGGGCACGAGCTCGGCGCTGTACGCGGCCGACATTCCCTGGTACGGCAAGTTCAGCGGCAACTTCGCGCCGTACAACAACGACCAGCACCCGTACCTGATCTGGAACCTGTACCGCCTGAACGCCGACGGCTCGATCGACCAGATCGGCCGCTCGGGCGTCAAGCACGCGTTCCTCACGATCAACAGCGGCTGCATCGAGAACCCGGGTGACGATCACATCCTCGGCCGCGGCTGCTCCGACACCTACGGCGTCGGCAACAACGACAGCAGCAGCGACCTCGGCCCCCGCACCGAGGTGATCCCGAACACCAACCAGTGGGGCCGCTGCGGCTCGATCTACGACACCAACTGCGACGGCATCCAGAACGCCGGCGGCAACGGTTCGTACGACCAGCGCCTGGTGGTGCGCGAGTCGCAGTTCAGCGGTGCGGCGACCACCGGCGCCACTTACCTGTTCGAGTCGTGGTACCTGGCACGCCAGGACGTGAACATCTACAACTCGATGGGCACCAAGCGCGTCACCTTCACGCGCAGCGGCAGCGTCTGGGCGGTGGGCGGCAACGACCAGTACCGCCTCGGCCCCGCGATAGACCGCTGGGTCGACCCGACCGCGCCGGGCGCCAACGCGGCCACCTCGACGAGGTCCACCTCCGAGGGCAACGTGAAGGTGGCGGTGAAGGTCACCGACCTGGGCGGCGGCCAGTGGCGCTACGACTACGCGGCGATGAACCTGGACTTCTCGCGGCCCACCACCGAAGGCGCCGAGCCCAACCTGCGCGTCACGCGCAACCTGGGCTTCGACAACTTCAGCGTGCCCATCGGCACCGCCACGGTGAGCAACCTGACGTTCAGCGACGGCGACGTCGACGCCGTGAACGACTGGACCACCGCGATCCGCAACGGCCGCATCTTCTGGGCCGCGGCGAACCGCGGCAATGCGCTGAACTGGGGCACGATGTTCCGTTTCTCGTTCATCGCGAACCAGCCGCCGTCGGCTGCCGGGATCTGGATGCACATCGCCGCCGACAGCACCCGCGAGGTGCTGGACGTGCCCAACCTGCTGGCGCCGGCGCCCGCGGCGAAGGCCGCCGTCGCGGCGAAGACGGCCCGCTGAGCGAGTCCTTCCGGCACTTGGGGGCGGCGCGCGGCCGCCCGTGTCCCGGAAATGGCGGCTGCGGCCGCCATTTGTCTTTTCCCTTGCGCCAGCACAAGGGCTTGACCTTGCCATCATGGGAAGCTTGACGATCCAGGTTCCTCCTCGATCGGACAGTCGCCATGAACAGCGCCAGCCTTGCTTCCAGCCCGCCGCGCCAGCCGGAGGTCCGCCTGCAGGTGGAAGGCATGACCTGCGCGTCCTGCGTCGCGCGCGTCGAGAAGGCGCTGCTGAAGGTGCCGGGCGTGGCCGGCGCGTCGGTGAACCTGGCCACCGAGCAGGCCACCGTGCAGGCGCCGCCGGCCGTGCCGGTGGCGGCGCTGCTGGCCGCGGTGGAGAAGGCCGGCTACCAGGCGCATGCCCTGAAGGCCGACGAGGCCGCAGCCGAGGCCGCGCCGGCCAGCGTGGTGCCGGTGGTCGCCAGCGCCGCGCTGACGCTGCCGCTGGTGGCGCCGATGGCGCTGCAGCTCTTCGGCGTCGACGCGATGCTGCCGGGCTGGATCCAGCTGCTGCTGGCCGCGCCGGTGCAGTTCTTCTTCGGCGCACGCTTCTACCGCGCGGGCTGGAAGGCGCTGCTCGCGCGCAGCGGCAACATGGACCTGCTGGTGGCGCTGGGCACCTCGGCGGCGTTCGGGCTCTCGGTCTACCTGCTGTTCAGGCACGCCAGCCACGAGGGGATGGCGCCGCACCTGTACTTCGAGGCCTCGGCCGCGGTGATCACGCTGGTGCTGCTGGGCAAGTGGCTGGAGCAGCGCGCCAAGCGCCAGACCGCCGATGCGATCCGCGCCTTGCAGGCGCTGCGCCCGACGAGCGCCCGCGTGCGCCGCGACGGCGTCGAGCGCGAGATCCCGATCGACCAGCTGCGCATCGGCGACCTCGTCGTCGTGCGCCCCGGTGACCGCATCGCGGTGGACGGCGAGGTCGTCGAGGGCCGCAGCCACGTCGACGAGTCGCTGATCACCGGCGAGAGCCTGCCGGTGGCCAAGGGCGAGGGCGAGCACGTCACCGGCGGCGCGATCAACGCCGAGGGCGCGCTGCTGGTGCGCACCACGGCGGTGGGCGCCGAGACCACGCTGGCGCGCATCATCCGGATGATCGAGTCGGCGCAGGCCGCGAAGGCGCCGATCCAGCGCATCGTCGACCGCGTCAGCGCGGTGTTCGTGCCGGCGGTGCTGGCGCTGGCCGCGCTCACCTTCGCCGGCTGGCTGGCCGCCAGCGGCGACTGGGAGCGCGCGCTGATCAACGCCGTCTCGGTGCTGGTGATCGCCTGCCCGTGTGCCCTGGGCCTGGCCACGCCCACCGCGATCATGGCCGGCACCGGCGTCGCGGCGCGGCGCGGCATCCTGATCAAGGACGCCGAGGCGCTGGAGCTGGCGCATGCGGTGACGCTGGTGGCCTTCGACAAGACCGGCACGCTGACCGAAGGCAGGCCCGCGCTGGCCGCGCTGGAGCCGGCGCCCGGCACGGCAGCCGATGCGCTGCTGCTGGGCGCCGCGGCGCTGCAGCAGAGCAGCAGCCACCCGCTGGCCGTGGCGGTGATGCAGCGCGTGCGCGAACGCGCCCTGGCGGTGCCCGAGGCACAGGACGCGCAGGCGCTGCCCGGGCGCGGCGTGCAGGGCCGCGTCGACGGCCGGCTGCTGCAACTGGGCAGCACGCGGCTGCTGCACGAGGCAGGGCTGGATGCCGGCCCGCTGCAGGCGGCCGCCACGCGGCTGGAAGGCGAGGGCCGCACGCTGTCGTGGCTGCTGCAGCAGGACGAGGCCGGCGCACGCCTGCTCGGCCTGCTGGCCTTCGGCGACACCGTGAAGCCGAGCTCGGCCGCTGCGGTGGCGCGGCTGCACGCGCTGGGGATCAAGACGCTGATGCTGAGCGGCGACAACCGCGGCGCCGCCGAGGCCGTGGGCCGCAGCCTGGGCATCCAGGAGGTGCGCGCCGAGGTTCTGCCGGGCGACAAGGCGGCCGTGGTGCAGCAGCTGCGCGCGGCCGGCGAGGTGGTGGCCTTCGTCGGCGACGGCATCAACGACGGCCCGGCGCTGGCCGCCGCGCAGGTGGGCTTCGCGATGGCCGGCGGCGCCGACGTGGCCGCCGAGACCGCCGGCATCACGCTGATGCGCGGCGACCCCGCGCTGGTGGCCGACTCGCTGGACGTTTCGCGCCGCACCGTGGCCAAGATCAAGCAGGGGCTGTTCTGGGCCTTCGGCTACAACGTGCTGGGCATCCCGCTGGCCGCCTTCGGCCTGCTGAACCCGGTGATCGCCGGTGCCGCGATGGCCTTCAGCAGCGTCAGCGTGGTGCTGAACGCGCTGACGCTGCGGCGCTGGCGCGGCGTGGAGGTGCAGCGATGACGATGAACATCGGCCAGGCCGCCAAGGCCAGCGGCGTGTCGGCCAAGATGATCCGGCACTACGAGGGGCTGGGGCTGTTCCCCGAGGCCGCGCGCACCGACTCGGGCTACCGCCAGTACGGCGAGAAGGAGCTGCACCAGCTGCGCTTCATCCGCCACGCGCGCGACCTCGGCTTCTCGCTGGCGCAGGTGCGCGAGCTGCTGGGGCTGTGGCAGGACCGCGGCCGCTCCAGCCGCCAGGTGAAGGCGCTGGCGCAGGCGCATGTGGACGAGATCGACCGCAAGCTGTCCGAGCTGCAGGCCGTGAAGGCGACGCTGCAGCACCTGGTGCGCGGCTGCCAGGGCGACGACCGGCCGGACTGTCCCATCATCGACAGCCTGGCCCGGCAGGACGATGCCGCCGGCCACTGCTGCTAGTCTTCGCGCCGTGAAGCGCACTCGTTTCTGGTTGCTGCTGTTCATCGCCGTGCTGCTGCCGCTGCGCGGCGCCGTGGCCGCGGCGATGCTGTGCGCGCTGCCGGCGGCGCCGGCGCAGCACGCGCCGGCCATGGAGCACGCGGCGCACCACGGCTCGGGCCACCACGAAGCCACGTCGGCGGTGGCCGACAAATGCAACCTGTGCGCCGCCGGCTGCTGCCTCACGCCGCTGGCCAGCGCGCCGCCCGTGGTCGTCGCGCCGCTCGAAGGCGGCACGGCGCCCTTCCCCGAGGTCCGCGCCCCGCCGGCCTCCTTCCTGTCCGACGGACAGGAACGACCACCCCGAAGCATCTGACGCCGCCCCGGCCTGCGCGCACGCGCCGGGCCGGACCGGGCACGTCGGTCGCCACCTCGGCGACGGCGTGCCGCCACGCCATGACTTCGAAGAACCATGAAGCACTTCATCCCCCTTGCCGCGCTGCTGCTCGCCGGCTGCGCGTCGCTGGCGCCCGACGGCGGCGCCGGTGCGGTCTCGGCGCTGACGCGGGAGCGCACCGGCCACGCCGTCACGTTCCAGCGCAGCGCCGCCGATGCCGAAGCGGCCGCCGCGCGCACGCGCGAACTGCTGCAGCCGCCGCTCAGCGCCGAGCGCGCGGTCGAGATCGCACTGCTGAACCACCGCGGGCTGCAGGCCCGCTTCGCCGAGCTGGGCATCGTCGAGGCCGACGCGGTGGGCGCGGCGCAGCCGTCCGGGCCGCGCCTGAGCCTGGGCCGGCTGGCCGGCGGCGGTGTCACCGAGATCCACCGCGCGCTCAGCTTCGAGCTGCTCGGCCTGCTGACGCTGCCGGCCGCGGGCGACGCCGCGCGGCTGCAGGTGGAGCAGGCGCAGCTGCAGGCCGCAGCCGAGGCCGCCGCGGTGGCCGCCGAGGCCCGCCGCGCCTTCTACGGCGCGGTCGCGGCGCGTGAACTGGTGGCCTACTTCGAGCAGGTGCAGGACGCCGCCGACGCCTCGGCCGAACTGGCGCGGCGCATGCAGCGCGCCGGCAACTTCAGCGCGCTGGCGCAGCTGCGCGAGCAGGCCTTCGTCGCCGACGCGGCCGCCGGGCTCGTGCGCGCGCGGCACCAGGCGGTGGTGGAACAGGAACGGCTGGTGCGGGCCCTGGGCCTGCCCGGCGCGCAGCCCACGTTCACGCTGCCCGAGCGCCTGCCGGACCTGCCGGCCGCGCCGATCGAGCCTGCTCGCGCCGAGCAGGCCGCGCTGGAGCGCCGGCTCGACGTGATGGTGGCACGGCGCGGCGCCGACGCGGCCGCGAAGTCGCTCGGTCTCGTGCAGGGCACGCGCTACGTCGACGGCGTCGAGCTCGGCCTCGTCAGCCAGGGCCAGACCGCCGAGCCGGGCAAGCGCGGTGCGGAAGTCTCGGTCGGCCTGCCGCTCTTCGGCGGCGGCAGCGTGCGCAGCGCCCGCGCGGAAAGCCTGCACCGGCAGGCGCTGCACCAGGCGGCGGCGGCGGAGCTGAACGCGCGCTCCGAGGTGCGCGAGGCGTATTCGGCCTACCGCAGCGCCTACGAGCTGGCGCGCCACTACCGCGACGAGGTGGTGCCGCTGCGCAGGCGCATCGCCGACGAGCAGCTGCTGCGCTACAACGGCATGCTGGTCAGCGTGTTCGAGCTGCTCGCCGATGCGCGCGAGCAGGTGCTGAGCGTCGGCGCCGCGGTCGAAGCCCTGCGCGACCACTGGGTCGCCGAAACGAACCTGCAAAGTGCGCTGACCACCGGCGCACGCAAGGAAACCCCATGAGTGCCCCCTCCAACCGCCGCGGCTTCTTCAAGGCCGCCGGCGCCACCCTGCTGGGCGCCGCCGCCGTCAGCCGCGCCGGCGCCGCCGCGCTGCCCGAAGCCGTGCTGCAGGCCGGCGCCGCCACGCAGCCGCCCCCGCCGCCGCCCGACGGCCGGCCCTTCAACCCGCTGGTCACGCTCAACGGCTGGTCGCTGCCCTGGCGCACCAAGGCCGGCGTCAAGGAGTTCCACCTGGTGGCCGAGCCCGTGCTGCGCGAGATCGCACCCGGCATGACGGCGAAACTGTGGGGCTACAACGGCCAGAGCCCGGGCCCGACGATCGAGGCGGTGGAAGGCGACCGCGTGCGCATCTTCGTCACCAACAAGCTGCCCGAGCCCACCAGCGTGCACTGGCACGGCATCCTGCTGCCTTCGGGCATGGACGGCGTCAGCGGCCTCACGCAGCCGGCCATTCCGCCGGGCAAGACCTGGATGTACGAGTTCGTGCTGCAGCGCCCCGGCACCCACATGTACCACCCGCATGCCGACGAGATGGTGCAGATGGCGATGGGCATGATGGGCCTGTTCATCGTCCATCCGAAAGACCCGAGGCAGTACCGCGTGGACCGCGACTACGGCTTCATCCTCAACGCCTACGACATCGAGCCCGGCAGCGCGACGCCGCGTGTCAACACCATGCTCGACTTCAACCTCTGGACCTGGAACAGCCGCGCCTTCCCCGGCATCGCGCCCTTCGTCGCGCGCAGCGGCGAGCGCGTGCGCATCCGCGTCGGCAACCTGACGATGACCAACCACCCGATCCACATGCACGGCCCGCACTTCGAGGTGACCGGCACCGACGGCGGCTGGGTGCCGAAGAGCGCGCGCTGGCCCGAGGTGACCACCGACATCGCGGTGGGCCAGATGCGCGCCTTCGAGTTCGACGCCATCCCCGGCGACTGGGCCATCCACTGCCACAAGAGCCACCACACGATGAACGCGATGGGCCACGGCGTGCCGACGATGATCGGCGTCGAGCATGGCGACCTCGTCAGGCGCATCAACCGGCTCGTGCCCGGCTACATGGCGATGGGCGCGCAGGGCATGCACGAGATGGCCGAGATGGGCATGCCGCTGCCCGACAACACGCTGCCGATGATGACCGGCGACGGCCCTTTCGGCCCGGTCGCGATGGGCGGCATGTTCAGCGTGGTGAAGGTGCGCGACGACGTGAAGAAGGGCGACTACAGCGATCCCGGCGACTACCGGCACCCGGCGGGCACGCTGTCGAGCGAGTACACCGCGGAGCTGCCGCAGCCGGTGCGGGCCAGCGGCCCCGCGGCCGATGGCGGCAAGCCGCTGGAGGTGCGCAAGCCGGCGGCCTCAGGCCACCACCACTGACCGTTCAGGGCAGCTTCGCGGCGGCCTTGGACAGGTTGACGATCTCCTCGATGAGATCGCGCTTCATGTGGTCGGCGTTGTAGTTGTCGCCCTGGCAGGTGCCCGCGGCGTGGTGGCCGCCGCCGCCGTGGCTGAGCATCAGCTCGCCGATGTTGAGCCGGTTGCGGCGGTCGAAGATGCTCTTGCCCACCGTGAACACGGTGTTGAGCTTCTCGCGGCCCCACATCACGTGCATGCTCACGTCGCACTGCGGGAACATCGCGTAGACGACGAAGCGGTTGCCGGCGTGGATCACCGTCTCGTCGCGCAGGTCCAGCACCACCAGCTTGCCGTGCACCTCGGCCACGCGCAGGATCTGCTCGCGGAACTGCGCGTGCTGCGCGAAGTACAGGTCCACGCGCTCCTTCACGTCGGGCAGGGCCAGGATCTCGTCGATGGCCATGTCGCGGCAGCACTCGATCAGCTTCATCATCAGCTGGTAGTTCGAGATGCGGAAGTCGCGGAAGCGGCCCAGGCCGGTGCGCGCGTCCATCAGGAAGCTCAGGAGCGCCCAGCCCTTGGGGTTGAGCACGTCGTCCATCGTGAAGTCGGCCGAGTCGGCTTTGTCCACGGCGTCCATCATCGCCTCGCTGATGCGCGCGAAGCGGGCCTTGCCGCCGTAGTGGTCGTAGACCACGCGCGCGGCCGAGCGCGCCGTGGGGTTCAGGATGTAGTTGGGCGTCGGCTGCCCGCTGTTGCGCACCAGCTCGCTGGCGTGGTGGTCGAAGCACAGGCCGCAGCCGGGCACGTAGGGCAGGTTGGTGAGGATGTCGCGGTCGGTCACGGCCACCTTGCCGTCCTGCACGTCCTTGGGGTGGTGGAAGACGATCTCGCCCAAGAGGCCGAGTTCCTTCAGCAGCACCGCGCAGACGAGGCCGTCCATGTCGCTGCGCGTCAGCAGGCGGTACTTCAGTTCGACGGGAGCGTTCATCGCGGGGACCTCTTGGCCGGGATGCAGGGTTGTCACCCCGGCTTATCGACCGCGCTCAGCGAGGACTTGAGCGTGTCAGTGCAACGGCCAGCCACAGCCCCGCGAGCGAGCAGGCGCCGGTGGCCAGCCAGGTGGCCTGCCAGCCGCCGGCCCGGCTGGCCACCCAGGCCACCAGCGGCGGCCCGGCGAACTGCCCGAAGGCCGACCACTGCTGCACCCAGCCGACGGTGGTCGACAGCGTGTCGGCGCCCGGTGCCACGCGCACCGCGCTGGCAAACAGCGTGGCCGGGATCAGCCCGCCGACGCCCGAGAACAGCAGCACCGCGACGAAGCGCGCGGCCGGCGGCAGCCCGGGCGAGCCGGCGAAGGTGGCGGCGGCGGCGAGCGCCATCGTCACGAAGCCGATCATGAGCAGCCGGCGCGCGGGCGTGCCGCGCTGCAGCAGCCGGCCGGCCGCGATGTTGCCGGCCATGTTCGCCGCCGCCGCCAGCGCGGTGAGCAGCCCCGTGGTGGTGCCGCCGACGCCGGCCTGGGTGTAGATCGTCGGCAGGAAGCCGATCACCGCCAGCCACTGGCCGGAGTAGGCGGCGAAGGTCGCCGCGACGAGCCAGGGGCCGGGCACGGCCAGCGTGCGGCGCAGCCGGCCGAGCCAGGAGGACGCCGCCGGCGGCGCGCCGCGGACGGCGGCGGCCGGCACGGCCCGCACCAGCCAGCCCGCCATCGCGAACGTCAACCCGGCCAGCCCCCACCACCACGCACGCCAGCCGAGCGCCGCGATCACCCCCGGCCCGAGCAGCAGCGCCAGCGCGGTGGCCAGCGGCATGTACGCGCCCCACAGGCCGATGAAGCTGCTGGCGCGCTCGGGCGCCACCAGCGCGCGCACGAAGCCCGGCGCCGGCAGCACCACCAGCAGGAAGCCGAAGCCCTCCAGCGCGCGCAGCGCCATCAGGCCGGCCGGCCCGTGGGCGAACCCGCCGGCTGCGCTGGCGGCCGCCAGCACGACGAGCCCGCAGGCCATGCTGCGGCGCGGTCCCAGCCCGTCGGCGACTACCCCGAACGCCAGCCCGGCGGTCATGCCCGCCAGCTGCACCAGCGACAGCAGGAAGCCGGCCTGCACCAGCGTCAGACCCAGCGCGGCCTGCAGCGGCGCGATCGCGGGGGCCAGCTTGCCCACGTGCAGCGCGGCGCAGACGCCGGCCAGAATGACGATCAGCGCGGGCTCTCGGGACGGGTTCGGCATGGCTCGCCTGCGAGTATCCCCGCAAGCCGAACGAGGTCGGCGCGGCGCGCGAGCGTGCATCATGGCGGGATGGCCGACTTCCTCGACACCAGCCGCTGGCACCGGCGCGAAGCCTTCGAATACTTCAAGGGTTTCGACAAGCCGTACTTCAACGTCTGCGTGCGCCTCGACGTGGCGCGCCTCAAGGCCGCGGTGGCCGCCAGCGGCAGCGGCAGCTTCAACCTCGCCTGCCACTTCCTGGCGCTGCGGCTGGCCAACGAACACGAGCCTTTCCGCTACCGCCTGGAAGGCGGCCGCGTGCGCATCCACCCGGAGGTCTGCGGCGGCGCCACCGTGCTGCGCACCGACGAGAGCTTCAGCTTCGCCTACCTGCCGCACCAGCCGCACTGGCCCCGCTTCGCGCGCGAGTCGGCCGAGGTGATGGACGCCTCGCGCCACGGCCGCGTGCCTTTCGACCCGCGGCTGGACGAGTCGGCGGTGATCCACTTCACCACGCTGCCCTGGATGCACTTCACCAGCTTCTCGCACGCCCGCAACTGGGGCCGCGAGGACTCGGTGCCCAAGATCGCCTTCGGCCGCGCCGACGCCGACGGCCACCGCCTGTGGCTGCCGTTCTCGGTGGAGGTGCATCACGCGCTGATGGACGGCCTGCACCTGGGGCGTTATGTGCAGGCGATGGAGGCGGCCGTGGCCGATCCCGGCGCCTGGCTGGGAGTGGCGGCTTGAGGCGGGTCGCGGCGGCGCTGCTGCTGGCCGCCGGCGGGGGCTGCCTGGCAGCCTGCCCGCCGGCCGGCGAGAGCCGCGCCTCGCTGCAGGCGCTGAAGGCCGCGGAGTGGAAGGAGCCGGCCGACGCCGCGCGGCGCCAGGCGCTGGCGCTGGCCCTGGCCGACTGCCTGTCCGACCCCGATCCCGTGCTGCGCGATGCCATCGCCTTCGACGGCCTGCAGAACTGGATGCGCACCGGCCGCCTGGACGACACCACCGTCGCCACGCTGCGCCAGCGCCTGCTGGCGGCGCTGGCGGCTCCGCCCGACGCCGCCGGTTTCGCGCAGCCCTTCGCGGCGCTGGTGCTGGCCGAGGTGGCGCGCATCGACCGGCTGCGCGGCGGGCTGTCCGACGGGGACCGCGCCGCACTGGTGGCACAGGGCGCCGCCTGGCTGTCCGGCTGGCGCGACATGCGGGCCTTCGACGAGAAGGACGGCTGGCGCCACGGCGTGGCGCATGGCGCAGACCTGATGCTGCAGCTGGCGCTGAACCCGCGCCTCACGCGCGCGCAGGCCGACGTCCTGCTGGGCGCCGTCGGCAGCCAGGTGATGCCCGCCGGCGCGCATGCCTGGCACCACGGCGAACCCGACCGGCTGGCCGCGCCGGTGTTCTACCTGGCCCGGGGTTCGCTGCTGGAGCCGGCCGACTGGGAACGCTGGCTCACCGCGCTGGCGATGAAGCGCCAGCGCACGCCGGTCAGCGCCGCCACGCTGGCGCAGAAGCACAACCTGTCGCTGTTCCTCAACAGCCTGTACGTGGCGACGCAGGAAGCCGGCTCGGCCGAGGTGAAGGCGCGCCTGCTGCCCGGCCTGCGCCAGGCGCTGCGGGAGGCCGAATGAAGGCGCGGTTCGCGCTGCTGGCGCTCGCCGCCGGGCTGGCCGGCGGCGCGGCGCACGCGCTCACCGCCGAGCGCTACGAGCTGCAGCTGCGGCCCGACGTGCCGGCGCAGGCGCTGTACGGGCAGGCGCACATCGTGCTGCGGGCCGGGAAGGCCCCGGCCGAGTTCGTCGACCTGCCGGCCCCGGCGCTGCAGCTGCTGGCGGTGCAGGTCGGCACGCGCCCCGCGCTCGCGCAGCGCACCGCCGACGGCTGGCGCGTGCGCCTGAACGAGGCCGAGGCGCGCGCCGCCACGCTCGAGCTGGACGTGCAGTACCGCGCCGGCGCCAGCGCCGGCCTGGTGTTCGGCGACGAGCTGGTCTACACCGCGTTCCACACCTGCCGCTGGATGCCCTGCGCCGGCCCCGACCTGTCGCGCGCCGCGATCGGCATCGAACTGCTGCTGCCGCCCAACTGGAGCTCGGTCAGCACGCACCAGGGCGCCGCGCAGCCCTACGCGCTGTACACCGCCGGCTTCGCGGCCGGTCGCTTCCTGAGCCTGGTCGACGACGCCGAGCCGCGGCTGCGCTACCTGGTGCACGGCGACGACGAGGAGACCGCGCGCGCCAAGTTCCGCGACAGCGCGCGCATGCTGGCCTTCTTCGAGGACAAGGCCGGCCTGCCGCTGCCGCAGCCCAGCTACACCCAGGTGCTGCTGCCCGGCAGCGCGGCGCAGGAGGCGAGCAGCTTCGCGCTGATCGGCCACCGCGTGCTGGACCCGATCGCCGCCGATCCGAAGGAGGACTGGGTCATCGCCCACGAGCTGGCGCACCAGTGGTGGGGCAACCTGATCACCTGCGCCAGCTGGCACGAGCTGTGGCTCAACGAGGGCCTGGTGACCTTCATGACCGCGGCCTGGAAGCAGGAGCGCTGGGGCGAGCCCGAGTACCAGCGCGAGATGCAGCTGGCACGCGAGCGCTGGCAGCGCGCGCGCGACGCCGGCTTCGACCGGCCGCTGTCGTGGCCGGGCGACTACCCCAACCTCGGCCTGAAACGCGCGGTGCACTACAGCAAGGGCGCGCTGTTCTTCGACGCGCTGCGGCGCGAGCTCGGCGACACCGCGTTCTGGGACGGCCTGCGCCGCTACACGCGCGCGCAGTTCGGCCGCAGCGTCACGGCGCGCGACCTGCAGGCCTCGTTCGAGGCGGCCGCGGGCCGCAGCCTGCAGCCGCTGTTCGACGCCTGGGTGTACTAGCCAGGAGCTGCGCGGCTGTCACGAAACGCCGCACCGGCCCGTCTTGTGGCGATGAGCCCGAACGACGAAGACCCCTTCGACCGCCTGCGCCCACGCCTGGCTGCCATCGCCTACCGCATGCTCGGCACCCGCGCCGACGCGGAAGACGTGGTGCAGGACGCCTGGCTGCGCTGGTTTCGCAGCGAGCGCGAGCGCGTCGAATCGCCCGAGGCCTGGCTCGTGACCACGGTGACGCGCCTGGCCATCGACCGCCTGCGCAGCGCCAAGGCCGAGCGCGAGGCCTACGTGGGCTGGTGGCTGCCCGAGCCGCTGGTGGCGGTGGAAGAGACCACGCCGCAGAGCACCGCCGAGCTGGCGCAGGAGCTGTCGCTGGCGCTGCTGTGGGTGCTGGAGCGCCTGGCGCCCGAGGAGCGCGCCGCCTTCCTGCTGCGCCAGGCCTTCGACCACGACTACGCCGAGATCGCCGCCATGCTCGGCAAGACCGAGGCCGCGGCGCGCCAGATGGTGCACCGCGCCGCACAGCGCGTGCAGCAGGAACGGCCGCGCTTCGAGGTCAGCCGCGAGGCGCACCGCGCGCTGCTGCAGCGCTTCATGGCCGCGGCGCAGGGCGGTGACCGCGCCGCGCTGCAGGCGCTGTTGGCCGACGACGTGCAGCTCGTGAGCGACGGCGGCGGCAAGGTGCCTTCGTTCGGCAAGGTGCTGCGCGGCACGCTGCGCATCGCCAACCTCTACGCGGTGCTGAAGCGCCGCCATGCGGTGGCCTACCGGCTCGCCAGCATCAACGGCGAGCCGGGGCTGGTGCGCTACCTCGACGGCCGGCTCGAATCGGCGCAGGCCTTCGTCACCGACGGTGCGCGCATCGTCGCGATCTACACGGTGCGCAACCCCGACAAGCTGGGCGGCATCCCGCCGCTGCTGCAGTAGCGGTCACGAAACGCGGCCGCGGCGCGTCTTGTGGGCATGGGGCTGCGTGGTGCGGCCCCGCAACGCAAGGACCTCCGCCATGAGCACCGTCGCCCGCCTGCCCGTCTTCGACCTCGCCCCCAAGGCCTTCCAGGCGCTCTACAACCTCTCGAACACCGTCAAGAAGGGCGCGCTCGGCGCGCGCCTGGTGGACCTGGTGTGGCTGCGCGTCTCGCAGATCAACGGCTGCGCCTTCTGCATGGACATGCACTGGCAGGACCTGGTGAAGCAGGGCGCGAGCGCGCGCGAGCTCAACACCGTCGCGGGCTGGCGCGAAGCGCCGTTCTTCACGCCGAAGGAGCGCGCGGCGCTGGCCTGGGCCGAGCGCGTGGCGGTGATCCCGCAGGGCGAGATCAGCGACGCCCACTATGCCCAAGCGCGCGAGCAGCTGAGCGAGGCCGAGGTGGCCGAACTCGGCTTCGCGGTGGCGACGATCACGGCCTGGAACCTGCTGAACGTGAGCTCGTGCAACCCGGTGCCGGCCTGAGGGCCTCGTCTCTCAGCGCCAGCCGGCGATCGTGACGCCGAAGCCGAACTTGTTCTGGCGCTGGTTGTAGTCGATCAGGCTCTCGCCGTAGCCGCCGAACAGCTGCAGGTAGCCGTGCAGCGCGCCGGCCAGCGGGAACACGTAGTCGAGCTGGGCCGAGCCGCGCGAGTTGCGCGCACTGCGCAGCGTGTGGCGCACCTGCAGCGTCAGCGCATGTTCGCCCCAGTAGCGGTTGACCACCAGCTCGGCGCGCCCGACGTAGTCCACCAGGTCCGGGTTGTCGTCGTCGTCGCTCTTCTCGCGGATGCGCATCCAGGGCCGGAACTCCACCACCCAGTCGCCGCGCTCGGCGGCCACCGAGCCGATGATGCGGTTCCAGCTGCGCGACAGCGGCAGCGAGCGGCCGTTCGACTGGTGGTTCAGCGACAGCGAGGCCATGCGCATCTGCCAGCCGCCCCACTCCGTCCAGGCGCCGCGCAGCGGCCACACCAGCATCAGCTCGGGCTCGTAGTTGGTCTCGCGGAAGGGGCGCGAGGTGGCGCCGTCGTAGACCTGCCAGCGCGACGACTGCGTGTAGCCGCCCCACAGGCTGACCGGCGTGCCGAGCAGGTTCTGCCCGAGCTTGGCCTTCAGGCTCAGCTGGTACTTGGCCTCCAGCGAGCGCAAGGCCAGGTCGCCGGGCACGTCGTGGTCCGGCGAGGGCGAGCTGGGCCGCCGGTTCACGCGGTCGGTCCAGGTGGCCGGCAGCAGGTAGACCGGCTTGTAGGCGCGTGGCGCGAACAGCACGCCGGGCGTGCCGTCGAGGTCCCAGCGCGCGTCCAGGCGCGACGGCAGCTCGGCCGCCGCGACGCCGGCCAGCGCAGCGGCGGAGGCCGGGCTGGCGGGCAGCGCCGGGATGTCGGCGGCGCGCGGCGCGCGGCCGTGGAGCTTGTCGTAGCAGGCGAGCCGCGTGACGTCGTCGGCGATCTCGACGCAGGCGGCGGGCGCCCCGCCCTGCGCCCACGACAGGGCGGGCAGCGCGAGCAGCAGGCAAGACAAGGCCGCCACACGGCGGCCGGTACGGGTTCGCATGGCCCGGGAGTATCCAGCAGCCGCGCCGGCCCGATAGCATCGGCACAAACAGGGCGCAGACCACGGGAGGGTGGGGTGATCGTCGGCATCGACCTGGGAACGACCAACAGCCTGGTCGCGGTGTGGCGCGACGGCCGGGCCGAGCTGATTCCCAACGGCCTCGGCGAGCCGCTCACGCCGTCGTGCGTCAGCCTGGACGACGACGGCTCGGTGCTGGTGGGGCGCGCTGCCCGCGAGCGGCTGCAGACCCATCCGCAGCGCAGCGCGTCGGTGTTCAAGCGCTACATGGGCAGCGACAGGACCGTGCGCCTGGGGTCGCGCGAGTTCCGGGCCGAGGAGCTGTCGGCGCTGGTGCTGAAGTCGCTGAAGGCCGACGCCGAAGCCGCGCTGGGCGAACCCGTGACCCAGGCGGTGATCACGGTGCCCGCCTACTTCTCCGACGCCCAGCGCAAGGCCACCCGCACGGCCGGCGAGCTGGCCGGCCTGCGCGTGGAGCGTCTGCTCAACGAGCCCACCGCTGCCGCGCTGGCCTACGGCATGCACCTGCGCGGCAGCGAGACCCGCTTCCTGGTGTTCGACCTGGGCGGTGGCACCTTCGACGTCTCGATCCTCGAGCTGTTCGAAGGCGTGATGGAGGTGCGCGCCTCGGCCGGCGACAACTTCCTGGGCGGCGAGGACTTCGTGCGCGCGCTGTGCGACCGCTTCTTCGAGCGCCTGTCGCTGCCGGCCGAGTGGCGCCACGACCCCACCTTCATGCAGCGCCTGGCCGCCCAGGCCGAGGCGGCCAAGCGCGCGCTCAGCGTGCAGCCGGGCGCCACGATGCGGGTGCCGCGCGGCGACGCCGAACACGTGCTCGAACTCGACGAGGCGGCGCTGGCGCAGGCCTGCGCGCCGCTGCTGGAGCGGCTGCGCGCGCCGGTCGAGCGGGCCCTGCGCGATTCGCACCTGCGCAGCAGCCAGCTGGACAACATCGTGCTGGCCGGCGGCGCCACGCGCATGCCGCTGGTGCGGCGCCTCGTCACCACCCTGTTCGGCCGCTTCCCGGCCGTGGACCTGAACCCCGACGAGGTGGTGGCGCTCGGCGGCGCGGTGCAGGCCGGCCTGCTGGCGCGCGACGCCGCGCTGAGCGAGGTGGTGCTCACCGATGTCTCGCCGTACTCGCTGGGTGTCGAAGTGAGCGTGCGGCTCGACGAACGGGCCGTCTCCGGCGGCCACTTCGACCCCATCATCGAGCGCAACACCGCGGTGCCGGTGAGCCGGTCGAAGCAGTACGTGCCGCTGGCGGCAGGGCAGAGCAAGCTGGAGCTGCAGATCTTCCAGGGCGAGGCGCGCATGGTGCGCGACAACGTGCACCTGGGCAGCCTGGAGGTGCCGCTGCCGAACGCCCCGCCGCAGGAGTGCGCGGTGGACGTGCGCTTCACCTACGACGTGAACGGGCTGCTGCAGGTGGAGGCCACGGTGCTGAAGACGCAGCGCACGCAGTCGGTCGTGATCCAGGGCAACCCGGGCCTGCTGACCGAGGCGGAGATCGCCGCGCGCCTCGGCGAGCTGTCGGCGCTGAAGATCCACCCGCGCGACCAGATCGAGAACCGCACGCTGCTGGCGCGCGGCGAGCGCCTGTACGAGCAGAGCCGCGGCCCCGAGCGCGAATGGCTGGGCGGGCAGATCCTGCAGTTCGAGCGGCTGCTCGCCACGCAGGACCTGCGCGCCATCACGCCCGGCCGGCGCGAGTTCCAGGCGCTGCTCGATCGCTTCGAAGGGCACACGCCGCTGGACGGCGCGCCGCGCTGAGGGCCGGGCATGGACGAGCGGATTCCCGGCTGCCTGGTCGCGCTCGGGCTCGGCACCGAGGCCGACGAGCGCGACGTGCGGCGCGCCTACGCGCAGCGCCTGAAGCGCATCGACCCCGCCACCGATCCGCGTGCCTTCCAGGCCCTGCGCGAAGCCTACGAGCAGGCGCAGCAGTGGCTTTGGATGCGCGAGCAGGCCCGGCAGGCCGAGGCCGAGGCCACCACCGCCGAGGCCGTCGAGCCGGCACCGGCGGCGCAGGGCACGGACGCGCCGGCGGAGCCGGCGGCCGAACCGGGCATCGAGCCGAGCATCGAGCCGTCCGGCGGCACCGTCGCCTTCGAGTCGTTCGCCGCCGTGGCGGCGCAGGGGTTCAGCGACGAAGAGGCGGCGCGCCGCGCGCTCCAGGGCGCGCTGGCCGACGAGCGCCTGATCAACCTGGAGGCGCGCGCGCTGTTCGAGTGGAACGTGGGCTGCCTGCTGATGAACGGCTGGCAGCGCGGCCACGAGTTCCTGTTCACGCCCGCCGCCGAACTCTTCGGCTGGTCGGCCGACCGGCGGCACCTGCGGGCGTTCGGGCGCCTGGGCGAAGCGATCGACCGCGCCATCGACGAGAAGCACGCCTTCTTCAGCCAGCCGAGGACGGAGTTCGAAGTCCAGCGCCGGCTGGTCCAGCGCCTGCGCGGCGAGCAGATGCCGTCCGACGTGGACCTGCGGCTGGACGTGCCCCTGATGCACGCGCTGCTGCAGCGCTACCCGCACTGGCTGCGCGCCATCACGTCGATCTCGAACGCGCAGCGATGGCGCGAGCGCTTCGACCAGCTGCCCGAGGTGCGCTACGAGTCGGTGCCTGCGGCGGGCGCGCAGCCACCATCGGCGCCCGGGCGCTCGGTGCCGGCCTGGCTGGTGATGTCCTCCCTGATGCTGGTGCTGGCCGTGATGGCGCGCCTCATCGGTTCGGACACGCGGCCGCCGCGGCCGGCGTTGCCCGGCGTGCCGCCGCCGGCGGTGGCGCCATGGGCGCAGCCGCCGCCGCCGCGGGGGCTGCTCTGGAAGGAGAGCGACACCAGTTTCGAGTCGGTGGCCCGGCCGGGATGGGTGTCGCCGGCGCCGGCCTTCCAGGTGCCGCTGGATGCGCCGGCTAGCGCTGCCCGGCGGGCCGCGCCGGCAGCGTCTTCAGGTAAAGGAACATCGCCTCCGCGTCCAGGTCGTTGATCTGCGCCAGCGCCGCGAAGGGCATCACCGGGCTCACCGCGGAACCGTCGGGCCGCTTGCCGCTGCGCAGCATCGCCTTGAAGGCCGCGGCATCGCGGTAGCTCGCCAGCGCGCTGCCTTCGCCCGGCGTGAGGTTCGCGGCGGCGGGCCAGTCGGGCGGTCCGCCGGGGATCTTGCCGCCGGACAGGCCCGGGCCATGGCAGCCCTGGCAGCCCTGCGCCACATAACGCCCGTGTTCGACGGTGACGCCTTCGGGCACCGGCTGCGCGGGTGGCAGCGTGTGGTCGATCTTCGCGGCCGCGTCCTGGATCACGCCAAGGCCGTAGAGCGCCCGCACCGGCAGCGGCAGCTGCATCTGCACCGCGCCGCCGGCCACCGGCGGCAGCTGGCGCACGTAGGCTGCCACCGCGGCCACGTCGGCGTCGGTCCAGCGCGCGAAGTCCTCGGCTGGCATGATCATCGCGGGCCGACCGTCGGGCTTCACGCCGTGGCGCAGCACGCGCTCCCAGTCGGCGGGGCCGTAGTCCCGGGCCGCACTGCCGGCGCCGCGCGAGAGGTTGGGCCCCGCCACGCGCAGCCCGGTCTTGGTGTCGTCGATGAAGACGCGGCCGCCGGCGTTGTCGCCGTGGCAGTCGGCGCAGCCCCGCGAGGCGTAGAGGTAGCGGCCCCGCTCGACGGCCTGGGCGTCCTCGTGCAGTTGCAGCGGGTAGGCCGGCAGGCTGAGCCGGCGCTGCATCTTCGAGTCGGCGCGGTGCAGCGCGAAGGCCACGGTGCCGGCGGCCAGCACGGCCAGCGCCACGCCGGCCATCAGGCTGCGGCGGATCCAGGGTCTCATCGAACGGTACTCCTTCAGGGCTTGCGTCAGAGCCAGTAGCGGGTGATCGCGTAGTCGTTGTTGGCGCCGTTGGCCTCGCCGGCCTGGATGGCGCGCACCGCGGGCAGGCGGTCGTCGGGCTGCAGCACCAGCGTGTGGGCCAGGTCGCCCAGCGTGCCGGCGGCCATCGGCGTGATCACCAGGCCTTGCTGGCCGAAGCCGGCGTCGGGCGTGCCGTCGGCACCGAAGCGCATCGCGACGAAGTCGCCGGCGCTGCTGTTGCCGCTGAAGGCCCAGCCGCCGACGACCAGCTTGCCGTCGGCCTGGCGCACGATGGCGGTAGCCTGGTCCCAGTTGGTGGTGACGGCGCGGTGCACGCGGCCGCCGCTGCCGAAGCTCGGGTCCAGCGCGCCGGACAGCGTGAGCTGGGCCAGCGCGAAGTCGTTGTTGTCGTGGCCGGCCAGCACCGCGCGGCCGTCGGGCAGCACGGTCACCGCGTAGGCGCCGCCGATGTTGCCGCCGAACACGCCGACCAGCTTGCCGGCGTCGGCGAAGCCGGCGTCGAGCTGGCCCGCGGCGCTGTAGCGCGCGGCCAGGAAGTCGCCTTCGCCGCCCACCGCGAGGATGCGCGCCTCGCCCAGCACCGGCTGGATGGCCAGCGCGCGCACGCTGTCGGTGCCGGTGCCGCTCTTCAGCGCCGTGGTCACCTTGCCGCCGTTGCCGAAGCCGGCGTCGAGCGAGCCGTCGGCGTTGTAGCGGGCGAGCGCGAAGTCGAGGCCCGACGTGGCCATGGTCGCGTCGCCGCCGACGACGATCTTGCCGTCGGCCTGGATCAGGATCGCGCGCGCCACGTCGGTGCCGCCGGCGAAGTCGGTCAGCACCTTGCCGCCGTTGCCGAAGCCGGCGTCGAGGCTGCCGTCGGCGTTGTAGCGCACCAGCACGAAGTCGTCGCCCGCGGCCTGCTTGCTGCGGCCGGCGACGACGACCTTGCCGTCGGCCTGCACCGCGACGGCCAGCGCCTGGTCGTTGTTGCCGGTGGCGGTGGTGCCCACCAGCGTCATCACCTTGCCGGCGTTGCCGAAGGTGGCGTCGAGAACACCGTCGCGCGTGTAGCGCACCAGCGAGATCTGCGTGCCCGCGGTGGTGGCGCTGCTGCCGGCGACCACGATCCTGCCGTCGGCCTGCACCGCGGAGGCGTTGACGTAGTCCTCGCTGGTGCCCACCGGCAGCACGATCTTGCCGCTGGCGAAGCTGGTGTCCACCGCGCCGGGCAGGCCGCGCACGGTGAGCGTCAGCGTGCGGCTGGCCACCTGGCCGGTGGCGGTGCCGCTGACCTGCACGTCGGTGGGCAGCGAGTGCGGCGCGACGGCCGTGGCGCTCAGCGTGACGGTGGCGCTGCTGCTGCCGGCCGCGATGGTGACCGGCGTGGCCGTCACGCCCGCGGGCAGGTTGGTCAGGGCCACGACCACGGCGCCGTCGAAGCCCGCCTGGCGCTGCAGCTGGACCGTCAGCGTCGTGCTGTCGCCCTGCAGCAGCAGCGCCTTGTCGGCCGACAGGCTGAGCGTGAACGAAGTGGCGGGTGGCACCGGCTGGTTGATGTCGACCGACACGCTGCCCTCGTTGCCGCCGCAGGCGGCGAAGAGCAGGGTGGTGGCCAGGGCCAGGGCATGGAGGGCGGAACGGGTCTGCATGGAGGTCTCTCGCTGGGGGTGGTGGGCCCGCGCAGCGCCAGCCGGATCTACGGGGGAAAGGCGCGTTCGGGATGCAAGCCACTGTAGAAATCGCGGATGCGGGCCACATCGCTCGATGGAGCCACTGGCCCCGGCGCCGACGGGCCATCGGGTAGGCTCGGACCTTCCCCCGCCCGAAGGAGCCCGGCCATGCGCCGTACCGCCCTGCCCCTGTCCGCGGCCCTGGCCCTGCTGCTGCCGCTGGCGGCCGCCGCCGCCGAGCTGAAGGTGCTCACCGCCGGCGCCTTCAAGCCGGTGCTGCAGGCCCTGGCGCCGGGCTTCGAGCAGCGCACGGGCCATCGCCTCGTGATCGACAACGACACCGCCGGCGCGCTGCAGAAGCGCATCGCCGCCGGCGAGGCCTTCGACCTGGTGGTGCTGACCCCGGGCGCGCTGGACGCGCTGGGCGCGCAGGTGGCGCCGGGCAGCGCCCGGCGCGTGGCGCGCGTGGCCATCGGCGTGGCGGTGAAGCAGGGCGCGCCGCGACCCGATGTCTCCAGCGTCGCCGCGTTCCAGCAGGCCCTGCTGGCCGCGCGCGCGGTGGCCACGATCGACCCCGCGGCCGGCGGCAGCAGCGGCATCTACCTGTGGCAGCTGTTCGAGAAGATGGGCATCGCGGCGCAGCTGAAGCCCAAGGCCGTGCTGGTGCCGGGTGGCCTGGTGGCGCAGCGGCTGGTCAGCGGCGAGGCCGACCTGGCGATCCACCAGATCAGCGAGATCCTCGCGGTGCCCGGCGCGGTGCTGGTGGCGCCGCTGCCGGCGGAGATCCAGAACTACACGGTGTACGCCGCGGCGCTGTCGTCGAAGGCACGCGAGCCCATGGCGGCACAGGCGCTGCTGGCCACGCTGGCCGGGCCGGACGCGGCGGCGGTGCTCAGTGCGAAGGGAATGGAGGCGCCGTGACGGCGCGCCCGCTTCAGGCGGTGGCGGTGGCCGCCGGCGCCAGCGCCTGTGCGCGTTCGATGCAGGCGATCAGCGCTTCCTCGGCGTAGGGCTTGCCCAGCACCAGCGTCACGCCGGCTTCCTGGGCGGCAGCCTTCAGCCGGTCGTCGGCCGAGGTGACCATGATGATCGGTATCTGGCTCGCGCGCGGGTGCTGGCGCACGTGGCGCGTGAGCGCGAAGCCGTCCATGTGCGGCATCTCGACGTCGGTCACCAGCACCAGCGGCACTTCCTGGTCGATCAGCTGCGCGGCCTGGGCGCCGTCCTCGGCCAGCACCACGCGGTAGCGGTGCTGGGCCAGCAGGCGGCTGGTCTTCACGCGCACGACCTTGGAGTCGTCGGCCACCATCACCAGGGTCTCCTCGGGCGTGCGCGGCCGCGGCGCGGCGGGTGCCGGCGCCGGGGGCGTGGCGCGCGCTGCGGCGGCGGCCGCCGCCGCAGCTTCACCGCGGCGCGGGCAGCGGCGGCCTGCTGTTCGGCCGCGCGCGCTGCTGCTGTTGCTGCTGCGCGGCGCGCAAGGCGGCGGCACGGGTGGCTTCGGCCTCGGCTTCGGCCGCCTTCTCGGCGGCGCGCTGCTCTGCGGCGCGGCGGGCGGCCTCGGCCGCGGCCAGTTCGGCGAAGCGGCGACGTGCCTGCGCGGCCGCCTCTTCCTCGGCGCGGCGACGCGCCGCCAGCTCCTGGGCCTCGCGTTCGGCGGCCTCGATCTCGCGTTCGCGCGCCTGCAGTTCGGCGATGTAGCGTTCGGCCTCGGCGCGCCGCGCGGCTTCGGCGGCCTCGCGTTCGGCGGCCTCGCGTGCCGCCTGTTCGCGGGCCTGGGCCTCGGCCGCTTCGCGCGCGGCGGCTTCGCGCGCCTGGGCCTCGCGCGCGGCGGCGGCCTGGCGTTCGGCACGCTCGATGGCCTGGCGCGCTTCGCGCTCGGCGGCCCGCTGGCCGGCCTGCTGGGCGGCCGCCCGCTGCGCGGCCAGCTCGGTGGCATGGCGTTGCGCTTCGATCAGCGCCATCTGCGCCGCCAGCTCGCGTTGCGCCGCGGCCTTGCGGCGGCGCTGCTCGCGCAGCACCGTCAGCACCACCAGCGCGGCGACGACCAGCACGGCCAGCAGGCTGGCGGCCCAGGAAAGAAGGGTGTCGTTCATCGATCGAGGATCCACCGGCCGGCGCTCGGGCGGGCCAGACCGCGACTGTAGGGCGCCGGCGCGCCGCGACCGCCCGCAACACGCGACGCGTCCGGCCGCGGCGTGTGCGTTTTTGCCGCCCGGCCGGCGACGGCCCCATGATCGGGGGCCTGCGACCCGGGGGAGTGCCGCGATGCCGGTGGAGGGTGTGACGTTTCAGATCGGTGACGTACGTGTCCACGCACTTCAGCCGTCCGGCATCGGGCGCCTGCAGGCCTTCTTCGACGCCAACCCGGCCTACTTCGTGATGATCGGCGGCGCGCCCGCGGCGCCCGACGAGGCGCAGCGCGAGTTCAGCGACCGGCCGCCACCCGAGATGAGCCATCGCTGGATCGGCACGTTCGCCTTCGACGCCGCCGACGGGCGCATGCAGGCGATGGCGCAGGTGGTGGCCGACCTGATGGTGCCCGGTGTCTGGCACATCGGCCTGTTCATCGTCGACGCCGGCCTGCACGGCAGCGGCGCGGCGGCGCGCTTCTACGCCGGGCTGGAGGACTGGATCCGCGCCCAGGGCGCGCTGTGGCTGCGCCTCGGCGTGGTGGAGGCCAACCCGCGTGGCATGCGCTTCTGGCGGCGCATGGGATACGCCGAGTTGCGGCGCCGCCCCGGCCAGGTGTTCGGCCGGCTGACGCACACCGTGTGCGTGCTGGCCAAGCCGCTGGCGGCGCGCGGGCTCGACGAATACCTGGCGCTGGTGGCGCGCGACCGGCCTGAACCGGGCGCAGGCGGCTAACGCCCGCTCTTCGTGCCCACGTGCGCCGGCCGCTCCTGGCGCGCCTGTGCCAGCTGCGCCTCGAGGTCGGCTTCGCCGATGCGCTTGAGCACGCAGAAGTTGCCGCGCGTCAGCGTGGTCGTTTCCCAGGCGCGCAACAGCAGCGCGCGTTCGCGGCGGGCAGCCTGCTCTTCGGGACTGAGCGCGGCCACGGCGGGTTCGATGGCCGCCGGCGCGGCGGCGTGGTCCTGCGCAGGCCGTTCCGGGCGCGGCGGCCGCTCGGGCCGCGGCGCCTGGGGCGGACGGTCATGGCGCGGCGGACGGTCGCGCCGCGCCTGCGGCGGGCGCTCGCCCGGCTCGCCCTGGCGCGGGCGGTCGCCGCGTGGCGGCCGGTCGGGGCGTGGTGGGCGGTCGGCACGCGGCGGGCGTGGCGCATCGCCGGCGGCCGCCCCGGCCGCGGGCGCCGGGCGCGGCGGGCGCTGCGCCTGCCGTTCGGCCTGGCGCTTGGCCATCACGATCGCGCGCCGGCGCTCCACTTCGGCGCCGGCCGCGTCGCGGTGCTCGGCCGCCACGTCGCCGGCCGGCTGGCCGTCGAGGTCGAAGCGCTGCGGCGAGGCCACCAGCGCCTTCAGGTACGGCGTGCTGGTGGTGTGGCGGTGCAGGAACAGCGACAGCGACTTCTTCGTGAACACGCCCGGCAGCCGCGCCTGGATGTCGGCCTGGATGCGCAGCTTGATGGGCTTGGCCTGCCCGGGGGTGAACAGCGCCGGGAAGTGCTGCGCCAGCAGCGCGGCGGTGGCGGCGGGCGACAGGTCGGGCAGCGCGGGCGCGGCCGGCGCCGTGTCCGCCGCAGGCACCTCGGTGGTGACGGCGTCGGCCGCCACCGCGGCCTGCGCGGGCGCCTCGGCCAGCGGCGCGGCCTCCGGCGCGGCGGGTGCCGGCGCGGGCGTTTCGTCGGCCGGGGCGGCGGGCGCCGGCTGCGGTTCGGGATTCGGGTCGGACATGGATGGGATCGCTGGCGGGACAAGGCCCGCGCGCCGTGCGCGGGGCCGCCATTGTCAACGCTGCGCGGCCCGGCTGGTAACCTCCTGCGCATGGACATCGCCGTGATCGGCGGCGGCATCGCCGGACTGGTGGCGGCCTGGCGGCTGTCGCAGCAGGGCCACGCGGTGACGCTGCTCGAGCGCCAGGCCGCGCCCGGCTTCACCGCCAGCTCGGTGACGGTGGACGGCGCGGGCCCGCGCGTGGACGTGCCGCTGCGCGTGTTCTACCCCGGCTACTACCCGACGCTGACGCGGCTCTACGCCGAGCTCGGCATCGCCACCCAGCCGGTGGACTACGCCACGACCTTCACCGGCGCCGACGGCAGGCCCTACTTCCGCTGGCGCAACCTGCGCCTGCGCGGCTGGTCCTGGCCCTATGTGCTGCCTTCAGACCTGAGTGGCACGCGGGCGCGCCGCATCGTCGCCGGCGCGCTGCGCTTCAACCGCCGCGCCGGCGCCGCGCGGGCCGCCGGCGCGCTGGACGCGCGCACCACGATCGGCGAGTTCGTCGCCGCCGAAGGCATCGCCCCGGACTTCGTCGACGGCCTGCTGCTGCCGGCCGTCGCCACCATCGGCACCTGCACCACCGCCGACGCGCGCGCCTACCCGGCCACGGTGGTGGCGGCCTATGCGGGCGCAGGCCTGTCGCGCCAGAGCGTGCACCGCGCGCGCGAAGGCGCCGACGCGGTGGCCGCGCGGCTGCTGGCGGGCATCGCGCGCGTGGTCTGCGACGCCGGCATCGCCGGCGTGGCGCGGGCGCCCGAAGGCGGCGTGCGGCTGCGGCTGCGCGGCGGCGTCGAGCGCTTCGACCACGTGGTGTTCGCCACCGGCGCGCATCACGCGCTGGCGTTGCTGGACGACGCCACGCCGGCCGAACGCGCGGCGCTGGCGGCCTTCCGCTACCGCGCGCTCGAGGTGGTGATGCACCGCGACGAGAGCCTGATGCCGGCGCGCCGCGCGCACTGGTCGCCGGTGAACGCGGTGGTGGAGCCGCACTTCGAGCGCCCGCAGAGCACGATCTGGATCAACCGCGTGCAGCCCGCCTTGCAGCAAGCGCCCTCGCTGTTCCAGACCGTGATGCCGCAGCGCGAACCGCGCGACGGGCTGGTGCTGAGCCGGGCGCGCTTCGAGCGCCCGCTGGTGGACGGCGGCAGCGACGCCGCCATCGCCGCGCTGCAGCGGCTGCACGCCGAGCCGGGGCGCCGCTGCTGGTGGTGCGGCTCCTACGCGATGCCGGGCGTGCCGCTGCTCGAAAGCGCGGTGCGTTCGGCGCTGGCCGCAGCGGCGTGCGTGGCGGCCGCCGCGGCCGCGCCGGAGGCGAGCGGGCGTCGCGCCGCGAGCATCGCGTAGCCCAGGCCGGCGGCCCGGCAGGGGCCGATCAGCGCGGCCGTCACGGCCCCGCGCGGCCAGCGCCACGGCGCCACGCGACGCTGCCGCATGAAGCGCGCGAAGCCGCCCAGCACGGCCTCGTCCAGCCGTTCGAGCCGCAGCTCGGCGAAGCCGGCCGCGTGCAGGCGCTCGCGCTGCGCTTCTTCGCCTTGCAGCACGTCCGCGGGGTCCAGCGCGCACAGCCGGGCGGCGGCGCGCAGCCGCGGCCGCGGCCGCTCGGCCACGAGGTCGGTGTAGGCCAGGGTGCCACCCGGCCGCAGCAGCCTCCAGGCGCCCTGCAGGAACGCGGCGCGCGGGCTCAGGTGGTAGGCGGCGTCCACGCACAGCACGCGGTCGAAATGGCCCGCGGGCAGGCCGAGCCGCGCGAGCGCGGCGCCCGAGCCTGCGAGCACGCGGGCGTCCGGCGCGCGGGCGCTGGCGGCGCGCGCCCGTGCGGGGTCGTTCTCGACGCCCACCACCTCGGCGGCGCCCAGCGCCTGCCACAGCCGCAGTTCCTCGCCGGCACCGCAGGCCACGGCCAGCACGCGGTCGCCGGGGCGCAGCCCGGCCGCCGTGGCCACCGCCCGTGCCAGGGCGGTGCATGCGCCCGCGTAGTCGGTGGGGTCCTGGTCCCACAGACCCAGGTTGCCCCAGGCGCCGGGCCGTCCGTCGGCGTGCAGCATGAACAGAAGGCGCGGCGGAAACAGGCGCCGCGCTCAAGTCGGCGCCGCGTCTGCCGAAGCCCTGCCGAGAAGGACACGATCCCGTGAAGCTACCACCGATCCCCGAACAGCAGGCCCTGCGCGCGGCCGTGCCGGCGCCCGGCCGCCCGAGCGCCGAGTCCGGGCAGCGCCATGCGGCGCTGCTGCAGCTGGCGCAGTCCGGCGTGCCCGAGTGGGTGCGCGCGATGGTCGACGACACCGCCGCCGAGCTGGCCTCGTCGAACCAGCGCAACGCCGTCGCCGGCGACCGCCAGTACACCGCCACCGCGCTGGCGCAGCTCCAGGGGCACCGCGAGGCGCTGATCGCCCAGCTGGTGCTGGCGATGCAGCACCAGCTCAAGCCCGGCGTGGCCGCCGCACGCGACGCTGCCGCGGCCGCGCGCGCGGCGCAGCCGCTGCAGCTGATCGAAGAGTCGCAGATCGACGAGGACATCGAGATCGCGCGCATCGTGCAGGCCATCGAGAGCGAGAGCGACTGGGAGCTGCGCCAGCTGCGTGCGCTGTCCAGCGGCCTGCTGGGCCTGCCGGCGATCGACGAGAACGCGGCGCCGCTGGGGCCCCTGGCCTGCGCCACCGGGCTGCGCCTGGCGCTGTCCGGGCTGGGCGTGGACGGCGGCACGCGGCTGCTGCTGATGCGCGTGCTGGGCCCGGCTCTGGGCCGCGCCGTGAAGGACCAGTACGCCGAGCTGTCGCGCCGCCTGCTGGGCTGGGGCATCGACCCCGCGCCCTACAAGGTGCGCCAGACCCCCGCCGCCACGCCGGGCCGGCGCGAAGGCGCGGCGGCGCCGGCTGCGCCGACGCTGCCGTCGGACGAGTCGGCCACCGACCGCACCTCCAGCGCGCTGCGCCAGCTGGTGGAGAGCGCGCGCCTGAAGCTCGCACCCGAGGATCCGACCGGCGCGGCCGCGGCCGACGCCGGCGCTGCCGACGCGCCGCTGTCGCTGCGCCTCTTCAACGACCCGCTGCCTGCCGAGAGCGCCCGCGCCGCGCTCGATCCGACGACCGCGGTGGTGCTGATGGAGCGCCTGTTCGCGCAGATCGAGCGCCACCTGGGCGGCTCGGACGCCACGCGGCGGCTGCTCGGGAACCTGCAGGCGCCGGCACGCGCGCTGGCCGAGCAGGAGACGCAGCTCTTCGCGCAGCCCGACCATCCATGGTGGAAGCTGCTCGACCGCATGATCACCGTCGGCAGCGTGCACGACGACGGCGAGGCCGACGGCCCGGTCACGGCCGCCCTCGGCCTGGTGGTCGAGCGCATGCGCCAGGCGCCGCAGCTGGACCGTGACACCTGCCAGGCCGCGGCCGACGAGGTGCAGCAGGTGGCTTCGCGCCGCATGGGCGAGCGCAACAGCGAGCTCGGCGCGCAGATCGACGAGATGCGCCACCAGGTGGACCGCGAAGACCTCGAGGCCACGCTGCGCGGCCAGCTCGTGCAGCAGTTGCGCAGCACGCCGGTGAGCCTGGGGCTGCGCCAGTTCCTGGTGGGCCCGTGGACCCAGGTGATGACCGAGACCACGCTGCGCGAGGGCGCTGCCAGCCGCGCGCTCGACGAACACGCGTTCGTGGTGGACGACCTGATCCGTGCCACCGCCGCGCCCGGCAAGCCGGTCAGCCTGGCCCAGCAGCGCGTGCTGCTGCGCCAGGTGGGGCTGGCATTGGCCTCGGCCGGCCTGCCCGAGACGCGCGTGGAGGCCGAGGTGGCCGACCTGAAGACGCTGCTGCGCAACCCGCCGCCGCCGCACGACGAGCCCTGGGGCGCGCCGGCTGCGGACGACTCGTTGCCGATGCCGCTGCCCCCGCATCCGGCGGACGACGTGACCACCGCGGCGATGATCGACCTGCAGGGCGGCCTGCCGACGGTGCCGATCGGCATGGGCGCCGACTCCACGCTCGAAGCGGCCACGCACCAGCGCGACTGGCTCGACGCGCTGGAGCCCGGCGCCTGCTGCCGCCTGTTCCTGCTGGGGCGCTGGATGAACGCGCAGCTGTCGTGGGTGAGCGACAGCCACAACCTCTTCCTGTTCACCAGCCGCCACGGCGGCCGCACCCATTCGCTGACGCGGCGCATGCTCGGCAAGCTGCGCAACGCCGGGCTGGCGACGACGATCGAGGACGGCGCGCTGCTGGCGCAGGCGATGCAGCAGCTGGTCGAGACGGACTTCGCGAGTCATTGAGCCCCCAAGCTCGCTAGCGCTCGCTACCCCCCGAGGAGGCCGTCCGCCAACGGCCCGGCAGAGCCGGTTCCGTGGCGGGAAGCTTGGTCAGGGAATGTTCCCGCCGTGCAGATCGCGGCCCTTGACGAGCCAGAGCGGCCGCTTCGCGAAGTCCACCGGCACGCCGCTCTGGCCATGCACCGGGCGCAGCGTGCGGTCGAACAGCGAGCTCGTCGGCATGTAGCGCAGCGCCACGCCGGTGCGGCGCTGGCCCGAGCGGTTGGCCTGCGCGCCGTGGATCATGTAGACGTCGTGCAGCGACATCTGGCCGGGCTGCAGCTCGATGTCTACGGCCTGGCCTTCGTCGAAGGCGCCGGCGGCCAGGCGCTGGTTCAGCGTCAGGTCGCTGCGGTCTTCGTGCAGGTGCTCGTGCAGCGCCTTCGCGGCATGCGAGCGCGGGATCACGCGCAGGCAGCCGTTCTCGCGCGTGGACGGCTCCAGCGCCACCCACGCGGTGCAGGTGGCCAGCGGGCGGATCGGCCAGTAGTGGCCGTCCTGGTGCCAGGGCGTCTCGTAGCCTTCGGCCGCCGGCTTGCAGAAGACGTGGCAGCCCCAGAGGATGATGTGCTCGCCGATCACGCCGCTGACGAGGTCGACGATCTGCGGGTCGCGTGCCAGCGCCAGGAAGTCGGCGACACCCTGCACGCCTTCGCCGTTGTCGCCCTCGATGTGCGCGGACACCAGCTTCTCGGGCCGCACGCCGGGGTTGCGGCGCAGCAGCTCGTCGAGTGCCTCGCGCATCGCGGCCACCTGCGCGGGCGGCAGCGCGAAGCGCGGCACCACGTAGCCTTCGCGGTGGTAGTGGGCGACCTCGTGGTCACTGAGGGTGGCCATGGCCGCTATCGTATCGGCAGCATGGAAGAACCTGAACACTGGGCCGTTGTTGGCGGCGACGCGCCGACCGTCACGCTGCACATCCCCGCCGACGCCAAACGCGAACGGCGCTTCGAGATCGCCTGCGCGGTGACGGTGGGCGTGCCTGCCGACGCGAAGGAGCCGTGGCTGCAGGTGACGGTGCTGGCCAACGGCACGCAGCAGTGGAAGCGCCGCGCGCCGGCGCACAACCCCGGCGACTGGGACGGCCTGGACTACCGCTTCACGCGCAGCGTGCCGGTGGCGCAGGCGCTGCGCGTGCAGGTGTCGGTGGCCACCGGCGGGGCGCGGCGGCGCACGCTGACGATCGAGGCCGACGAGCTGGCCTGATCAGCGACGGGCCCAGTGGCCCTCGATCCAGACGCGGCCGCGGCCGCTGGAGCGCCAGTAGCCGTCCACCCACAACCAGCCCGGGCCGGGCGCTTCGACCGCCACGCCCGCCGAGTAGTGGCGGTGCGGCGGCACCACGACGCAGGCGCTCAGCGAGACGGCCGCCATCACGGCGAGCAGGGGCAGGCGCATTCGGGACAGAAGCGGCGACATGGCGGCTCTCCAGGAATCCGATGACGCCCCTTGAACGGTCGCCGCGGGCCGCCTGCCGACCCGCGTGGCCCGGCTTTACCCAGGTTCACGCCGCCTTCACGGTGTATCCAGTCGTGTTCAGTCCATCGGCCAGGCCGCGGCCTTGGGCCAGGTCATCGGTTCGATGGGCGCTGCCGGCGCCGGGCCCGTCTCCACGCCGCGCCACCAGGGCGTGACGCTGTCCACCTGCTGCGGCTCCACCGCTTCGCCCAGCTGCGGCATCAGCAGGTGCACGCCCTGGCGCGGCGCCTGGTCCAGCAGCACCTCGGCGGGCTGGTCCCAGGCGTGCATCGCCAGGCTGAAGGTGCCCCAGTGCACCGGCAGGAAGGCGCCGCCGCCCAGCAGCTGCAGCGCTTCCAGCGCGTTCTCGGGGCCCAGGTGGATGTCGCCCCAGGCCGGGTGGAAGGCGCCCACCTCGAGCATCACCAGGTCGAAGCGGCCGAAGCGTTCGCGGATGGCGGCGTACTCGTCGGTGAGCCCGGTGTCGCCGCTGAAGAACACGCGGTGGCGCTCGCTTTCCACCACCAGCGACGACCACAGCGTCGCGTTGCGGTCCTTCAGGCCGCGGCCGCTGAAGTGCTGCGACGGCGCCGCGCTGACGCGCACGCCGGTGTTCGGGATCGCGTGCGACTCCCACCAGTCGAGCTCGGTGATGCGCTCGGGCGCCACGCCGAAGGCCTGCAGGTGCGCGCCCACGCCCAGGCTGGTGACGAAGGGGACGTTGGTCTTCGCCAGCGCGCGCACGGTGGGCAGGCACAGGTGGTCGTAGTGGTCGTGCGACAGCAGCACCGCGTCGATGGGCGGCAGCGCCTTCAGCGGCACCGGCACCGGCTGGAAGCGCTTCGGCCCGGCCAGCTGCGAGGGCGAGGCGCGGCGGCCCCAGACGGGGTCGGTGAGCAGCCGCGCGCCGCCGATCTCCACCAGCACCGTGCTGTGGCCCAGCCAGGTGGCGCGCAGGCCGCCGCCGGGCCTGCGCTGCCACGCCGCGCGCGGGTCGTGCGCCGGCAGCGGCGCGGTGGGCACGCGGCGCTCGCCGCCGCAGAGGAAGTCGGCCAGCGACGGAAACTTCGCCGCCGGGTCGCGCAGCCCCGGGCGTATCGGCGCGACGTTGCGAAAGCCGTTGCCGGCCCAGCGCGGGCTGGCGCGCATGCGTTCCAGCCGCTCGCCCGCGGCGCGTGCGCCCAGCGACTTCATGCGAGCGTGCCCAGGAAGTCGGTGAGCGCGGCGTCGAAGCGTGTCGGCTCCTCCAGGTTCGGCAGGTGCGCGGTGCCGGCCAGCAGCTTGCCGCGTGCGCCCGGGATGCGCTGCACCAGCGCTGCGCAGCGGTCCTGCAGGTGCGGCAGGTCCCTGTCGCCCCACACCACCAGCGTGGGGCGGCCGATCAGTTCCAGCCGCACCCAGGCCGAGGGCTCGTCGATCGCCGCGCCGGGGTCGGGCGCGGCCAGCGCGATGGCGTTCATGTCCAGGAACAGCTCGCGCGCGGCGCCGCCCACGCGGCCGCGCGGCGCGGTGGGGCCGTCCAGCCACAGGTGCGCCTCGAGCAGGTTCGCGGTGTCGAGGTTGCCGTCCGCCACGGCGGCTTGCGCCGCATCGGCCAGCGCCTTCACCGGGCCCTGCAGCTCGGGCGTGGGCGCGCCGGTGACGGCTGGCGCCACCAGCACCAGCGCGGCCACGCGGTCGGGCCGTGCCACCGCCAGGTCCAGCGCCACGCGGCCGCCCTGCGAGCAGCCCACCAGCACCGCGCGCTGCAGGCCGAAGGCGTCCAGCACGGCCAGCAGGTCGGCGGTGCGCGAATAGGGCATCGGGTGCTGCGTGCGGGTCTGGCCGAAGCCGCGGCGGTCGTAGCGCAGGCGCGGGTGCGTCGCGGCGAAGGCCTCCCATTGCGGCTGCCACATGCGGCCGTCGGCCACGCCGGCATGCAGGAACACGAGCGGCGGGCCGTCGGCGCCGCGGCGCCGTTCGAACTCGGCCGCGAGCTGCGCGCCGGGCACGTCGATCCAGGTGACGTCGGTCATGCGGGGTGATCCTTCAGCGATGCCGCGGCGGCATGCACCGCGGCGCGGATGCGCGGGTAGGTGCCGCAGCGGCACAGGTTGCCGGAGAGCGCGGCGTCGATCTCGGCATCGCCCGGGGCCGGGTTGGCCTTCAGCAGCGCGGTGGCGGCGACGATCTGCCCGCTCTGGCAGTAGCCGCACTGCACCACGTCGAGCTTGAGCCACGCCGCGCGCACGGCATTGGCGACGCGGGCATCCAGCGCCTGCAGGCCTTCGATGGTGGTGACGGGCCGGGCACCGAGCGTGGCGATCGGCGTGACGCAGCTGCGCACCGGCTGGCCGTCCACCAGCACCGTGCAGGCGCCGCACAGGGCCATGCCGCAGCCGAACTTGGTGCCGGTGAGCTGCAGTTCGCCGCGCAGCAGCCACAAGAGCGGCGTCTCGGGCTCGGCCTGCACGGCGGTGGGCTTGCCGTTGATGGTGAGGGTCGTGCTCATCAGGCCACCTTCAGCGGCAGCGCGCGCAGGCGCTGCCCGGTCAATGCAAATATGGCGTTAGCCACGGCCGGTGCGATCGGCGGCGTGCCGGGTTCGCCCACGCCTTCGGGCGGCTCGGTGCTGGGCATCACCTCGGTCACGATCTGCGGGCACTCGTTCAGGCGCAGCGCCGGCTGGTCGTGGAAGTTGCTCTGCAGCACGCGGCCGTTCTCGATGGCGATGCCGCCGTAGAGCGCCGCCGAGAGCCCGAACACGATGCCGCTTTCCATCTGCTGGCGCACGAGATTGGGGTTGACCGCGATGCCGCAGTCGACGGCGCAGAACACGCGGTGCACGCGGATCTGCCTGTCGGCCGACAGCGACACCTCGGCCACCTGCGCGACGATGCTGCCGAAGCTGCGGTGCAGCGCGATGCCGCGCGCGGCCTGCGCGCCGTCGGGCGCCGGCGGCACCGGCCGGCCCCAGCCGGCGAGCTTCGCCGCCGCCTGCAGCACCGCCAGCGCGCGCGGGTGCTGCGCCAGCAGCGCGGCGCGGAAGGCCAGCGCATCCTGCCCTGCGGCGTGCGCCACCTCGTCGACGAAGCCTTCCTTGAAGAAGGCGTGGTGCGAATGACCCACCGAGCGCCAGTAGCCCACCGGCACCGGGCAGTCGACGATCGTGTGGCCCACACGCGCGGCGGGGAAGGCGTAGGGCTGGTCGAACGCCCCTTCGGAGGAGGTCTTGTCGGGGCCGATCTTGGGCAGGCCGAAGAGGCGGTGCAGCGCCGCCTGCGTCGGCGACGGGCCGGCGGAGCTGTTCTTCCAGGCGACGAGGCGGCCGCCCGCATCGAGCCCGGCGCTGAAGCGCGACACCGCGGGCGGGCGGTAGAAGTCGTGCCGCATGTCCTCGGCGCGGCTCCAGATCGTCTGCACCGGTGCGCCGCCGCCGCCACGCTGCGCGATGGCCGCGGCCTGCGCGATGAAGTCCACGTCGAGCCGCCGGCCGAAACCGCCGCCCAGCAGCGTGACGTGCACGGTGACCTGCCCGGCATCGAGGCCGAGCGCGTTCGCCACCGCGCGCCGCGCGACGTCGGGAATCTGCGTCGGCGCCCACACGGTGGCGCGGTCGCCGCTCACCTGCGCGGTGCAGCATTGCGGCTCCATCGTCGCGTGCGCCAGGAAGGGGGCGCGGTACTCGGCGCTGACGGTCTTCGCGGCGCCCTTCAGCGCGGTCTCGACGTCGCCGGTCTTGAAGTAGGCGAAGCCCTCGTCCTGGTCCAGCGTCTTCGCGAGGTGGTCGATGAACACGGCGCTGGCGAAGCCGGCGGCGGGCGAGGCCGCTTCGTCCCAGGCAATGGTGGTGGCCTTGAGCGCCTGCATCGCGTGCCAGGGCGTGTCCGCGATGGCGGCCACGCCCGCGGTACCGCCGGCGTAGCCCGGCACCTGCACCACCTGCTTCACGCCGGGCAGCGCGCGCGCGGCGCTGCTGTCCACCTGCTTCACCGCGCCGCCCAGCGTGGGGCACATCACGACGCTGGCGTACAGCACGCCCGGCGGCAGCGCGTCGATGCCGAAGCCGGCGCTGCCGGCGATCTTGGACGGGGCTTCGATGCGCGGCAGCGGCCGGCCGATCAGCGTCCACTGTGCCGGCGTCTTCAGCGTCACCGCGTCGGGCAGCGGCCGCAGCGCGGCAGCGGCGGCCAGTTCGCCGTAGCCCGCGCGGCGGCCGCTGGGTGGGTGGTTCACCACGCCGCCGGCGGCCACCAGCTCGGACGCCGGGACGCCGAAGCGTTGCGCCGCCGCGCCCACGAGCATCGCGCGCGCGCTGGCGCCGGCCTCGCGCATCGGCAGCCACAGGTCCTTCAGCGTGGAGGAGCCGCCGGTGACCATCACGCCGAACTCGCGCATCGCCTTCGCGGTGAGGCGCTGGGCCTGGCGCTTGAGGGCGCCGTCGCTGTCGGGGTGGAACGGCAGGCCGTCGGCGGCCACGGCCTGGTTGAAGTAGATCGGGTCGATGGGTGCGGCTGCCAGCCGCACGCGCGCCCAGTCGGCATCCAGCTCGTCGGCCAGCACCATCGCCAGGCCGGTGTGCACGCCCTGGCCCATCTCGCTGCGCGGCATCACCACGTGCACGAGGCCCTCGGCGTCGATCTTGAGCCAGCCGGTGAGCGCGGTCTCGCCGGCGGCCACCGGCAGCGGCACGCGGGTCGACAGCCGCTGGCGCCCCGGCAGCAGAGCCCAGCCGACCGCGAAGGCGCCGGCCACGCCGAGCGTGCCCAGGATGAAGTGTCGGCGTCTCATGTGTCGGCCATCCGAATAGCCGCGGCAGGATAACCCCGACCCAGCGCCCCGTGCGCCGAGCGCGTACCCTTCGGCCCGGACCGAGAATCGCCACGAGAGACAACGAGAGAGAAGACCCCGCCATGACACAGGCCAACCCCCTGACCCGCGCGCTCGAGCGCCTGGGCAACGAGCGCCTGCTTGGCATCCGCCGCGGCATCGAGAAGGAAAGCCTGCGCGCCGGCCCCAGCGGCGCGCTGGCGCTGACCCCGCACCCGGTGGCGCTGGGCGCCCCGCTGACGCACCCGCACATCACCACCGACTACAGCGAAAGCCAGCTCGAGCTGATCACCGGCGTGCATGCCGGCGTCGAAAGCTGCCTGGACGAGCTGACGCGCATCCACCAGTTCGTCTACCGCGCGCTGGCCGACCAGCACCACGGCGCCGGCGACGAGCGCCTCTGGGTGGGCAGCATGCCGTGCGGGCTGCCGCCCGACGAGACGATTCCCCTGGGCCGCTACGGCAGCAGCAACATCGGCCGCGCCAAGAGCGTCTACCGCATGGGCCTGGGCCACCGCTACGGCCGGCGCATGCAGACCATCAGCGGCATCCACTACAACTGGTCGCTGCCGGGCTTGAGCAACGACGAGCACTTCGCGCTGATCCGCAACTTCCGCCGCCACTCGTTCCTGCTGCTGTGGCTGTTCGGCGCCAGCCCCGCCGTGTGTTCCACCTTCGTCGCCGGGCGCGACCACCAGCTGGCCAGGCTCACCGAGCACACGCTGCACCAGCCGCACGCCACCAGCCTGCGCATGGGGCGGCTCGGCTACCAGAGCGAGGCGCAGGCGAGCCTGGCGGTCAGCTACAACAGCCTCGAGAGCTACGCCACGTCGCTGCACGGCGCGCTGACGCAGCCCTACCCGGCCTACGAGAAGATCGGCATCCGCAACCTCGGCGGCGAGTACAACCAGCTCGCCACCACGCTGCTGCAGATCGAGAACGAGTTCTACGGCACCATCCGCCCGAAGCGCGTGATCCGCCCCGGCGAGCGCCCGCTGCACGCGCTGCGCGAGCGCGGCGTGGAGTACATCGAGGTGCGCTGCATGGACCTCGACCCCTTCGTGCCGGTGGGCATCACCGCGCCGACGATGCGCTTCCTGGACATCTTCCTGCTGCACTGCCTGCTGCAGGACAGCCCGCCCGATTCGCCCGACGAGATCGCCGCGCTGGCGCGCAACCAGCACCGCACCGCCGCCTTCGGCCGCCAGCCGGGCCTCACGCTGGAGCGCGCCGGGCGCGACGTGCCGCTGGCCGACTGGGCCGCCGAGCTGCTGGCGCAGTTCGCGCCCATCGCCACCGCGCTGGACGCCGCCCATGGCAGCAGCGCGTACGGCGAGGCGCTGGCCGCGGCGCGCGCCGCGCTGGCCGACCCCGAGCTGCTGCCCTCGGCGCGCGCGCTGGCGACGATGAAGCGCGACTTCGCCGGTTCGCACGTCGACTTCATGCGCGCCCAGAGCGAGCAGACGCGCAACCACCTCCTCGCGCTGCCCTGGGGCCCCGAGCAACAGGCCGCGTTCGAGGCCATGGCGCGCGTTTCGCTGGCCGAGCAGGTGGCCATCGAAGGCGCCGACACGCAGGACTTCGAGACCTGGCGCCAGGCCTACCTGGCGCCGGAGGGCTTGCGGGTCTGACGAGCCCGCGGCCTCACGGCCCTTCGCCCTGCGGCCCCACCACCGGCCCGCGCCGCACGAAGCCCGACGGGTTGCCGCGCGCAAAGGCATCCACCAGCGCGTCCAGCACCGGGCGCGCGCGCGGCGCGTTGTCGTGGTTGACCATCATCGCCACCGCCCAGGGCCGGCCGCGCGAATCGTTCACGTAGCCGGCCAGGCCGACCACGTTCTTCAGCGTGCCGGTCTTCAGGCGCGCCCAGCCGGTGGCCGGGCCGGTCTTGAGGCGGTTGCGCAGCGTGCCGTCGACACCGGCGGTGGGCAGCGTGGCGATGAAGTCGTGTGCGTGGCGGCCGTTCCACGCCGCCCTCAGCAGCGCCGTCATCTGCTGCGGGCTGATGCGTTCGCTGCGCGACAGGCCCGAGCCGTTGTCCAGCACCAGGCCCGCCGAGTCGATGCGGTTCTCGGCGAACCAGGCGCGCACCTCGCGCGCGGCCAGCTCGGCGGTGTTCAGCTGCGGGTTGGCCGCCATCAGCGGCGCGCCCAGCAGCAGGTACAGCAGCCGCGCCTCGGCGTTGTCCGAGGTCTTGTTCAGGTGGCGCAGCACCTCGCCCCAGGGGCGTGCCACGTGGCGTGCCAACAGCCGAGTGTCCGCGGGGGCGGCGGCTTCGCGGGCGCGACCGGTCCAGCTGCCGCCCAGGCTTTCCCACACCGCGCGCAGCAGCCGTTCCTCGTGCTCCAGGCGGTCGATCAGCTGCAGCGCGGTGCGCTGGGTGCAGTCGCGCGGGAAGGCGCCGTTGAACACGATGCGCAGCAGCCGGCCGCCGTCCTCGCGCTGCACCTGCGCGGCCCGCCAGTGCTTGTCCCATTCGCCGCAGGGCGCGTCGACGAGCTGCACGCGGCTGGTGTCGAACTGCAGCGCGGGCAGCGGCGGCACGGTGGCGGCCTGCACCGTGCCTTCGGCGGCGGCGCTCAGCTCCAGCGGCAGCAGGTTGCCGTTGAGGTAGAGCGCGTCGGGGATCACGTTGTAGTACGACTCGGGCGATTCGTCGAAAGGCGGCAGGCCCAGGTCCGGGCGGGCCGGGCGGAACAGCGTGCGGTCGATCAGGATGTCGCCGTCGATGCGGCCCACGCCGCGCTCGCGCAGTTCCAGCAGCAGCGCCCACAGGCGCGCGGTGTCCAGCTCAACGTCGGCGCCGCCCTTGAGCACCAGGTCGCCGCGCAAGGTGCCGTCGGCGATGGGCGCCGCGCTGCGCAGCTCGGTGAAGCCGCGCTGGTTGGGCCCCAGCCGGTCCAGCGCGACGATGCTGGTGACCAGCTTCATCGCCGAGCCCGGCTGCATCGCCTCCTGCGAGCGGTGGCGCCAGGCGGGCGCGCGGTGCGCGAGCGGCACCGCCATCGCGGCCAGCGCGTCGGCCGGCACCTCGGCGGCCTTCAGCGCGGCCAGCACCGCGGGCGGCAGGCTGTCCTGCGCGGCGGCTCCCAGGCTGACGAACAGAAACAGGGCCGACAGGATTCGTTTCGACATCCGGCCATTGTCAGGGCCCCCAGTGCGCGGACGGCCGGCAGAATCGCACCCCATGAAGCGCATCGCCCTCTTGCTCGCGGCCCTGCTGGCGGCCGGCTGCTCCACGCTGAGCGGCCCCGGCGGCGTGCCGGTGGACACCACCTACAACGCCAAGGGTCAGGACAGCCGATCGCTGTTCCTGGTTCTCCACTACACGGTGACCGACCTGCCGAAGTCGATCAGGATCCTCACCGAGCAGGAGGTCTCGGCGCACTACCTGCTGAGCGACGCGCCGCCGTACACGGTCTACCGGCTGGTCGACGAGAACCGTCGCGCCTGGCACAGCGGCGCCAGCGGCTGGAAGGAGAACAAGCGGCTGAACAGCAGCTCGATCGGCATCGAGATCGTGCACCCGGGCTATGTGCAGATGCCCGACGGCCGCAAGGTCTTCGCGCCCTTCCCGAAGGAGCAGATCGACGTGCTGATCCCGCTCGTGAAGGACATCGTGCGCCGCCACGAGATCAAGCCCGAGCGCATCCTGGGCCACGGCGAGGTCACGCCTTCGTACAAGGAAGACCCGGGCCCCACGTTCCCGTGGAAGCTCTTCAGCGAACTCGGCATCACGCCGCCCTGGCCCGACGCCGCGCGCGTGGCCGCCAAGCAGGCCGAGTTCGAGGCCGCGCCGCCGGACATGTACTCGGTGCAGAAGATGCTCGCCACGCACGGCTACCAGGTGGAACTGACCGGCACGATGGACGCTCAGACCCAGCGCGTGCTGATGAACTTCCAGATGCGCTACCGCCCCGCCAACTACGAAGGCCAGCCCGACGCCGAGAGCGTGGCCCTCCTGTGGGTGCTGACCAATCCCTTGCCCGCCGCTCCGAAATGACGAACCTTCGCCTGCTGCCCGTCCTCCCGCTGGCGCTGCTGCTGGCTGCCTGCAGCTCGAAGGAGCTCTACCAGACCGGTCAGGGCTGGCAGAAGCAGGAGTGCCAGAAGCTCCAGGACGTCGCCGAACGGCAGCGCTGCGAGAAGAGCGCCGCGCTGTCCTACGAGCGCTACAAGGCCGAGGCCGACGCGGCGAAGAACGACGCGAAGCGGTGAAGCGCCGCGAACTGGCGCCCGCGCTGCTGGGCCTGCTGGCCGGCTGCGGCGCGGTGACCACGCTGCCCGGTGATGCGCCGGCCGCCCCGTTGCCGGCGACCCCGGCGGCCCCGGCCCTGCCGCTCGAGGAGATGCCGCCCCCGCCGCCGCGCGAGTTCCGCGGCGCCTGGGTGGCCACCGTCAGCAACATCGACTGGCCGAGCAGGCCCGGCCTGCCGGCCGCCGCGATGCGCGCCGAGGCCATCACGCTGCTGGAGCGTGCCCGTGCCCTCGGCCTCAACGCCATCGTGCTGCAGGTGCGGCCTTCGGGCGACGCGATCTACCCGTCCACGCTGGAGCCCTGGGCCGAGTACCTCTCGGGCGAACAGGGCAGGCCGCCCTGGCTGGCGGGCGAGGCGGCCTGGGATCCGCTGGCCTTCTGGCTGCAGGAGGCGCACCGCCGCGGGCTGGAGCTGCACGCCTGGCTGAACCCGTACCGCGCGCGCCACTCGCTGGCCAAGAGCAAGCTCGTCGCGCCGCACATCGGCGTGCGCCAGCCCGCGGCGGTGAAGCGCTACGGCGACCAGCTCTGGATGGACCCGGGCGAACCTGCCGCGGCCGCGCAGACGCTGGCGGTGCTGGCCGATCTGCTGCGCCGCTACGACGTCGACGGCGTGCACATCGACGACTACTTCTACCCCTACCCGGTGGCCGCGGCCGACGGCACGGACGTCCCGTTCCCCGACGACGAGGCCTATGCGCGCTACACGCTGGCCGGCGGCACGCTGGTGCGCGACGACTGGCGGCGCAGCCACGTCGACGCGCTGGTGCAGGCCATGCACCGCGCGGTGCGCGAAGGGCGCCCGTCGGCGCGCTTCGGCATCAGCCCGTTCGGCATCGGCAAGCCCGAGCGCCGGCCGGCCGGCATCACCGGCTTCAGCCAGTACGACAAGCTCTACGCCGATGCGGAACGCTGGCTCGAGAACGGCTGGCTCGACTACTGGGCACCGCAGCTGTACTGGCCGATCAACCGCGAAGGCCAGCAGTTCCCGGTGCTGCTGGACTACTGGCTGGCGGCCAACCCGCAGCAGCGCCACGTCTGGCCCGGGCTGTTCACGAGCCAGGTGAAGGCGGCGACCAACCCGTGGCCGGCGCGCGAGTTCGTCGACCAGATCGAGATCCTGCGCTCGCGCCCCGCGGCGGGCGGCCACATCCACTTCAGCATGGCCGCGCTGCTGCCGGACATCCAGGGCCTGGCGAGCCTGCTGCAGGCGGCCTACGCACAAGCCGCGCTGGTGCCGGCCACGCCGTGGCTGCAGGCACCGCCGGTCGGCCGGCCCTCGCTGCGCGCGATGAACGGCCGCCTGCAGTGGCTGCCCGCCGCCGGCGAGCCCGCGCGGCGCTGGGCGCTGTGGCGCCGCACCGGCACCGCGTGGCGCCTCGCGGTGCTGCCGGCGGCCGAGCGCCAGGCCGATGCCGCCGGTGCCGACGCCGCGGTGCTCGCCGCGGTGGACCGCATCGGGCGCCTCGGCGAAAGCGCGATCATCCGGCTGCCATGACGATCCCCAGCCCCACCGCCCGGCTGCGCACCGAGCAGCCCAACCCCGAGCACGCGCGGCTCGACACCTACGACACCGCCACGCTGGTCGACGCGCTGGTGGCCGACCAGGCGCAGGCCGCGGCCGCGGTGCGCGCCGCCGGCGCCGACCTCGCGCGTGCGGTCGACGCCGCCGCGCCGCGGCTGCAGGCCGGCGGGCGCCTGGTCTACGTCGGCGCCGGCACCAGCGGCCGGCTGGGCCTGCTCGACAGCGTCGAGCTCAACCCCACGTTCTCGTGGCCGCGCGAACGCTCGCCGGCGCTGCTGGCCGGCGGCGAGCGCGCGCTCTTCGTCGCGGTGGAAGGGGCCGAGGACAAGGCCGACGCCGCGGTGGCCGACATGCAGGGCCTGGCGCCGACCGCGAACGACGTGGTGCTGCTGCTGGCGGCCTCGGGCACCACGCCGTATGCCATCGCGGCTGCCGGCGCGGCGCGGCAGGCCGGCGCCCTGACCATCGGCTTCGCCAACAACGCGGGCACGCCGCTGCTGGCGGCCTGCGAGATCGCCGTCACGCTGGACACCGGCCCGGAGCTGATCTCCGGCAGCACGCGGCTGAAGGCCGGCACGGCGCAGAAGATCGCGCTCAACACCTTCAGCAGCGCGGTGATGGTGCGGCTGAACAAGGTCTATGGCAACCTGATGGTGGACCTGCGCGCCACCAACGCGAAGCTCGCGCAGCGCGCGCTGCGGCTCACGGTGGCGGCCACCGGCGCGGACGAGACCGCGGCGCGCGCCGCGCTGGACGCCTGCGGGCTGCGCGTGAAGGTGGCCATCGTGATGCTGAAGGCCGGCCTCGATGCGGCTGCCGCCGAGGCGCGTCTGGACGCGGTTCAGGGCAGCGTGCATCGGGCGCTGGCGTGAGCGCCGGGCGCTTCCGCTCGCTCGACGTCTTCCGCGGCGCCACCGTGGCGCTGATGATCCTGGTCAACAACCCCGGCAGCTGGAGCCACCTCTACCCGCCGGTGGCGCACGCCGCCTGGCACGGCGTGACGCCGACGGACCTGGTGTTCCCGTTCTTCCTGTTCGCGGTGGGCAATGCGCTGGCGCTGGTGATGCCGCGGCTGCAGCAGGGCCCGGCGGGCGCGATGTGGGCCAAGGTGGCGCGGCGCACGCTGCTGATCTGCGCGATCGGCCTGGTGCTGAACGCCGCGCCCTTCGTGCGCTGGAACGAGGCCGGCGAGCTGGTGCCGAAATCCTTCGAGACGCTGCGGCTGATGGGCGTGCTGCAGCGCATCGCGCTGTGCTTCGGCGCGGCGGCGGTGATCGTCGGCCTGTTCGGCCGGCGCGGCGCGCTGTGGGGTGCGGCCTTGCTCCTGCTCGGCTACTGGGCCGCCTGCCTCGCGTTCGGCGCGCCGGGCGATCCGTACTCGCTGCAGGGCTGGTTCGGCACCGCGGTCGACAAGGCCCTGCTCGGCGAGGCCCACCTCTACCGCGGCGAAGGCGTGCCCTTCGACCCCGAGGGCCTGGCGAGCACCGCGCCGGCCATCGCGCAGGTGCTGCTCGGCTGGTGGGTGGGCGAGCTGGTGCGGCGCCACCCGCCCGACGTCTCGCTGGTGGCGCGCCTGTTCCTGTGGGCGGCGCCGATGCTGGCGCTGGCCTGGGCCTGGCAGCTGGTGCTGCCGCTCAACAAGAAGATCTGGACACCCAGCTACGTGCTGCACACCACGGCGCTGGCGATGATGGCGCTGGCGCTCCTGATCCACGTCGTCGAGATCCGCCGCCGCCCGGCCGAGCAGGCCGGCTGGGTGCGCTTCTTCGAGGTCTTCGGCCGCAACCCGCTGTTCGTGTTCGTGCTGAGCGGCCTCGTGCCGCGCTTCCTGGCGCTGTGGCGCACGCCCGAGGGCGGGCCGATGGCCACGCTCTACCAGCGAGTCTTCGCCGGCATCGGCAGCGACCCGCGCCTGGGTTCGCTGCTGTTCGCATGCGCCAACCTCGCGTGTTATGCCGCACTGGCGTTCTGGCTCGACCGGCGCCGCATCTACATTCGCGTCTGACCGAGGAGGAGACCGTCATGACCCAGCGCGACCCGCGTGTCGACGCCTACATCGCGAAGGCCGCGCCCTTCGCGCAGCCGCTGCTCACCTGGATGCGCGACACCACGCATGCCGCCTGCGCCGAGCTCACCGAGGACATCAAGTGGGGCATGCCCTTCTTCGTGCACCAGGGCCGGCCGGTGGCGCACATGGCCGGCTTCAAGGCGCATTGCGCCTACGGCCTGTGGCGCGGCCGCGAAGTCGTCGACAACGGCAAGGAAGGCGAGGCGATGGGCCAGTTCGGCCGCGTCACGGCGCAGTCCGACCTGCCCGGCGCGCGCGAGTTCAAGGCCCTGATCAAGGAGGCCGTGGCTCGCAGCGTGGCCGATGCGGCGGCGCCGAAGGTGGCCAAGCCGCGCACGGCGAAGCCGCTGCCCGAGATGCCGGCCGACCTGGCCGCCGCCCTGGCGAAGAAGCCCAGGGCGCGGGCGAACTTCGACGCGATGTCGCCGACGCACCGGCGCGAGTACATCGAGTGGGTGCTCGAGGCCAAGCGCGAGGACACGCGCGTGCGCCGCGTCGCGCAGGCGGTGGAGCGGCTGCTGGAGAACCGCCCGCGCTACGAAATGGGCGGGGCGAAGGCGAAGTGAGCCCGCCGCGTCCCTAGAATCCGCGCCCTTCCTCCGTCATCCGATCCATGTTCAAGAACGCCCTGGTCTACCGCATCGAGCACTGGGAACCGCCCATGCTCGCCGAGTTCGAGAAGCGCCTGGGCGCCGCCCGCTTCGTGGCCTGCGGCGCCTCGCAGCCGGAATCGGCCGGCTGGGTGGCACCGCGCGGCGACAAGCACGCCGCGCTGGCCGAAAGTGTCGGCGGGCAGCTGATCCTGAAGCTGGCCAACGAGACCAAGGCCGTGCCCGGCCGCGTGGTGAAGGACCTGGTGGAGGCCGAGCTCGACAAGATCGAGCAGGACACCGGCCGCCGCCCCAAGGGCAAGCGCGTGAAGGAGCTGAAGGAGCAGGTCACGCACAGCCTACTGCCGCGCGCCTTTCCGAAGCGCAGCGAAACCATCGTCTGGGTCGATGCGAAGGCGGGGCTGGTGCTGATCGGCGCCGCAAGCATGAAGAAGGCCGACGCGGTGGTCACGCGGCTGCTGGACCTGCTGGGTGGCGGCCTGAAGATGAACCTGCTGCAGACGCAGATGGCACCGGCCACCGCGATGGCCGCCTGGCTCAGCGAGAAGGAAGCCCCGGCCGGCTTCACGATCGACCGCGACTGCGAGCTCAAGCAGCCCGACAGCGAGAAGGCCGCCGTGCGCTACGCGCGCCACACGCTGGACATCGACGAGGTGGGCGAGCACATCAAGCAGGGCAAGCTGCCCACGCAGCTGGCGCTCACCTGGATGGGCCGCGTCTCCTTCGTGCTGACCGAGGCGCTGACGCTGAAGAAGATCAAGCTGCTGGACGTGGCGCTGGAAGGCGCCGGCGCCACCGCCAACGCCGAGGAAGACGGCTTCGACGCCGACGTGGCCATCACCACCGGCGAGCTGCAGCAGCTGCTGCCCGACCTGGTGGCGGCGCTGGGCGGGCTGCAGGAGCCGGGCGCGGCCGCCCCGGCGGCCGCGCCGGCGGCCGCGGGCGGCTCCCGCGACGTGGCCCCCAGGGACGCGGTGCCGGCCTGACCTAGACGGCCGGCAGCTCGCCGCGCCGCGGCAGGTCCGCGCCGCGGCGCGAACAGGTGATGGCGGCGGCCTGCGCCGCGAAGGCCAGCACCGCGCGCAAGGCGGTGTCATCGATGGTCGACAGCGCCGTGCGCGACAGCAGCCCGCGCTCGGCCAGCGCCACGAGCAGCGCGGCCTGGAAGGTGTCGCCGGCGCCCACGGTGTCCACCACCGCCACGCGCACCGGCGCCACGTCGACGCGGCCGCGCGGCGTCCAGGCCGAGGCGCCTTCCGAGCCGCGCGTCACCACCACCAGCGCCACGCCGGCGGCCAGCGCGCGTGCCGCCAGCGCCTCCGGCGCCTCGCCGGGGTGCAGCAGGCCGAGGTCCTCGTCGCTGATCTTCAGCAGCGTGCAGCGCGGCAGCATCCACTGCAGCGTGTCGCGCCAGCGGGCCAGATCGGGCTCGACGTTGAGGCGGATGTTGGGGTCGTAGGCGATCACGCTGCGCCGGTGCTCGCGCTCCACCAGCGCACGCTGGGTCGAGGCCACCGGCTCCACCACCATCGCGTAGCTGCCGAACTGGAAGGCGTCCGCGCGCGGCACCCGCGCCAGCGCGTCGGGCGGCAGCTGGCGGTCGGCCGCGCCGGCGCCGTAGAAGGCGTAGTCCGGCACGCCGCGGGCATCCAGGCCCACCAGGCTCAGCGTGGTGGGTGCCGGCGTGCGCACCGTGCAGCCGGTGTCCACGCCCTCGGCCACCAGCGCCGCGGCCAGGCGGTCGCCCAGGAAGCCGTCTGAGAGCGCACCGAAGAAGGCCACCGGCTGCGCCAGCCGCGCCAGGCCGATGGCCACGTTCAGCGGGCTGCCGCCGATGCGTGCGTCCAGCGTCATGCCGGTGGATGTCTCGCCGGCCGCGAACACGTCCATCAGGGCTTCGCCGCTCACCACCACCATGTGCGCGCTCCTCTCTCCGGGTGCAGCATGACTCAGATCGCCTGCAACTCGGCACCGTCGAGCAGCTGGGCTTCCTCGGCCAGCAGCGCGGCCAGGCGCTCGGCCAGCGGCGGCACCGCGGCGCCTTCGCGCCACAGCACGGCCATCTGGCGCTGCAGGTCCAGCCCGCGCACCTCCAGGCGCTGCAGCCCGCGCGCGGCCACGGCCCGCAGCGTCCAGTCGCTGCACAGGCCGAGCAGCCGCGTGCCGCGCAGCATCTGGAACTGCACGTGCGTCAGCGAATCGGCCTCGATGCGCACGTTCACCGGCGGCAGGCCGGCGGCGATCATCAGGGCTGTCCACGTCGCGCCGCAGCGGGCCGGCCGACAGCATCCAGGGCTCGGCCTGCACCTGCGCCAGGGTCAGCGGCCCGCGCCGCTGCAGCGGATGGCCCTGGCAGGACACCACGTGCAGCCGGCTGACGTGCAGCGGGGCATGGGCCAGGCGCGGCGGCAGCGTGCCCTGCAGCGGGCCCACCACCAGGTCCAGGTGGCCCTGCTCCAGCCGCCGCAGCAGCTCGGGCGTGAGGCGCTCCACCAGCAGCAGCTGCGCGGCGGGCCGCTCCAGCACCAGCCGCCGGGCCGCCGCGGCCAGCAGGTCCTTGTCGACGCTGGGACTGCAGCCGACACGCAGCTGGCCCAGGTCGCCGGCCTTCATCAGCTGCAGTTCGCGCAGCGCGTCCTCGTAGACCACCAGCATCTGCTGCGCCCGGGCTATGAACACCTGGCCGGCGGCCGTTGGTTCCACGCCACGCGGATGGCGTTCGAACAGCCGCTGGCCGGCCATCGCCTCCAGCCGCGCGACCGCGCGCGTCAGCGCCGGCTGGGTGAGCCCGAGCGCGTCAGCGGCCCTACCCACGTTGCGATGATGGGCAATCGTCACGAGATACCGCATTTCTTCCGTCGTCATTACAAAAACTCATCGGAAATGACAACTGGGAGCATGGCGCGGGGCGGGCTGGAGGGCAACACTTCGACCTTCGTATTGACAACGTTTGCAGCAAAGCCGTGCAGAACATCCGCGTTCTTGTGGTCGACGACCACCCGATCTGCCGTCGCGGCCTTGCCGCGATGATCCAGAACTTCCCCGCCTACGAGCTGGCCGGCGAGGCCGGCGACGGCGCCGAGCTCGAATCGGCGCTCCTGGCGGCCTCTCAGGTCGACGTCGTGGTGCTCGACATGGGCATTCCCGGCACCGACTGCCTGGCCACGATGCAGCGCCTGGCCGGTCGCTGGCCCGCCCTGCGCTGGGTGCTGCTGGCCGAGGCGGCCGACGTGCCGCTGGCGCGCCACGCCCTCGCGGCCGGCGCCAGCGCCGTGCTGCTGAAGACCGCCACGCAGGAAGAGCTGCTCGACGCGCTGCAGGCAGCGTCGCTGAGCCGCCAGATGTGCTCGGCGGCACTGCAGGCGGCGCTGCTGCCCCCGGCCGCGTCCGCCGCCGAGCCCGGGTCCGACCTGACCCAGCGCGAACGCGAACTGCTGGCGCTGCTGGCCCGCGGGCTGGGCAACGGCGACATCTCGGCCCGGCTGGCCATCGCCGTGCCGACGGTGAAGTTCCACATCACCAACATCATGTCCAAGCTGCAGGCGGCCAACCGCACGGCCGCCGTGCTGGTGGCGCTGCGCCACAACATCGTCCGGCTGGACTGAAGCGGGCAGCTAGGGGGTCCGGCTCCCGAGATCGCCGGGTCGACGCCGGCAGCGCCGCGGCGAAGAATCGCCGCACCCTGGCTGTGAAGGCGCGACGACGATGAGACCCATTCCCCGGCTGATGTCCGTGCTGTGCCTGGCCGGCGCGGCGTTTTCCGCCACCGCGGCGCAGGTGCAGTTCAGCCGCTGCACGGAATTCGTCGGCGTGGCCGCGGCCGACGCCGCCGGCGTGCGGGCCCTCGTTCCCGCGCGCTACACCCCCGTGGTCGACGCGGCCGGCGCCAAGCTCGTGGTGCGCGTGGCCGATTGCGAGGCCGTGCGCGTCGGCAGCCTGCCGGCACGGCCCGGGCGCGTGGCGCAGATCGGCGCCATCGTCGTCTCGCCCGACGGCACCGGCACCGATCCCAACACCGCGATCAACAACTACACGCTGAGCTACGCCACCGACTCGCCGGCCCTCGCGCTGCTGCTGCGCGCCGCGGGCGTGCCGGCGGCGATCGACAACGGGCTCACGATCGAGTCCACCCCCGTCGGCAGCGGCAACGAGTTCTACGCCGCCGTCAGCCCGGAGATCGACACCGGCTCGCCGACCTGGTTCCTGCACGGCACGGTGAACACGCCGATGCTCGCCAGCCCCTTCCTCGCCAACTGGTGGCGCTACGGCAACGGTCGCGAGACCAAGATGGCCACCGACATCCCGACGATCAGCTTCGACTTCTCGTCGGTGATGGCCTTCACCACCTCGCGCCACAACCTCGTCGGCCGCCTGTTGCCGGGCGGCAACCAGGTGACCAGCTTCCAGATCACCTTCCGCGGGGCGTTTGCGGAAGGCACGATGACCGTCACGTCGCTGCCGCGCTAGACAGCAGCGCCTGCAGTGCGCGGCGCACGGCCGCGGTGTGCACCGGCAGCACCAGCACGTCGCCGGCTTCGGCCCAGTCGAGCAGGCGGCGCGCGGCGGCTTCCTCGTCGTCGCAGCGTTCGACCGTCGCGGCCGGCTGGCCGGCCGAGGCCAGGCCGCGCTGCAGCAGCGCGGGCACCTCGCCGGGTTCGCGGCCGCGCCGCATCGCCGGCAGTTCCTTGATCACCACCCGGTCGGGCCGAGCGGCGGCGGCCGTGCGCGCCAGTGCGGCGATCGCGTCGTCGTCGCGGTTGCCGGCCTGGCCCAGCAGCAGGCCCAGCCGGCGCGGCTTCAGGCCCCGCGCCACGTGCAGCAGCTGCGCCAGGCCGTCGGGGTTGTGGGCGTAGTCCACCAGCACGGTGGCGCCGCGGTGCGGCCAGCGCTCGAGCCGCCCGGGGTTGTCCCCCGGGTTCCCGCCGAACCGTGCCAGCGTGGCGCGCAGCGCGTCCAGCGGCAGGCCCAGCGCCCACGCGGCCAGCGCGGCACCGGCCGCGTTCTCGATGTTGTGCGACGCCGTACCGCCGAAAGTGAGCGGCATTCCGGCCACCGCGCCGAGATCGTGCTCGGCGCGCATGTCCCACAGCGTCAACCGGCCGTCGCGCACGCTGCACCAGGCGCTGCCCCGGGCGCGCTCGGCAGCGCCGGCCCCGAACAGCGCGTGGCGCACCCGCTGCACCTGCGGCAGCCGCGCGGCCGCGCGCATCAGTGCCGCGTCGCCGGCGTTGAGCACCAGCGTGCCGCCGCCCGGCTGCAGCGCGCGCGCGACCGCGAGCTTCACCTCGGCCAGCGCGTCGGCATCGTCGATGCCGTACTCGCCCAGGTGGTCGGGCTGGATGTTGGTGACCAGCGCCACGTCGGCACGTGTCACCGCAAGGCCGCGGCGCAGGATGCCGCCGCGCGCCGTTTCCAGCACCGCGAGCTGCACACCGGGATGACGCAGCACGGCGCGCGCGCCGGCCGGCCCGCTGTAGTCGCCGGCGTGCATGGCCTCGCCGCCGACGAACACGCCTTCGGTGCAGCAGTAGCCCGCCGTGCGCCCGGCGGCCGCGGCCATCGCGGCGAGCAGGCGCACGCTGGTGGTCTTGCCGTTGCTGCCGGTGACGAGCGCGGTGGGCACGTCGTGCAGCGCCGCCCAGGGCACGGACTCCGGTGCCGGCAACGCCGCCTGCGGCCAGGTGCGGCTGCCGCTGCCGGCGCCGATCGAGAGCTCGTCGTCGTCGGCGAACAGCGGCAGCGACCGCGCCCGCGCGCCCGCGCGCAGCGCCGCCAGCGCGGGCCGCCGCTCGGCCGCGGCGCGCGCCGCGAAGTGCGCCACGGGGTCGGCGCCGCCCAGGTCCTGCGCCAGATCGAAGCCGCGCTCGCCGGCCTCGAAGGCGCTGCGCTCCCAGGCCCACTCGTTGACCTCGGTGGCCGTGAACAGCACGTCCTCGGGCGCCGCGAACAGCAGCTGCGGCTCGCGCGCGTGCGGCACCACGCGCAGCTGCAGCTCGGGCCAGCCGAGCGCGGCCGTGACCTGCCGCACCCGTGCCGCCCAGCGCTCGTACGCAGCCGCGTCCTGCGCGGCCAGGCCCAGCGGCGTGAGCGTCACCGCGGTGCCGTCGAACCAGCGGCTCGGCCCGGTGAGCCGGCGCGAATCGTCGAAGCCGTGGTTCGGCTCGGGCGGGGCCGGTTCGCCCACGTTCAGTCTTCGGCTTCGCCGACGAAGCGCAGGCCGCGCTCGTCGCGCACGAAGCCGGCGGCGAGCAAGGCGCCGTCGTCCTGCGCGGCGGTTTCCACGGCGTCGTCCTGCGCCTCGGCCTTGGGTTTCGCGGCTTCGCGAACCGGCACGGCGGCCGCACCCTCCGGCTTGAACTTGATCACCTGCTTCCACGAACGCGTCAGCGCGTCCGCGAAGACCAGCAGCAGGTCGCCCAGCTGGCCCATGCGCAGCGCCGCGTCGATGGCCTGCTGCTCGTCGGGGATGATCGTGATCGCCGACTCCGACACGCCGCTCTCGCGCAGCGTGGCTGCGATCATCTTCGGCACCTCGTCGCTCTCGCGCCCGCGCAGGCCGTCGTCGCGGCGGCAGATGTAGTGGTCGAAGCGGCCGGCCACCGCGCGCGCGATGTCGCGGATGTCCTCGTCGCGCCGGTCGCCCGGGCCCGCGACGACGACGATGCGCCGCCCGCGCACCTCCAGCCGCTGCGCCAGGTCGGCCATCGCGGCCACCGCGTGGGCGTTGTGCGCGTAGTCGAAGATCACCTTGAACGGGTGCTCGTCCCACACGTTCATGCGGCCCGGGGCCTGGAAGAAGGTGCTGTCGAAGGTGCGCAGGCCCTGGCGGATGGCATCGAGCTTGATGTCCAGGCTGAAGGCCATGGCCGCGGCGAACATCGCGTTCTGCACGTTGTGCATCGCGCGGCCTTCGAGCGTGGCCGGGATCAGGTGCGTCCACATCAGCGGGATGTGGCGGCCCTTGTCGTAGAGCGTGATCATCTGGCCGTTGACGCCGGCCTCCAGCGCGCAGGCGCGACCGCCGGCGCGGATGTGCTCGCGCACCACGGCATGCTGCGGGTTCAGTGTCACGTAGCAGAGGTTCTTCGCGTCGGTGTGCGCCGACATGCGGATCACGTTCTCGTCGTCGGCGTTGAGCACCGCGCAGTCGCGCGCCACCTCCACCAGGATGCGCTTGACCTCGGCCAGCTGCTCCAGCGTGTCGATGCCTTTCATCCCGAGGTGGTCGCTCTTCACGTTGAGCACCGCGCCGACGTTGACGAAAGGCACGCCCATGCCGGCGCGCAGCAGGCCGCCGCGCGCGATCTCGAGCACCGCCATGTCCACCTTCGGATCGGCCAGCACCATGCGCGTGGCGACCGGCCCCGTCATGTCGCCTTCCACCGTGCGCTGGCCGTCGATGTAGACGCCGTCCGTCGTCGTCAGGCCCGGCGTGAAGCCGGCCATCTTCGTGACGTGCGCCAGCATGCGCGCGGTGGTGGTCTTGCCGTTGGTGCCGGTGAGCGCGGCGATCGGCACGCGGCTGGGCGTGCCGGGCGGGAACAGCATGTCGATCACCGGGCCGGCGGCGTCGCGCGGCGTGCCGACCGAGGGCGCCACGTGCATGCGGAAGCCGGGCGCGGCGTTCACCTCGCAGATGCCGCCGCCCACGGTCTTGTAGCTCTCGCTGATGTCGGGGCACAGGAAGTCGACGCCGCCGACGTCGAGCCCGATCGCGGTGACGGCGCGGATCGCCATCTCGCGGTTGTCGGGGTGGATGATGTCGGTGACGTCGGTGGCGGTGCCGCCGGTGGAGAGGTTCGCGGTGCTGCGCAGCGGCACCACCTGGTCCTTCGCGGGCACGCTGTCGGCGGTCAGGCCCTGCTTGGCGAGCATGCCGTCGGCCTGCGCGTCGAGCTCGATGCGCGTCATCACCTTCTCGTGCCCGATGCCGCGGCGCGGGTCCTGGTTGACGATGTCCACCAGCTGCCGCACCGTGTGCGTGCCGTCGCCCACCACCTGGCCCGGCGTGCGCAGCGTGGCGGCGATGAGCTCCCCGCCCACCACCAGCAGCCGGTGGTCCTCACCCTGCAGGAAGGTTTCGACGATCACGCTGCTGCTGTGCTCGGCGGCGGCCGCGAAGCCGGCGCGCACCGCGTCCGCGTTCGCCAGGCCCACGGTGATGCCGCGCCCGTGGTTGCCGTTGTAGGGCTTGGTGACCACCGGGTAACCCAGCCGTTCCGCCGCGCGCACCGCGCGATCCGCGCTGCGCACCAGCTCCTGCTTCGGCACCGGCAACCCGCAGTTGGCGAGGATCTTGTTGGTCTCTTCCTTGTCCTGCGCCAGCTCCACCGCGATGTAGCTGGTGCGGCCGGTGACGGTGGCCTGGATGCGCTGCTGGTACTTGCCGTGGCCGAGCTGGATCAGGCTCTGCTCGTTCAGGCGCAGCCAGGGGATGTTGCGCGCTTCAGCCGCCTTCACCAGCGACGCGGTGGACGGGCCCAAGGCGCGGCGCTGCGCATAACGGATGAAGTCGTTGCGCGCCGTGTCCCAGTTCCAGTCGGCCGGCACGCTGCCTTCGGGACGCAGCCTCTCGGGCAGCAGCGAACACAGCAGCTGGATCGCCAGCTCGCCCGCCTCGATGCCCTCGTCGCGCTGCACGTACTCGTAGACCACCGTGTAGACGCCGGGCCGGCCGTCGATGCTGCGCGTCTTGCCGAAGGTGACGTCCTCGCCGGCGATGTTCTGCAGCTCGATGGCCACGTGCTCGAACACGTGGCCGAGCCAGGTGCCCTCGCCCTCGCGCATGCGGCGGATGAAGCCGCCGGGCTCGCGGTAGCTGCAGCCGTGTTCCTGCAGCCCGGGCAGCGCGGCCACCAGCGCGGCTATGTAGGCGTCGCCCAGCTTCGCGGTGGGCCAGGCCTCCAGCTCGCCGAGCTCCATCACGAGCTTGATGACCGGGAAGTGCGCGTACAGCGACGGGCCGACGTAGACGTTGCGTTCCAGGATGCGCATGCAAGGGCCTCGGGTGGAAGGTCTTTCGTCAGCGCGGCTTGCGGGTCTTGCCGGCTGCGGCGACGGCGAGGGCCGCCGCAGCCTTTTTACCATCGAGCCGTTCGAGCAGCGCACGCACACGCGCGGGCACCAGGCGCTGTGCGGGCATCACGGCGTGGATCGGGATCTCCGGCGGTCGCCAGTCGGCCAGCAGCTCCACCAGACGGCCGCTCGCCAGTTCGTCGGCCACCATGTAGTCGGGCAGCTGGGCCAGGCCCAGGCCCAGCGCGGCGGCCTGCACCATGATGTCGCCGTCGTCGAAGCGGTCGGCCGCCGCCGGCGGCTGCAGCTCGACGAGCCGGCCGCGCACGGTGTAGCGCTGCGGCAGGTCGCGCCCGCGGCCGGGCAGGCGGAACACCAGCCAGCGGTGCGCGGCCAGGTCCTGCGGGGCCCGCGGCCTGCCGTGCGCGGCCAGGTACGACGGCGACGCCACCAGCACCATGCCCTGGCGGTCGAAGCGGCGCGCCACCAGCGTGGAGTCGCTCAGGCTGCCGGTGCGGATCGCGACGTCGATGCCTTCCTTCACCAGGTCGACGTAGGCGTCGGACAGGCGCACGTCGAGCGCGATCGCCGGGTGCTCTTCGCGCAGCCGAGCCAGCAGCGGCAGCATCACCTTGCGGCCGTAGGCGATGGGCATGTTGATGCGCAGCGTGCCGCTGGGCGCGCTGCGGGCGCCGGCGGCTTCGGCCTGCAGCTCGTCGAGTTCGGCCAGCACGCGCTGGCAGCGCTGGAACAGGCGCTCGCCGTCGGCGGTGAGGCTCACCTGGCGCGTGGTGCGGTGGAACAGCCGCAGGCCCAGGCTTGCCTCGAGCCGCGCCACCGCCTTGGCCAGTGCCGACGGCGAGCTGCCCAGCTCGCGCGCCGCGGCCGCGAAGCCGCCGTGCTTGGCCGTCTCCGCGAACGCCAGCAGCGGTTGCAGGCCCTGCATCGCACGCTCCTCGATTGAAGCCAGAGTGTCCGCAATGTTAGGACATACGCCCCACTTCACGCCGGAGCCGACGGCACGAATACTGGCCCCACGTCAACGAGACACGCAGGAACCCGCCATGTACGTGCTGCCGCAGGACCACCCCGTGCCGGCCCCGATTCCCGGCCTGGCCCACGCCACCTGGGCCGGCCAGGCCCAGGGCCTGTCGCAGCTGTCGCTGTGGCGCCAGACGCTCGCGCCCGGCGCCGCCACGCCGCCGCACCACCACGACTGCGACGAGGTGGTGCTGTGCGAAAGCGGCGAGGGCGAGTTGCACGTCGACGGCGCGGTGTTCGGCTTCGGCGCGGCGCGCACGCTGGTGCTGCCGAAGGGCCGGCCGCACCGGATCGTGAACAGCGGTGCGGTGCCGCTCGAGATCCTGGGCATCTTCGGCGGCACGCCGGTGGCCACCTACGGGCCCGACGGGGCCGCGCTGGAACTGCCGTGGCGCAGCTAGAGACCCGCTACGCGGCGGGCGACGTGGAAGAAGAGCAGCCGCTCAGCTCTTCGGCGGGTTCAGCGTGCCCGCGTCGGCCTGGCGCGTGTGCAGGTTGAAGGTGGAACCCTGCGTCAGGATGTGCAGCTTCACGCCCAGCAGGCACACCGGGCGGCCTTCCTGCACGCTGTCCATCGACGAGAACTGCACCTCGGCCGCGTCCACCACCGTGATGCCGCCCGAGCCTTCCACGTGCACCGTGTTGTCGGGCGCGATGAAGGCGGCGGTGTCCTCGTCGAGTCCGATGCCCACCGCGAACGGGTTGTAGGCCAGCGCGGTGAGCAGCCGGCCCAGGCGGTCGCGCTGGCGGAAGTGCTGGTCGATGATGAAGCGGTTGGTCAGCCCCATGCCGGGCGCGAGGCGCACGCTGCCGGCGATGGGCGTGCTGCCCTCGTCGCCGAACGCGATCATGTGTTCGCTGATGAACGCCGCGCCCGCGCTGGTGCCGGCCACCGGGATGCCGGCCGCATTCATCTGCCGCACGGTCTTGGCCACCGGCGTGCCGCCCAGCAGCGTGGACAGGCGCAGCTGGTTGCCGCCGGTGAAGAACACGCCGGTGGCCTGCTTCAGGCGTTCGAGGCGGCCGTTCTCCTCGCAGTCGCGGCGGGTGTCGAAGTCGAGCGCGGTCACCCGCGCGGCGCCCAGCTCGCCGAAGATGCGTTCGTAGCGCGGGCCGGTGTTGCGCAGCTGGCTGGCGGTGGGGACGACGACGATGTCGGCCTCGCGCCCGCCGGCCAGCTGCACGAAGCGCTGCAGGATCTGCGGCGAGTTCTCCTTCTCCTCGGCTCCGCCGATGGGGATGATCCATCCCCGTTCCTTGCCTTCGGCCACCTTGCTGGCGCACATGTCGTCCCGCTCACCCAACGCTGCTTGTCGAAGCGGCGAATGATGCCAGCAAGGTTCAGTCGGCCTTGCGCCCGAACGCGGGGTCTATGCGCAGCAGCGCCGCGGCGGCGAACGAAGGCAGCGTCGCCACCAGGCCCCAGACGAAGAAGTTGACGTAGCCCAGCTGCGTCTGCAGCCAGCCGGCCCACATGCCGGGGATCATCATCCCCAGCGCCATGAAGCCGGTGCACAGCGCGTAGTGCGCCGTCTTGTGCAGTGCGCCGCCGTCGGCTCCGCCGGCCACGAGCAGCATGTAGACCATGTACGCGGTGAAGCCGAAGCCGTAGCCGAACTGCTCCAGTGCGATGGCCGCGCTCACCAGCGGCAGGCTGTGCGGCTGCCAGGTGGCCAGCGCGATGAACACGGCGTTCGGCGCGTGCATGCAGATCATCAGCGGCCACAGGCAGCGTTTCAGGCCGACCTGCGAGATCACCCAGCCGCCGAGCAGCCCGCCCACCGTGAGCGCGCTCACGCCCACCGTGCCGTAGGCGATGCCCACGTCCTTGGTCGTCAGCCCCAGCCCGCCGGCGGCCACCGGGTCCAGCATGAAGGGCGTCACCAGCTTCAGCAGCTGCGCCTCGGCGAAGCGGTACAGCAGCAGGAAGGCGAGGATGCGCAGGATCTCCGGCTTCCTGAAGAAGGCGGCGAAGACCACCAGGAACTCGGTGCCGAGCTGGCGGCCGTGGCCGGTGGGGCCGTCGCCCGCGGGCCGCGGCAGCGCGACGAGGTGATAGATCGCCGCGGCCGCGAACAGGATCGCCATCGCCACGAACACCCAGCGCCAGCCCTGCACCGGCGAGCCCAGGCGCTCGGCGAGGTCGCCGGCCAGCCACACCAGGCCGCCCTGGCCCGCGATCATCGCCAGCCGGTAGCAGGTGCTGCGCACGCCGACGAACGCGGCCTGCGTGTGGGCGTTCAGCGCGAGCATGTAGAAGCCGTCGGCGGCGATGTCGTGCGTGGCCGAGGCGAAGGCCATCAGCCAGAACACCGCCAGCGTCATCTGCAGGAACTGCGGGCCCGGCAATGCGAGCGCCACCAGCGCGAGCGCAGCCCCGATCACGAACTGCAGCGCCCAGATCCAGTGCCGCTTGGTGCCCAGCAGGTCCACCAGCGGGCTCCACAGCGGCTTGATCACCCACGGCAGGTACAGCCAGCTGGTGAGCAGCGCGATCTCGGTGTTGGAGACGCCGAGGTTCTTGTACATCACCACCGCCAGCGTCATGACGGTCACGTAGGGCAGCCCCTGCGCGAAGTACAGCGTGGGCACCCAGCGCCAGGGGCGCCGCGGCGAAGTGGTTGCGTTTGGGCCGTTCACGTCCGCGGCATTGTCTCCAGACAGCGTTGTATGGACACCGCAGGCGCGGGATTGCGTGTTGCGTGGGAGCCAAATCAGGCATTCCCGGATGGGCGGGATGCACAGACCGTGGCGACACTGTAGCGGCGTGTTTCCTGCTTATGACCGCCTGTCGCGCGCGCCGGCTGCAAGACCGGCCGCAGCGCCCCACCCCCGGAGGATTCCCCGATGAACCTGAAGACCCTCGTCGGCAGCCTGACGCTGCTGGGCCTGGCCAGCCATGTGCTCGCGCAGCAGCCGCCGGCGGCCCAGCAGAAGATCACCATCACGGGCTCCAGCATCAAGCGCATCGCGTCCGAAGGCGCGCTGCCGGTGCAGACCATCAGCCGCGCCGAGATCGAGCGCCAGGGCATCCAGAGCGCCGAGCAGCTGATCGCCTCGCTGAACATCAACGGCACCGGCCTGGACAACCTGGCCAGCAACGCCGACGTGGTGAGCGGCCAGGCGCGCGGCAACAACGGCGCCACCAGCGCCAACCTGCGCGGCCAGGGCTCCAACGCGACGCTGATCCTGCTCAACGGCCGCCGCATCGCCGCGCACGGCCTGAACGGCGGCACGGTCGACCTGAACCAGATTCCCTTCGCCGCGGTGGAGCGCGTCGAGGTGCTGAAGGACGGTGCCTCGTCCACCTACGGCACCGACGCCGTGGGCGGCGTGATCAACTTCATCCTGCGCACCAACTTCACCGGGCTGCGCGCCACCGCCGGCGCCGACCTCACGCAGCACAAGGGCGGCAACATCTACAAGGCCTCGCTGATCGGCGGCATCGGCGACCTGGACACCCAGGGCTTCAACGTGCTGGCCACGCTGGCGGTCAGCGACTCCAAGCGCCTGGACGGCCGCGAGCGCGACTTCGTCAACACCTTCCAGCCCGAGCTGGGCCTGTCGCCCGACACGCGCGGCGCGCCCTTCGCCACGCTGTTCGCGGTGGCCAACACCGCCACCACCGGCAACCCCACGGGCCGCAACGTGCTGTCGCGGCCGGGCTCGTCGGCCGCCACCGGCCCGCTGTACCAGGGCGCCACGCTCAACGGCATCAACGTGCTCGACCTGCCGGGCGGTGCCGGCTGCTCGTCGCTGCCCGACATGGGCCCGTACGACGAGAAGATCTGGAACGCCGGCGCCGCCGCGCAGTTCGGCTGCGCCTGGGACACCGGCAAGGCCGCGGTGATCCAGCAGCCGGTGAAGAACACCAGCCTGGTGACGCGCGGCACCGTCAAGTTCGGCGAGCACCTGCTCACGCTGGAAGGCATCCTCGGCCGTTCGGAATCGGCCAAGACCTTCTCGGAGAACCAGATCACCAGCGGCACCGGCACCGCGGTGGTGACGCTGCCCAACGGCACCAATGTGCCGAGCCCGTTCCGCAACCTGATGTACCCGAGCTCCGGCGCGGCCTACACGCGCGTGTTCAACCAGCTGGTGGCGGTGTTCCCCGAGCTGGAAGCCAACCGCGGCAACGGCATGGCCTTCCGCTGGCGCTGCATGGCCTGCGGCCCGCGCCAGATCGAGACCACCACCGACACCACGCGCTACCTCGTCGGCCTGGACGGCCCGCTGCCGTTCGCGCCGAGCTGGGACTACCGCCTCGGCGTCTCGCAGGCCACCAGCAAGAGCGACAGCGTGCTGGGCAGCGGCTACCACTACTGGACCCGGTTCGCCGACCTCATCAACAACGGCACGCTGAACCCCTTCCTGCTGCCGGGCGAGCAGCAGACCACGGCGGCGATGCAGGGCCTGGAGGCGGCGTCGGCGCGCGGCGTCACGCTGTACGGCGGCAAGTTCACGATGGACCAGGTGGACGCGGTGTTCTCCGGCCCCGTGTTCAAGATGAGCGGCGGCGACGCGCTGCTGGCCGTGGGCCTGGACAAGCGCACCGAGAAGTACCAGTTCGACGGCAACAACACCGCCAACACCAACGACATCAACACCTGGATCTTCAACGCGCCGTTCGACAACATCAACGCGCTGGCGCCGGTGAAGCGCGACGTGAAGGCGGTGTTCTTCGAGCTGATGATGCCGGTGTGGAAGGGCACCGAGGTCACGCTCTCGGCGCGGCGCGACGACTACTCGGGCTTCGGCGTCACCAACAACCCGAAGGTGTCGTTCAAGTTCACGCCGCTGGACAGCCTGCTGTTCCGCGGCTCGTACAGCACCGGCTTCCGCGTGCCCACCTTCAACCAGCTGTACAACGGCGTCACCATCTCGCCGTACACCGGCGCCGGCGTGGCCGACCCCGCGCGCTGCCCCACGCCGCTGGTGACCAACACCACGCCCGGCAACCCCTGCAACCCCATCACCTTCGAGACGGCCTTCGGCGGCAAGCCCGACCTGGGCCCCGAGGAGGCCAAGATGGCGACGCTGGGCACGATCTGGCAGCCGATCCCCGAGTTCAGCGCCAGCGTCGACTTCTGGACCATCAAGCGCGAGGGCACGATCCAGTCGCTGGGCATCACCGGCGCCAACGGCTTCATCTCCAACTACGCGCTGTTCCAGGACCGCTTCTTCCGCAACGCCAACGGCGACATCGTCGGCATCGACACGCGCTGGATCAACGCCGGCGAGACGAAGACCAAGGGCCTGGAGTTCGCGCTGCGCGGCAACATCGCGCTCGGCGCCGACCGCCTCAGCGCGGGGCTGGACATCTCCTACCTGCTGGGCAAGAAGTCGCGCCTGGTGAAGGGCCAGCCCTTCGGCGCCAGCGAGGTGGGCAAGTTCACGCGCTCCGACGACCTGGGCATCCGCTGGAAGCACACCGCCTTCGTCACCTACACCCGCGGCGACTGGAGCGGCACGCTGACCCAGGTGTACCGTGGCGGCTACACCGGCTACGTGCCCCCGGGCGTGGCTGCGGGCGTGGTCACGCCGGCGAAGTGGAACCCCGAGGTCGATCCGTACTGGCTGCACCACGTGAGCGTGTCCTACACCGGCTTCAAGGACCTGAAGCTCACCGCCGGCATCAAGAACATCTTCGACACCAAGCCGCCGTTCGCGAACTCGTACGACACCAACACCGGTTCGGGCAGCAGCTGGGAGCCGCGAGTGGCCGACCCGCGCCTGCGCTCGTTCCTGCTGCAGGCCGAGTACACGTTCTTCTGATCGCGAACGCCGCCATGCGCCCTTGCTCCGGCTGCTGCTGAGGAAGCTCGCCACCCTCGTGCCCACCTTGCTGGGCGTGACGGTGGTGGCCTTCGCGCTGATCCGCCTGATCCCCGGCGATCCGGTGGAGATCATGGTCGGCGAGCGCCGGCTCGACCCCGCCGCGCACGCGGCGCTGATGGCGCGGCTGGGCCTGGACCAGCCGCTGCCGGTGCAGTACGGCGCCTACCTGAAGCAGCTGGCGCAGGGCGACCTGGGGAAGAGCCTGGTCACCCGCGAGCCGGTGTCGGCCGAGTTCGCGGTGCTGTTCCCGGCCACGGTGGAACTGGCCGCCGCGGCGCTGCTGCTGGCGCTGTGCATCGGCCTGCCGCTGGGCCTGACGGCGGCGCTGAAGCGCGGCTCCTGGTTCGACCAGGCGGTGATGGCCGTGGCCACCGTGGGCCACTCGATGCCGGTGTTCTGGTGGGGACTGATCCTCATCATGGCCTTCAGCGTCGGGCTCGAATGGACACCGGTCTCGGGCCGCGTCGGCATCGAGTACGACATCCCCACCGTCACCGGCTTCATGCTGGTGGACAGCGCGCTGTCCGACGAGACGGGCGCCTTCGTCTCCAGCCTGCTGCACCTGGTGCTGCCGGCCGTCGTGCTGGGCACGATCCCGATGGCGGTGATTGCGCGCATGACGCGTTCGTCGATGCTGGAGGTGCTGCGCGAGGACTACATGCGCACGGCGCGCGCCAAGGGCCTGCACCCGGCACGCGTGGTGCTCGTGCACGGGCTGCGCAACGCGCTGATCCCCATCGTCACCGTGCTCGGGCTGCAGGTGGGCAGCCTGCTGGGCGGCGCGGTGCTCACCGAAACGATCTTCAGCTGGCCCGGCATCGGCAAGTGGCTGATCGACGCGATCGCGCGCCGCGACTACCCCGTGGTGCAGGCCGGCATCCTGGTCTCGGCGCTGGTGTTCATCACCGTGAACCTCGTCGTCGACCTGCTCTACGCGGTGGTCAATCCGCGCCTGCGGGGCGGGCGGTGAGCGGCGCAGCCGCGGTGCCGGCGCCGCCGTCGCCGGGGGCCGAGTTCCGCCGCGCCTTCGCGAGGAACCGCGGCGCCCTGGCGGCCTTCGCGGTCTTCGCGCTGATCGCCGCCGGCGCGCTGCTGGCGCCGCTGCTGGCGCCGCACGACCCGGTGCAGCAGTTCCGCGATCACCTGCTGACGCCGCCGGCCTGGCAGCCGGGTGGGATGGCGAGCTACCCGCTGGGCACCGACGAGCTCGGCCGCTGCCTGCTGAGCCGGCTGCTGTACGGCGCGCGGGTCTCGCTGATGATCGGCCTGGCCTCGGTGCTGCTGGCGCTGGTGCCCGGCGTGCTGCTGGGCCTGCTGGCCGCGTTCCACGAGCGCTGGCTGTCGCCGGTGATCATGCGGCTGATGGACATCCTGCTGGCGCTGCCCGGGCTGCTGCTGGCGATCTGCGTCATCACGGTGCTGGGGCCGGGCCTCGTGAACACCGTGATCGCGATCGCGGTGGGCGCTTTGCCCGGCTACGTGCGGCTCACGCGTGCCGCGGCGCTGGCCGAAGCCGCCAAGGACTACGTCACCGCCAGCCGCGTGGCCGGCGCCGGCACGTGGCGGCTGATGTTCGACACCGTGCTGCCCAACTGCCTGGCGCCGCTGATCGTGAACGCCACGCTGGCCTTCAGCGCCGCGGTGCTGGAGACCGCGGCGCTGGGCTTCCTGGGCCTGGGCGTGCAGGCGCCCACGCCCGAGTGGGGCAGCATGCTGAGCGCCGCGCGCGACTACATCGAACGCGCGCCCTGGGTGGTGACGATGCCGGGGCTGACGATCCTCGTCACCGTGCTCTCGATCAACCTGATGGGCGACGGGCTGCGCGACGCGCTGGATCCGAAGCTGCGCTCCGCCGCATGAGCTTGCTCGAGATCCGCAACCTGCGCGTCTCGTTCGACGGCTTCCAGGCCGTCGACGGCGTGGACCTGGACGTGGCGCCGGGCGAGCTGCTGGGCATCGTCGGCGAGTCGGGCTCGGGCAAGAGCGTCACGATGATGGCGCTGATGGGCCTGGTCGACGCGCCCGGCCTCGTGCAGGCCGAGTCCTTGCGCTTCGACGGCCAGGACCTGCTGGGCTTGAGCCCCGCGCAGCGCCGCCGCATCGTCGGCAAGGACATCGCGATGGTGTTCCAGGACGCGCTGAACAGCCTGAACCCCAGCCACACGGTGGGCGACCAGGTGCGCGAGGTGCTGCGCGTGCACCTCGGCCTTCGCGGTGCGGCGCTGGAGGCGCGCGTGCTGGAGCTGTTCGAGCTGGTGGAGATACCGGCGGCGAAGGCGCGGCTGGCGAACTACCCGCACCAGATGAGCGGCGGCATGAACCAGCGCGTGATGATCGCGATGGCCATCGCCTGCCAGCCGCGCCTCCTGATCGCCGACGAGCCGACCACCGCGCTCGACGTCACCATCCAGGCCCAGGTGATGGCGCTGCTGGAACGCCTGCAGCGCGAGCAGAACCTGGCTCTCGTGCTGATCACGCACGACCTCGCGGTGGTGGCGCAGATGGCGCAGCGCGTGGCGGTGATGTACGCCGGCCAGGTTGTGGAGACCGGCGCGGTCGACACCGTGTTCGACCACCCGCGCCACCCGTACACCGAGGCGCTGCTGGCCGCGCTGCCGGAGCACAACCGCGGTGCCGCGCGCCTGGCGGCGCTGGGCGGCATCGTGCCCGGGCGGCACGACCGCCCGGCCGGCTGCCTGCTGGCGCCGCGCTGCCACCACGTGCGGGAGCGCTGCCGCGCCGAACGCCCCGCGCTGGCGCAGGGCGTGCGCTGCTTCTTCCCGCTGGAGTCCGCGCATGGCGGCTGAAGTGATGCGCGCCGAGAACCTGGCGCGCCACTACCGCGCGAGCCGCGGCTTGCTGCGCGGCCATGCCACCGTGAAGGCGCTGGACGGCGTGAGCTTCGCGCTGCCGGCCGGGCGCACGCTGGCGGTGGTGGGCGAATCGGGCTGCGGCAAGAGCACGCTGGCGCGCCAGCTGACGCTGATCGAGCCGCCCACCGCCGGCGCGCTCTTCATCGATGGCGAAGACGCCGCGGCAGCGGAGAAGCCGGCGCTGGCACGCCTGCGCCGCCGCGTGCAGATGGTGTTCCAGAACCCGTATGCCTCGCTGAACCCGCGCAAGACCATCGCCGCGGCGCTGGCCGAGCCGCTGGCGATCAACACCGCGCTCGCCAAAGCCGAGCGCCGCGTCCAGGTGCTGCAGATGCTGGAGCGCGTGGGCCTGCGGCCCGAACACGCCGAGCGCTACCCGCACATGTTCAGCGGCGGCCAGCGCCAGCGCGTGGCGGTGGCGCGCGCGATGATGCTGTCACCGGCGGTCGTGGTGGCCGACGAGCCCACCTCGGCGCTGGACGTCAGCATCCAGGCGCAGATCCTGAACCTGTTCATGGACCTGCAGCAGCACACCGGCACCGCCTACGTCTTCATCAGCCACAACCTGGCGGTGGTGGAGCACGTGGCGCACGAGGTGATGGTGATGTACCTCGGCCGCGCGGTGGAGCAGGGCCCGAAGGCGCAGGTGCTGGGCGCGCCGTTGCACCCCTACACGCAGGCGCTGCTGTCCGCCGTGCCGACGCTGAAGAAGAGCGAGCGCCGGGTGCGCATTCCGCTGGTGGGCGAGACACCCAGCCCGCTGGCGCCGCCGGCCGGCTGCGCCTTCCACACACGCTGCCCGCTGGCGGTGGCGCGCTGCAGGGAAGAGGTGCCGGTGCTGCGCGAGGCGGACGGCCGCCGCGTGGCCTGCCACGTCGTGGCCGGCTGAAGCTTCAGCGCTGCGTATCTTCCAGGTCGGGCAGGCGCGACAGCCGCACCCGCGTGGCCGCCAGCGCGCCGGCCGACTCGAGGATCGGGTAGGCGATCGAGCAGATGTGCGAGTTGATGCGCTTGAGCTCGCTGATCAGGTCCAGGTGCAGCGAGCTGGTCTCGATGCTCGAGGCGGTGTTGTCCTGCAGCCGCGCGATGTGGTTGGCCGCGTACTCGTGCTCCAGGTCGCGGAAGCGCGCCTTCTCCTCCAGCAGCCGGCTGGCGTCGCGCACATGGCCGTCGAGGAACACGCTCATGCCCAGCCGCAGGTTGGACAGCAGCCGCTCGTGCAGGTGGCAGATCTCGGCCATGCCGGCGTCCGAGAAGCGCCGGCTCTTGCGGATCTTCTTGTCCTCCAGGTCCTGCAGCACGCGCTCGATGCTGTCGCCGATCTGCTCCATGTTGATCGTGAAGCTCACGATGTCGGCCCAGCGCCGGCCCTCGCGTTCGGACAGCGCCTCGCGCGAGATCTGCGTCAGGTAGAACTTGATCGCCGAGTACAGCTCGTCGACGGTGTCGTCCATGCGGCGCAGGCGCTCCGAGAGCGCGAGGTCGTTGTCGCGCATCACCGGCAGCACGCCGCGCAGCATGGTTTCCACCACGTCGGCCTGGTGCAGCGCCTCGCGCGCGGCGCAGCTGATCGCCAGCGAAGGCGTCGCCAGCGCCACCGGGTCCAGGTGGCGCGGGCGGTCGCCCACCGGGGCCGGCGGCGTGGGCAGCAGCCGCTCGACGAGCTTCGCCGCCGGGCCGGTGAAGGCGATGAAGGTGATCGCCAGCACCGCGTTGAAGGCCAGGTGGAACAGCACCACCTGCTGCTGCACCTCGCCGACGAACTGCTGCAGCTCCACGTGGGCCAGCGGCAGGAAGGGAATGGCCAGCAGCGCGCCGGCCACCTTGAAGACGAAGTTGCCGAGCGGCAGCCGGCGCAGCTCGGGCTTGCCGTTGCTCGTCACCAGCATGCCCAGCACGCCGCTGCCGACGTTGGCGCCCAGCACCAGGCCGAGTGCCACCGTCACCGGCACCACGCCCTGCGCCGCCAGCGTGGCGGTGAGCAGCACCACCGCCAGGCTGCTGTAGCACAGCACCGCGAGCACGGCGCCGACCACGATGTCCAGCAGCACCTCGTTCGGCAGCGCCACCAGCAGCGCGCGCACCGCGGGTGATGCCACCAGCGGCCGCGTGGCACCGACGATGAGCTGCAGCGCCAGCGTGATGAGCCCCAGGCCGATCAGCACCCGGCCGATGCGCCCCACCGTGCTGGCCTGGCGGCTGACGAACATCACCACGCCGGTGAAGATCAAGAGCGGGCTCAGCCACGAGAGGTCGAACGAGAACACCACCGCCATCAGCGCGGTGCCCACGTCGGCGCCCAGCATCACCGCCAGCGCCGCGGCGGTGCCCACCAGGCCCGAGCCGACGAAGCTGGCGACGATCAGGCAGGTGGCCGTGCTGCTCTGCACCAGGCTCGTGACGCCCACGCCGGCCAGCGCCGCCTTGAAGCGGTTGCCGAAGCTCTGCGACAGCACCTGGCGCAGGTTCTCGCCGAACACACGCAGCATGCCGGTGCGCACGATGTGGGTGCCCCAGACGAGCAGCGCAATCGCCGCGAGCAGGTTCAGCAGATGGATCATTGCTCCGATGATCGCGCAAGCCGGGCCTTACAGTTTGCGGATGGACGCCACGCCCGCCGAGATCCTGCGCCAGGCCGTGCGCGAGTTGCGCTTCGAGGACACGGCCGATGCCCTGCGCGGCGGTGCGGCGGTGGGCCTGCACCCGAGCATCGATCTCGCGCTGGCCGCCTTCCCGCGCGGCCGCGCGCCGGTGCTGGCCAGCGTGCTGTTCTCGCGCGAGTGGCCGCAGGGGCTGGTCGGCGAGATCGGCGCCGATGCGGGGGCCCTGCGCAACGTGCGCTTCGACGCCGACCTGCAGGACGCGCAGGGCGACTCGGTGGCCTGGCTGCCGGGTGCGGACTGGCAGGCGCTGCCGTTCCGGCCGCTGCTGCCGGGCCCGGCCGGCGCGCCGCGTTTCGTCGCGCCCTACCCGGCGTCGTTGCTGAAGCTGATGGTGGCGGTGGGCGTGGGCCTGGCGCTCGACCGCGGGCTGATCGACGGCTGGCCCGCCGCGTTGGAGCCGATGATCGTGGTCAGCGACAACGACGCCACCAACGCCTGCGTCGCGCTGCTGCACCGTGTGAAGGGGGTCGATGAACTGAACCGCCGCTTCGCCGCCCTGGGCCTTTCGACGCTGCAGCTGAACGGCACCACGCCGGCCGGCGGCTGGCGCAACGCCGACGGCTCGGGCGTGGGCCGCATCCACATGACGGCCTGGGACACCGTGCGCCTGCTGTGGCTGCTGGACCCGCGGGCACCCGCGCCACCCTGGCTGCCGGCCGGCGCCGCGCTGCTGAAGGACGACACCCGCGCGCACCTGCTCGCGGTGCTCGCACGCCAGCAGCTGGACCACGTGCTTTCGTCGGGCAGCCTGCGCGGCGTGCCGGGCTGGGTGCCTGGCCTGCCCGACGCGCCGGCCTTCGCGCACAAGACCGGCAGCACGCAGAACTACGCGTCCGACGCCGGCATCGTGGCGAGCGGGCGCACGCACTACATCCTCGCCGTGCTCACGAGCCTGGGCACGCGCTACGCGCCGCACGAACGCTGCGCCACCACCTGGCGGCTGCCGACACTGGGCGCCGCCGTGCACCGCCTGATGGAGACACTCTCTTGAACCGTTATCCCGCGCTGCCCGCCGGCAGCCTGATCGGCGTGATCGCCCCGGCCGGGCCCGTGGAAGCGGAACGGCTGGCACGCGTGCCGGCGCTCTACGAATCCTTCGGCTACCGCTGCCGCGTGTACCCCGGCTGCGCGCTGCGCGACGACTACCTGGCCGGCCCCGACGCGCAGCGCCTGGCGGACCTGCACGCGGCGCTGGCCGATCGCGAGGTGGCCGCCCTCCACGCGATTCGCGGCGGCTACGGCTGCATGCGCATCCTCGACGGTGTCGACCCCGCGCTGCTGCGCGCGAACCCCAAGCTGCTGGTGGGCTACAGCGACCTCACCGCGCTGCACGCGTTGTGGGCGCGCGAGGGCCTGCCTTCGCTGCACGCGCCGATGGCGGCGTCGGACATGCTGCTGCCCGGACGCGAAGCCGACCGCGACGCGCTCTTCGCCGTGCTGCGCGGCGGCCTCGTGGCGGGCACGGTGCTCGCGCCCGAGCGCCTGCCCGAGGCCTGGCAGGTGCCCGGCCGCGCGCGCGGGCGGCTGATCGGCGGCAACCTGAGCCTCGTGGCCGCGCTGCTCGGCACGCCCTGGGCCTGGGACGCACGCGGCGCGATCCTGTTCCTGGAAGACGTCAACGAGGAGCTCTACCGCGTCGACCGCCTGCTGACGCAGCTGCGCCTGGCCGACGTGTTCGAGCAGGTGGCGGGCTTCGTGCTCGGCAGCTTCACCGAGGCCACCTCGCCGCAGCCGCTGCTGCACCGCATGCTGGAACGCTTCAGCAAGCCGCTGCTGGCCGGCTGGCCCAGCGGCCACGGCACGCCGAACCGACCCTTGCCGCTGGGGCTGGAGGTGGAACTCGATGCCGGCGCCGGCTCGCTGACCCTGCTGCAGGACCTGCTGCCCGCACAATAACGGGATGAACACGAGCCGCCTCGCCAGCCTGGGCCCCGCCGTCCCCACCACGAACCTGCATTCGCTGCCGCTGATCGCCCGCGGCAAGGTGCGCGACAACTACGCGGTGGGCAGCGACCGCATCCTGATGGTGGCGAGCGACCGCCTCTCGGCCTTCGACGTGGTGATGAAGGCGCCGGTGCCCGGCAAGGGCCGCTTGCTGACGCAGATGGCGCTCTACTGGTTCGAGCTGCTGAAGGACGTGGTGCCCAACCACCTGAGCGGCGCCAACCCCGAGAGCGTGGTGGCGCCCGACGAGGTGGCGCAGGTGCGGGGCCGCTCGATGCTGGTGAAGCGCCTGAAGCCGCTGCCCTGCGAGGCCGTGGTGCGCGGCTACGTGGCCGGCTCGGGCTGGAAGGAGTACACGAAGAGCGGCACCGTCTGCGGCATGCCGCTGCCGCCCGGGCTCTCGATGACCACGCCGCTGCCCGAGCCGATCTTCACGCCGGCCACCAAGGCCGCGGTGGGCGACCACGACGAGAACATCGGCTTCGAGCAGCTCGAGTCGCTGCTGGGCGCACCGCGCGCGGCCGAGGTGCGCAGCACCGCGATCCGCCTCTTCGACGCCGCGCGCCGCTACGCGCTGACCCGCGGCGTCGTGATCGCCGACACCAAGTTCGAGTTCGGCCTGGACGAACACGGCACGCTGACGCTGATGGACGAGGTGTTGACGCCCGACTCGTCGCGCTTCTGGCTCGCCGACGAGCTGGCGCGCGGCGAGATCGTGGGCCTGGACAAGCAGCCGCTGCGCGACTGGCTGGCTTCCACCGGCGTCACCGGCGGCGCCGAGCAGGCGGCGCTGGACCTGCCGGAGGACGTGATCCTCGGCGTCTACGAACGCTACGCCCGCGCCTACACGCTGCTGACCGGCCGCACGCTGTGAACGCACCCAGCCTGCGCCACCTGCGCGTGCACCGCTTCGTCGGCCTGCAGCGCGGGCCGAAGCTGATCGTCACCGGCGCCGTGCACGGCAACGAGACCGCCGGCACGCGCGGCATCGAGCGCGTGCTGGCCGAGATCGAGAGCGGGGCCGTCGACATCGTGCGCGGCAGCGTCACCTTCGTGCCGGTGGCCAACCCGATGGCCTACCGGCACAAGCGCCGCATGGGCGACCGCAACCTGAACCGCCGGCTGCAGCCCACCGCCACGCCGCAGGACAACGAGGACCGCATCGCCAACGCGCTGTGCCCGCTGCTGGCCGAGCACGACGTGCTGCTGGACCTGCACAGCTTCCGCAACCCCGGCCAGCCCTTCGTGATGCGCGGCCCGGCCGACAACCGCGGCGCGCTCGAGCCCTTTGCGCACGCGGCAGCCGAAGCCGAGCTGGCGAAGCACGTCGGCGTGAGCCGGGTTGTCGAAGGCTGGATGCCGGCCTACGCCGACGGCGTCGCACGTCGCAAGGCGCAGGGCCTCACGCCCGGCGCGGTGCACGAGGATCCGAGCTACGGCGTGGGCACCACCGAGTACATGCGCAGCCAGGGCGGCTACGGGGTCACGCTCGAATGCGGCCAGCACGACGACCCCGACGGCCCCGAGGTGGCCTACACCGCCATCCGGCAGACGCTGGCGCTGCTGGGCCTGGCCGAAGGCGTGACGCTGGCGCCGCCGAAGGCGCCGTTCGAGTGCCTGCGCCTGGCGCAGGTGATCGACCGCCACGCCGAAGGCGACACCTTCGTGAAGACCTGGACCAGCTTCACCCCGCTGGCCGAAGGCGAGCTGATCGCCACGCGCGCCGACGGCACCGAGCTGCGTGCGCCACGCGCCGGCTACATCGTGTTCCCGGACGTCTCGGCGCTGCCGGGGCACGAGTGGTTCTACCTGGCGCAGGCCAGCGAGCGAGGGCTCGGCTGATCAGTTGTCGGTGAAGTCGAAGCCGATCTGGAAGGCCAGCCAGGTCTGGCCGTTGAGCTTGTAGTCCACCACCTTGTCGCGGCTGACGCGGTCCTGGCCGACGAAGAACCCGATCTTGAACGGCTTCACGCCCGGCGACTTGCTGATGTCGTACATCCAGCCGGCGGCCCAGGAATAGGCCAGCAGGTCCGGCGTGCCGGTGATGTTGCCGTTGGCGTCCTTCACTTCGCCCTTGACCGAGCCGACGGTCGCTGCCACGGCGAACGTGATGGCCGTCCCGGCCGCACCGGAGCGCCGACCCACGTAGGGGCCCAGCGACACGCCGGAACCGAAGCTGCGTTCCTTGCGGTAGTACTTGAAGGGCAATGCCAGCACGCCGTAGGTCCAGCCCAGCCGCTCGGCGCCGATGGCGTTGAGGTCGCTGGCCCGGACCGTCTTCAGTTCGGGACCCACGGTGCCGCAGAAGTAGGGCACAGGCACCGGCCCGGCGCGCGCGATGTCCGCTTTCGTCACGCGCAGCAACTGGTCGTTGCCGTCCTCGGTCTGGGACAGCACCACGAGCTTCTCGCCCGGCGCGAAGCCCAGGGTGTTCGGGCTGGGTGCGGCCACGATCTTGAAGCAGTCGCCGATGTAGCTGCCCGTCGCGCTGCGCGGCGTGTCCCGCTGCACGACGCAGCGGCCGTCCTTCACCACCAGGTCCGCAAGCCGGTTGCCGCAGTCGGGCGCCGGTTCCTTGCCGGCGACGGCGGTGCACTGGCCATCCACCAGCTTCAGGCTCGGCGCCGCGCACTGGTCCTCGGACTTGAGATCGGCCAGCCTGGTCCTGTCGGTGATTCGGCAGCCCCTGGCCGTGGCGTCGTAGCTGAAAGGCGCGGGGCAGCCTGGCTTGATCTCGGCCAGGTCGATCACCTCGGCGGGCGCGGCGCAGGCGGCGTGCAGGCACAGTGCCGCGACGGCGGTGGCACACAGAAGGCGGGCCAGATCCATGGGGCGACTCCTTGGGGCGCGTGGCGCACCGTATCGACGGGTTGTAGGTCGGCCGCGCTGGGCCGACATCCTCATTACGAGGTATCGCCCGTCAGGCGGACACACCCACGGCCGGGCTCAGCGCAGCGGCGCCGACGCCGCGCGCGCCACCGGCACCACGCCGAAGCGCCACTGCTGGTAGTTCTCGGCCTCCTCGAAGCCCGCCTGGCGCACGCCGTCGAAGTGGTCGCGCTGGATCGGCGTGCCTTCGGCCAGGCTGTAGACGGCCAGGATGCGGCCGTTGGTGTCGCGCAGCAGCCCCCACTCGGCGCGGCCGGTCAGCGGGTCGTGCGGCAGGCGGCGCAGGTGGCGGCGCACGCCGGGCACGCGCGGGTCGCGCAGCAGCTCGTTCAGCTCGGCCGGGCCGCCACCGCCACCGCGGCGCCAGCTCAGCAGCGCCTGGCGGAACTCCTCGCCGGTGTCCAGCAGCGCACGCTCGGCGGCGCGGCGCTCCATCGCGTGGCCGAGGGCCACGCTGCCGGTGGCGGCGACGGCCAGCACCGCCAGCAGCAACAGCAGCAGCAGGTAGCCGAAGCCGCGCTGTTCACCACTCCGCATACGCGCTGCCGTCGGCCGCGCGGCCGCTGGCGCCGCTGCGGATGTCGTAGACCGCGCCCTTGTAGCCTTCGGGCGCCGGCACCAGCGTCCAGCTGGTGCTGGAATCGGTGAGCGGGTCGTAGGGCAGGCTCGCGAGGTAGCGCCGCTCCACCAGCTCGTCCAGCGTCTCGGGGTAGCGCCCGGTGTCGCCGTAGAACTTGCCGATCACGTCGCGCGTGGTGCGCAGGTTCTCGCGCAGCACGGTTTCCTTGGCCGCATCGACCTTGCCGAAGTAGCGCGGCACCGCCAGCGTCAGCAGCGTGGCGACGATGGCCAGCACCACCAGCAGCTCGATCAGCGTGAAACCCCGGCGCGACATGCCACTCACCATCGACGATAGGGTACGCCGTTCAGCCCGACCTGCGGGCTGCGCGACACCACGTCGTAGATGTCGGCGCCGGGCTGCGGATCGTCGGGCTCGGAGGCGTAGGCGCGCAGCTGCCAGGTTTCGGCGTCGCTGAGGCTCTCGTCGCCGGCCATCGGGTCGCGCGGGATGCGGCGCAGGAAGTAGATCTTGCGCTTCTGCGGATGGCGCTGGTCCTCCACGCCGTCCACCAGCAGCGAAAGTTCCGCCGGGTAGCCGGTGCTGCCGGCGTCGCGGCGGATGCGGCCTTCGTCGGCGGCGCGCTTGTAGGCGTCGATGGCCGTGCGCAGTTCGCGCAGTGCGATGCGCAGGTCCTGCTCGCGGGCGCGTTGCACCTGCACCTGGGCCAGCGGCACCACCATCGCGCCCAGTGCGGCCAGGATCGCCAGCGTCACCAGCAGCTCGATCAGCGTGAAGCCGCCGGCGCGGCGCGCGGCTGTCACGGGGTTCACGGCTGCACCGTCACCGCCAGCGCCGTGGGCGCCTGCACCGCCAGCGCCCGGCCCTGCAGCCCGGTGGGCGCGGCGCTCACCAGCTGCAGCGTGGTCTGGCCGCTGGCCGGGCGGCCCAGCACCTTCAGGCTGAGCGTGAAGGCGGGCGCTTCGTTCACCGCGCCGGTGCCGCCGCCGCGCGAGGCCGTGACGCTGATGCGGCCCGCGGGATCGGTCTGGCTCGTGAAGCTGGTGGTGGCGCCGCCCTGGCGCAGGAAGCCGCCCTCGGTGACGGCCACCACCTGCAGCACCAGCGGGTCGAAGGACAGCACCACCGGCAGCGCGGTCACCGGCAGGTCGCCGCGCGCCAGCACCGAGACCACGAAGGTATCGCCGGCGCGCACCGCGGCGGGTGCGTCCCAGCGCAGCGCGACGCTGTTGCCGGCCGCCGAGGCCACGCCGCCGCCGACGGCGACGCCACCCCCGACCGTCGACGTGTCCACCACCGGCGACGGTGTCGAACTGCCGGCGGCCGGCGTGGGCGACGAAGGCGCGGCCGCGGGCCCGCCGGTGAGCCCGCCGGCCGGGCTGGCGCCGCGCCCGCCGGTGGCCGCGCCGCCGGGGCGCCCGTGGCCGCGCCGCCGCCGCCGATGCTGCTCTCGGTGCCCGAATCGAACTCCTGCGCTCCGGCCGAGGGCCGTTGCACGTTGCGCACCACCCGCGGGGTGATCGACAGCACGATCTCGGTCTTGGCGCTGTCGTCGGCCTGGCTGCCGAAGAGCCGGCCCACCACCGGCACCTCGCCCAGGCCCGGCACCTTGTTCGCGCTGCGCCGGTCCTCGTCGTTGATCAGCCCGGCCAGCACCTGGTTCTCGCCGTCCTTGAGCCGCAGCACGGTGGACGCGGTGCGGGTGCCGATCTGGTAGGCCAGCGTGCCCGACTTGGTCTGCACCTGGCTGATGATGTTGCTGACCTCCAGGCCGATCTTGATGGCCACTTCGTTGTCGAGGTAGATCGTGGGCTCCACGTCCAGCTTCAGGCCCACGTCGACATAGGTCACCGACTCCGAGACGAAGCCCGTGGTGGGCGTGGAGGTGATGGAGATGTTGGGCACGCGCTCGCCGATGTGGATCTTGGCCTTCTCGCGGTTGCGCGCGCGGATGCGCGGGTTGGCCAGGATGTTGGCGTCGGTGTCGGTCTTGCGCGCGTTGATCGTCAGGTTGCCGAGCGTGGCGCCGGTGGTGGACGTGCTGAGGTCGCGCAGGTCGGCCAGCGTCAGCGCGCTGCCGGTGGTGGACGGCAACGGCGCCAGGCTCAGCTGCTCGGGCCAGCGCACGCCCAGGTCCAGCAGCCGCGTGCGCTTCACTTCCAGGATCTCCACCTCCAGCATCACCTCGGGCTCGGGCACGTCGTGCAGCGCCACCACCTTCTCGGCCACGCGGATGGCCTCCGGCGTGTCGCGCAGGATCACGAGGTTGAGCTTCTCGTCGATGGCCACCTCGCGCACCTTGAGCAGGCTCTTCAGCGTGGCCGCCACCGCCTTGGCCTCGGCATTGGCGAGGTAGAAGCTGCGCACGGTGAGCGGCTGATGGTCCTTCTGCTTGGCCGGCGTGTTGGGGTAGATCAGCACCGAGTTCGCGTCCAGCACGCGCTGGTCGAGCTGGTTCGAGGTGAGCAGCATGCCCACCGCCGCTTCCACCGTGCTGTTCTTCAGGAAGATGCTGGCGCGCTGGTCGGTGCGCACGTCCTTGTCGATCACGAAGTTCAGGCCCGAAGAGCGTGCGATGACCTCGAAGATGGTCTTCAGCGGCGTGTCGCGGAACTCGATCGAGATCGGCTTGCGGTAGGCCGCGGCCAGCGCCTTCTCGGCCGTGGGCGCGGTCTCGGCGGCCCTGGCGATGGCTTCCTCGGCCTGCTGCAGCAGCTCGCGGCCGCGGCGGTGCGCGGGCGCTTCCAGCAGCAGCGGGCGCAGCTGGTTGCGCACGGCTTCCCAGTCGTTGCGCGCGGCGGCGGCCTCGGCGTCGCGGATCACGCGCGCGCCGCGGCGCTGCAGGTCCACCTGGCGGAGGCCGGCCTGCGCGCGTTCGTTGCCGGCCGCCAGCGCCAGCACCTGGCGGTAGCCGGCCTCGGCGGTGGCGAGGTCGTTGCTGGTCAGCGCGCTGTCGGCGCGCGCCAGGGTGCGGCCGATCAGCCGTTCCAGGGTGCGCAGGTAGGCGGCGCGGTACTCGGCCGAGCCGGGCTCCAGGCGCACCGCTTCCGAGAAGCGTTCCAGCGCCTGCGGCAGTTCGTCCTGCGCCACGCGCGCCTGGCCTTCGCGGAAGGCGGTCTGCGCGGCGCAGCCCCACAGCAGCAGGCAGGCCAGCAGCGGCGCGGCGACGCGGTGCGCGAGGTGCTTCATCGCCCGTCCCCGATCGGCATCTTCAGCGGCTGGCCGCTGGGTACGTGCACCAGCGTCATCAACGGCGGTTCGATCTTCTCCACGCGCCATGTGCCTTCCAGGGTTTCGCCCGTGCGGGCGATGAATGTCAGATCGTCGCGGCCCAAGAAGACCTCCCAGCTGTCGTTCTCTTCCTTCTTGCCCAGCACCTTGTAGTTCAGCGCCGGCAGCACCGGCGCGGCCTTGGGCTGTTCCACGGCAGCCGCAGGCGGCGGCGGTGAGGGCGGCAGGCGCCAGGCGGCCACCGCGAACAGGTCGGCCGCGGGGCGCGGTGCGGCGTTGGGCGCGGCGCGCGGGCGCAGCGCTTCGACGGGCTCGGTGGTGTCGCGGCGCGCGGGCGTGCTGCGGGTGGGTGCTGGTGCCGGCGCCGACGTGGGCGCGGCCACCGCCGCGCGCGTGGGCTGCACGGTGCCGGCGGGCGTCTTGTCGCCGAAGAAGGCCAGCCAGGCCGCGCCGCCGAGCAGCGGCAGCAGCAGCGCCCAGCGGCGACGGGATGCAGGTGCCGCGCTCATCGGGCCGGCTCCGAAGCTGCGGCGCTGGACAGCCACAGCGAGAAGCGCAGCCGCGCTTCGAGCTTCGTGGCATCCGGCTGCAGGCGGCGCAGCTGCACCTGGTCCAGCGACAGGTACGGCAGTTCGGCCAGCGCGCGGTCCAGCGCGTCGCGCATCGCGGCGTACTCGCCGGCCACCGGCACCGTCACCTGCACGCGCAGCAGGCCGCCGTCGTCGTTCTGCTGGAACTCGGCGCGCTGCCAGGCCAGCTGCGGGCGCGTGAGTTCGACGAGCTTGCGCACCTGCGCCGTGGCTTCGGCGGCAGGCGGCAGCAGGCGGCGCAGCGCGGCGGCGTTCTGCGCGTCGGCGCTCGCGCGTGCGGGCAGCGGGGCAGAGGCTGGCGCGGTGGCCTGCAGCACCGCGGCCGCGTGCGCCCGCTCGCGCAGCGCGGCGGCCTGCACCAGCAGCGCGCCGGCCGCCAGCAGCAGCACCAGCACCACGGGCAGCCAGGTGCCGTGCCGCCACAGCCACAGGCCCGCATGGGCGGCGATGGCGGCGCGCGGCGCGGCGGCGCCGGTTGCGTTCGTGGCTGACGACAGTGCCTTCATCGCGCCAGCACCAGGTCGAAACTCAGGCGCGACAGTTCGCCTTGAGCGTTGCCTTCCGGCGGCTCGATGCGCAGCAGCTGCGAGCGCACGAAGCGCGGCGAGGCCTGCACGCGCTCGGCGTGCGCCAGCAGCGCGTCCAGCGCCGGGCCCTCGGTGACCACGCGCACCGCGCCGCGCTCGGCGTCGCTTTCCAGCGAGACGATGGCCACTTCCTTCGGCCGCGCCTCGCGTTCCAGGGCCTGGAAGATGGCGGCCCAGTCGGTGTTGAGGCGGCGCACCACGCGGTTCAGGCGCGCGCCTTCCTGCGCGCCGATGGCCGACGCCGGCGCTGCCACCGGCAGCGCGGCAGCGCGTGCCGACCCTGCCGCCTGCGCCGCGTCCAGCGCCGCGCGCTGCGTGGCAAGTTGCCAGCCGGCGGCAGCCACTGCCAGCGCCGCGGCGGCCAGCGCCGCGAGTGCCAGGCGCCGTTCCAGCGGCCGCGCGCGATGGCCCAGCAGCCAGGCCAGCGGCGGTGCGGTGAACGACGGCGAGAACCAGCGTGCGCTCATCGTCCGCCCCGCGCCGCCAGCCGGCTGGCCCAGGCGGCCTCGCTCTCGTCAGCCACCACCGGCAGCGGTTCCAGCCATTGCGGCGGCGCGGCCGCGGCGCCGCTGCGCAGGCTTTCGCGCGTGGCCTCGCGGGTGGCCAAGGCCTGCAGCGAATCGCCCTCGCCCGCCGCGCGGCGCAGCGCGCGCAGCGTGTGCGTGCCGGCGCTGTCGGCGTGGGCCAGCACCACGTGGGCGGGCGTCGCGAAGGCCACGAAGCCGGGTGCCGGCGTGGCGCCCTGCAAGGCGGCCAGCACGGCGGACTCCAGGCCCAGCGCCAGGCCGGCTTCTCCTGAAGCCGCCAGCAGCGATTCCAGCAGCGCCTGCGGCAGCGCCGCGCAGGCGAAGGGCCGCGCCAGCTGCCAGTCGGCCACCACGGCCCAGGCGCCGTCGCCGAAGACCTGGGCCGCGCGCGCGGCGGCCAGGCCGCGCAACTCGCCGAAGGCACGCAGGCCGCCGGGCGGGTTCACCACGAAGTGGCGGCAGACGTCGGGGGCCAGCAGCAGCCGCGCGGCACGTGCCCCCGTGTGGCGTTCGCGCACGGCGGCGAACGCCAGCGACAGCGTACCCAGCGTCCACGCGCCATCGGCCGTGGCCACCGGCGTGCCGGCCGCGGCCAGCGCGCCGGCATCGAGCCCGAGCGCCAGCGGTTCACGCAGCCACGGTGACACGCCGCACCTCCTCGAGCGTGGTCTCGCCGTTGCGCACCAGTTCCAGCGCCGCGTCCACCAGGCTGCGCGTGCCCTTGCGGCGTGCCAGCTCCTTCAGCCGCCGGATCGGCTCGCGGCCGGCCACCAGCTCGCGCAGCTCGTCGTCCAGGCGCAGCACCTCGGCCACCGCGCGGCGGCCGCGGTAGCCGGTGCCGCGGCAGTCACCGCAGCCCTGCCCGCGCTGGAAGCGAAAATCCTTCGCGGCTTCGGCGCCGATGCCCAGGCGCTGCAGGTCGGCCGCCGCGGGTTCGTGCGGCCGCGTGCAGTGCGGGCAGTTCACGCGCAGCAGGCGCTGGGCCCAGATGCCGTTCAGCGCCGAGGCCAGCGCGTAGGGATCGAGCCCCATGTGCGTGAAGCGCCCGAACACGTCGAACACGTTGTTGGCGTGCACGGTGGACAGCACCGTGTGCCCGGTGAGCGCCGATTGCACCGCGATCTCGGCGGTGTCGCGGTCGCGGATCTCGCCCACCATGATCTTGTCCGGGTCGTGGCGCAGGATGCTGCGCAGCCCGCGCGCGAAGGTGAGCCCCTTCTTCTCGTTCACCGGGATCTGCAGCACGCCGGGCAGCTGGTACTCCACCGGGTCCTCGATGGTGATGATCTTCTCGCGCCCGGTGTGCGTCTCCGACAGCGCGGCGTACAGCGTGGTGGTCTTGCCCGAACCGGTGGGGCCGGTGACCAGCAGCAGCCCGTAGGGGGCCTCGATCAGCTCGCGGATCGTCTCGAGCGCCGCGGCGTCGAAGCCCAGCGCTTCGAGCGTCAGGCGGCCATGGGCCTCGATGACAGCCTGCTTGTCCAGGATGCGGATCACTGCATCTTCGCCGTGCACGCTGGGCATCACCGAGACGCGCAGGTCGATGCGGCGGCCCTGCGCCAGCACGCGGAACGAGCCGTCCTGCGGCACGCGGCGCTCGCCGATGTCCAGCCCCGACAGCACCTTCAGGCGCGACACCACCTGCTCCGCCAGCGGCCGGCCCGCGGGCTGGGCCACGGTGTCCAGCACGCCGTCGATGCGGTACTTCACCGCCAGGCCCGCGGGCGTGGCCTCCAGGTGCACGTCGCTGGCGCCGGCGCGCAGCGCGTCGTAGAGCGTGGAGTTCAGCAGCTTCACCGCCGGGCTCGGCGCTTCCGACAACGCGGCCAGCGACAGCACCTCGGCCGTGCCTTCGTCGTCGGCGTGCGTGGCCAGCGCGTCGGCCATGCCGTCGAGCGCCTTGGCCTGCGCCTCCTGCTGGTTCAGGTAGGCATGGATGTCCTCCGGCGTGGCCAGCGCCACGCGCAGGGCACCGCCCGCCCACTGCTCCAGCTGCAGCAGCAGGTCGCGATCGAAGGGGTCCGGCAGCACGGCGACGCAGTCCGCGCCGTCCTCGGGCAGCGCCTGCAGCAGCACCGCGCGGCGCTGCTGCGCGCGCGCCAGCGGCAGCCGCTCGAAGGCCGGCTGGCGCCGCTGCAGCTCGTCCATCTCGAAGCAGGGCATGCCGAACACCTGGGCCAGGCGCAGCGCGGCGTCGCGCTCGCTGCAACCCTCGGCCTGGGCCAGCTCGCGGATGGCCGCGCCGGGGCTGCCGCGCAGGCGCGCCAGCAGTCCGGCAGGCAGGGGTGGCGGGCGCGTGTCGTTCATTGCAGCGAGCCCGCGAGGTCGAAGATCGGCATGTACAGCAGCAGCACGATGCCGCCGATCACGACGCCGATCACCGCCATCAGCACCGGCTCGAACATGCGCGTGAAGCGCTCGATCCAGCGCGCGGTCTCGGCGTCATGGTAGGCCGCGGCGCGGCTCAGCATCTCGGCCACCTGTCCCGAGCGCTCGCCGGCGCGCACGAAGCGGCGCGAGATGGAGGTGGCCAGGCCGGCTTCGTCCAGCGCCGCCGACAGCGCCTGCCCTTCCGCGATGCGCGCCGCCACGCGCTCCACGGCCGGCGCGCGTGCGGCCGGCAGCACCGAGCGCGCCAGCTGCAGCGCCTGGTGCACCGGCAGCCCGCCGCGCAGCAGCAGGCCCAAGGTGAGGAACAGGCGCGACAGCGTCATCAGTTCCAGCCAGCGCGCCACGCCGGGCACGATGCGCACCACGCGCAGCGCGTCGCCGCGGCGCAGCAGCTGCCACAGCCAGAAGGCCCCGGCCCCCACCGCCAGCGCGAAGGCCAGGCCCAGCGCGGCGGCGTGCTCGCCGGCGAACGTGCCCCAGTCCAGCAGCAGCTGCGACGCCCACGGCAGGGCCCGGCTGCTGCCGCGGTAGACGGCCGCGAAGCGCGGCACCACCCAGCCCAGCAGGAACAGCGTGACGAGCCCGCCCACGCCCAGCAGGATGCCGGGGTAGATGGCCGCGCTCAGCATGCGCTGGCGCACCGCGGCCACGCTTTGCGTGTAGCCGATGAAGCGCTCCAGCGCGCCGGCCAGCTCGCCGGTGTTCTCGGCCGCCTCGACGATGCCCACGAAGAGCGGCGGGAACACCGTGCCCTGGCTGCGCAGCGCGGCCGAGAAGCGCTGGCCGCTGCGCAAGGCGGTGATCAGCCGCTCCAGCACCGCGCGGGTTTCCGCGGCACGTTCCTTCTCCGCAAAGGCCTCCAGGCTCTCGACGAGACCCAGCCCGGCCTGCGTGAGCGCGTGCAGCTCCTGCGCGAACAGCGGCACCGAGAAGCGGTCGGCGCGCCGCCAGGCCAGGCCGGCGACACGCCGCAGCGACAGCGGCGTGAGCTGGCGCGCGACGAGCTGCGCGCGGGCGTCCTGCTCGTCCAGCGCCTCCAGCATCAGGTCCATGACCTGCTGCGAGCCGGCGTCCACCGCACGAACACGGAACTGCATGGCCGGGCCGCGGCTGCCTCAGTGGTTGCTGAGATCGGCGGCGTCGCCTTCGCCGCCCGGCTGGCCGTCCTTGCCGTAGGAGACGATGTCGAAGTCGGCGTTGTTGGCGCCGGGCGCGCGGTAGATGTAGGCGCGGCCCCAGGGGTCCGGCGGAACGGCCTTTTCCAGGTAGGGGCCATTCCACTTCGCCGCGTTGGCCGGCTTCGCGAGCAGCGCGTTGAGCCCTTCCTCGGTGCTGGGGAAGCTGCCGACATCGAGCCGGTACGCGCCCAGCGCGCGGCTGAAGGCCTCGATCTGCGACCGTGCCACGCTCTGTTCGGACTTGCCCACCTGCGAGAAGTACTTGGGCCCGACATAGGCCGCCAGCAGCGCGATGATGGCCACCACGACCAGCAGTTCCAGCAGCGTGAAGCCGGCGTGGCGCGGGCCGGCGCGGAGGTGTCGGGTCTGCGGCATGCGGCTATTGTCGCTGCACCATCCGGCGCGCCGGCGCCACGCCGCGAGCCCCGCAATTGAGGGGTCAGCTCCCTCGACCTAACGGGCAATCCCCCCTGAATGCGGGTGCGATCCGTCACACGGAGATACGGGTCGAGGGATACGCTCAGAAATAATCGATCAACGATTGAGGGAGATGGGCATGACGAGCTGGATGAGTGTGCGCAACTGGGCGCGCGGCGCGCTGGTGACGGCGGCGTCCGTGCTGGTCATGTCGCAGGCAGAGGCCTACACGGTGAGCCTCGCGCCGGCGGCGCAGACGGTCGCCCAGGGGACGATGGTCGCCATCGATGTCGTCGTGTCCGACCTTGGAACGGGCCTCGGCGACTACAACCTGAACCTGGCCTTCGATGCGGGTCTGCTGGCCTTTGACAGGGCGGTCGACGCCTTCAGCCTGGGTTCGAGCGTCGGCCTCTTCGTGACGCAGGACCCCGGGCTGCTGCTGCTGACCGACGCGTCCTTCGACGACCCGGAACTCCTGCGGACGCGCCAGGGCAACGATTCCCTGACGCTCTTCACGCTCTACTTCAACACCCTGGGCGTGGGAACCGCCGCCCTGGCCTTCGAGGCCGGCGGCGCGCTGGGCGACGTGTATGGAAACGCCGTCCAGTTCCTCACCGCGGGTGGCACGGTCACCATCACGGAAGCGGGCGGAACGGTGCCGTCCCCCGGCACTCTGCCGCTCGTCCTGGTGGCCGGCGCGGCTGCGGCCTGCGCCATGCGGCGGCGGCTTGCGCCGAAGCGCTGAGCCGGCGCACCACCGGCACCGGCGGTTCACGACCGCCGCGATCGTCAGTTCCTGATTCCTGCGACGCTGCCGCGCCACTTCGCGGCAGCCTTGCCAGACCCAGACCAAGAGCGTCCTTCAAAGGACGCGCACGAGGAGAGAGTCGATGCGCCGATTTACCTTGTCCCTAGTCCGAGGCGTCATGGGCATCGCGCTCGCGCTGACGGGCCTGCAGGCCTGGGCGCTGAAGTGCGACGTGGACAACAACGGGCGCATCGACCGGGTTGACGTCACGTTGATTCAGCAAGCCGTCGCGGCGCGGGCTCAGGTCAGCGGGCCGGATGATCCGCGCGACCCGGACAACAACCTGATCATCAACTCCGTCGACAGCCGCATCTGCGCGCTGCGCTGCAAGTACGCCAGCTGCGCCACCAACGGCGCGCCCACGGCAGATGCCGGCGTCGACCAGACCGTGCGTGTCGGCGAGACGGTGCGCCTGACGGGCGCCGCGTCCAGCGACCCCGACGGTGACGCGCTCAGCTACACCTGGGTGCTGCAGACGCGCCCGGCGGGCAGCGCCGCGGTGCTCACCGGCGCCGCGACCATCAACCCCAGCTTCGTGGCCGACCGGCCCGGCAACTACACCGTGGCCCTCGTGGTGGGCGACGGCCAGACCAGCAGCGGCGCCGACACCGTCACCATCAGCACCGCCAACTCCGCGCCGGTGGCCAACGCCGGAGCCGACCAGACCGCCCGCGTGGGCGACACCGTCACGCTGGACGGCCGCGGCTCCAACGACGTCGACGGCGACACCCTGAGCTACGCCTGGCGCATCGTCAGTCGCCCGGCCAGCAGCGCCGCCGCGCTGGACAACCCCGCGGCCGTGCAACCCCGCCTCACCATCGACGCGGCAGGCAGCTACGAACTCGAACTCGTCGTCAACGACGGCACCGTGGCCAGCGCGGCCGACCGCGTCATCGTTTCCACCCTCAACAGCGCACCGGTGGCCCGCCCCGGCAACAACCAGGCCGTGGCCCTGGGCGCACTGGTGCAACTCAACGGCAGCGCCTCCAGCGACGTCGACGGCGACAGCCTGACCTACGCCTGGAGCCTGACCAGCCGGCCCGCCGGCAGCAGCGCAACCCTGACGGCGCCCACCTCGGTCAACCCCAGCTTCGTGGCCGACCGGCCCGGCACCTATGTCGCCCAGCTGATCGTCAACGACGGCCAGGCGAGCAGCACGCCGGCCAGCGTCGTCATCACCACCGACAACGCCGCGCCGAGCGCCAACGCCGGTCCCGACCAGACCGTGCCCCTGGCCGCGCTGGTGCAGCTGACCGGCGCCGCCTCCAGCGACCCCGAAGGTCAGCCGCTCACCTACGCCTGGAGCCTGACCAGCCGCCCCGCCGGCAGCACCGCCGCACTCGACAACCCCGCCGCGGCGAGCCCGCGCTTCACCGCCGACAAGCCGGGCAGCTACGTGGCCCAGCTGATCGTCAGCGACGGCACGCTCGCCAGCGCGCCCGACACCGTCGTCATCTCCACGCTGAACTCGCGTCCGGTGGCCGATGCCGGCGCACCGCAGGCGGTGGACACCGGCAGCACCGTGCAGCTGGACGGCAGCGGCTCGCGCGACGCCGACGGCGACGCGCTCACCTATGCGTGGAGCTTCACCACCCGGCCGGCCGGCAGCGCCGCCGCCATCAACCCGACCAACGCCCAGCGGCCCAGCTTCGTGGCCGACCTGCCCGGCACCTACGTTGCGCAGCTGATCGTCAGCGACGGCGCGCTGGCGAGCGTGCCGGTCACCGTCACCATCACCGTCACCACGCCCAACCGCCCGCCGGTGGCGGTGGCCGGCGCCACGCCCACGAGCGTCAACGTCGGCAGCCCGGTGGCGCTGAGCGCGGCCGGCTCCAGCGACCCGGACGGCAACGCGATCAGCTACGCCTGGGCCATCGCCAGCCGCCCGGTGGGCAGCATCGCCACGATCAGCAACGCCACGGCGGCCACGGCCGGCTTCGTGCCCGACGTGGCCGGCGCCTACACCGTGCAGCTGACCGTCTCCGACGGCAGCCTGAGCGCCACCGCGCTGGCCGGCTTCACCGCCAACGCCGTGGTGACCAACCGGCCGCCGGTCATCGTCACCGTGCCCGGCACCGTGGCCACCGTCGCAGCGCCCTACGCCTATGACGTGGACGCCACCGACCCCGACGCCGGCGACACGCTGACCTACAGCCTCAGCGCCGGCCCGTCGAACATGACGATCAACCCGGTGACGGGCCTGATCAACTGGTCGCCGACGCCGGCCCAGGTGGGCAGCCAGCCCGTGACCGTGCGCGTCACCGACGCGGGCGGCCTGTTCGCCACCCAGAGCTACAGCATCAGCGTCACGGCCGCGCCCACCGCGATCGACCTGTCGGCCGCGCTCAACCCGGCCATCGCGAATGCCGGCCAGACCGTCACGCTCAGCGTGCTGGTCAGCGGCGGCAACGGCGGCGCCATCACGACGACCGCCGTGCTCGACGGCACCACCCCGCTCACGCTCAGCGGCGGCAGCGCCACCTTCGCCGCGCCGGCTGCCGGCGTGCACAAGGTGCTGGTGACGGCCACCGGCAGCGCCGTCAACGGCCAGACCCCGGCCACGCAGACGCGCGAGCTGATCCTCACCGTGCGCGACGCCAGCGACACCACCGCACCGGTGGCGGCCATCACCAGCCCCGCCACCGACACCGAGGTGCTGCAGCCGGTGCCCGTGATCGGCACCGCCACGGATGCGCGTTTCGCCTACTACCAGCTGCTGCTGAAGCCCGCGGGTGCGCCGGCCACCGCGTGGGTGGAACTGCGTCGCGGCCTGAGCCCGGTGAGCGCCGCCGCGCTGGGCACGCTGGACCCGACCAAGATCGCCAACGGCGTCTACGACCTGGGCCTGAACGTCGTCGACGTGAACGGCCGCGCGAGCACCGCGCAGGTGACGATCGAGATCGCCCGCGACCGCAAGATCGGCCAGTTCCGCATCAACTTCGTCGACATCAACGCCAGTGCGGCGGGCATGCCGCTGACGCTGAACCGCACCTACGACAGCCTGAAGAAGGACATCTCGGGTGACTTCGGCTTCGGCTGGAGCGCGGATGCCAGCGACACCAGCGTGCGCAAGAACATGGTGCTGGGCCTGAGCTGGCAGCTGCAGACCAGCGGCTTCAACCAGTGCCTGCGGCCGATCGGCAACCGGCGCGTGACGGTGACCCTGCCCGATGGCGGTGTCTACCGCTTCCAGGCCAGCAACAACCCGGTGTGCGCATTCGCCGTGCCGCCGGAGGTGAGCATCCAGTTCGACCCGCTGCCGCTGCCCGTGGGCGGCGCCACCGGTGCGTCCGCCGGCGGCGGCTCGCTGACCATCGCGAACCTGCCTTCGCTGGTTGAATTCCGCGGCGGCGTGCTGTTCGACTGGGACGCGCTGGAGGCGTGGAACCCCACCGACTACATCTTCACCAGCAACGAGGGCACGAAGTACACGCTGCGCGAAGGCGTGGGCGTGATCGCGATGGTCGATCGCTACGGCAACCGCGTCGACTACGGCCCGAACGGCTACCAGCACAACGCCAGCCTGGGCGTGCAGCTGGTGCGCGACGCACAAGGCCGCGTCACGCGTGCCACCGATCCGGCGGGCAAGAGCCTCACCTACGGCTACAACGCCGCTGGCGAGCTGGCCAGCGTCACCGATCGCCTGGGCCAGATCACGTACTTCCAGTACGACACGGCCACCAGCGCCGGCAGCAGCGGCAGTGTCAACAGCAGCCACCTGCTGGCCAGCATCACCGACCCGCGCGGCGTGGTGGTGATGCGTGCGCAGTTCGACGAGTTCGGCCGCCTGGCCGGCACCGCCGATGGAAACGGCGACTCTTCGACGCAGACCTTCGACGAGGCCACCAACGAGCAGCGCGTGGTGGACCGCCGCGGCAACGCCACGACCTACACCTTCGACGCCGCCGGCAACATCACGCGCGTGATCGACGCCAAGGGCGGCATCACCGACCTCACCTACGACGCCAACGGCAACGAGCTGACCCGCAAGGACCCGCTGGGCAACACCGTCACGAAGACCTACAACGCCGTGACGGGCAAGGTGCTGACCGAGCGCGACCCGCTGGGCCGCACCACGACCACCGCCTATCCGACCACGGGCAAGGACTTCGAGCGCCAGAACCCGGTGAGCGTGACCGACCCGCTGGGCCGGGTCACCACGATCGGCTACCGCCTGGGAGAGCAGACGCAGCCGGGCGCCGTGCCCAACACCGTCACCGAACCGCTGGGCCGCGTGACGAGCCTGGGCCAGGACACCAAGGGCAACCTGACCTCGCTGAGTGTCGGTGGCGTCGCGATCAGCTACACGTACGACACGAAGGGCCGTCGCACGCGAGAGGCCGACAGCCTTGGCAACGCCGTCGTCTACACCTATGACGACAACGGCAACGAGCTGACGCGCAGCGTCACGCGCACGGTCGCGGGCGTGCCGCGGACCGAAACGACGACCAAGGTGTACGACGCCGAGAACCGGCAGACCCAGGAGACGGATGCCACCGGCGCCGTGCGCCGTGCCACCTACGACGCCGCCGGGCGTGTGGCGACCAGCACCGATGCCATCGGCCGCGTCACGAGCTACACCTACGATGCGAACTCGCGGCTGATCCGCACCGACTTCCCCGACGGCACCAGCGAGCAGACCGAGTTCGATTCGAACGGCAACGAGGCGACGTTCACCGACCGCGCCGGACGGGTGACCAGCCAGTCGTACGACGAGCTCAACCGACTGGTGCGCGTGCAACTGCCCGACGGCACGGTGCGCACGATGGAGTACGACGCGGCGGGCCGCCTGACGGCCGAGGTGGACGGCACGTCCGCCCGGCGCACGCACGAGTACGACGCCGCGTCGCAACGCACGGCCACCGTCGAGGCGACGGGCCGCCGTACGGAGCACAGCTATGACGCCGCGGGCAACCGCACCCAGATCCGCCTGCCCGACGGCCGCGTGATCGGCTTCACCTACGACGCGCTGAACCGGCTCACCCGCTCGGACTACCCGGATGGCAGCGCCCTCGTCACGACCTACCGGCCGGACGGACGCAAGGCCACCGAGACCGATGCGCGTGGTGTGCTCAGCACCTTCGGCTACGACACGGCCGGCCGCCTGACGAGCGTGCAGCAGAGTGGTGTCGCCACCGCCAGCAGCTTCATCTACGACGAGACCGGGTCCAAGACGGCGCAGCGTGACGCTGCCGGTCGCGAGGTGCAGTGGACCTACGACCGCGAAGGCCGTCCGCTCACCCGCAGGCTGCCGGATGGCGCGGTGGAGACGTTCACGCACGACCTGGAGGGCCAGCTCACCGGCTACACGACCTTCGGTGGCCAGACCGTCGTCCGCACCTACGACAGCGCCGGGCGTGAAACGAGCCGGACGATTCCGGCGACGTCGAACGCTCCCGCGCGCAGCGTCACCTGGACCTACACCGCCGACGGCCTGCGCGCGACCCAGACCGAGACCGGCACGGCCTCGCCCCAGGGCACGACGACCTACACCTACGACGGTCAGCGCCGGCTGATCCAGCTTGCCGGGCCCCAGGGCACGCTCAGCTGGACCTACGACGGCGAAGGCCGCGTCACGCAGCGCACCACGTCCGAAGGCAGCACGGTCTACGGATACGACGCCGACGGCCGGCTGGCACGACTGGAGGCACCTGACGGCAAGGTCACGACGTACACGTACGACCTGGGTGGGCGCCCGCTGCTGAGCGAGCAGACGCTCGACGCGGCGGCCGGCATCTCGCTGGCGACCGAACGCCGCCACGACGCCCAGGACCGCCTGGTGACCGTCGCCCACAGCAAGCGCAGCGGCGCGGGCTCGGTGCTGGTGGCTGGCCAGGCGATCACCCGTGCCGCAGGGGGCGCGGTGACGCGCATCGACACCTTCGATGCCAGCGCTGCATTCGTTCCGGCCACCGGCGCCTTCACCGGCAGCCCGGTGCGCGTGCAGACCTTCGGCTACGACGCCAACGCACGCCTGACTCAGGAGAACGACTACAAGGGCGCCCAGCTCTCGGCGTGGCTGACCAACAACTCGAATCCGGCGACGCGCGCGACGACCTACGGTTACGACAGCGTGGGCAACCGCCTGTCCAGGACCGACGTCACCGCGGGCGGCACCGAGTCCACCGCCTACACCTACGACGGCAACGACCGGTTGCTGACCGAGACGCTCACCACGACGACCGGCAGCACCGTGCTGACGACGTACACGTGGGATGGCAATGGCAACCTGGCGAGCCGCACCCGGCCTTCGGACTTCACCGGCTACGTCTTCGACGCCGACAACCGCCTGGTGGAGGTGCGCGCCGGCACCAATGCGGGCAGCGCCGTCACCGTCGCCACGTACGGCTACGACGCCGACGGTCGGCGCATCAGCAAGACCACGGCGGCCGGGACCTCGCGCTTCCTGATCGACCCCACGGCCGCGTGGCCGCAGGTCGTCCTGGAGTCGCGCGGCAGCGAGCGCGTGGCCTACGTGTGGGGCGACACGCTGCGCCAGCAGCTGCGCGGAACAGCGGGATCGCTGGCGACGGCACCGACGGAAAGCCTGGTGCCGCTGGCCGGCCACCTGGACACGCCGCTGGCCGCGGTCGACAACGCGGCCAGCCGTGTCGAGTCGATCGAGATCGACGCGTTCGGTACGCCAGCGTCGGGCAGCCCTCGGCTGAGCCACGTCTATGGCGGGGAATACTGGGACGCGACGGCGGGCCTGGTGCAGCTCCGCGCGCGCTGGTACCAGCCCACGACCGGGCGCTTCCTGAGCATCGATCCGGTGTCCGACGTGGCGGCGGCGCCCAAGTCGGCACACCGCTACGCCTACGCGGGCGCCGACCCGCTGTTCAACACCGATCCGGCGGGCACCAGCTTCGCCGCCGGTGGCATCGCCGACATCGGCCTGTCGATGAACCTGCAGTCGTCCCTGAGCCTGGGCTCGCAGGTGGCGGCACGTCAGGCGCTGCAGAGCTTCCTGGTCGGCAAGCCGCCGAAGGATCTGGGGCTGATCGGCGAGATGATCCTCGACTGGGCCATCAAGGCGGTGACGGACACAGTGCTGTTCGGGGGCTCGTTCCCGAACAAGGGTGCCTTGGGAACGGCTGCGCACCAGGAACTGAAGCGCAGCATCCAGAGCTACAAGCCGCTGCCCGGTGTCGAGGTCATCGCCGAACCCTTCTTCGACGACAACACCTCCGGCAAGCCCCTCAAGCAGAACAAGGCTGGCACACTCGGCGTCGACGTGTTGATCCGGTACAAGGGCAAGAACGTGCTGGCGTTCGATCTGAAGATTGGCAAGGGCTACAGCAAGAAGGGCATCTCGAGCCGCATGAAGCGCATCGGCACGGACGTCATCCAGATCAACATCAAGGTGGCACCGAAGTGACGACCGGCGCGGGCCTGGAAGGCAGCCCGCTCTGGCAAGCGATCCAGACCCGCCTGGCCGGCGAGGGTTTCGAGCCCTTGCCGGCCAGGCGCCTGTTCGTCAGGCGTCGGCCCGGGGCCCTGTACGACGTGGTCGGCCTGCGCATGGCGCGCGGCCAGCTTCCCGAGGCGGTGGTGTACTTCGCCGTCTGGGCGCCCGAGATGGACGGCGTGGCGGCCGACCCGGCGAAGGATCAGCGCCGATCGATCAAGACCTTCGCATCGATGCCCGAGCTGTCGCCGGTGGCGCCGCTGAAGAACAGCTACTGGTGGCCCCTGGCGCTGACCGACGCTGCCGAGCGCTCGAGCCTGCAGCGTCAGCTCGGCGAGCTGGCGCTGCCCTACTTCGACAGTGTCGCGACGCCGGCTGACCTGCTGGGCCTTCTACAGGCACACGACGATTCGGCCGCCCAAGCCGCCGCAGCGCGCCTGAGCGGGCGCGCGGGCGCCGCGGCCGAACCCGGGCCTGCCATCGTCGACCGCGTGGCCACCGCCCTGCTTGCCGCGGGCCTGGCGGCCGCCGGCTTCGCGCGCAATGGGGAACTGCTCTGGCGCCAGCGCGGCGAACGCATCGACATCCTGGTCATCGACAGCGCGGCAGACGGCCGGTTCGTCGAGCTCAGTGCGGTGGTCTGGCACCAATCGATCGCCGAAGGGATCGATGGCGAGGTCCCGCAGGGTGTCACGCTGGCAACGGCCCGCGCGCTGGGAGGCCGGGGTGCCGACACCAGCGATCCGCTGGACACGCTCTGGTTTGCCGGGGCCTCGCCGCACGCTCGCGCCGGGCTGGCCGAGCTGCCGACGCTGGTGCCGCAGGCCCTGGCCCACTTCGATCGCGTGGTGTCCCGGGCCGACGTGCTGGCGGCCTTGCCGGAAGCCTACCGGCCCTACTTCCCGCGCAGCTAGCCCAGCCGCGGCCGCGGCCCGAAGGTCGGCCGGCTCGGCCCCTGCCGCTCCAGCGACTTCAGCGCCTCTTCCACCGCAGCCCCCAGCTGGCGGTCGCGCTCGGGCGCGTTGAACGCGTCGTCCTGCGGCGCGTTGGCCACTTCCACCATCGGCTCGGTGCCGAAGTTCTCCACCTGCCAGCCGACGTCCTTGAACCAGAAGCTGTATTCGGGCTGCGTGGTCTCGGTGCCGTCGATCAGCTTGTGGCGCGGCCAGATGCCGATCACGCCGCCCCAGGTGCGCTGGCCGACCAGCGTGCCGATGCCCATCAGCTTGAAGGCGTGGCTGAAGATGTCGCCGTCGCTGCCGGCGTGTTCGTTGGTCAGCGCCACCACCGGGCCGGCGGGTGCCTCGTCGGGATAGCTTCCGGGCTGGCCCCAGCGCGTGACGTTCCAGGCGATGCGCTTGCGCGCCACCTTCTCCAGCAGCAGCTGGCTGACGTGGCCGCCGCGGTTGTAGCGCACGTCCACCAGCAGCGCGTCGCGGTCGCACTCGGTGGCGAAGTAGCGGTGGAACTCGGCGAAGCCGGCGCTCATCATGTCCGGCAGGTGGAAATAGCCGACGCGGCCGCCGCTGCGCTCGTGCACGAAGCTGCGGTTGGCTTCCACCCACTCGCGGTAGCGCGCCGGCGTCTCGTCGGCCAGCGCGGTCACCAGCACCTCGCGGCGGCGGCCATCGGGGCCGGCCAGCGTCAGCGCCGTGCGGGCGCCGGCCTGGTTGACCAGCAGCGCCTGCGGCGGCAACGCCGCGCCCACCGGCTGGCCGCCGACGGCGACGATGCGCTCGCCCGGTCGCACCGCCACGCCCACGGCGTTCAGCGGTGAATCGGCGGCGGCGTCCCAGGCGTCGCCCTGCACGGTGCGCTCCACCACCCAGCCGCCGTCGGCCAGGCGCAACTGCACCGCCAGCTGGCCCAAAGCCACCGCGGGCGGCTTGCGGTGGTCGCCGCCCATCTCGTAGGCGTGCGAGGTGCCGAGTTCGCCCTGCAGTTCCCAGATCAGGTCGGACAGCTCGCCGCGCGTGGCCACGCGCGGCAGCAGCGGGGCATAACGCCGCAGCATCGCGGGCCAGTCGACGCCGGACATGTCCTCCACCCAGAAGTGGTCGCGCTGCAGGCGCCACACCTCGTGCAGCATCTGCGCCCACTCGGCGGCCGGTTCCACCGCCACGCGCAACCGGCCGATGTCGACCAGGCCGTTCTCGCGCGAGGGCCGGCTGTCGGCCGGTGCCGGGCTCTTCTCGTCGGGCTTGCGGCTGGCATCCAGCGCGCGCAGCGTGCGGCCGTGGCGCAGCACCAGGCTCGCGTGGTCGGCCGCGAGCACGAAGCTGTCGGCCTGCGGTGCCAGCGTCTTCAGCTCGCCGCTGGCGAAGTCGAACACCTCCAGCCGGCCCGGGCCGTCCTTGTGGCCGCCGCGGCCGTGCGCGCCGGCGATCGGCAGCGCGGTCCAGATCACCTTGCGCCCCGCCACGCCGGCGATCTGCCCGAAGCGGCCCTCGGCCACCGGGAAGGCCGCCACGCGGCGCGCCAGGCCTTCGGGCTGCAACGGCGGCAGCGGCGCGGGCTCGGCACCGCGGCGGGCGGCGCTCTCGTCGTCGCCGTGCAGGCCGCGCGGCGGCGGATCGAACGGCGCCGGGCCGTCGGCCTGCAGCGCGATCAGGTAGGGCCGGGCGCCGCGCGGGAAGCTGAGTTCGAACTGCACGCTGTCGTACACCGGGTCGTAGGTGCGCAGCGACAGGAAGTAGAGGTAGCGGCCCTCGGGGTCGAAGGCCGGGCACCAGTCGCGGAACTCGGGCGCGGTGGCCAGCATCGTGCGGCCGGTGGCCACCTCGTGCAGCTTGATCGCGGTGTGCCGGCTGCTCGTGGGGCAGGTGTAGGCCAGCCAGCCGCCGCAGGGCGACCAGGCGGGGTCCTCGATGCGACCGTACTCGCTGCGGTCGGCGCGCAGCAGCGTGCCGCTGGCGGTGTCGCCCAGCCACAGCTCGTTGCGGTGGTTGGCCAGCGCCACGCGCGTGCCGGTGGGTGCCGGGCGCAGCGCGGTGACGCGGCCGAGCTGTGCGGCGTTCCAGGGCAGCTCGCGCGGCGCGGCCCCGTCCTCGTGCAGTTCGATGCGTTCCTCGCCCGAGCCGTCGGCGGTGGCGATCAGCGTGCGGCCGTCGGCCATCCACTGGCCCAGGCGGCGCCGGCTGCTGTGGCAGCCGCGGCGCTGCGGGGCGCCTTCCCAGAGCGGCATCGTGTGCAGCTGTCCCCTCACTTCCAGGGCCAGGCTGTGCCCTGCGGGGTGCAGCGCCATGCCCTGCAGGTGCTCGGCGGCCGGCACGAAGCGGCGCGCCGCCTGGGTGCGGGCGCTGGGCACGTGGATCTCGATGCGGCGGCTCTCGCGGCCGGGTTCCCAGAGCCAGATCTCGGCACCGCACTGGTAGACCACCCGCTGTCCGTCGCTGGCGGCGTGGCGCACGAAGAAGGTCTCGTGCGCGGTGTGGCGGCGCAGCTCGCTGCCGTCGGGCCTGCACGAGTACAGGTTGGCCACGCCTTCGTGGTCGCTGACGAGGTGCAGCCGGTCGCCCAGCCACATCGGGCAGCTCACGTTGCCGGGCAGGCCGGCCAGGCGCGTGAAGTGGCCGCGCTCGGCCACCGACTCCACCCACAGGTGGCCGGCGCGTCCGCCGCGGTAGCGCTTCCAGCGCGCCGGGTCGGTGGTGTTGCGGCCGATCGCACGCCGGCCGCCGGGCCCGTAGGCCAGGTGGTCCACCGGGCCCAGCGGCAGCCGCGTCGGCCAGGGTTCGGGTTCACCGCCCACCAGGCCCAGCGTCCACGCGTGCAGGTTGCGCAGGAAGGGCTGGCCGTGGTTGGTGACGAAGAGGATGCGGCCTTCGGGCGTCCAGCCGCGCACCTGCACCTCGCTGCCGAGCCAGGTGCAGCGGCGTGCCGGGCCGCCGGCCGCCGGCATCAGCCAGACCTCGGCATGCTGTTCGTCACGCCCGGTGAACGCGAGCCAGCGGCCGTCGGGCGACAGCGCCGGGTGCGACGGTTCCGAGAGGCCCGAGGTCAGGCGGTGCGCGACGCCGCCGCGCACATCCACGCGCCACAGGTCGTCGTCGCTGACGAAGACCAGGGTGTCGCCGCAGAGCGTGGGCTGGCGCAGGTAGGCGGGCGGAGGCGTCTCGGCGGGCATCGCGGTCTCTCGTGCAGGCACGGCGGATTCGGAGCGGCCATCTTCCCATGCACCTTGTCACGCGAGGCGCGCAGGTCCGTCCCCCAGAAGGGCGTTCTCCCCCCGGCGAGGGATGGGCTCCCACCCGGAAGCGGGTCGATCATCCGCGCCGCTGAACCGCTTTGTGTCCGATCCACCCGACTGCGCGAGGCCTGCCATGCAATTCAACGAGATCCATGAAGGCGACTACCGCATCTTCGTCGGCGCGCTCGAGGCGCCGCGCGGCGACGGCTACATCGCGGCGCTGGTGGTCAACCGGGTGCGCAACCTGGTCGGCAAGCAGCGCGAGGCCTTCCGCGACGACAGCCTGGCCTGCGGCTACCGCTGGCGCTCGCCCGACGAGGCGATCAACTACGCGATGAACCGGGCGCGCGAGCTCATCCGCACCCGCTCCCAGATGCTCGCCTGCTGAGAACGTGAGCCCCCAAGCTCGCTAGCGCTCGCTACCCCCCCGAGGGGGCCGTCCGCCGGCGGCCCGGCAAAGCCGGTTCCGCGGCGGGAAGCTTGGTCAGATGTGCGCGGCTGCAAGCCCGCCCAGCGCGATGCCGAGCCCGGCCACGCCGAACATGCCCCACTCCAGCCAGCGCTTCTTCGTCAGCAGCGCGATGGCGGCCAGCGCGATGGAGATCTGCAGCGCGGTGGTGGCCTGGGCCCAGCGGTGATGCAGGTGCAACTGGGCGTCTGACTGCTTGTCCCAGTCGGCCGACTCGGCCTCCAGCTTCTCGGCCGCGAGCTTGATCTCGGCCTTCTCCTTCTTGTAGCGCTCCACCTCGTCCTTGAAGCCGGCGCGCTTGTCGTCGGCCGCCAGCACGATGGCGATCTCGGCCAGGTTCTGCTTGCTGCTCTTGGCCTGGTAGTAGTTCCACTGGTTCGACGCCTCGGTCTTCTTGATCGCGGCGTTGTTCTTGTAGAGCCCTGCATTGGCCTGGGTGGCGCCGCCCATGTACGAGAACAGCGCGCCCACGGTGGCCAGGATCGCGGTCACCACCGCGATGGTGCCGCTGCTGGGGTCGTGCGCCCCGTGCTGGGCCGCGTGCTCGAGTTCGTGGTCGTGCGGGCCGTGGACGTGGAAGCCGTGTCCGGACATGGTGATAAATCCTCTCCTCGCTTAGGAAACGTCGATTGTGGACGCGCGGGATAATCGGCCTGTGACCAAACATCGCATCGTGGTGGGCCTCAGCGGCGGCGTCGACTCCGCGGTGACGGCCTGGCTGCTCAAGCAGCAGGGGCACGAGGTCGTCGGCATCTTCATGAAGAACTGGGAGGACGACGACGACAGCGAGTACTGCTCGAGCAACATCGATTTCGTCGACGCCGCCGCGGTGGCCGACGTGATCGGCATCGAGATCGAGCACGTGAACTTCGCCGCCGAGTACAAGGATCGCGTGTTCGCCGAGTTCCTGCGCGAATACCAGGCCGGCCGCACGCCGAACCCCGACGTGCTCTGCAACGCCGAGATCAAGTTCAAGGCCTTCCTGGACCACGCGATGCGGCTGGGCGCCGGGAAGATCGCCACCGGCCACTACGCCCGCGTGCGCGAGAACGGCGGGCGTTTCGAGCTGCTGAAGGGCCTGGACCCGGCGAAGGACCAGAGCTACTTCCTGCACCGCCTGAACCAGGCCCAGCTGTCGCGCACGCTGTTCCCGGTGGGCGAGCTGAAGAAGACCGAGGTGCGGCGCATCGCCGCCGAGATCGGGCTGCCGAACGCGAAGAAGAAGGACTCCACCGGCATCTGCTTCATCGGCGAGCGCCCGTTCCGCGAGTTCCTCAACCGCTACCTGAGCCACGAGCCCGGGCCGATGCTCGACGACCGCGGTCGCGAGCTGGGCCGCCACGTCGGACTGTCGTTCTACACGCTGGGCCAGCGCCAGGGCCTGGGCATCGGCGGCGTGGCCGAGGGTGGCGGCGAGCACCGTCCCTGGTACGTGGCGCACAAGGATGTGGCGCGCAACACGCTGCATGTGGTGCAGGGCCACGAGCACCCGTGGCTGCAGTCGGCCTGGCTCGAAGCGGATGACCTGAGCTGGGTCGCCGGCGAAGCACCCCACGCCGGCGCGCTGGCCGCGAAGACGCGCTACCGCCAGGCCGATGCCGCCTGCACGTTCGCGCCGCAGCCGGGTGGCTTCCGTCTCGACTTCAGCGAGCCGCAGTGGGCCGTGACGCCGGGCCAGAGCGCGGTGCTCTACGACGGCGAGGTCTGTCTCGGCGGCGGTGTCATCGCGCGTGCCGCGGTGCCGGTGGTGGTGCCTGCCACACCGCCCGTGGTGCGCCGCGCCGGCACGCGTCGTGCTGCCCTGACGCGCTGATGCGCTTCCTCCCCAGCACCTCGTTCCAGCCCGAACAGGAAAGTGCGGTGCTGCTGCCCGAGCTGGCACGCGTGTGCCGCCAGCTCGGCGTGCAGTTCGTCCGTGCCTCGGTGGTGGAGGTGCGCACGCTGGCCTACCGCGCCGCCTGGTCGATCAGCGAGACCGGCGACATCGCGCCGGCCAGCACCGGCCGCACGATGGACAACGCCTTCGCCGGTGCCGCCGCGGCCATCGCCAGCCTGGCCGACGCCGAACCCGAGGAGACGCTGGTGCACCGCCAGAGCCCGCGCCGCTGGGCCTTTGCGTGGAGCCTGGACAGCCGGCTGGCCATCGTCGCCGAGGTGCAGTACCGCGAGAAGCGCGACGCCGTGGCCGACCTCGACCGCGTGCTGGTGCGGCTGCTGTGCGCCGCCAGCGTGCGCCGCCACACGCTCAACGAACCCGACACGCTGCCCATCGCGCCGGAGCTGGTGTGGCCGCAGGTGGAACGCCGCGCCAGCCCGCCGCCGCCGCTGGCGCTGTGGCTGGCGCTGGCCCTGCTGCTGGCGCTGGCGCTGCTGCTGGGCTGGATCGCGCTGATGCCGGCGGCGCGGCCGGGGTTGCTGCAGGCGGCGCTGGGCGGCGCTGCCGCGGTGGCGCTCGCCGCGGCCGCCCTGCTGGGTTGGCAGCTCGCCCGTCCGCGACGAAAGTCGCGGCACTAGGGCGCCGCCCGCATCAATACGGCGCGGGCGGCGCCGATAGACCGAGGATGTCGTCCGCTGTCCGCCTCTGCGCCACCCTGTTGCTGTCGGCGCTGCCGATCCTCGCTGCCCAGGCGGCCGGCGTCGAGATCCGGGCCGTCGGCAGCGACGGCAAGCCGCTGGCCGCCACCGTCGTCTTCCTGGAGTCGCGCGAAGCGAAGGCGGCGGCGAAACCGCTGTCCGGCAGCGAGATCGCGCAGGCCGACCGCCGTTTCGTGCAGCGCGTCACGGTCGTCACGGCAGGCAGCGAGGTGCACTTCCCGAACCGCGACAAGGTGCGCCACCACGTCTACTCGTTCTCGCCCGCCAAGGCCTTCGAGCTGAAGCTCTACGCCGGCACCCCGGCGAACCCGGTGCTGTTCGACAAGCCCGGCATCGCGGTGCTGGGTTGCAACATCCACGACCGCATGGTGGCCTGGGTGGTGGTGGTCGAGACGCCGTACTTCGGCCAGAGCGACGCCCAGGGCGTGGTGCGCCTGGACAACGTGCCGCCCGGCAGCTACCGGCTGCGCAGCTGGCACCCCGGCCTGCCGCCGGGCAGCGCGGCGCAGGACGACGCACTGGTGGTCGGCGCCACGGGCACCACCACGGCCGCCGTGAAGCTGCCGCTGACGGAAGCGGCGCCGTGAAGGCCGCACGCGCGGCGTGGCTGGCGCGCTGGTGGCCGCGGCGCCTGTCGTCGCGCATCGTCGCCCTCTTCCTCGGCCTGCTGCTGCTGGTGCAGCTGGCCGGCTTCGCGGTGGTGCGGGCGAGCATCGACGCCAACGCGCGTGCGCTGCTGGCGCAGGACCTGGCCGTGGGCGAGCGCATCTGGGCCCGGCTGCTGGCGCAGCGTGCCGGCAAGCTGGCGCTGGGCGCGTCGGTGCTGGCGGCGGACTACGGCTTCCGCGCCGCCGCCGCCTCGGGCGACGAGGACACGCTGCGCTCGGCGCTGGACAACCACGGCGCGCGCATCGGCGCCACCGTCACCGCGATGCTCAAGAGCGATCTCTCGCTGCGCGCGGTGGGCGAGGGCACCGAGCGGGGCGCCGTCGATGCGCTGCCCCCGCTGGCGGCGCGGCTGGCCGAGCTGGGCAGCACGCTGGCACTGGTGGACGGCCGGCCCTACCAGCTGGTGATGGTGCCGATGAAGGCGCCGGTGCTGGTGGGCTACGTGGTGATGGGCTTTCCGCTCGACGCCGCGCTGGTGGAGGACATGCACGCCGTCTCCGGCCTGCACGTGGCGGTGCTGGTGGACGGTGCGGCCGGCGGCAGCCGCCTCGCGCTGTCGACGCTGCCCGAGGCGCTGGGCGCCGAGCTGCGCGCCGCGCACCCCGCCGGCGACCAGCTGGCCCTGGGCGACCAGCCGCACGTGCTGCGGCAGATCGGCGACCCGGCGGCGGCCGGCGCCGGCATGCACCTGCGCACCGTGCTGCTGCGCTCGCTGGCCGACGCGGTGGCGCCCTACCGCGAGCTGCAGGCCACGCTGGCGGTGCTCACGCTGGCCGGGCTGCTGATGGCCAGCGCCGCCAGCATCGTCACCGCGCGCCGCGTCACCACGCCGCTGCGCAGCCTGGTGCGCGCCAGCGAGCGCCTCTCGCGCGGCCAGTACGACCAGCCGCTGCAGCACGACGGCCGCAACGACGACGACGAGATCGGCGAGCTCGCGCGCTCGTTCGACCACATGCGCGTGAGCATCGCCAAGCAGCAGGCCGAGATCCGCCAGCTCGCCTACTGGGACCCGCTCACCGGCCTGCCCAACCGCGCGCAGTTCGGCGACGCGGTGCGCGAGGCGCTGGAGATGGCGCAGGACACCGCGCTCCCGGTCTCGGTGGTGATGCTGGACCTGGACCGCTTCAAGCACGTCAACGACGTGCTCGGCTACGCCTTCGGCGACCGGCTGCTGCAGGGCGTGGCGCAGCGTCTGGCCGCCCAGGACCTGCGGCCCGACGAGATGGTGGCGCGGCTCTCGGGCGACGAATTCGCGCTGCTGCTGCCGGGCCGCGACGCGGCCGGTGCACTGCGCCTGGCCGAATGCCTGGCCGACGCCTTCCTGCTGCCGCTGACGCTGGACGACCACACGGTGGACGTCACCGCCGCGTTCGGCGTGGCCTGCTGGCCGCAGCACGCCGGCGATGCCGAGACGCTGATCAGCCGCGCCGAGGTGGCGATGTACAGCGCCAAGCGCAAGACCGCGGCGGCGCTGGTCTACGACGCCGCGAACGACGTCGGCAGCGCGCTGACGCTGTCGCTCCTGAGCGAGCTGCGGCGCGCGCTGGAGCAGGACGAGCTGCGCCTGTTTCTGCAGCCCAAGGTGGCGCTGGTGGGCCCGCAGGCGGGCCGCATCGTGGGCGCCGAGGCGCTGGTGCGCTGGATGCATCCCACGCGCGGCATGGTGCCGCCGATGCACTTCATCCCGTTCGCCGAGCAGACCGGCTTCGTGCGCCAGCTGACGATGTGGATGCTCGAAGCCACCGCGAAGCAGTGGCCTGAACTCGAAGCGCTGGGCCTGCAGCGCGTCTCGGTGAACCTGTCCACCCGCGACCTGATGGACCAGGAGCTGCCCGCCAAGCTGCAGCGGCTGCTCAAGCGCCACCCGATGCCGCCGCAGGCGCTGTGCCTGGAGATCACCGAGAGCGCGATCATGGACGAGCCGCAGCGTGCCGAGGCCACGCTGAACCAGCTCAGCGCCATCGGCTTCAAGCTGTCGATCGACGACTTCGGCACCGGCTATTCGAGCCTGGCGTACCTGAAGCGGCTGCCGGTGGACGAACTGAAGATCGACCGCAGCTTCGTGATGGCGATGGAGACCGACGAGGACGACGCGAAGATCGTGCGCAGCACGGTCGACCTGGCGCACAACCTGGGGCTATCGGTGGTGGCCGAGGGTGTCGAGACCGGCGCCGCGATGGCGCGCCTGGCCGGCCTGCACTGCGACGAGGCCCAGGGCTACCACATGAGCCGGCCGATCCCGGCCGCCGAGATGGCCGCGTTCGCACTGGCCTGGGCCGACCGCCAGGCGGCGGCCGATGCGGCCGATCAGGAAAAATCCGCGATCGCCTGAAGCGCCGCGTCGCGCGCGGCCTGCGGCAGGAACGAGTGCCTCGCCGCCTGGGCGGCCATCGCCAGCAGGTCGGCTTCGCCCAGCTGCGTCTCGGCCAGCAGCGCGGCGGCCTCGCCGGCCAGGCTGATGCAGCTCATCAGCCGGTTGTCGGTGTGGTAGCTCAGGCTCACGCCGGCCAGCCACAGCTCGGTGATGGGGTGCTGCGCCACCGAGGCCGCGGCGCCCGTGTGCACGTTGCTCGTGGGGCACACCTCGAGGTGCAGGCCCATGGCCTTCACGTCGTCCACCAGGTGGCGGCGCGCCGGGTCGTGCAAGGCATCCACCAGCCGCACGCCGTGGCCGATGCGTGCGGCGCCCAGCCGGCCGGCTTCCACCACGCGCTCGGCGACATCGGCCTCGCCGGCGTGCAGCGTCAGCGGCAGCCCGGCGTCGCGGCACAGCTTCAGCGCACCGGCGTGGGCCGACGGCGGATGGCCGAACTCGGCGCCCGCGAGGTCGAAGGCCACCACGCCCTGGTGCTGGTACTTCAGTGCCAGGCGCGCGGCGCGTTCGGTCTCCGCAGGATCGAGGTGGCGCATCGCGCAGACGATCAGCCCGCTCGGCATCGCGCACTGCGCCAGCCCTTCGAGCAGCGCCTCGACCGTGGCCTCGCCCGACAGCCCGTGCGATTCGAACAGCAGCGGCGCGATGCGGAACTCGGCCAGCAGCGCGCCGTCGAGCCGTGCGTCCTCGGCGGCCTCGAAGGCCACGCGCCTGAGCGCCGCGGGGCTGGCCATCGCGGCGATGGTCAGCGCAAAGCCCTCGAGGTACTTCACCAGGCTGCCGGCGTGCGCGTTGGCCTCGAACCAGGCGGCAAGCGCCGGCACGTCGGCCGCGGGGGCCTGCACGCCCTGCTGCTGCAGCAGCTCCAGCACGGTGGCCACGCGCAGGCCGCCGTCCAGGTGCTCGTGCAGCAGCACCTTGGGCAGCGCGCGGGCGCGTTCGCTGCGCTCGTAGGCGGCGGCTTCCTGGCGCAGGGTCAGCGGATTCATCACACGCCGTACGGAACCCAGATGTTCTTCACCTGGGTGGCCTGCTGCAGGAACTCGGGGCCTTCGGCGTCTTCGCTGCGCAGCGCGTCGCCGTCGGCGGGCAGCGCGGTCCAGGTGCGCTTGAGGTTGGAGACCGAGAGCGCTTCGACGCGCTGCGCGCGCGAAGAGGTACCGGTCGCGCCAACAGGCCACCACAGCGCATCGACATCGGCGTGCGCGGCCAGCACGTCGGCCAGCGCGTCGGCGTCGCCGGTGACGAGGTTCACCACGCCGGCGGGCACGTCGGAGGTGTCCAGCAGCTGGTACAGCTCGGCGGCGATCAGCGGCATCGTGGCCGAGGGCACCGCCACCACGCGGTTGCCCATCGCGATGGCCGGCGCCACCAGCGACAGCAGGCCCAGCAGCGGCGCGGCGTCGGGCGCGACGATGCCGATCACGCCGATGGCCTCGTTCATCGCCAGCACCACGCCGTGCATCGGCGGCTGGTGCACCGCGCCTTCGAACTTGTCGGCCCAGGCGGCATAGCTGAACAGGCGCTGGATGCTGGCTTCCACTTCACGCGCGGCCTCCGCTTCGCCCGCGGTCTGCGCCAGGCAGGCCACGAAGCGCGCGCGCTGCGCTTGCAAGTTCTCGGCCAGGTAGTACAGCACCTGGGCGCGGCCGTGCGGGCTGTTCTTCTCCCAGCCCGAAGCGGCGCGCGCGGCCTCGACGGCGTTGCGGACGTCCTTGCGGTTGCCCTCGGGCACCACGCCCAGCAGCATCCGGCCGGCGTAGACGTGGCGGCTGTAGCCGCTGTCGGGCCGCACCTGCTTGCCGCCGATGTAGAGCTTGGGCGTGCGGTCCAGCGCCGGTGCATCGTGCACCTCGACGGTGGTGGCCTTCGCCGCCTTGGCGCGCGTGGCCTTGCCGGCCGGGTGCACGAGCGGCGGCGCCTTCAGGTATTCGCGCAGGCCCTCGCGCCCGCCTTCGCGGCCGAAGCCCGATTCGCGGTAGCCGCCGAAGCCGCAGGCGGCGTCGAACTGGTTCGCGGTGTTGACCCACACCACACCGGCCTTCAGCCGCGGCGCCACCTCGAGCGCGAGGCCGATCGACTCGCTCCAGACGTTGGCGGCCAGGCCGTACACCGTGTTGTTCGCCAGTTCGACCGCCTCGTTCGGCGTGCGGAAGGTCTGCACCGTCAGCACCGGGCCGAAGACCTCCTGCTGAACGATCTCGAACGCAGTGTCGACGCCGGTCACCAGCGTCGGCGGGAAGAAGCAGCCCTTGGCCGGCAGCGCCGCTTCGGCCTGCCAGACCTCGGCGCCCTGCGCCTTCGCGCGCTCGACGAACCCGCTCACGCGCGCGTGCTGGGTGCCGTCGACCAGGCTGCCCATGTCGCTGCTCTTGTCCAGCGGGTCGCCGACGCGGATGGTGGCCATGCGCGCCTTCAGCTTCTTCACCAGCCGCTCGGCCGTGCCTTCGTGCACCAGCAGGCGCGAGCCCGCGCAGCACACCTGGCCCTGGTTGAACCAGATGCTGTCGACCAGGCCCTCCGCCGCCGCGTCCAGGTCGGCGTCGGCGAACACGATGAAGGGCGACTTGCCGCCGAGCTCCAGGCTCAGCTTCTTGCCCGAGCCCGCGGTGGCCTTGCGGATCGCACGGCCCACCTCGGTGCTGCCGGTGAACGCGATCTTGGCGATGCCCGGATGGCCGACGATGGCCTGGCCCACCGCGCCGTCGCCGGTGACGATGTTCACCACGCCGGCGGGCAGGCCGACCTCGGTGCAGATCTCGGCGAACAGCAGCGCGGTGAGCGAGGTCTGCTCGGCCGGCTTGAACACCACCGTGTTGCCGCAGGCCAGCGCCGGCGCGATCTTCCAGGCCAGCATCAGCAGCGGGAAGTTCCACGGCACGATCTGCCCCACCACGCCCAGCGGCTGGTGGTTCGGATACTCCCGCGACAGCAGCTGCGCCCAGCCGGCGTGGTGGTAGAAGTGCCGCACCGCGAGCGGGATGTCGATGTCGCGTGTCTCGCGGATGGTCTTGCCGTTGTCCAGCGACTCCAGCACCGCGAACAGGCGCGCGTGCTTCTGCAGCGCCCGCGCCAGCGCGTACAGCAGCCGCGCGCGGCCGTGGCCGCCGAGGGCGGCCCAGCCGGGCAGCGCCGCATGGGCAGCGTCCACCGCGGCCTGCACGTCCTTCTCGCCGCCCTGCGCCACCTTGGCCAGCGGCTGTCCGTTGGCCGGGTTCAGGCTCTCGAAGTGGTCGGCGCCGCGCACCCAGTCGCCGGCGATGTAGTGGCCGAACTTCGCGCCGCGCTGCTTCAGCCAGGCGAGCGCCTGCTCGGGCGATTCGGGCGAGGGGCCGTAGTCCATGGTGTCGAGGATGTCGGTGATTCTGCTCATGGCATGGCGTGCCGGTAGCCGGCGCTGTAGTGCCCGGTGACGTGGTGCTCGAGCTGGCGCTCGATGTCGGTCAGCAGGCTGCTGGCGCCGAAGCGGAACAGGTCGGGCTGCAGCCAGCGGTTGCCGAGCTCCTCCTTCATCAGCGCCAGGTAGTTCAGCGCCGTCTTCGCGTTGCCGATGCCACCCGCGGGCTTGTAGCCGACGACGTGGCCGGTTTCCTCGTGGTACTCGCGGATCGCCCGCACCATCACCAGCGACACGTCCAGCGTCGCGTTGACGCCTTCCTTGCCGGTGCTGGTCTTGATGAAGTCCGCGCCGGCCATCATGCAGACCCAGGAGGCGCGCGCCACGTTCTCCAGCGTCTGCAGCTCGCCGGTGGCGAGGATGGCCTTCAGGTGGGCCTTCGGGCCGCAGGCCTCGCGGAAGGCCCTGACCTCGTCGTACATCGCGGGCCAGTCGTGCGTGAGGCCGTGGCGGCGGCTGATCACGATGTCGACCTCCAGCGCGCCGTCGGCGACGGACATCTCGATCTCGCGCAGCTTGGTCTCGTGCGGCGTCAGGCCCGCCGGGAAGCCGGTGGAGACCACCGCCACCGGGATGCCGCTGCCGGCCAGCTGCGCCACCGCGGGCGCCACCATCTCGTGGTAGACGCACACGGCGCCCACCTGCAATGACGGCAGGCCGAGTGCGGCCAGCAGGTCGGCCCGCAGCGGGTTCTTCGCCTTCGCGCACAGGCGGTGCACGCGGCCGGGCGTGTCGTCGCCGGCGAGCGTGGTGAGGTCCATGCACTGCACGGCCTTCACGAGCCAGGCGGCCTGGAAGTCCTTCTTCACCGAGCGCCGCGCGGCCAGGCTCGTGGTGCGGCGCACCACGGCGGGCTGGTTCACGCGCACCGCGCGCACGCGGGCCAGGTCGAGGCCGGTGCCGGGGTTCAGATTCATCGCGGGGCCACTCCAACTGGGCCCAGGAATATAGCCGGCACCCCGCAACGAAAAGAGCCGGCGGTGGCCGGCTCCGGGTTCGAACGGATGGAGGTGGATCAGCTGCCGCGGCGGCGCGCCATCCAGTTCGCGAACAGCGCGGTGGCGGCGCCGGCGGCCACCGCGATCATCACGGCCTTGAACGGCTCGTCGCGGATGTAGCCCGCCGTGCGGTCGCTGGCGACCTGGTAGCGCTCGCGCACCTGGGTGCCGGTGGCGCGGGCGCGGGCGATGCCGCGGCGCGCCAGGTCCTCGGCGTGGGAGGCGGCGCGCGACAGCGCCGACGGCACCGCGTCGCCCAGCTCGTGCAGGCCTTCGCGGGCAGCGTCGCCGGCCTGGTCGGCCAGCGCGGTGAGGGAATCGTTCTTCGTCAGGGTCTTGGTCATTCGGGGCTCCTTGGGATGGTTGGGGGCGTCAGCGCCTGCGGGTCAGGCCGAACAGGAACGAGACCAGCGCCATCACCAGGAACACGACGAACAGGATCTTGGCGATGCCGGCGGCGCCGGCCGCGATGCCGCCGAAGCCCAGCAGGGCGGCGACCAGCGCGATGATCAGAAAGACAGCGGCGTAGTGCAGCACGGGGTTCTCCTCGATGCGGGGCCCGCGGTTGGCGCCCCTGGGGTTGCTGAGAGCTGCGCGACCGGTGCCGCGCTGGAAGTCACTCTAGGAATCCGCGCCGGCGCGCCCCAGCGGCTGATGCCGCGCCCTGCTGTAGGACAAGACCGCTGTTGCAGCCCCGGTGCGGCGGCGGTGCCGTCCGACAGCCTTTTCGACTTGCTCCTACAGACCCGCCTCGACCGCTCGCCCAGGATTGACCTGTCGCTCGACGACACCCGTGTGTGCCCACACCACGGACGTTAGTCAACCAACGATCAAAGGAGCATCCATGAACCCGACCCGAATCCTGCGAACCCCCCTGCACGCCCTGCTGGCCGCCGGTTCGCTGGCCCTGGTGGCCGCCGGTGCGATGGCCCAGGCGCCCGTGAACCGCAGCGCGGTCGAGGCCCAGTACAAGACCGACCGCCAGGCCTGCCTGAGCGGGCAGACCATGCAGGCCGACCGCCAGGCCTGCCTGTACGACGCCCGCCTGGCGCGCGAGGCGGCGCTCGGCGGCTGGCTCGGCGGCGAGGACCCGCGTGCGCTGCAGCGCAACCGCACGCTGCGCTGCGACGCCATGCCCGACGACAGCGAGGACGAATGCCTGCGCGTGATGAACGGCGAAGGTGACGTCGCCGGCTCCGTGGAAGGCGGCGCCATCGTGCGCGAGCTGGTGATCGAGGAACCGGTGCCGGCCGGCGCGCCGCAGAAGCGCTGATCGAGACCACGACCAGGAGGAACCGAGATGAAGACCACCCGCATCGATGTCGAACGCAACGGCCCCGTCGAGAGCACCCTGCGCACGACCACCTTCTCGCCGCCGCGGCGGCGCTGGCCGGGCATCCTGGCCGCCACGGTCGTCGGCGGCGTGATCGCCGCGGCCGCGGTATCCAGCTTCTACGACAAGCGCAGCCTGGGCGAACGCGTCGACGCGGCCACCGCCTCGGCCTCTTCGGCCACCCAGGAGGTGGGCGAGTCGATGAAGGACGCCGGCATCACGGCCGCGGTGAAGACCGCGCTGGCCGCCGACCCGGCGCTGAGCGCGCTGAAGATCGACGTCACCACCACCGATGGCGTGGTGCGCCTCAGCGGCCCCGCGCCCGACGACAAGGCACGCGAGCGCGCCGAGGTGCTGGCCGCCGCGCCGGATGGGGTGACCTCGGTCGACAACCGGCTGGTGGTGGCACCGGCCGGCGGCACCGCCACGACGTCGAACTGACGGTGGCGGCGGGGCGTGCCCGGGCGCGCCCGGCACGCACCCGGGGTAAGGCGGGAGGCTGCAACGGCGCGAGTCTTGCTATCCTGACCGGTCCGTTTCCCTCCTCTCCCGCCCATGCGCCCCACCCGCCTCGCCTTCGCCTGCGCCGTCCTGGCCGCCGGCCCCGCCTTCGCCGACCCCGCGGTCATCTTCGACATGGGCGGCAAGTTCGACAAGAGCTTCAACCAGGCGGGCTACGAAGGCGCCGAGCGCTGGAAGAAGGAAACCGGCAAGAGCTATCTCGAGTTCGAGATCAGCAACCCGGCGCAGCGCGAGCAGGCGCTGGCGCGCATGGCGCAGCGCGGCGCCGACCCCGTGGTCGGCATCGGCTTCAGCCAGGGCAGCGCGATGGAGAAGGTGGCCAAGGACTTCCCGAAGCTGAAGTTCGCGCTGATCGACGCCGAGGTGAAGCTGCCCAACGTGCAGAGCATCACCTTCAAGGAACACGAAGGCAGCTTCCTGGTGGGCATGATGGCCGCGCTGGCCAGCAAGACCGGCAAGGTCGGTTTCGTCGGCGGCATGGACATCCCGCTGATCCGCCGCTTCCAGTGCGGCTACGAGCAGGGCGCGAAGTACGCGAATCCGAAGGTCGAGACCAGCGCCAACATGACCGGCACCACGCCCACGGCCTGGAACGACCCGGCGCGCGGCGCGGAGCTCGCGAAGTCGCAGTTCGCGGGCGGCGTGGACGTGATCTTCGCGGCCGCCGGCGGCACCGGCATCGGCGTCTACCAGGCCGCCAAGGACGCCAAGAAGCTCGCGATCGGCGTCGACAGCAACCAGAACCACGTGCAGCCCGGCACCATGCTCACCAGCATGGTCAAGCGTGTCGACGTCGCGGTCTACAACGCCTTCAAGGGCGTCACGCCCGGCAGCACCGCGCTCGGGCTGAAGGAAGGCGGCGTCGACTACGCGCTCGACCAGCACAACGCCAAGCTGGTCACCGATGACATGAAGAAGAAGGTCGACGCCGCGAAGGCCGACATCATCGCCGGCAAGATCAAGGTCATCGACTACATGGCGGCGAACTCCTGCAAGTGATGCAGGCAGCCGCCGCTGCCGCAGCGCCACCCGCGGTGGCGATGCGCCACATCGAGAAGCGCTTCGGCGCGGTGCACGCCAACCGCGACGTGCACCTCACGGTCGCGCCGGGCACCGTGCACGGCATCGTCGGCGAGAACGGTGCGGGCAAGAGCACGCTGATGTCCATCCTGTACGGCTTCTACCAGGCCGACGGGGGCGAGATCGTCATCGAAGGCAAGCCGGCGAAGATCACCGGTTCGCGCGAAGCCATCGCCCTGGGCATCGGCATGGTCCACCAGCACTTCATGCTGGTGGACACGCTCTCTGCGCTGGACAACGTGATGCTCGGCGCCGAGCCCGACTGGCGGCTGCAGCCGGCGCGTGCCAGCGTGCGCGCCAAGCTCGACGCGCTGATGCGCGAGACCGGCATGTCGGTGAACCTGGACGCCCTGGTGAGCGAGTTGCCGGTGGGCGAGCGCCAGCGGCTCGAGATCCTGAAGGCGCTGTACCGCGGCGCGCGCATCCTGATCCTCGACGAACCCACCGCGGTGCTGACGCCGCAGGAGACCGACCAGCTCTTCGTCACGCTGCGCGGCCTGCGCGAGCGCGGCACCACGATCCTGCTGATCACGCACAAGCTCAAGGAGATCATGGCGCTGTGCGACGCGGTGACCGTGATGCGTGGCGGCCAGGTGGTGCTGGACTGCCGCATCGCCGACACCAGCATCGACGGCCTGGCCGAGGCCATGGTGGGCCGGCGCGTGAACCTGGGCCGCTCGGCCGCCGCGAACGAGCCGGGCGCGGTGCTGCTGGAGGCCAGGCACCTGTCGTGGACCGATGCGCTGGGTGTCGCGCGGCTGGCGGATGTGTCGCTGGCCTTGCGCGCCGGCGAGATCGTCGGCGTCGCCGGCGTCTCGGGCAACGGGCAGAGCGAGTTGCTGGACGTGCTCTCGGGCCTGATGCCGCCGGCCGCCGGCGAGATGACGCTAGGCGGCCAGACCTTCACGCCGAAGGCCTGGCTCGACACCGCCCGCGCCCGCGAGCTGCGCCTGGCCCACGTGCCCGAGGACCGCCACCGCCGCGGCCTGGTGCTGCCGTTCGACGCCTGGGAATCGGCCGTGCTCGGCTACCAGCAGCAGCCGCGCTACAGCCGCGGCCGGCTGCTGGGCTGGATGCGCCGGCGCACGATGCAGGACGACTGCGCCCAGATGATGGAGCGCTACGACGTGCGGCCGCGCAACCCGAACCTGCGCTCCAGCAAGTTCAGCGGCGGCAACCAGCAGAAGCTGGTGCTGGCGCGCGAGGCGCTGCCCCAGCCGCAGGTGCTGCTGGTGGGCCAGCCGACGCGCGGCGTCGACATCGGCGCCATCGAGTTCATCCACGGCCGGCTGCGTGCGATGCGCGACGCGGGCGGCGCGGTGCTGGTGGTGTCGTCGGAGCTCGACGAGATCCTGGCGCTGTCCGATCGCGTGGTGGTGATGAACGCGGGGAAGATCACCGGTGAGCTGCCGATCGATGCCTGCACCGAGTCGGCCCTGGGCAAGCTGATGGGAGGCGCACATTGAGCCAGCCCGTTGAGCTGCCGCGCTGGATGGACGTGGCGCTGCTGCCCGCGGTCAATCTGTCGATCGCGCTGATCGTCGCCGGCATCGTCGTCACGCTGGTCGGCTTCAACCCGGGCCAGGTGCTGGCGCTGCTGCTGAAGGGCGCCTTCGGCTCGCAGGCCGGCATCAGCTACACGCTGTACTACGCGACCACCTTCGTCTTCACCGGCCTCGCGGTGGCGGTGGCCTTCCATGGCGGCCTCTTCAACATCGGCGGCGAGGGCCAGGCGGTGATGGGCGGGCTGGGCGCGGGCCTGGCCGCGCTGGCCTGGAGCCACACGCTGCCCGCGTGGCTGATGCTGCCGGCGATGGTGCTGGGCGCCGCGCTCTTCGGCGGCGTGTGGGCCGCGATCCCCGGTGCGCTGCAGGCCTGGCGCGGCAGCCACACGGTGATCACGACCATCATGTTCAACTTCATCGCCTCGGCGCTGCTGGGCTACCTGCTGGTGAACCAGCTGAAGGAGCCGGGGAACATGACGCCCGAGAGCCGCGCATTCGGGCCTTCGGCGCACATGCCGGGCGTGCACGAGGCCTTGGGCTGGATCGGCGTCGAGTGGCCGCGCACGCCGCTGAACCTCACCGTGCTGATCGCCATCGCGGCCGTGGTCGGCGTCTGGCTGCTGCTGTGGAAGACACGCGGCGGTTATGCGCTGCGCGCGGTGGGCTTCTCGCCGGACGCGTCGGTCTACGCGGGCATCCGGCCGCAGCGGCTGATCGTGGCGTCGATGGCCTTGTCCGGCGCGCTCGCCGGGCTGGTCGGTGTCAACGAGATCGCCGGCGTGCATGGCCGGCTGCTGCCGGACTTCGTCGCCGGCGCGGGTTTCGCCGGCATCGCGGTGAGCCTGATCGGGCGCAACCACCCGTTCGGCATCGTGCTGGCGTCCATCCTGTTCGGCGCGCTGTACCAGGGCGGCTCGGAGCTGGCGTTCGAGATCAGCGGCTTCAGCCGCGAGATGGTGTTCATGCTGCAGGGCCTGATCGTGCTGTTCGCCGGCGCGATGGCGCAGGTGCTGGCGCCGCTGCTGTTCAAGGCCTGGCGCGCGGCCGGCGGGGGGCGCGTGCATGGATGAGGTCTTCATCGGCACCATCGTCGCGAGCACCTTGCGGGTCTCGGTGCCGCTGATCCTGTGCGCGCTGGCCGGGGTGCTGTGCGAGCGCTCGGGCGTGATCGACCTCGGCCTCGAAGGCAAGATGCTGATGACGGCGTTTGCCACCGCCGCGGTGGGCGTGGCCACGGGCTCGCTGCCCGCCGCGCTGGCGGTGGCCATCGCGGTGGGCGTCGCACTGTCGATGCTGCACGGTTATGCCTGCGTCACGCACCGCGGCGACCAGGTCGTGCTGGGCATGGCGATCACGATGACCGCCGCCGGGCTCACCGTGGTGCTGGGCATCGCCTGGTTCGCGCAGGGCGGGCAGACACCACCCATTCCCGAGAGCGTGCGCCTGGCCCGCTGGTTCGTCGGCGCGGGCGATGCCGTGGCCAAGGTGCCGCTGGTCGGCCAGACGCTGAGCCTGGCGCTGTTCGGCCACAACGCGATGGTCTACGGCACGCTGCTGCTGGTGGCGGCGGTGTGGTGGCTGCTGTACCGCACGCGCTTCGGTCTGCGCCTGCGCGCCGCCGGCGAGAACCCGACGATGGTCGACGCCGCGGGCGTCGGCGTGAAGGCGCTGCGCTACCAGGCGCTGGCGCTCAACGGCGTGTTCAGCGCGCTGGCCGGTTCGTACCTCGTGCTGGCGCAGAACCCGAGCTTCATCCCGAACATGACCGCCGGCCGCGGCTACATGGCGCTGGCGGCGTTGATCTTCGGCAAGTGGCACCCGGTGGGCGCGCTGTGGGCCTGCCTGCTGTTCGGTTTCCTCGACGCGGTGTCCATCCGCATGCAGGGCGCCGAGCTGCCGCTGATCGGCGCGGTGCCGGTGCAGTTCATCCAGGCGCTGCCCTACCTGCTGACGGTGGTGCTGCTGGCCGGCTTCATCGGCAAGAGCGTGGCGCCGGCGGCGCTGGGCCGGCCGTACGTGAAAGAGCGCTGAGATGGGTCTGCGGCTGACGCTCGGAATCGCCATGGCGCTGACCTCGGCGCTGCCGGTGCTGGCTCAGTCGCCGGCGGCCGGCCAGATCAAGGGCACGGCCTGGGCGCACACGCCGGCCTCGCTGGCGGCGTCCGTCGAACGCGCGCAGCTGGTGCTGCCGGCCGCGGCCACCGGCGGCGCGGCCTACACGGGCCTGTTCAAGGACGCACCGAAGGCGGCCGCCGCGCGCGTGCCGGTGGTGCTGTTCCTGCACGGCTCCTCGGGGCTGGGGCTCAAGGCCATCGGCGAGTGGCAGCAGTGGCTGGCCGGGCAGGGCGTGGCGAGCCTGGCGCCCGATTCCTTCGCGCTGCCCGAGCGCGTGACCTACGGCTCGCCGATCGACAAGGCCTCGTACGAGCGCATCCACGCGCTGCGCGCCAGCGAGATCGCCCCGGCCCTGGCCGCGCTGCAGGCCGCGCCCTGGGCCGACGGCAGGCGCCTCGTGCTGGCCGGCACCAGCGAAGGCGCGGTGGCGGTGGCGCGCCACGGCGGCCGCGAGTTCGCGGCGCGCATGATCTTCGCGTGGAGCTGCGAAGCCAACTACTTCGTGCAGGCGCCGGCCACCGCGGTGGTGGAGGGCCAGCCGGTGCTGAACCTCATCAGCGCCAGCGACCCCTTCTTCTCGCGCGCCAACAGCTGGCTGGGCGCTGAAGCCACCGCGGCGGGCCATTGCGGCGCGGCCTTCAAGGGCCAGCCGGCGGCAGCCGTGGCGCTGCTGCCCGAAGCGCCGCACACGCTGTTGAACCTGCCGGCCGCGCGCCACGCGGTGGCCGGTTTCCTGAAGGCACTGCCATGAGCGATCACACCGGCCCAGGCGCGCTGCTGGAGGCTGCGCGCCGCGCACGCGCCAGCGCCTACGCACCGTATTCGAAGTTCGCGGTCGGCGCCGCGGTGCTGGACGAGCAGGGCCGCATCCACGCCGGCTGCAATGTCGAGAACGCGGCCTACCCGCAGGGCTGGTGCGCGGAGGCGTCGGCCATCGCCGCGATGGTGCTGGCCGGCGGCCGGCGCATCCAGGCGGTGGCGGTGTGCGCCGAGGCACCCCAGCCGGTGACGCCCTGCGGCGGCTGCCGCCAGAAACTGCGCGAGTTCGCCGATGATCGCTGCCCCGTCTGGGTGGGCGACATGAGCGGGCTGCGCGCCACCCACACGCTCGGCAGCCTGCTGCCGCACAGCTTCGGCCCCGAGCACCTGGACAGACCATGACGAACAAGGAACTGATCGACCAATCCGCCGCCACGCTGCGCGCGCGCCTGGGCGCCGCGCCGCCGGTGGCCGTGCTGCTGGGCTCTGGCTGGGGCCCCTTCGCCGACCAGGTGCAGGGCGCCACCGACGTGGCTTACGCCGACCTGCCGGCCTTCCCCGCGCTGGCGGTGGGCGGGCACAAGGGGCTGCTGCGCTGCGGCACGGTCGGCACGAAGCGCGTGGCGGTGCTGGCCGGCCGCAAGCACGCCTACGAGACCGGCAATGCCGACGGCATGCTGGGCGCGATCCGCACGCTGGCGGCCTGGGGTGTGAAGCTGCTCCTGCAGACCAACGCCGCCGGCAGCATGGACGCCGGCATGCGCCCCGGCGAACTGATGCTGATCACCGACCACATCAACTTCGTGCAGCGCTCGCCGCTGATCGGCGAGCCGGGCGACGCCCGCTTCTGCGACATGTCGGCCGCCTACGACCCCGCGCTGCGTACGCAGGCGCAAGCCGCGGCCACCGCGTCGGGCTACCGGCTGCACGAAGGCGTCTACGTCTGGGTGCTGGGGCCGCAGTTCGAGTCGCCGGCCGAGATCCGCATGCTGCGGGGCTTCGGCGCGCAGGCGGTGGGCATGAGCACGGTGCCCGAGACCATCATCGCGCGCCACGCCGGCATGAAGGTGCTGGGCCTGAGCATGATGACCAACATGGCCGCCGGCATGCAGGACGAGGTGCTGAGCCACGCGCACACGCTGGCCACCGCCAACGCCGCCAGCGAGCGGGCGGTGAAGACGCTGGCCGCCGTGGTGCAGGCGCTGGAGGCCTGACCATGCGGCGCCTGACCCTTGCCGTGGCTGCCGCGCTGGCGGCCGGTTGCGCCAGCGCGCCTGCCCCCCGCGCACCGCTGAAGCTGACCATCATCCACACCAACGACCACCACGGCCGCTTCTGGCCCAACGCGCAGGGCGAGTACGGCATGGCGGCGCGCAAGACCGTGGTCGACCGCGTGCGCGCCGAGGTGGCTGCGGCCGGCGGCCAGCTGCTGTTCCTGGACGGCGGCGACGTCAACACCGGCGTTCCGGAATCGGACCTGCAGGACGCCGAGCCCGACTTCAAGGGCATGAACCGCCTGGGCGTCGACGCGATGGCGGTGGGCAACCACGAGTTCGACCGCCCGCCCGCGGTGCTGGCCAAGCAGCGGAAGTGGGTGCAGTTCCCGATGCTGTCGGCCAACATCTACGACACGCGCAGCGGCCAGCGGCTGTTCCAGCCCTACACCGTGTTCGAGCGCGGCGGCTACCGCATCGCGGTGATGGGCCTGACCACCGACGACACCGCGAAGATGGTGCTGCCGTCCAACGTCGAGGGCATCGAGTTCAGGAAGCCGATCGCCGAAGCCGCGAAGCTGCTGCCCGAGCTGCGTGAAAAGGCCGACATGGTGATCGCCGTCACCCACATGGGCCACTACACCGACGGCCGCCACGGCGTGAACGCGCCGGGCGACGTGGAGATGGCGCGCGCGACGAAGGGCCTGGACCTGATCGTCGGCGGCCACAGCCAGAACCCGGTGTGCATGCTGGCCGAGAACCGGCGCAACGACGCCTACATCCCCGGCACGCCCTGCGCGCCCGACCGCCAGAACGGCACCTGGATCGTGCAGGCGCACGAGTGGGGCAAGTACGTGGGCCGCGCCGACTTCGAGATCAGCGCCGGCCGCGTGGAGCTGCTGCGCTACCAGCTGATCCCCATCAACCTGCTGCGCCCGGGTGCCGACGGCAAGCCGGCGCTGGCCACCGAGCGCATCCCCGACGACGCGGCGATGAAGGCCTTCCTGCAGCCCTTCCAGGACGCCGGCCAGGCCAGCACCGCGGTGATCGTCGGCCGCGCCGACGGCGTGCTCGACGGCGACCGCGCGCGTGTGCGCCGCCAGCCCACCACGCTGGGCACGCTGGTGGCGCGCGCGATGCGCGAGCGCACCGGCGCCGACCTGGCGATCATGAACAGCGGCGGCGTGCGCGACTCGCTGCCGGCCGGCGCCCTGAGCTACCGCGACCTGCTGAAGGTGCAGCCCTTCGGCAACACCGTCGGCTACGTGCGCTTCAGCGGCGCCGAGCTGATGGACTACCTGCGTGCTGCCGCGAAGATGACGCCGGGCGCCGGCGGCTTCCCGCAGACCGCGGGGCTGCGCATGCGCATCGCCGGCGCCGAGATCGAGAGCGCCGAGGTCAACGGCAAGCCGATCGACCCGAAGGCCAGCTACGTGCTGGCCATCAACAACTTCACCGCCATCGGGGGCGACGGCTATCCGCCGATCAACAAGCACCCGGGTTATGTCGACACCGGCCTGGTGGACGTGGAGGTGATGCGCGAGTTCGTCGCGAAGAACAGCCCGCTGAAGGTGTCCGACTTCGAGCCGGGCGATGCGGTGTTGCGCCGCTGAGACCAAGACCATGAAACTGCTGCCGCTTGTCCTTTCGTCGATCACCGCCGCGCTTCTGGCGGGCTGCACCACCGCGCCGCCGGCATCCACCGAACCCGTGCGCGTGCGCCTGCTGGCGCTCAACGACTACCACGGCAACCTGAAGCCGCTGCCCAACGCACTGCGCGTGGCCGACCCCGCGAACCCCGGCCGAACGGTGGCCGTGCCCACCGGCGGCGTGGACCAGCTGGCCACGCTGCTGGCGCAGCAGCGCGAAGGCCAGGCGAACCATGTCTTCGTCGCCGCGGGTGACCTGGTCGGCGCGACGCCGCTGCTGTCGTCGGCCTTCCACGACGAGCCCACCATCGAGGCGATGAACCTGCTCGGGCTGGAAGCCAGCGCACTGGGCAACCACGAGCTGGACCGCGGTCCGGCCGAAGCCCTGCGGCGCCAGAAGGGCGGCTGCCACCCGAAGGACGGCTGCACCGGCCCGACGCCGTATGCCGGCGCGAAGTTCCAGTACCTGGCCGCCAACACCGTCGTCACCGCCACCGGCCAGACCCTGTTCCCGTCGACCTGGGTCAAGCGCTTCGGCAGCGTCTCGGTGGGCTTCATCGGCATCGCGCTCACCGCCACGCCGACCGTCGTCACGCCGGCCGGCGTGGCCGGGCTGCAGTTCGGCGACGAGGCCGACGCCATCAACCGCGTGGTGCCCGGGCTGCGCCAGCAGGGCGTGGAAGCCATCGTCGTGCTGATGCACGAAGGCGGCATCCCCAGCGGCGACATCAATGATTGCGGCGTGAGCTCGGGCCTGGTGAACCTGGTCAAGCGCATCGACAAGGCGGTCGACGTGGTGGTCAGCGGCCACACGCACCGCGCCTACAACTGCAGCATCGACGGCCGCATCGTCACCAGCGCGCAGAGCTACGGCACGCTGCTGACCCGCATCGACCTGCAGATCGACCCGCGCACGCGCGACGTGGTGAAGGCCGAGGCGCAGAACCTGGTGGTGCGCAACGACCTGCCGCGCGACCCGCAGGTGACCGCGCTCGTCGCCGCCTACGAGCTGCGCCTGGGCCCGGTGGCCGGCCGCGTGGTGGGCACGCTGGGCGCGCCGTTCTCGGTGCGCATCAGCGACGACGGCGCCAGCGAGCTCGGCCAGATGGTGGCCGATGCGCAGCTCGCGGCCACGCGCGGCGTCGGCGCGCAGGTGGCGCTGATGAACCAGGGCGGCGTGCGCGCCCCTCTGGGCGGCGCCGACAAGCTCACCGTCACCTACGCCGACGTGTTCTCGGTGCAGCCCTTCGCCAACCAGCTCGTCACGATGACGCTCACCGGCGCGCAGCTCAAGCGCGTGCTCGAGCGCCAGGGCTTCGACGCGCGGCGCAGCTTCCTGTTCGTCTCCAAGGGCTTCTCGTACCGCTGGGACCCGAAGCGCCCCATGGGCGACAAGGTGCTGGCCGACAGCCTGATGCTCGACGGCAAGCCGGTGCAGGCCGAGCAGAAGATCCGCGTCACGGTGAATTCCTTCGTCGCCGACGGCGGCGACAGCTTCTCCGACCTGCGCCAGGGCGCCGACCGCGTGGTCGGCCTGGTCGACGTGGAGGCGCTGGAGCAGTACGTGGCCGCGAACCCGGGCCTGAAGCCCGACCCGGCGCCGCGCGTGCAGCGCGTGAACTGACGATGCTGCCCGCCGAGGTCATCGCGACCAAGCGCGACGGCGGTGCGCTGAGCGACGCGCAGATCGGCCACTTCGTCGCCGGCCTCGTCGACGGCAGCTGGAGCGACAGCCAGGCTGCGGCGCTGGCGATGGCAGTCCTGCTGCGCGGCATGGGCCGCGCCGAGACCATCGCGCTCACGGCGGCGATGACGGCCTCGGGCGAACGCCTGCAGTGGGCCGGCGCGGGGCTCTCGGGCCCCATCCTCGACAAGCACTCCACCGGCGGCGTCGGCGACAAGGTGAGCCTGATGCTGGCGCCCATCGTCGCGGCCTGCGGCGGCGTGGTGCCGATGATCAGCGGCCGCGGCCTCGGCCACACCGGCGGCACGCTGGACAAGCTGGAGGCGCTGCCGGGCTACCAGGTGGACCCGTCGCGCGAGACCCTGCTGGCCACGCTGCGTGCCTGCGGCTGCGCCATCGTCGGCGCGTCGGCCAACCTGGCGCCGGCCGACCGGCGGCTCTATGCGATCCGCGACGTCACCGCCACGGTGGAGAGCGTGCCGCTGATTACCGCCAGCATCCTGTCGAAGAAGCTCGCGGCGGGCCTGGAGGGCCTGGTGCTGGACGTGAAGTGCGGCAGCGGCGCGTTCGCGCCCACGCCCGAGGCCGCGCTGACGCTGGCGCAGAGCCTGGTGCAGGTGGCCGCCGGCGCCGGCCTGCCGGCGCGCGCGCTGATCACCGACATGAACCAGGTGCTGGGCTTCACCGCCGGCAACGCGCTCGAGGTGCAGGAGACGCTGGACTACCTGCGCGGCAGCGCGCGCGAACCGCGCCTGCACGAGCTGACGCTGGCGCTGGCGGCGCAGATGCTGCACCTGGGCGGGCTGGCCGGCAGCGTCGAAGAAGGCGCGGCACGGGCCCGGGCGGCGCTGGACAGCGGCGCGGCGGCCGAGCGCTTCGGCCGCATGGTCGCCGCGCTGGGTGGCCCGGCCGACGTCTGGCGCGACGCCGGCCTGCCCGCCGCGCCGGTGCAGCGCGACGTGCCGGCGCCACGCGCGGGCGTGCTCGCGGCCTGCGACGTGCGCGCGCTCGGGCTCGCCGTGGTGGCGCTGGGTGGCGGCCGGCGGCGGCCGGGCGAGCGCGTCGACCCGCGCGTCGGGCTGGCGCAGCTGCTGCCGCTCGGGCGCGCTGTCGCGGCCGGCGAGCCCCTGGCGCGCGTGCACGCGGCCGACGCGGCGTCCGCCGCCGCGGCCTGCGCCGCGGTGCAGGCCGCGATGCGCATCGATGACGGGCCCGTGACGGCGGGCGCCGTGCTGCTGCACAGCGTCACGGCCTGACGCGCGGCGCGGCGCGCGCAAGTGTTTCTGCGCTGCAAAGCAGCCCTTCTCCTACAAAGCGCGTGCCCTCTCGGTGCTACGCTCGGTTACTTCTTTTCCGGCGCGATGTTGTCAGTCTCGGTCGGGTGCGCCGGCGACCCTCACCCCATCGAACCATGCCCGTCCGTCCCGCGCTGCCGTCGGCCGCCTCGCTGTTGCCCCTCGTCCTCGTTGCCCTGCTGGCCGGCCCGCTGCTGACGGCGTGCGACTCCAGCAAGAACACCGGCGCCGCGGCCCCCGCGGCGTCGGGCGCTGCAGGGGCCGCGTCGGCGCCTCCGGTGGGCGTGACCACCGTGCGCGCCGCGCAGCGTGACCTGCCGGTGCTGATCACCGCCACCGGCACCGTGGCGCCGCTGGCCAGCGTGGACGTGCGCGCGCAGACCACCAGCCTCGTGGCCGAGGTGCACGTGAAGGAAGGCCAGTTCGTGAAGGCCGGCCAGCTGCTGTTCACGCTGGACGCGCGCGCCGACGAGGCCAACGTGGCGAAGGCACGCGCCCAGCTGGCGCGCGACGAGGCGGCGCTGGCCGACGCGCAGCGGCAGCTCAAGCGCAGCCAGGAGCTGCTGGCGCAGAACTTCATCTCGCAGGGCGCGGTGGACACCAACCTCACCGCGGTGCAGGCGCAGCAGGCGCTGGTGACGGCCGACCGCGCGGCGGTCGACGCGGCGCGCCTGGCGCTGTCGTACACGCGCATCACGGCACCCAGCGCGGGCCGGCTGGGCGCGATCAACGTCTTCCCCGGCAGCAGCGTGCAGGCCAACCAGACCTCGCTGGTCGGCATCACGCAGCTCGACCCCATCACCGTCGCGTTCAGCCTGCCGCAGCGCCACCTGCCCGACGCGCTGGCGGCGCTGAAGGACGGCGGCGCGCCGGTGAACGTGACGGTGCCGGACGCCGGCGGTGCCGCCGCCGTGGCCACGCCCGCCGCGGTGCCGGCGTCGGGCCCCGCGCCGGCCGCGGGCGCCGCCACGATCCAGGGACGCCTCAAGTTCGTCGACAACGCCGTCGACGCCGCCACCGGCACCGTCAAGGTGAAGGCCGAGTTCAGCAACCGCGACGGCCGGCTGTGGCCCGGCGCGTTCGTCAACGTGGCGATGACCGCGCGCACCATCGGCGGCGCCGTGGTGGTGCCGATGGCCGCGATCATCCAGAGCGCGCGCGGCCCCATCGTCTACGTGGTGCGCGACAACGTGGCGCAGCCGCGCCCGGTGCAGGTGCTGGTGGCGCAGGGCGACGACGCGGCGGTGAGTGGCCTGAAGGTCGGCGACCGCGTGGTGCTCGACGGGCGCCAGAACCTGCGCCCCGGCGCCGCGGTGGTCGAGCGCGCGCGCGAGGGCGGCCGCGCGGCCTCGGGCGCGGCACCCGGCGCGGCCTCGGGTGCCGCGCCCACGGCAGGCCGGGCTCCCTCGCCATGAACCTGAGCGAACTCTTCATCCGCCGTCCGGTGATGACGGTGCTGCTCAACCTGGCCATCGTGCTGGCCGGCGTGATCGGCTACCGCAGCATCCCGGTGGCCGCGCTGCCGAGCTACGACACGCCGGTCATCAACGTCGGCGCCAGCCTGCCGGGCGCCAGCCCCGAGACGATGGCCACCAGCGTGGCGCTGCCGCTGGAGAAGCAGTTCCAGACCATCCCGGGCCTGAAGACCATCAGCTCGAGCAGCACGCTCGGCAGCACCAGCCTGACGCTGGAGTTCGAGGAAGGCCGCAACATCGACGCGGCCGCGGTGGACGTGCAGGCCGCGCTGCTGCGCGCGCAGCGCGCGCTGCCGCAGGACATGACGAGCCCGCCGAACTACCGCAAGGTGAACCCGGCCGACGCGCCGGTGCTGCTGGTGGCGATGACCTCGCCGTCGCTGGCGCCGGCCGACCTGCAGGACTACGCCGAGCACCTGATCACGCCGACGCTGTCCACCATCGACGGCGTCGCGCAGGTCAACATCTTCGGCCAGAAGCGCTTCGCGGTGCGCGTGCGCGTGATGCCCGACGCGCTGGCCGCGCGCAACATCGGCCTGGACGAACTCAGCGCCGCGCTGCGCGCCGCCAACGTCAACACGCCGGTGGGCACGCTGGAAGGCCCGCGCCAGACGCTCACGCTGCAGGCCAACCGGCAGCTGAAGAACGCCGCCGAGTTCGCCGAGCTGATCGTCGCCACGCGCAACGGCAGCCCGGTGCGCCTGAAGGACGTGGCCAACGTCGAGGACAGCCTGGAGTCGCTGAAGAGCTGGGCCACGCTCAACGGCGACAACAGCATCACGCTGGCGGTGCTGCGCCAGCCCGGCGCGAACACGGTGCGCGTGGTCGACGCGGTGCGCGCGGCGCTGCCCGCGCTGCAGAGCCAGCTGCCGCAGTCGATCCGCATGACGCCGGTGAACGACCGCTCGATGAGCGTGCGCGAGGCGCTGCACGACGTGACGCTCACGCTGATGGGCACCATCGCGCTGGTGGTGCTGGTGATCTTCCTGTTCCTGCGCCGCTTCGTGGCCACCGTCATCCCCACGCTGAGCCTGCCGGTGAGCCTGGTGGGCGCGGTGGCGCTGCTGTGGGGGCTGTCGTACAGCCTGGACAACATCTCGCTGCTCGGGCTGACGCTGGCGGTGGGCCTGGTGGTGGACGACGCGATCGTGATGCTCGAGAACATCATGCGCCACGTCGAGGAAGGCGAGCACCCGTTCCAGGCCGCGCTGCGCGGCTCGCGCGAGGTGGGCTTCACCATCATCAGCATCTCCAGCTCGCTGATCGCGGTGTTCATCCCGATCTTCTTCATGCCGGGCGTCATCGGCCTGCTGTTCCACGAGTTCGCGGTGGTGGTGGGCCTGGCGATCCTGGTCTCGGCCTTCGTCTCGCTGACGCTGGTGCCGATGCTGGCCAGCCGCTTCCTCACCGACGACGCGCACAAGAAGGCGCCGGGCTGGCTGGTGCGCCAGTTCGAGAAGGGCTTCGACGCCACGCTGCGCGGCTACACGCGCTCGCTCGACTTCGCGCTGGCGCACCGCAAGAGCGTGCTGCTGGTGGCGCTGCTCACCTTCGCGGCCACCGCGTGGCTCTTCGTCGTCATCCCCAAGGGCTTCTTCCCCGAGGAGGACATCGGCCAGATCCAGGTCAGCACCGAAGCCGCCGAGGACACCTCGTTCCCGGCGATGGTGCAGCTGCAGGAGCGCGCGGCGGCGATCTTCCGCGCCGACCCCAACGTGTTCGCGGTGAGCTCGTTCAACGGCGGCAGCGGCTCGCAGAACACCGGCCGCATGTTCGTCACGCTGAAGCCGCGCGCCGAGCGCCAGCCGATGAAGCAGGTGGTGGAAGGGCTGCGCCGCAAGCTGCGCGAGGTGGCCGGCCTCAACGTCTTCATGCGCCCGGTGCAGAACCTGCAGCTGGGCGGCCGGCCGAGCAAGGCGCAGTACCAGTACATCCTGCAGAGCGTGCGCGCCGACGAGCTCAACGAGTGGGCCAACCGGCTGCAGGACCGGCTGCGCAACGACCCGATGTTCCGCGACGTCACGAGCGACGCGCAGCTGCGCGCGCTGCAGGCGCAGCTGAAGATCGACCGCGACCGCGCGAACACCCTGGGCGTCTCGATCGACGCGGTGCGCAACGCGCTCTACAGCGCCTTCGGCGAGCGCCAGGTCAGCACGATCTACCTGCCGACCGACAGCTACCAGGTGATCATGGAGGTGGCGCCGGAGGCCAAGCGCGACGAGAGCGCGTTCGGCAACATCTACGTGCGCGCCAGCACCGGCGCGCTGGTGCCGCTGTCGGCCTTCGCCACGGTGGAACGCACCGTCGGGGCCACCTCGATCAACCACGTCGGCCAGCTGCAGGCGGTGACGGTGAGCTTCAACCTCGCGCCCGGCACCGCCCTGGGCGATGCGACGAAGAAGATCGAGGCCGCGCGCGAGGCCATCCGCATGCCGGCGTCCGTCATCGCCAGCTACGGCGGCGACGCCGCGGTGTTCAAGAGCAGCCAGGGCAGCCAGGCCATCCTGATCATCGCCGCGCTGCTGGTGATCTACGTGCTGCTGGGCGTGCTCTACGAGAGCTACATCCACCCCATCACCATCCTCGCCGGCCTGCCGTCGGCCGCGGTGGGCGCGCTCGCGACGCTGATGCTGTTCGGGCAGGACCTGACGCTGATCGCGACCATCGGCATCCTGCTGCTGATCGGCATCGTGAAGAAGAACGCGATCATGATGATCGACTTCGCGCTCGACGCGCAGCGCACGAAGAACGAGGCGCCGCACGAGGCCATCCGCGAGGCCTGCATCCTGCGCTTCCGGCCGATCATGATGACGACGCTGGCGGCGTTGATGGGCGCGCTGCCGATCGCCCTGGGCATCGGCGCGGGCGCGGAACTGCGCCAGCCACTGGGCCTGGCGGTGGTGGGCGGCCTGGTGTTCAGCCAGGCGATCACGCTCTACATCACGCCGGTGATCTATCTGGCGCTGGACCGCTTCAGCGGCAAGGGGCCGGTGACGACCGCCGAGACCGCGGTGGTCCCGCACGGCGCCGGTGCCGACTGAGTGACCCGGGTCAAGATCTGCTGCATCGCCAGCGTCGAGGAGGCGCGGCTGGCGCTGGCGCACGGCGCATCCGCGCTCGGGCTGGTCTCCGCAATGCCCAGCGGGCCCGGCGTGATAGCCGACGCGCGCATCGCCGAGATCGCCGCCGCCACGCGCGATGCAGCGTTGCGCAGCTTCCTGCTGACCTCGCGCGTGACGGCCGAGGCCATTGCCGCGCAGCACGCCGCGGCCGGCACCACCACGCTGCAGCTGGTGGACCACGTGCCGCACGACGAGCTGCGCCGGCTGCGAGGGCTGTGCCCGGGCGTGGAGCTGGTGCAGGTGATCCATGTCACCGGCGAGGCCTCGGTCGACGAGGCGCTGGCCGCAGCGCCCTTGGTCGACGCGCTGCTGCTCGATTCCGGCAATCCGGCGCTGGTGGTGAAGGAGCTCGGCGGTACCGGCCGCACGCACGACTGGAGCTTGAGCCGCCGCATCCGCGACGCGGTGTTTCCGCTGCCGCTGTGGCTGGCCGGCGGGCTGCGCGTGCACAACGTCGGCGAGGCGATCGCCGCCGTGCGGCCCCACGGCCTGGACCTGTGCACCGGCGTGCGCAGCGACGGCCGGCTCGACGCCACGAAGCTGGCCGCCTTCATGCAGGCGGTGCGCGCCGCGGCATGACGGCATGAAGGTGCTGGTCACCGGCGCCAGCGGGCGCATCGGGGCGGCGGTGTGCGCGGCGCTGGCCGCGGCGGGCGACGAGCCGGTCGGCTTCGACCGCACGCCGTCCTCGCGCGCCACCTTCGTGGCCGACCTGCTGGATGCCGCCGCGCTGCGCCGCGCGCTGGCCGGCACGCAGGCGGTGGTGCACGTGGCGGCGCTGCATGCGCCGCACGTCGGCACCTTGCCGGAGACCGAGTTCCAGCGCATCAACGTCGACGGCACGCGCGCACTGCTGGACGCCGCCACGGCGGCCGGCGTGCGGCGTTTCGTCTTCACCTCCACCACCGCGCTGTACGGTGCCGGGGCGCGCGCGCAGGGCGCGGCGCTGTGGGTGGCCGAGGACACCGTGCCGGAGCCGCAGACCATCTACCACCGCGGCAAGCTGGCGGCCGAGGCCCTGCTGGAGGAAGCCGCCGCGCAGGGCGGCCCCACGCTGCGCGTGCTGCGCATGGGGCGCTGTTTCGCGGAAGCGCCGGCGCTGATGGCGGCGTACCGGCTGCACCGCGGCGTCGACGCGCGTGACGTGGCCGACGCGCACCGGCTGGCGCTGCGCGACGAGGGCGCGCCGGCCGCACGCTTCGTGATCGCGCACCCGACGCCGTTCGAGCCCGCCGACGCGGCCGCACTGTGGCACGACGCGGCGGCCGTGATCGTGCGCCGCGAGCCTGCACTGGCCGCCGCGTTCGCGGCGCGCGGCTGGCCGCTGCCGGCGCGCATCGACCGCGTCTACGACGCGCGCCGCGCCGTGGCCGCGCTCGGCTGGCGGCCGAAGCAAGGCTGGCGCAGCGTGCTGGCGGCGGCGGACCCGCCCTACCAGTCGTAGGTGGCGATGCTGCCGTTGCGCGCGTAGTAGAGCTGGTCGCCGATCTGCAGGCTGCGGTCGTTGGCCAGGTTGTCGCTCGCCCGCGGGCCCACCAGGTCCAGCGGGTCGCGCCCGCGCAGCGTGCGCGCGGCCAGGTCCACCTCCACGCGCAGCAGGCCCTGCAGCGCCGCGCCGCCGCTGTCGGTCAGCGTCAGCCACGCCGGCAGGGCCACGCGCGCCACGCCGTCGCGCACCAGCCAGTTCACGCCGTGCGGCGAGTGGTCCAGCGCCGAGCGGCTGCCGGCCCCGCCCACCGCGTAGGTGGACAGTTCACGCGGCTGCGCCGGGTTGGCCACGTCGAAGAGCGACAGCTTCAGCCCGCCGACGCGCCCGTTGTCGGTGACCGAGTGCCCCACGCCGAGCAGCAGGCCGTCGGCCACCGGCAGCAGCTGGTCGGAGAAGCCGGGCACTTCCAGCTCGCCGGCCACCTTCGGGTCGGCCGGGTCCGCCAGGTCCAGCACGTAGAGCGGGTCGATGGTGCGGAAGGTCACGACGTAGCCGCGGCTGCCGATGAAGCGCACCGCGCGCACCTGCTCGCCGGGCTTGCCCAGGGCGGCCGGCCGGTTCGCGTTGGGCAGCGTGGCCAGCGGCTGCAGCGTCTGGTCGGCCGCACGTTCGCGCAGCACGGTCAGGCGTGCGGGCGAAGGCGGGCGGCTGTCGGCCACCGGCCCCCAACCCTGGCTGCCGGTGTAGGTGAGCACGCGCAGGTCGCCGTTCCATTCGCTGAAGCGGTAGCTGTTCATCTCCGGGCTCCAACCCAGGTGGCCGCCGACCTCGCCCGACGCGCGGTAGACGATGTCGCCGGCCGCGAAGGCGAACTTGTGGATGTCGGTGCGCATCTCGGCCGGGAACACGGTGAGGCCGGCGGTGGCGGTGTAGACCCAGCGCGTGGTGGCGATGTAGAGGTGCTCGGGCGTCATGTAGACCGCCTCGCTGCCGCCCACGAAGCAGCGGCTCCTCGGCGCCAGGTCGGGCGCGCGCAGGTCCAGCATCGTCACCGTGGTGACGTGGATCAGCGTCGAGCCGTTGGCGGGCTGGGTCCAGCAGTCGGTGTCGCGCAGCAGCGGCGTGGCGGCGCCGCCGTTGCGACGCACGCGCGGCAGCACGTCGGCCGCGGTGGTGGCCGCGATGGCGGCTTCGCGCTGCGCGGCGCTGGCGTTGCCGGGCAGCGCATCCACCGGCAGGCGCGGCCAGTGGCGCGTCACCAGCAGCAGCGTGTCGCCGACACGGCGGCTGGCCACCAGGTCGCCGTCGATCGACAGGCTGGTGCCGGCGCGCGCATCGGCCGGGTCGGCGACCTCGAGCCGCTGCACCGCGACGCTGCTGCGCAGCATCGTCGGCAGCAGCGTGGCGGCCAGCGTCGGACAGACTTCGGGGCAGATCACGCCGCCGTCGTCGGTGCGGTGCCAGCGCCGCGTGATCGCGGCCAGCATGCGGTCGCCGTCGCCCAGCACCAGGCCGGCGGCGTCGGCCGAGACGGCGTCGTCCTTGGGCAGCGGCACGGTCTTCTGCTTCACCGCGCGGCCGGCGGCGTCGCGCGTGTAGGCGTCGACCTCGACGATGCCGTTGCCGGTGCTGCGCATCGCGTACAGCGCCTGGCCGTCGCTCTGCAGCAGGTCGGGCTCGTCGACCCCCGCTTCCTGCAGCGTGGTGCCCGAACGCGGCGGTGGTGCCGCCGCGCTGCCGGCGGGCGCCGCGACCACGGTGGTCGACACCGGCACGGCGGCCGTGCCGCGTGCGCGCAGCCGCTGCTGCACGTAGCTCGCCAGCTCGCCGGGCTGCGAAACCGACAGGCGCACCGAGCGGTCGCCGGGCTGCGGGGCGGGCGTGTCGCCGCCACTGCCGCCGCCGCCGCACGCGGCCAGCCACAGCGCGACACCGGGCACGCACAAGAGCTTCGTCTTCATCGGGTGAGTCCTTTCCTCAAGACCGCTTCCTTCTTCACCGGAAGTGTGGGACAATATCCCACAGTGCTGCCATCACTGTCAAACCAGGGAGCTGCAACGGGCTGCAACCGCAATCGCGCGTGACCACACCCGAGCCCACCCTCATCCTCGACCGCGTGCTGCGCGTGCTGCGCCCGCTCACGCGCCTGCTGCTGCGCAGCGGCGTCACCTACCCGGTGTTCGCGGCGGCGCTCAAGCGCGTGTTCCTCGACGCCGCGCGCGCCGAACTGGCCGAACGCGGCATGGCGCAGACCGACAGCGCCGTCACGCTGCTGTGCGGCGTGCACCGGCGCGACGTGCGCAACCTCACGCGTGCCGCGCCCGAGGCCGAGGCGCCGGCGCCGCCGCTGGGCCTGGCGGCGCAGGTGGTGGCGCGCTGGATGAACGAGCCCGGCTACCAGGACTCGGAAGGCGCGCCACGGGCGCTGCCCAAGGGCGGCGCCGCGCCGTCGTTCGACGCGCTGGTGGCGCTGGTCAGCAGCGACGTGCGGCCGCGCGCGGTGATGGACGAGCTGGTGCGCCTGGGCGTGGCGCACGCCGACGGCGAGCAGCTGGTGCTGGAGCACAGCGGCTTCGCGCCGCGCCAGGGCCTGCCCGAGATGTCGTGGCTGATGGCGGCCAACCTGCACGACCACGCCGCCGCGGCCGCCGCCAATCTGCACGGCCGCGCGAACTTCCTGGAGCAGGCGCTGTTCGTCGACCGCATCAGCGCCGACTCGGCGATCCGCCTGCACGAGGCGGCCACCCAGGCCTGGCAGCAGGCGCAGCGCAGCGTGATGCCGGTGGCGCAGCAGCGTTTCGATGCCGACGCCGCGCTGCCCGCCGACGTGCCGCGCCACCGCGCGCGCTTCGGCGTCTACTTCTACAGCGAACCCGAATGACATGAAGCCGATCCGAACCGTCCTGGCCCTTGCACTCCTGTTGTCCGGTTTCCTGGCGGGCTGCGGCCCCGGCATCGGCGGCACCGGCACCGGCGCGGCCATCGAGCCGCCGGAGGGCCTGGCGCTGAAGCCGGTCTGCGAAAGCGGCTTTGCCGACCTGCTGCGCTGCACCGGCCTGCCCGGCACCGCGGCATCGGTGCTGGGCACCGGCCTGCAGTTCCTGGCCGACGGCGCGACCACGCGCAACGCGCTGCTGCGCCTGGAAGGCAATGCGGCGGACCTGGAGGTGCTGTGCGCCGGGCTGCAGTTCAGCGGCAACTGGGGCCAGCTGCCGGGGCAGGCCGCCCGCTTCCACGGCGTGGTGCGCGGCGTGCGCGGGCTGGAGACGCAGTACGCGTCGATGGTGGTGCAGCGCGCGGCCGCCACGCTGTCGGTGCAGCTGTTCGACGTGAACGGGCGCGCGCTGAGCGCCGTCTACGTGCTGCAGGTGGTGCCGTCGGCGCCGGCCGCGGTGGCCGGCTGCGGGTGACCGGCCCGGTCAGCGTTCGCCCGGGCGCCAGGGCTTCATCAGCGCCTGCGGCACGGCGGCGCGCCGCGCCATCAGCACCAGCGCGACGATCGCCATCGCATAGGGCAGCATCAGGTACAGCTGGTACGGCAGCTCGACGCCGAGCACGCCGCTGCCCGCCTGCTGCAGGCGCAGCTGCAGCGCGTCGAAGAACGCGAACAGCAGCGCGCCGAACAGCGCCTTGCCCGGCCGCCACGACGCGAACACCACCAGCGCCACGCAGACCCAGCCGCGGCCGTTGACCATGTTGAAGAAGAAGGCGTTGAAGGCCGCCAGCGTGAGGAAGGCGCCGGCCACGCCCATCAGCGCCGAGCCCGCGACGATCGAGCCCGTGCGCAGCCCGGCGACGCTCAGCCCCTGGCCCTCCACCGCCGCCGGGTTCTCGCCCACCGCGCGCAGCGCCAGCCCGAGCGGCGTGCGGTTCAGCAGCCAGGCGACCAGTGGCACCAGCAGCAGCGCCAGCAGCGTGAGCGGCGTCTGCGCGTTCAGGATCGGAATGGGCAGCCCGCTCATCGGCGCGAAGGCCTCGATCGTCGGCGGCCGCTCCACCTTCGGAAAGCTCACGCGGTACGCATAGCTTGCCAGGCTGGTGGCCAGCAGCGTGAGCCCGAGCCCGGCCACGTGCTGCGACAGCGGCAGCAGCACCGTCAGCCCGGCGTGCAAGAGCCCCAGCGCGGCGCCGGTGAGCGCGGCCACCGCCACGCCGGTCCACAGGCCGGCGCCCAGGTGCACCGCCAGCCAGCCGGTGAAGGCCCCGGCGACCATGATCCCTTCGATGCCCAGGTTCAGCACGCCGGCGCGTTCGCACAGCAGCACCCCGAGCGTGCCCAGGATCAGCGGCGTGGCCAGGCGCAGCACCGAGATCCAGAACGGCGCAGCGCTCAGCAGGTCGAGCAGTTCGCTCATCGCCAGCGGATCCGCACCTGGGTGAACAGCGTCGCCACCAGCATCGCGATCAGCGCCACCGCGACGATCACGTCGGCGATGTACGTGGGCACGCCCACCGCGCGGCTCATGCTGTCGGCACCCACCAGGATGCCGGCCACGAACACCGCCGCCGCCACCACGAACAGCGGGTGCAGCGCCGCCAGCATCGCGATCACGATGCCGGTGTAGCCATAGCCCGGGCTCATGTCGAGCGTGACGTAGCCGGCGCGCCCGGCCACCTCCACCGCACCGGCCACCCCGGCAAGCGCGCCCGAGAGCAGCGCCACCTTCACGGTCACCCACGCCACCGGCATGCCGGCGAAGGCCGCGGCGCGCGCGCCCGAGCCCACCGCGCGCAAGCGGAAGCCGAACACCGTGTGCTTCAGCAGCAGCCAGGTGCAGCCCGCGCAGGCCAGCGCCAGCAGCAGCCCGCTGTGGACCCGGCTGCGTTCGATCAGCTTGCCGAACTGCAGCGGGTCCTGGATCGCCACGCTCTGCGGCCAACCCATCGCGGCAGGGTCCTTCATCGGCCCGTCGAGCATCGCGCCCACGAAGAGCAGCACGACGAAGTTCAGCAGCAGCGTCGTCACCACCTCGTCGACCGCGAGCCGGCTCTTGAGCCACGCCGGCACCAGCAGCAGCAGGGCGCCGGCCAGCGCGGCCGCGGCCAGCATCAGCGGGAACAGCAGCCAGGCCGGGGCGTCGAAGCCGCTGCCGCCGTGCAGCCCGCCCACCGCCACCGCCGCCAGCGCCCCCGCATAGAGCTGCCCTTCGGCGCCGATGTTGAAGAGCCGGGCCCGGAACGCCAGCGCCGCCGCCAGGCCGGTGAAGACCAGCGGCGTCGCGCGCGTGAGCGTCTCGGTCCAGGCGAAACGCGAGCCGAAGCCGCCCTGCAGCAGCAGCCCGTAGGCCTCGCCCACCGGCGCGCCGGCCCAGGCCACCAGCAGCGAGCTCACCGCCAGCGTGAAGGCGATGGCGGCCAGCGGTGCGCCGAGGCGCAGCGCCAGCGGCGTCTCGGTGCGCGCCTCAAGCCGCGGCATGGTGCTCCGCGCCGGCCATCGCCAGCCCGATGCTGGCCATCGTCCAGTCGCCCGCCGCACGCGCGGCGGAAAGCCGGCCCTGGTGCATCACCGCCACGCGGTCGGCCAGCGCGAACACCTCGTCCAGGTCCTCGCTGATCACGAGCAGCGCGCTGCCGGCGGCCGCCGCATCGAGCAGCTGCTGGTGCACGTAGGCCACCGCACCGATGTCCAGGCCCCAGGTGGGCTGCTGCGCGACGATCAGCGGCGGCCGCTCGGCGATCGACAGCGCACGGCCGAGGATCAGCTTCTGCAGGTTGCCGCCCGACAGCCGCCGTGCCGGCGTCTGCATGCCGGCGGCCTCGGTGCCGCGCACGTCGAAGGCGTCGACCAGCTGGCGCGCGAAGGCCACCGCGGCGCCGCGCCGCATCAGCCAGCCGCCGCGTGCGAAGGCGCGGCTGGCGTGGCGCTCGAGCACCGCGTTCTCCCACACCGCGAGGTCGCCGATCGCGCCCACCGCATGCCGGTCCTCCGGCACGCGCGCGATGCCGGCGGCGACGAAGTCGCGCGGCCGCGCGCGCATCGGCCGGCCCGCCACCTCCAGCGAGCCCGCGTCGAGCGCCCGTTCGCCGCACAGCACCTCGGCCAGCGCGGCCTGGCCGTTGCCGGAGACACCGGCCACCGCCACCACCTCGCCGGCGCGCAGGTCCAGGTCCACGGCGTCCAGCAGCGGGCGGGCGCCGTCGCCGCCCAGCGTGGCGCCCTGCAGCCGGCACACCAGGGAGCCCCGCTCGTGCGAGACGCGCCGCGCCGGCACGACGCTGCGGCCGACCATCGCCTCGGCCAGCAGCGCCTTGTCGGCACCCGCGGCCGGCAGTTCCAGCACCAGCCGGCCGGCGCGCAGCACCGCGATGCGCTGCGCCACCCGCAGCACCTCGTCGAGCTTGTGGCTGATGAGGACGATCGCCAGGCCCTGCGCGACCATCTGCTGCAGCGTCGCGAACAGGGTCGCGCTCTCCTGCGGCGTCAGCACCGCCGTCGGCTCGTCGAGGATCAGGATGCGGGCGCCGCGCACCAGCGCCTTCAGGATCTCGACACGCTGGCGCTCGCCGACCGACAGCTCGCCGACGCGGGCGTCCGGATCCACCTGCAGGCCGAAGCGGTCGGCCTCGGCGAGCAGCCGGCGCCGCGCCGCCTCGCGGCCCGACCAGGGCGACCACAGGCTCTCGGTGCCCAGCATCACGTTGTCGAGCACGCTGAGGTTGCCGGCCAGCGTGAAGTGCTGATGCACCATGCCGATGCCGGCCGCCAGCGCCGCGCGCGGCTGGCCGGGCGGCAGCGGCACGCCGTTCACCGTGATGCTGCCGGCATCGGCCACGTAGTGCCCGAACAGGATGCTCACCAGCGTGCTCTTGCCGGCGCCGTTCTCGCCCAGCAGCGCCAGCACCTCGCCGCGCGCGAGATCGAGCGAGATGCCGTCGTTGGCCAGCAGGCTGCCGAAGCGCTTGGTGATGCCTTGCAGGCGGAGCACGGTCTCGGGCATGGGCCGATGCTAGGGGCGAACGCGGCCGGGCGGCACGCTCAGCGTCCGCGCCGCGCCCGCAGCGCCAGGTTCGTGAGCCCCTCGAACTGGCACAGGTCCACCAGGTGCACGATGGACTGGTAGGGCGCGCGCGCATCGCCGTCGATGCGCACCAGCACGCCGGGGTCGCGCTGCGCCTCGTCGCGCAGGCGCTCGCGCAGGGCGGTCAGCGACACCGCCTGGTTGTCCAGGTACAGGCCGCCCTTGGCATCGACGCCGATGGCCAGCGCCCGGTCCAGCGCCACCTGCCGGTCCACCGACACGGCCGACTGCGGCAGCTTGATCGGCAGCCCCTTCTTCGAGCCTTCGGCCTCGTGCTTGAACGAGGTGGCCACCATGAAGAACATCAGCAGGAAGAAGATGCAGTCGATCAGCGCGATCAGGCCGATCTCGGGCTGCTCGTCGTCACCCAGGTCCACGCGCATCATCGGGCTCCGGGCTCGCGGTCGCCTTCGCGCAGGCAGTCGTCCAGCACGCGCTCGACCTCGTCTTCCAGCGCCAGGCCGCTCACCGCCAGGCGATGCCTGAAGAAGTGGTGGAAGCCCAGGGCCGGCAGCGCCACCGCCAGGCCCGCGGCGGTGTTGACCAGCGCCTTGGAGATACCGCCGGCGAGCAGCGCCGCGTCGCCCACGCCGCCGGTGAAGGCGATGACGTGGAAGGCCTCGATCATGCCCACCACCGTGCCCAGCAGGCCGATGATGGGTGCCACCGTCGCGATGACCGCCAGCGGGTAGGCGCGCTGCTGGTGCCGGCGCAGCTCGCGCGAGGCCAGCTCGCCGGCGCGCTGCGACAGCAGCTCCACCGGCCAGCGCGTGCGCTGGGCCACCACGAAGCGCAGCGTGCGCGCCAGCACGCTGTCGCGCCGCCGCAGTTCGTGCTCCAGCTCGTCGAAGCGGCCTTCGTTCCACAGCGGCACCACCGCATCGGCCAGCCCGGCGGGCACCAGCGCCGAGCGGCGCAGGTGGTGCAGCCGCTCCAGCACCACGGCCAGCGCCAGCACCGACAGCGCCGCGGTGAACCAGATGGCCGTGCCGCCGGCGGCGAACTGGTCGAAGAGAGTGAACGACGCGTGCATGGAACCGGGCTTTCAGGGAGTCAACACGATCGAGAAGAACGTGTGGTTGTAGTCGTTGTAGAGCTTCACCAGCAGGCGGTGCACGCCGGGCGCGAGCCGCACCCGCCGCGAGCCTTCGGCCATGGCCATGCTCGCGGCCTGCTCGTGGGCGAAGTAGAAGGGCGTGCGGTGCCAGGCCTTGATGCCGGGGCTGCTGTGCCACACCAGCTGGCCGTCGAGCCAGACCTTGAGGTCGTCGTCGGAGGCGAAGCTGAACCACAGCGTCTGCTCGTGCGCGACGCGCAGCTCGGTGTAGGCGTAGTAGACGGCGTTCTCGGCGCGGTCCGGCGGCACGAACGGATAGAAGCCGCGGCTGGCATAGCGCCAGCCGAGCAGGCGGGCGTCGAGCCCGCGGTAGCTGGCTTCCAGGTCCACGCCGTCCTCGGGCGGGTAGACGCGCTCCATCGACAGCGCGCCCTGGCCTTCGAAGGGCCCGATCACGTACCAGCTGTCCAGGTACACGCGTTCGGCATAGACACCGCCGGCGCCGATGGTGCGGCCGCCGGCCCCGGGGCCGCTGGGCAACTCGCCGGCGGCCGGGCCGGCCGGCGCGACCAGCTCGTGGCGGTCGCCACGCGCGGTGCTGCCGGGCTTGCCGGGGTTGGCCGGGTCGGCGGACAGGCCGCGGCCGGTGGGCTCGCCCAGCTCCAGCAACGCGAGGCCGGGTTCGTGGCTGCGCCGTCCGTTCGCGGCCGTGCCGGCCGCCCGTCCTGCCGCGCCTTCGCCGGGCTGCCCGCGTTCAGCGCCGGCCGGCGTGCCGTCGCCGCCCCGGCCCGGGCCCCCGGCGATCTTGCGGCCCTGCAGCGTGGACGGCAGCGCCCAGCGCCCGGACGGCGGCGCCGCCGCGGCGCCGGCGGCCTGCGTCAGCCGCGTGCCCTGCGTGGCGGCCGCGCGCGTGGCCTGCGCGCGCTGCAGCACCTGCCGGGCCTGCTGCTGCAGCCGCGCGATCTGCTGCGGCGGGGTTTCGGCCTTCGGCGCCGAGGCCCCGGCCGCGGGCGGTCGCGTCCGGCTCTCGGCTTCCAGCTGGCGGGCCGCTTCTTCGGGCGTCACGCGGGTGAGCCGCGCCAGTTCCGCCGCCCGCACGCGCCGCTCGGCGGCTTCGATGGCCTTGGCCAGGGCCTGCGCACGCGCCGCCAGGTCGGCGGGCGAAGCCGCGGCGCTGGCGGCCGGCGCAGGCTGCGCGGCCTCGGGCTGGCCGGCGAGCGCGGCCATCTCGCGCCGGATCTCCTCCAGCTCGTTCACGCGCTGGCGCAGCGCGCGGGTCTCGGTGTCCTGCAGCCGCCGCTCCACCGCGGCGGCCTCGGCGGCGGCGCTGCGGGCCTGCTGCACCGCGCCCAGCCCGGGCAGGGCCAGCATCAGCAGCGCCAGCGCCGCATGCAGCAGCAGCGAGCCCACGCCGTAGAGGCGCGACACCGGCATCGCGGCGTGGCGGGTGCGCGCGGAGGAAGGCGGCCACATGGGCCGGGGATGCTAAGCGCGCGGCGCTGGTTAGCATCGCGACGCCGATGAACCCGCCACCTCGCTGCCCCAACTGCGGCCATCCGCTGGCCGGCGATGCCGTGCTGCCCGTGCCGCGCTTCTGCCCGGCCTGCGGCCAGGAGACCACGATCAAGGCGCCGACGCTGGGCGAGTTCCTGCAGCAGTTCGGCGGCGCCTACTTCAGCACCGAAGGCGCGCTGTGGCGCACCTTCAGGCTGCTGCTGACCCAACCCGGCGAGCTGACCGCGCAGTACCTGGCGGGCCGGCGCAAGCACTACGTGCTGCCGCTGCGCCTGTTCCTCACCATCAGCGTGCTGATGCTGCTGACGATGCGCATCGTCGCGAGCCTCGAATACGGCGACTTCGAGGACCCCGAGGTGACCAACGCGCTGGCCGGCACCACCTTCTCGATGGAGCTCAACCTGGGCCTCGGCCGTGCCGGGCTGGACGAGGGCGTGTTCTTCTGCGAGGGCCTCTCGCCCTGGCTGTGCGGCCGCATCGAGAAGCGCCTGAGCCGCGACGCGCGCGGCGTGGTGCTGCAGATGCAGAAGGTGGGCGAGCGCGTGGCCAGCCATGCCGGCTACGTGAGCTTCGCGCTGCTGCCGGGCTTCGCGTTCGGGCTGTGGCTGCTGTTCCGCAGCCGCGGGCTGCGCTACACCGAGCACCTGGTGTTCGCGCTGCACCTGCACGCGTTCTGGTTCCTGCTGGCCGCCGCCGCGATGGTGGGCGGCGAGTGGATCGGGCTGGCGTGCCTGCTGGGGGCGCCGGTCTACTGGTGGCTGGCGATGCGGCGCGTCTATGGCGGGCGCTGGTGGGCGCTGGTGCTGCGCGAAGCGGTGCTGGCGGTGGCGCACCTGGCGCTGATCGTGGTGATCGTCGCGGCGGTGACGCTGGCGGCGCTGCTGCTGTGAGCGACGCGGCCGTCCCCAGCCATTGCCTGAACTGCGGGGAGTCGCTGGCCGAGCTGCCGCACGCGCGCCGCTTCTGCCCGGCCTGCGGCCAGGAGACCAACGTCAAGCCGCCGAAGCTGTCGGAGTTCGTGCAGCAGTTCGGCGGTGCCTACTTCAGCACCGAGGGCGCGCTGTGGCGCACGCTGAAGCTGCTGCTCACGAAACCCGGCGAGCTGACGCGGCTGTACCTGGCGGGCCGGCGCAAGCACTACGTGCTGCCGCTGCGGCTGTACCTGACCATCAGCGTGCTGGTGCTGCTGGCCGTGCGCCTGGTCGGCGAGGGCGGCCTGGTGAAGGTGAACGTGATGAGCCCGAAGGAGCGGGCCGAGATGGCCAGCGAGAACCGCAACTTCATCTTCAACATCGGCGGCGGCCAGGCCGGTCTGCGCGACGGCCAGTTCTTCTGCACCGACCTGCCCGAGTGGATGTGCAAGCGGCTCAAGCGCCGCATCGACATCGCGCCGCAGCAGGTGGAGGCCGAGGTGCGCGAGCTGGCGACCAAGTTCATGGGCAACATGGGCAGCGCGATGTTCGTGCTGCTGCCCACCTTCGCGCTGTGGCTCAAGCTGGCGTACTGGAACCGGCGCATGCGCTACACCGAGCACCTGGTGTTCGCGCTGCACGTGCATGCGTTCTGGTTCCTGTGCTTCGCGCTGATGCTGCCCGACTCGCCCGTGCTCGCGGCCCCGGCCTTCTTCGCGATACCGATCCACACGATGATGGCCCTGAAGCGCGTCTACGGCGGCCGCTGGTGGCCGCGCCTGCTGCGCGCCGGCGCGGTGACCATGGCCTACGTGGTGGTGATGGCCTTCACGCTGAGCGTGCTGGGCCTGCTGACGTTGCTGTCCTGATTCAGCAGCCGAGGCGGGTGGCCAGCTCGCCGAGGCTGTCGACCGCGAGGTCGAACTCGCCCGCCCGCCACGGTTCCATCCCGCCGCCCGGCCCGCGCTCCAGCGGCCGCGCGACGTAGGCCGTGCGCAGCCCGCAGGCGGCCGCGGCGCGCAGGTCGCTCGGGTGCGCGGCCACCATCATCAGCTCGGCCGGCGGCACGTCCAGCAGCCGCGCGGCGCCGAGGTAGACCTCGGGGTCGGGCTTGTAGTGGTGGAAGAGCTCGGCCGACAGCACCGTGTCCCACGGCAGGCCGCCGTGCCGGGCCATGTTCACCAGCAGCGAGACGTTGCCGTTCGAGAGCGACGCGATGACGTGCCGCTTCTTCAGGCGCGTGAGCCCCGGCACGCTGTCGGGCCAGGGGTTCAGGCGGTGCCAGACGCGGTTGAAGTCGCTGGCCTGCGGCTCGGGCAACGACAGGCCGCGCTCGGCCAGGATGCGGTCCAGGATGCGCCGGTGCAGCCCGTCGATGTTGGTCCACGGCAGCGCGCCGCTGCGCACCTGCTGCATCGCCGGCTGGTAGCCGGCGCGCCAGGCGAGGGCGAAGGCGCCGCCGTCGGTGTCCAGGCCGATGCGCGCCACCTCGGCGGCGATGCTGCCGTACCAGTCGACCACCGTGCCGAAGATGTCGAAGCACAGCGCGCGCACGGTGGGCGTGGCCATGGACCTACTTCGCCTTGGGCTGGCCGTCGTCCACCTTCACCGTGAAGGTGCCGGCGGCGATCTCCTTCTCGCGCGCCTTCACCTTGTCGGCGATCGCCTTCGGCACCTTGGCCTCGAAGGTGCCCAGCGGGCTCAGCTCGCTGCCCTTGAACTTCATCGTCGAGTACCTGCCGTAGTCCTCGGCCTTGAACTTGCCGCCCTTCACCGCGGCGAGCGCGGCGTCGATCGTCGGCTCCATGTTCCACAGCGCACTGGCGACCACGGTGTCCGGGTACTGCGCCTGCGTGTTGATCACGTTGCCGATGGCCAGAACCTTGCGTTCCTTCGCCGCGTCGCTGACGCCGAAGCGCTCCGCGTACATCACGTCGGCGCCCTTGTCGATCATCGCGAAGGCCGCTTCCTTGGCCTTGGGCGGATCGAACCAGCTGTTGATGAAGGTGATCGTGAACTCGGCCTTCGGGTTCACTTCCTTCACGCCGGCCATGAAGGCGTTCATCAGCCGGTTCACTTCCGGGATGGGGAAGCCGCCGACCATGCCGATCTTGCCGCTCTTGCTCATGCCGCCGGCCACCAGGCCCGAGAGGTAGGCCGGCTCCTGGATGTAGTTGTCGAAGACGCTGAAGTTGGGCTCCTGCGGCTTGCCGCTGCTGCCCATCAGGAAGCTGACCTTCGGGTAGTCCTTGGCCACCTTGCGCGCGGCCGCTTCCACCGCGAAGCTCTCGCCGACGATCAGCGTGTTGCCCTTCTCGGCGTACTGGCGCATCACGCGCTCGTAGTCGGCGTTGGCCACGTTCTCGCTGAACTGGTACTCGATCTCGCCGCGCGCCACGGCCGCCTTCAGCGCCTTGTCGATGCGGCTCACCCACTGCTGTTCCACCGGCACGGTGTAGATCGCGGCGACCTTCAGCTTGGGGGCCTGGGCGTTCACCAGCGCGGGCGCGGCCAGCAGGGCGGCGAGTGCGATGGCGTGACGGCGTTGCAGCATGCGGTTCTCCTCGTGGGGGGTGTCGGGTGCTTCGTTATAGCAAGGGCCGTTCCGCGCTCATGCGGGCGGCAGCGGTTTCGGCGCCTTGCCCGGCGCGGCCAGCCAGGCCTGGATCTCGGCGCTGCGGGCGTGCTGCGGCGCCAGGCCGACGAAGGTGGTGTAGGCCGCGATGGCCTTCGCCTCGTCGCCCGCGCGCAGCTGCGCATCGCCCAGGTTCAGCCAGGCCAGTGCGCGGCTGCCGTCCATCTGGATGGCCTTCTCGAACCAGCGCGCGGCTTCCTGCGGCTTGCCGCGCTTGTAGTACACGAAGCCCAGGTTGTTGGCGGCCAGCGCGAAACGCGGCTGCAGCTTCAGCGCCTCGGTGAACGCGGCCTCGGCCTCGTCGTAGCGGCGCTCGCGGTACAGCACGAGGCCGCGGTCGTTCTCGCGCTGCGCGGCCACGCGCGGCGGCAGCGCGGCGGCGGCGGGCACCTTCAGCGTGCTGTCGCTGCCGTCCAGGTTCTTCACGACCACTTCGGGTGCACTCGCCGCGGGCGCCGTGGCGGCCGCGATGCGCTGGGCCAGTGCGCTGGCGCCGGCGTCGAGCTGGCGCGTCTCGCCCGACAGGCCCTCGCGCTCGGCCGGCAGCTCGAACACGAACTCGCCGCCCTCGCTGCCCGGCAGGTTGCCGAAGGCCGGCGTCTGGCGCGCGATCGAGGCCACCGCCGGCGCCACGTAGGCCGCGAGCTCGGTGCCGGTGATGAAGCCGTCGCCGTTCAGATCCGCCTTGCCGCCCAAGGCCTGGAGCAGCGTCCAGGTGAAGGCCGAGTGCCCGCCCGGGCCGTCGTCGGCCACCTGCTGGTCGGCGCCGCCGGCGGTCATCATCTGGCGGCCCTGGCGGCGCGCGTTGTCGGCCAGGAAGTTCTTCGAAGCGCCACCGCCACCGCCACGCGTGAGGCCCAGGCCCGAGTAGCAGGCGTCGATCACGAACAGCACGTGCTTCGCGGACATGGCCTCGGCCACCTCCTGCAGCTGCGGCATCGAGACCGCCTCGCTCGCGAAGTCGCCCTGCGGCGCGTCCACCGGGATCAGGTAGCCCACGTCGCGCCCGCTCGCGAGCCTGCGGGTGCCGCCGTGGCCGGCGTAGAACACGAACACGCGGTCGTCGCGCCGGATGGCCTTGCTGTCGGCCAGCTTCTGGTTCAGCGCGGTGAGGATGTTGGTGCGCGTGGCCTCCGCGTCGGTCAGCAGCGTGACGTTCTGCGGCTTGAAGCCGAAGCGGGTGACGAGCGTGTCCTGGATCGCCTTCGCATCGCGCACCGCGTACTGCAGCGCCGGCCACTTCGTGTAGCGGTCGATGCCGATCACCAGCGCGTGGCTGTCGCGGTAGAGCGTGTCGCCGCCCGGGGCGGCCTCGGGCGGCGCGCCCTTGCGCGGGGCGTTCACGACGAACTGCCCGTTTTTCCAGGTCGCGAAGCGCCAGCCGTCGGCAACGAGCTGGTCCAGCACCAGCGGCAAGGCCTGCACCGTGCGGCCCTGGATGTCGTGGAACAGGATGACGCCCCGGCCGGCCTTCTGCGTCTCGTGCAGCACGCGTTCGGCGATCGACTTGGGCACCGGGTCGGCCCAGTCCATCGAGTCGATGTTCCACATCATCGAGCGCAGCTTCAGCGCCTCCACCGCCGACAGCGCGCCTTCGTTGCGCGCGCCGTACGGAAAGCGGAACAGCGCACTCGGCGTGCGCCCGGCGGCGTCGAGCAAGGCTTCGGTGTGGGCGGCCTCGTCGCGCACCGCGCCTTCGGCCAGCTTGGCCATCACGCCGTGGCTGAAGCTGTGGTTGGCGAGCTGGTGGCCGGCCGCCAGCACGCGCCTGGCCACCGCCATCTGCGCGCCCGGCTGCGGCTTGCCGTCGGTGCCCACCACGCCCAGGTTGCGGCCGAGGTGGAAGAAGATCGCCGGCGCCTCGTAGCGCTTCAGGATCTCGAGGATCTCGTCGGTGTAGCGCGCGTGCGGGCCGTCGTCGAAGGTCAGCACCACGGTCTTGGGCGGCAGGCTGGTGCCGAAGATCTCGCGCGCATCGGCCTCGCTGCGCGGGGCGCTGCCGGGCTTGCCGCCTTTCTCCGGTTTGTCGGGCAGCGGCTCGCGATACGGCACGATGGTCGCGTGGTCCTTGAGGATCTGCTCGCGCGTGTAGAGCGTGCGCAGCTTGGCCACGTAGTCGGCCCACTTCTCGCGCCTGAGCTCGATGCCGCGCTGCGCGAAGCGGCCGAAGATCTCCTTCAGCTCCTTGTCGTAGGCGGCTTCCACCTCGGCCAGCACCGCCAGGTCCTCGGTCGCGCGTCTGGCCAGCTTCAGGCCCGGCAGGCTCTGCGCGTTGCCGTAGGTGGCGGCCAGCTGCGACAGGAACTCCTTGAACGCGAGCCGGTCGGCGTCGAACCACGAGGGCTCGGACTCGATCGCGTCCAGCAGCGCGTTCAGCGCCGGCACGGTGGCGGGGTCGGTCGTCTTCCTGGACAGGTCCAGCAGCGCGGCCTGGCGCGCCAGCATCTCGTGGAACAGCATCTGGCCCACGCTGCCCACCGCGCGCCGGGTCGGCGCGTCGAGCGTGCGCTCGTCGCTCATCAGCACGACCATCTGGCGGTGCGCCGCCAGCAGCGCGTCGGCGCGGCTGCGCAGGTCCTGCGCCAGGGCGGCGTTGACGGGGGTCGCGGCCGACGCGGCAGCCGGCGCCGGGGGGTTCTGTTCGGCGCGCTGGCAGGCACCCAGCAGGAGCACGGCGGCCAGCAGCCAGGGCTTGTTCAGCATGCCCGGGATGTTATGCCCCGCCTAGAATCACGCGTCCCGCCACCACGGCCTGACCGCGGCTCGCGGCCAGCGCCGAGCGCCTGCCCCGATGAACCTGTCTTCCCTGTCCGCCCTGTCGCCGCTGGACGGTCGCTACGCCGCCAAGCTGGCGCCGCTGCGACCCCTGCTTTCCGAGTTCGGCCTGATGCACCACCGGGTGCGCGTGGAGGTCGAGTGGTTCATCGCGCTGTCCGACGCCGGCTTCGACGAGTTCAAGCCGCTGTCGGAAGCGTCGCGCGGCCTGCTGCGTTCGCTGGTCGTGCGCTTCGGCGAGGCCGACGCGCAGGCCATCAAGGACATCGAGAAGACCACCAACCACGACGTGAAGGCCGTGGAGCTGTGGATCAAGGCGCGCTTCAAGGGCCAGCCCGAGCTGGAACGCGCGGCCGAGTTCGTGCACTTCGCCTGCACCAGCGAGGACATCAACAACACCAGCCACGCGCTGATGCTGAAAGGCGCGCGCGAGCTGGCGCTGCTGCCGGCCATCGACAAGCTGCTGGCGCAGCTGGGCCGGATGGCGCGCACCTTCGCCCCGCTGCCGATGCTGAGCCGCACGCACGGCCAGACCGCGAGCCCCACCACCGTCGGCAAGGAGGTGGCCAACGTCGCGGCACGGCTCGCCACGGCGCGGGCGCGCATCGCCGCGGTGCCGCTGCTGGCGAAGATGAACGGCGCGGTGGGCAACTACAACGCGCACCTGGCCGCCTACCCGACCTTCGACTGGGAGGCCTTCAGCCGCAAGGTGGTCGAGGAGCGCCTGGGCCTGGCCTTCAACGCCTACACGATCCAGATCGAGCCGCATGACTACATGGCCGAGCTGTTCGACGCGACGGCGCGTGCCAACACGCTGCTGATCGACTGGGCGCGCGACGTCTGGGGCTACATCTCGCTGGGCTACTTCAAGCAGAAGCTGAAGAAGGGCGAGGTGGGCAGCAGCACGATGCCGCACAAGGTCAACCCGATCGACTTCGAGAACGCCGAGGGCAACTTCGGCCTGGCCAACGCGCTGCTCTCGCACATGAGCCACAAGCTGCCGGTGAGCCGCTGGCAGCGCGACCTGACCGACAGCACGGTGCTGCGCAACATGGGCGTGGCGCTCGGCTACACGCTGCTGGCCTGCGACAGCCTGGCGCGCGGCCACGACAAGCTGGAGGTGAACGAGGCGGCGCTGGCGGCGGACCTGGACGCTGCGTGGGAGGTGCTGGCCGAACCGGTGCAGACCGTGATGCGCCGCCACGGCCTGCCCGACCCGTACAACCAGCTCAAGGAGTTCACGCGCGGCCAGCCGATCACGAAGGAGCTGATGCAGGGCTTCATCCGCGGCCTGGCGCTGCCCGAGGACGACAAGCAGCGCCTGCTGGCGATGACGCCGGCCAGCTACACCGGCCTGGCGCAGCACCTGGCGGAGCGCTTCGTCCCATGAGGGGTTCGGACTTCCGCAGCCGGCTCGCCGCGGCGCAGGCGCAGAACGCGTCGATGCTCTGCGTCGGCCTCGACCCCGAGCCCGCGAAGTTCCCGGCCGGCTGGAAGGACGACCCGGCGCGCATCTTCGATTTCTGCGCGGCCATCGTCGACGCCACGAAGGACCTGGTGTGCGCCTTCAAGCCGCAGATCGCCTACTTCGCCGCGCAGCGCGCCGAAGACCAGCTCGAGCGGCTGCTGGCGCACATCCGCGAGGTGGCGCCCGCGGTGCCGGTGATCCTGGACGCCAAGCGCGGCGACATCGGCGCCACCGCCGAGCAGTACGCGCGCGAGGCCTTCGTGCGCTACCGGGCCGACGCGCTGACGCTCAGCCCCTTCATGGGCCTGGACTCGCTCGAGCCCTACATGCGCCACGACGGCAAGGGCCTGATCCTGCTGTGCCGCACCAGCAACCCCGGCGGCAGCGACCTGCAGGCGCAGGTGCTCGAAGGCGGCGAGAGGCTCTACGAGCGCATCGCGCGCCTGGCGGCCGGCGAGTGGAGCCGGCGGTCGGACCAGCTCGGCCTGGTGGTGGGCGCCACCTTCCCCGCCGAGGTGGCGCGCGTGCGCGAGCTTGCGCCGACGCTGCCGCTGCTGATCCCCGGTGTCGGCGCCCAGGGCGGCGACGCCGAGGCCACGGTGCGCGCCGGCCACAGGCCTGGCGGTCCGATCATCGTCAGCTCCTCGCGCGCCGTGCTGTACGCCGGCGCCGGGGCCGACTTCGGCGACGCCGCGCGCCGCGTGGCCGACGCCACCCGACAGCAACTGCAGCGCGCCTGAGCGTTCTGCCGTGAACGAGCCCGCCAGCAGCAGTCTGTCGCCTCTGCTGCAGCAGATGACGCGGGCCTGCCTGGCGGTCTGCGCCGTGGCCTGCGTGGCCAGCACCGCGCTGCTGGTGTGGACGCTCAACGACGAAGTGGGCGGCGGCGCGCCGGCGGCGATGTTCGGCGTGCTGGCCCTGGTGGCCGGCGGCGCGACGCAGCTGCCCGTGCGCTGGCTCGCCAGCGCGCTGACGGCGGTGCTGATCGGCATGACGCTGGCCGTCGGGGTGACGACGCTGTCGCTGGGCTGGGGGCTGGCCGCGCCCGGCCTGCCGATCACCGGGCTCATGGTCTGCGTGCTGTGCGCCGCGGCCGGCTGGCGCGCCGGCAGTGCGCTGGCGGTGGTGGCGATGGGTGCGGTGCTGGTGGTGGCGGCGTCCAGCGAGACCCCGGTGCTGCCGAAGCTGCCCACCGCGGGTCTGCTGCTGGGCACGCACCTGCTGGCCATCGTCTCGGGCCTGGCCACCGGGGTGATGATCTCGCAGGTGATGGGCCGCCACATCCGCCGCGCGCGCGACCGCGCCTGGCGCTTCAGCCGCCTGCTGTCGCTGGCCGCCGACGTCTACTGGAAGCTCGATTCGGAGCTGCGCCTGATGGCGGCCAACAACCAGGGCGGCGAGCCGCAGCCGCTGTCCGAGGCCCACGGCGTCGGCCGCACGCCCTGGAGCCTGCCGCACTTCCACTGCGAGCCCGAGACGCTGGCGCGCCTGCGCGCCGACATGGACGCGCGGCGCCCGTTCCGCGACGTGCCGGTGGCCTGGACCAGCACCACCACCGGGCAGCGCCAGGCCTACCTGATCAGCGGCGAGCCGCGCTTCGAGGACGACGGCCGCTTCGGCGGCTACTGGGGCGTGGCGCGCAACGTCACGCAGGAGCAGGCGGCGCAGGACGCGCAGGCGGCCACCGAGACGCGCTACCGCGAGCTGTTCACCCGCATCCCCAACCCGCTGGTGCTGCACCGCGACGGGCGCGTGATCGACGCCAACCCGGCGGCGGTGACGCTGTTCGGGCGCGAGCGGCTCGACGAGCTGGTGGGCGACGACCTGTTCGTCGTCTACGAAAGCGGCGACTCGCGCGAGCGCGCGCGCCGGCGCATGGAGCAGCTGCAGGGCCAGCCGCCCGGCACCGCGCTGCCGGTGACCAACTTCCGCCTGCTGGTGGGCGGGCGCCGGCTCAGCGTGCGCGCCACCAGCGTGGTCGTCACCGCCGAGGGCGGGCCGGCGCTGCTGGCGATCTTCATCGACGACACCGAGCGGCTGGCCGCCGACGAGGCCGTGCGGCGCTCGGAGACGATGCTGTCGCACCTGGTGGCGACCAGCCCCGACCTGATCACGCTCACCGAGCTGGCCACCGGCCGCTACGTGATGGTCAACCAGAGCTTCGAGCGCACCAGCGGCTACAGCGCCGCCGAGGCCGTGGGCCGCACCTCGCTGGAACTGGGCGTCTGGGGCAGCGACACCGAGCGCGACGCCTTCGTGGGCCAGCTGCGCGAGCACGGCCAGGTGACCGACCTGCCGGTGCGCTTCATCGCCAAGAACGGGCGCGCGCTGCCGATGGTGGTGTCGGCCGCGCGCTTCACGATGGACCAGCGCGACTACATGGTGATCAACGCGCGCGACGTCAGCGAACGCGAGCGCCAGCGGCTGGAGCGCGAGGCCATCCTCGCCAACGCCTCGATCGGCATCGCCGTCACGCGCGAGCGCCGTTTCGTGCTGGCCAACCGCGCCTTCGAGCAGATGTACGGCTGGGACCCCGGCGAACTGATCGGCCAGCCCGGCCGCGTGGTGTGGGTGAGCGACGAGGACTACGCCGAGGTGGGCCGGCTGCTGGGCCCGGCGCTGGCCCGCGGCGAGCCGGCCGAGACCGAACGCGAGGCGCGGCGCAAGGACGGCGGCCGCTTCCTGGCGCGCGTGCGCGGGCGCGCCATCGACCCGCGGCGGCCGGCCGAGGGCGGCACCGTCTGGATCATCGAGGACGTGACCGAGCGCCGCCAGGCCGAGCAGGCCCTGGCCCGCGCGCGCGACGACGCCGAGGCCGCCAGCCGCGCCAAGAGCGCCTTCCTGGCCAACACCAGCCACGAGCTGCGCACGCCGCTCAACGGCATGATCGGGCTCGCGCGCCTGGCCAGCGACCCGGCGACACCGCCGGAGCGCCGCGGGCCCTACCTGGACCAGATCGTCGAGAGCGCGCAGTCGCTGGCCGGCATCATCAGCGACATCCTGGACCTGTCGAAGATCGAGGCCGGCAAGCTCGAGATCGAGCACACCGCCTTCGACCTGGTGGCCCTGCTGCAGACGCTGCAGCGCCACTACGCCACGCTGGCGGTGGCGCACGGCCTCACGCTCGAGCTGGAAGCCGACCCCGCGGCGCTGCAGGGCGCGGGCGGCGCGGTGCGCGGCGACGCCCTGCGCGTGCGCCAGGTGCTGATGAACTTCCTCTCCAACGCGATCAAGTTCACCCCGCGTGGCCATGTGGTGCTGCGGGCAGAGCGCCCGGCCGGCGGCGAGACGGTGCGGCTCGCGGTGCAGGACAGCGGCGTGGGCATCGACCTGGCGACCCGCGCGCGCCTCTTCCGCCCCTTCACGCAGGCCGACCAGAGCACCACCCGCCGCTTCGGCGGCACCGGCCTGGGGCTTTCGATCTGCCAGGAGCTGGCCACGCTGATGGGCGGCCGCGTCGACGTGGAGAGCACGCCGGGCGAGGGCAGCACCTTCTGGGTCGACCTGCCGCTGCCGCCCTGCGCGCCGGGCGCCGAGGCCGCGGCGGCCGGCACCGGGAGCGGCGACACGGCGGCGCTGGCCGGCCTGCGCGTGCTGATGGTGGAGGACAACGCGGTCAACATGCTGATCGCGGTGGCGATGCTGGAGAGCTGGGGCGTGGCGGTGACGCAGGTGGGCGACGGCCGCGCGGCGGTGGCCGCGGTGCAGCGCGCCGCCGCCGACGGCGTGCCCTTCGACGCGGTGCTGATGGACGTGCAGATGCCGGTGATGAGCGGCCACGAAGCCACGCGCGAGCTGCGCCGCCTGGGCCACCGCCTGCCGGTGATCGCGCTCACGGCCGCGGCGCTGGTCACCGAGCGCGACACCGCCATGGCCGCCGGCATGGACGACTTCCTCACCAAGCCCATCGATGCCGACCGGCTGCGCGCCGCGCTGCTGCGCTGCCGCCGCGACCGCCGGGGCTGAGAGAATCGCCGGCCATGGAAGTCAAGCTCGACAAGCGTTATCCCGTTGCCGCCACGCCCGAGCAGGCCTGGACGGTGCTCGCCGACATCCGCGCGGTGGCCGCCTGCATGCCCGGCGCACAGATCACCGAGCAGCTGGACGACACGCACTTCAAGGGCACGGTCAAGAGCAAGATCGGCCCGGCGGTGATGAGCTTCGGCGGCGAGATCGAGCTGCAGGGCCTGGACGAGGCCGCCCGCTCGCTGAAGATGATGGCCAAGGGCGCCGACAAGGCCGGCTCGTCGGCCTCGATGCAGCTGGCCGCGCACCTGGAGCCGGGCGAGACGCCGCTGCACAGCACGCTGGTCGGCGTGGCCACCATCGTCGTGAGCGGCAAGCTGGCGCAGTTCGGCAGCCGCCTGCTGGTGCCGGTGTCGGATGCCATGCTGGCCCAGTTCGCCGCCAACTTCCAGGCCGCCGCGGTCGCCGTGCCGGCCGCCACGCAGCAGGACCTGCTGCTCGGCGAGACCACCGCGATCCGCATGGTGCAGGGCAGCCAGGCCCCCGGCGCGCTGCCGGCGCATGACGGTGCGAAGCCCGCCGCGCCTGCGGTGAAGGAGCTGAACGCGCTCGGCCTGATGTGGACCGTGGTGAAGAACTGGTTCGCCGGCCTCTTCAGCGGCAGGAAGGGCTGACGCTCAGACCGCGTCTATCGGCACCGGCCTGCCGGTGAGGTAACCCTGCACCAGCTGGAAGCCCATCTCGCGGCACACGCGGGCTTCGGCTTCGAGCTCCACGCCTTCGGCGAGCGGCACCGAGCCCAGGTCCAGCACCAGCTTCACCAGATCGCGCACCACGCGCTGCTTGCCTTCGCCGGCTTCGTGGATGCCGCGCACCAGGCCCATGTCGAACTTGACGAAGTGCGCCGGCACGTCGCCCAGTTCGGCGATGCGCGCCTGGCCCGCGCCGAAGTCGTCGTACGCGAAGGGCACGCCGATCTCCGACAGCCGCGCCGCCAGCTCGCGCATCTGGCCGACGTCGACCACCGCGGTCTCGTGCACCTCCACCACCAGCTGCGGTGCGCCCTGGTGCGCGCGCAGCGCCTTCAGCGCGGCGAAGAAGCCGTCGGCGAAGGTCTCGCTGGGGTGCGTGTTGACGAAGAGGCGCGCGCCCTTCAGCCGCGGCGCGATGGCCGTGACGCCGAAGTTGCGGAAGGCGGCGCTCAGCTCGGCCTCGCGGTCGAGCGCGGCCGCCAGGTGGAACAGCTGCATCGGCGACGCCGGCAGCTCCGGGTGCGTGCAGCGGCCGAGCAGCTCGTACGCGAAGATGCGGCCGCTGCCGGCCTCGACGATGGGCTGCGCCGCCGCCGACAGCCCGCGGCCGCGCAGCAGCTCCTTGAACTGGCGCTCGTGGGCCACGAAGTTCGCGCTCAGCGTGCGGTCCACCGGCACGATCATCGTGCGCGGGTCGTCCACCGGCATCACGCTCTCGGGGCTGCCTTCGCGGCCGAGGCGGAACTCGGCGTTGCCGAAGTGGATGACGTCGTTCTCGTCGAGCACGCGCGCGGCGCTGATGCGCTCGCGGTTGACGAAGGTGCCGTTGGTGCTGCCCTGGTCGGTGACACGCAGGCGGCCGGCGGGGTCGAGGTCGATCACCGCGTGCTGGCGGCTGAGGCCGCGTGCATCGACGACGAGGTCGTTGCCCAGCGGGTCGCGGCCGACGCGGAACGGCAGGCTGCGGATGGGTTGCGTCACGTGCGAGCCGTCGGCCGCGATGCTCTCCAGAAACCAGGCCTTGCCCACAGCCACCCCCGGCCCCCGACGGCCTCACCCACGATGCAACTCAATGTAAATGAAGGCCCGGCCGACGGTCTGGCGCCCCGCGTCACAATTCCACGAATGAGCACCACCACCGTCACCCACAACCCGGGGGCTTCGCGCTTCGAGATCCGGCTGGACGGCCACCTGGCCGAATGCGCCTACCGGCGTCACGGCGACGTGCTCGCGCTGGTGCACACCGAGGTGCCGGCCGCGCTGCAGGGCAAGGGCCTGGCGGCACAGCTGGTGCAGGCGGCGCTCGAATGGGCGCGCGCGCAGGGGCTGCGGGTGCGCCCGAACTGCAGCTACGTCGCCACCTACATGCGCCGCCATCCGGAGACGCAGGACCTCCTCGAAACCCCGTTCAGCGCCTGAGACCCATGAGCCGACGTTCCCTGTTGCTGGCCGCCTGCGCGGCCGTGCTCGCTGCCCCCGCCGTCGCGCAGACGGCCTTCCCCACCAAGCCTGTGAAGATCCTGATCGGCTTCCCCGCCGGCGGCCCGCTGGACGCGCACGCGCGGTTGCTGGCCGACCGCCTGGGCCAGCTGCTGGGGCAGCCGGTGATCGTCGACTACAAGGCCGGCGCCGGTGGCACCGTGGGCGCCGACTTCGTCGCCAAGAGCGAGCCCGACGGCCACACGCTGCTGATGGCCAACACCGGCACGATGGTGATCAACCCGGCCATCTACCCGAAGAGCCCGTACCAGACCCTGCGCGACTTCGCGCCGGTGGCGCGCACCGCGATGCAGCCGCTGGCGATCGTCGTCAACCCGCAGGTGCCCGCGAACACGCTGCAGGAGTTCGTCGCTCTGGCGAAGAAGAGCCCCGGGCGGCTGAACTACGGCTCGGCCGGCAACGGCGGCATCAGCCACCTGGTGCCGGAGATGTTCAAGTCGGCCACCGGCACCTTCATCGTTCACATCCCGTACAAGGGCAGCGCCCCGGCCTTCACCGACCTGCTGGCCGGGCAGGTGCAGATGATGGCCGAGTCCATCCCGCAGGCCAGCCAGTACGTGAAGCAGGGCAAGCTGCGCGCGCTGGCCGTCACCAGCCGCGAACGCAGCGCGGCGCTGCCGGATACGCCGACGCTGATCGAGGCCGGCATCAAGGGCTTCGACGTGGTGGGCTTCTACGGCGTGCTGGCGCCGGCGGGCACGCCCAGGCCGGTGCTGGACAAGCTGGGCGCGGCCTTCAAGGCGGCGCTGGAGACACCCGAGATCCGCAGCCGCATGGTGGCGCAGGGCGCCGACCCCGCATTCCTGGGGCCCGACGCCTTCACGCAGTACCTGGCCGCCGAGATGCCCAAGTGGGCCAAGGCGGTGAAGGACTCGGGCGCGAAGCTGGACTGAGGCGATGGACGCCAGCGCGGTACTCGGCTTCTGGTTCGGCGACCCGCCCACCACCGAGGCGCGGGCCGAGTGGTTCCGCAAGGACCCGGCCTTCGACACGCAGATCCGCGAGCGCTTCGGCGCCGCGCTGGACGCCGCGCTGCAGGGCGGCCTGCGCGACTGGGATGCGACGCCGCAAGCTGCGCTGGCGCGCATCGTCGTGCTGGACCAGTTCACCCGCAACGCCTTCCGCGACACGCCACGCGCCTTCGCGGGCGACGCGCTGGCGCTCGCCGCCGCGCAGTCGCTGGTGGCCAGCGGCGCGGATCGTGCGCTCGGCCCCTGGCAGCGCCAGTTCGTCTACCTGCCGTTCGAACATGCGGAAGACCTGGCGCAGCAGCAGCGGGCGCTGGCGCTCTTCGGCGCGCTCGCGGCCGAGCATCCGCAGACAGCCGAGCTGCTGGTGTGGGCGCAGAAGCACCACGACATCGTGGCGCGCTTCGGCCGCTTTCCGCACCGCAACGCCATCCTCGGGCGGCCGAGCAGCGCCGAGGAAGCGGCCTTCCTGAGCCAGCCGGGGTCGCGCTTCTAGGCTCCGATTTCTGTCTTGACAGAAATTTGAGACAGGCGCACATTGCGGGCATGAACCTGTCGCCCACGATGTCGCGCTTCGTCCTGCACTGGGGCGAGATGGGGGCCCGCTGGGGCGTCAACCGCACCGTCTCGCAGATCCACGCGCTGCTGTACATCCAGGGCCGGCCGATGCACGCCGAGGAGATCACCGAGACCCTGGGCGTCGCACGGTCCAACGTCAGCAACAGCCTGCGCGAGCTGCAGGGCTGGAACCTGGTGAAGCTGGTGCACCTGGCCGGTGACCGGCGCGATCACTTCGAGACATCGACGCAGATTTGGGAGTTGGTGCGCACTATCGTCAGAGAGCGTCAAAAAAGAGAGATAGCTCCCACCATCGAGGTGCTGCGCGAACTGCTGGCCGACCCCGGCATCAGCCGCGAGCCGGCGGCCGCGAAGCTGCGCATGCAGGAGACGCTGGAGCTGCTGGAGACGCTCACCGCCTGGAGCGACGAGATGCTGCGGCTCGACCCGGAGACGCTGGCCCAGGTGCTGAAGCTGGGCGCGCGCATCAAGCGGCTGCTCGGCCGGGTGCCGGCCGACGACGCCGGCGCGGACCCCGTGACGCCGGCGCACCTGCTCGGACCCTGACCGCTGGACGATCAGTGGCCTCTTCGTTCGTCCATCTATTTCTCTTTTGACAGAAATTTCCGCATGAACACTGTCTATCCGTTGACCCTGCTCTACGACGCCGCCTGCCCGGTCTGCGCGCTCGAGATGGACCACCTGCGCGAGCGTGATGCCCAAGGGCGGCTGCGATTCATCGACATCGCCGCGCCGGGCTTCGACGCCGCGGCCTGGGGCACCACCCACGCCGCGCTCGACGCCGAACTGCACGCCGTGTGCGGCGACGGCCGCGTGCTCATCGGCGTGCCGGCGCTGCGCGCGGCCTACGCCGCGGTCGACCTGGGCTGGCTGTTCGCGCCGGCGGGCTGGGGCCCGATGCGGCCGCTGGCCGATGCCGGCTACCGCGTGTTCGCACGCCACCGGCGTGCCATCTCGGGCGCCGCGGCGCCGCTGATCGACGCGCTGCGCGCCTGGCGCGCGCGCCGCACGGCGGCCCGCATGGCGCATTGCCAGGCCGGGGCTTGCCGGCTGCATGAAGGCGAAGGAGGTTCGAGGTGAAGGTCCTGGTCTGCGGCAGCACCGGCTTCGTCGGCCGCGCGGTGACGGCCGCGCTGAAGGCGCGCGGCCATCGCGTGCTGGGTGCGTCGCGCAGCGGGCCGCTGCGCATCGACTTCATGGCGCCCGTGAGCGCGCCGGCCTGGGCCGAGCGGCTGCGCGAGCTGCAGGTGGACGCGGTGGTCAACTGCGTCGGCATCCTGATGGCCCGTGGCGGCCAGAGCTTCGAACGGGTGCACGCCAGCGGGCCGGCCGAGCTGTTCGAAGGCGCCGCGCAGGCCTGCATCGCGCGCGTGGTGCAGGTGTCCGCGCTCGGCGCCGACACGGGCGAGTCGCCCTACCTGCGCAGCAAGCGCACGGCCGACGAGACGCTGCTGGCCCTGCCCCTGGCCGGCACCGTGCTGCGGCCTTCGCTGCTCTACGGACCCGGTTGCCCGAGCACCGCGCTCTTTGCCACGCTCGCGGCGCTGCCGGTGGTGGCATTGCCCGGCGGCGGCACCATGCGCCTGCAGCCGCTGCACGTCTACGAGCTCGCCGAGATCGTGGTTCGCTGCCTCGAACGCGAGCAGCCGGCGCGCGGCGTCTTCGAACTCGGCGGCGCCTCGGCGACGAGCTACCGCGAGATGCTCGCCACCTTCCGCGCCGCGCAGCAGCTGGGCGACGCGCTGTGGATGCCGCTGCCGCTGGCGCTGATGCGGCTGGCCGGCTGGTGTGCCGAGGCGCTGCCGCAGTCGGTGTTCTGCCGCGAGACGGTGGCGCTGCTGGCGCGCGGCAACGTGCCGGCGCAGAACGCGGCGGCCGCGCTGCTGGGCCGGGCGCCCAGTACGCTCGCCACGGGCCTCGCGATCAGCCCGCCGGCGCCTTGGATCTCGCTGCGTGCCGAGCTGAGCCCGGCGCTCGCCTGGGCGCTGCGCGGCGCGCTGGCGGCGATGTGGCTGTGGACCGCCGCGATCAGCCTGGCGCTGCCGCAGCGCTCGGGCGTGCTCGAGCTGCTGGCGCGCTGCGGCTTCGCCGGCGACGCCGGCCTGGTGGCGCTGCTGGCCAGCTGCACGCTGAACACCGCGCTCGGCCTCGCCGTGCTGCTGCACCCGGGCCCGCGCGTGCATGCGCTGCAGGCCGCGGCGATCGTCGGCTACACGCTCACCGCGGCCTTCCACATGCCGGAGCTCACGCTGGACCACTGCGGTCCGCTGGCGAAGAACCTGCCGCTGCTGGTCGCCGTGGGGGTGCTGTGGATGGCAGCGCCGGCCCGCGGGGCCGCCACGTCCACCGAACGACGGAATCCGCGCCTGAAGCGCGCTTGAAGCCGGGCCGGCGCGCCGGGATACTGCGCGCCATGCAGCCCGAGTCGCCGCCACGCCCGCTGCCCACGCTCTGGGCCGACTTCATCCGCGGCAGCGTGCGCTGCATGTTCCCGGTGGCGAGCCTGGTGGTGCTGGCGGGCCTGCTGCTCAGCGGCCAGGGTCGCGACGTGCTGCGCGCGCTGGTGAGCGCGGCCACGCAGCGCAGCGGCGTCGACACCACGATCGCCGGCCTCGCGTTCCTGCTGGTGGCCAGCGCGACGCTGTCGCTGTCGGTGTGGTACAGCGGCCGCTGGCTGCTGACCGCGCAGATGCCCGCCCTGCCGCTGCCGGCCACGGGTTTCTGGCAGACCTGGCTGCCGCGCGCCTTCGGCCTCACCGCGCCGGCGCTGGTGGCAGCGGCGCTGCTGGGGCTGAACCGCGGTGCGCTGGCGCTCGAAGGCGACGAGCGCGAAACCGCGTGGCGCTGGGCGCTGGCCTTCATCGGCACCGGGGCGCTGCTGCTGGCCTTCTACATCCTGCGCGGCCGGCTGATGGATCGCATGGGCATCGGCGAGCGCTCGTCGGCGCGTCACGCGCAAGGCGGTGCCAGCCGCCCGGCCCAGCTGCCGATGGACGAGCCCACGCCGCCGGGCACGCAGCAGGTGATGCTGTGGAGCATCGCGCTGTCGATGTCGCTGGCGCTGCTGTTCTGGCTGTTCCCGATCACGCTGCCGCGCGTGGTGGGCCCGGCGGCGGTGGCGGCGCTGGCGCTGGCCTCGATCAACCTCTTCGGCAGCTTCGTGCTCACCTACGCGCCGCTGCGCCATGCGCTGCCGCCGCTGTGGGTGTGGGTGATCCTGTTCGCCGGCCTCGTGTTCGGCGCCTTCAACGACAACCACGTGGTGCAGCCCGCGCGCGTGCAGGCTGCCGCGCCCGAGCCGCCGGCCGAGGTGCTGAAGGCGCTGGCCGCGCGGCTGCCGGCCGACGGCGTGCCGATCTTCGTGGCCAGCGAAGGCGGCGGCATCCGCGCCGCGTACTGGACGGCGGCCGTGCTGGACGCGCTGGACGCGCAGGACCCCACGCTGAAACGGCGTTATGCGGTGTTGTCGGGCGTGTCCGGCGGCAGCCTGGGCGTGGCCGCGTGGCTCGCCACGCACCGCGCCGACTACTGCGGCCCCGGGCCCGCGCTGCCGGCCGGCGTGGTGAGCCTGGCCGCCGACAGCGCGCCGGCCCTGTCCGCCACGCGCGCGCTCTCGGCCGACTTCGTCTCGCCCGCCGTGGCCGGGATGTTCTACGGCGACCTGATCCAGCGCTTCCTTCCGGTGGCCATCGGCGGCCTGGACCGTTCGCGTGCCATCGAGGGCGCCTGGCAGCGCGGCTTCGCGCACCTGCCGGGACAGCCCTTCGAGAACACGCTGGAGACGCTCTACGCCGGCTGCCCGGCGCTGCCGCACCTGGTGCTGAACGCCACGCGCGTGGAGACCGGCGAGCGCGTGGCGCTGACCCGGCTGTCGGCCGCGCCGCCGCTCTTCGTCAACACCTTCGACGCCATGCAGGCCGGCTCCACGGCGCCGCGCCAGACGCTCGCCGGCCTGGCCCACCACAGCGCGCGTTTTCCGCTGGTCAGCCCGGCGGGTACCGTGCGCATCGACGACGACAACCCGGACACGCCACCGACGTTCCGCCTCGTCGACGGGGGCTACTTCGACAACTCCGGCGTGCAATCGGCGCTGGACCTGATGCAGGCGTTGCCGCGCGTGCAGGGCTTTCCGCGCATGCGGCCGCTGCTGCTGGTGATCCGCAACAGCCGCGAACCGCTCGACCACCAGGCGGCGCACCGGGCCGGCTCGCTGGGCCTGTTCCCCGAGAGCGGCTCGGTCGGCCTGGCGCTGGCCCATGTGCGCGGTTCGCACGCGGTGACGGTGCGGGCCATCGCCGAGCGCCAGCTCGGCCCCGACCTGATCGACCTGGTGGTGCCGGCCGAGTTCGCCGAGGCGCCGCTGGGCTGGGCGCTGTCGGGTGCGGCGCGGCGCAAGCTCGACGACGGCGCGAAAGCGCTGGCGCAGCGCGAGGCGGCGCGCATCGTCGCGCGCATCCACGCCGCCGCTGCCGAACTCGCGGCTTCGGGAGCCGGCCGATGAACGCCCTGACACCGAGCCAGCGCCGTGGCCTGCTGATCCGCCTGGCCCTCTTCGGGCTGGCGCTGCTGTTGCTGGTGGGCGTGTTGCACGCGCCGCGCGACCGCTGGCTCTCGATCGTGTCGCTCGAACTCGCGCCCAGCGCCGCGGCGTTCCGCGACGGGGCGGTGAACGGCTGGCAGGAGCTGGGCACGGTGGCGCCCGGCGGCGCGCCGAGCTTCTGGCGCCTGCGCGGCAACCTGTTCGTCGACTCGGTGCTGTTCGTGCCGGCCTATGTCTCGCTGCTGCTGTTCTTCACGCTCGGCTTCATGCCGCGCGGCGACGGCGACTCGGTGCGGCGCCAGCTGATCGGCGTGCCGGCGGTGGCGGCGGGGCTGTTCGACATCGCCGAGAACGGCATGACCGGGCGTGCGCTGGACGACCTGATCGACTTCGCGCTGGTCGACGCGACCGTGGCCGACGTGAACCTGGCCGCGCGGCTGAAGTGGGCGCTGCTGGCGCTGGCGCTCGCGCTGCTGGCCTGGCGCGTGTTCGTGAACCGCCGTGACGACGCGCCCTGGCGCCTGGCGGCGGCCGTGCTGTCCCTCGTCGTGGCGCTGCTGTTCGCCTGGGGCGCCGCACGGGCCACGGCCGGCGTGCTGGATGCCGGGACGTGGCTGCTGCTGCCGGCGCTGGCCGTGCTGGGCTGGCGCGCGCTGCGCCGGCCCGCCTCTAGCTGACCGCGGCTTCCAGGAAGCGCACGGTGCCGGCCGTGGCGTCCATCTCCACCGGCAGGCCCACCGGCAGCGTGAACTTGCGCTTGATGTGGCCGAAGAGCGCGCCGCTGAACACCGGCACGTTCAGCGGCTTCAGGTAGTCGTCGAACACCTCGTCCAGCGTCAGCGTGCCGTAGTTGCCGTCGCCGGGGCCGCAGTTGGTGAAGGCGCCCAGCACCACGCCCGCGACGCGGTCGAGCGCACCGCTCAGTTTCAGCGTGCTGAACATGCGGTCGACGCGGTAGATGTACTCGTTGACCTCCTCCAGGAACAGGATCGCGCCGTCGAAGCGCGGCCAGTAGCGCGAGCCGGCCATCGCGGTGAGCACGGCGAGGTTGCCGCCGATCAGCGGGCCGCGCGCGGCGCCGGGGCGGATCGTCGTGATGCGCCCCGTGCGCGGCACGATGTTGTCGTCCTTGTCCTTCGGGTTGGCCAGCAGCATGCGCTCGCCTTCCATCGCGGTGCCGCGCCACCACCCCAGGCTGAACTCGTTCCATTCCGAGCCCGCCATCGGGCAGTGGAAGGTGACGAGGCCGGTCTGCTGGTGGATCGCGTTGATCAGCGCGGTGAGGTCGCTGAAGCCGCCGAAGAACTTGGGGTTGCGGCGGATGGTGGCGTAGTCGATCAGCGGCAGGATGCGCCCGCCGCCCGAGCCGCCGGTCATCGCCAGGATGCCGTGCACCGAAGGGTCCGCGAACATCGTGTTGATGTCGCCGGCGCGTTGCGCGTCGGTGCCGCCGAAGTGGCCGTAGCGGGCGCGCAGATTCGGCGCCTCGCGCACCTTGAAGCCGAGCGCCGTGAGCGACTCGATCGCCACCTCGTAGGGCGCGCGTTCATAGGTGGCGCCCGACGGGCTGACGAGCGCCACGGTGTCGCCCGGGCGCAGCCGGCGCGCGCGCAGCAGCGCCGGGTTGGGGGTGGTTTGCGCCATCGCGGGCACTGCCGCGGCGGCAGTGAGCGCGGCCAGCAGTTGTCGTCGGTCGATCATGGTCTTGTTCTCACCAGATGCGCGGCAGCGCGTGCCGCACGCGGTCGCGGTCGCCGTGGTCGAAGTGCCACCACTCGGTGGGGATGCCGTGGAAGCCGCCGTGCGCCATCGCGTCGCGCAGCGTGTCGCGCCGCGCCACGTGCTCGCGGGTGAGGCGGCCGCTGGCCAGCAGCTCGGCGTGCAGCGCGGGGTGCGAGGTGGTGCTCATCTCGTCGAAGCCGCTGCCCATCTCGAGCTCGGCGCCCTGCGCGTCGAGCAGCGTCACGTCCACCGCCATGCCGAAGCTGTGGATGCTGCCGCGCACGGGGTTGGCGAAGTAGTGTTCCATCTCGGTGCCGGCCACGTCCTGCCAGATGGCCTCCTGCACGCGCTGCGGCCGCAGCGCGTCCAGCAGCAGGATGCGCCAGCCCGGGTGCGCGTCGGCCAGCCACGCCGCGGCCGCTTCCAGGCCGGCGGCGGCTTCGGCGCGCAGCCACGCGCAGTCCATGCCGCGGTAGAGATCGACGCCGGCGAAGTTGTTGGTGCCGGCGTAGCGCAGGTCCACCACCACGCCGCGCAGCGTGGCCAGCCGGCGGAACGCCGGGTCGGTGGCGATCTGCTCGACGGGGAGCATCGGCAAGCTCGTCGTCATGGGCGGTAGACGTTCTCGAAGTCCACGCTGCCGTTGGACGCCATCACGAAGCCCTGCACGTCCTTGCGCAGCGGGATGTAGACGGAGGAGTGCGCCATCGTGATCCAGGGCCGCTCGCGCTTGAAGATCGCCTGCGCGCGTTCGAACAGCGCCAGCCGCTTGGCCTCGTCCACCTCGCCGCGCGCCGCTTCCACCAGTGCATCGAACTCGGCATTGCAGAACTTGATGCCGCCGCGGCTGGCGGCGCAGGTGAGGTTGGGGGTGAGGAACTCGTCGGCGGCCATCACGTCGGTGCTCCAGCCGCTCATGTAGACGTGGTGCTCGCCCTGGTTCGCGCGCTTGAGGTACTCGCCCCACTCGTAGGTGACGATGCGCGCCTTGACGCCGATCTTCGCCCAGTCGGCCTGGATCATCTGCGCCATCAGCTGGCCGTTGGGGTTGGTGGGGCGGCTGATCGGCAGCGCCCAGAGGTCGATCTCGAAGCCGTTCGGATGGCCGGCCGCGGCCAGCAGCTGCTTCGCGCGCGCAGGATCGAACTCGTTCTTCAGCGCGCGGTTGTAGCCGGGCACCGCGGGCGGAAAGGCGCTCACCGCCTGCATCGCGTCGCCGCGCGGGAACAGCACCTTGAAGAGCGCGTCGCGGTCCACCGCGATGTCCAGCGCCTCGCGCACCTCGCGTTTGTCCACCGGCGCCTTCTTCAGGTTGAAGGCCAGGTAGGAGATGTTCAGCGCGCGCGTCTTCTGGATCACCACCTGCGGATGCCCGCTCAGGGCGCTGACGTCGACGTCGCGGATCGCCGCCGCCACGTGGCACTCGCCGCGCGCCAGCTTCTGCACCCGCACGTTGGGCTCGCGGCTGATCGCGTAGACCAGGCGCTCGGTGCGCTGCCGCCCGCCCCAGTAGCCGGGGTGGGCCAGCAGCCGCAGCACGTCGTCCTTGCGGTAGCTCTTGAACTGGTAGGGGCCGGTGCCCACCGGCTGGTTGTTGATGCGGCTGGCCTGTCCGCGCGCCAGCAGCTGGGCGGCGTATTCGGCCGAGTGGATGCCGGCGAAGCTGAACGAGAAGTACGAGAGGAAGTTGACGTTGGGCTTGTGCAGGCGGAAGCGCAGCTCGTGGTCGCTCACGCGGTCGATGCCGGCGATCATCTGCGCCAGGCCCAGGCTCTGCGGGTAGACGTAGGTGGCCGGGAACGCCAGGTTGAACGGGTGCCTGGGGTCGATCAGCCGCGTGAACGTGAAGATCACGTCGTCGGCGTTGAATTCGCGTGTCGGCTTGAAGTCGACGGTGCTGTGGAAGGCCACGCCGCGGCGCAGCGTGAAGCTGAAGGTCTTCGCGTCGGGCGAGACGGTCCAGGCGGTGGCCAGGCGCGGCTGCAGCTCGGCGGTGCCGCGCTTGAAGGCGACCAGGCCCTGGAAGATCTGCGAGGTGACGGCGGCGGTGCTGCTGCTGTCCCACAGCGCGGGGTCGAAGCCCTCGGGGCTGGCGTCGGCGCAGTAGACGAGCGGCTTGTTGGCGAGGGCGCCGCCCGCGAACGACAGGGCGGCCACCAGGGCGGGCAGGAGGCGGCGCAACACGCGGCCCATCATAGCGACGGCCCACACAATCGGCCCCGCCATGTTCCTGCTGCATCCACCCATCGCGCCCTGGGTCGTGCCCGACGACCGGGGCCTCGAGCTCGTGCTGCTCAGCGCCGAGCCGTGCCGCGCCTTCGTGCGGGCCCTGCCCGACAACGAGGAGCTGCTGGTGCCGCTGCAGCCCGATGGGCGCCAGGGCGCGCTGCATCGCCACCGCGGCCGCATCGATTGGGACGGTGCGCACGTGGCCACGCGCTACTGCTTCGGCGTGGCGGGCGACACGGGCACGCACTGGCTGGCCGCCGACGGTGCGCACGCGCATGTGCCGCCGGAAGCGCAGCACTTCCGCGTCGCCCGGGAAGCGCAGCACCGGCCGCCGGCCTGGGTGCGCGGCCAGGTGTTCTACCAGGTGTTCCCCGACCGCTTCGCGCGCGGCGCAGGGTCGCCGCCGCCGGCGCAGCCGCTCGTTCCCTGGGGCACTCGGCCCGATCCACGCCACGGCAGCAGCCAGGTCTACGGCGGCGACCTGCCAGGCCTGCGGGAACGCCTGCCCTACCTGCACGAGGAGCTGGGCATCACCGCGCTGTACCTGAACCCGGTCTTCGAAAGCCCCAGCAACCACCGCTACGACACGGTGGACTACGGTGCGGTGGACCCGCTGCTCGGCGGCAACGCCGCGCTGCGGGCGCTGCGCGAGGCCACGCAGGCGCGTGGCATGCGCCTGGTGCTGGACGCGGTGGTGAACCACACCGGCGAAGGCCACCCCTGGGTGCGCCAGCAGCCGGGCTGGTATGCCCGGGATGCCGCGGGCCGTGCGCTCGGCTGGAAGGGCCACGGCTCGCTGCCGGTGCTGGACTTCGCCGTGCCCGCCGTGCAGCAGGCCGTCTACGCCGGGCCGGACGCGGTGCTGCGGCGCTGGCTGCGCGCGCCCTGGTCCATCGACGGCTGGCGGCTCGACGTGATCCACATGCTGGGCGAAGGCCCGGGCGCGGCGCGCAACGCGCAGCACGTCGCCGCGATCCGGGCCGCCATCCGCGACGAGAACCCCGAGGCCTACGTGCTCGGCGAGCACTTCTCGGAAGCCACGCGCTGGTTGCAGGGCGACCAGGAAGACGGTGCGATGAACTACTACGGCTTCGCGCAGCCGGTGAAGGCCTGGCTGGCCGGGCTGGAGCTGAGTGGGCGCCGCACGACCGTCACCACCGCGGCCTTCGAGGCCTGGATGACACGCGCGATCGCCGCCATCCCGTACGACAACCAGCTCGCGCAGCTGAACCTGCTGGACAGCCACGACACCCCGCGCCTGCTGAGCGAGCTCGACGGCAACCACCGCATGCTGCAGGTGGCGCTGACGCTGCTGTTCACCCGGCCCGGCGTGCCCTGCGTCTACTACGGCGACGAGATCGGCCTCGAAGGCGGCGCCGACCCGGACTGCCGTCGCTGCTTCGACTGGAACCGCGAACGCTGGCCCGCCGCGCTGCTCGGCCACGTGCAGGCGCTGGCGCGCTTGCGACGCATGCGCGCCGAGTGGCGCGAAGGGGCCGTGCTGACGCTGGGCCATGGCGCCGACTGGCTGGCCTACGCCCGCTTCACCGACGGTGCAGCCAGCGTCGTGGCCGTGAACCGCGGCGCCGCCGTGGACGTGGAACTGCCACTGGCGTCGCTGCCGCTGGCGCCGGCTGCGTCGGACGTGTTGTGCGGCGACGCGCGGGCCGCCGTCGATCGCGGCGCGCTGCGCCTGCACCTGCCGGCCCAGGCGAGCGGAGTCGTGGCGTTGCGCTGACAGCGGGCACTCGCATCAACCGATTCGATGATGCCGCCGGCGGTGGGCGCCGATAACGTCCACAACTGGAATGAAGTTCTCGTCCGAGACGGCGGATGACGAGCCGCTGCCGCCGGCTCACACCCTGGCACTGATCACCGACGCGCTCGCCTGGCCGCTGCTGCTGCTGCGCGGCGACGGCAGCCTGCTGCACGCCAACCACCCGGCGCGCGAGATGCTCGAATGCCAGCGGCCCTTGATGCTCGGCCCCAAGGGCGTCGTGCAGGCGAGCGACAGTGCCCGCCGCGCCGAGTTCCAGGCCGCGCTGGCCAGTGCGCTGCAGGGTCGCGGCAAGGTGCCGCCGCAGGTGCTGCAATGGGTGCTGCGGGGCGGTCGCAGCACGGTATCGGTGGCTGCGCTGCCCGGCCCGGGGGGCGCCGTGCTGCTGCTGGTGGGTCTGAGCCCGGCACCGGGCCACACGTCCGACCTGCGCGCCTTCGCGGCCCAGCACGGCCTGTCCGAGGCCGAGACCCGCGTGCTGCTGCACCTGGCGCGTGGCGACAGCAGCGCCAAGGCCGCCGCGGCCCTGGGCGTGGCCGCGGCCACCGTGCGCAGCCAGACCGTCTCGCTGCGCCGCAAGACCGGCCACCGCAGCGTGGCCGCGCTGATGCGCAGCCTGGCCGCGCTGCCGCCGGTGGCCCCCGACGAGGATGACGTCGGTGAAAAGTGAACAGCGCGCACGCCAGCAGTTACCACGGGAATTCCGGCTGCCTGCCTAACCTTCCGATGGCGGGTCCAGGGACGGGATCCGCACCACAGGAAGTCCAGCCATCGGAGGTGTCAGATGTTCGAAACGACGATGAGCCAGCTGATCGGATCGGCGGCCGAGCGTTCACACGCGGCGTACCTGGGCCCGGAGCGTCGCAAGGGCAACCGCGACCCGGCGGCGTGGCTGTCGCACATGCTCGACGAGATCGACTACGGCATGCTGCTGGCGACGCCGGAAGGGCACGTGACGTTCTTGAACCATGCCGCGCGGCACGAGCTCGACGGCCGCCATCCGCTGCGACTGAACGGCCGCACGCTGCACGCCCACCGGCCGCAGGACGCGGCCGCGCTGGCCGAGGCGCTGTCCGCGGCGCGGCGCGGCCTGCGCCGCCTGCTGACCGTGGGCGAAGGCGAGCAGCGCGTCAGCGTCTCGGTGGTGCCGCTGCCCGAGCACGCCGGGCGCGGCGATGCGCTGACGCTGCTGGTGCTGGGCAAGCGCCGCGTCTGCGAGCAGCTCTCGGTGCAGGGTTTCGCGCGCAGCGTGAGCCTGACGCCGGCCGAGACGCGCGTGCTCGAGATGCTGTGCGGCGGCGTGCGCCCGACCGACATCGCCCGCGAAGGCGGCGTCGCGGTGAGCACGGTGCGCACGCAGATCGGCAGCATCCGCGCCAAGACCGGCGCCACCAGCATCCGTCACCTGGTGCAGCAGGTGGCCGTGCTTCCCCCCTTGGTGGGTGCGCTGCGCGGCAGCTTCGGCAGCTTCGCCGTCTAACATGCGTCGGCGCGGGGCGGCATGAGGCCGCCCGCGCCGACGCCATGCCATCCAGCCCGGATGCCGAACTGAACGACCTGGTCGACGCCGTACCGATGTCGGCGTCGCTGCGCGCGCTGGCGCGGCAGGGCCAGCTCAAGCGGTTGCGCAAGGACGAGACGCTGCTGGTCGAGGGCGAGCCCGGCGACACGCTCTACATCGTGCTGAAAGGCAAGCTGCGCGCCTTCAGCAACGCCGACGACGAACACGGCGTGATCTTCGGCTACTACGGGCCCGGCATCTGCGTCGGCGAGATGGGGCTGGACGGCGGTCCGCGATCGGCCAGCGTCGAGGCGGTGGAGAAGACGGTCTGCGCGCGCATCCCGCGCCACCTGATCGACCAGCACCTGCGCGAGGACCCCGAGTTCGCGATGGAGCTGATCCGCCTCGTGATCCGCCGCGCGCGCTCGGCCACCGAGGCGCTGCAGCAGGTGGCGCTCACCGATGTCTGGGGCCGCCTGAAGCCGGCGCTGGAGGCGCTGGCGGTGAAGCAGGGCGACGGCACCTGGCTGATCGAGCCCGCTCCCACCTTCCGCGAGCTGGGGCGGCAGCTGGTGTGCGCGCACACCAGCATCGCGAAGGCGCTGGCGCCGCTGCAGGTGGGCGGCTACGTCGGGGTGCAGCGCCGCCGCATCGTGATCCTCAAGCCGCTGCCGAAGCGGCTCTGAAATCAGCTCAGGCGGCCGGCGGCGGGCCGTAGCGGCGCTCGGGGCGCGAGGCGCGCGCGTAGATCGGCTGCACGCGCGGCAGCTTGGCCTGGATGTCCTTGATGCGGGTGTCGCCGGCCGGGTGCGTGGACATGAATTCGGGCGGTGCGCCCTTGTTGGCCTGCAGCATCTTCTGCCACAGCGAGACGCCCGCCGCGGGGTCGTAGCCGGCGCGCGCGGCCAGCTCCATGCCGACGATGTCGGCCTCGGTCTCGTCCTCGCGGCTGAAGCGCAGCGTCAGCAGCTGGCCGCCGATGTCGGCCACCGCGCGGCCGGTGTTGCCCAGCCCGAACAGCGCGGCGCCGATCTCGATGGCGCCGCGCGTGGCCAGCGTCTTGCCCATGCGCTCGCGCGCGTGTTCGCGCAGCGCGTGGGCCACCTCGTGGCCCATGATGGTGGCCACCTCGTCGTCGGAGAGCTGCAGCTTCTGCAGGATGCCGTAGTAGAAGGCGATCTTGCCGCCCGGCATGCAGAAGGCGTTGAGCTCCTTCGTCATCAGCAGGTTGACCTCCCAGCGCCACTGCTGCGCGCGCCCGTTCCAGGGCGGCGTGAACGGCACGATGCGCTTGGCGATGGCGCGCAGCCGCTGCACCTGGGGATGGTCGGGGCCGGCCAGCGCGCGCTGGGCGCCGGCCTGCTTCAGCATGCTGAGGTACTGGTCGGCCGCGGCCGCTTCCACCTGCTGCGCGGACACGAGCTTGGTGAAGCGCGAGGTCCGGCCCACGTCGCCCTGCACGCCTTCGCCCTGCTGGGCCCAGGCGGCGGGGCCGGCGAGCGCGCTGCCGGCGAGCAGGCCGGTGAAGAGCCGCCGCGCATGCAGCGGGCAGCTGCAGCCGGGCCTGTCGCGATCGGGGCTTTCGAAGGCAAGGGGCATCGCGCCAGTTTATGCGCCGGGGCCAAAACCCCGCCCGAAGGCCCGGTCAGCGACCCGGGGCGGAGGCCGGCGCCGATTCGGGCAGCGCGGCCGGGTGCTGCTGGTAGATCGATTGCGCCAGGGCCAGCAGCGTCTCGCGCGGCAGGGCGCCCACCAGCGCGTAGCCGCAACCTTCCTCGACCCAGTAGAAGAGCCCCAGGTCGCCCTGGCGCTCGTAGCGGAAGGCGGCGTCGGCGCCTTGCTCGGGCTTGCGCAGGTAGACCGTGACGCGCAGGCCCTTGGCGTCCTGGTACATCAGCTGCGCGCTCTTGCCGGGGCCGTCGGGCAGCAGGCGACCGCCCACCAGTTCGAAGCCCTGCTCGTGCAGGTCGAACAGCTTCACCGGCACGTCGATGCGACGCGTCAGCCAGCGCGCGAGATGCTCTTCCTGGGCCCGCACCTCCACCGGGTGTCGCGGCTCGATCGTGTAGACGCTGTGCGCGAACGCCGCGCGCTGCACCCACCCTTGCGCCGTGCCGGCGGCGAGCTTCAGCTGCAGCTGCGCGAACTGCCGCTGCTGTTGCTGCCACGTCAGCGCCGCACCCACCAGCCCACCGGCGAGCAACAGGCCCGCGGCCGAGGCGGCCAGTGCCCAGCGCGGCCAGCGGCGGCTGCGCCAGACCGTGGCCTGCAGCCGCGCCGGCACCGCGTCGGCCGGCGCCTCGGCGAAGAGGGCCTGCAGCGCCCGGCGGTCGTCGGCCCAGCCGGCGGCGCGCGCGGCCTCCTCGGGGTGGTCCGCCAGCCAGCCTTCCACGCGCTGGCTCTCGGCGGCGTCGAGTTCACCGTCGACCCACGCGCTGAGCTGTTCGTCGCTGATCCGTTCTGAAGTCATCGCTGTTGATTCAAACCACCCGGCGCAGCGTGGCAGGCGCCGCGGCCGGGTTCTCGCCACCGTCGAGGAAGCGTCGCAACACGGCGCGCGCCCGGCAGACACGCGACATCACGGTCCCCACGGGTATACGCATCACCTCGGCGACTTCTGCGTAGCTCAGCTGCTCCACGCACACCAGCAGCAGCGGTTCACGCTGTTCCGGTGACAGAAGTCGCAGGGCGGCCAGCAGGTCCAGGCGCAGCCCGACGTCGGGGCCGGGGTCGCCGCCGGCGGCGTCCTGGGCGCGTTCCACGTCCGCCGGGTCTACCACCGACAGCCGTGCGTCACGGCGCACACCGTCCAGGTGCGCGTTGTGGGCGATCGACAGCAGCCAGACCGCCAGGTCGCGCTGCGGATCGAACTGCTGCCAGTGCAGCAGCGCCCGCTCCAGGGTCTGCTGCGTCAGGTCGTCGGCCAGGTTGCTGTCGAAGGTGAGCGTGCGCGCATAACGCCGCAGGCGCGGGATCGCGTCGAGCAGGCGTCGCCGAAAGGGCGCAGGGGCTTCCACGGGGCAGTTACGGACGAGGGCAGCGGATTATTCCGCGCCGCCGCCCATCCGGCCGCAAGACCGGTTCGCTTCAGCGCCAGCCCAGCAGCCTGCGCAGCCACCCGCCGCGCGGGGCAGCGGGCACCGGCGCGGGCGTGGCCGCACGGCGCGAACGTTCCAGCAGGCGCAGCGGTGGCGGCAATGACTTGGCAGGGGCGTCCATCCAGCGCAATGTAGGTAGTCGCGAACTTGCAGACAACAGCGTCTGATGCAACTAGAGTCTGCAAATTTGCAGCTAAAGGAGCCGGCATGGCGGGCCTGGATTGGAGCGATCTGCGGCACGTGCTGGCGATCGGGCAGCTCGGCTCGATCGCCGCGGCCGCGCGCCGGCTGGGCGTCAATGCCACCACCGTGCAGCGCCGGCTGGACGCACTGGAGCAGTCGCTCGGCGCACGCCTGTTCGAGCGCTCGCGCAGCGGCTACCAGCCCACCGAGGCCGGCGCGCTGGTGCTGGAGCAGGCCCGGCGCATGGCCGACCAGGCCGACGAGATCGAGCGCCGCGTGCTGGGACGCGACCGCGAAATGACCGGCGCCTTGCGCGTCACCACCGCCTTCGTCGTGATGGAGCACCTGCTGCCGCAGCCGCTGGCGGCCTTCGCGGCGGCCTATCCGGGCATCGAGGTGGAGGTGGTGGAGAACGCCTTCCTGGTGGACCTGGCGCGGCGCCACGCGGATGCCGGCCCGGCGCAGCTGCAGGCCGACGTGGCGCTGCGGCTGTCGGCCAACGTGGCCGAACACCTGGTCGGCCGGCCGCTGGGGATGACGCACTGCCGCGTGTATGCGCTGCGCGGCGCCGCCGGGCTGCCGCAGACGCCGCAGCCGATGGCCGCGCTGCTGCGCGATGCGCCCTGGGTGGCCTTCGAGCGCGACGCCACCCAGCGTGTCTACGACCGCTGGATGCGTGCGCACCTGCCGCCGGCGCAGGTGCGGGTGCGCGTGGACATCTTCAATGCCGTGGCCGCGATGCTGCTCACCGGCATCGGCGTCGGCGTGCTGCCCACCTTCGTCGGCGAGCGGCACGCGGAGCTCGTCGCGGTGTCCGAGGTGATCCCCGAGCTGAGCGTGCCGGTGTGGATGCTGACGCACCCGGACCTGCGCGAGACCGCCCGCGTGCGCGCCTTCATGCAGCACGTGGGCGACGCGTTGGCGCAGCGGCTGGCCGCGGCCGCTTGATCGCCGCGCCAGCCACCCCAGATGACGGTGATGGACGACACGAAACTGCTGCTCGCCTGTCCGCACTGCGGCGCCAAGAACCGCGTGCCTGCCGCGCGCGTCGATGAAGCACCCGACTGCGGCCGCTGCGGGCGGCCGCTGCTGCAGGGCCAGCCGCTCGAGCTGGGTGATGCCGACTTCGATGCCGTGGTCGCGGCCACCGAACGCCCGGTGCTGGTGGACTTCTGGGCCGCCTGGTGCGGGCCGTGCCGGATGATGGCGCCGGCCTTCGAGCAGGCCGGTCGCCAGCTGGCGGGCCGTGCGCTGTTCGTGAAGGTGGACAGCGACCACAACCCGCAGCTGGCCGCCCGCTTCGGCATCCGCAGCATCCCCACCCTCGTGCGGCTGGACGGCGGCCGCGAGACCGCTCGCCAGTCGGGCGCCCTGCCGGCGTCGGCGATCGCCGCGATGGCGGGCTAGTCGACCGTCTTCACGTTCAGCAGCGTGGCGCCGAAGGCGTCGGAACAGCTGGGCGCGCCGGGCCGGCCGCAGCCCGCACCGGGCGTGCCGTTGGCCAGCAACTGCTGCAGGCGCGAGCGCCCTGCGGCGTCCAGCAGCGTCTTCATGAACGGGCCTGCGCGTTCGGTGGCCAGGCCGGACAGGTCGCGCGGGGCCTCGGTCACCATCACCAGCAGGTGTTCGGTCCCGGCCGGGCCGCCGGCGACGATCTCCCACCCGCTGCCGGGCAGCGTCACCGGCTGGCCGGCGCGCACGCGGTTGTCGCGCGCCAGCTCGTTCGGGTAGAGCAGATACAGGCTCTGGCCGTCCGAGCCGGCCAGCGCGACATACAGGTACCCGTCGCGCGCCGAACGGACCTCGAACTCGAGCGCATCGCGGCCGACCTTCAGCTCGTCGCGACGCAGCGTCGCGCTGACGCGCCGGGCGCCATCGCGCTGGCCGTGCAACTCGGCCAGGATGTCCCGCGGCCGGGCGCGCGCGCCGCTGGATTCGGCCTTGGCCGCCGTGTCCCAGGCCGGCACGAAGCGCGTATTGCCCACCAGCGTCATCTTCTGGCCCGTGGCGCCCGGCAGGCCGCCGAGCGCGGCGTCGATCTTCGCCTGCGCGCAGCGCGTGACCTCGTCGACCGTCACGCCGCCGCTGCCGTCGAGGTCCTTCGCCTCGCCCAGCAGGCAGTCCCGCCAGGCGGTGGTGGCCAGACCGCCGGCACCGCTGTGGTCGAAGCTGACCTCGTCGGGGCCGGCCGCACCCACCTGCACGACGTTCTGCGGCAGCGCCTGCGCCTGCTGCATCACCGTCGGCAGCGCGCGGGTGCGGAAGTTCGCGGCCACGCCGCAGGTGTCGGGCGCGCCGGCGCGGCTGAACTTGGGCGTCAGCACCGCGTCGCCCTGGCGCAGCAGCGCACGCGTGCGCAGCGGCGCCTGCGCGAGGCCGCCGGCGAAGCAGGCGTCGTAGAACACCAGCATCTTGTCGGCACGCCGCGCCAGCGGTGCCAGCCGCAGCCCGAACTCGACGTTGCTGAGCACCTGGCCGTCGCTGCCGAGCAGGCCCTCGACGCAGCCTTCGCTCTTGAGCAACGGGTCCTGCCAGCGCGCGCCGTGGCCCGAGTAGTAGACGAACACGCGGTCGCCGTCCTGCACGCGCTGGCCGAGCAGGGCCACGGCGCGGCGGATGCCGTCGGCGCTGGCGTCGCGGTCGCGCAGCACGGTGATGTTGGCCGCCGGCACGTCCATCGCAGCGGCCATGCGACGGGCGCTGGCGATGTCGTGCGCCACGCCGCGCAAGGCCGGCACGTCGGCCGGGCCGTAGTCGCCGATGCCGATGATCAGCGCGTGTCGGGTGCCGCGGCCCTTGTCGTCCGCGGTCTGCGCGGCGGCCGCCCCGGCCAGCGACAGCGCCAGCACCGCCGCCGCCAGCCGCGCGACGCTCATTCCTGCGTCACCACGCGCACGCGGCGGTTCTCGGGCGCCAGCGGATCGACCGCGTTCTCGGGCTGGCTGCTGCCGCGGCCCACCGCCTTGAGCCGCGACGGATGGACGCCCAGCGCCACCAGGTACAGGCGCACCTCGTCGGCCCGGTCCTGCGACAGGCGCAGGTTCTGGGCGGCGGCGCCACGCGCATCGGTGTGGCCTTCGATCAGGAAGCGCGTGCCCTTGAGTTCGGGCGACTGCATCGCCGCGACCAGCGTGCCCAGCAGCGGGCCGCTCTCGGGCCGCACATGGGCCGAGTTGGGTTCGAACTGGATCGCCAGCGACAGGCTGGGCGCAGGCCCTGCCGGCGGCGCAGCCACTTCGGCGGCGCCGGCGGCCACCGGCTGCAGCGCCGGCTCGGGGGCCGAGGCGCCGGCATCGGGCGCGCTCGCGGCCAGCGCGGCCGAGGCCGCCGCCTCGGGCTTCTGCCGCACCACCAGGTTGCGCACGCTGCGGGTGCGCGGCATCAGCGCCTCGATCATCGAGCGCGTGTCCGTGTCGGACGCAGGCGGCCCAGCCTGGACCGTGGGGGTGGCCAGGCATGCAGCGAGTACAAGGCCCGCCAGGGCCGCTCGGGCGCGCATGGGGCGTGCGAGGGGACGGTCAGCTGGCCGCGCCGACACGCAGGCGCAGTTCCTGTTCGGCGGTGTTGCCCTGGTCGTCGGCCACCTGCAGGATCAGCCGGTGCTGGCCCGCCGGCACCTGGGCCTGGTCGATGATGACGCCGGTCTCGGTGACGGTGGCGTGCTTCTTCAGGCGGTCGGTCAGGTCGATCTTCATCAGGCCGTAGAGCACGCGGAAGGTCGACGGCACGATGCGCGTGCCCGAGGCCGGCTTGAAGCTGACCTCGATGCGCACCGGCGCCGGCACGGTGGACGAACTCGGCGTGTTCGGCGTGACCACGCGGATCGCGGGTTGCCCGGGCTTGGGCAGCGGCAGCGCGCGGGTGCGCGGCTCGGCAGGGGCCGAGGCCTCGAGCTTGGCGGCCTGTTGCGCCTCGGCCGGGGTGATCAGCTGGAAGGCTTCGTCGGCCGCGCGGCTGGCGTGCATGGCACCCAGCAGCAGGGCCAGGCCCAGGACGGAGGTTCGGAGGGTGGTGTTCATCGTGAAGTCCTCTTGGCGGCGATTCAGGCAATACCCCATTTTCGCGCCTGGCCGGGTCGCCTGGATGCGCAGTCGTCATTGAACCTGCGGCCGGCCACGGCCGCCATGATCCCGTCGGATACCGCCGAGGCGATCACGCCGCCGCCCCTGCGCGCCCGGCCGGCACCAGGCGCCGCAGGGCGCCCACCAGTGCCGCCAGCGGCACCGGCTTGCCCAGCAGCGAGCAGCGCTTGGGCATCGGCACCGTGCCCATCACGGCGATGCGGCCGGTGACGATCACCGCGGGCACCTGCATCTCCCACTCGGCGCGCAGCTGGTCCACCGCCGCCACGCCGTCGGGCTGGCCCGAGCCGAGGTCGAGGTCGAAGATCAGCGCGTCCGGGAAACGCGGCTCGTCGTCGAGCTGGACCTTCAACTGCGCCAGCGAGGGCGCATCCACGATGGTCGCGCCCACGCCTTCCAGCGCGGCGCGCAG